>NZ_LXSQ01000001.1 GCF_001648475.1 Eikenella halliae
TTGCTCCGATGGTTTATCAAAATACGATGACCGGAGTCTTTTTTGAAGCGTGGTTTCAGCAATGCCTACTGCCCGCATTGACTCAAAAATCGGTGATTATTTTAGATAATGCACGATTTCACCGTATAGGTGTCTTACGGGAAATGGCGGAAAAATTGGGACATAAGGTATTGCCTCTTGCACCCTATTCACCTGAGCTCAATCCGATTGAGAAGGTGTGGGCGAATATTAAGCGGTATCTTCGAACCGTATTGTCTGATTACGCCCGATTTGACGATGCGTTACTGTCCTATTTTGTTTTTAATTGACTATAGTACGGTAAGGCAACGCTGTACTGGTTTTTGTTAATTCACTATATATGCCTATGCCAATAATCCGCCGTTTCGTTTTCAGGTAGCCTTTGCGATGGCAAGAGGCTACCTGAAAAACCGGCGGTATGTTTTCTCAATCCAGCCCGCAAATCCGCAGGCGCGGTTCAGTGGGGGCGTATTCGCGTTCAGCGGCGGGGGCGGCAATGCCGCCGAACACCATTTGGCTGCGCAGCCGCCAGTGAGCGGGAATCTGCCACGTTCGGGCGACGGCTTCGTCAATCAGCGGGTTGTAATGCTGGATGTTCGCTCCGATTCCGGCGGCAGCGAAGGTTGTCCAAATCGCGTACTGCATCATGGCGAATTCTTTGTCGGCGGACACGGGGAAGGTGTCGGCGTAAAGCGGCATGCGCTGCTGCAAGTCTGAAACCACGTCCGTGTCTTGGTAAAACAGGATGCTGCCTGCGGCGGCGCGGAAGGCGGCGAGTTTGGGCGCAGTCTGTTTGGCGAAGGTTTCGGGCGGCGCGGCGGCCTGCAGCACTTCAGCGGCAATGTCCCACAATTTTTCATGTTCAGCGCCGAACAGGACGAGCAGGCGGACGGAGTGGGAGTTGAACGGCGAGGGGCTGTATTTCAGCGCGTGGCGGACGATGGCGGCGATTTCTTCGGGCGGCAGGGGCAGGTTACGGTTAAGCGCGTACACGGAACGGCGCGCTTCGGCGTTCTGCATAATGGTTTGGTGGTTCATTGGGGGGATTCTCCTGTGTGATGCGGATAGAATGGGGGCAGGCTACCTGAAATATCTTCCTGCGCAGTCGGGTATTCACGCTGCTGTGCTTATCCTTGCAAACCCAGCATCAGAAAACCGTAGGCAGTCCACAGCCACAATGCGAGCGAAACCAGGCATCTGCCTGTGGCGCTATGCCTTTTCAGGTAGCCTGCAATCAGCATGGCAGCTATCGCCGACAACACGGCAATGGTGTATTCGGGCGGCACGTTCGGAAAAATGAGCACGCCATACCAGCCCAGCGTAGCGCCGAGCAGCCAAAGCGGCAGCTGCGCAAGTAGCACGGCAAATGCTTCGAGCAATCCTATTTCTCCATGCCGCAGCATGGTCATGGTGTGCGGCAAAATAATCAGCACCATCAGCAGCAAAGTGCATAGGTGCGGCAGCAGGATGGTTTTCAACCAAGATTTGAGGATAGGCGGCATATTTTCTTTGGCATAACGTTTGCAACAGCCCGCGGGGGAGATGGCTTGATTATCGGCAAAAGACAATGCGGCCATTCTGCCTGCCCTGCCCCAAAAAGGCTACCTGAACATGCCGTGCCGCGCAGTTTTTGCGAAGCCGGCTTTCAGGTAGCCTTTTTTCAAGACATACAGCTGTTTTTTACCACTGATACAGCGCGCCCGCGCCAACGCCGGTGCGGCCTTGGGAATTGACGGAGAACGAGCCTTTCACAATCCAGTTGCCGCCGTCGCTGATAGACGACACACCCACGGCAATCGCAGATTGGCCGCCGTAGTAGCCGGTGCCTACGCCGATACCGGACGCGCCGGCGCGGGTTACCTGCGGAATGGAGCTTTGCGCGATGCCGCCTGCGATGCCGGCGTTGCTGTTGTCCTCCAGCTTGTCGATACGCTGATTCAGGTTGTTGTTTACCTGCTGGATCAGGTTTTGGTTGGCATTGCTGCCACCATTCATGGCTGCCTGCAGTTGGCGCACGTTCACGGCATCGGTGGGGTTGGTGCCGTCGGCCACATTACTAATCTGCTTGTTGCCTGCGTTAATGCCGTTGTTGGTCACGCTCGGGCCGTTGGCAATGGTCAGGCCGTTGTTGTTCACGGTGGTATTGCCGGTTTTTAGGCTGCCTGCATTGCCCAAATCCACGTTTTGCGCGAGCTTGAGGCGCAATGTGTTGCTGGCGTTATCGGCCACCACGCCGATGTTGTTGTCGGTGAGCGTGCCGGTGGCGCCGCCTTTTATGTTGAGCGTGGTGCCGAGCTTGCGCTCAACGGTGGTGCCGCTGTCGCCGTCAAACTTGAGCGGATTGAAGGCTTGGGCGGCGGTTTGGTTGATGGCGCTGTTCACGTTGGTTACCGTGTTGCCGTTTACCGTTATCGGCGTGTTGTTCAGCGTGTTGCCACCGGCGGTCACGCTGGTAAACGTCGGGTTGGCAACGGTTTTGACGGTGTAAATGGTTTGACCATTACCGCCTGGAGAATGGGTTACCTGAATGTTGTCGCCCGCCACCACTTCGGTTTTCGCCGCTTGGATGTTGGTGGAAAGTTGGTTGGTTATGCGTTTCACATCGCCGATATTGGCGGCATTGCTGTCGGTGTTGCCGCCGCTGGCGACGTTGGTGATTTGTTTGTTGCCTGCGTCAACACCAGTGTTGGTCACGCTCGGGCCATTGGCGATGGTCAGGCCGTTGTTGTTCACGGTGGTATTACCGGTTTTCAGGCTGCCTGCATTGCCTAAATCCACGTTTTGCGCGAGCTTGAGGCGCAATGTGTTGCTGGCCTTGTCTGCCACCACGCCGATGTTGTTGTCGGTGAGCGTACCGGTGGCGCCGCCTTTCACGTTGAGCGTGGTGCCGAGCTTGCGCTCAACGGTGGTGCCGCTGTCGCCGTCAAACTTGAGCGGATTGGCGGCTTGGGCGGCAACGTGATAAAGCTGGCTGCCGTTGATGGCATCGGTGGACGTGGCAGAAATTTCACCTGGGGCAACATGTTTGATTTGGCGCTCGTAGCCTGCCGTACCGATGGAAACCTGCGAACCATCCGTAATATTGGTGGCACCGGCAAAACCGCTGTAGGTCACGCCGTTCACGGTAGCGCTGGTTACTGGGGTTGCGATGGTGCTTGTGCGCGAACCTGCGCCGATGGCTACGGCTTTGTCTTTGTCGGCTTCCGCACCCACACCGAATGCAGATGCGCCTACTTTTGTGGCCTGCGCCCCCGGGCCGAAAGCAGTGGAAAGTGCGCCTGTGGCTTGGGCTTTCACACCCACGGCAATCGCGGCTTCAGCCGCCTCTGTGCTTTGATAACCGGTGCTCATTGACGTGCCGGTCAGCCGTAGATAATCCGCGTCCACTTGGGCTTTGGCTAAATCCCAATCATCGCTGCCGATCGCGATGGAAGAATTGCCCCTGGCGCGGGTGTTGTTACCGATGGAAGTGGATTGTCCGCCCAATGCTTGTGCATCCGGGCCGATGGCCACTGCTTGGGTAAACCCTGTTGCCTGGGCCGTCCAGCCGATGGCCACAGACTGTCTGCCGGTGGCTTTGGCAATATTGGTGGCCGTTTCGTTCGAGCCAATCACAACAGATTTCTCACCCGATGCCTCTGCTTTGTTACCGATGGCAATCGCATACAATTTTGAAGCCTGTGCCGTGTCACCTACCGCCACAGTGCCGATAGATTTCGCACCAGCATTCCAGCCCATGGCGATTGATTGTGCGTGTGTCGCTTCTGCACCCGCGCCGACAGCGATGGAATACGTACCCCCTGCCTGTGCCGACTGCGCAGCGCTGCGGCCGCCGCCAACGGCAATGGAGTTTGCACCGGAAGCTTGCGAGAAGCGGCCTACTGCCACTGAGCTCTCAGTGGCCGCATTGCTGCTGTTGCCCAAAGCCAATGCGCCGATTTGCTTAGCGGAAGCCGCTGTGCCGATGGCAACCGACTGTGATGTTACAGCGGAGCTTTTATAGCCGATGGCCACCACTTGGTTTACACCGGACACACCCTGGTTGGCATCCGTACCGATGGCAATAACGTGCTGGCCGCTAATTTTCTGCGCCGCGCCGGTACCGATACCGATCACATTATTGGCCAACACCGCATCTTTTACCGCACCCTCTCCCACGGCAATATTACGCCCTGTGCTGTTGGCGTTTTCACCGGCCGCTTTGCCAATGGCGATATCTGCCTCACCCAGCGCATTGGCACGTTCGCCAATAGCAACCGTTTGATTATGATGCGCTTTGCTGTCTGCACCGATAGCCAAGCCGGACGTGCTGGAAGCGGAAGAGTTCGCACCCAAAGCCACATTGCTCTCGCCCGCCGTTTTGGCCGATAAGCCGATGGCTACAGATTTGCCGGGCTTATTGCCGCCTACAATATCGGCCGCTGTAGTAGTGGCATCGCCACAAACCACGTTTTTGCTGTTGTCGTCGTAATAACAAAATTTATAGTCTGGGCCAGATGGCATAGCATTACCGCCCGCTGTAGTCGTGCCGGTATTTGGTGCGCCCCAAGCGGGAGAAACCGCCAGCAGCACTAAAGCGGCAGCGGCCCGCGTGGTGTTTTTGCCTTGTGATTTGGCCAGCTCGGAAACGGCCGTCCAAGTGCCGCTCACGGCGTTGTAAACAGTTTTGTACGTTTTGTTCATTGCGATATTCCTTAATTGTTGCAGACTTTGCAAATTGCTGCCCAACTGCGTTTGCATATAGAGAAAAACCGCGCATTATACTGAATATACTCAATATAGTGAATGGAAAAACCTATCTGCCGCATAAAAAAAGGCTACCTGAAAACTCGCTTGACTCGTTTTCAGGTAGCCTTTAATTCGGGCAAACGCGCTCAAGCGCCTTTGTCTTCCCCGTTCACAATCGCGCTGATGAAAGCCTCGGCCTTGTCTTTGAGCAGGAAGCGGGCGGATGGGTCGGCGGCTTCTTCGGCGTTCAGGGTGAGCGGCTCGGAGCAGTCTGCGCGGACGATGATTTCGGGCATGGAGACGATGCGCCACAGCGCGGTAAGGAGGCTGGTATTGCCGGCATAAGCGGGGGCGGTGGTGCGGCGGCCGGCACGGTCGCAATAGCGCAGCGCCACGGCCACGGCGGGCAGGCCGCTGTCTAGCGCGGATTGGAACAGCGCGGCTTTAAACGGCAGCAGCGCCACGCCGTCCGAGGCTTTGGCTTCGGGAAAGAACGACACGCTGTGCCCGGCCGTGAGCGAGCGCACGATGGCTTCGTTTACCGGCGCTACATCGCTGCGGCTGTTGCGGTTGATGAACACCGCGCCGGTACGCGCCACCACCGCGCCCACCACCGGCCAAGAGCGGATTTCGCGCTTGGCGATGAACACGGTGGGATACATGGCCATCAGAATCATCGGATCGAGCCAGGAAACGTGGTTCGCCGCGCCGAGGAACACGGGCGGGAAAGGCGGGTTGTTCGGATTGGCTTCGATACGGATGTGCAATACTTTCAACATACTGCGCGCCAAGTCTTGCATCACGTCTTTGCTGTGCTGGTTGTATTCGCGCAGGCGGAACAGGCGGTAGGCGGTGATGAAAAACCAAAACAGCAGGTGCAGGATGCGGAAGAGGCGGGTGAAGACGGAGGTGGATGGTGTGTTCATGTGTTTGTTTCGTTTGTCGGTCGGATTTTAAAAGGCTACCTGAAAAACCAAAGGCTGCCGGAAACGGCCTCAACGCTGGCATTGCGGGCAGTAGAAACTGCTGCGCTGGCCGATGGTCTGCCGCGCAATCGGCGTGCCGCACTGGCGGCAGGGTTCGCCCTCGCGGCCATATACCTGATATTGCTGCTGGAAATAGCCGCTTTGCCCGTCGCTGTGCAGAAAATCGCGCAGGCTGCTGCCGCCCGCCTTCAAGGCACGCTGCAACACGCTGCGGATTTCCGCCACCAGGCGTCGGCACTCTTCGGCGGATACGCGGTCGGCGCGGCGGGTGGGCAGGATGCCGGCGGCAAACAGCGCCTCGTTGGCATAAATATTGCCCACGCCCACCACGATTTTGTTATCCATCAGCGCGGTTTTGACGGCGCTTTTGCGGCGCGAGAACGCGGTTTTCAGGTAGCCTGCGGTAAATTCGTCCTGCAGCGGCTCGGGGCCCAGATGCTGCAACAGCGGGTGCTGCTCCGCCGGCCCGGCAAACCACAGCACCGCGCCGAAACGGCGCGGGTCGCGCAGGCGCAGCACGGTTTGGTCGTCGGTAACGATGTCGAAGTGGTCGTGCTTTTCCGGCGGCGGCGCGCTGCCGTCGGGATACACGCGCAGGCTGCCGGACATGCCCAAATGCAGCAGCATCACGCCGTGGGCAAATTCAAACAGCAAATACTTGGCGCGGCGGCGGATGTGCACAATGCGGCTGCCGACCAACTGCCGCGCCAAATCCGGCGGCACCGGCCAACGCAACTTCGGCTGGCGCACCACCACCCCGGCCACGGTTTTGCCCTGCATATAGGGCTGGATGCCGCGGCGGGTGGTTTCAACTTCGGGCAATTCGGGCATGGGAATTCGGGTTGGAAATAAACAAAGCGGGAAGTTTAGACCGTTTGCATGGTTTAGGCTACCTGAAAACCGATTTTCAGGCCGCCCCCGCGCAACTCGGACACAAATGCCGCCCGCTGTTTTTCAGGTAGCCCCTTTCACGCAAGAAGGCTACCTGAAAACGCATATTAAAGAGTTTGCATAAAACCCAATCGCGGCAGGCTATTGCTGCCCCGCCTGCTGTTTGGCGGCCTCCTGCCGCTGCCATTTGGCGCGGTGTTCCGGCTCGTAGGCGAGATTTACGATAACGATTCCGGCCTTGCCGTTGTTAACACCCTTAGCCGTCACAAAAGCCAGCAGGCTGCCGCGCTTAAACTGCTGTATACCGTTTTCGGCCAAAAACTTTTCCCGATCTTCAGCCATAACGGATATGCCGCTGTTGAGCACGGTAAATTCTTCCGCGCTCAGGTGCGGATAGGGTGCAAACCCGGCGGCTTCCAAATCTTTCACCAAGGGCGCCACTTCATTATCCGTGCGCGCCAAAATCATCATTTGCAGCAGCTTGCTCTCGCCGTCGAACGCAAACATGCGCAACGGGAAGCCGTTCTGAACATTGCTCTGATACACTTCCACCGCACCGGATTCGCTGCCGAGCCTCCGGTTGCCGAAAATTATCTCGCCATCTTCCATCTTCACCGCATCGGGATACAATGCCCGTATCTGATCCACCGTGGTTTTGCCCACTTCCACGCTTTGCAAAACAGGTGCGGCGGCAGCGGCCTGGCTGGCAGCCTCGCCATCATGGCGGCCTACATCCACACGGCAGGCACACAAGGCTGCCAGCAGCAGCGTCAGAAGAGCTTTAGCATAAACAGACATCTCAGTTTCCTTAAACAAGATTGCAGGGAGGCAGCAGAGTACAAGAGAAAGACAAACCGGGCAATGTTTAATCAACAAGAGAGGCTACCTGAAGCGCCACGATATTTTTCAGGTAGCCTTTACAGTGCGCAGAGGCTACCTGAAAAATCGTCTTAATCACTCAACTCAAATCTTTTTCATCTTGATTAACCCAACTTCACACAAACCATCGCCGGAATTTTTCAGGTAGCCTTTATCCACGGCACAGATAGGCCATTCATTGCCATATTTTCTTTTTCTTACGGATATTTGGACAAACACCGCCAAAACGTGCCAAGCGGCGAGAAGATGTTTATAATGTTAACTATCTTTAATTCCGAAAGGCTGTATATGTCGAGAATGGCCAAGGGGATTATTGCGGCCGTGGTCTCCAATATTCTGTTCGGCTCGCTGTTTATGTTCGGCCCGTGGATGCGGCCGATGAGCGGCACAGATGTGTTTGCCTGGCGTATCGTGGGCACGTTTGCCTGTGCGCTCTCTATTATGCTGCTCACTTCGGCCAAACACGATGCGGCCAAATTCCTGCACGAAATCGGCGGCAATGTGCGCCGCTGGGCGTTGGTGCTGCTGCCCGCGCCGATTATGATCGGGCAGATTTGGCTTTATATGTGGGCGCCGGTAAACGGCAAGGGCGTGGACGTATCGATGGGCTACTTCCTGTTTCCGCTTGCGATGATGCTGGGTGGGGTGATGGTGTTCCGCGAGCGGCTCGATCGATTGCAGCTGGTTGCCGTGCTGCTGGCTTCGGCGGCGGTGGCGCTGGAAATCTGGAACAGCGGCACATTTTCTTGGGTAACCATTGCCGTGTTCGCCACCTTCCCGATTTATTACATCATGCGCCGCTGGCAAGGCGTACCGCCGCTACTCGGACTCTTGCTGGATTTGATTTTGGCGCTGCCTTTCGTTATTTGGTATCTGGTGATGTATTCACCCAGCCCGGCCATGATCGAGGCCAAGCCGATTCTGCTTTTATTTGCCGTACTCTTGGGGCTCAACGGCGCGGTATCAATGCAGGTCAACCTCACAGCCAACGAGCTTTTGCCGGTGGTGCTGTTCGGCATGCTGAGCTATCTGGAGCCGGCGCTGCTGTTTCTGCTTTCGGTGTTTGTGCTGGGCGAGCATTTAGATTGGGTGGCCATGGTGAGCCACAGCCTGATTTGGGCGAGCATCATCGTGATGCTGTATCACGGCATCCAAACTATGCGCCGCGAAAAGGCAGAACAGTCTACCTGAAAATTACCTGCTGCAATCAAATGAAAACCAGGCTTCCTAAGCGGAAGCCTTTTCTTTTTCAGGCAAAAACGGCCTGGGCAGATGTGTTATAATTGGACGTTGGGTTTCAGGTAGCCTGAAATCGCATTGAGCTCACATCATTTCCCAATATAACAATACCTGTCATCACCACCCCATGCCAAATGAAATCGCCGACATCAGCTACGAAATCCTGGAAAACGAAAACGGCCAAGAAACCCCAGCCCTATTTATCGCCTGCAATATCAACAACGAAGCAGAAGCAGAGGCATTCGTGCACGAAGTGCAGCAGGCCGTTTTCAGCCAGCTTTTGATGCCCTGCCAAGAGGCCAAGCTTCTGATGATCACCATCATCGGCGGCATCGAGGCCGAAGCCTTCCGCCGGCTTTGGCTGCCTCGCGTTGAAGCAGATGAATTATTCGCCGCACTCATAGCTAGGCTGGAAACTGCCGTGGTGGTGCACGGCACACCCGCCGGCGAAATCGTCGGCCAAGCCTCCCTACTGGCCTAATCGGCTGCCGGTTAAACATCCCAATTTGCGCTGCCATTTTTCAGGTAGCCTCAAACTCATTCTCATCACAGCAAAACAACCATGACAGAACAAACCCAGCAAGAATACGGCGCCGACAGCATCCAAGTCCTCGAAGGATTGGAGGCCGTGCGCAAACGCCCCGGCATGTATATCGGCGACACCCAAGACGGCTCCGGCCTGCACCACATAGTGTTCGAAGTGCTGGACAACGCCATTGACGAAGCGCTGGCCGGCCACTGCGACAACATCACCGTGTGCATCAACGCCGACGAATCCATCACCATTGAAGACAACGGTCGCGGCATCCCCACCGGTATCCACCCCAAAGAAGGCCGCTCCGCCGCCGAAGTCATCATGACCATCCTGCACGCAGGCGGCAAATTCGACAACAACAGCTACAAAGTCTCCGGCGGTCTGCACGGCGTGGGCGTGAGCGTGGTGAACGCGCTTTCCGATTGGCTGAAACTCACCATCTGGCGCGAAGGCAAAGAGCACTTCGTGGAATTCAAACGCGGCGAAACCGTTGCCCCGCTCAAAGCCGTGGCCGACTGCCCGCCCGACAAACACGGTACGCGCGTGCAATTCATGGCCAGCGAAGAAACCTTCGGCGTGGTGCAATACAAATTTGAAACCCTGGCCAAGCGCATCCGCGAACTGTCCTTTTTGAACAACGGCGTGAAAATCGAATTGTTCGACAAACGCGACGGCAAACACGAAAACTTCGCCGAATCCGGCGGCGTAGCCGGTTTCGTCCGCTACACCACCGGCAACAAAAAGCCCCTGCACGAAAAAATCTTCTACACCATCGGCGAAAAAGACGGCATGACCGTAGAGTGCGCCATGCAGTGGAACGACAGCTACCAAGAATCCGTGCAATGCTTCACCAACAACATCCCGCAGCGCGACGGCGGCACCCACCTCACCGCCCTACGCGCCGCGATGACGCGCACCATTAATCAATACATCGAAGCCAATGAAATCGCCAAGAAAGCCAAAGTGGATACCAGCGGCGACGATATGCGCGAAGGCTTGGTGTGCGTGCTTTCCGTGAAACTGCCCGACCCGAAATTCTCCTCCCAAACAAAAGACAAACTGGTTTCCAGCGAAATCGCCCCCGTGGTGAACGAAGTGCTCAGCCAAGCCCTGCACGAATTCTTGGAAGAAAATCCGCAAGACGCCAAAATCATTTGCAGCAAAATCGTGGATGCCGCCCGCGCCCGCGAGGCTGCCCGCAAAGCGCGCGAAATCACGCGCCGCAAAGGCGTGATGGACGGCCTCGGCCTGCCCGGCAAACTGGCCGACTGCCAAGAAAAAGATCCTGCATTATCCGAGCTTTATCTGGTGGAGGGCGATTCCGCAGGCGGCTCCGCCAAACAAGGCCGCGACCGCAAATTCCAAGCCATCCTGCCGCTGAAGGGCAAAATCCTCAACGTGGAAAAAGCCCGCTTCGAAAAAATGCTCGCCAGCCAAGAAGTGGCCACGCTGATTACCGCACTGGGCACGTCCATCGGCAAAGAAGAATTCAATCTGGAAAAACTGCGCTACCACCGCATCATCATCATGACCGATGCTGACGTGGACGGCGCGCACATCCGCACCTTGCTGCTCACCTTCTTCTACCGCCAAATGCCCGAGCTGGTGGAACGCGGCTACATCTATATCGCCCAACCCCCGCTTTATAAAGCCAAATACGGCAAGCAGGAACGCTACCTGAAAGACGACACGGAAAAAGACGAATTCCTGCTCGGCCTCGCCGTGGACAAAGCCAAAATCGTTTCCGGCGGCCGCACGCTGGAAGGCGCCGAGCTGGAACGCGCCGCCAAACAGTTCCTCCGCGCCCGCAGCACCATCGAACAGGAAAGCCGCATCATCGACGGCCTCGTGCTGCACGCCCTGCTCGACACCGCCCCCATTTCGCTCGAAAGCGCCGAGAGCACCGATGCCGCCATTGCCGCCCTCACCCCCCTGCTGGCCAAAGAAGAAGTGGCGCTGGAGCGACTCGACGGCCACGAAGGCGGCCATTTCATCAAAATCACCCGCCAGCTGCACGGCAACGTGATGGTTTCCTATCTCGACCAGAAATTCATCGACAGCAAAGCCTACCAAACCATCAGCCGCACCGCCGAACAGCTCCAAGGCCTGGTTGAGCCCGGCGCCCTGCTACACAAAGGCGAAGCCGAGCCGCAACCCGTAAACAGCTTCGAGCAGGCCATCGACATCCTGCTCGCCGGTGCGCAAAAAGGCATGGCCATCCAGCGCTACAAAGGGCTGGGCGAGATGAACGCCGAACAGCTGTGGGAAACCACCATGGATCCGGAAGTGCGCCGCCTCTTAAAAGTGCGCATCGAAGATGCCATCGCCGCCGACAAAGTATTCGTTACCCTCATGGGCGACGAAGTCGAACCCCGCCGCGAGTTCATCGAAACCAACGCCCTGATTGCGCAAAATATTGATGCGTAAAGCAGCACAGATTTTTCAGGTAACCTTCCCTACAAAGGCTACCTGAAAATTTATAGTGGATTAAATTTAAATCAGGACAAGGTGGCGAGCCGCAGACAGTACAAATAGTACGGCAAGGCGAGCCAACGCTGTACTGGTTTAAATTTAATTCACTATACCCCCTTACCCCACCGTTCAACCACCACGAAAGGACACCCCATGTTCCGCCGCCTCACCGCCATCGCCGCCCTCCTCATCGCCGGCCAAGCCTACGCCCAAAGCTTTATCGCCGACACCATTCCCTACGCCCCCGAAGCCAAAGTGGCCGACCGCATCCGCCAAGAATGCACCGATTTAGGCGCAAACTTCAGCCGCAAAATCATCGAGCAAGCCAAAGCCGGCGGCATCGAACTGCAGGCCACCGGCGCCGACAGCCTCGCCGCGCAGCCCAACCGCCTCGACGTGCAGATTACCGACGCCCGCAGCTACGGCAGCGCCTTCACCGGCCACTACAAATCCATGCACATCCGCCTCACCCGCTACGAAAACGGCCAACAAACCGCCACCACCGAGCTTTCCCGCCGCTCCCTCGGCGGCATGGGCGGCATGTTTAAAAGCTCCTGCTCCGTGCTCGAACGCGTAACCGACACCCTCGCCAAAGACACCGCCGCCTGGCTGAAAAACCCCGCCGACGCCTCCGCAACCCCGGCCAACGAAGCCTCCGGCTCAGCCCAATAAACCCGAAAGGCTACCTGAAACATTTTCAGGTAGCCTCACATCAAATTAAAAAGAGACCCCGCATGAAATACATCCATACCACCGCCGACACCCTCGAACACCTCCGCCAGCAGGCCAAAAAACGCCAAAACAAACAAGGCGGCAAAATCGCCGAGCTGCTCAACCGCGCCGCCCAAGAGGCCAAATACCAAAGCTGGCGCCACGCCGAAATCTGCCACCAAGCCGGCGAACGCTTCGGCCGCACCCCGCTCACCGAAGAATGCCACACCGTAGTCGAGCACACCCGTTCCGGCCAAGACTACGTAACCGCCACCGGCTTTGAAACCGCCACCCCCAGCGCCTACCTCCTGTTCAACACCGACCAAGGCGACGCCTGGCTCTACGACGTATTCAGCCGCCGTGCCCTGTGCCTGATGCACCGCCACACAGAAGCCGAAATCACCCCCATCCGCTTTGCCGACAAACGCTTCACCATCGAATGGGACGGCCAAGTCGACCTCTCCACCCCCATCCCCAGCCTCGACCCCGAAACCGACGCCGCCCGCGCCAAACTCGGCGGCCGCTACCTCTTCCCCGAATACGTTTCCCTCATGATTGAAGACCTCGGCAGCCAGGCCGCCCGCCAAGCGCACCAATTCTTCCAAAACGAACACGGCGGCGAGAGCCAGCCCGAACACGAACACCACGGGCACGAGCACGGCCACAACTGCGGCTGCAACCACTAGCCGAAAGTGTAAACAACACTGTTACTTTCCACACCCCCAAAGGCTACCTGAAAACCAGAAGCCTCATATCCCGCCAATCCAATACCCGGAGCCCCCATGCAAGTCAACTACCTCTTCAACCAACACGACCCTTCCTACAAAGCCGTTTGCGCCCTGATTACCAAAGAAATCGTCAAAACCAGCAAACTGCCTAACCTGGTAGGATTGGGCGACCTCATCCTCCTGCTGCCATTTTTTCCGGTTACGGCTTGGTTCTGCTACAGCCTGAAACAATCGCTTGAAGCCTACGGTCTTGCCGACGACCCCATGTTTGCTAGCCTTGCCGCCGCCTGCCTGCCCATGATTGCCTACGCCTTCCTCGTTTCTACCTATTCCCTGATTGTGCGCCCCAAATGCATCGACCGAATTTATTCCAAATTGTTTGAAGCCATGAACGTTTTAATCGAAGGGCGCAACACCATCACCCTCCAACCCGACGGCCTGCTGCACGTTTCGGAAAACGGCCAAACCCAAACCCTTATCCGCTACCCCGCCATCACCCGCCTCTCCAACCTGCACCGCCACCTCGTTATCCGTATCGGCCCCATCCATTTATATGCCGTCCCCCACAGTGCCTTCGCCAACGATGAAGAATGCCGCCGATTTACCGAATTGCTGCAAAAGCACACCGGTCTCTCTGTAGAAAACTGAAATATTGCCATATCGCCATCCTCAGCCAAGCAAAAGGCTACCTGAAACTTTCAGGTAGCCTTTTCCCATTCTTCAAAACATCACTCGATATTCTGCACTTGCTCGCGCATCTGCTCGATGAGCACTTTCAGCTCCACCGAAGCCTGGGTGCATTCGGCGGCGATGGATTTGCTGCCCAGCGTATTGGCTTCGCGGTTGAGTTCCTGCATCAGAAAATCCAGGCGCTTGCCGATGCTGCCTTTGGGCTGGCTGCTCACGATGCGGCGCACTTCGGCGATGTGGGTGCGCAGTCGGCTGAACTCTTCGTCCACGTCTGCCTTCTGCATAAACAAGGCAAACTCTTGCTGCAGGCGGTCGTTTTCCACGTCGCCCACGGCTTCGCGCAGCCGCTGGCGCACTTTGTCCATATGCTGTTGCAGCAGCTGCGGGAAAGCAGCGGCCAAAGCGTCCAGAATCTGCTCCATCTGCTGCAAACGCTGCAGCAGGTGTTGCTGCAGCTGCTCGCCCTCGCGGCTGCGGGCTTGGTTGAAGGAAACCAGCACTTCGTTGATGAGCTGCAGCACGGCTTCGTCTAAATCGCCGGTTTCTTCTGCCGGAGCAGCCAGCACGCCGGGGAAAGCGAGGATGTCGGCTACGCCCAAACGGTTGATGTCGGGATGTTTCTCACAGATTTTCTTGTTGATTTTAGCCAGCCGGGCAACCAATTTTTTGTTCAGCCGCAATTCTTGCTCTCCACCTGCCTGCTCGCTGTGCCGCAGCTGGATGCGGCATTCGATTTTGCCGCGCGCGGCGTGGGCGGATACGGCTTCGCGCAATGCCCCTTCTAGGTGGCGCAGGTCTTCCGGCATTTTGAATTGGATGTCGAGATAGCGGTGATTGACCGCGCGCAGTTCGATATACAGGCGTTTGCTGCCATGTTCGGCGCTGCCGTTGGCAAAACCGGTCATGCTTTTGATCATAATTTTCTCCTTCAAATACAGTGGATAAATTGTTCGCCTTGCTTTCAGGTAGCCTTTAAGCCCCCTTATTTGCCCTTGGCAAAGCTGCCCAATACACCGGCGCATACAATCACCAGCATACCGATGATTTCGTGCCAGCTGGTGCTGTCGCCCAGCCAGAAAATGCCCAACAGGGTGGAAAACACCACGGTGAGGTAGGCCAGCGAAGCCACGGTGAGCTTGCGCCCCACTTGGTAGGCGCGGGTCATCGCCAGCTGGCCGAGCGTACCGGCGGCGCCTAGGCCGAGCAGATAGGGCAGCGATTGGACGGTGGGCGGCTGCCAGCCGTTGATGCAGGCCAATGTGCCCGACATGGCGGTGGCCACGCAGCAGAAGTAAAACACCACACGCCAGCTGGGTTCGCCCAGCTGCGAAAGTTCGCGCACCTGCAAATACGCCCAGCCGGAACACACGCCGGAAATCAGGCCGATGAGGCCGGCAAGCTGCTGCTCAGCGGCAATGGTGGGCTGGAGCAGGATAATGATGCCGCCAAAACCCATCAAGAGCGCGGCCAGCATCAGCGGGGCAATTCTTTCCTTAAGGAAGATGAAGGAAAGCAAGGCCAAAAACAGCGAAGAGGTGTAATTGAGCGTGATGGCGGTGGCCAGCGGCAGGCGGGTGAGCGCAAAGAACGAAAGCAGGAGCGCCACCGAACCGGTGATGCTGCGGTTGAGATGCGATTTCAGATAGGGCGTGCGGAAGGCATGCCCGCGCCACCATTCAGGCAGGCCGATGGCGAAAAGGCCGAACAGCATGCGCCAAAACACCAGCTCGTTGAAGCTGAAGCCGAAACGGCTGCCGGCGGCTTTGGCAAACGCGCCCATCAGGGCAAACAGGGCGGCGGAAACCACCATCCAACCTGAGCCCAGGCGGTCGGCGGCAATGGCGGGAGTGTTCATAAAGGATTCAATCGGGGTTGCGGAAATATTTTCAGGTAGCCTCTACTGATCAAGCAAGGCTACCTGAAAAACAAACCGGGCTATCGCACCGGCAAAATCTGGCAGGCATTCAGCAGCAAAACAGCGGCAGAAACCAACAGCCAAGACAAGCAGGTTTTCAATGATACTTTCATAATTTCTCTTTCAAAATGGGTGGCAAAAAATTCAGCGTGATTACTTTCAGGTAGCCTGTCCGGCGGATGAGGCTACCTGAAAAGGATGCGGACACATTATTCGGCCGCTGCACTCCCTGCCGCCGCCTCGGAAGCGGGCAAAACGCGGTAATACACTTCGCCCGGCCCCACATAGCCCAAATCGGTGCGGGCGATTTCGGCGATGGCTTCTTTTCCGGTGCGCAGGTTTTCCACTTCGGCCGTCAAGGCCTGATTGCGCAGCACCAGGCTTTGGTTGGCCTGCCGCTGGCGCTCGGCTTCGGCCTCCAGCCGCCACATATCGCGCCAGCCGCCTTTGGCCAGCCACAGATTATGTTGCAGCCACACCAACGCCACGACCAGCACCACGGTTACCCATTTCATGTTTCAGGTAGCCTTTAACGAGCCAAATGGTAAAACGCGGCTTGGCCGGGATAATAAGCGGCTTCGCCCAGCTCTTCTTCAATGCGCAGCAGCTGGTTGTATTTGGCCATGCGGTCGGAGCGGGAAAGCGAACCTGTTTTAATCTGCATGCAGTTGGTGGCCACGGCCAAATCGGCGATGGTGCTGTCTTCGGTTTCACCGGAGCGGTGGCTCATCACGCTGGCATAGCGGTTGCGTTTGGCCAGCTCCACGGCTTTCAGGGTTTCGCTCAGAGTGCCGATTTGGTTCACTTTCACCAGCAGGGCGTTGGCAATGCCTTCTTTAATGCCTTCAGCCAGGATTTTCGGGTTGGTAACAAACAAGTCGTCGCCCACCAGCTGCACTTTGCCACTAAGCTTTTTGGTGAGCAGCTTCCAGCCTTCGCGGTCGTTTTCGTCCATGCCGTCTTCAATCGAAACAATCGGATAGCGGCTGGCCAAATCAGCCAGATAATCGGCAAATTCGGCGCTGGTCAGCGCTTTGCCTTCAGCGGAGAGGTGGTATTTGCCGTCTTTATAAAACTCGCTGGAAGCGCAATCGAGCGCGAGCAGCACGTCTTTACCCGCTTCGTAACCGGCGGCTTTCACGGCTTCCAAAATCAAATCTAAAGCTTCAGCGTGGCTGCCCAAATTGGGGGCAAAGCCGCCCTCGTCGCCCACGGTAGTGGGAAAGCCTTTGTTGTGGCAGATTTTTTTCAAGTGGTGGAACACTTCCGCGCCGCAGCGCAAGGCCTCGCGGAAGCTGGTTGCGCCCACCGGCATAATCATAAATTCCTGAATATCCAGGCTGTTGTTGGCGTGTTCGCCGCCGTTGATCACGTTCATCATCGGCACCGGCATCGCCATCGGCCCCGCGCCGCCCAAATAGCGGTAGAGCGGCAGGCCGGCATCTTCGGCGGCAGCGCGTGCCACAGCCATGGATACGGCCAAAGTGGCATTGGCGCCGAGGCGGCCTTTGTTGTCCGTACCGTCCAATTCCACCAGCACTTTGTCGATATAGCTCTGCTCGGAAGCATCAATGCCGATAACGGCTTGGGCGATTTCATTGTTCACATGCTCTACGGCCTTCAGCACGCCTTTGCCCAAATAGCGTGCGGCATCGCCGTCGCGCAGCTCCAGCGCTTCTTTCTGGCCGGTGGAAGCACCGCTGGGCACGGCCGCGCGCCCCATCACGCCGCTTTCCAGCAACACATCGCATTCTACGGTGGGATTGCCGCGCGAATCGAGAATCTCGCGGGCGAAAATATCAATAATGGCGCTCATGCACTCTGCTCCAAAAAGTTAGTTGGCTGAAGAAACGGCGGCTTGCCCGCCCAAACGGCAAGATTATACCCGAAACCGGCGAGCTTGAAACACAGCCCGGCAAACAGCCGCTCTTGACAAAACACACATTTGGGCATTAAATACGCCACCATTATTTACGCCGATTTGATACAGCTTGCGGGCGTTAAAACAGCTAAAGCGTACCATCCATAACACGCATCTCTGTTTTAAGCCCATTGTTGATCCAGTGGGCTTTAAATCTTTGCAGCCGCCGAATGAGGCGGCCATACAACAACATCATGATTATTCTGGATTCCGTTTGTAAAAGCTATCATCACGGCAAAAGCAACCAATTCATGGCCGTGCATCCCTTGAGCCTGAGCATCGACCAAGGCGAGGTGTTCGGGCTGATGGGCTATTCCGGCGCAGGCAAATCCACCCTGCTGCGCCTGATCAACCTGCTGGAACGCCCCGACAGCGGCAAAGTACTGGTAGACGGCCAAGACCTCACCGCCATGAATGCCGCCCAGCTACGCACCGCCCGCCAAAACATCGGCATGGTGTTTCAGCAGTTCAACCTGCTCGCCAACCGCACCGTGGCCGGCAACGTGGCCTTCCCGCTGGAGATTGCCGGCTGGAGCAAAAGCAAAATCAACGAACGCGTGCGCGAATGTTTGCAGATTGTCGGCCTGTCCGACCGCGCGCAGCACTACCCCGCCCAACTTTCCGGCGGGCAGAAGCAGCGCGTGGGCATTGCCCGTGCGCTCGCACCCAACCCGAGCGTGATTCTGGCCGACGAGCCCACTTCCGCGCTCGACCCGGCCACCACCCGCAGCGTGCTCGACTGCCTGCAAGACATCAACCGCCGTTTCAACGTAACCATCGTGATCGTTACCCACGAAATGAGCGTCATCCGCCGCCTGTGCCGCCGCACCGCCCTGCTGCATCAAGGGCATTTGCTGGAAGTGGCCGACGTGCGCGACAAGCAGATTCTGGCGCACACCGACATCGGGCGCGAATTGGTACAGGAGGATTGAATATGGATCGTTCAGACCCTTGGGGTAACCTGCAACGGCTATTACCCGAATTTTACGAAGCTACTTGGCAAACATTCCTTATGCTAGGCATTTCCACCACTGTGGGCGTTTTACTGGGCGGCCTTCTCGGCATATGGCTGTTTGTTACCGATAAAAGCGGGCTGTTCCCAAAAATCCATTTCAACCACGGCTTAAGCTGGGTGGTCAGCTTTATGCGAGCATTCCCTTTCGTATTCCTCATGATCGAAATGATGGAATACGTCCGCCGGATTCCCTTTATCGGTACTTCCTACGGCCCATTGGCCGCTTCCGTGCCCCTCAGTGTGGCCGCCAGCTTTTATTTTGCACGATTGGTGGAGCAAAACCTGAAAGAAGTGCCTAAAGGCGTGATTGAAGCCGCAACCGCCATGGGCGCCAGCCCCTTGACCATCATTGTAAAAGTATTGCTGAACGAAGCCCGCTCCGGCTTGGTGCGCAGTATCACCATCCTGATTATCGCCACTTTAAGCACCAGTTCGGCAGCGGGCTTAATCGGCGGCGGCGGGCTTGGCTACTTAGGCATCCGCTACGGTCACCAGCGCTATATGCCCGAAGTAATGCACACCGTATTGCTCGCCCTGTCCGCCCTGGTCATCACTATCCAAGCAGCAGGCAACTACGTAGCTGCCAAGCTGGATAAACGCTAAGCCTAGATTTATTTTCCCCAACCCGTTACCTTCATAATAGGAGACACTCTATGAAAGCATTATGGAAACTCACCTGCGCCGCCGTGCTGGGCATGTCCCTGGCCGCCTGCGGCGGACAAGACAGCGGCAGCGGTGCACAGGCATCCGCCGCCTCAGCCGGCAGCCAGCCCGCTGCAGAAGCCAAGCGGGAAATCCGCTTCGGCACTACCCCGGGCGACTTTGCCGACATGATTACCGATCAAATCAAACCCATGTTGGAAAAACAGGGCTACACCGTTACCCTCACCGAATTCCCCGACTACGTTATCCCCAATAAAGCATTAGCCGAGGGTGCCATCGACATCAACATCTTCCAGCACAAGCCTTATCTGGATTCTTTCAAGGCCGCCCACAACCTCGACCTGACCGAAGTATTCCAAGTACCGACCGCTCCTTTGGGTATCTACCCCGGCAAACTCACCGCGCTGGACCAGGTGAAAAATGGCAGCACCGTTTCCATCCCGGATGATCCGTCCAACTTGGCACGCGCTCTGGTGATGCTCGACAACTTGGGCTGGATCAAACTGAAAGAGGGGATCGACCCACTGACCGCCTCCAAAGCAGATATTGCCGAAAACACCAAAAATATCGAATTCGTGGAAATGGAAGCCGCCAACCTGCCGCGTAGCCGCCAAGACGTAGACTTCGCCATCGTAAACGGCAACTACGCCATGTCTTCCGGCATGAAACTGGCCGAAGCCCTGTTCCAAGAACCCAGCTTCGCCTACATCAACTGGTCTGCCGTGCGCACTGCCGATAAAGACGCACAGTGGGTACAAGACGTAACCGCCGCCTACAATTCCCAAGAATTCAAAGACTACGCGCACAAACGCTTCGTCGGCTACAAATATCCTGCCGTATGGGGTGAAGGTGCAGCCGCCGCTTCAGCCGCTTCCACAGCAGCCGCCTCCGGCGCATCTGCCGCCAAATAAGCAACGCGGATAAAACCATAGCCGTTTCAGGTAACCTGAAGCGGCTGTTTTTAATTGAGGAAAAGGCTACCTGAAAAATACCCTTATATCTGGAAACACGCAATAAACTGATTTTATGTGGCTTACTCCTTCCTAACGCGTTGCCCCTCCTTACTACCCAAGCCCCGCCCACAGCCTTACCCGATTTTGCCATCTGCATAAAATTTGCCAAGTCAACCAATCTGTTGACCTTTTGTTTACATCTGTTATGATTTTTGGTACTTTACTGCCATTATTCATGCAGATACACACCGCACATTTAGATTTCAAAATTCCCCCTTTCCGCCATCCGTCCGCCTGTTCGGGCGGCTGGCATCTACCAGCCGTGCCGCAAAGGCATACGGCTGCATTCCCACCCGAAAAGGAGATCTACCATGACCGATGTGAAAAAAGTAGCCGTAGTTACCGGTTCCGCCGCAGGTTTGGGCAAAGCAATCGCCACCCGTTTGGCCAAAGACGGCTTCCGCGTGGTGCTGCACGACATCAACGCCGACAACCTGAACAAGGTTAAAGCGGAATTCGATGCCGCCGGGTTTGAAAATATCGCCGTAAAGGGCAATTCCGCCAGCCGGGAAGACCAGTTCCGCCTAGTGGACGAAGCAGTCAAGGCCTTCGGGCGGGTGGACGTGTTTGTCAACAACGCGGGCGTGGAATCGGTCGGCACATTCTTGAGCCTGAACGAAAATGAAATCGACCGGGTGTTGGGCATCAACATCAAGGGCGTGATTTTCGGCACGCAGGCCGCCGCCGAACAAATGAAAAAACAGCAGGGCGTAGGCAAAATCATCAACGCATGCAGCATCGCCGGTCACGAATCCTACGAAATGCTGAGCCTGTATTGCGCCACCAAGCACGCGGTACGCTCGTTCACCCATTCCACCGCAAAAGAACTCGCCCCCTACAACATCCGCGTAAACGCCTATTGCCCGGGTGTGGCCGACACCCCCATGTGGGAGCGCATCGACGCCGCATTTGTAGAACACAAGGGCTACCAGCCGAAACAGGCGTGGAACGAATTTACCAAAGGCATCCTCGCCGGCCGGCCGCAACAGCCGGAAGACGTGGCCAACCTGGTATCCTTCCTGGCTTCGGAAGACGCCGACTACATCACCGGCCAAACCATCCTCACCGACGGCGGCATGGTATTCCGTTAAACAACAGGCAAACGGCCGGCGGCAGCCGGCTGTTTTTATGGCCGCCCGCATTTTGCATCCGCTAAATTCGGTTAAACCCGCACCCTGCCGCCCAAACTTTGCTACACTGCGCCCCTTTTCACTCTAACATAAGGGAAAATCATGACTTTAATGGATAATCTAATGAACGCGGCCAGCCAGATGCTGGGCGGCAAAGACGGCGGCCAAGGCTCGCTCACCGATATGGCGATGGATTTGGTGAAACAGCACGGCGGCGTGGGCAACCTGATCAGCCAGCTGCAACAAGGCGGCTTGGGTGATGCCATCAGCAGCTGGGTTTCCAACCAGGCAGGCAACCTGCCCGTGTCCGGCAGCCAACTACAACAAGCGCTGGGCAGCGACACCGTAAACCAGCTGGCGCAGAAATTCGGCGTGGATGCCAACCAGGCAAGCGAGATGCTGGCCAAAATCCTGCCCAATCTGGTAGACCACGCCACCCCCAATGGCAGCGCGCAAGACGCAGACGGCTTCGGCCTGGATGATGTGGCTTCCATTCTACTGAAAAACTTTATGAAATAAACCAAAAGCCGTCTGAATGTTCAGACGGCTTTTTTATAGTGAATTAACAAAAACCAGTACAGCGTTGCCTCGCCTTGCCGTACTATCTGTACTGTCTGCGGCTCGTCGCCTTGTCCTGATTTTTGTTAATCCACTATAGTTGTGAGGCTACCTGAAAGCGCAGCTTAGGCGAAGTTTAAACGGTGGGATGGCTGAAACCTGCGCTTCAATACCGCATTAGCCCGCTTAGCGGATGAAAATCAGAAGGGGCAAGGCGGCAAGCCGCAGACAGTGTGCAAGCAGTACGGCAAGGCAAGCCAACGCCATAGCATTCTGATTTTAATCCACTATATCTTTTCAGGTAGCCTCTGCCCTGCCCCGCTCCATCACCACGCCCACCGATGCCACGCCGGGCAGGATGCCGGGTTTCACCGCCTTAATCCGCACGCTCTCGCAAGAAGGAAAATGCTTGAGCAGCAGTTGCGCCACATAGCCTGCCAGCGCTTCCAGCAGGAAAAACTGCTGCCCTGCCAAAGCGGCCGTTACCAATTCCGCCGCCTCGGCGTAGCTGATCGTATCGGCCACGTTGTCGCTCTTTTCCGCCGTGCTCAAATCGGCGCGGATGTCGATATCCAGCAGCACGGTTTGCGGCTGGCGGCGTTCCCAGTCGAAAACGCCGATTAGGGTTTGGGCTTTTAGGCCGTGCAGAAAAACGGTATCCATGCTGTGCTTGTCCTCGTGATAGAATCCGGCTCGTTTGTTTGAATGTGAAAAAATCTTATGGCTGACATCTTGTCTGTGTGGGGCTTGGCCGCCGTGGTCGCCGCCTACTTAATCGGCTCGCTCTCGTTTGCCGTTATCGTATCCAAATTCTACGGGCTGGACGACCCGCGCAACTACGGCTCGGGCAACCCGGGCGCCACCAATGTTTTGCGCAGCGGCCGCAAAAAAGCCGCCGCGCTCACGCTCTTGGGCGACGCGCTCAAAGGCCTGGTGGCCGTGCTGCTTGCCCGATGGCTGCAATCGCATTTCGGCCTGTCCGACGAAGTGGTGGCCGCCGTGGCGGTGGCGGTGTTGGTGGGGCATATGTGGCCGCTGTTTTTCGGCTTCAAGGGTGGCAAGGGCGTGGCCACCGCGCTGGGCGTGCTGCTGGCTTTGTCGTGGCCGGTGGCGCTGATTTGCGCGGCAGTATGGCTGATGATGGCCTTCGGGCTGAAAATTTCTTCACTGGCCGCACTAGCCGCCACCGTAATCAGCCCGCTGGCCGCCATGTTTCTGGTGCAACAGCCTTCCTGGCAGGCGGCCATTGCCGTAATTGCCACGCTGGTGCTGCTGCGCCACCGCAGCAATATCCAAAACCTGCTCAGCGGCAAGGAAAGCAAAATCGGCTCAGGCAAATAGCAGCGTTGGCTGCCCGATAGAGGCTACCTGAAAATTTTAGCTTCGCAGAAACTTCGCTGCGCTGCACTTTCAGGTAGCCTTTATTAATACCAAAAACTCCATATCCAACAATTCAATCTGAAACCCAATTATAGTCGATTAAAATTGCAATGATACGGCGTTGGCTCGCCTTGACGTACTATCTGTACGCCTTGCGGCTCGCCGCCTTGTCTCATTTTTATTTTAATCGACTATAAAACTCTTGAAAAACTAGATATAGGCTTTCTAGTATCAAAGGTTGAGCTGTGCTTTTCTCTGCTGACACAGCCGAACGGAGCGCGGTTTTTCGGGGAATAAGGGCTTGCATGTTCGAAGCGGCGAAGCCGCAAGTTGCGAGCCCGCCCGAAAAACCGTGCGGAGAGAGGGAAGTTTGGCGGAGCCAAACCTGTGTCCGCAGTCGCCTTTCTTTTGCTTCCTTTTCTTTGGCGAAGCAAAGAAAACGAGCTCTCCGAAGGAGGGAGAGTTTCTGCGTAGCTAAAAGGAAGTGCCCCGCGCCGGCAGGAGGCGCAAGGGTAAACAAAACATACACGGAGCAGGCTACCTGAAAACTAAAACTAGTTTAGCCTACTTTCAGCCTCGTATAAGTTTCTCTTTCAGGAGGCTTCTCCTCACCCCGCATCTTTCAACAGCAAAGCCGCAGCCTGTCGGCCGCTTTGTACGGCGGCTTCCAACGTGGCGGGGTAGCGCGGGTGCAGATAGTCGCCGGCGAGGTAGATATGCTGGTGGCGCAGCCAGGCGGTGGGGATGGTAGGCTTATCGGTGCGGCTGGCGGCGGTGGCGCGTTTTTCGGTGATGACCTGGGCATCAACAGGGCGCGGCAGGTGCGGGCAGATACGCCGCAAATCCTGGTGCACGCGCGTTATCCACTCTTCGCGGCCGAGTTTGCCGTATTGGTCGGACAGGGAAATCACGGCGGATACTTCGCCGCGCCCGAAGCCGAGCGCATCGCGGTCGATAAACCATTGCGCCGTGCCTTCGGCCAGGCCGGTAATCGGCGCGGGCAGCCCGGGCGCAACGGGATAACGCAGATACACGGTGGTGATGGCGTGGTAGGCCAAGGCATCCAGCGCGGCGGCAATCTTGGGCGGGGCGGCCTCGGGCAGCAGGGGCGGCACATGATAGGGCGCAACGGCCAGCACGGCGGCATCAAAGGCTTCGCCGTTCACCAACAGGCTACCTGAAAGCGTTTGTTCAATCTGCGGCACGCGCGTTTCCAGCCGGATTTGTGCGCCGTATTTTTGCAGGCGGCGGCACACCGGCTCGGCAAACAGCCGCCCCAAATCCTGCTTGGGCAGCAAGAAATCGCTGGCGGCGCGCTCCGCCCACACGCCGTCGCGCAGCACGTTTTGCAGGCGTTGCAGCGAAGCCTGCTCTAAAGCGGTGTTCATCGCGCCCCACACCAAAGGCTGCCAAAACTGCTGCTGCAAACGGTGCGACACTTGCTGCTGCCGCAGCCAAGCAGCCACGGAAATATCTTCCGCCAAGCGCAGGCTTTGCAAGGCACGCATCTGGCGCAGCAGCGCCGTTTTCTCGCCCCAACCGATGCCGCGTGCGCCCAGCACGCCGAAAAGCAAATGCAGCGGCGCACTCAGACGGCGGGCGGCAAATTGCAGGCCGTCGGCCAAATGCCATTGCAGCGGCAGACGCAAAAATGCTTCTTCTTCGCGCACGCCGCAGCGCGCCAGCACATCCAGCACCTGCCGATACGCGCCCACCAAAATATGCTGGCCGTTGTCGGCATGGGCAAAACCGCTGCCGCCGCCCAACGCGCGGGCACGGCCGCCGCACTGCCGCCCGGCCTCAAACAGGATGATTTGCGCCCGGCCGCACAGCGCTTCCGCCGCCGAAAGCCCGGCCCAGCCGCCGCCGATAACCGCCACACGCGGTGCGGCGCTCATGGCTTAAACCCCAAGAGCCAGGTTTTCAGGGCAATCCGTGCCTTACGCGGCTTCGGAATCGCCAGCTTGTAGCGCAGCACATTGGCCGCGCCGTCGCGCTCGATTTCGTTTAAAAGCGCGTAGTAGATGGCGGCCATCACCAGCCCGGCCTTCTGTCCGCGCCGCTCGGCAGCAGGCAGCAAGGCCACGGCTTCGCGGTAGGTTTGGCGGGCACGGGCTACCTGAAAAGCCATCAGCTCGGCAAACGCTTGGCTGTTTCGGCGTTGCAGCAAATCGGCGGCAGGCACGTTGAAGCGCTGCAAATCTTCCACCGGCAGGTAAATCCGCCCGGCCACCGCGTCTTCGCCCACGTCGCGGATGATGTTGGTGAGTTGCAGCGCCAAGCCCATTTTGTCGGCATAATCCAGCACGGCGGCATCTTGGAAACCGAGGATGCGGGCAATCAGCCGCCCCACCACCCCGGCCACGCGCTGGCAGTATTGCTGTAAGGCGGCGAAATCGGCATAACGCGCCGGGGTTAAATCCATTTCCACGCCGTCAATCACGGCGGCCAATTCGTTTTCAGGTAGCCCGTAGGCCGGCGCCACTTCGCGCATGGCCTGATTGACTGGATGCTCCGGCAAGGCCGCGCCGTGAAACACCTTGGCCGCATCCTGCCGCCACCAGGCCAGCGTTTGCGCCGCCACGGCCGGGTCGGCACAATCGTCCGCTACATCGTCGAGTTCGCGGCAATAGGCATACAGCACAGTCATGGCGCGGCGTTTTTCCGGCGGCAGAAAGCGGAAACCGGCCAGAAAACTGGAGCCGCTCTCTTCGGCTTTTTGATGGCAGTAGTCGTATGGGGTCATGATTTTGGAATTTTGATAATGGTGGTCGGGGCGGCTTTATGGAAATAGGTTGTCGGCACGCGCAGGTAAAGATAGAGGATGACGGCGCTGAAGCAGAGCATATCGAGCCATGGAATGAAGAAAGGCCTGTTATCGAAAATCGTAGAGCCGAAAATGTCCCTCTCCACCCAAACGATTAACTGGCTGCCAACCAGCCACCCAAAATGCAGCAGGCCTCCGCACAAAAATACCACACGCGCCCATTTATGGCGATACCACAATCCCGCTGAGCATAACAATATCCCAAACGACATCACAAACGGTTCAATCATCCCGAAGATGAAATGGATGAATACGATTCTCGAGCTGATTCTGTACACTTCAAGCATCCCCCATTCAAATCCCTCCCAACTACCGGCCAAATTGCCCATCGCAATAATCATCAGCAGCGGCCAGGCAATGCCGTACGCCAGCAGCAGCGGGCACAGGATGGCCAAACCCAAAGGGCGCGGCGAGGGGGTTGGGGAAGCAGTATCCATCTGTTGGATTCCTTAGTTATCGGGGGAGCAGCTAGGCTACCTGAAAATATAGTGGATTAAAATCGCAATGCTACGGCGTTGGCTCGCCTTGGCGTACTACCTGTACGCCTTGCGGCTCGCCGCCTTGTCTCATTTTTATTTTAATCCACTATAAGCAAGGTAGATTTCACCAAAACAATGCTCCGGTATTTTTCAGGTAGCCCCAAGGGGGCGGAGAGGCTACCTGAAAATCCTCAGCAGCCCGTAGTAGCACACCATATTCAGCCCGAAAAACAACAGCAGGCAGAATGCAAACCGCACTGCCATGCCCCAATTGTCCAGCCAGGCATACAGCGCCGCAGCGGGCAGCGCGGACAAAACGATGCAGCCGCAGCGGGCGGCCAGGTAGCGGGGCGCGGCTTTGCCGGCGAAATCGTCTGCCAGCCCCGCCGCCAAACCGCCGAACAGCAGGAAGGAGAAATATGCCTGCCCCAGCAGATAGGCCGGCAGCCAACCGCTGCGCTCGGCATGCAGCGCCACCCACAGCGCGCACAGCAGGCTGAGGCCGCCCGCCGCGCAGTTTATCGCGGTTTCGCGTTTGCTCATGGCAACGTGTTTTTCCTTCAGAGTTCGATGTTCAGGTAGCCTTATAGCGATGGAACACAGATACATCTGTATTTCAGGCTACCTGAAACGCCCGCACCGCCGCCCAAACGATTTCGGGCTGTTCTTTAATAGCCTCGTGCGCGGCAAACGGTACGTTCATCAAATGGACTTCGAGCAATTCGGTTTTCAATGCCGCCCAGTCGTCAAATGCAAGCAGGAAATCAGCTTCGCCGCGCACTGCCAGCACGGGGGTTTGGATTTGACGGATGTTTTCGTTGGGATAACCGCTTGCGCCCTCGTCCAGCCACATGGCTTTCAATGCCGCTGCCCATTTTGCCGCATCAGGTTCGGGATTGGCTGCCTGATAAGCGGCAAGCTGTTCGGGCAGGTTTTCTTTTACAAAATCACTGTTTATCGCTTCAAACATCGGGCGGACACCGTCCAAGTGCTTTTTGTGCCACTCCGCACCCACGGTGATGATTTTCTCGATATTTTTGTCTGCCGCACCCAGTCGGTAGGCTGTCGTGCCGCCATCACTGAATCCGAACAGGCTGTATTTTTCCACGCCTTCGTGCCGCAGGATTTGGCGCACATCTTCGGCGGCTTGGGCATAGGTCAGCGCGGCTGTGCCGAGCGTGGAGCGTCCGTGTCCGCGCGTATCTATCGCAATCACGCGGTAGTGTTGCTGCAAACGCGGCAACAGCGGTGCAAAGTCGGCAATCGAACCGAAACCGCCGTGCAGCAGCACGATAACAGGGGCGGTTTCCGTGCCGCCGGTTTGGTAGTGCAGCGTCGCGCCTTGATGTTTGATGAATTTGGATTGCATGGAAGTTTCCTTGTCTGGCCTATCGCAGGCGGAAACCGTTAATATTACTGCGGCCAGCGTGAGCAGGTTTCTGCGCGAAAGATTCATGGTTTTCAGGTAGCCTGTCGGACGGCAAACTACACGCGGGCTGGTTTTCAGGTAGCCTTTTCATGTTTGGGGCTACCTGAAACCGCCCTACCCCGCCAAACCAAAGAAGCCGGCCTCGAAAGCCGGCTTCCGCCATTTGCTATTCCCGTAGCGAATCCACACGGATGCTGTGTTCCATTTGTCCGGCATGCGCTTTGCCGCTGCCGCCTTTTGGGCGGTCGGAAAGGCGTTTCAGGTAGCCTTCGTCGATGTCGCCGGTGGCGTAGCAGCCGTTGAAGCAGGAGCTGTCGAAGCCTTCGATGGCGGGGTTAAGCGCGCGCACCACGTTTTCCAAATCGCCCAAATCTTGGAACACCACGCCGTCGGCGGAAATTTCGGCGGCAATTTGCTCGGCGCTGCGGCCGTTGGCAATCAGTTCGGCGCGGGTGGGCATGTCGATGCCGTACACATTGGGGTAGCGCACTTCGGGGGCGGCGGAGGCAAAATACACTTTCCGCGCCCCGGCGGCACGCACCATTTCCACGATTTCACGGCTGGTGGTGCCGCGCACGATGGAGTCGTCCACCAGCAGCACGGATTTGCCGGCAAATTCGCTGTCGATGGGGTTGAGCTTCTGGCGCACGGATTTTTTGCGCGTGGCTTGGCCGGGCATGATGAAGGTGCGGCCGATGTAGCGGTTTTTGATGAGGCCTTCGCGGTAGGGTTTGCCCAGGTGCATGGCCAGCTGCAAGGCGCTGGGGCGGCTGGTATCGGGGATGGGCATCACCACGTCGATTTCGTCTGCCTTCAGGCTGCGTTTCACTTTTTCGGCCAGGGTTACGCCCATATCGAGCCTGGCTTGGTACACCGATACGCTGTTCATCACGGAATCGGGGCGGGCGAAATACACGTATTCAAACAGGCAGGGCAAAAGGCGCGGCGCTTCGGCGCATTGGCGGCTGTGGAACTCGCCGTTAAAACCGATAAACACGGCCTCGCCCGGCGCGATATCGCGCACCAGCTCGTAGCCCAGGCTGGGGAAAACGATGGATTCGGAAGACACCATATAGGCGGTGCGCCCCGCTTCGTCGGTGTGCCTGCCCAACACCAGCGGGCGGATGCCGTGCGGGTCGCGGAAGGCGAGCATGCCGTAGCCGGCAATCAGCGCCACCACGCCGTATGCGCCGCGCACTTGGCGGTTGAGCGCGGCCACGGCGTCAAACACATCGCCCACTTCCAGCTTGCTGCGGCTGCCGATCACGTGCTGCAACTCACTGGCCAATACGTTGAGCAGCACTTCGGAATCGGAGCCGGTGTTGATGTGGCGCAGGTAGCGGCGGCACAGGTTGGCATTGAGCTCATCGGTATTGGTGAGGTTGCCGTTGTGCGCCAGTACGATGCCGAAGGGCGAATTCACATAAAAGGGCTGCGCCTCGGCGCTGCTGCCCGCGTTGCCTGCGGTGGGATAGCGCACATGGGCGATACCTGCGTTGCCCACCAGGTTGCGCATATCGCGCGTGCGGAACACATCGCGCACCATGCCGGTGTCTTTGTGCATATGAAACATCTCGCCCTCGGCGGTTACGATGCCCGCCGCGTCCTGCCCGCGGTGCTGCAACACCTGTAAGCCGTCATACAGCAACTGATTCACCGGCTCGAAGGCCACCATGCCCAATACGCCACACATAAACTCACTCCTCCGGCGCTTGCCGGTAGTCGACACGATCCGCCATAAACGGCGGCAGATACGGCACGGCCAATTGGGCCAAGCCCTCGAAAACAAATGCGGTTTGCGAATGCCGCCATTCCTCGCTCTTCGGCAAATCGGTAAACGCGCAGGCCAGCACCGCAAGCGTTACCGCCAATACCCCCTTCACCGCGCCGAACACGCCGCCGAGCAGGCGGTTTGCCCCACCCAACCCGGCCGCACCGGCAGACGAAGTGAGCACGGTTTGCAGCAGGCGGAACAGCAGCCGCGCCAGCAGAAACACGCCGATAAACGCCACCACCACCGCCAGCGCATGCGGCTTGAGGCTACCTGAAAGCCAGTCGCCCACCGATGGAGCAAGCAGCTTGGCCGCCAGCAGCGAGCCCAGCCAAGAAACCAAGCCCACCAATTCGGCCACTACGCCGCGAAACAGCGAAATCAGGGTAAACGCCGCAATCACCAGCAGCGCGAGATAGTCAAACAAAGTCATCAGCGCTCCAGCAGGATGCCGTCCAGCCCCTGCGATTTAATTTTACCCATTGCCTGACCGGCGGCCTGGCGGTTCGGATAAGAGCCGGTGCGCACGCGGTAGAGCGCATTGCCGCCTTTGTTGGCAGGCGGCGCCACATAGGCGCTCACGCCCGCATCGGCCAGCCGTTTTTGCACGGCGCGCGCCTGCTCTTCGGTGGTGTAAGCACCCACCTGAATCACCATGCGCCGCTCCGTCTGGGCAGGTTGATTGTCGGCCGCTTTGCCGTTGCCGGTTACATGGTCGGCAGCGCGGTTGTTCAAAATATCTTCCGGAGAGAGGCGGTTGCCGTTTGGCTTACGCTCCTGCCGACGTTCAGTTGGGCGTTCGGCTGGGCGGCGGCGCTCGGCTGGTTTCTGTTCGGTCGGCTTCGGCTCGGCCAGTTTGCTTTCGGCACGGCGCTCATTCGGCTGCGCGGCAGGCGTTTGCGGTTTCACACCCTCGGCGCGGCGCGGGGTTTCCGGCACGGCAGGTTTGGTTTGCGGCTGGGCCGCCGGTTTATTGTTTTCCACCTGTTGCGCGCGCGGCTCGGCAGGCACCGGCTTGGCTTCTACACGCGGCTGCGGCGCAGGCTTGCTTTCCGCCCGCACCGGCGGTGCAGCCGGGCGGCTCGGCAGCGGATTAGCCGCATTGCCGGAGTTGGCCAGCGGATTGGGCAACACTGTGGTGCGCGCCTCCACCGGCTTGGCCGGTTGCACGGGCTGCGGCGCAGGCGAAGCAGGCTCCACAACCACCGCTTCCGGCTCAACAACCGGCGCCGACACAGGCTGCGGCTGCATTTCCACCGTAGTGTCAGCACCGGTTGGCACTTCGGCCACCGGCTCGGGCAGCGGATGGGTTTCCACCGCCATGGAAGCGGCGGTTTCGCTGCCGCCGCTCACGGTGATTTCGCCCGGCGCGGCAGTATTTTTGCTGCTGCCCATCACTTTGGCCAGCAGCAGCGCCACCACCGTGGTGAGCAGCAGCGCGCCCACCAAGCGGCGGCGGTTTTTGCGCTTAATCTGCTCGTATTCTTCCAGATGGCGCCAATTCGGGTTGGACTGGGGGGGCATAATTCCTTATTCCTGTTGCGGTGCGCCCATCACTTCGGCCACCGTGTGAAACGAACCAAATACGACAATTCTATCATTTTCCCCCGCCTCCGATAAGGCGGCACGATAGGCCTCGCCCACGCCGGCAAACAGGCGCACATTGGCCGCTCCCGCCGCTTCCAGATGCTGCCGCAATGCTTCCGCCGAAAGGCCGCGCGGCAGCGGCAACGGGGCAATCAGCCATTCATCGAACTGGTCTTGCAGCAGGGAAACCACAGTGTCGATATCTTTATCGGCCAACATGCTGAACACCGCCAGCCGTTTTTCGGCAAACGGCAGCGCCATCAGGCTGCGACGCAAAGCGCGGGCGGCGTGCGGGTTGTGGCCGACATCCAAAATAGTGAGCGGGCGGCCGGGCAACACTTGGAAACGGCCGGGGTGGCTCACCAGCAACAGCCCGCGCTTGATGGCGCCGATATCCACCGGCAGCCGCGCATTCAAGCATTCGAGCACGGCCAGCGCACAGGCGGCATTGCCCAGCTGGTAGCCGCCGCGCAGGGCGGGAAAAGGCAGCGCGTTGCGGTTGCGGCTACCTGAAAACAGGCGGCTGTGCTCGGGATGAAAGTGAAACGACCATTGTTGCTGCTCCAGCTTGCTGAAGCCGAAATCGCGCCCGGCCAGCAGGAGGTCGGCGTCGATGGCTTCGGCGTGGCGGCGCAGCGATTCGGGCGGCGGGTTTTGGGCGCAGACAGCGGGTTTGCCCGCGCGGAATACGCCCGCCTTTTCAAAGGCTACCTGCTCCACCGTGTCGCCCAAAAAGGCTTGGTGATCCAAATCCACCGACGTTACCACCGCTACGTCGCCGTCAAAAATATTCACCGCGTCCAACCGGCCGCCGAGCCCGACTTCCAAAATCATCACATCGGCTTCGGCGCGCTGGAAAATATCCACAGCGGCCAAGGTGTTGAACTCGAAATAAGTGAGCGCGGTATCGCCGCGGGCGGCTTCGATGCGCTCGAAAGAGGCGGCAATGGTTTCATCGGCAGCGGGCTGGCCGTTCACACAGATGCGCTCGTTGTAGCGCAGGATGTGCGGGCTGGTGAGCATGCCGGTTTTGAAGCCGGCGGCGCGGTAGATGCTTTCCAAAAAGGCGCACACCGAGCCTTTGCCGTTGGTGCCGGCCACCACGATCACGGGGCACTGCGGCTGCAAACCCATCCGCTCTTTCACCGCACGCACGCGCTCCAAGCCCAAATCAATGCTGCCGTGGCTGTGGGCGGTGCCGCCGGTGTAGGCGGTTTCGAGGTGTGCGAGCCATTGGGAGAGTGTTTTCATTTGTTCAACCTTGTTTGAGGGCTACCTGAAAATGCCGAACGGGTTTTCAGGTAGCCTATATGCGCCGATACGGGCGGCTTGATAAAGGCTAGCTGAAAATAATGGTGTCAGTCGGCATTATTGTGCCAAGCGCTTGCTGGCCGGATTTTGAGCGGCGTTTTCAGGTAGCCTGCTTTAACTGATGAAGGCTACCTGAAAACGGTTGAACCTTTTCAGGTAGCCTTTTGCCGCCGCATTATACCGCAGCAAAATTCAGCCCGGCATACTCTCCAGTGCGGCGGCAATCAGTGCGCCCGTGGCGGAATCGATTTGCGCGGCGGCAGTTTCGGCCGCATCCAAACCGCGCCCCGCCACCAGCGGCAACACGCGGCGGTACAGCACCTGCACGCGGCCGTTTTGCTCGTACACCAACACTTTCAGCGGCAGCTCGGCGGCCAGCAGCAAATCGGCCTGCATCAGCGGCGTACCTTTGGCCGGGTGGCCGACAATCAGCAGGCTGGCGGGCGCCAGCGGCAGGCCGTGTTCGGCGGCCAGCGCGGAATGCGGGATTTCGGCAAACAGGGTAATCTGCTTGGCAGCAAAAGCCTGTTTCAACACGGCCAGCGTTTCGGCAAAACCCAAACGGCTGGGCAGGATAAGGTGGTTGGGATTGGTCATAGGGTTGAGTCCTGTCTACAATGGAAAAGCCAATAAAGTATGCCGCGGGCGCGGCCGTTTTTTAGCGGGAATCCTGCCTATCCAACGGCTTGCTCCGTTTCTTCCGCGCCTGCCCCCAACGTGCCCACACGCGCAGGCGGCGCAGGCCTTCGGCATCGGCGGAATCCGGCCACACGGCTTGGTAAATCTGCCGGCCGCCGTCGGTTTGCCAGTGCAAAAGTTGCAACCACGGCAGCACCATGCCGCCGCGCAGGGTGGCCGCCACGGCGATTTGCTGCGGCTGCAAAAACAGCACGGCCTCGCCGCCGCTGCCTACTGTGAGGCTGCCGATGGGCAACGGCCGGCGCAGAGCATACCAAGCGGCGGAAGCGGTGAGCGCGAGGCCGAGCAGGCGAAGCCAACCGGCGAAATACAGCAGCCAGATAACGGCCAGCCACACCCATGCGACCAGCTGCAACACGCGCTGCAACCGCGAAGGCCGGAAGGCTACCTGAAAAGGCTGCACGGCGGCTACATCATGTTGTCCACCACGGGACTGACGCGGATATCATCGTCATCCGTGTCCAGCACCATGTCGTGGAATTCGAGGTCGAAAAAGCGGGCAAACAACTCGGGCGTGAGCTCCGGCCATTGCTCCTGCGGCACTTCCCACGAAGCAATCTCGCCGCTGAACACCTCGCGCCAGCGTTCGCCGAACAGGCCGGCGCTCTCTTCGGGCGTATCGGCCTGCGCCAACAAATACACGCTGCAGTTGCTGCGGATTTGGGCAAGGGTGAGGTCGGGCAGGTCGTCGCCGGTGCTTTTGAGCCAAGTGAGGAAGGCTTCGGTGGGCTTCACCACCACGGCGCTGCGGTCTACAAAATACATGGTATTTCCTTGGGTTGGTTTTCGCGGTTTCAGGTAGCCTGTTCAACAAAAAGACAGGCTACCTGAAAACATACGGTTCAAAATTATCAAACGCTTAATATAAGCAATCGGCTTTTCAGGCAGCCTGCCGGGCAAGATGCGGGCTACCTGAAACCGATTTTCCGACAGGCCGGATTTCTAAAAAACCGGAACGCCGGCATCCGCTACAGCGGATAATCGTAATCCACCACCAGCGGGGCGTGATCGGAGAATTTCTCCTGCTTATAAACATGGGCGGAGCGGGCGCGCTCGGCCAGGGCGGGCGTGGCCATTTGGTAGTCGATACGCCAGCCCACGTCTTTAGCATAGGCCTGGCCGCGCTGGCTCCACCAGGTGTAGCCGGGCATTTCGGGATAGAGCGTGCGCCAAATATCCACCCAGCCCAGTTCGGCAATCACTTTGCCGATCCACTCGCGCTCTTCGGGCAGGAAGCCGGAGTTTTTCAGGTTGCCTTTCCAGTTTTTCAAGTCGATGTTTTGGTGTGCGATATTCCAATCGCCGCAGATCACGATATCGCGGCCTTGGGTTTTCAGCTCGCGCAACATCGGGTAGAAGGCTTCTAAGAAACGGAACTTCACCTGCTGACGCTCTTCCGAACTGCTGCCGGAAGGCAGGTAGAGCGAAATCACCGACAAATTGCCGAAATCAGCCTGAACGAAACGGCCTTCGGCATCGAATTCGGCAATCCCCATGCCGGTTTGCACACGATCCGGCTCGCGTTTGCTATACAGCGCCACGCCGGAATAGCCGCGCTTCTCGGCACAATGCCAAACACCGTGCATACCGTGCGGAGCCCTCATGCTGTCGTCCAAATCGGTTTCTTGAGCCTTGAGTTCCTGCACGCAGACGATATCGGCGCCGCTTGCGGCCAGGTATTCATAGAAGCCTTTTTTATAGGCAGAACGGATGCCGTTTACATTGGCAGAAATGATGCGCATGGGTTTTCCAAATAAGGTTATTATTTGATTATACAGGGAAGAAGGCTACCTGAAATATTCAGGTAGCCTGTTTAGCCAACGTTTGACGCCATACAAGATAATCACGCAACGGCGGCATAGGCGGGTTGATGCAATGCGGGCAAATGCCGGTTACATCTTCATCGTCGAACTCTTGGTGGAAGGCATCCGGATCAAAACGGGACTGCTGCATCACCGCCTGCACCAGTGCCTGCTGCTGCACCACATCAAATTCGTAGCCACTCAAAATTTCAGCCAACAGATCGGTTTCTGCCAGGCTGAAAGAGGCGATATTGTTTTGAATCATGCGTGCATAATCGGCATTCTGAATTTTTTGTTGTAATAAAAGAATAATGCTCATCAAAATTTAGATTTTAATTAAAGAAAAACTAATGCAATAATTCGCATTCTTGGTCGATATTATTACCGCCGGAAAACACTTCTTTATTATCGCAACGGCTACGGCTGCTTTGGCAAATCCGTACCGTTTGGTCTTGGTTAATCAATAAAACCCGTGGCTCTTTATTCACATCAAAAGCCACGGCTTTAATTGTATATTTATCTCCCAACACCCCGCGCGCATTGCCTTGGAATTTAATACAGAAATGCTGCGTTTGACTAACCGCCAATGCCGGCCAAGTAGTGGAAGTGGCTTTAAACGTTCGATTTCTCGAATAAAAACGCTCCATCGCCCGACTATTTTCCAATAAAGCAGCATTAGCCTCTTCCAAACGGGATTTGCGTACAAACGATTGGTATGAAGGATACGCAATAGCCGCCAAAATCGCCACTATGGCAATAATAATCATCAGCTCCATCAACGTGAAGCCGCGCTTAGTAGTGGGAAAAGATAAGCCGTTCATGCTGTTGCTCCTTAGGAAAGTAACGGAGTGGACAGTATAAACGGCTTTGTTACCAAACGGAATAGAGGCCAATACTAATATGGCTCACAATTGGTTCTGCTATCTGACTGATCAATAGTATTGGCATCACAACGACTCATCGTTGTACCAATACTATTGAAGTAGATACCTTGAGTTTCGTTTGGATTTTTATTGGTCGGCTTAGCAAAAATTTCATAGCTATCTGATTGCGGGGCTCCGCCTACAAAGCCAATTGTGAAGAAATCAGTACTCGCAGGGGCAGATGCCGGATGGCTTGCATCCGTAAACGAACGAGCTTTGGTATACAACCGCTCCATATCTCGAGACTTGGCCATAATACTGGCTTTAGCCTGTTCCATACGAGATCTACGGATAAATGTGTCATAACTTGGGTAGGCTATAGTTGCCAAAATGGCTACTATTACAACAATTATCATCAACTCCATCAAGGTAAAACCTTGCATTTTCAACTTATTCATCACATCCCCTTTTTATTCTTATTTTCCCACAAGTATATTATTTGCTACCTACCTAATTTTTAGCCTAGTAGGTTTATCCCTATGGCAAGCACAACATTATTTGGCAACCCACCACATCTCAAAATAAGCCGATTTCAATCTAAATTTAATCCGGCTGACTCCGAGCCCGATAAATCTCTTCCTTCATTTGCCGTATCGCTTCCGGCAAGCCCAAAAACACAGCTTGCGCAATGAGCGCATGACCAATATTCAGCTCGCGAATCGGCAAAATCCGTGCCACTGGCGCTACGTTGTGAATTGCCAAACCATGCCCAGCATTGACCACCAAACCCAATTCCGAAGCAAAATATGCCGCTTCTTCCAGGCGCAACAATTCGTTTTGCCGAACAGTATGAGAAGTTGCATCGGCATACGCGCCGGTATGCAGCTCAATGGCTTGCGCGCCAACATCACGAGCAGCCTTGATTTGTTGCTCATCCGCATCGATAAACAACGAAACGCGGATGCCGGCAGCATTTAATTGCTGCGTAAACTCCGCTACTGTCTGCTGTTGCGCCAGCACATCCAAGCCGCCTTCGGTGGTAACCTCCTGCCGTTTTTCCGGCACGATACACACATCTTCCGGCTGCACCTGTAAGGCGTTATCCAACATTTCTGTTGTCAGCGCCATTTCCAAATTCATACGGGTGCGGATTGCCTGCTTGATGGCGAACACATCTGCATCTTTGATATGGCGGCGATCTTCGCGCAAATGCAAAGTAATCAAATCCGCGCCGTGGGTTTCGGCAACCAAAGCTGCTTCCAACGGGCTGGGATAGCGCGTACCGCGCGCATTACGCAAAGTAGCAACGTGGTCGATATTAACGCCCAACAGCATCTTCTTTCCTTTCGGGTATCGAATTTTGCAATTTAGCTTCATGACTCACGCCGCAAAGGTAACTAAGCAACCGGCGTGCCATCTGCACGAAGCCATTCTAAGGTATTGCCAACACCGCACAATTACACAAATCATCGCTCTCAAATGCCGTAATCTCGCCTGCCTCCAATCCGGGAACGGGGAACAGGCGTACAGTGAGCGGTTTGTTCAGGCGGAAGGCCATGGTGCCGGTGTCGCACATGATGTCGGCAATTTTCTCCGCCGGAGTGCTGCCGGCAATCGGCACGGTATCCAAACCGATGCCACATACGCTGCTGTAAGTGAGCAGGGAGCGGATATCGAACTGTTGCTTGCGGGTGGCCTCGGCCAAGCCTTCGTCTTCGGTTACCGCCAGCATCAGGCCGGAAAAACCCACGGCCTGCACCCGCTCCAGCGACTTGAACACACGGGTAAGCAGTGCGGATACTTCCACCGTACCGGCTGCGCCGAAATACGGCACGCGCATCAGCCGATACAGCTCCACCATTGAAGTACAATTCTTTGACGGCGCCGCCGAAGTATCCATGCCGGCATAAGCCCAACCTGCATCCAAAGGCATGTCGGCCACACATTGCTGCACACGGTCGATGTGGTATTGCAGCGCCTCGCGCATGGCCGAATAGGCTACCTGAAAATATTGGGCATGCTCTGCCGGCTGATTATTTAATCCACGTAAGGCGGCAGCCAGCAAATCCGGCGTTTCCAAGCCCAACACAATGCAGTTGCCCTGCTCTGCGCGATGGTAGCCGGCGGGGAAATACGGAATCAGCGGCCGGCAATTGAAGTTTACCGTGAAATTGAAATTGCCCTCGCCGCGCGGCGTAATGCGGCCGATTTCCTGCATGGCCGCCACGCACAACTCAATGGTTTGCCTGTCTAAAAAACCATTTTCATCCATGCCTACATTCACACAGGCATTACACAAATCGCCGTAATCGCGAATCAACTCCGGCAGCAGGGCGATTTCGTGCGCACCCACCGCCTCGCCAACAGCGAAACGGATACGCATCGCCTTTCCGTAATTCAATTCCTGCAAAATCTGCTGGATACGGGCCAAACCCTGCTTGGCGGTTTGCGCGTTTTCGGTATCCAAATATTCGCCGAATGGGTTTGACACCAGCCGTACCGACTGCACGGTATAGCCCGCCCGGGCAAACGATTCGGCCAATCGGTCGCATTGGCGCTTGGCTTCCGCCAACACACCAGCCCATAAATTACTATTTTTATTCAAACTGATAAACGCGGTAATCGCCCGCACGCGGCAAAGTTCGGTGTTGCGCAAATCCATTTCTTTTTTTCCTCAAAATTATGATGTGATCGGAGGATAGAGGCTACCTGAAAGCCTGTATCTGCTGCAACACCTGCCGCGATTTAATTCCTTCCGGCAGGCGGAAATCCAGCAGCAGGCGGGTAATCCGGCGTGCCTGCTGCAAAGCGGCGGCATCGGTAAATTTGCCGTTTTGCAGCTGAATCAACACATCACCATCTACCGCCACGCCAGGCTGCACTTCTGCCGGCGTCAGGCTATGCCGCTGCTCCAACGGCAGCACCGCATGTTCCGGCCGCAGCCAGTATTGCCGATCGGCTTCCACTGGGCAGCCCGCGCTGTCTTTCCGCAAGTCCGGTGCGTAGCCTGCCAGCGTGAGCAATGTCCACTCAAAACGGCGCAGCACGGCGGCGTGGTTCGGCTCGGTGCACAAAGTGCGCATCACCTGCTGTAAGGCCTCATACAGCGCAGGTTGTGGGTCTTCTCTGGCAGTGAGTTTCTGCACCAATTCATTTACATACAGCCCGCTCAGCAGCGCCCTGCCCTGCGGCTGCGGCCAGCCGCCCAGCCATTCGGCACGGTGCAGCGTTTTCAGTTCTTCCTTGCCATACCAGGCTACCTGAACCGGCACGAACGGCACCAACACGCCGCGTAATTCGCTCTGCCGTTTGCGCGCGCTGCGCGCCACCACCGCCACCCGCCCGTAATCGCGGCTAAACAGCTCCGCCAGCAGGCTGGTTTCGCGCCACGGCGTGGCCGACAACAAAAACGCCGGCTGGGAATCGATGCGGTTGGGCTGCTTCATAACTCGTTAAAGAACAATGGGAAAACGGCTGTTTGATTTTTCAGGTAGCCTTTAATCGGCAGCATACCGTCAGCCATACCGGCGGCGGCTGTCCGGCAGCGGTAAATCCGCCCATTTCATCACTGAGGCCACTTCCGCCGCGTTTAGCTCATAAAACTGCCCGCGCTTCAACCGGTTGGGCAAACCAATCGGTCCGAAGCCGGTTCGTACCAGACGGCTCACGGTAAGGCCGAAATACTCGAAAATGCGGCGCACTTCGCGGTTGCGCCCCTCTTTGAGCACCACATTATACCATTTGTTCACGCCTTCCCCGCCCTGGCTGTGGATGCGCTCCACCCGCGCCAGGCCGTCTTCCAGCATCACGCCCTCGCTGGTGAGCAGGCGCATCTCGTCCATGCCCAGCTCACCCAACACGCGCACCGCATACTCGCGCTCCACTTCGAAGCTCGGGTGGGCAAAACGGTTGGCCAGCTCGCCGGAAGTGGTAAGGATCAGCAGGCCGCTGGTATTGATGTCCAAACGGCCGATGGCCACCCAACGGCTGCTTGCCGCCTGTGGCAAACGGTCGAAAATGCTCACGCGCCCCTGCGGGTCATCGCGTGACACAATCTCACCTTCCTGCTTGTAATACAAGATGATACGCGGCAACCGATCCGACCATTTCAGCTTGATCACGCTGCCTTTCACCAACACCTGGTCTTCCGGCCGCACCTTATCGCCCAGCTGCGCCACCTTGCCGTTCACCGTTACCCAACCGTTTTGAATCCACTCCTCCATCTCGCGGCGCGAACCCGCACCCGAAGCGGCCAATGCCTTTTGCAGGCGCACCGGCTCGATGCCGCTCAAATCGGAACGCTGTTCCTGCAAACGGCGCACTTGGCTCTGCACTTTTTGGTTAGCCGGGCGCACCGCCAGCTTTTTTGCCCGTGCCACGCGGGTTTTCGGCGCTTTTTCCGCTTCAGGCCGCTGCTGGCGCTTAGGGCTACCTGAAACTTTTTCATCGGCGCGGCGCGGATTGCGTTTATTGGAATCACGTTGGTTTTTCATATATTTACACTCCTAACTCGTGATGTTCATCAACGGTTCTTCTGCGGCAATAAGCGGCAGGGTTGGGTTGGGGAAAATGATGGAACAGGCTACCTGAAAACGAAGCCTCAATAAAGTAAAACAATAGGGCTGCTGCAAAGCAAACATCAGCAATGCCATCTGTTTTCAGGTAGCCCAAACGGTATCGCCGTTCAAAATAGAAACCAGACCATCCCGTGAAACGAGGTGCTTGAGCCGCAGTTTACGTTTACGGCACAATGTGCCGTAGATTGGCTGTTTTGCAATTTGCTCGGAAAATGGCGTTTTGGGGTTTGGCTTTAGGTGCCTCCCCGACACAGTGTTCATCCGAGAAAGTGGAAAAAGGCAACCAGAAAGGCGATAAGCAGAAAACCCGCCAGCCACGGCAGCCACGGGCGTTTTTTGTTGGGGAGATACATGATGTTGTTGTGTGCGAGTGGTTGAGAAAGGGGGATTGTAAACAAAAAAGGCAGCCTGAAAGGAGGGAATTTCTGGTTTTCGCTTTGCAAAAGCGTGTGGACGCGCTTTCAGGCTGCCTTTGGCGGGGTGGGGCGTTTGTGTGGGCAAAGATGAGTGCTGTTTGGTTTAAAGGCAGCCTGAAAGGAGGGAAATCCGTTTTCAGGCTGCCGTGCGAATGAACGGGGTTATTCGTTGCGCAAAATGCGGTAGGCGGCGGATGGGGCGAGGCGCAGCAGCCATTTGAGCAGGCGTATTTTGCCGATGCAGGTCTCGGCGCGACCGCTTTCAATGGCGCGGACGACTGCATCAGCGACCGCTTCGGGACTGAGCTTGCCGCTGCCGCGTCCGGCGGTCATGCGGGTGTCAACCAGGGGCGGCACGATTTCCTGTACGCGGATGTGTGGCGCGGCGGCTTCCGTTTGGTAGCGCAGGGCGCGGGTGAAGTTGTGCAGTCCTGCCTTGGCAGCGCAGTAAACGGGGGCGCTTTTTTTCGGCGCGAGGGCAAGGCCGGTGGTGATGTTGACCACGGCGGCCTGCGGCTGGCTTGCCAGCACGGGCAGCAGCGCGGCGGTCAGGGCAACGGGGGCTTCAAGGTTGACCGCCAGCTCCTGTGCGAGGTTTTGCAGCAGGGCTGCGCGTTCGCCGCCGACAAAATCAAGCGTGCGCTGCACGGCGGCGTTGTTGATTAAAACGGCGGTATCGGGATGTTCCTCGCGCACCCATGCGGCCAGCGCGTCGCGTTCGGCAGGCAGGGATAAATCGCAGCGGCGGAAGGTAATGCCGTCTGGCAGCGATTCCGGCAGGTGGCGGGCGCAGGTCAGCACGTGTGCGCCGCGACGGTGCAGGGCTTCTGCCAGGGCGGCACCGATGCCGCTGCTGCCGCCGGTAAGAAGGATTTTTTTGTCGGTCAGGTTCATGTGGTTCTCCGTTAAGCGTGGTGGAAGAGCCTGTATAGGGAAGCGTTCTCACCACTCTCCAACAGCCAATCATCTTACTGTAAGCCGGGCAAACAAGCCAATCGTTCGAGCAAACTTAAAGGCTACCTGAAAACAATCCGGCAATTTTTCGTGCCGCTTACCAAGTTTCAGGTAGCCTTTATTCTTTACAGCCAGCTGCTACCGAACCGGCCATAGCTCGAACACTTATAGTGAATTAAATTTAAACCAGTACAGCGTTGCCTCGCCTTGCCGTACTATCTGTACTGTCTGCGGCTCGTCGCCTTGTCCTGATTTAAATTTAATTCACTATATTTTCCCCCTGCCGCGTCACTTCACCCAGCAGGGGAAAATTATTCAACCATATCAGGCACGGCGGCCTTGGGCGGCCGGTTTGCGGGCTTTGCCGCGCGGATTGCCGGCGGGGCGGCCGAAGGGTTTGCCGCTGCCGTTGGGCTTGCGGCCGCCTTTTTGTTTCCAACCGCCGCCTTTGGTTTTGCGCGGGGCTTTGCTGCGCTTGCGGGTGGGCTCCATGCCTTCGATGGTGAACTCGGGCAGCTTGCGGCCGAGGTATTTTTCGATTTTGTGCACCGCCATATATTCGTTCACTTCCGCGAAAGTGAGGGCGAGGCCGTGGCGGCCGGCGCGGCCGGTGCGGCCGATGCGGTGCACGTAGTCTTCGGCCTGTTTGGGCAGGTCGTAGTTGATCACGTGGGTGATGCTGGGCACGTCGATGCCGCGCGCGGCCACATCGGTGGCCACCAGCACTTTGATGCGCCCTTTGCGCAAATCCATCAGCGTGCGGTTGCGCCAGTTTTGCGGCATGTCGCCGTGCAGGCAGTTGGCGGCGAAGCCTTTTTCATAAAGTTCGTCGGCCAGCTGTTCGCTCATGGCTTTGGTGCTGGTGAAGATGATGCACTGGTCGATATTGGCATCGCGCAAAATATGGTCGAGCAGGCGGTTTTTATGGTTTTTGTCGTCGCAGTAAAAGAGCTGCTCGTCGATTTTGCCCTGGTTGTCTTCGCGTTCGATTTCAATCACTTCGGGATTTTTGGTGAGCCTTCTGGCGAGTTTGCCCACGGCGCCGTCCCAAGTGGCGGAAAAGAGCAGGGTTTGGCGGCTTTCGGGCGTGGCGGCCACGATGGTTTCGATGTCGTCGATAAAGCCCATATCCAGCATGCGGTCGGCTTCGTCGAGCACCAACACCTCGAGGCGGTCGAAATCGATGCGGCCGCTGCGCATGTGGTCCATCAGGCGGCCGGGCGTGGCCACCACCAAATCAATCGGTTTGGCCAGCGCTTTGATTTGGAAGCCGAAAGACGAGCCGCCCACCAGGGTAACGGTACGCAGCCATTTCATGTTTTGCGCGTAGATTTTGGCGTTTTTTTCCACCTGCGCCGCCAGCTCGCGCGTGGGCGTGAGCACAAGGATGCGCGGGCCTTTGCCGGGCTTGTCGCTGCGGCGGGTGATGCGCTGCAGGCTGGGCAGCAGGAAAGCGGCGGTTTTGCCGGAGCCGGTTTGCGCCGAAGCCATGATGTCTCGGCCTTCAATGGCGGCGGGCAGGGCTTGGGTTTGAATGGGGGTGGGCTCGATGTAGCCCGCGGAACGCAGGGCGGCGAGCAGGTTTTTATCGTGCAGCAGGTCGCTGAATTGGATGGTCATGTGTTTCCAAAAAAGACAACAATACTTTCCGCCCGCACAAAACGGGCAGCCGCGAAGCAAAAGGATGCGCTAACAGAAAGAGGCGGGATTCATTCGCTTTCCATACTAGGGCAGGCCGTAAACAGTACAGGCAGTACGGCAAAACGGGCTGACACAGCAAAGAAAACGAGGGCAACCGCTGGAGGTTACGCAAAAGATTGTCGCAAGCAAAGCGCTTGGAGTGGCATCGGCGACAACCTGCGAAGCAGAGAAGAATTGCACGCAAAATGCGGCAAACAGACGCAGCTGTAAAACTGCGGGGGCTGAAGACGATGGCTTCGAACAAAAAAGAGGCAGCATATTAGGCGTTTGCTTGGAATCGGTCAAGCAAAATCTTTGGATTGACACCTATCTACCGAAAAGGCTACCTGAAAGCCACAGTTGTCCGTTTGGAGCGACGGGGCAATTAACCGTAAAATAGCCGCACTCCTTTTTCCACTTTTCAGGTAGCCCCACATGAGCGAAATCACCGCCTTTGCCAACCGGCTGGGCAAAAACGCCAAACACCTCATCAAATGGGCACGCCGGCAAAACATCGAAGCCTGGCGGCTCTACGACCGCGACATCCCGCAATACCCCTTCGCCATCGACATCTACGGCAACCATGTCCACCTGCAGGAATACGACACCGGCTGGATCATGCAGCATGCCGAATACGAAGCCTGGCTGGCCGAAGTGGTGGAAGCCGTGCAATTCATCACCGGCTTTCCCGCCGAACACATCCACCTCAAACAGCGCAGCCGCCAGCGCGGCAGCAGCCAATACGAAAAAACTGGCCGCAGCGGCGAAGATTTTATCGTGCACGAAAACGGCCGCACCTTCTGGATAAACCTCGACAAATACCTCGACACCGGCCTCTTCCTCGACCACCGCAACACCCGAGCCCTCGTGGGCAGCGAAGCCCGAGGCAAACGCTTCCTCAACCTCTTCTCCTACACCGGCAGCTTCAGCGTATACGCCGCCACCGGCGGCGCTATTAGCAGCGAAACCGTCGATTTGTCCAACACCTATCTCGATTGGGCACGGCGCAACTTCGAGCTCAACCTCATCAACCCCGAGCAGCACCGCATCATCCGTGCCGACGTCTTCCAATACCTGCAAAACGCCGCCGCCGAAGGCAAACGCTTCGACCTCATCGTGATGGACCCGCCCAGCTTTTCCAACAGCAAAAAAATGCTCGACATCCTCGACATCCAGCGCGACCACCCTCGCCTCATCCGCGAAGCCATGCACCTGCTCGAGACCGGCGGCACGCTTTATTTCTCCAACAACCTGCGCAGCTTCGAACTCGAACCCGCCGTGGCCGAACGCCATGCCGTGGCCGAAATCAGCCGCCAATCCGTGCCCGAAGACTTCCGCAACCGCAAAATCCACCGCTGCTGGACAATCAAACACCGCTAAAGCAAAGGCTACCTGAAAACATCCAAACCGTTTTCAAGTAGCCTTTTATAGTGAATTAAATTTAAACCAGTACAGCGTTGGCTTGCCTTGCCGTACTATTTGTGTACTGTCTGCGGCTCGCCGCCTTGTCCTGATTTATAGTCAATTAAAAACAAAATAGGACAGTAACGCATCGTCAAATCGGGCGTAATCAGACAATACGGTTCGAAGATACCGCTTAATATTCGCCCACACCTTCTCAATCGGATTGAGCTCAGGTGAATAGGGTGCAAGAGGCAATACCTTATGTCCCAATTTTTCCGCCATTTCCCGTAAGACACCTATACGGTGAAATCGTGCATTATCTAAAATAATCACCGATTTTTGAGTCAATGCGGGCAGTAGGCATTGCTGAAACCACGCTTCAAAAAAGACTCCGGTCATCGTATTTTGATAAACCATCGGAGCAA
>NZ_LXSQ01000002.1 GCF_001648475.1 Eikenella halliae
TGCGGTTTGGCTGATGTTTTTGCATTGTTCGTAATAGTTTAAAGCTTTGTTCCTTAAGTCCGCAGAGTATGCCATGGTTAGACCTTCAAAGTTGAATATTGTACTATTTTGTTTTTAATTTACTATAAATTTAAACCAGTACAGCGTTAGCTCGCCTTGCCGTACTATCTGTACTGTCTGCGGCTCGCCGCCTTGTCCTGATTTTTGTTAATTCACTATAAAAGGCTACCTGAAACTTCAGGTAGCCTCTTCAATAATTGCCAAGCGTTATTTGAGCAGTTGGCGTTTGGCATCGGCCGTTTGATTGTCCGGCCAGGCGGCAACCAGCTGGCCGCTGTAGAATTCCTGTTTCCAAATCGGCACTTCGGCTTTCACCGTATCGATGATATAGCGGCAGCCGGCGAAGGCCATGTCGCGGTGGCCGGCGGTTACGCCCACCCACACCGCCATGTCGCCCACTTCCAAGCGACCATAGCGGTGCACGCACACGGCGGCTTCCAGGCCGAAGCGGCGTTTGGCCTCCTCAATCACGGCCTGCCCCTGCCGGCGCGCCAGCTCTTCATACACGCTGTACACCAAATAATCCACGCGCTGCCCGTCGTTTTGGCGGCGCACCCAGCCTTCAAAGCTGAGGAAGGCGCCGCATTGCTCGTTGTTTAAAAGCTGTTGGCGCAGGGCTTGGCTGTCTATCGCTTGTTCGGTTAAGTCAAACATTTCAACCTCCTGCCACCGGCGGGATAAAGGCCACGATGTCGTTGGCGGCAAGCGGCCGCAGCCAGTCGGCAAACGCATGGTTTACCGCCGCCCGCACGCGCTCTTGCGGCAGGGTGAAGCGGTATTGCTGCGAGAGTTGCTCGTATAAGGCCGCTGCGGTGCAGCCCTCGGCAATGTGGATTTTTTCCTGTTCTTTGCCCGCCTGTTCGCGCAGGGCGGCGAAATACAGCACGGTGATTTCAACGGTTGAACTCATGTTTGCCTCCGGATTTGTGTATTAGGCGGATGTCTTGGATTTGGATGTCGTGGCTCAGGGCTTTGGTCATGTCGTACACCGTGAGCGCGGCCACGGATACGGCGGTAAGCGCTTCCATTTCCACGCCGGTTTTATGGCTCACGGCCACTTCGGCGCGGATGTTCAGGCCGTGCACGGCATCATCGTATTCCAGCTCCAGCTTGCAGCGCTCCAGCATCATCGGATGGCACAGCGGAATCAGGTTGGCAGTATTTTTCGCCGCCATGATGCCGGCCAAGCGCGCCACTTCGGTAATCGCACCCTTGGCGGTTTGCCCGTTGGCCGCCTGGATTTGGGCATACACTTCCGGCGGGAACACCACCCGCCCGGCAGCCACGGCCACACGGCGGGTGACGGCTTTGTCGCCCACGTCCACCATGCTGCTGCGGCTGTGTTGGTCTAAATGTGTCAGCAAAATTCTATCCTTGCATGAAAAACAAACTATTGGAGGCTACCTGAAACCTATCCGCCGGTTTTCAGGTAGCCTTTCTATATTACTTTTGGCTTGCTGCAGATGAATGGGGCTACCTGAAAGCGGTGCGGCCAGGTTTCGGCTTGGCCAAAGCCCGCTTCGTTTGTTTTCAGGTAGCCTTTTGAATAAGCGCCAAGCAAACAGGCTACCTGAAAATATAGTGAATTAACAAAAACCAGTACAGCGTTGGCTCGCCTTGCCGTAACGTGTGTACTGTCTGCGGCTCGCCGCCTTGTCCTGATTTTTGTTAATCCACTATACATCTCAGCCCGCCAACAGCCGCTCCGCCTGCTCCACCGCCCGCTCAAACTCCGGCGGCGTGTTGAAATTGCACAGCGGCAGCCATTCGTCCGGCAGCGGCACAGTGGCAAACGGTACGGTTTGCAGCCAGGCGGTTACGCGGCGCTGCCCGCTTTCCACGTATTGGCGCAGCGGGGCGGCCAGGGCGGCAGACCAATGCGCCAATAGCGGATAATCCCGCCCGCCGCCGCTCAGCGCAGCCACGCCCTGCTGCCAAGCCGCGCTGTTTCGCGCCTGTTGCAAACAGCCTGCCACTTGCCCGGGCAGCAGCAGGGTGTCGCAAGAGAGCACATAAATGCCGGCATGGCCTTGTTCGGCCGCCAGCTCGAGCGCGGGCAGAATGGCGGACAAAGCACCCTGCCGTTCGGGCAGGGCATCGGGCAAGTATAGCGCGGGGGGGAGATTCGGGAAACGCTGCCCGGCCGAAGCAATCCACAGCGACCGGTTTGCCGCCGCGGCCAAGCGCTCAATCAGCGGCACGCCGCGAAACGGCAACAGCGGCTTGGGGCGGCCCATCCGCCGGCTGAATCCGCCACATAAAATCAGCAGCGGCTCGGTAGCAATCTCCATGAGTCCGGGTTTACTCACTTGCCCCAAGCATTGAACACTCGGGTGAAGCCGCAGCTGTTGATGCGCGGGTCGAGCTGCGGGGCGATGACTTTTTCCCAAGCGGTACGACAGGCGCCGGTGGAGCCGGGCAGGCAGAAAATGAGCGTGCGGTTGGCGATGCCGGCCACGGCGCGCGATTGGATGGTGGACATGCCGATTTCCTGCAAAGACACGGCGCGGAACACTTCGCCGAAGCCGGGGATGGTTTTGTCGAACAGGATTTCCACCGCATCGGGGGTGATGTCGCGCTCGAACATGCCGGTGCCGCCGGTAATCAACACAATGTCGGTTTGCGGCTCGGCAATGGCGGCGGAAACGATGGCGCGGATGTCGTAGCGCTCGTCGCGGCACCAATCACGCGCATGCAACACATGGCCGGCGGCCTGCAGGGCTTCGGCCAGGTAGTTGCCGCTGCCGTCTTCGGCGGGGCTGCGGGTGTCGGTTACGGTGAGCAGGTGGATGCGGAAGGGGCGGAATTCGGGTGCGGAGCGGTGCATTTAGCCTCCGGTCATGGAAAGATTGGTGATGAGGCCGACTTTTTTATCGTGCAGATAGTGGTGTTCGGGTTTTTCGGCAATGGTTTGGTGCAGATAACGGCGCAGGCCTTCGGCATCGCCTTCGCGCAGGTAGGGGCGCAGGTCGTAGGCGATACCGCCGAACAGGCACAGGTGCATTTTGCCTTGGGCGGTAACGCGCAGGCGGTTGCAGCTTTTGCAGAAATCTTCGCTGTAGGGGGCGATGAAGCCGATGCTGCCGGCGAAATCGCGGTGGAAATATTCGCGCGCGGGGCCGGCGTGCGGCTGGCGTGGCAACAGCTGCCAGCCTTGCGCCTGCAGGCCGTGTTCGATTTCGGCGGCGGAGAGGTGCTGGCTGTTGAAGAAGCTGCCGTTGTCGCCGGTTTGCATCAATTCGATGAAGCGCAAGGTTACGGGGCGCTCGCGCACGAAATCGAGCGCGTCGGCCAGCGTGCGCTCGGCGTAGCGGCGCAGCAGCAGGGTGTTTACTTTAACGTTGCAGAAGCCTTCGGCCAGGATGTTGTCGAGCGCGCGCAGGATGTTGGTGCATTCGCGTTTGCCGGTGATTTCGAAGAATACGTCCGGGTCGAAGCTGTCGATGCTGATGTTGATTTTGTCCAGCCCGGCGGCGCGGTAGGCGGGGAAGAGTTTGGCCAGGCGGAAGGCGTTGGTGGTGAGCGCCACGTTTTCAATCAGCGGGTTGGCTTTGCATACGGCGATGATGTCGGCCAAATCGCGGCGCAAGGTAGGCTCGCCGCCGGTGAGGCGGATTTTGCGCGTGCCTGCGGCAGCAAATACGCCTACCAGGGTTTCGATTTCGGGCAGGGTGAGTTCGTCGGGCTTGGCTTTGCCTTGGTAGCCGTCGGGCAGGCAGTAGGTGCAGCGGTAGTTGCACAGGTCGGTAACCGACAGCCGCAGGTAGCTCAGGCGGCGGTTGTAGGGGTCGGTGAGTGTGTGGGGCTGGGTCATGATGGTTTCTGTTTGGTGTGTTGGTTTAATTTATATTATTTGCGGGGTAAAGGCTACCTGAAACTCGGACGGCCGGGTTTTCAGGTAGCCTTATTTGCCCCAAAAGGCATACGGGCTACCTGAAAATATGCCAAGCGATTTCAGGCAGCCGCTCCGGCTTTACAAAAATGTTTCGGCGAAAGGCTGCACGGTGACTTCCGCGCCGGCGGGCAGCGAGCCGCTTTCGGCGGGGATGACCAAGTAGGCATTGGCGCGGCTCACCTGATAAATACGGTGCGAATCCTGGCTGCCGCAGGGGGCGGCCAGCCAAGTGCCGTCTTCCTGACGGCTGATGATACCACGCTGGATGTCGGTGCGGCTGTGGTTTTTCTTCACCGGCTCGGCCAGTTTGGCCGTAAAGCGCACGGGCTGCGGGATTTCGGCCGCGCCGCACAGCTGCCACAGGGCGGCTTTGAGGAAAATATCGAAGCCCACAAAGCCGGACACCGGGTTGCCCGGCAGGCCGAAGCACCAAGTGGTCATGATTTGGCCGAACACGAAGGGTTTGCCCGGTTTGAGGGCGACTTTGTAGTGATGGATGCTGCCCACGCGCTCCACGGCCTCGCGCATGAAATCGTAATCGCCCACGGAAACGCCGCCGGTGGTAATCAGTACGTCGGCCTGGTTGATGACTTTATTCAGCATTTTCAACACGTCTTCCAGCCGGTCGGCCACTTGGCCGAAGTCGATTACGTCCACCGGCAGGGGCGCGAGCCGCGCCATCAGCATATAGCGGTTGCTGTCGTAGATGCGGTCGGTGCGGCTGCCGGCCGTGCCCGGTTCGAGCAGTTCGTCGCCGCTGGAGAGTACGGCCACACGCAATTTGCGGCGCACTGCAATTTCAGCAAAGCCCAGGGCGGCCAGCAGCATGATGTCGGCCTGGCGCAGAATCCGCCCGGCCTGCAACACGGTATCGCCCGCTGCGATTTCTTCGCCTCGGCGGCGGATATTGCCGCCCCCGGCCGCATCTTTTTCCAAACGGATCACGCCGTCTTGCAACTGCACGTTTTCTTGAATCACGATGCTGGTGCAGCCTTCGGGCACCACTGCGCCGGTCATGATGCGCACGCAGCTATCGGCAGGCAGGCTACCTGAAAACGGCTGCCCGGCCACCGATTCACCCGCTATTTTCCATTCGCTGCCCGCCGCCGCGGCCACGGGCAGGGCGTAGCCGTCCATGGCGGAAATATCGGCGGGCGGAATGCTCACCGGCGCGGCCACATCTTGCGCCAGCACGCGCCCCACTGCCGACACCAGCGGCACGGTTTCAGTTTCCAAGGGCTTTTGCGCGGCGGCGATTTTATCGTGAATCAGGGCTTGCAGTTCGTGAACGGGGGTGAGTGCCATGACGGGTATCCTTAATCGGTAGAAATAACGGGGTAGGCGGCCAAACGGTTAAAAGGCTACCTGAAAACCTTGCGGCCTTTTCAGGTAGCCTGCCGTTTTAGCACTTGGCTTCGGCGTTTTTACGGGCGTAGTACCACCAGTTGAGCCCGGCGCAGATGATGTAGAACAGGATGAAGCCGATCATCGCGCCGTCCACATTGCCCAGCAGGGCCAGCGAAGTGCCGAAACTTTTGGGGATGAAGAAGCCGCCGTAGCCGGCAAAAGCGGCGGTGAAGCCGATAACGGCGGCAGCTTCGCGGTTGGCATGCTGCACACAATCTTCTTGCGGGATTTCGCCGCAGTCGGCACGTTTTTGGTGGAAGCCTAGGAAAATCTGCGGCACTTGCACGAAGGTGGAAGCATTACCGATGCCGCTCAAAGCGAACAACACCATGAAGCACACGAAGAAGCCCACGAAGTTGCCGTTGCCGTTGGCGGGCAAGAACAGCATCACGCCGAGCACGCCGATAATCATGCCCACAAACACGATCTGCGTGGTGCGCGCACCGCCGCCGAGTTTTTTGCATACCCAGCCGCCTGCGGAGCGGGTGAGTGCGCCCACTAAGGGGCCTAGGAAAGCATATTTGGCGGGATTGATTGCCGGAAACAACAGTTTAATCAAGAACGGGAAACCAGCAGAGAATCCGAGGAAGGAACCGAAAGTGCCCAAATAAAGGATGCACATAATCCAGTTGTGCTTGCGCGAAAAAATAACAGACTGTTCTTTAAAGCTGGATTTGGCGCTGGCCAAATCGTTCATGCCGAACCAGGCTGCCAAAGTAGCCAAGATAATAAACGGCACCCACACAAAACCGGCGTTTTGCAGCCAAATTTGCACGGTTTCGTTGTTTTTCATCATGGTTTGCGGTTCGCCGCCCAACGCACCGAACAGGCTGGCGGTAATGGCCAACGGTACGACGAACTGCACGGCGGATACGCCGAGGTTGCCCAAGCCGGCATTTAAGCCGAGCGCACTGCCTTTTTCCGCTTTGGGGAAGAAGAAGCTGATGTTGGCCATACTGGAGGAGAAGTTGCCGCCGCCGAAACCACACAGCAGGGCAAGAATCACCATGGTGCTGTAGCTGGTAGTCGGGTCTTGCACGGCAAAACCGATGCCCAGTGCGGGCAGCAACAGGCTGGCGGTGGTAATCGTGGTCCATTTTCGGCCGCCGAAAATCGGCACCATGAAGGAATAAAACGCCCGAAGTGTCGAACCGGATAAAGCGGGCAAAGCAGCCAGCCAGAATAATTGGTTTTTACTGAAATTAAAGCCGATATTGGGTAGGTTTAGAATGGTTACGCTCCATACCTGCCACATGGCAAAAGCCAAAAACAGCGCGGGGATGGAAATCCACAAATTGCGCCGTGCGATTTTACGGCCGGTGTTTTGCCAGAATTCGGGATCTTCCGGCCGCCAGTCTTGAATCAAATGGGACATACGTTTTCCTATGGGTTGTGAAAATTCAGCGTTTTTCGGGTGGTACGGTTTAGGGCGGAGGCTACCTGAAAAAAGGCTACCTGAAAAGCCAGCTTGCGGTTTTCAGGTAGCCTTCAGACGGATTATTGCTCACGTTTGGATTTGAAAGAGAAGTGCATCCAAACCAGCGATACGCACACCGTGCCGTAGAGCAGCATGAAGGTGGTGGATCGGATGCCGGTGAGGTCGAGTAACATACCGAACATAATCGGCAGGAGGAAGCCGCCCAAGCCGCCGGCCAGGCCGACGATGCCGGATACCGTGCCGATGTCGTTCGGGTAGTCGTCGGCCACGAATTTGAATACGGAGGCTTTGCCCACCGCCATGGCGATACCGGCGGTAAACATCAAAACGGTAAACAGCACCACGTTCAGGCCGATGTGCAGGCTTTGCGGGCCGTGCGTGGTGGCAATCACGAGGTCGGTTTGCGGGTAGGACAGGATAAAGAAGCACACCCACAGCACCCACATCACACCCCAGGTAACCTTATAGGCGCCGTATTTGTCTGATAACCAGCCACCCATTGCGCGCAATACGCCACCGGGCAGGGAGAAGCAGGCAGCCAGCATACCGGCGGCAGCGATACTCAGGCCGTATTCGTTGATGTAGTATTTGGTCATCCACAGAGCCAATGCCACATAGCCGCCGAACACCACAGAATAATACTGGCTGTAACGCAGCACGCCGGGGTCTTTCAGCATGGCCAGCTGGTCGGCGAGCGAGGCTTTGGGCGCGGTATTGGGGTTGTGCGGGGTGGGGTAGGTGGTGAACCAGAACAATACGGCGGTAGCGGCCATAATGGCGGCGTACACTTTCGGCACGATGACCCAGGCAGCCGCACCGGCACCGGCCGCAGCCGAATATTTAATCAGCGCGGGGGCAACGAATTTGTTGATGGCGCTACCGGCATTGCCCGCGCCGAAAATGCCCATGGCCAGGCCCTGCTGGTGTTTCGGAAACCAGCGCGCCACATAGGGGGTGCCCACGGAGAAAGAACCGCCGGCCAAGCCCATCATCAGGCCGATGGCGATGAAGTGCCAGTAGTGGGTGGCGTAGCTCATCAGGAAGATGGCGGGCACGGAAAGCAGCATTAATACAAACATTACAATACGGCCGCCGAATTTGTCGGTCCAGATGCCCAGCGGCACGCGGATGAGCGAGCCAGAGAGTACCGGCACGGCCATCAGGATACCGGTTTGCGTTTCGTTCAGGCCGAGCTGCTCCTGCACTTTCACGCCAACAATCGCCAGCATCATCCAAATCATGAAGCAGACTGTGAAGGCAAACGTGCTGAAAATAAGCACGGAGTAGCGTTTGTAATTTTCTGATTTCATTTTTTGTTTTCTCTATACTAAGGGGAAATTTCGCGGTTTGCACGCCCTGATAAGGAAGAGGCTACCTGAAAACCGCCGGTTGAAGCACGCGGAGCCAAACCGTTTATTTTTCAAAATAAAAAAATCACGTTGGAAAAATTAAGGGTTTCAACTGTTGAGAATTGTAAAACAACGGTTTGGATTAAATAAGCCCTGTTGTATCTAGGTCTTCTAATCCGAAAGTATTAGGGCAGTAACCATTTTCACTAAGCCGATAGTTAAGCTTCATGGATTAAACGCGTATAATGAGCGATTACACTTTTTGATTTCCCCGCCTGCCTCCATGAATTTCTTCAAAAGCCTGTCTGTGCGGCTCAAGCTGCTGACCCTGCTGTGGCTGGTGATTGCCGTGGCTTCAATCAGCTATACCCTGCTGCTTTCCTGGCGGCTGGAGGGCAGCGCCGCCGCCATCAACGATATCGGCAGCTTGCGTTTGAGGAGTTTCCGCATCGCCCTTTTGATTCGCGAAAATGCCGGAGCGGAAGAAATCGAACAGCGGCTGCAGCAATACGACAGCATCCTCGACAACGTGCGCCACGGCGACCGCTCCCGCCCGCTTTTTTTGCCGCCCGATAAAGTGGTGTGGCAGCGTTTCAACGAATTAGACCAGCAATGGCGGCAAAACATCCGCCCGGCTTTTCAGGTAGCCTACCGGCAGAACCGCCCGGTTACCGATAAACAGTTGCAACCCTTCCTCAGCCGTTTGGACGGTTTGGTTTCCGCCGTGGAGCAGGCCAACACGCGCTATATTTCCTGGCTGCGCCTGTTTCAAAGCTGCCTTTTGGTGTTGGTGGTGATGAGTTCCGCCTTTATGGTGTTTTTGCTGTATTGGTGGATTATCAAACCCTTGCAGCACCTGCAACAAGGCGTGGCCGCCATTCACGACGGGCAGTTCGGCATCCAAATCCCCATCGACCATTCCGCCGAGTTCGCCCGGGTAGACAACGGCTTCAACCAGATGAGCGGCAGCCTGCATAAGCTCTATTCCCATTTGGAAGAGGAAGTGCTGGAAAAAACGCGCGATTTGGCCAGCAAGCACCACACGCTCGAAACCCTGTATTTCTTCTCGCGCTTCCTCAGCCAAACCCAAACCACCACCGAAGCCGCCGAAGTATTCCTGCAAAAAATGCTGGAAATGGTGGCTGCCGACGCCGGCAGCATCCGCCTAATCGACTTCAAACGCCAACGTATGGATTTGGTGAGCCAAATCGGCCTGCCCGACAGCCTGCAAACCGCCGAAGCCTGCCAGCGCTTCGACGACTGTTTGTGCGGCCACGCCGTGCTGCACGACGACTGGCAGCCCATCCGCTTCGTGCGCGAACCCGACGGCCACGCCTTCGATACCGACAACAGCGAATGCAGCCGCATGGGCTTCCGGCAGCTGCGCATTTTCAAAATCCAATATAAAGCGCAAGATTTCGGCATGGTTACGCTCTATTTCAAACAGAAAGAGCCCGTGGCTATGGCCGATACCGAATTGTGGGAAGCCCTGTGCAGCCAGTTTGGCGTGGTGGTGAGCAACCTGCGCCTGATTGATGAGAGCCGACAGCTGGCCGTATTGCAGGAGCGCAACCTCATCGCCCAAGGCCTGCACGACAGCATCGCCCAAGCCCTCACCTTCCTCAACCTGCAAGTGCAGATGTTAGAAAGCGCCCTGCAAAACCAAGAGCAGGAGCAAATCAACGAAAACCTGCACTACATCAAAGACGGCATCCAAGAGTGTTATGACGACGTGCGCGAACTGCTCATCAACTTCCGCACCAAAATCAATAACAAAGACTTCACCGAAGTGGTGCAGACCCTAACCGACCGCTTCCAGCGCCAAACCCAAATCGGCGTACACCTGCATTGGCACGGCAACGGCCCCCAACTCAACAGCGAGCAGCAGCTGCAAGTAGTGTTTATATTGCAGGAAAGCCTTTCCAACATCCGCAAACACTCCCAAGCCACCGAAGTGGATATCCGCTTCGACAACCGGCAGGATTTTGTGATGGAAATTGAAGATAACGGGCGTGGCTTCAATATCGAACGGCTCAAAGAACAGCATTCCGGCAACCATGTTGGGCTGAACATCATGCACGAACGCGCCCAACGCATCCGCGCCCAGCTTTCCCTACACTCCAAACCCGGCAGCACCCGGGTAACCCTGAATCTGCCTTACGAAGAAAGAAGACAGGTATGACTGAAAAAATCCGCATCGTACTCATCGACGACCACACATTATTCCGCAGCGGCATCAAAGCCCTGCTTGCCCGGCAGGAAAACTACGAAGTAGTGGGCGAAGCCGCCGACGGCCTCAGCGGCGTGAAGCTGGTGAGCCAACTTGAACCCGACGTGGTGCTGCTCGACCTCGACATGCCCGTGATGAACGGGCGCGAAGCGCTGGCCCAAATCCTCAGCAGCCGCCCCGAGCAGAAAGTGGTGATGCTCACCGTATCGGAAGACGGCGAAAACCTAGTGGAATGCATGCGCCTGGGCGCGTGCGGCTTCCTCTTGAAAAACATCAATGCCAACTTCCTCATCGACGCCATTGGCAAAGCCGCCAACGGCGACAACGTGTTTTCCCCAGAAATGATGGCCTGCATGGTGCAATCCCTCATCCGCCCTGCCCAACCTGCCACCGAAAGCGCCCTCGACACCCTCACTTCGCGCGAACTCGAAGTGCTGCGCTACCTAGCCGTGGGATACAGCAACAAAATCATCGCCAAGCGCATGGATTTGGCCGAATCCACCGTGAAAGTGCACGTGCAAAACATCCTGCGCAAGCTCGAGCTCGGTAGCCGCGTGCAGGCCGCCGTGTATGCCGTGCAGCACAAACTGCCCCTGCCGGACGAGGAAGAAGAAGCGGAAGATTGAGGCTGATTGAGCATTGCGGGCGGAATTTTGCGGCCTGCCAGTGTCGGATTGTTAAGGTCAATTTACTTATATTTATATCAAAGAGGTTTGTTATGTTAGATACTAATTTTAAAGAATATCTTGATGATGAATTTGGTAGGATATTGCCAGAAAATCAAAATAAATATCGTGAATTATTCAAAAGATTAGGGTTTGGAAAAATAAATCATGACTTTGTTGAATTTTGGTCAATATATAGTGATGAAATTTATGGAAAAATTGGATATCTGGTTGATTTGGCAATGGACTTAGAGGATTTTTCAAGTAGCCAAACCGAAATTTTGAGAAAAAATATTAGATTACCTGATAATTATTTTTCTTTATTAAATAATGAGTTAGATGATTATATCTTGTATGATAAAAATACCGACGAGGTTTTTTTTGTAGAGGCTCCTAATATTCAAAAGTTCATAGAAAATAAACAATTCAGCAAACATTGGAATAGCTTTGAATATTTTATTAAAGATTATCTAAATTATAATGCTTAAGATGTTTGAGCAGCCGTAGCCCGGCAAAACCTTCAGTCCCGACGTAGAGTGGGTATGTACTGCCTACGCACTCCCTTCAGGCTACCTGAAAAAGTGCAGATAGTGAATTAACAAAAACCAGAACAGCGTTGTCTCGCCTTGCCGTAACGTGTGTACTGTCTGCGGCTAGCCGCCTTGTCCTGATTTTTGTTAATCCACTATAAAAAAGGCTACCTGAAAACTCATCAAGCGAGTTTCAGGTAGCCTTTTGCTTTGTTGGCCATGGATGTTAATCGCTGTTTTCGCTTTGCGGCTTGAGCCGGTAGGCGCAGACGATGGTGAGGATGCCTACTGCCAAGGCGAGGCTCATGCTCAGGTGGATGCCGTTGAGCATGGCCTGCTGCGGGCTGCTGCCGCTGGAGAGGCGCTCGCCGATGTTGGTCGTGCCCACGAAGAAGGCTGCGCCGATGGCGCCGGCGATGGGGTTGATGGTGGTGATGATGGCGGCGCCGTGCGGGTTGAGGTGTTTGGGCAGGGCGTTGAGGCCGTGGGTTTCGCCGGTGATGCAGGCGGATACGGATACGGCCATTAGGGCGAACATGGCGGAGAGGGCGGTGGTTTGGGTGTCGATTTTCAGATAGCCCCACAATACGGCCAGGGCGGCGGTGAGCATAATGGTGGCGGGCAGCACCACGAAGCGGCCGCCTTTTTTATCCAGCAGTTTGCCAAACAGCGGGGCGGACACGGCCTGGGCGATGCTGGCGGGCATGAGGATGAGGCCGGTGGCGGTGCCGGAGAGCAGCAGCACTTGCTGGGTGTAGATGGGGATCATCAATTCGAGGCCGAGGAAAAGGAAGCCGGCGCAGGCGAGGATGGCGAGGCAGAGGCTGAATTGGCGGTATTGCAGGGCGCGCAGGTTTAAAAGCGGCGTGGCGATGTGGAACTGGCGGCGCACAAACCAGCCGATGAGTACCACCGAGCCGGCCAAAAGCAGCACGAATTCGGCCAGGGGCAGGCTGGCGAAGTTGCTGCAGGCATACACCAGGCCGCCGAAGCCGCCGATGGAGAGCAGGGCGGAGGGGATGTCGATTTTTGGGCGGGTGATGGGGCTGAGGTTGACGCTGAGGTATTTGCCCACGAGGAACATGGCCGCGAGCATAAACGGCGCGGTGGCGGCGAAGAGCACGCGCCAGTGGGTGTGGTCGACGATGATGCCGGAGAGGGTGGGGCCGAGCGCGGGGGCGGCGGTGAACATCATGGTGATCACGCCCATGGCCGTGCCGCGCCGGTTGGGCGGGAAGATGTTGAGGATGCCGTTGAACAGCAGCGGCACGAAGAAGGCGGCGGATACGGCCTGCACCATGCGCCCGGCCAGCAGCACGCCGAAATTGGGCGCGAGGGCGCAAATCAGCGAGCCGGCGAGGAAGGTGGCTTGGGTGATGAGCACCATTTTGCGGGTTTCAAACCATTGGATGACGCCGGCGGTAATCGGCGTGAATGCGCCCATCACCAGAAGAAAACCGGTGGTGAGCCATTGGGCGGTGGTTTTGTCGATGTGGAAATCGCGCATGATGGGCGTGAGCGCTACGTTGAGCAGGGTGTCGTTCAGGTAGCCGAAGAAGGCGCCGATAAAGAGCGTGGCGACGATGGTTTTGGCGGGGAAGCCGGGGCGGTCGGCGAAGTATTCGTGTTGGGTGTCGGCGGAATCGGTGTGTTGCATGGGTATCCTTTCTTGTTATTTGGTTAGGGCAAACAGGCTACCTGAAAGCGTGAGCTTCGGCCAGGCTACACAGGCTACCTGAAATCCGGTATTGGAATGCAAGGGCTGGATTTTACATGATTTCGCCAGCCAGAGCCTGCAGCTCGCACATATCGCGGGCGATATGGTCGGCAAAGGGCTGCGGCCGGGCGCGGCTGCCGAACCACACCGTGCGCATGCCCAAAGCTTTGGCTGCTTGCAGATTGGCCGGGCTGTCGTCCACCAGCACGCATTGCTGCGGCGGCACGGCCAGCGCGGCGCACACCATATGGAAGGCCTGCGGCTGCGGCTTGTAGTGCAGGGCGAGGTCGTCCACGCCGAACAGGGCTTCAAAACGGCTGCCCAGCCGCATGGCTTCGATCAGGGCGCACACATAAAACGCTGGGCCGTTGGAAAACACGGCTTTGCGGCCGGGTAGGGCGGCGAGCGCGGTATCGGTGTGTGGTATCGGCTGCAAGGCGGCGATGAGTTCGGGCAGATGATGGCTTTGGTGCAGGAATTCGGCGGGGCAAACCTGCGGATGGTGCTGCTGCAAACCGCCGAGCGTGGCGCCGTAGTGCCGCCAATAGTGCTCGCGCAAATCGGAGGCTTCGGGCAGGCTCAGGTTCAGTTCGCGCGCCATGAATTCGGTCATGCGGCGGTTGATAAGGCGGAAAATGCCCGCATCGGCGCGGTGCAGGGTGTCGTCTAGGTCGAACAGCCAAACGGGTTGGGAGGGCGGCATGGGGCTACCTGAAAAAATAAAAACCGGATTATATGGCTGCTTCAAAAGAGTATTCTACTGCTTTGCCCGCCTGGCCATGCTTACCGCTACGGCCTGCCGCCATACCCGATTAAAATCGGTTCAACTCGTGCCCCGCCATCGGGGCGGTTTGCTGCTATAATCCCGCTGATTTTCACAACCAATTATCATCCAGGAGATTGCTATGGCTCTGGTATCCATGCGCCAGCTTTTAGACCACGCCGCCGAACACGGCTACGGCCTGCCCGCTTTTAATGTGAACAACTTGGAGCAGATGCGCGCCATCATGGAAGCGGCCGACCAAGTGAACGCGCCCGTTATCGTGCAGGCTTCCGCCGGCGCGCGCAAATATGCCGGCGCCCCCTTCTTGCGTCACCTGATTTTGGCGGCGGTGGAAGAGTTTCCGCACATCCCCGTGGTGATGCACCAAGACCACGGCGCCTCGCCCGATGTGTGCCAGCGCTCCATCCAGCTGGGCTTCTCCTCCGTGATGATGGACGGCTCGCTCCTGGCCGACGGCAAAACCCCATCTTCCTACGAATACAACGTGGACGTTACCCGCACCGTGGTGAACTTCTCCCATGCCTGCGGCGTGTCGGTGGAAGGCGAAATCGGCGTGTTGGGCAACTTGGAAACCGGCGAAGCAGGCGAAGAAGACGGCGTGGGCGCGGCGGGCAAATTGAGCCACGACCAAATGCTCACCAGCGTGGAAGACGCCGTGCGCTTCGTGAACGACACCGGCGTGGACGCGCTGGCGATTGCCGTAGGTACCAGCCACGGTGCATACAAATTCACCCGTCCGCCCACAGGCGACGTGCTGCGCATCGACCGCATCAAAGAAATCCACGCCGCCCTGCCGAACACGCATATCGTGATGCACGGCTCCAGCTCGGTGCCGCAGGAATGGCTGAAAGTGATTAACGAACACGGCGGCGGCATCGGCGAAACCTACGGCGTGCCGGTGGAAGAAATCGTGGAAGGCATCAAACACGGCGTACGCAAAGTGAATATCGACACCGACCTGCGCCTGGCCAGCACGGGGGCAATCCGCAAATTCTTGGCCGAAAACCCCGCCGAATTCGACCCGCGCAAATACCTGGCCAAAACCATCGAAGCCATGAAAGGCATCTGCCTGGCTCGTTATCAGGCCTTCGGCTGCGAAGGCATGGCCGATAAAATCAAACCGATTTCGTTGGAAAAAATGGCCACCCGTTATGCCAAAGGCGAGCTGAACCAAGTGGTGGCGAAGTAATATAGCGGATGCAATTTAAATCGAGACAAGGCGGCGATCCGCAGGCAGTACGCGCGTACTGCCAGGCGAGCTAACTCGGTATCGGTTTAAATGTAATCTGCTTAGCTTGATTTGAATGATGTAACAGGCTACCTGAAATAGCTTCAGGTAGCCTGTTTGGTTTGGGGCAAGAGGCTACCTGAAAAATCGGCAGGGCAGTCCCAATGTGGTTTTAGGTAGCCTTCTCCGTTGCTCACCATGAATTTCCCCGCCTCATCCGCTATAATCCGCATAAATTAATCACATCAATTTCTATCTATGAACCCACCCGCTTCCGTGGGCATCGTTACCCCGCAAACCATTGCCTTCGAACAGCCCTTTGCCCTGCAAAATGGCGCCACGCTGCCGCGTTTTGATTTGATTACCGAAACCTACGGCACACTCAACGCCGATAAATCCAACGCCATCCTGATTTGCCACGCCCTTTCCGGCACGCACCACGTGGCCGGCCGCCACCATCCGGACGACAAACACCCGGGCTGGTGGGATAACATGGTCGGCCCCAATAAACCGGTGGATACCAACCGCTTTTTCGTGGTCGGGCTCAACAACTTGGGCGGCTGCGCCGGCAGCAGTGGCCCCTTGAGCACCAACCCGGCCACCGGCAAGCCCTACGGCTCGGATTTCCCGATGGTAACCGTAAAAGACTGGGTGCGTTCGCAAGCCCTGCTGGCCGACCATTTCGGCATCAAACAATGGGCGGCGGTGATGGGCGGCAGCCTAGGCGGCATGCAGGCCCTGCAATGGGCAATCGACTTCCCCGAACGCGTGCGCCACGCGTTGGTGATTGCGTCCGCGCCCAAATTGTCCACCCAAAACATCGCGTTTAACGACGTGGCCCGCCAGGCCATCCTCACCGATCCCGACTTCCACGAAGGCCACTACGCCAGCCGCCAAACCCTGCCCCGGCGCGGCCTGAAAATTGCCCGCATGATGGGGCACATCACCTATCTGGCCGAAGACGGGCTGGGCAAAAAATTCGGCCGCCAAATGCGCAACGGCAATTATCAATACGGCTACGGCATTGAATTCGAAGTGGAAAGCTATCTGCGCTACCAGGGTGACAAATTCGCCGACCGCTTCGATGCCAACACCTACCTGCTCATGACCAAGGCGCTGGATTATTTCGACCCCGCCGCCGATTTCGGCCACAATCTGCACACCGCGCTCTTGGGCGTGCAGGCCAAATTCTTCGTGGCCAGCTTCAGCAGCGACTGGCGTTTTGCGCCGGAACGTTCGCATGAATTGGTGAAAGCCCTGATCAGCGCGGAAAAAGACGTGCAATACATCGAAATCGAATCTTCCCACGGCCATGATGCCTTCCTGATGGAAGACGAACCGTATTTGAAAGCCGTGAAAGCCTATATCGATAATATCCACAAGGAGTTGGCGCATGAATCTGCGTGACGACCTGCAACTGATTTACGACTGGATTCCCGCCGGCAGCCGCGTGCTGGATTTGGGCTGCGGCGACGGTGAATTGCTGCACGCCCTGGTGAAACACAAAAACTGCAAAGGCTACGGCGTGGAAATCGACACCGGCAGCGTGATTGCCGCCATCGCCCGCGGCGTGAACGTGATTCAGGCTGATTTGGAGCAGGGTTTGCAGGCGTTCGGCAACGGCAGCTTCGATGTGATTGTGCTCAGCCAAACCATCCAGGCCATGCAAAACGTGGAAACCATCCTGCGCGACCTCACCCGCGTGGCCAAGGAAGCGATTGTTACCTTCCCCAATTTTGGCTATTGGCGCAACCGTTTTCAGGTAGCCTTCGGCGGGCATATGCCGGTGAGCGAGCGCATGCCCTACGATTGGTACGATACGCCGAATATTCATTGGTGCACCCTCAGCGATTTCGACCGCCTGTGCGCGAAAAACCGCATCCGCGTGCTGGAACGCGCGGTGATGGCCGGCGGCCGGCGCGTATCCTGCCTGCCGAACCTGCTGGGCAGCCTGGCATTTTACCGTGTGGGCTAAATGATGCTTTTGGCCTGATAATTCAGTTTTTTGTCTGCCTTTCCCGAGAAATTATTTAAATTATATCCAATTCGTCCTTTATTTGACTTAAATCAAAAATATCACACGGGCAAACAATGACACTGCCTGCGGACAAAACGTATAATCAGGTTAAGTTTTTTATATTTTTTTTAATATTAAAAGGGAAAGAGCAGTATGTTGCGCAATTTTTCAGACAAGTTTTCCGGCAACGACGATAAGGGCGATTTTGAGCTGCACTGCCTGATGATGATTATCGAAGATCCGGCACGCCGCCAATGGGCGGCACGCTTGAAAATCACCAAGAAATACGATGTTAGCAACGCCCGCACCACCCTGTTGGAAAAATTTGAAAAAGGGTTTGAGAAGGAACATGATGCCCAGCTGTTCGTGTTGGACGAGCTGGATGAGTTTCCGATATTCCGTGTTAAGGTGTTGGAAGGTTTCCGCCAGTAATTGGGCTGTTGGCTTATACAAAATAAAGGCTACCTGAAAGCCGGACGAGGTTTTCAGGTAGCCTTTTTAGGAGTGTCGGGTGAACAGGTGGGTTTTATCTTCGTGATAGCGGGTAATACAGGCTACCTGAAAAACACTGTAGCGGCTGAGTTTACACCCGTCAGTTATATCAATGTTGAGGCTACCTGAAAATTTTGCCGTCTTGGCAAAATGTATTTGGCTCCGTATAATCCGCAATTCTTATGGCGGGTCCCCCCGCATGCAGGTTTGGGGCAAGGGGTCAGGTGCGGAAGCAAGCAGCCCACCCTGAATTCAGCAGTGCCGGGGTTCCGGCTCGCCACCTCATATAAAACCGCTCCGGTTATTAAGCCGGAGCGGTTTTGCTATATATGGCTGAATAGCTGAGGCCTTTTGAGTAAGAGCTTATTTGTAAAAACGCTCGATAGAGTGAATTTTAAATGCGCTCACTTGGCATTTGTCGGCCACGAATTTTTTAAATTCGGCCTGGTTCAGATAGCGTATTTCTTCGCGCGGTAGCTGTAGCACAACTTGACGGTTTTGGTTGCTGTTGATGGCATCAGCAATGGTTACAACGTAGTTGGTGGTTTTTTTTGGCATAATTTACTCTCTTTAAAGCTGTTATTTTCTAGCGCAAACAGATAAATCATTAATATTATCTGATAGATTGCCTTTTTAAAAATGGTAAATTATCTATTCTGATTGTGCAAGTTTGGGCGGGTAAAGATATGCAGGGCTATGTAAATACAGCAATGTCGGTAAACGGCCTCAGAGGGCTACCATTTCTTCGTGGATAGTTCATCGGTCAGCTGTTGCAGAAGCTGCAGGCGGTCGGCACGGATATGGCCGGCTTCGGCGGCGGCTTTGAGCGCGCAGCCGGGCTCTTGGCGGTGGCTGCAGTTGTGGAATCGGCATTGGCCGATGAAGCCGCGCATATCGGGGAAGTATTGGGGCAGGGAGGCTACCTGAAGATGGTGCAGGCCGAATTCCTGCAAACCGGGGGAGTCGATGATGCAGGAGGTTTCGTTTAGGTCGTAGAGCTGGGCGTGGGTGGTGGTGTGTTTGCCGGAGTCGAGGGCGCTGGAGATTTCGTTGGTGCGGGCAATGCTTTGGCCGAGCAGGGCGTTAATCAGAGTGGATTTGCCCATGCCGCTTTGGCCCAACAGGATGCTGGTGTGCCCATTCAACACCGGCAGCAGGGCGGCGGCATCTTGCATGGCGCTGACAGGCAGCACGGGATAGCCTAGGCCTTCGTAAAACGCCAGTTTGCTGCGCCATTGTTCTGTTTCCGGCAAATCGGTTTTGTTCAACACAATCACCGCGCCGATATCGGCTGCTTCTGCCGCCAGCAGGGCGCGTTGTAATAGCAGCTCGCTGGGTGTAGGCACGGCAGCCAGTACAATCAGCAGTTGGCTTACATTGGCGGCAATCAGCTTGGTTTTCCAAGCATCTTGCCGATAGAGCAGGCTGCGGCGCGGCAGGAAATCTTCAATCACTGCCTGCTCGGCATTCAGCGGCGTAATGTGCACTTGGTCGCCGCAGGCGAAGTCCACCCGTTTTTTTCGGGTGGTGGCCTCGAAGGTGTGTCCATCGGCAGTGCGTACGATAAAGCGGCGGCCGTAGCTGGTGATGATTTGGGCAGTGTCGGTCATGTCGGTGGCCGGGTGGGAAAGTGCCATCATAGCAAGGATTGGCGTGTTGATGCCAATTTGCCTGCCGTGCCGGGCGGAATGGCTATATAATCCGCCTTTATTTATCCCAATCAATAGGGAACCGCCACACCATGACTACCACGCCGCTTCTCGATACCATCGACTATCCGCAGGATTTGCGCCGTTTGCGTGAAGACCAGCTGCCGCAGCTGGCTGCCGAACTGCGCACCTTTCTGTTGGAGAGCATCAGCCAGACCGGCGGCCATTTCGCCAGCAATCTGGGCGCGGTAGAGCTGGCTGTGGCATTGCATTATGTGTACGACACGCCCAACGACCACTTAATTTGGGACGTAGGCCACCAAAGCTATCCGCACAAAGTGCTCACCGGCCGCCGCAATCGTATGCACACCATGCGCCAATACAGCGGCTTGGCCGGTTTCCCCAAGCGCAGCGAATCGGAATACGACGATTTCGGCGTCGGCCATTCTTCCACCTCCATCGGTGCGGCATTGGGCATGGCGGTGGCCGACAAGCTTTCAGGTAGCCCCAACCGCAGCGTGGCCGTTATCGGCGACGGCGCGATGACCGCCGGCCAAGCTTTTGAAGCGCTGAACAATGCCGGCGATATGGATACCGATTTGCTGGTTATCCTCAACGACAACGAAATGTCGATTTCCCCCAACGTGGGCGCTTTCCCCAAATATCTTGCCGGCAGCCAGGGCAAAGACTGGCGCGACACCCTGCGCAGCATCAAACACAAATCCGAAAAAGTGCTCGACAAACTGCCCGGTGCGCTGCACATCGCGCAGAAAGTGGAGCAGCGGCTGAAAAGCGTGCTCGACGGTTCGCGCATCCGCCCCGATTCCCTGTTCGACAACTTCGGCTTCACCTACACCGGCCCGGTGGACGGCCACGACGTGCGGCAGCTGGTGGCCGTGCTCAAAGAGATGAAACAGCGCAAAGGCCCGCAGCTTTTGCATGTGCTCACGCAAAAAGGGCAGGGCTACAAACTGGCCGAAAACGACCCGGTCGGTTTTCACGCAGTGGGCAAATTCAATCCCGACCAAGGCCCGGTTAGCGGCGGCGCTGCCCCTTTGAGCTACACCCAAATTTTCGGCCAATGGATATGCGACCAAGCCGCCGTAGATAACAAATTAGTCGCCATTACCCCCGCCATGCGTGAAGGCAGCGGATTGGTGGAATTTGAGCGACGCTTTCCCGAACGCTATTTCGATGTCGGCATTGCCGAGCAGCACGCCGTTACTTTTGCTGCCGGCCTGGCCTGCTGTGGCATTAAGCCTGTGGTGGCGGTTTACTCCACCTTCCTGCAGCGCGCCTACGACCAGTTGGTGCACGACGTGGCATTGCAAAATTTGTCGGTATTGTTCGCCGTCGACCGCGCCGGTATCGTCGGCGCCGACGGCCCCACCCATGCCGGTGCCTATGATCTGAGCTTCCTGCGCTGCATCCCGAATATGGTACTGGCTGCCCCCAGCAGCGGCGAAGAGTGCCGCTTGTTGCTTTCCACCTGCTACGCGCTGGATTGCCCGACAGCCGTGCGCTACCCGCGCGGCGCCAGCGGCAGCACGGCAATCGGCAGCAGCTTGGATACCGTGCCGGTAGGCAAAGGCGTGGTACGGCGGCAGGGCAGAGGAACCGCCGTGTTGGCTTTCGGCAGTATGGTGCAGCCCGCGTTGCAGGCAGCGGAACAGCTGGATTTAACCGTGGCCGATATGCGCTTTGTGAAACCGCTGGATGAAGAATTGATTGCCGAACTGTCCGCCACCCACCAGCGGCTGGTGTGTATCGAAGAAAACGCCGTGCAAGGCGGAGCCGGCAGCGCGGTGTTGGAAGTGCTGACCAAACAGGGCTGCCGCTTGCCTGTGTTGCTGCTGGGTATCAAAGACATCGTTACCGGCCACGGCGATCCGGCCATCCTGCTAGATGACTTGGGATTGAGCGCCGAGAAGCTGGCGGCACGGATTGAGGCATTTGCACAATCAGTGGGTTGAGTGCAATTATCGTGATGCGAGAGGATTGGTGAAAAGGCTACCTGAAAATTTTCAGGTAGCCTTTAATTGTGTTTGGGCTAAGTGGTTATAGTGAATTAACAAAAACCAGTACAGCGTTGCCTTGCCGTACTATCTGTACTGTCTGCGGCTCGTCGCCTTGTCCTGATTTTTGTTAATTCACTACAATGTATTGGCAAGGCTGTAGTGCTTCATTTGTTTATAGCAAATTAACTTCACTTCCGCTGCAACATTAACCCGCCCTGCCGTACTTCCGTTAGTGTTTTCAGCTTACCGCTTGCTTTGTCTTGCTCTTATTTTGATTCACTATGCTTGCGCTGGCTCTCTTTGTTATTCTCTTGTGATGCTGCTTTTAGCTAGCAGTCTAATGCTATTTATTGATTCCAAATGAAGTAGAACAAGGAATTGCAGCAGTTAAGTTATATATAAAGCATAAATAAAAAGAACTTAACCTTGTTTTCAGGGTTAAGTTCCAAAATAATTGCTATTTTTATTATTCCAAAGCCCAGAATTAACTGGACTCTCGAAATCTGGCACGCCCAGGGGGAATCGAACCCCCGTTACCGCCGTGAAAGGGCGATGTCCTAACCGCTAGACGATGGGCGCGGATAAATTGTGGCGCACCCGGAGCGATTCGAACGCCCGACCCTCTGGTTCGTAGCCAGATACTCTATCCAACTGAGCTACGGGTGCGCTGTGAAGTTTCGAATTATAGTCAGGCTTATTTTTTAAGTCAAGCTATTTCGCCGAAAATATTCTTTTGTCTATGTATAATATTGGCTAGTTGTTTCATTCATCAGTAAAAATAAATGTGTGGGGAGTTGTTTTATCAACAGCTTTAAATTGTGGCTTAATCCTCAGGTAGCCTTTCCCAGTTTGCAGGCTACTTGAAACTTGGCAAATTCAAGCAAACCCGCTATAACCCAGTCTCATTATTATCTATTGCAACTTTGCCCATATGCCTGAAACCGCTTCTCTCCAACTAGCCAAACAACTTATCGCACAGGCCTCCATTACCCCGGACGACCACAGCTGCCAAGAGATAATCGCCGAGCGCCTGCGCGCCATCGGCTTTACTGTCGAACCCATGCCCTTCGGTCAAACGCAAAACCTGTGGGCGCGGCGCGGCAACGGCACGCCTCTGGCATGCTTTGCCGGGCATACAGACGTTGTCCCGCCCGGCCCGGCCGAAGCCTGGACATCCCCGCCGTTTCAGCCCGCCGAACGCAACGGCCAGCTCTACGGGCGCGGTGCGGCCGACATGAAAACCGGCATCGCCTGCTTCATCACCGCCTGCGAACGCTTCGTTGCACAATATCCGCAATTTTCAGGTAGCCTCGCCCTGCTGATTACTTCAGACGAAGAGGGCGACGGCAAAGACGGCACCGTGCGCGTGGTGGAAACCCTGCGCGCACGCGGCGAGCATATCGACTACTGCATCGTCGGCGAGCCGACTGCCGAACGCGAATTGGGCGACACCATCAAAAACGGTCGTCGCGGCTCGCTTTCAGGTAGCCTCACCATCCGCGGCAAACAAGGCCACATCGCCTATCCCCACCTTGCCGCCAACCCCGTCCACCTTGCCGCCCCCGCCCTGGCCGAACTCACCGCTGGGCATTGGGACAACGGCAACGCCTACTTCCCGCCCACCGGCTTCCAAATTTCCAATATCCACGCCGGCACCGGCGCCACCAACGTCATCCCCGGCGAACTATCCGTCCAGTTCAACTTCCGTTTCTCCACCGAATCCGATGCCGAAAGCCTGCAACGCCGCGTGGAAGCCATCTTGGAGAAACACCGTTTGCACTACAGCCTCCAATGGCAGCTCTCCGGCCAACCCTTCCTAACCGAAACCGGCCGCCTCATCCAAGCTGCCCAAGCCGCCATTGCCGAAGAGTGCGGCATCCAAGCCTCTCTTTCCACCGGCGGCGGCACATCGGACGGCCGCTTTATCAAAGCCATTGCCCGCGAACTCATCGAGCTCGGCCCGGTGAATGAAAGCATCCACCAGATCGACGAGCACATCGAGCTTGCCGCCATCCCCCGCCTCTCCTCCATCTACGAAAATATCCTGCGCCGCTTGCTGCTTGGTTAGGCCTGTTGGATATTTCAAATTGAATGCCACAAAATTTCAGGTAGCCTGCTCTGCCCACAGGCTACCTGAAATTTAGCTTCCTACTGCGTTGGCCTGCTTTGCCGTGCTACTTACCGTCTGCTCTTCGCTGTATTGGTGTGAAGAAATTATGATTTCAGCTATGGCTGCCGATTTTTGATTGGAAGCTACCTGAAAATCCTAAAGTTACCAAGCCAAACAAAAGCCGCCCCAACAAACGGGACGGCTCAATAATCATCACAGTGGATTAAGTCCGCTCAAACACAGCACCTTTTTCCTCCACCACACTCTCGGGCGGCAGGCCGCGCAGTTCGGCCAGTTTGGCCGCAATTTGCGCTTGGGCGGCCGCGCACAGCTCCTGCCGCGTTTTGCCTTCCGGCGGAATCGGCTCCAGAAAATACAGCACGCCTTCGCTACGCTTTTGCGGCAGGATGCGGCAAAACGACTCCCACAGGCTGGTGTCGCCGCAATAGGCCATATTTGTGTTTGGGCTGCCGTCTTCGTTCGGGTAGTACACCAATACCGGCCACACCGGCTGTTTGGCAATGATGGCGGTATCGAACAGCCCGCTCTTAAACGGCTTGATGCCGTGCCCGTCAGTGCTCGTGCCTTCAGGGAACACCACGGCGTAGTCTTTTTCCGCCAAAATCTGCAACAGCACATCCATCACCTGCTGTGACGATTGGCGGTTGCCGCGTTTGATGAATACCGTGTCCACCCGCGCCACCAGCCAGCCGATTACCGGCCAGTCGCGCACTTCCTGTTTAGCCACAAAGCGCACGGCTTGCACGGAGTTGATGAGAAAAATATCCAGCCAGGAGATGTGGTTGCCCACCATAAACTGGCCGCCCTCGGCGAAAAAACGCTCCGCGCCGTGCACGGTCAGCTTGGTACCGAACACTTTCATGCACCGGCGCGACCAGCGTTGAATCCGCCATTGACGTTTGGCCTTATCTTCACGGCCGAAAAACAAGGCTACCTGAAAGCAGCCCCACAGCAAAACGGCGGCCACTCCAAATAGCCTGACAATCAGTCTGAGCTTGCGCATCAGCTAACCTTATCTCCTGACTTATTTAACAAAATGTTTGGCATAACGCGGATGGATATTGGCCATCGGCATCATCACCAGCATATCGGCACTGCCGAAATCCTTGTCCCAATGCGGCTCGCCGCAAATCCATACGCCGGCGCGCAGATAGCCCTTCATCAGGGGCGGCGCCTCCACCTCCAAATCCTGCCGTAGTTCGTTCAGCGGCAGCGGTACTTTCGGGAACACGCGGTATTCCTCGGGCGAATAATGGGTTTGCTTGAGCTGGTTAAACAGGCTGGCGGCGTAGTGCCCGCCGTCGTCCACATGCACGCTGCCGCAGCCGATCATGTATTCCAGGCCGTGCGCTTGCATGAAGCTGATCAAGCCCATCCACAGCAATGAAATCGTGCCGCCGGTGCGGTAGTCCTTATGTACGCAGGCGCGCCCCAGTTCCACGGTTTTGGGCAGGATATGGCGGATGCGGGAGAGGTCGAATTCTGAATCGGAATACCAGCCGCCGGCAGCTTTGGCCGCCTCTTCGGTAATCAGGCGGTAGGTGCCGATGATGCGGCCGCTGGTTTTGTCGCGCACAATAAGGTGACGACAGAATTCGTCGTAATGGTCGATGTCGCGGCCGTTTTCGCCATGTATTCCGGCGCCCATCTCGCGGCCGAAGATGTCGAAACGCAGACGTTGCGCTTCTTCTACGGCATCTGCTTCGCGGGTCACACACACCTCAAGATTGCCGCCGTCCACCAGCAGCCATTCTTGGTCTTTTGTCTGTTGCATGGGGGATTTCTCCTGAAAAACGTGCATTTCGCACAGGCCGAACTGTAAAGCCACAAGGCGCAAGTGGCAAGTAGATTGTTTGCCCGTGCGGCGGAAATGGCGGATTTTAACAAAGGTTTTACTCAACAGCGAAATGGCACGCCCTAGATTATTCAAGAATATTGCAGGCCAAATGTTTGCTCTAGGTTAAAGTTTGTACCTTCAGATGGCCCTGTTAATCCATAGCTAACAGGCTACCTGAAAGTCTGCCTGCGCAATCGAAAAGTTTCAGGTAGCCTCTTACATTTGTCGTAAGAACTGTGGCGGCACTTCTTTAATCAGCCACACTTTATTGGCTGTTAAGTAAAACACAAAACCCTGCCGCCGCATCAAGCCGGCCTGCACTTTCAGAACCAACGGCTTGCCGTGGCGGCTACCCACCGACACAGCCGTTTCCACATCGCCCGACAAGTGCACATAATGCCGGCTGCCCGGCAGCAAGCCCTGTTGTTCAATCGCCTCGGCAAAACGCTGCGCCGTGCCGTGATACAGGATTTCTGGCGGCTCGGTTTCGGTGTAGGCAATATCCACTTGTGCCGTGGAATGCCCTTGTTCGGCACGGATTTTGCGGCCATCGGCAGACAGCGTAAACCGTTTTTTATTATTGGTGGCCACCACCTCATGCAATAGCGGCAGGCTGATATTGCGCCCGTGTGCGGTTGCCTGGGTTAATAGCTCATCCACATCTGCCCAGCCTTCGCCATCCAGCGTTAAACTGATGGCTTCGGGATGGTGGCGCAGGATATAACTGAGGAATTTACTTACGCTGGCGTTTGATTTGTCCATTGTGTTGCCTTTAAATTTGGTGTTTGGCTGTATCTTAAGTATGTGTTATAGCGAATTAACTTAGATTCAGCTACAGCATTGAGTTGTCTTGTTTTACTTCAGTACGGTTACCTTTCGGCCTTATGTCAAGCCAATTCAATTATAATTTCGTTATAGTTATATGATTGAAAAGTGAAATATTAGACGAGCGTCTGCATCTGCAAAGCCGCGTCCGCGAAAAACAAGAGGTACCTCAATTCTGCTTTGTTACAACAGGGCATCTAACTAATTACCTACCCAGATAGGCTATTTTTCAGGTATCCTAATTATCCTTGACCATGGGAGACTCAAAATGAAACACCTTAGCTTGTTCGTTCTGTTTGCGCTAGTTTCCGCTGCCACCCATGCAGAAAGCTGCCGCATCGCCGCGGCTGCCCCAGTACGTGAAACGCCTGGCGGCCGTATTTTGGGCAGTCTGCCTGCTAATCTAAATGTTACCTTGTTTGAACGCAGCCCCGATGATCATGGTAAAAACTGGGCGCTGGTCAGATGGCGTGGTAAACCTAACCACTACAACCGTTATTTTGGTGTCAATACCGGCTGGGTTGCGCCCAGTGCCATCCGCTGCACAAGATCAATAAGCGTCCCACGAATAAGGCTACCTGAAAATTAACGTACCGAGCAAAAGCAAATGTTTTTTGAAACAAGAAACTGAAGGATTAACTATGCCTCTTTAGGATGGGGTGCCCGCAAAATGTTGTATCCAGCAGCACATCCGCCAAGTTCATCGCGATAAAACTTGAACTGGAAATGCTTTCTATGGTATAAAGCAAGTTTCGTTTCTATCTAATATTTTTTGAAGTTTGGAGAATAACCATGGCACGAGTTTGCAAAGTAACCGGAAAGCGGCCGATGTCCGGTAACAACGTATCGCACGCCAACAACAAAACCAAGCGCCGTTTTTTGCCGAACCTGCAATCGCGCCGTTTTTGGGTTGAGAGCGAAAACCGCTGGGTGCGTTTGCGCGTTTCCAATGCGGCTTTGCGTTTGATTGACAAAGTTGGTATTGATGCCGTTCTGGCTGATCTGCGCGCACGCGGCGAAGCCTAATCACATTATTTAAGGAATTAGAGTCATGCGCGATAAAATCAAGCTGGAATCCAGCGCCGGCACCGGCCATTTCTACACCACCACCAAAAACAAGCGGACCACCCCCGGCAAATTCGAAATCAAAAAATTCGATCCGGTTGCCCGCAAGCACGTGGTTTACAAAGAAACCAAGCTGAAATAATCCTTCAGCTATACTTTCTACCCAAACTGCATTTTCTGCTTGGCAGAGAATGCAGTTTTCTATATCTGCTGTACTCAGGGTGTAGCCGCACTCAGGGCGTATCTGTCGTTAAATAGGGCAAATGCGCGTAATCCGAATGTCCGCCTGGGAAATAGTCTGTATACTGTGTGCCGCTTTTGCAATCTAATTGCCAGGCAAGTGCAGAGCGCATGTGCCTTGCCGCCGTATCAAATGCACAGCTAGCATATTGTGCAAATGAAGCGAACTGATGTTGCATGAAGTGGCTTTTAGCCGGATAAAGGCTACCTGAAACCCTGCCAATCCCATGATTGCAGCCTGCTTCGGCAGACTGCGGAGCCCATTCCACTATGCTTTCCTTAGAAACTTGGATCGGCCTGCGCTATATGCGCGCCAAAAAACGCAACGGGCTGATGTCTGTTATCAGCATCATCTCGATTTTCGGCATTGCCACCGGCGTAACCGCGCTGATTGTGGTGCTTTCCGTCATGAACGGTTTTCAAAAAGAAATCCGCGGCCAGCTGCTGAAGGTTACCCCGCATATGCAGATGAGCTATCTACAGGCCGAACCGGGCGACACCTGGCAGGGTCTGGCCAAAATCGCCCAAGCCAACCCGCGTGTGCTGGGCGTGGCGCCTTATGTGAGCGGGCAGGCACTGCTGGCCAATTCCGGCGAGGTTCAGGGTGTGCAGGTAAAGGGGATCGACCCGGCTGAAGAGCCGAAAGTGTCGGAATACGGCGAAAAGCTGCCCAACGAACTGTATCAGCAGCTCAAGCCCGGCCAGTTTGAAATGATTTTGGGCAAAGATATTGCCGACCGCTTAGGCGTGCAGCCGGGTGAGAAAGTTACCCTGATTTCGCCCGAAGGCAACGTTACACCGGTGGGCATGGTGCCGCGTATGAAGCAATTTACCGTGGCCGCCACTGTTTCCACCGGCATTTTCGCCGTGGATAACAGCCTGTCCATCATCCATATTGAAGACGCCAAAACCCTGTATCGTGCTGGGGATGGCGATGTCGGCATTCAGCTGCGCCTCTCGCAGCCAGAAACCGCTCCCGACGTAACCGCCGCCATCGTGCCCGCCGAGCAGCGCAACCGCATCGCCGCCTTCGACTGGACCTACCAAAACCGCGACTACTTCCAAGCCGTGGAAGTGGAGAAAAAGATGATGTTCGTCATCATGTTCTTCATCAGCCTTGTCGCCTCCATCAACCTGATTTCCACCCTCATCATGACCGTAACCGAAAAGCAGGCCGCCATCGCCATCTTGCGCACTCTCGGCCTGCCCCCGCGCGGCATCATGAAGATTTTCCTGGTGCAGGGCACGCTCTTGGGTGTGGTCGGCACCGCCATCGGCGTGGCGCTGGGCGTAACCGTGGCGCTGAACGTGGGCGTTATCGTTGCCGCCATCGAGCAGATGGCCGGCCGCAAGCTGGTTACTTCCGCCATCTATTTCATCGACTACATGCCTTCGCAAGTGAAGCTGTCCGACGTGCTGGCGATTGTTGCCATTTCCCTCGGTCTCTCCTTCGTGGCCACCCTGCTGCCCAGCTGGCGCGCATCCAAAACCCAACCCGCAGAGGCCTTGCGCTATGAATAAAGAAGCCGTTATCCAATGCCAAAACGTAGGCAAAACCTACGACGACGGCAGCCTCAAAGTGGAAGTGCTGCGCAATATCGATTTTCAGGTAGCCTCAGGCGAAGGCATCGGCATCATCGGCGCTTCCGGCAGCGGCAAATCCACCCTGCTGCACATTCTCGGCGGGCTGGATAAGCCCACCAGCGGCGAAGTGAAAATCCAAGGGCAGGGCCTCAACAGCCTCTCCCAAGTGGCCATCGGTCGGCTGCGCAACCGCCATTTGGGCTTTGTTTACCAATTCCACCACCTGCTGCCCGAGTTTTCCGCGCTGGAAAACGTGATGATGCCGCTGCTGGTGGCACGCAAAAGCCGCGCCGAAGCGCAGGCGGCCGCCGCCGAAATTTTAGAAAAAGTCGGCTTGGGCAGCCGCAAAACCCACCGCCCAGGCGAACTCTCCGGCGGCGAACGCCAACGTGCCGCCATCGCCCGCGCCCTGGTAACCAAGCCCGACTGCCTGCTGGCCGACGAGCCCACCGGCAACCTCGACCGCAAAAACGCCACCCACGCGCTGGAAATGATGCTGGAGCTCAAACACGAGCTGGGCACCGCCCTGATCGTGGTTACCCACGACGAGCAACTGGCCAAACGCTTCGACCGCGTGCTCACCATGGACGACGGCAGCCTGCGCGCTTAATTTCACCCGTAAATCCGGCTGTGCTGCCGGGCGAAACGGTTGCAGAATATAAAGGCTACCTGAAAACGGCTTGGCAGGTTTTAACTGCATGGAAACTTCGTTTTCAGGTAGCCTTTTGGTTTTCTGCAATTTGGCTTTCTGCAATGGCGGGGCAATGCCGTCGCACGCTTTTAGCGCACATCCATTTCACGATAGGGCGAATTTATAGTGGATTAACAAAAATCAGGATAAGGCGGCGAGCCGCAGACAATACACACGTTACGGCAAGGCGAGCCAACGCTGTACTGGTTTTTGTTAATTCACTATAAGTTTTCAGGTAGCCTCAATCCAGGCTACCTGAAAGCGCAGCTTCAATGCATTAAAAGCTGCCAAGTCAGCATTAGCAGGCTGGTTGAAAGCCGCCCAGCTTAAACTTTCCCAACAGTATTTCGGGTTATAATCCGCCCTATGCAAAACTCCCTCTCTTTCTTTCTCAACGGTGAAGCCGCCACCGAAGCCTTCGGCAACCGCATCGCGCCCGATTTGGCCGCACCGCTGGCGGTGTGGCTGGAAGGCGATTTGGGCGCGGGCAAAACCACGTTGGTGCGCGCTATTTTGCGCCGGTTGGGGCATGCGGGCGCAGTGAAAAGCCCCACTTATGCCATTGTGGAAAGCTACCGGCCAAACGGCCTAGCGGTAAACCATTTCGATTTATACCGCTTCGCCGCGCCGGAAGAGTGGGAGGATGCCGGGCTGGGCGAACTGTTTGCCGAGCCCGCCCTCCATTTCATCGAATGGCCGCAACGCGCTGCAGGCTTCGTGCCTGCAGCCGATTTGCGTATCGCGCTGCAAAACAGCGGCAGCGGCCGTGTCTGCACCCTTTCCGCCGATTCCGAAAAAGGCAAGCAACTCATCGAATTATGGCAAAACTTACCCGCCGAACTTTCCTAAGCAGCGGCGCCGGCCTGCTGCTCCTGAGCATTTTGCCCACGGGCGAAGCGCACGGCACGCCGCAGTTTGTGGCCGTGCGCATCTGGCCGGCCTCTTCCTATACCCGCGCCACGCTCGAATCTACCCGCCCTCTGCAACATAAATATTTCCTGCTGGACAACCCGCGCCGTCTGGTGGTGGACATTCAGGGCGCGAGCCTCGACAGCGTGGTGCAGAGCCTGCCGCAGAAGCTCAGCCGCAGCGATCCTTATGTGGCCGGCATTCGCGTGGGGCAGTTCAACCCCGATACCATTCGCGTGGTGATGGATTTGAAAACCGCCGTGAACCCGCAAGTGTTCTCGCTCGCGCCGGTGGCCAATTTCAAACACCGTCTGGTAATCGACCTCTATCCCACCCGGGCCGCCGCGCTGGCGCAAGAAGCCGACGATCCGCTGATGGCGCTCTTGCAAGACTACACCAACGGCCGCATCCGCCAAGACGGCACCGCCACCGAGCAGGCGCAAACCACCAGCGTGCCGCCGGTGCAAAACCAGGCCGGCGGCAATCGGCGCGGCAACCGCAAGCTGGTGGTGATGCTCGATCCCGGCCACGGCGGCGAAGATTCCGGCGCGGTCGGCCCCAGCGGCTTGCGCGAAAAAGACGTGGTACTTTCGATTGCGCGCGAAGCCAAACGCGAAATGGAGCGGCTCGGCTATCAGGTGTACATGACGCGCAATGAAGACGTGTTTATCCCGCTGGGTGTGCGCGTGGCCAAGGCGCGCAGCCGCAAAGCCGATATTTTCATTTCGATTCATGCCGATGCCTTCACCACGCCGCAACCGCGCGGCACCGGCGTGTATGCCTTAAGCCGGGGCAGAGCCACTAGCGCCGCCGCCCGTTGGCTGGCGCAATCGCAAAATGCCTCCGACCAAATCGGCGGCATCCGCGTGAGCGGCAACCGGCAGGTGGACCACACGCTGTTTGATCTGGTGCAAACCGCCACCATTAACGATAGCTTGCGCCTGGGCAAATCGGTGCTCGACGAAATGGGCAAAATCAACCGCTTGCACAAAGGCCATGTGGATCAGGCCGGCTTCGCCGTGCTCAAGGCGCCGGATATTCCGTCGATCTTGGTGGAAACCGCCTTCATTTCCAACCCCACCGAAGAGCGGATGCTGGCCAGCAGCCAGTTCCGCCAAAAAGCCGCCCGCGCCATTGCCGCCGGGGCACAGCAATATCTGGCCACGGCCGCGGTGGCAAGACGTTAGCTGCTTGACCGGCAAGCATTAAAGGCTACCTGAAAGTTTTCAGGTAGCCTTTGCATTCGCGTCGGGTTGGCTGCCTGTGCTACACTTTATGCATTGTTTGTTTGCTTGGAAACCATGATGAAATTGAAATTTGCCCCCGCTTTAGCCGTTTTGTTTGTGTTGGCCGCATGCAGCAGCGAGCAGCCGATTGCGCCTGTGCCGGAGGCGCAGAAGGCGGTGCCGGAAGCATCGGCCTTGCCGGTGTCGGAAACCGGGTTCAGCCAAAATGCCGAGGTGCAGCGTTTTATCCGGCAGCAGGCCGGGTTGGGCGTGATGGGCGAAGGCCAGTTGCAGCAGTTTTTCGCGCAGTCGGTGTATAAGGGCAATATTGTCAATATCATGAACCGCCCCGGCACGTCGCGTCCGTGGTATGAGTTCCGTAGCGGCAATGCCGGCGCGGGCAAAATCAACGGCGGCCGCCGTTTCTACCAGCAATACCGCCAAGTGCTCGACCAAGTGGCGAGCGAATACGGCGTGCCGGCGGAAGTGTTGGTGGCGATTGTGGGCATCGAAACGAACTATGGCAGCAATATGGGCAGCTTCCGCCTGGCCGATTCGCTGCCCACGCTGGCGTTCGGCTACCCGCGTCGCGGCGAGTTTTTCCAGCAGGAGTTGCATGAATTCCTGCTGATGGCCAAAGAAGAAGGACGCGATCCATTCAGCTTCACCGGCAGCTACGCCGGGGCGATGGGGATGCCGCAGTTTATGCCGTCGAGCTACCGCAAATGGGCGGTGGATTACGACGGCGACGGCCAGCGCAACATCTGGGGCAGCGTGCCGGATGTGGCGGCTTCGGTGGCCAACTATCTGAAGGCGCACGGCTGGCGGCGCGGCGGCAAGGTGATGGTGCCGGTGTCGATGGTGCCCACGCCGGAACTGCTGGCGCTGATTGATGAAAAAACTGCGCTGAATAAAACCGTGGGCGAGCTGCGGCAGATGGGGGTAACGCCGCTGGAGGAAGTGGCCGACCACGAAAAAGCCGTGCTGTTCCGCCTGGAAACCACGCCCGGCCAGTATGATTATTATATCGGCCTCAACAATTTCTTCGCCGTTTGGCAATACAACCACAGCCGCCTGTATGTGAGCGCGGTGCGCGAAATTGCCAACGGCGTGGGCGGCGGCAAGCTGTAAGCCCCGTTGCAATAGAGGCTACCTGAAAAGCAATCAACTGTTTTCAGGTAGCCTTTTCCGTTACAATACGCCACTCAAAAATTTAGCCAAGAAAGCACACACCATGCCCAAAGTAACCGTCTTGCCACACAGCGAATTGTGCCCCGAAGGCAAAATCATCGAAAACGCCTCCGAAGGCGAAAGCATTTGCAGCCTGCTGCTCGACAACGGCATCGAAATCGAGCATGCCTGCGAGCAATCCTGCGCCTGCACCACCTGCCACGTGATCGTGCGACAAGGCTTCGACAGCCTGGAAGAACCCAGCGAAATCGAAGAAGACCTGCTCGACCAAGCCTGGGGCTTGGAAGCCGAATCGCGCTTGAGCTGCCAGGCCAAAGTGGCCGGCGAAGACCTCGTGGTGGAGATTCCCAAATACACCATCAACCACGCCCGCGAGCATCATTAAGCCTGGCGCTCCCCAGCCGCCGGCCGTACACATCTAGTTTCAGGTAGCCTCATCATGAAATGGACCGACACCCAACGCATCGCCGAAGAACTCTTCGACCGCCATCCCGACATCGACCCGAAAACCGTCCGCTTCACCCAGCTGCGCCAGCTCATCCTCGATTTGCCCGAGTTTGATGACGACCCGCAGCGTTGCGGCGAGCGCATCCTCGAAGCCGTGCAACAGGCTTGGATAGACGAAGCCGAGTAAACCGCCAGCCAATGTTTCAATTCCGTTGAAGCGCATATTTTCAGGTAGCCTCACTATCGATGCAGGCTACCTGAAAAATTCATTCCGAAAGCAAACGCCATGAAAATCGCCACTTGGAACGTAAACTCCCTCAAAGTGCGCCTGCCGCACGTGAGCGACTGGCTGATTCAGCATCAGCCCGACGTGCTCTGCCTGCAAGAGCTCAAGCTGGATCAAGACCAGTTCCCGCTTTCCGCCTTCGAAATGCTCGGCTACCGCGCCGTGTGGAGCGGGCAGAAAACCTACAACGGCGTGGCCATCCTCAGCAAAGAAGAAGCGCAAAACGTACACACCGGCCTGCCCGCCCTGCCCAACGACCCGCAACGGCGCGTGATTGCCGCCACCATCGGCGGCGTGCGTGTGGTGGACGTATACTGCGTGAACGGCGAGGCCGTGGGCAGCGAGAAATTTGCCTACAAGCAGCAATGGTTTGCCGCGCTGGCCGAATTTATCCGCAACGAATTGGTGCAACACTCGGAATTGGTGCTGCTCGGCGATTTCAACATCGCCCCCGCCGATTTGGATGTGTACGACCCTGAAAAATGGCAGGGCAAAATCCTCTGCTCCGCCGAAGAGCGCGCCTGGTTTCAAACCCTGCTCGACCTCGGCCTCACCGACAGCCTGCGCCGCCTGCACCCCGCCGAACCGCTCTACACCTGGTGGGACTACCGCATGAATATGTTCCGCCGCAAACTCGGCCTGCGCATCGACCACATCCTCGCCAGCCAAGCCCTGCTGCCGCGCCTTACCGCCGCCGGCGTAGACACCGCCCCGCGCGCGCTGGAACGCCCCAGCGATCACGCACCGGTGTGGGCGGAGTTTGAATAGCACATCGTTGTTGCAATGAAAAGGCTACCTGAAAGCAATGCCTTGGCGAAACCGAGGCTGGGCTTTCAGGTAGCTTTTTGTATCGAAATTGTAGTGATTAGGTTGGGTTAGAAACCAAACATCTGGGCTATTTTCATTGTGTTGGGTTACGCCATAAACGGCTAACCCAATCTACCTACACTAACTCAATATTTAAAAATTTCAAAAAGTTATGATTAAAATCTAGCTTCAACAGTTTATTTTTAAAAATCTCTGATATTACTATATTAGTATCAGGCCATTCCATTATTCTAAAAATTTCTACATCATTAGGTATTTTGGATTTATAAATAACGGGTTTATAAAAAATCTGGCCTCTAGGATGTTCCCATTCTTTTATTTTCCTTTCAGGAGGCCAAGGCTCAAAACTTGATTTCTCCCAATTCACACAATTAAAAATTAAGTTTTTTATATCAAAAGCCAAGAACTCATTCTTGCCATTAAGATTGAAGACAGGAATCAAATCTAGGTATTCGCCTTTAAGAATACTTATGTCTTTAATATCTTTCCGAATTAATAAAATATCATCTGCCATGTTAAATGGTGGAATATTGTTTGATTTTTCATCAAATTTAAGATTTTCATAATATAAATCTAAATTACCCTATGCTTTTATGGGAGAATATATATCATTGCTATCTTTATCTGTGAATAGGCTAATAGTTGAATATCCATTCCATAATTCACTGTTGGAGTTTATGGATAATAAATAGTATTTCATATCAAAACCTTATTTTATTAAATAAATATTTAACCAGTATCTTATTGTAACTGCTAATACTTTCAGGTAGGTAAGTTGGGTTGGAAACCCAACATTATCTAGGCCATTTCCATTAGTTTGGGTTACTTGCTATACATGAAAAAGGCTACCTGAAAATGTGAGCGTTGCAGAAATTTGCTCCGCTTATTTTCAGGTAGCCTTTTTGCATCAAAATCAGAGCGGGCGGGGCTTACGGTTGCATCGTCCAAGCCACGCTGCCGCCGGCGCGCATGGGGACGAGTTGCCCGCCGTTGCCGATGGGGAAGCTGTTGGGCACGGTTTGCGCTTGTTTCACCAGGGTGATGGTGTCGGTATTTTCGGGCAGGCCGTAGAAACGGGCGCCGTTTTTCGAGGCGAATGCTTCGAGTTTGCCGAGCGCGCCGATTTGCTCGAAGGCTTCGGTGTAGAGCTCGATAGCGGTGGCGGCGCTGAACATGCCGGCGCAGCCGCAGGCGTTTTCTTTGGCGTGTTGCGGGTGCGGCGCGGAGTCGGTGCCGAGGAAGAATTTATGCGATTGCGCACCGGATACGGCTTCGAGCAGGGCTTGGCGGTGGCTTTCGCGTTTGAGCACGGGCAGGCAGTAGTGGTGCGGGTGCACGCCGCCCACCAAGAGGTCGTTGCGGTTGAGCAGCAGGTGCTGCGGGGTAACGCTGGCGGCGAGGTTGTCGCCGCTTTGGCACACGAGGCGGGCGGCTTCGGCGGTGGTGATGTGCTCGAACACGGTTTTGAGGCCGGGCACTTTATTCAGCACGGGCAGGAGGATACGCTCGATGAATGCGGCTTCGCGGTCGAAGATGTCGATGGCGGGATCGGTTACTTCGCCGTGCACCAGGAAGCGCATATCCTGGGCGGCGATTTCTTCGAGCACGGGCAGGAGTTTGAACAGGTCGGTTACGCCGCTGTCGGAATTGGTGGTGGCGCCGGCGGGATAGAGTTTGAAGGCGGCGATGTCGGCGGCTTTGGCTTCCCGCACCAGGGCGGGGGTGGCGTGGTCGGTGAGATAGAGTGTCATCAGCGGTTGGAAGCGGCTGCCGGCGGGCAGGGCGGCGAGGATGCGTTCGCGGTAGGCCAAGGCATCGGCCACGCCAACCACCGGAGGCTTGAGGTTGGGCATGATCACGGCGCGGCCCATCTGGCGGGCGGTGTGCGGCAAAACGTGGCGCAGGGTGTCGCCGTCGCGCAGGTGCAGGTGCATATCATCGGGGCGGAGGAGGGTGAGGGTTTGCATGGTGGGGAGCTTTCGTGATTTGGAACGTTATATTTTCAGGTAGCCTTTGGATGCCGGGCGGATAAGGCTATCTGAAACCGTGTTGCAAGGTTGGTTAAAACGATATTGCGGTGAAGCCGGGCTATTTGTGTTGGATCACCAAAACGAACACGCCGTTATCCGTGTCGGAAGCGAGCAGTTGGTGGCCGGTTTGGCGGCAGAAGGCGGCGAAGTCGTCGGGAGCGCCGGGGTCGGTGGCGCGCACGGAAAGGATCTGCCCGGTTTCTAAGGTGGCCAGCGCTTTTTTGGCACGGAGAATGGGCAGGGGGCATTTGAGGCCGGTTAGGTCGAGCTCTAGGGTAGGGGTCATGGCGGTGGTTTCGGTGTGATTGATAGGGGTGGATTATAACGCGGGCCGGGCTTGGGGTGAGAATGAGAAAAGGCTACTTGAAATTTCAGCACCGCAGAAACTCGGCTTTCTTTGGAAACCCTGTTTGAACTTTGTTGAAACTGTGTTTTCAGGTAGCCTTCCCCTTGCTGGGTGTGTAGGGTGTGTGCGGAACGCACGCACGCGTTATTCAAACCTCAAACAACGGCGTGCGTGCCTGCGGCACACACCCTACAGCCGCTTAGTGCGTAGCTTAAGTTGGGAAACCCGACGGTTCACTTTATTTGTTGGGTTACGCCTGCGGCTAACCCAATCTACTCTTATTGCCGTTTGCCGTGAGGCGGAACGAAATATTGGGTTTGATGCTTGCCCGCCGTAACGCCAAAGGCTACCTGAATTCTGTTTCAGGTAGCCTTTCAGCATGAGGTTTATGCCGCAGGGACACGCGCCGTTGCCAGTTATTCCAAAGCTGCGTGTGTGCGTTCCGCACACACCCTACACGGCTGCCATGGGGAAGGCTACCTGAAATTTCAGGTAGCCTTTATTGTGGTTACCTTTGGCCCGGTTGATGGTTTTTCAGGTAGCCTTTTGTGTGTCTGCCAAACAGCCGTATTGTTCAACGAAGCGGACGGATGCCTACGGCGTCGCGCACTTGGTCGAGCAGTTCGCGGGCTTGTTTGCGGGCTTTGGCAGCGCCGGCCTGCAGGATGTCTTCGATTTGTGCGGGCTGGGCGGTGAGCTCGTGGAAGCGTTCGCGTTTGGGGGCAAGCTCTTCGTTCAGTTTGGCGCCGAGCAGTTTTTTGGCTTCGCCCCAGGCCAGGCCGTCGGCGAGCATTTGGGTGAATTCGGCGGTTTCGGCGGGGGTGGCGAAGGCTTTGTAGATGTCGAACAGCGGGCTCTCGTCGGGGGTTTTCGGCTCGCCGGGCTCTTTGAGGTTGGTGATGATTTTGTTCACGGCTTTTTGCAGCTTTTTCTCGCTTTCAAACAGCGGGATAGTGTTGCCATAGCTCTTGCTCATTTTGCGCCCGTCGAGGCCGACGAGGAGTTCTACGTTGTCGTCCACTTTGGCTTCGGGCAGCACAAACAGTTCTTTGAAGCGGTGGTTGAAACGCTGGGCGATGTCGCGGGTCATTTCCACGTGCTGGATTTGGTCGCGGCCTACCGGCACTTCGTGGGCGTTGAACATGAGGATGTCGGCGCTCATGAGGATGGGGTAGCTGTAGAGGCCCATTTCCACGCCGTGGTCTTGGTCGGTTTGGCCGGCATCGAGGTTGGCCTGCACGGCGGCTTTGTAGGCGTGGGCGCGGTTCATCAGGCCTTTGGCGGTGATGCAGGTGAGTATCCAGTTGAGCTCGGGCACTTCGGGGATGTCGCTTTGGCGGTAAAACGTGGTGCGCTCGGGGTCGAGGCCGCAGGCGAGCCAGGTGGCGGCCACGGCCTGGGTGGAGGTGTGGATGACTTCGGGGTCGTGACATTTGATGATGCCGTGGTAGTCGGCCAAAAAGAGGAAGGATTCGGCGGAGGGGTCGGCTGCGGCGGCAATGGCGGGGCGGATGGCGCCGACGTAGTTGCCCAAATGTGGGATGCCGGTGGTGGTTACGCCGGTGAGGACTCGTTTTTTCATGGATGGCTTTCTGTGGTTTGGCGGGAATAGGGAGGCGGCGCTGGGGCTACCTGAAAAATGGCAGATTATAGTGCAAGGGCGGGGAGGCGGGAAAATTTCAGGTAGCCTCTTTATGTGTGTATAAGGGCTACCTGCAAGATGGAAATTCTGTGTGGGCAATAAGTTGTACCATTTAGATGTCTGCAAAAAAGGCTACCTGAAAACGTGGGTTTCAATGCAGTTAAAACGCTGCATAGCGAAAGTTTCAGGTAGCCTTTGTTGGCGATATCAATAATTATCCAACTCAATCGAAGCCGCCAAAAGCGAGAGGCGGGCCATCACGCCGTACACATACAGGCGGTTGCTGGCGCAGTCGCAGGTTTGGCTGCGGTCGGGCAGGCCGAGGGTTTGCCATTGTTCGAACACGCGCTTGCTGCCGGCGAGGAATTCCGGGTCGTCGCCGCTGCTGTCGGTTTGCGGCATATTGCGGCTGAGCGGCACGAAGCGCATGCCGCTGGCGTTGAGGTTTTCGTCGGCGCCGCGCCCTTCGTGCACGCGGAAGAAGCCGCCCACCACGAAGCGGTCGATCATATACACCACCGGCTCGGCCACGGCGCCGTTGAGGGTTTCGTAGGTGTAGATGCCTTCCTGCACAATCACTTCGGTTACGGCCAGGCCTTCTTTCACGGTGGCCATTTTGTTGCGGTTTTTGCGGTTGAGCGCGCGCACTTCGTCGGCGGATTTCACGCTCATCACGCCCATGCCGTAGGTGCCGGCGTCGGCTTTGACGATGACGAAGGGTTTGTCGGTGATGCCTTTTTCGTCGTATTTGGCCTGGATTTCGGCCAGCACGCGCTCCACGGCTTCGGCCAGGGCGTCTTCGCCTTCGCGTTCGTGGAAGTTGAGGCCGGACACTTTTTCGAAATAAGGGTTAATCTGCCATGGGTCGATGCCGATGAGCCCGGCAAATTCGGCGGCCACTTGGTTGTAGGCGGCGAAGTGGGCGGTTTTGCGGCGGGTGGTCCAGCCGCCGTGCAGGGGCGGCAGCACGGTGTGGCGGATGCCTTGCAGGATTTCGGGCACGCCGCCGGAGAGGTCGTTGTTCAACAACACGAGGCAGGGCGAGAAGCCGTCGGCCAGGTGCACGCGCTCGCGGGTGCGCAGCAGGGGCTCGAGCAAAATGGTGTGCCCCAGCGCGGTTTTGAATTCGGACGGCTCGGTGATTTCGGGATTCAGGCTGCCCAGTCGCACGGTAAAGCCGGCCTGTTGCAGGATATTGCTCAGGGCATACACGTTTTCCAAGTAAAACGTATTGCGCGTGTGGTTTTCCGGCACGATCAGCACGGATTTGGCCGCTTCGCAATAGCGTTCCACCGCGTCGGTGGCGGCGGCGGCGGCCAGCGGGCTGAATTGGGGGTTGAGGTTGTTGAAGCCGCCGGGAAAGAGGTTCATGTCGATGCTGGCCATTTTGTAGCCGCTGTTGCGGATGTCCACCGAGCCGTAAAACGGCGGCTTGTGCCGTTTCCACTGGCTGCGGAACCAGGCCTCGATTTCGGCTTGCTTTTGCAGGATGAGTGTTTCAAAATCCCGCAGATATTGCGCGTATTGCGGGGAAATAACCGGAATACCCATGCTGATCTCCTTTTAAACAGTGTGTGCAAACGGTAGGCATTATACTCCAAGCCCGTGCCGCCACAGCGAATTTCCCCACATCCTATCAGGCTATCCCATTTTATCCCATGCTCGACAACATCCTTCCTTTCGCCCACCGCCTGCTCGCCCAAGCCACGCCCGAAGGCGGCATTGCCGTGGATGCCACCGCCGGCAACGGCCATGACACGCTGTTTCTGGCGCAATGCGTAGGCAGCAGCGGGCGCGTGTATGCATTCGATATCCAGCCGCAGGCTCTGGCCGCCACGCAGGCGCGTTTGCAGGCGGCCGGAGAGGAAAGGCAAGTGCGCCTGATTTCTGCCAGCCACGCCGATTTGGCACACTATGTGAACGAACCCGTGCACAGCATCGTGTTCAACTGCGGCTACCTGCCCGGCGGCAATAAAGCGATCACCACCGAAACCGGCAGCACCCTTTCCGCCTTGGCGCAAGCCGTGCACATTTTGCGCCCCGGCGGGCTGTTGGCCGTGGTGCTTTATCCCGGCCACGAGGCGGGTGCGCTCGAAGCCCAGGCTGTGTCCGAATGGGCGGCTGCCCTGCCGCAACAACAGTTTGCCGTGCTGCACTACGGCTTTACCAACCGCCGTAACCGTCCGCCTTATTTGCTGGCGATTGAAAAACATAACGCCTCTGCCAACCCAAAGGCTACCTGAAACCGATGGCTAAAAAGCGCAAACTCAGCATCTCCGCCTTCCCGCCTGCCTTGTTTCCCTACATCCAACAGGCCAGCGACGATACCCTGCATCGCATCAGCCGTTTCGATTACGGCATGGAGGCCGAACACCACATTGCCGCGCTCAAGCAAATCGTGCACGAACAAAACGGCTACGTGAGCGCCGACTTGGGGCAAACCTTCTACCCGGGCGACGTGATCGAACTGGCCGCCTTCGATGCGCAGGACGCCTTCGGCTACACCGTCTGCCACCTCATCATGATCCAGAGCGAGCTGGCCGAAACCTGCCGTTTCAGCCTTTCACCCTACTGGCAACGCTACCGCAACGGCGAACGGAGCACCCTGCCGCCCACCATGCAGGCGCAGCTCGATGCCGCCTACCAATTGGCCGACGAACGCGGCCGTATCGACCACGATTGGTAAAGGCTACCTGAAAGCCATTGGGGCTTAAAATCAGAATGGAGCAGGGCGGCGGGTTAATACCGTTTAATTCACGATATCCCACGAACGGGCTATTGGCGGCCGCGCAACTTTCAGGTAGCCTGCCGCCCATCACACACAACAATCAAAACATCGGAGCACCCATGTACCTTACCGTTAAGCACAGCCATCTGGTATTCGTTGTGATCACCGTGGTTCTGTTCAACCTGCGCTTTTGGATGCGCACCATTCTGCCGAGCCGCCCCGTGCCCAAAGTGCTGCGCATCGTGCCGCACATCAACGACACCCTGCTGCTCTTCACCGGCATGATGCTGATGACCATCACCCGCTACGTGCCCTTCGGCAATGCCAATTGGCTGGGCGTGAAACTGATTTTGGTGGTGCTGTATGTGCTGGTGGGCATGTTCTGCCTGAAAAGCCCGCCGCGCTCGGCCAAATGGTGGATTGGCTATGCCCTGTCTATCGGCTGCCTCTGCACCATCTATTGGCTGGCCACGTATAAACCGATGTTTTAACCGGCCGTTTGGCTGATTGAAAAGGCTACCTGAAAATTTCAGGTAGCCTTTATTGAAGAAAAGTTTGCACGGTGTGTAGGGTGCGTGCCGCAGGCACGCACGCCGTTGCCCGTTATGCCAAGTTGCCTGTTATTTCAGCCGCGTGCGTGCGTTCCGCACACACCCTACACCCCGCACAATTAAGTAGGCTACCTGAAACCAAGCAAATATTTTTCAGGTAGCCTTTCTTTCGGGCTACCTGAAAATCCATAGACGTAGGCTGGGTTGATAAACACAACATTCCACAATTTAATTGGTTGGGTTACGCCTGCGGCTAACCCAACCTACTCTTGCTACAAGGCTTATTGCAACAGCAACACGGCAGCAATTGCCACCAGCCCAGTTAGCAATAGAAAGCCGAAGACAGTCCAAGCCAGCATCAAGCCGTCGGCCAGCGGGTTGGATGGCGAACAATTGCGGCACATTTTAATCTCCCATTAAGAGGTAAGCATAATTAAAGCCCTTGTACTTAATCATTATGCGTGCCAACCATAAGGCAAGCAATGCTTGGTGTCCAACATGATCTCCGATTTTTTGTCCTAGTGTTAGCGGCAGCTGAGTTTGAGATGGTATGGGGAAAAGGGGTTGCCGTTTACGCACCCAATCCGCGGCCAGCATGGCTATATTATTGCCTACATTCGGTTTGCTACTTTTTGATAAAATGGCGGTTTTTATCTGTTTCATGCCAAGGGCGAGCATGTCTTTTATTGGAAGAACATTTGGCGGGTTGTCTGCCGCATACTATATCCGCCACTTTCTTATCGGCCTGATTTTCTATATTTTTATCATGTTCGATTTCGGCGGTAGTAAAGAAAATCCGAATTATTGGTCGATCATGATGACGTTTACCGTATGCCAGTTGCTGTATCCGTATGCGTATTTTGTCTATGACCGTATCGTAGATTATATTTTGGGCGATCGCGGGTCTTATTTTGTTTCGCATATCATGTCGGTTGTGCGGATTTTTGCCGTGATTCTGTGCTGGTTTGGCGCACCAATCATTGCGCCGCTCGGTTTGGCTTGGTTGTATTGGGAACATGGCAGGCAGGAGCAATGAACAGAATATTATAGTGAATTAAATTTAAACCATTACAGCGTTGCCTCGCCTTGCCGTACTATCTGTACTGTCTGCGGCTCGCCGCCTTGTCCTGATTTAAATTTAATTCACTATAAGGATAAGATGCGGAGGCAGCCTGAAAGCAGTTTCGGGCTGTTTTTGTTTTAGAAGGCGGGGCAGTTGTTGTGGATTGGATTGTTGCAGCCGATATTTTGATTTTCAGGTAGCCTCAATATAGGCAGAGGCTACCTGAAAACCTAAGTGGGCATAAATGCCTGCCGTGCAGCTTTCAGGTAGCCTTTAGGCTTTCAGCAATGCTATCAAAGCAAACAAAACGCTTGCGGAGCATGATTTCGCAAGCGTTTTGTTATTGGAAGGCACGGGCTGGGGCTACCTGAAGGTGTGGGCTGCAAACCGGCAGTTGGCGGTTACAGCTTGTGGCACAAATCACCGAGGGCGAAGCCTGGCCAGTCGGGGTCGATATTGCGGCCGAAGGCGATAACTTTGAAGAGCTCGCCCATTTCTTGCGGGGAGAGGAGGGTTTGGCAGGCAGTAGCAGCGCGGATGTAGGCTTGGCTTTCCGGTTCGCCTTGGGCGGCCAGCAGGTCGGTGAGGCCGAGGTTGAGCAGGAAGGCGGCCTGGGTGGTGTAGCCGATGAGGTCGAGCCCGGCTTGGCAGGCGGCTTCGGCGATGGCAGTGAAGTTCACATGGCAGGTGAGGTCGGTGAGGCCGATGTGTTCGAAGGGGTTGTGCACGGCGTGGTGGCGGTAGTGGCCGATGAGGGTGCCGCCGCTGCGCTGGGGGTGGTAATACTGGGCAGCGTCGAAGCCGTAGTCGATAAAGAGCAGGGCGCCGCGCGTGAGGCGCTCGGCGAGGGTGCGGATAAAGGCTTGCTGGCGCAGGTGCAGTTCGCTGGTATAGCCGTCGATGGTGGGCAGCAGCGCTTGGGCGGCGGGCAGCAGCTCGGCCGGCAGGGGGGCGCTTTGCCATTGGAATTGTCGGTTTGCATCCAGCCCTACGCCCATCAGCTGCCATTGGCCGCTTTGATGGCGCACGATGTCGCAGGGCATGGCGTCGAGCACTTCGTTGCCGATGACGATGCCGTCGAACTCGGCGGGCAGTTCGGTGAGCCACGTGATTTGGTGCTGGTGTTGGGGCAGGGCGGCGGCAAGGTGGCGGCGTTGGCGTTCGGCTAAATCGGGGGAGACTTCAATGATGTAGTAGTGCCGGAGGCTACCTGAAAGCTTGCCTATCAGCTGGGCGGCCAGCTCGCCGGTGCCTGCGCCGAATTCGTAGATATTGCCGGCGGTTTGCGGCAGCAGGGATTGAAGCTGGATGGCGAGGGTTTGCCCGAACAGCGGGGTGAGCGCGGGGGCGGTGATGAAGTCGCCGGCCGCGCCGATTTTGTGCGCGCCGCCGGTGTAGTAGCCGTATTGCGGCTGGTAGAGCGCGAGCTGCATGAAGTCGGCAAAAGGCAGGAAGCCGTGGTTGGCCTGAATGCGTTGTTGTATCAGGCCACACAGTGCCTGTGAGGCGGCCAGCGCTTCGGGGCCGGGAGCGGGCAGGGTAGGGCGGTTCATAGAGCAATTATGCGAATAATCTGGAAAACGTGCGCAATTATAAAGGCTTGCTGCCGGGAGGCAAAATCGGGGGCTGTGCGGAAAACGGCAAGCGTGGTGATTGAAACTAACTATCTTATGTAAAAACAGTTTGTTAATCGTGGATTTTTACGGTGTTTGCAATTGACCGATGCTGCAGCTTTGCCGTATAGTGTCGCTTTGTGGGAAATTGTGGGGCAAGGTGTCTTCTTAATTCCCAAAAATCCAGCAAAGGTGGGAAAAAGTGTTTGGCGGCGTACATGAATTGAGCATCGACAGCAAGGGGCGCTTGGCGATTCCGGCCAAGTTCCGCGACTTGCTCGCGCGCCATTACACGCCGTCTTTGGTGGTTACCGTGGAGGCGCGCACGCATCTGGTGATGTATCCGGAAGCGGAGTGGCAGAAAACGGCGGAAAATTTGCAGGCGATGAATGTGTCGGGCAATCCGGCTGCCAGAATGTTCCGTGATTTGATGCTGAACCACGCCGAAACGCTGGATTTGGACGCTTCGGGCAGAATTTTGCTGCCGCCGAGCCTGCGCCGCCGCGTGCAGTTTGATAAAGAAGTAACGCTGGTGGGCCGTGCCGACCGGCTGGAGCTGTGGAACCGCGAACGTTGGGAAGCCAATATGAACGCAGTGCTGGATATGGATCCGGACGAATTGGCCGAACAGCTCGATAAAGCCGGATTCCGCTTATGAGCGCGCAGGAGTTGGCGCACGTTACCGTGCTTTTGCACGAGGCGGTGGACGCTTTGGCAGTGAAGCCGGACGGCGTGTATGTGGACGGCACTTTCGGCCGCGGCGGGCATTCCCGCCTGATTTTGTCGAAGCTGGGCACGAACGGCCGGCTGGTGGTGTTCGATAAAGACCCGCAGGCGATTGCCGTGGCGCGGCAGTTGGCGGAGGCGGACAAGCGCGTGCAAGTGGTGCACGGCGGGTTTTCCGGCTTTCAGGTAGCCTTAAAAGGATTGGGTATCGAAGCGGTGGACGGTGCGCTGTTTGATTTGGGTGTGTCTTCGCCGCAGATCGACGATGCCGAACGCGGCTTCAGCTTCCGCTACGATGCGCCGCTGGATATGCGGATGGATACCACGCGCGGGCAAACTGCCGCGCAATGGCTGGCCGAGGCCGGCGAAGAAGAGATTCGCGAGGTAATCAGAGATTATGGTGAAGAGCGGTTTAACAGCCAGATTGCGCGCGCCATTGTGCAGCAGCGGCAAGAGCGCCCCATCCTTACAACCGGCCAGCTGGCGCAGTTGGCGGCACAAGCCGTCCGTACTCGCGAACGCGGCCAAGACCCGGCGACGCGGACGTTTCAAGCCATTCGGATTTTCATCAACCGTGAGCTTGAAGAAATAAGCGCGGTGCTGCCGCAGGCCGCAGGCTACCTGAAAACCGGCGGGCGTTTGGCCGTGATTGCCTTCCATTCGTTGGAAGACCGGATAGTGAAACAGTTTATCCGCCGCCACAGCCGCCCCGCGCCACTGCCTAAGTGGGTGATGGTGCGCGAAAGCGAGCGCCCCGAGCCGCCCTTGCGGGAAATCGGCAAGGCGCAGCGGGCTTCGGCAGCAGAAACCGCGGCCAATCCGCGCGCACGCTCCGCCGTATTGCGCGTGGCCGAGCGGACGGCGGGAGAGTTTGCAGATGAATAAGTTGAATATCGTACTGTTTGTGTTGGCGGTGCTCTCCGCGCTGGCGGTGGTGTCGGTGCAGGACAGTTCGCGCGAATCGTTTATCTCATTGGAAAAAGAGCACCAGCGGCGGGCGGACTTGGAAGAAGAATACCGCCGATTGCAATGGCAGCAGGCCAAGCTGGCCAACCACGGTTTCATCAAGGCGGCGGCCGAACAACAACAGTTGCAGCCGCCTACCATGCAGAACACCAAAGTTGTTCGTTTGCAATATTAAATAGATGAATGTAGTTAACAAGCGTTTTTGAATAAAATCAAAATAGAGCAGTTTTGCTGCCGTGCGGGCGGCAGCGTAGAGAGTAAATACCATGCTGATTAAAAGCGATTACAAGCCGCAGATGCGGCAGAAGCCAGTTAAACAGAAGAAGCCGGTGAGCACCAATGGCCGGATTGCCTTTGTTTTGCTGGTTTTTGCCACGGCCTTTGCCGCAGCGGCAGGCTGGAGCATACATTTGCATACGGTGGAGCAGAACCGTCTGCAAACCGAGGGTAATAAGCGTTTTGTGCGCACTTTGGTGCAGCAGGCCAACCGCGGCACGATTACCGACCGCAACGGCGCGGTGCTGGCTTTGAGCGCGCCCACCGATTCGCTGTATGCCATTCCTTCTGCCATGGAAAAAATGCCCAGCCAGGAGCAGCTGGAACAGCTTTCCGAAATCATCGAAGTGCCGGTGGAAACCATTGCCGATCGCCTGGCGCGCACCAACAGCGATTTCGTGTTCTTGAAACGGCAGATGAGCTCGGAAACCGCTGCCAAAGTGCGCGCTCTGAAAATTGAGGGCTTGGCCTTCCAAACCGAGCCCAAACGGCAATATCCGATGGGCAATTTGTTCTCCCACGTTATCGGCTTCACCAATATCGACGGCAAAGGCCAAGAAGGTTTGGAGCTTTCCCGCGAAGACGACCTGCGCGGCCAAGACGGCGCACGTGTGGTGCTGCGTGACAATAAAGGCAATTATGTTGATCAATTGGATTCGCCGCGCAACCGCGATGCGGTGGACGGGCGCAATATGGTGCTCTCGCTGGATCAGCGCATTCAATCGCTGGCGCACGATAAATTGGCGCAGGCTGTTGCCTACCATCAGGCCAAAGCCGGCACCGCTGTGGTGTTGGATGCGCAAACCGGCGAAATCCTTGCTTTGGTAAACCTGCCGGATTTCGATCCGAACCAGCCCGGCGGAGCCGAAATCGCTCTGCGCCGCAACCGCGCGGTAACCGATATGATCGAGCCCGGCTCGGCTATGAAGCCTTTCCCGATTGCCAAAGCCTTGGATTCGGGCAAAGTGAACGAAAACATGGTGTTCAACACCAATACTTATAATATCGGCCCGGCCACCGTGCGCGATACGCACAACTACCCCTCGCTCACCCTGCGCGGCATCATGCAGAAATCTTCCAACGTGGGCGTGAGCAAGCTTTCGGCCATGTTTAAGCCCGAAGAGATGCACGATTTTTATAAATCAGTCGGTTTCGGCCGCCGTATGCACTCCGGCTTCCCCGGCGAATCGCCCGGCCTGGTACGCGACTGGCGCAACTGGCGGCCCATCGAGCAGGCCACCATGTCGTTCGGCTACGGCTTGCAGATGAGCCTGCTGCAACTGGCGCACAGCTACACCATTTTCACCAGCGACGGCAAACTTTTGCCGGTAAGCTTCCTGCGCCAGAGCACCGCGCCGCAGGGCGAGCAGGTGATCAAGCCTGAAACCGCGCGCGCCATCCGCCGCATGATGGTATCCGTTACCGAGCCCGGCGGCACCGGTACGCAGGGCGCCGTGCCCGGCTTCAACGTGGGCGCGAAAACCGGTACCGCACGCAAGCTGGTGGGCGGCCGCTATGCCGACAACAAACACATGGCCACCTTCATCGGTTTCGCCCCCGCCGAGCATCCGCGCGTGATTGTGGCGGTGAACATCGATGAACCCACCCAAAACGGCTATTACGGCGGCATCGTGGCCGGGCCGGTGTTTAGAGACATCATGGCTGGTTCGCTGAATATTCTGGGCGTGACGCCCACCAAACCCGTGCAGCAAGTCGCTGCCAAATAAATCGGTGCTTGGAGCCGACCATGTATTGCTTGAAGGACAAACAGTTTGACTTGCCCGACAACTGCACCCTGCCGCCCGATGTGGCGGCGGGGTGCATTTTGCGTATGGACAGCCGCCTGGTGCAGCCGGGCGACGTATTCGTGGCCTGCCAGGGCGAATATGCCGACGGCCGCAACTATATTCCTGCCGCGATTGCCAATGGCGCGGCGATGGTGTTTTGGGACAGCGGCGACGGTTTCGCCTGGCGGCCGGAGTGGCAAATCGCCAATCTCGGCGTGCCGCACCTGAAGCAAAACGCCGGCCTGTTGGCAGCCAAGCTCTACGGCAATCTTTCAGGTAGCCTTTCTTGCTGGGGGGTAACCGGCACCAACGGCAAAACCTCGATTTCGCAATGGCTTGCCCAAGCCGCCGATTTGCTCGGCACGCCCTGCGCCATCATCGGCACGGTGGGCAACGGCTTCTGGGGGCGGCTCGAAGAAACCACCCACACCACGCCCAACCCCGTGCGCGTGCAAACCCTGCTGCACCAATTCAAGCAGCAGGGCGCAAAAGCCGTGGCGATGGAAGTGTCCAGCCACGGCCTCGACCAAAACCGCGTGGTCGGCACGCCCTTCTCCTCCGCCATCTTCACCAACCTCACCCGCGACCACCTCGATTACCACGGCAGTATGGCCGCCTATGGCGCCAGCAAGGCCAAACTGTTCTATTGGCAGAGCCTTCAACACGCCATCATCAATACGGACGACGAATTCGGCCGCGAGTTGGCCGCCGGGCTGCGTGCCGACCGCCCAAGCCTGAACGTATACGGCTACGGCTTCAATGAACAAGCCGATATCCGCATCACCCATTTTGCCGCTTCCGCCCAAGGCATGCAGGTTGCCTTCAATACGCCCTGGGGCAGTGGCGAAATCCACAGCCGGCTCTTAGGGCGGTTCAATGCGCAAAACCTCGCCGCCTGCGTCGGCCTGTTGTGCGCCGAAGGCTATGCGCTGCCCGACGTGTTGCGCGTACTCGCACAAATCCGCCCCGCCACCGGCCGCATGGACTGCATCAGTCGCGCAGGCCGCCCGCTGGTGGTGGTGGATTATGCCCACACCCCCGACGCGCTGGAAAAAGCGCTGGCCACCCTGCGCGAAATCAAACCGCAGGGCGCGAGCCTGTGGTGCGTGTTCGGCTGCGGCGGCAACCGCGACCGCGGCAAACGCCCGCTGATGGGCAGCGCCGCCGCGCAGGGCGCGGATAAAGTGGTGATCACCAGCGATAATCCGCGCATGGAAGAGCCGCAAGACATCATCGCCGACATCCTGCCTGCCGTACCGCAGCCCGAACTGGTGGAGGCCGACCGCCGCGTCGCCATCCAAACCGCCATCCGCCGCGCCGCGCCGCAGGATATCGTGCTGATTGCCGGCAAAGGCCATGAAACCTATCAAGACGTGCAGGGCGAGAAGCACCATTTCTCCGATTTTGAAATCGCCGAAGCCGCGCTGGATGAGGCCACCTGAAAACAGGCGCATCGGATTTTCAGGTAGCCTTTTGAGCTTGCCACAGGCTACCTGAAAATATTGGCCTGTATTAAGTGAAGAACGTGTATCGATATTGCAGGAGAAAGTGATGGGCGATTGGGGGTACAAGGTTTATGAAAACGATGAGGCGGCCGATTGGTTTGCCTCGTTTTGGGAGAGCAAGGATTTTGATTTGCTGGCGCAAGAGGTGGAGCAATTCGACCCTTCGGAAGAAAATTACGACACCATCCGAGCCGTTGCCCATGTGCTGATTGCCTTCGGCTCTCCGTATGCCTGCCCCTTTAGTTTTATCGATCGGCTGTACCCGACCATGCAAGCAACATTGGTTATCCTGCAAAATATGCTCACTCCGCCCAACGACACTTGGAGTTTTTTGGATATGTGGGGCGAAGATCCGGGCATTGTCCGCGAATTGGAGCAACAAATTCGAGATTTGCAAGAGCTGTTGCCAAAATGAGATGCCGTGCCGCCAAGCGGCATTTACCGTTTAATTTTCAGGTAGCCTTTTGAGCTTGCCACAGGCTACCTGAAAGCGTTAATACCTTTTCAGGTAGCCTGCCGCCCCGTAATATTTTCAATGGAATTCCCCATGCCCACACTCGATTTAGCTTTTGTCTGCCGCGCCCTGAACCTGCCCGCGCCGCAGCACAACCTCCCCATCCGCCGCGTCATCACCGACAGCCGCCAAGCCGCCGCTGCCGACGAGCGTGGCGCGGATTTGTTTATCGCCTTGGTGGGCGATAAACACGACGCCCACGATTTTGTGCCTGCCGTGTTGGCGCAGGGCACTTGGGCGCTGGTGTCGCGCCAAGACTGCGCCGCGCTTTCAGGTAGCCTGCCGGTGGCCGACACGTTGGCGGCGCTGCAAACCCTGGCTGCCGCTTGGCGCGAAGCGGTGAACCCGCTGGTGCTCGGCATCACCGGTTCCTCCGGCAAAACCACGGTGAAAGAAATGCTGGCCGCCATCCTGCGCCGCCAGTTCGGCGAAGCGGCCGTGTTGGCCACCGTCGGTAATTTCAACAACCATATCGGCCTGCCGCTCACCCTGCTTGCCCTGCGGCCGCAGCAGCACTATGCCGTTATCGAAATGGGCATGAACCACTTCGGCGAACTCGATGCGCTCACCCGCATCGCCCACCCCGATGCCGCGCTGGTTAATAATGCCCTGCGCGCGCATATCGGCTGCGGTTTCGACGGCGTGGGCGATATTGCCCGTGCCAAAAGCGAAATCTACCGCGGGCTACCTGAAAGCGGCACGGCGCTGATTCCGGCGGAAGACGAATATGCCGAAGTGTTCCGCGCCGCCTGCCGCGCCCTGAATTTGCGCCAAATTGAATTCGGTGTGGACAAGGGCGAAGTGCGTGCCGAAAACGTCCGGCTGCTGCCCCTGGGCTGCCGCTTCGATTTGGTGTGGCAAGACCAACGTGCGGCGGTAGAGCTGCCGGTGCCGGGCAAACACAACGTGGCCAATGCCGTGGCTGCGGCCGCGCTGGCTTTGCAGGCCGGCGTGGGGCTACCTGAAAGCGCCGCCGCGCTGGCCGGGTTTGCCAATATCAAGGGACGTTTGCAACGCAAGGCCGGCCTGCGCGGCAGCACGATTATCGACGACACCTACAACGCCAACCCCGACAGCATGAAGGCCGCGCTGGATGTGTTGGCCGGGCTGCCTGCGCCGCGCATTTTCGTGATGGGCGATATGGGCGAACTGGGCGACGGCGAAGCCCCCGCCCTGCATGCCGAAATCGGCCGCTATGCGCGAGATAAGGGCATCGAAGCCGCTTATTTTGTGGGCGATTTCAGCGTGGAGGCTGCCGAGGCTTTCGGCGCGGCCGGGCTGTGGTTTGCCGCCAAAGACCCGCTGCAGCAGGTGCTGGTGCACGAATTGCCGGAGCAGGCTTCGGTGTTGGTGAAAGGTTCGCGTTTTATGCAGATGGAAGAGGTGGTGGCCGCCTTGCAGGGCCATGAAGCGTAGGCCGCACGGCGGTTATCCGCTCTATCCGGCCAGCAACCACTACGACCCGATCCGCCGCCGGTTTTTCAACCCCGAGCCCAAACGCCGCTTGCAGCCGCTGGATTTCGGCGGGGCGTTCAAAATGCTCAGCCGCAAAGGCCGCTTCCCCGCGCAGCCGCTGCCGTTTGCCAAGCCTGATTTTGCCGCCTTCGTGCGGCAGGAAAGGCTACCTGAAGACGAACAAAAGGCACGGTTTGTTTGGTTCGGCCATTCCACCCTGCTGATGCGCGTGGCCGGGCTGAACATCCTCACCGACCCCGTGTTCGGCATGAGCGCCGCGCCGAACAACAAAATGTTCCGCCGCTTCCAGCCGCCGCCCGCCGCACCGCACGAACTGCCGCCGTTAGACATCATCCTCTACAGCCACAACCACTACGACCATTTGGAGGAATCCTTCGTACGCAGCGTGGCAGACAGCGGGGTGCATTTCCTCGTGCCGCTGGGCATGGAAGTGCTACTGCGCCGCTGGGGCGTGAAGGCGGAAAACATTTCGGCGGCGGATTGGTATCAGAGCCATACCGTCGGCGGCGTAACATTCACCGCCACTCCCGCCCGCCACGACAGCTCGCGCAACCTGGTCGACCACAACCGTATGCTGTGGGCGGGCTGGGCTATCGAAGGCGGCGGGCAGCGGCTTTATTTCAGCGGCGATTCGTCCTACGGCAGCCACTTCGCCGACATCGGCCGGCACTTCGGCGGCTTCGACCTGGCCTTTATGGAAAACGGCCAATACGACCGCCGCTGGCCGGACAACCACATGTTTCCCGAGCAAACCGTGCAGGCCGCCATCGACGTGGGCGCGCGCCGCATGATGCCGATTCACTGGGGCGCCTTCAGCCTGGCCATGCACGATTGGGACGAACCCGTGCACCGCAGCATCCCGCTGGCCATCGAGCGCGGCCTGCCGGTGCTCACGCCGCTAATCGGGCAGGTGTTTGAGGCGGATACGGAAACTGAATTGTGGTGGGAAGAGGTGTGAGCGGTTTGGACAAATTCGGCTTCGTTTGCTTTCAGGTAGCCTTACTGGTTCAAAGTGGGCTGAAACAAAAACAGCCATGTTGGTAATCCAAGCTCAAGCGCACATAAATTCTGCCAAAGCGGTAGCCAAGCCTTCCGGATTTTCCCAAGACATCGAGTGCCCGGCATCGGCAATCACGGCGCAGGGAATACCGTATTGAAGGATACGGTCGTAGTCTGTGTTGGGCAGGGAACGATCGCCAACTAAATAAATTTTGCGTTGGGGCAGGGAGGAGAGGCGGTGCAGCCAATCGGGCGATATACCGTTCACTAAATGATATGCACTACGCCACAATGCCCACGGGGCAGCACTTTGTAGGCTGCCCGCCCACGGTGAGAGTTCGTTATTTAGTAATTCGGCATAGCCATTGTGGATGAAATACGCTTCATCCTGTGCGGTAATGTTGCGGCTGAATATACCGCCGCCAGCAATCAGGTTGCATTCGCTTACCATGAGTCCGCGCACGCGGCTGCCGAGCTGCTCGGCGGCTTCAATAGCGATGCTGCCACCCATGCTGTGGCCATAGAGATAGAAGTGCGGCAAGTTAAGATGGTTAGCCAGTTCGGATACGATTGCGGCTTGCGCGCTGGTGGAATAGGAGAAATCCTGTGGGCGTTCGCTGTAGCCGTGACCTGCCAAGTCAAGCAAGATAGTGCGGCGGCCTGCCAAGGCCGGACTGGCAGCGACTCGGGGGTACTCGTAGCTGGCAGCGCAGCCTAGGCCGTGGATAAATAAGCAAGGGGTGCTGTTTCTGCCCGCATGGGCTGGTAGATCCATAAATCGGATGCGGCAGCGTGCGCTGTGGGAGTGCATGGTTTGCATAGTTTGTGCCTCGCATGGCAGTGGGAATTTCGGTTTTCAGGTAGCCTCTCTTGGGTAGCGGCTTAGTTTATAATGCCACATTTGCCCATTTTACAGTGGTGCAATACAGATAATGATGTTTCAGGTAGCCTTTTCTATTTCCGGCTGCCTAGGTTAATTAAGCGAATTCAATTTAAATCAGGGCAAGGCAGCGAGCCGCAGATAATGCAAAGTAATGCAGATAATGCAAAGTAATACAGTACGGCGAGACAATGCAGTACCGGTTTAAATTGAACTTACGAGAAATGATTTAAGGAAGTTTTATGCTTTTATGGTTGGCCAAACTCAGCAACTGGATTTCGGCGCTGAACATTTTTCAATACACCACTTTCCGCGCGGTAATGGCGGCGCTCACGGCGCTGGCGTTCAGCCTGATGCTGGGGCCGTGGACGATTCGCAAACTCACCGAGCTGAAAGCCGGGCAGGCCATCCGCAGCGATGGGCCGAAAACCCATTTGGCCAAGGCGGGCACGCCCACCATGGGCGGGGTGTTGATTTTGGTGTCGATTACGGTGTCCACGCTGTTGTGGGGCAATGTGTCGCACCCGTATATCTGGATTCTGCTCGGCGTGCTGCTGGGTACGGGCGCGCTGGGCTTCTACGACGACTGGCGCAAGGTGGTGTATAAAGACCCGCACGGCGTGTCGGCCAAATTCAAGATGGTGTGGCAGAGCAGCGTGGCGCTGGCGGCAGGGGTGCTGCTGTTTTATGTGGCGAGCAATTCGGCGAACAATATTTTAATCGTGCCGTTTTTTAAGCAGGTGGCGCTGCCTTTGGGCGTAGTGGGTTTTGTGGTGTTGTCGTATTTCACCATCGTGGGCACGTCCAATGCGGTCAACCTCACCGACGGCTTGGACGGCCTGGCGGCTTTCCCGGTGGTGTTGGTGGCCGGCGGGATGGCGGTGTTTGCCTATGCCACGGGGCACTGGCAGTTTGCACGCTATCTGCAGCTGCCCTTCGTGCCGGGGGCGAACGAGGTGATGGTGTTCTGCGCGGCCATGTGCGGTGCGTGTTTGGGCTTTTTATGGTTCAATGCGGCACCGGCACAGGTGTTTATGGGCGACGTGGGCGCGTTGGCGCTGGGCGCGGCGCTGGGTACGGTGGCAGTAATCGTGCGCCAGGAATTTGTGCTGGTGATTATGGGCGGGCTGTTTGTGGTGGAAGCTTTGTCGGTGATGCTGCAGGTGGGCTGGTATAAGAGAACCAAAAAACGCATCTTCCTGATGGCGCCGATCCACCACCATTTCGAGCAGAAGGGCTGGAAGGAAACGCAGGTGGTGGTGCGCTTCTGGATCATCACCATCGTGCTGGTGCTGGTGGGCTTGAGCACATTGAAAATTCGTTAAACGGTTTTCAGGTAGCCTCATCCGGCTCAAGAGAGGCTACCTGAAAGCGGGCACGGTAGGCTTCCGTGAAGCCGAAATCTATTGCAACCCAATTTAAAGAACCTAGGTTATGCTGCTACACATGTTGATTTTGCTGGCCTTTGCCAAAATGCAGGATTTCGCTGAGGATTCCTATGCTTGGCAATGGGCGCTGGCTTTTGCCGTTGTAACTTTTTTATTCGGCCTGTTTGGCGGCCCCCTGATTGCGGCAGCTATTTCCGCTGTGATTTGGGGCCTGTATTCATGGGGCTATTTCGCCCTGCTGCGGCAGATGGCAGACAGTTTGATTTTGTGGCTGATGGTATGCATCGGCGGGATTATGCTGCCGTGGCTGCTGCTGATGAAGCTGCTGGCTAATACAGCCGCGCAGTAAAGGCTACCTGAAAGTGCAGGCTGCAACGCAGTCAAAATGAGCGAAGCCAAAACTGAGAAAGCAGCCGCCACAAAACCGGGCGGCATGGAGAATAGAATGAAAAGCGAATGGCAAAACCAAAAAATCCTTGTGGCCGGGATGGGCGGCAGCGGCATTTCCATGCTGGCTTTCCTGCGCCGCAAAGGCGCGGCGGCAGATGCTTATGATGCCGACTTCCCCGCTGCCAAACAGGCTGAACTGCAACAGCGTTTCCCCGGCCTGGCCTGCCACACAGGCTACCTGAAAAACGCATTGGCCGAAGGTTTCGACATTCTTGCCCTTAGCCCCGGCGTCAGCGAGCGCACGCCCGAAATCGAAGCCTTCAAACAGGCCGGCGGCCGTGTGCTGGGCGATGTGGAAATCTTGGCGCACGAGCTTTCCGGCAAGCGCGACAAAATCATCGCTATCACCGGCAGCAACGGCAAAACCACCGTAACCAGCCTGGTCGGCCATTTGTGCCGCGAATGCGGGCTGGATACCGTGGTGGCCGGCAATATCGGTACGCCCGTGCTCGAAGCTTATGAAGGCCGGCAGGAGCAGAGCGCCGACGTGTGGGTACTCGAACTCTCCAGTTTCCAGCTGGAAAACACCGACCATTTAAACGCCGCCGCCGCCGCCGTGCTCAATATTTCCGAAGACCACCTCAACCGCTACGACGACCTGCTCGACTACGCCCACGCCAAAGACAAAATCTTCCGCGGCAGCGGTGTGCAGGTGATCAATGCCGACGATGCGCTGTGCCGCGCCATGAAACGCAGCGGCCGCGAAGTGCGCCGCTTTTCGCTGCAGCAGGAAACCGATTATTGGTTTGACGCCGCATCAGGCTACCTGAAACACGGCGCGGAAACGCTGATTGCCGCCGCCGACATTCCGCTGCAAGGCCTGCACAACGCCGCCAACGTGCTGGCCGCGCTGGCTTTGTGCGAAGCCGTCGGCCTGCCGCGCGAGCAGCTGCTGCGCCATGTGCGCACCTTCAAAGGCCTGCCGCACCGCGTGGAAAAAATCGGCGAGAAAAACGGCGTGGTGTTTATCGACGACAGCAAAGGCACCAATGTGGGCGCCACCGAAGCCGCCATCGCCGGCCTGCAAAGCCCGCTGTTCCTGATTGCCGGCGGGCAGGGCAAAGGGCAGGATTTCACCCCGTTGAAAAACGTGCTGCCCGGCAAAGCCCGTGCCGTGCTGCTCATCGGCGAAGACGCACCGCAAATCCGCCACGACCTGGCCGGCTGCGGCGTGGAGATGATGGATTGCGCCACCCTGCAGGAAGCCGTGCAAACCGCCTACCGTCTGGCCGAACCCGGCGACATCGTGCTGCTCAGCCCCGCCTGCGCCAGCTTCGATATGTTTAAAGGCTATGCGCACCGCTCGCAGGTGTTCATTGAGGCGTTTGAGGCCTTGTGATGTTTTCAGGTAGCCTCTGCCCAAGCCGAAAGGCTACCTGAAACCTTGTTCTATTGATTTTTGAAGTAACTTGAAGTACCCGATGATTACCGAATCCAAACTCCTCGACCGCAAAATCCTGCGCCACGGCCACACCATCGATCAATCGCTGCTGTGGCTGGTGGTGCTGATGCTGGGCTTCAGCCTGGTGATGGTGTATTCCGCCTCGGTGGCCTTTGCCGGGCAGGGCGGCGGCAATAAATGGGCGTTCCTTATCCGCCAGGCGGCCTATATCGCCGTGGGCGGCGGGGCGGCTTGGGTGGCGTTCCGGGTGCCGATGCGCACTTGGCAGAAGTATTCGATGGTGCTGCTGGTGATCAGCCTGCTAATGTTGATTGCGGTGCTGCTAGTGGGGCGCGATGTGAACGGCGCGCGGCGTTGGATTCCTTTGGGCGTGGCCAATTTGCAGCCGAGCGAATTTTTCAAGCTGGCGGTGATTCTTTATCTGTCCGGCTTTTTCATGCGCCGCGCCGAAGTGTTGCAGCATTTGAAGAAAGTGTGCTGGGTGGCGCTGCCGGTGGGCTGCGGGCTGGGGCTGATTATGCTGCAGCCGGATTTCGGCTCGTTTGTGGTGGTGTCGGTGATCAGCGTGGGCTTGTTGTTTTTGGTGGGGCTGCCGTTTCGCTGGTTTATCGTGGTGGTGCTGGCCGGCTTGAGCGGCATGGTAACGCTGGTGCTTATTTCGCCCTACCGCATGGCGCGTGTTACCGCCTTCCTCGACCCGTGGGCCGACCCGCTGGGCAGCGGCTACCAGCTCACTCATGCGCTGATGGCCATCGGGCGCGGCGGCTGGACGGGTGTGGGTTTGGGCGCTGGGTTGGAAAAACGCTTCTACCTGCCTGAAGCGCATACCGATTTCATCACCGCCGTGATCGGTGAGGAATTCGGCTTTCTCGGCATGATGCTGCTCACTGCCTGCTATTTGTGGCTGGTGTGGCGGTCGTTTTCCATCGGTAAAATGGCGCGCGATTTGGAGCAGTTTTTCGGTGCGTTTGTGGCCAGCGGCGTGGGCATCTGGCTGGGTATTCAGAGCTTTTTCAATATCGGCGTGAACATCGGCCTGTTGCCCACCAAGGGGCTGACCCTGCCGTTGATTTCTTTCGGCGGCTCGGCGCTGGTGGCTATGCTGATAGCCGTGGCGCTGCTGCTGCGGGTGGATTATGAAAACCGGCGCAAAATGCGCGGTTTTGAAGTGTGAGGAGCCGAATATGGGTGTGAAAACCTTTTTGCTGATGGCCGGCGGCACCGGCGGGCATATTTTCCCCGCGCTGGCAGTGGCCGCCGCGCTGCGCGAACGCGGGCACAAGGTGGTGTGGCTGGGTAGCGAGGACGCGATGGAAACGCGCATCGTGCCGCAGCACGGCATTGAAATCGAAACCCTGGCCATCAAAGGGGTGCGCGGCAACGGCCTCAAACGCAAGCTGATGCTGCCGTTCACGCTGTGGCACACCATCCGTGCGGCGCGGCGCATCATCCGCCAGCATCAGGTAGACTGCGCCATCGGCTTTGGCGGCTTCGTGACCGTGCCCGGCGGGGTGGCGGCCAAGCTGTGCGGCGTGCCGCTGGTGATTCACGAGCAAAATGCCGTGGCCGGGCTTTCCAACCGGATTTTGGCCAAATTGGCCAGCCGGGTGTTGTATGCCTTCCCCAAGGCGTTTAGCGATGAAAACGGGCTGGTGGGCAATCCCGTGCGCGCCGATATTGCCGCGCTGCCCGCGCCCGAAGAGCGGTTTGCTGAGCGTTCAGGTAGCCTGAAGCTGCTGGTTACCGGCGGCAGCTTGGGTGCGGATATTCTCAACCGCCTGCTGCCCGAAGCGCTGGCCTTGCTGCCTGCCGAGCAACGCCCCCAAGTGCGCCACCAAAGCGGGCGCGGCAAGCTGGAAGGCTTGCGCCAGCGTTATGATGAAGCCGGCGTGCAGGCCGAATGCAGCGAGTTTATTGACGATATGGCGGCGGCCTACGGTGCGGCGGATTTGGTAGTGTGCCGCTCCGGCGCGCTTACCATTGCCGAGCTGGCGGCGGCAGGCGTGGGCGCCTTGCTCGTGCCTTACCCCTATGCGGTGGATGACCACCAAACTGCCAACGCCCGCTTCGTGGCCACCGGCGAGGCCGGGCTGCTTTTGCCGCAGAGCGAATTGACTGCCGAGAAACTGGCTTCGGTGCTGGGCGGCCTCAACCGCGACACTTGCCGCCAATGGGCGCAAAACGCCCGCCAAATGGCCAAACCGGATAGTGCGGTTAAGGTGGCGGAAGCTGCGCTGGCAGCAGTGGGCGGATGATTGGTGTGAGGCTACCTGAAAAGCGGTTTTGAAGTTTCAGGTAGCCTCAATAGCAGTATCGGCTTTTCCCGCTTGTGTTGTATCGAAAAATGTTTATCCGCTATACAATAACGGTTTTGTCTGCAAAGGCTGCTTGGGAAGCAGTGATAACTATGAAGCAACGAGTAAAACGCATCCATTTCGTCGGCATCGGCGGCTCTGGCATGTGCGGCCTGGCCGAGGTGCTGTATAAAGAATTCGACGTATCCGGCTCGGATCAGGCACAAAGCGCGGTAACGCGCCAGCTGGCCGATATGGGCATCAAGGTGTTCCACGGCCATGCGGCAGAGCATATCGAAGGCGTGGACGTGGTGGTTACCTCCACCGCCATCAAGCCGGATAATCCGGAAGTGTTGGCCGCCCGCGAGGCAGGCATTCCGGTGATTCCGCGCGCCATGATGCTGGCGGAAATTATGCGCTTCGGCCAGGGCATCGCCATTGCCGGCACGCACGGCAAAACCACCACCACCAGCCTCACTGCCTCCATTCTCACCGCCGCCGGCCTCGATCCGACTTTCGTTATCGGCGGCAAGCTCACCGCTGCGGGCACCAACGCCAAGCTCGGCGGCGGGCAGTATATTGTGGCCGAGGCCGACGAATCGGACGCCTCTTTCCTGTATCTCACGCCCGTGATTACCGTGGTGACCAATATCGACACCGACCACATGGACACCTACGACCACAGCGTGGACAAGCTGCATCAGGCCTTTGTGGAGTTTGTACACCGTATGCCGTTCTACGGCAAGGCGTTTTTGTGTATCGACAGCGAACATGTGCGCGCCATCCTGCCGCACATCAAAAAACCTTTCGCCACCTACGGCTTAGACGAAACCGCCGATATTTATGCCGACAATGTGCACAGCGAAGGCGCTCAGATGTGCTTTACCGTGCACCTGAACAAACGCCCGATTGCGCCGTTTGAAGTGCGGCTGAATGCGCCGGGGCGGCACAATGTGCTCAACGCGCTGGCGGCCATCGGCGTAGCGCTGGAGTGCGGCGCGGACGTGGAAGCCATCCAGCGCGGCCTGGCCGGATTCGGCGGCGTGGGGCGGCGCTTCCAGAGCTACGGCGAAATCAAGCTGCCACAAGGCGGCAGCGCCTTGGTGGTCGATGATTACGGCCACCATCCGGTGGAAATGGCCGCTACGCTCGCCGCCGCCCGCGGCGCCTATCCCGAACGCCGACTGGTGCTGGCATTCCAGCCGCACCGCTATACCCGCACCCGCGATTTGTTTGAAGACTTCGTTCGCGTGCTGAACACCGCCGATGCAGTAGTGCTCACCGATGTATACGCCGCCGGTGAAGAGCCGATTGTGGCCGCCGACAGCCGTGCGCTCACCCGCGCCCTGCGCGTGGTCGGCAAGCTGGAGCCGATTTACTGCGCCGACGTGGCCGATATGCCCGCCACTCTGCTCAATATGCTGCAAGACGGCGATTTGCTGCTGAATATGGGTGCGGGCAGCATCAACAAAGTGCCGCAGGCCCTGCGGGATTTGGCAGCGAATGGATGATTTCCTGAAACGCCGCCGGGAGGCGCGGCAGCGCGCTGCCGTTTTTTGGCAGAGCTGGCAGTGGGAGCGCCCTTGGCAGGCGGGCGGCGGCGTGGCGCTGGTGAACAGCGGCAACTACCTGCTGCATCATTATTTCCCCGGCGTGTTTTTGCAGGCCGTTTCGGATGATGCTGTTGATGCCGGTTCGAAATTTCAGGTAGCCTTCAGCAGCGGCGGCAGGCTGGATCCGATGGCCGACGCGGTGTTGCTGGCCGAAGCCGCGCCGCCGGGTTTGCCTTTCGGTGTGCAGGCGCTGCTGCGGCGCTGCCCGGCTGCCGAACTGCCGCAGCGTACGGCGGGTTTTGGTCAAACGCAGCTTTGCGGCAGCCAGTTTCAGGTAGCCTGTTCGCCCGGCAACGACGGCTTGGTGCATTTGCAGGTGTTTGTGAACGATAATCCCGCCGGCACGGATGCCGACGACCGACGCCTGGCGGTGTGGTTGTTTTTGGCGCAGGCCTTGGGGCAGTGGGATTTGAACGTGAAAACCGGCTATGTGGAGCTGGTGGAACAGCCGCCGCAGGGCGCACTGCCGTTGGCCGAATTGCCCGAGGCTTTCGACAGACTGTGGCGCGCCCGGATGGGGCACAACGGCGTGTATCCGGGCGGCGAGGCCGAGTTCCGCGTGTATGGTGCGGAAAACGACGATGGCGAACCGGCCAGGATTTTGGTGCGCAACGAGTCGGCCGCTTCGCTGCTGGGGCGTGCCGATTTGGCCTGGTGCCTGAGCGTGCGCTGCGAAGTGTACGACGACATGAGCCAGGCTCTGGCGCGGGAATTGGCGCAGGAGTTTTCCGGCTGCGTCGGGCAGCATGAGCAAGGTATTCTCACCGCCATGCTGGCCGATGCGGAAAAAGGCGAGTACACCGCCTTTGCCATGGTGGCCGAGCCGGAGGGATTGTGGGAAAAAGTGCGGGAAATCACCGCACGCTACGAGCGGCTGGATGCGCGGGCAGACTGCGTGTTTGACCCCTCATGGCGGCATTACCGCCTGCAAGGATAAAAGATGACGAAATCAGATACCAACGAAGCCGCAGGCCGGCACAGCCTGAGGGAATGGCAAGATAACGCCCATTGTTTCTGGACGGTGTGGCGGCGCGAAGAAGCGCGGCTCGCGGCATTGGAAGACCCGGTGGCCTTCGTTACCGAGGCCAACAACTTGCTGCACGAATACTGCCCCGGTGTGGTGGTGGAGTTGGAAGGGCCGCCGGTAGATGGTGCACTGGTGTTCAGCGCCAACGGCGATTTGGAACACTTCCCGCAAGTGCTGGCGCTGATTGCCACGGCGGCGGAATCCACCGAGCGTTCGGTGCTGTGTTTCCGCCAACGGCTGGGCTCGCCGGAGCAGTTTGCCATCCGCATGGGCGGCGTGGAAATGCAGGCGGCGGATATTTTGGTGCGCTGCGAAGAATGGCGCGGCCTGCCTGCGCTGGATGTGGCTTTTGCCAAACCGCCCAAGGCAGAAGATTTGGACACCGCACAGCGGCTGGCGCTGATTATGCTCGACCATGTGTTGGGCGAGTGGGATGCGGTGGTGAAAGTGGGTACGCTGGATTTTGTGGATACTGTGCCGCCGGAAGCCGTGCCGCTGCACAGGCTACCTGAAAAATTAGACGAAGTCTGGAAAGCCCTGGGGCGCGATGCGCTCTATCCCGAGCCGGAATGGCAATATACCGCCTATCAGCGCGATGAAGACGAAGAAAACGAACAAGATGCCCTGGTGCTGCTGCGCAATGAATCGGCCAACGGCCTGCTGGGTCGGGCGGATATGGGCTGGTGCGTTTCCGTGCGCTGCGAAATCAACGGCGAAGACGCGCTGATGGCGGCCTACCGGCTGCAAGACGAATTCGACGCTGAAGCCTGCCACCAGCAGCAAGGCATCGGCACAATTGCCGTAACCAACCTCACGCGGGGCGAGCGCACCATATTTGCCGCCACCGGCGAGCCGGAGCGCCTCATGGCAAAAGCGCAGGCACTGTGCGGGCAGTTTGCCGAACTTAAGCCGCAGGCCGCGTGCGAATACGACCCGAGTTGGCGGCATTACCGGTTTTAAGTTTTCAGGTAGCCTTTCAGACGGGCGTTTGATGGGGCTACCTGAAAGTAGAAGCAAGAAAGAAGCAAAGCAAATGAATAAGCAGTTTGGCAAAGTGGCCGTATTGAACGGCGGATTTTCCAGCGAGCGCGAAGTGTCGCTCGACAGCGGCGCGGCCGTATTGGCCGCCTTGCGGAGCCGGGGCATCGATGCCCACCGGTTCGACCCGAAAGAGCAAGACATCCTGCAACTGAAAGCGCAGGGTTTTCAGGTAGCCTTCAATGTGCTGCACGGCACTTATGGTGAAGATGGCACCGTGCAGGCGCTGCTCGATTCCATCGGCATCCCCTACACCGGCTGCGGCATGGCTGCCTCTGCGCTGGGTATGGACAAATACCGCTGCAAATTGATTTGGCAGGCGCTCGGCCTGCCCGTGCCCGATTTCGCCGTGCTGCACGATGATACCGATTTTGCCGCCGTGGAAGCCGAGCTCGGCCTGCCGATGTTTGTGAAGCCTGCCGCCGAAGGCAGCAGCGTGGGCGTGGTGAAAGTAAAACAGCCCGGCGAACTGCCGAAAGTGTACCGCGAGCTGCGCGAACGCCATCTGCACGGCGAAATCATCGCTGAACGCTTTATCGACGGCGGCGAATACACCTGCGCCGTGCTCGGCCAACAAGCGCTGCCCAGCATCCGCATCATCCCCGCCACCGAGTTTTACGACTACGACGCCAAGTATTTCCGTGACGACACGGTATACCAATGCCCCAGCGATTTGGATGTGGCGGGCGAGGCCGAAATCCGCCGCCTGGCCAAAGCCGGTTTTGAAGCCATCGGCGGGCGCGGCTGGGGCAGGGTGGATTTTCTGCGCAGCCAGAGCGGGAAGCTTTATTTGTTGGAAATCAACACCGTGCCTGGTATGACCAGCCACAGCCTGGTGCCGAAAGCTGCCGCGCAAACCGGCTTGGATTTTGCCGATTTATGCGTTGAAGTATTGAGCCATGCGACTTTGGGATAACGCCGGCGCACTCAAACGCATCAACAGCAGCCTTTATCTTTTGGCTGCTGTCGGCCTGATTGCGGCAGCAGTGATGTGGATGATGAATTCGCCGTATTTTCCGGTGAAACTGGTGAAAATCGACGGCGACTTGCACCGCTTAAGCGCCACCCAGCTGCAACAAACCGCTCAACGCCACATCCGCGGCAATATATTCAAGGCCGATTTGAACGAAGCACGGCAGGCGTTTGAAACGCTGCCTTGGGTGGCCAAGGTGGAGGTGCGCCGAATCTGGCCGGATACGGTGCAAATCCGGGTGGAAGAGCGGCAGCCTGTGGCGCGCTGGGAAGGCGGTGGGCTGGTGGATAGCGAAGGCAAAGGCTTTGATGCGCCCACCGACGAAAATTTCCCCGTATTTGCAGGCACGCCGGGAATGCGTAAAATGATGGTGGAGGAATTTATTGAGTTCCAAGCCATCTTGGCGCCGACTAACCTGAAAATCAGCCGCATGGACTACAGTTCGCGCTCCTCCCGGGAGCTGACTTTAGAAAACGGCATCCGGCTGCATCTGGGTCGTGCTGATGCGCAAGATCGCCTGCGCCGCTTTGTGCGGGCATGGCATGAAATCTTGCAAGAACGCGCAGCCGACGTACAATACGTAGATTTGCGCTATAAAGACGGCTTTGCCGTGCGCTACAAACAGGGCGCGGCAAATGAAGACAACAACAGCAAGCAACAACCGCAATCAGGCGGGCATGACTGAAGCAATTATTTTCTACAAGACGGCGAGCCGTAGATGGTATGCACATACAAAAAGCGGGTTAACGCAGTAGAAAAGAAATAAGTGTTTTAGCGATAAACAACCATTTCAACAATAAGCGAGACAGAGTTATGTCAAACAACAAACAACTGGTGGGCGCACTGGACATAGGTACCTCGAAAACCATCGTTTTGATCGGCGAAGTGCAAGACGACGACAAAGAAATTCACATCATCGGTTTTGGCCAAGCGCCGTCACACGGCTTGAAAGCCGGTATGGTAACCAATATCGATGCCACCGCCCAAGCCATTACCCAAGCTATGGAAGAAGCCCAGTTGATGGCCGATTGCCAAATCGGCAGCGTGGTAACCGGCATTGCCGGCAACCATATCCGCAGCATGAATTCGCAAGGTGTGGTGAAAATCAAGGAAGGCGAAGTCACGCAGGCCGACATCGACCGCGCCATCGAAACCGCTAAAGCCGTCAATATCCCGCCGGATCACCAGATTCTGCACACCGTAGTGCAGGAATACATTATTGATAACCAGCCCGGCGTGCGCGAGCCCATCGGCATGAGCGGCGTGCGGCTGGATACGCGCATTCATATCGTAACCGGTGCGGTTACTGCCATGCAGAACATTCAAAAATGTATAGAACGCTGCGGCCTGCACATCGACAACATGATTCTGCAGCCCTTGGCCAGCGGCCGTGCTGTACTGACTGAAGATGAGAAAGAACTGGGCGTGTGCGTCATCGATATCGGCGGCGGCACGACCGATATCGCCGTGTACACCAACGGCGCCATCCGCCACACCGCCGTCATTCCGGTGGCGGGCGACCTGATTACCCGCGATTTGGCGCAAGCCCTGCGTACCCCTTACAACGCCGCCGAATACATCAAAATCAACCATGGCGTGGCCTTGGCTACCGGCGATGGCTTGGATGAAATGATTGAAGTGCCCAGCGTGGGCGACCGCAGCCCGCGCCAGATTTCACGCCGTGTGTTGGCCAGCGTTATCGGCCCGCGCGTGGAAGAAATTTTGGAGCTGACCCGCAATGAACTGCACCGCTCCGGTTTCCCCGAAGAAGTGCTCACATCCGGCGTGGTGCTCACCGGCGGTGCATCTTTGCTTTCCGGCGTGGTGGAACTGGCTGAAGACGTGTTCAATCTGCCTGCCCGTGTCGGTGTGCCGAAGGAAATGGGCGGTTTGTCGGAACGCATCCGCAACCCGCGCTACGCTACCGCCATCGGCCTTCTGCAAACCGCTGCCGAATACAGCAGCCAGCATGGCAATCATAATATCGTGCGGCAGGCTGCCGAGGGTGATTCTGTTTTCTACCGCCTCAAAGAGTGGCTGAGAAACAATTTCTAAGCTTTTTGCTTATTCTTGCACACAAAATCTGTTCAAACCTTTATAATACGGGCGATTTTAGTTTTCAGGTAGCCTTCTGGGGCGCAAAAGGAGTGTTAAATGCAGTTGGTTTATGATGTTGTCGAATCCGCAGCCAGTCCGGCGGTCATTAAAGTTATTGGTATTGGCGGCGGTGGCTGTAATGCCATTAACAATATGATAGACAACACAGTTCAAGGTGTTGAGTTTATCAGTGCCAACACCGATGCCCAGTCTTTGCAGGGCAGTAAAGCGCCTAAACGTATCCAGTTGGGTACTAATTTGACCAAAGGTTTGGGTGCCGGCGCCAATCCGGAAACTGGCCGCAATGCCGCTCTGGAAGACCGTGAAACCATCGCCGATGCCATTCAAGGCGCCAATATGCTGTTCATTACCACCGGTATGGGTGGCGGCACAGGCACCGGCGCTGCTCCGGTAGTGGCTGAGATTGCCCGTGAGCTGGGTATCCTGACCGTGGCTGTGGTGACCCGCCCGTTCGAGCACGAGGGCAAGCGTATCCAGATTGCCAAAGACGGCTTGGAAACCCTGAAAAACCAAGTAGATTCGCTCATCGTTATCCCGAACGATAAGCTGATGACCGCCCTGGGCGAAGATGTGACCGTACGCCAGGCATTCCGTGCCGCCGACAACGTGTTGCGCAATGCCGTGGCCGGCATTGCCGAAGTGATTACCTGCCCCGGTATGATCAACTTGGACTTTGCCGACGTACGCAATGTAATGGGCATCATGGGCATGGCCATGATGGGTTCTGGTTTCGCACAAGGTATCGACCGTGCCCGTTTGGCTACCGAGCAGGCAATTGCCAGCCCGTTGCTGGACAACGTAACGCTGGAAGGCGCACGTGGTGTGTTGGTGAACATCACTACCGCCCCTGATGGCCTGACCATGAAAGAATACAAAGAAATCATGTCGGTAGTGAGCGAGTATGCTCACCCTGATGCCGAATTGAAATACGGTACAGCTGAAGATGCTGCCATGCAGGAAGGCGAAATCCGCGTTACCATCATTGCCACCGGCCTGAAAGAGCAAGGCGACAACAGCCAGAGCAGCAACCTGCGTATGGTGAAATCTGCCCAAGCTACCGGAACAGACGGCGGATTCCCGGAAATCGACAGCGTTATCCGCTCCGGCCGTACTGCCCGTACCATGAATTTGGCTGCTTCTGATTTTGCCAACCAATCTGTGTTGGATGATTTTGAAATTCCGGCAGTAATCCGCCGCCAGGCCGATTAAGCCAGTTTGATTCTCAATGTATAGTCAATTAAAATCAAAATAGGACAGTAACGCATCGTCAAATCGGGCGTAATCAGACAATACGGTTCGAAGATACCGCTTAATATTCGCCCACACCTTCTCAATCGGATTGAGCTCAGGTGAATAGGGTGCAAGAGGCAATACCTTATGTCCCAATTTTTCCGCCATTTCCCGTAAGACACCTATACGGTGAAATCGTGCATTATCTAAAATAATCACCGATTTTTGAGTCAATGCGGGCAGTAGGCATTGCTGAAACCACGCTTCAAAAAAGACTCCGGTCATCGTATTTTGATAAACCATCGGAGCAA
>NZ_LXSQ01000003.1 GCF_001648475.1 Eikenella halliae
TTCTGGTCTGCTTCAAAGAAACCGACAGAACAATGTCAAACATCGTCTTGTCTTCTTCTCAACAGTGCAGGTGTAAAACACCCACACTTATCGGTAATCTGATTGTTAAAGAGCTGCTGAACCGAACTAACACATAAACACAACCACAACTGCAAATAGCAAGCGAAAAGTAAATTGTGCTGTAAGGAACAGCGAAGATGCGAACTATACGCCTCCAAAAAAATTTTGTCAAATATATTTTGACCCACTCTTTACCGACAACAACACAGTCATCAGACTACAAACGGAAAATAACCTTTTGACAAGATAACCACAGATGCAATAGAATGCGCAGTTCTTGTGTTCTAGGCGTTATCGAACACCAGATAAATTAATCCTTATAACCCCACATGGAGTTGAGTATGTACGCGGTCATAAAAACCGGCGGCAAACAATACAAAGTTGCTGTTGGCGAAAAATTGAAAGTAGAACAGATACCTGCCGAACTCGACAGCCAAATCGAACTGACTGAAGTTTTGATGATTGCTGACGGCGAGTCTGTAAGAGTAGGCGCACCTTTTATTGAAGGCGCAAAAGTAACAGCCAAGGTAGTGGCTCATGGCCGCGGCGAAAAAATCCGCATTTTTAAAATGCGCCGCCGTAAACACTATCAAAAACGCCAAGGCCACCGCCAAAATTTCACCCAAATTGAAATCGTGGCCATCGCCTAAGTTTTTAACCTAATTCAGGAGTATCAAACATGGCAAGTAAAAAAGCAGGCGGCAGCACCCGCAACGGCCGCGATTCAGAAGCCAAACGCCTGGGCGTGAAAGCCTACGGCAACGAGCTGATTCCTGCCGGTTCCATCATCGTTCGCCAGCGCGGCACCAAGTTCCATGCAGGCAACAACGTAGGCATGGGTAAAGACCATACCCTGTTTGCCAAAGTGGACGGCTACGTAGAATTTACCGTAAAAGGCATACACAACCGTAAAACCGTTAACGTACGCCCCTACACTGGCGCCGACGAATAATTAACGGCCAGCCAAATCTCAGGATGCTACTTCAGGTAGCATCCTTTTATTTTGCTCAATCAAATTATCCTGGCTAACACCTCATTTAGCACACAAGCATTATCCGCCATTAAAAATCTGCTAGCCACCAACTGCTATAATCCTACCATCTTTATTTTTCAGGTAGCCTCACCATGCCCGCCATCCCTATCCTAGCCATCACCTCCGGCGAACCTGCCGGCATAGGCCCCGATATCTGCCTTACTTTAGCTCAGCAGACTTTGCCCTGCCGCTGTGTTGTCTTAGCCGACAAACAACTCCTCGCCGAACGTGCCCGGCAACTCGGCTACAACGTCCCCCTTGCCGACTACTATCCCAACCATCCGCCCACCCCTGGTACACTAGAAGTTTTACACATCCCCCTCGCCGCCCCCTGCCACCCCGGCCAACTCAACTCCGCCAATGCCCACTACGTACTCTCCCTGCTCGACCGCGCCTATAGCGGCATCTGCCAAGGCGAATTTGCCGGCATGGTGACCGCCCCGTTGCACAAAGGCATCATCAACGATGCCGGCATCCCTTTCAGCGGCCACACCGAATACCTCGCTGCCATCAGCCACACTGAACAAGTCGTCATGATGCTGGCCGGCAACGGCCTGCGCGTTGCCCTCGCCACCACCCACCTCCCCCTCAAAGACATCCCCGCCGCCATCACCCGCCCGCTGTTGCACTCCGTGTTGCACATTTTGCACACCGACCTGCAAACCAAATTCGGCATCGCCAAACCCACCATCCTCGTGGCCGGGCTCAACCCCCATGCCGGCGAACAAGGTCATCTCGGCTGGGAAGAGATTCAAATCATTGAACCCGAATTACAATCCCTGCGAGAGCAAGGCCTCGACGTACGCGGCCCCTATCCCGCCGACACCCTGTTTCAACCCTTCCTGCTCAAAGATGCCGACGCCGTGCTCGCCATGTATCACGACCAAGGCCTGCCCGTACTCAAATACGCCTCCTTTGGCCAAGGCGTGAACATTACCCTCGGCCTGCCCTTCATCCGTACCTCAGTCGATCACGGCACCGCCCTCGACCTAGCCGGTACCGGCCGCGCCGACCACGGCAGCCTGCTCACTGCTATCCAAACCGCCCTCGATATGGCCGAACACTGGCAACACCACCGCACGCCATCATAGCCGCACACTATCAGGCACAAAGGCTACCTGAAAATCCGTCCCTTCGTGCAGCAGCCTTAAAATTTTCAGGTAGCCTTCACTCCAGTCTATCTCAATGATGCAAAATTACTTTTTGAAACATAAAGGCTACCTGAAAAAATCTACAACACTTCCAATCGGCACTCAACTACACCCCCAGCAAAATCATTGAGCACAGTGTGCTTTTTCCCTATAATCGACAACCTTGTATGTAAACCCAACCACTGCCGCCCATGGCCACACCCTTTATCGAAATGCAAAACGTCGCCTTTGCCTACGGCGAACGCCCTATCCTGAACAACGTTAGTTTTCAGGTAGCCCAAGGCACGTTTGCCGCCGTGATGGGCGGTTCCGGCAGTGGCAAAACCACCCTGCTGCGCCTGATTACCGGCCAAATCGCGCCTACTGCCGGCCGCGTACTGATTAACGGCCGCGACCTCGCCGCATTCAACGCCAAAGAACTGCACCAACACCGGCGCAATATGGGCGTACTGTTCCAATTCGGCGCACTGTTTACCGATTTATCCGTATACGAGAACGTGGCTTTCCCGCTGCGCGAGCAAACCGATCTACCCGAAGAAATCATCCGCGATTTGGTGCGCCTGAAGCTCAATGCCGTCGGCCTGCACGGCACGGAAAACCTGATGCCGGACGAGTTATCCGGCGGCATGTCCCGCCGCGTTGCCTTGGCGCGTACCATCGCCCTCGACCCCGCGCTGATGCTGTATGACGAGCCATTCACCGGCCTCGACCCGATTTCGCTGGGCGTGATTGCCGACTTGATCAGCAAAATCAACCGCGCCCTGCGCTCCACCAGCATGATGGTTACACACGACGTGCCGCACTCGCTGCAGATTGCCGACCAAGTGATTTTCCTTGCCCACGGCGAAATCCTGTTTTCAGGTAGCCCGGAAGAAATGCGCAGCCTCGATTCGCCGTGGATTACCCAATTCATCAACGGCCTGCCCAACGGCCCGGTCGCCTTCCGCTATCCAGCCGAACGCGATATACGGCAAACCCTACTGCAACACAATCATTAAGGAGCGAACATGATCTGGAATAAATGGAATGCGGAAGAAAAAACCAAAATCCAACGGCAGCTACTGCAATTTACCTGCGAAAAAACTGCCGCCTTCCTAGCCGAACACCCCAGCGAAACTTTTTATGCTTTCACCTACGACTGCAATACCGAATACGGACAAGTCAGTCTGTGCCTGAACAGCGAAGAATTCTTCCAAGAAGGCCTAAGCCGCAGCCGGGCCGAATTTCCCGAATACTACAGTTCGGAAGAAGACATCCGAGAATACCGCTACAATACCGGCAACTGGCAGTATCAATGTTTCGACACCTTTACCTTTATAGAAGAAGACGAAATCGATCATATCCACGGACAAATAGACGGCGGCAACATTGACGAATGGTTTGCCCTGATTGGTGAATTCCGCACCATGTGCCGCGAAACGGTACGCGAATTTGCTGGCAGCGACGTATTTGCGCAAATTCCGAAAACTGCCGGTTTCCTGGCTTATGCCGTTGATCACGAAGAAAGCATAGAAGAAGCCTTGCAACACGCCGTTTCCGTATAATCAGGCTACCTGAAACCGCACCACGGCAAAACCAATATGAATTTTTTCCGAACCCTAGGCGCGAAAACGCTGGATTTCCTGCAGGAACTGGGCAAAACCACCCTATTCCTGTTTGCCGTGCTGGCGCGCTCCGGCACACTGCTGCCGCGCCTGCGGCTGGGCATCCGCCAAATGTATTTCACCGGTGTGCTCTCCATCATCATCATTGCCGTATCCGGGCTGTTTGTGGGCATGGTATTGGGTTTGCAGGGCTACACGCAGCTGGCCAAATTCAAATCGGCCGATATTTTGGGCTATATGGTGGCCGCATCGCTGTTGCGCGAACTGGGGCCGGTGCTGGCCGGCATTCTGTTTGCCAGCAGCGCCGGCGGTGCGATGACCAGCGAAATCGGCCTAATGAAAACCACCGAGCAGCTGGAGGCGATGAAGGTGATGGCGGTCGATCCCGTTGCCCGCGTGGTGGTGCCGCGCTTTTGGGCAGGCGTGATTTCCATGCCGCTGCTGGCTTCCATCTGCAATGTAGCCGGCATTTACGGCGCCTATCTTATCGGCGTGCGCTATCTGGGCTTGGATGGCGGCATTTTCTGGTCGCAGATGCAGGCGAATATCGATGTGGGCTACGATGTGGTGAACGGGCTGATTAAATCGGTGGTGTTCGGCGTGGCCATTTCGCTGATTGCCGTGTATCAGGGCTTCCACTGCCGCAGCACGCCGGAAGGCATCCTGCGGGCCAGCACCCGCACCGTGGTGAGCAGCGCGCTCACCGTTTTGGCCTTGGATTTTGTTTTAACCGCCATCATGTTTATCGGATAACCGGATTATGAAAAGAAGCACTTTAGAACTTTGGGTCGGCGTTTTTGTGGCCTTGGGCATTGCCGCTGTGGTATTTTTATCGCTGCGCGTGGCTGGCGGGCAAACGGTTTCCCGCCATTCGTCCTACACCGTTTCCGCCAGCTTTACCGACATCGGCGGCTTGAAGGTAAAAGCCCCGGTGAAGGCTTCCGGCGTGGTGGTGGGCAGGGTATCCTCCATCCAGCTCGACCCGAAAACCTACCGTGCCAAAGTCAGCCTGGATATCGACAGCCAATACCGCTTCAGCACCGACGTTTCCGCCGAAATCCTCACTTCCGGCCTGTTGGGCGAACAATACATCGGCCTGCAGCAGGGCGCGGAGGAAACCGAACTGAAAAACGGTGATACCATCGAAATCACCAGCTCCGCCCTCGTGCTGGAGCAGTTGATTGGCAAATTCATGACCAACACCGTAGAAAAAAACGGCACAACGCAATAAACACACCGCAACATTTTCATTTTTCAACCGGAAAGGAAACACCAATGAAAAAATCCGCATTCACCGCCGCCCTGAGCATCGGCATCATGAGCATCGGCCTGGCCTTCGCCACGCCGCAGCAGGCCGTGGCACAGCTCAAGCAGAACAGCACCCAAGTGCTGAACATCTTGAAAAACGCCAAAAACAACAACGATGTGCAAGTTCGCCGTCAGGCCGAAAACTACGCCATCCCCTATTTCGACTTCACCCGCATGACCGAACTGGCCGTAGGCGCCAACTGGCGCAACGCCACCCCGGCGCAGAAAGCCGCGCTCACCGAGCAGTTTAAAACCCTGCTCATCCGCACCTATGCCGGCACCATGCTGCAATACCGCAACGCCAACGTGGTTATCCGCGAAAATGCCGTTCAGCGCGGCAACAGCGTTATCGTCACCGCCGACATCACTCCCGCCGGCGGCAAACCGGTAACCATGGATTACACCATGTACCAAAGCGGCGGCAAATACCGCGTGTATAACGTGGCCGTAGAAGGTGCCAGCTTGGTAACCGTATACCGCAGCCAATTCAACAACACCATCGCGCAAAAAGGCATCGACGGCCTGATTCAAGAGCTGCGCAGCAAAAACGGCAGCTGAACCCATGCACAGCGAATGCCGCGATGAAACCGTGTACCTCAGTGGGGAAGTAACCGTTTCCACGGTAACCGCCCCGCTGTTTCGCGCCTATTGCCAACAATTGGGCTACCTGAAAAACAGCCCTGCCCCCGCAATCGATTTCTCCGGCGTAAGCCAAGCCGATTCCGTCTGCATTTCCCTCATGGCCGCCGCCAAACGCAGCCGCCCCGAAGCCGCCTGGGTGTTCCGCGGCCTGCCCGCCGGCGTGGCTGCCTTGGCCGAATTGTATGAAGTAGGCGGCTGGATAACATCATGAAAAAACTGCTCACCCTCACCCTGCTCACCATCGGCCTCTCCGGCAATGCCCTGGCCGAAAGCGTCGCCTACGACCCCTATGAAGGCTACAACCGCTTCATGTTCGGCGTAAACGACCGCATCGACCGCTATTTCCTCGCCCCCGCCGCACGCGGCTACCGCACCGTTACCCCCAAACCCGTGCGCAGCGGCATCGGCAACTTTTTCAACAACCTGCGCGACATCGTGAGCGTGGGCAGCAACCTGTTGCGGCTCAACATTTCCAAAGCCAGCACCGACCTTGTGCGCGTGGGCATCAACACCACCTTCGGCTTCGGCGGCCTTATCGACATCGCCGGAGCCGCCCAAATGCCCAACAACAAAAACACCCTCGGCGACACCTTCGCCAGCTGGGGCTGGAAAAACAGCAACTACTTCGTCTACCCCCTGCTCGGCCCCAGCACCGTGCGCGATGCCTTGGGCAACACCATCGTCAGCGTTTACTCCCCCGAAAAATTCGCCCTCGGTAACGGCGCCGGTTACTGGGCCGCCACCGGCGTGAAAGCCCTCGACACCCGCGCCAACCTGCTCGAACTCACCGACGGCGTCAACCAAGTCGCACTCGACCGCTACGCCTTCATCCGCGATGCCTACATGTCCGCCCGCGCCAAACAAACCGGCACCACCCTGCCCGGCAGCGAAGACGACTACGTGCCCAGCTTTGAAGAAGGCGGCGGCAACACCGGCAGCGAATCCGCAACCTCAGCCGCCACCGGGCAACCTGCCGCCGAACCGGCCACCGCCGCCCCGCCGCCTGCCGAACCTGAGGCAAACAGCACCGCCCCCGCTGAAGCTCCTGCTCCGGCCAATACCGAACCAGCCGCCCCGGCAGACCAAGAAAACAACAGCCGCCCCGCCCCCAATACCATCCACGAAGAAATCCTCAGCCGCTAAAATTGCCGCCCTTCCGATTTTCAGGTAGCCTTTCCGCAAGCAGCAAAGGCTACCTGAAACCCTTCCCCCACCGCCTCATCAAAGGAGCGCATCATGTACGAAATCAACCGCAGCGTATTCCGGCTGGTGCCGCTACAGCCGTTTTGGAACTGGCTCACCGCCCTGCCCGGCGCCGAACTCGGCGACCTCGCCCTCGAAGACCTGCAAAACAACGCCAACGCCTACCTCACCAACCCCTGCGATGACGGCGAAGAAGTGTGGGCGGAAATCAAACCCCAAATCGACACCATTTTCGCCGCCGAGCTGGCCGACTGGTGCGAAGACGAAAGCCAATGGCCCGATTTGCACCCCGACATCTTCGCCGAATGGTTCGACATCCAGCTCTCCCCCATCGTCTGCGATTTGTCCGCCCGCGAAGTAGAGCGCGAACCCTTCCAACCCCTGTAAAACCAACGGCCGGCAGCCCGCACGCCGGCCATTTCCATCCCCGCCATGCCACACCACACCTACCTCACCGTACGCGGCTACCACCTCGACGTATACCGCCACGTCAACAACGCCCGCTATCTCGAATTCCTCGAAGAAGCCCGCTGGGACTATTTCGACCACAACGGGCTGGCCGAATTCTTCCGCAACAGCCGCTACGGCATGGCCATCGTCCACATCGACATCCACTACCGCCGCGCCGCCCTCCTCGGCGATCGGCTCGATATCGAAACCGCCTTTGCCCAAACCGGTGCACGCCAAGCCGTGATCAGCCAAACCATCCGCAAAACCGGCAGCCCGCGCATCCTCGCCGAAGCCCGCGTCAGCTTCATGCTCATCGACCAAACCACCGGCCGCGCCATCCGCTTCCCCACAGAACTGCAGCAAGCCATTGCCGCCCATATCCCATCCAACCCCGCAGAACCCGCCCCATGAAAAAACACATCGGCACCCTCCTCCTGCTGGCCGTGCTCGCCGCCGCCGGCTACATCCTCTTATCTCCCAAACGTCAAATCGCACCCGACTTCGCCCTGCCAAACCTGCAAGGCCAAACCGTGAACCACATCACCCTGCAAGGCAAAGTTACCCTCATCAACTTCTGGTTTCCCTCCTGCCCAGCCTGCGCAACCGAAATGCCCAAACTCATCCGGATGCACCAAGATTACCAAGGCAAAAACTTCCAAATCATTGCCATATCCATCCCCGTGCCCAGAGACCCCCTGCCCGTGGTGCAAACCTACGCCCAAACCCACCGCCTGCCCTTCACCGTGCTCCACGACGCACAAGGCCATACCCAGCAGGCCTACCAAGTCATCGCCGCCCCCACCTCCTTTCTGGTGGACAAAAACGGCCGCATCGTCAAAACCTATGTGGGCGAGCCCGACTTCGCCGAAGTGTACCGCCTAGCCGACCAACTGCTCGCTGAATAGACAGCACAATATTTTCAGGTAGCCTTCCCCCGCAGAAAGGCTACCTGAAAAATAAACCACCAAATAATCAATCAATAATCCACACCATGAAACCCCAAAAACGCCCCCTCGACGGCGTCCTCCTGCTCGACAAAGCCACCGGCCTCTCCAGCAACAGCGCCCTCCAGCAAGCCCGCCGCCTCTACCGTGCCGAAAAAGCCGGCCACACCGGCGTGCTCGATCCGCTGGCCACCGGCCTGCTTCCCGTCTGCTTCGGCCAAGCCACCAAATTCGCCCAATATCTGCTCGATGCCGACAAAGCCTACATCGCCACCCTCCGACTCGGTCAAGCCACCGACACCGGCGATGCCGAAGGCAGCATCACCGCCACCAGCCACACCGAAATCAGCCAACCCGACTTTCAGTTAGCCTGCCAGCAGCACCTCGGCGCACAGCAGCAGCTGCCCCCCATGTATTCCGCCCTCAAGCACCAAGGCAAACCCCTCTACCAATACGCCCGCCAAGGCATCGATATCCAACGCCAGCCCCGCAACATCCATATCCACGACATCCAAATCCTCCGCTTCCAATTCCCCGAAGCCCAAATCAGCGTGCAATGCAGCAAAGGCACCTACATCCGCACCCTCGCCGAAGACATTGCCAAAAGTGCCCACACCCTGGCCCACCTCACCGCCCTGCGCCGTACCGCCACCGCCGGCTTCCAAATCGAACACAGCCACAGCATCGAAAGCCTTGCCGCGCTCAGCGAAGCGCAGCGCGACGCCCTACTGCTGCCCTGTGATGCATTGGTGCAACATCTGCCGCAGTACACCGCCAGCGAACAAACCATCCGCGCCCTGCGCTTCGGCCAAACCCCTGTTGCCCCGCCGGAGCTGCCCGAAAACACCCCCCTACGCATCTACGCCGCCAACGGCGAATTCATCGGCCTCATCACCAGCCGGCAAGGCTACCTGAAAGCCCTGCGCCTAATGAGCACGCAAGCCGACTGAATTGGGCCAACCCCATATTTATGCTAGAATCGCGCCCTTTGTTATCTCACGTTCTCCAAGCCATGCCAGCCAACCATCGCTGCACGCGATACCCGGTCAGCAGGCCGAGAACCTTCTCAACACAAGGAATAATAATGAAAGCACAAACCCTACTGGCCATCGCCATCACCGCCCTTGGCTTAGCCGCCTGCGGCAGCAGTGGCGGCGGCAGCCCGATCGACAACGGCCGCAACAGCCCCAACCCCAACAGTCCGATTAATCCCGACGACCCCAACCCGGGCGGCGGCAATCCTCCACCCCCTCCCGCTAATCAGCGTACCGGCAAAGCCATTACCCTGTCGTCCAACGGCTATCAGCGCATCAGTGAGCAGGCTCTGTCCTTTACCCAGCAATACTTTGGCACTCTGAAGGTAGATGGCCAAGAACTGTTCATTATCCCTCCTGGTGTGTCTGCCCTCGGCCTGCTTGATCTACAAGCAGGAAACACCGCGCATGTAGGCCAAATTATGACGCAATCCAGCTATGGCTATGTCCGCGAAGGAACGGGTGCTCAGGGCTACATGTTCTCACAAGGCATCGTAACCTCAGCCAACGACATGCCTACCAGCGGCACATTTACCTACTCCGGTTATGCCGTTCACGCCCCAGTGTCTAACCAAACCAATGCCCAGATTGAAAGCGGCGCGGCCAACTTCAATGTTAATTTCGGCAACCGCACCATCAGCGGCACGCTTACTCCCAACAACACAGCCGTTGTGTTGGATAACGGCATCATTTCCGGTAACAGCTTTAGCGGCACGGCCAACTCTGGCGCGAAATTCAGCGGCCACTTCTATGGCGGCCATGCCGATGAAATGGGCGGCACCTACTACAAACCAGGTGAGTACACCGGCGCTTTCGGCACACGGAAAATCGCGCCTTAATCAATCTGGCTGAACTGCTTTTGCTGTGGAATTCAGCCAAGCAGCAATACAACAGGCTACCTGAAACTTTTTCAGGTAGCCTGTTTCTTATTACGCTTTAATCCGGCAGGCGGCTATCTCATTCATCCGCTTCCGTTTCAAACAACAACTTCAGCGTTTGCAAAGCCTGCCCGCCGGCCTGCAAGGCCTTGCCTGCCGCGCCGTGTTTGATAACCGCCAGCAACACGAAAGCCTCATCATGCGCCGCGCTGTTGATCACAATGCCCACTTCCTCGCCATCGGCTTCCACCTTGCTGCCCACGGCTACAGGCTGGGCGCTGCAGCACACCGCCATGCCGCGCCGCACTTGGCCGCGATATTGCGCACGGGCGATGATTTCCTGCCCCGGATAGCAGCCTTTTTTGAAATGCACGCCGCCGAGCAGGTGCTGATTCAACATTTGCGCCACACAACTTTCTGCGGTGGGCTGTGAAATCCACGGCCGCCCCTGCAGAATTTCGGCGGCCTGCCAGGCTTCGGCAGCGGCAGGGCAGTCGGCATCGGGCAGTGGCGCCGGGCTGAGCACCATGCGGTTACCACCGGCCAAAACCAGCGTAATCAGCCCGTTATCGCCTTCCTCGGCGGCAAATTTGAGCGCGGCGGCATCCGCGCCCGTATCCGCGCCGCTTTGGCCGTACACCTGCCAGGCACTGTCGGTGTGGAACACCGTTTTGCTGCGCAGCACAAACATCCGCAGCCGCTTTATCGTGGCTTCCAGCAAATCCGCCGCCATCACCAGCAAGAAACGGTCGGCACGGCGCAACACCAGCATATTGGCCAACACCCGACCGCGCGGCGAATTGTAGGTGGCGAAACAAGCCTCGCCCGGCTGCAAATCCAAAATGTGGTTGGAAAGCTGGCTGTGCAGAAATTCGGCGGCATCCGCGCCGCTCGCTTCCGCCACGCCGAAAAAGGGCAGTTTGCAAAGTGTGTGCATGATTTTCTCCTGTGTTTTAGCAAACGAAATTTAAACCGATACTGCATTGGCCCGACTGTACTATCTGCGGCCAGCCGCCTTATCGTGATTAAACTCTGATTCGTGGCATCTGATTTAGTCAGTAATTCTTCTCGCCAAAAAAGGCATAAGTTGCATCGTGGAACAGCTCGCTTTGTGCGCTGTCGGCATATTCCAGCCGCGCTAATTCATCGTCAAACCCCGCGCGCACTGCCTCCAACACATCTTGCGCCATCTCCGGCGGCAGGCTGCGCAGCAGGCTTTTCAGCGCGCTACCCAACACCAGGTTTTGCACGCGCAAAGCCTCGCAACTCTCTTCCAAATAGCTGATTCTCTGATTAATTTCTTCCATAACCTTCTTCCTTTCCGCCCCAGGCCACGCTGCCGGGCAACGGGGCGGATTATAAGCTCAAGCCCGGCGCTTGGACAGCCGCCACCCACAGAAGCATATTTATATGAAATAATATCATCCGTTACGTTTTCAGGTAGCCTCACGGCGAGCAATCAAAGGCTACCTGAAACAGCCAATACCAAGCAAACCCCTCCTCGGAAAAACCACCATGACCCAAGCGCAAGATAATCTGGTTTTCACCCTCAACGACGACACCTCCTCCCCGCAATCCACCGCATCAGACACCGAAGATTGGGAAAAAGGCCTGGAACGCCTGCAACAAAAACGCCGCCATCTGGCCAAACAGGCACAACAACCGCCTGCCGCCCAATCCAACCGCCACCCTTCGGCTGCCCTCCTATACGATACCTTGGTGGCCGAGCCCAACCCAACGCCTGCCCCGGCCGCCGCGCCTATTGCCGAACCCCGCACCGCACCGCTTCACACGCCCGCACCCGCGCCCGTGGCAGAACCTGCCCCACAACCCGCCAGCACCGGCACGCGCCCCAGCGCGCTCAGCGGCAGCCGCCACCGCCGCCTGAGCCTGGACGAACAAAAACAAGCCTATCAAGCCTATCTCCAACATTGGCAGCAACAGCACAACCTGCAAACCGCCAGCTCCGAAGCCGAGCTGAATAATCCGCAAATCCTGTTTCAAGAAGACTGGCTGGCCGCCCAAAACTCCCTGCGCGTCGGCCGCGACGAGCCAGTGGTCGAGCAGGCCACCGTGTGGCTGGGCGGCGCACAGCCCACGGTAACGCCCGATCAAGACGTGGCCGAACAAATCGAAGCTGCCGCCGAGGCGGCCGCACAGCCCGAATACGATGCCCAAGCCGAGCCCGGCACCGCCGCGCTGGCCGCCGCTGCCGAGAAAGTGGTGCTGCTCAATGCCTATGCCCTGCCCGGCAATCTGCAACACAAAATCCTCTGCCTGAGCGAGCAAGTCCTGCTCGAACGCCTGGCCGAAAAACTGCGCCCGCATCTGGCCGATGCCGTATCCGGCATGGTGAAAACCGCGCTTCAGCGGCAAACCGCGCTGATGGTGCAGAATATGCAGCAGGCCTTCTTAGACGAAGTGCCCCGCCTAGTGGACGACGTACTGGCCTACAACCTCGCCCGCGCCCTGGCTGCCGTAAAAAAAGAACAGCTATAACAGCCAACCCCGAATCAAGGCTACCTGAAAATCCCCGCCGATTTTCAGGTAGCCTTTGCCATTTTGCGCCGCCTCGAGGCCAGCGCATTCGTTTCATTTCAACAATCCATTGTATTTCCGATAAATTCTAGAAAAGTAAATTCCTTCTGTTCGCGTAAAAAACTGCTAAAATGCGCTAGACAATTCATTGGTTGCAGTACTTTCATCAACTTGAATTAAGGAGTAGGAAATGGACAACAAACTCGGGTTTAAACCCATACCGATGGCGGTGGCCGTTGTGCTCACGCTGTTGATTTGGTTTGTCATCCCCGTGCCGCAGGGCGTTACCCCCAATGCCTGGCATCTGTTGGCGCTGTTTGTGGGCGTGATTGCCGCCATCATCGGCAAAGCCATGCCCATCGGCGCACTGTCGATTCTCGCCATTATGCTGGTGGCCATTACCAAGGTAACCGTGCCCGAGCTTGATCCCGAAGGCAACCCGATCAAAAACCCGGCCACCGTGGCCATTAAAGACGCGCTGAGCTCCTTCGGCGACCCGCTGATTTGGCTCATCGGTATTTCCATCATGATTTCGCGCGGCATCTTGAAAACCGGTTTGGGCTCGCGTATCGGCTACTACTTTATCTCCTTGTTCGGCAAGAAAACGCTGGGCATCGGCTACAGCCTAGCCATTTCCGAGCTGATTCTCGCCCCGGTAACGCCCAGCAATACTGCGCGCGGCGGCGGCATCATCCACCCGATTATGAAATCCATTGCGGGCAGCTTCGATTCCGACCCGGAAAAAGGCACGCAAAGCCGCATCGGCAAATACCTGGCCTTGGTAAACTACCACAGCAATCCGATTACCTCCGCCATGTTCATCACCGCCACCGCGCCCAACCCGCTGATCGTGGATCTGATTGCCAAAGCCACCAACTCCGATATCCACCTGAGCTGGGGCACTTGGGCCATTGCCATGCTTGTGCCCGGCCTAGCAGCCATGTTCCTGATGCCGCTGGTGCTGTATTTCTTCTTCCCGCCCGAAATCAAAGAAACCCCGAACGCTTCCCAGTTTGCCAAAGACAAGCTGCAAGAGTTGGGGCCGATGAACCGCGGCGAGAAAATCATGCTGGCGATTTTTGCCATCCTGCTGCTGCTGTGGGCAGGCATTCCGGCCATGATTTTCGGCAAAGCCTACGCCGTCAACCCCACCACCACCGCCTTCCTCGGACTCTCCCTACTGCTGCTCAGCGGCGTACTCACCTGGCAGGATGTCCTGACTGAAAAAGGCGCATGGGACACCGTTACCTGGTTCTCCGCCCTGGTGATGATGGCCACCTTCCTCAACAAACTCGGCCTGATTGCCTGGCTCTCCAAACTCTTGGAAAGCGGCATCGGCGGCATGGGCATGGGCTGGGTTGGCGCGGTAACCCTGCTGCTTCTGGCCTATATGTATGCCCACTACATCTTCGCCAGCACCACCGCCCACATCACCGCCATGCTCAGCGCCTTCTATGCCGCCGGCCTGGCCTTGGGTGCGCCCCCCATGCTCTACGCCCTGCTGCTGGCCTCCTCTTCCAGCATCATGATGACCCTCACCCACTACGCCACCGGCACCTCCCCCGTGATTTTCGGCTCCGGCTACACCACCCTGGGCGAATGGTGGAAAGCAGGCTTCATCATGAGCGTGGTCAACCTCGCCGTCTTCGTGGTTATCGGCGGCGTTTGGTGGAAAGTGATGGGTTACTGGTAACCCGAAGCGTTGCGCCGGTAACGTTGAAGCATAACGGAAGGCTACCTGAAAACGAGCGAAGCAAGGTTTCAGGTAGCCTTTTTTATAGTCGATCAACAACGCACAGCGTAGATCGATACGTCGGGGCTTGAGCAATCGGCAGGCAGTTAGCCCGTGCTGTTTCAGGCTACCTGAAAACAAAAAAGGTCACACCGATTTTTCAGGTAGCCCCAAATTGCAGAAGCCGGGTCGGATTCTCGAACCCGATATTCTCAGCATAACGTTTTTGTCGGATATCAGTATCCGCCCCACGGTTTGACGCCAGATTAAAGGCTACCTGAAATCCTGTCAGCAGGTTTTCAGGTAGCCTTTCTCTTTTTCGGCCGGCAACCCCTTAGTTTCGCCGTTCGGTAACGAAGGCGGCCAGTTGGCGCAGGCGGTCGGCGCGGGCGTCGAAGCCGGACAAGGCCTGCTGCGCTTCGGCCACGAGCCGTTCGGCATAGTCGCGGGCGGCGTTCAGCCCCATGAGTTTGACATAGGTGGGTTTGTCGGCTTCTTGGTCTTTACCGGCGGTTTTGCCCAAGGTGGCGGTGTCAGCCTCGCAATCGAGCACATCGTCGATCACTTGGAAGGCAAGGCCGAGTTTGGCGGCGTAGTCGTCGAGCCGCGCCAGGGCGGCATCGTCCAAATCGGGGCAGCTTAGCGCACCCAGAGCCACGGCGGCGCGGATCAGGGCGCCGGTTTTCAGGCGGTGCATGGTTTCCAATTCGGCCTGGCCGATGCGCTGCCCCACGGATTGCAAATCGATGGCCTGCCCGCCGGCCATGCCGAGGCTGCCGGAAGCGCGGGCGAGAGTGTGCACCATTTGCAGCTGCCGCGGCGCGGGCAGGCCGTTGGGGCGGCTGAGCACGTCGAAAGCGAGGGTTTGCAGCGCATCGCCCACCAAGAGGGCGGTGGCTTCGTCGTATTGGACGTGGCAGGTGGGTTTGCCGCGGCGCAGGCTGTCGTTGTCCATGGCGGGCATGTCGTCGTGCACCAGGGAATAAACGTGCACCAGCTCCACGGCGGCCAGGGCGGCTTCGGTAGCGGCGGCTTCAGATTGCCCCAATTCGGCGGCAGCCAGCACCAGCAGCGGGCGCAGCCGTTTGCCGCCGCCGAGCACGGCATAGCGCATGGCTTGGTGCAGCCGCTGCGGCAGGCTGTTTTCTGCGGGCAGCACACGCTCCAGCACGAGTTCGGCTTGGGCGCGGGCGCGTTGTTGCCAATTATCGGATTTATTCATCTTGTTCCAACACCAGCTCGCGTTCCACGCCGGAATCCAGCACTTGCAGCTTCTGCTCCACTTCGGCCAGCCGCGCTTGACAGAAACGCACCAGTTCGCTGCCTTCCTGATAGGCGGCCAGCGCGTCTTCCAGCGGCATATCGCTGGCCTGCATGGCTTGGTTGATGGCTTCCAGCCGGCTCACGGCTTCTTCAAAGGTTTTCGGTTTTTTCTTGGTCATGGCGGGTTTGCGGCAGTTCGATTCAAGGGCGGGATTGTAGCACAGCGGGCGGACAGGTTTCAGGTAGCCCCGTTGTGCGGCGGGCTACCTGAAAATCTGTTTGCCCCCGCCCAAGCGTATTTTTCAGGTAGCCCCTAAACCCGAAAAGCGGCCGACAGGACATTGGCCACCGATGTGCCTCCCCTGCCGGCGCAACCAAACGCCCCGCCGTTTTCAGGTAGCCTGCCGCATCATCGGATAACACATACTGACACACCGCCCGCTTTCATTTACAATCGGCACGGCAAAGCAGCCGGAATAACCCGTCCGGCTGAAATATTTTATTTGTGACCACCTGCCAATAAGGAAACCCGATGCGTATCCGAACCGCCCTCCTCCTGCCGCTGCTCGCCCTGCCGCTTCCCGCGCTGGCCGGTGGGCTCAACGGCGCCGAGCTGAGCCTGCCCTGGGGCATTCCCTTCGTGCTGATTCTGCTCTCCATCGCCACCGGCCCGCTGTTTTTCGCCCATATTTGGCACCACCACTTCGGCAAAATCACCGCCGGCTGGACACTGGCCTTCCTCATCCCCTTTACCCTCGTGTACGGCTTCTCCACCAGCCTGCATGTGCTGGTACACGCCCTGGTGGCCGAATACATCCCCTTCATTTTGCTGCTATGGGCGCTCTACACCATCTCCGGCGGCATCCTCGTGTGGGGCAATCTGCACGGCAGCCCGCGCATGAACACCGCGCTGCTCGCCATCGGTACGCTCCTGGCCTCCGTGATGGGCACCACCGGCGCCGCCATGCTGATGATCCGCCCCATCCTCAAAGCCAACGACAACCGCAAGCACCGCGTGCATGTGGTGATTTTCTTCATCTTCCTCGTAGCCAATATCGGCGGCGGCCTCACCCCGCTGGGCGATCCGCCACTCTTCCTCGGCTTCCTCAAAGGCGTGGATTTCCTGTGGACGGTACAACACATGCTGCCGCCCGTGCTGATTAGCGCCGCCGTGCTGCTCACCGTGTTCTACATCCTCGACAGCAAATACTTCGCCCAAGCCGACGAAATCCTGCCGCGCGACCCGAGCCCCGACAGCCCGCCCGAAAAAATCAAGCTCATGGGCAAATGGAACTTCCTGCTCCTGGGCGGCGTGGTGTCAGCCGTGATGATGTCCGGCATTTGGCAGCCCGCACACCCCGGCTTTGAAATCCTCGGCACGCACTATGCCCTGCCAAACCTCGCCCGCGACCTGATTTTGGTGGCGCTGGCCGTTACTTCCCTCGTCATCACCCCCAAACAGGTGCGCGCCGGAAACGAATTCAACTGGGGCCCGATTGCCGAAGTGGGCAAACTCTTCCTCGGCATCTTCATCACCATCGCCCCCGTATTGGCCATGCTGCAAGCCGGCGAACACGGCGCGTTTGCCCCGCTGATTTCCCTGGTGCACGACGCTTCCGGCAACCCGATCAACGCCATGTATTTCTGGATGACCGGCATGCTCTCCGCCTTTTTGGACAACGCCCCCACCTACCTCGTGTTCTTCAACATGGCCGGCGGCGATGCGCACACCCTGATGAACGGCCACCTGTTCCACACCCTGCTGGCCGTATCCATGGGCTCCGTGTTCATGGGCGCGCTCAGCTACATCGGCAACGCCCCCAACTTCATGGTGAAAGCCATCGCCGAACAGCGCAAAGTGCCCATGCCCGGCTTCTTCGGCTACATGGCCTGGTCGTTCGGCATCCTCGTGCCGCTGTTTATCCTGCACACCTTGATTTTCTTCGTGTGGCAGATTTTCTAAGGGCACAGTAAGATGAAGGCTACCTGAAAACCTTGGTTTGGTTTTCAGGTAGCCTTTAAATTTTGTGGAGCGAAAAATGAAGCAATCCGGTTCTTATTCTGCCCTTCAGTCTTTTGGGTATGGCCTAGCAATCGTTGCCACAACCCTCATCTCTTTTGCTGCTGCCGCCGCTAATTTCCTGCTTATCTGGATTGCACCCCTTGCCTTTGCTGTAGATCCTGACGACCTCATGCGTATCATGATATTTTGGGTGTTTATGATTGGCCCTCCCATTGCATTTGTTTTATCACTCTATCTGTTAATCAAATATTTTTTTTCGGCAACGTTATTCCCGGAAGAATGCACCAAAACCAAATATATGCCTTATGGCATCAAAGACATCTTTTCCTTAATTGCCTCATGTTTGGGCATAATGGCTATCTACCAAACCCCAAGAACCCCTTTTTCCGACTGGATAAGATACAACTGGGCACCCCCACTATTCGTTATCTGGGGCTGGGTAGTCATCCGCTCCATCCGCTATACAGCATGGAAACTGCGTACCCAAGAGCAAACAAATCAAAAAACCACCATCGCCAAAGATGATCAAAACCACAGCGATTAAAACCATGCAAACCCAGCCCCATTTTCAGGTAGCCCCTTCCATACAGGCTACCTGAAAATCATCTCCCGCAAAATCACCCTCCATCTTTTCCCGGCAAGAAACACCATCTTGCCGCAAAGCGCTACCACCCCGCGCCGCAAAACCCTTATACTGCCGCACATTATAGTGAATTAAATTTAAATCAGGACAAGGCGTCGAGCCGCAGACAGTACAGATAGTACGGCAAGGCGAGACAACGCTGTACTGGTTTAAATTTAATTCACTATACATTATCCAGCACACCCGAAAGGAAAAATCATGACCCATCAAATCCTACAAGAAGCCGCCCGCACCCGCCGTTCCGTGTACGCCCTCAACAAAAACCTGCCCCTGCCCGCCGAAGAAGTGGCCGCCATCGTAGAACACGCCGTGCTGCACACCCCCTCCTCTTTCAACTCCCAATCTACCCGCATCGTGGTGCTGTTCGGCGCCGAACACGAAAAACTCTGGCAGCTCACCGAAGCCGCCCTGCGCCAAATCGTGCCTGCCGACAAATTCGAGCCCACCGCCCAAAAACTGGCCGGCTTCGCCGCCGCAGCCGGCACTGTGCTTTTCTTTGAAGACCAATCCGTCGTACGCGGCCTGCAAGAGCAATTCCCCGCCTACGCCGCCAACTTCCCCGTGTGGGCCGAACACGCCGACGCCATGCACCAATACGCCGTGTGGACCACCTTCGCCGCCGCCGGCATCGGCGCCAACCTGCAACACTACAACCCCGTCATCGACCAAGCCGTGGCCGAACAATGGCAAATCCCCGCCAGCTGGACCCTGCGCGCCCAGCTCGTATTCGGCGGTATCGCCGCACCCGCCGCAGACAAGCAGTTCGCCCCGGTTGAAGGCCGCTTTAAAGTACACGGCCTGTAAACAGCCGCGCCTTTAAACGCAAAAAGCCGCCTGAAAACGGATGCCGCAAGTTTCTGCGGATTCGTTTTCAGGCAGCTTTTTGTCCGGCTTATGGCCAACCAACCGAACTTTCAACGAAGCAGCAAGCCGAAAGCGCCCGGAAGCACAGCAAGGCAAAACAATGCCGTCGCGGCAAATTCGGTTGGTTGGCCATAGTGCGGCGGGAAGACGGCGGCAGAGCGGCCTAGGAAGCTTTTTTGTGAACGGGGAAACAAGGGAAAGGCTACCTGAAAATCTTCATTTCATTGCGGCTCATGCTTTCAGGTAGCCTGCTATCCGAATATATAGTGAATTAACAAAAATCAGGACAAGGCGGCGAGCCGCAGACAGTACAGATAGTACGGCAAGGCGAGGCAACGCTGTACTGGTTTTTGTTAATTCACCATAGGACGACCGATTTATTACGGCTGCAGTTTGGGCAGAAATACCGACAAAACCAGCGAGCTGGCCGCGCCGCAGCTCATGATAACCAGCATTTCCATCAACAATGTTTCCGGGTGGCTATACAACGTGCTGACATCCCAGCTTATTACCACAAACCATAACAATGACAGCACCGCGCCCGCCACCACCGCGCAGGCCACGCCTTTTGTCGTGCGGTGCAGGCGCAACCGCATAGCCAGCAGGCCGCTCAGCAGCGCGGGGATGCCGCCGAACACATAGCCCCACAGCACCAACCCCCATATTGCGCCAAACACCTCAGCCAAACCGGCTTGGGAAAGCCAGTCGCTTTGCAGCCATAAGTAGTAACAAGCCAGCAGCCACATCCCCAACGGCCCGCCGAATAGGGCGTAAATAATCGGTACCCGCCACGGGTAAGGCGGTTTGGCAGAGTCTGCCGCTTGCGGTTTGTGTTGTTTCATTTCATTACCCTTTCCGTATCACGTTGCGGGCTACCTGAAAATGCAGCCGATGCAGGCCGGGGTTAGGCTTCAGGTAGCCTGCGATCCGAATATGGATGTCCGATTTATTGCGGCTGCGGTTTGGGCAGGAACACCGACAAAACCAGTGAACTGGCCGCGCCGCAGACCATAACTACCGCCAGCCTCATCAATGCTACTTCCGGCCGCTGATATAGCTTACTGACATTCCAGTGGATTAGCACCAGCCATAACAACAAAACCACCGCCCCAATCGCCACCATGCAAGCGATACCTTTTACCGTACGGCGCAAGTGTAGCCGCATCGACAGCAAGCCGGTAAGCAGCATGGGAATGCCGCCGAAAACATATCCCAACGACGTTATCTCCCACATATCACCGATGATTACAGAAAAACTGGTTTGAGAAAGCCGGCCGTTTTGCAACCATAAGTAAACCGCCAACAACCACGCCCCCAACGGCCCGCCAAATAAGGCGTAAATAATCGGCACCCGCCACGGATAAGGCGGTTTGGCGGGGTCTGCTGTTTGCGGTTTGTGTTGTTTCATCTCATCAACCTTTCTGTATCACGTTGCGGGCTACCTGAAAACACAGCCGATGCAGGCCGGGGTTAGGCTTTCAGGTAGCCCAAACCTATGCTTTATGCGGCGGCGGCCATGCTGGCAAGCCGGGTTCGAGAATCCGGCCTGCCGCTTTTTCAGGTAGCCCCTGCGGCTTCTTCTGCACGATTTCCCAAAGCCGCGCACACGGCTTCGGCAATCCGCCCGCTCGCGCCTTGGTGGGCTTGGATAAAGCCGGCGGCTTGGGCGGAGAAGCGTTCGCGTTCGGCGGGGTTGGCCAGCCAGTGTTGTATGGCGGCATACCATTCGGCGGGGGTGGCTACCTGAAGCGCGGCGCCGGCGGCCAATGCGCCCGCGCAGGCGGCGGCGAAGTTGTAGGTGGAATAGCCAAACAGGGCAGGCTTGCCGCAGGCGATGGGTTCGATGATGTTTTGGCAGCCTGTGTCCACCAGGCTGCCGCCCACAAAGGCCATATCGGCGGCCAGATAGTAGGCGAACAGCTCGCCCATGCTGTCGCCCAGCCACACTTGCGTGTCGGGGCGCACGGGGGCTTCGTCGCTGCGCCGCTGCACACGCAGGCCGAGTGCCGCCGCGCCTTCGGCCACAGCATCGAAGCGCTCGGGATGGCGCGGCACGATCACCAAAAGCGCATCGCCGCAATACTGCCGCCACTCTTGCAGCAGCAGCAGCGCTTCGTCTTGGTTTTGATGAAACCGCGTGCTGGCACACACCACAACGAGGCGGCTGCCGATGCGCTGCTTAAACGCTGCGGCCAACCCGTGCATGGCTGCGGGCGGGGCGATGTCGTATTTGGTGTTGCCGCACACCAGCACGTTTTCCGCGCCGATGCTGCGCAGGCGTTCGGCATCGGCTTCGGTTTGGGCAAGCACGCGGCGGAAGGATTGCAGGGCGGGGGCGAATAAGGACGGCCAGCGGCGGTAGCCCTGCGCGGATTGTTCGGAGAGGCGGGCGTTGGCCAGGAACACGGGCAGGTCGGCCGAGCGGCAAGCATCCAGCAGGTTCGGCCAGATTTCGGTTTCCATGATGATGCCGAAACGCGGCTTGTGCTGGGCGAGGAAGGCGGCTGTCCAAGCCGGGTGGTCGTAGGGCAGGTAGCGACATTGGGCATCGGGAAACAGGCTCTCGGCGGTGGCGCGGCCGGTGGGCGTCATTTGCGTGAGCAGCAGCGGGGCATCGGGAAAACGGCGGCGCAAAGCCTGCACCAGCGGCACGGCGGCGCGGGTTTCGCCCACAGACACGGCGTGCACCCAAATGGCGTGCTGCACAGGATTATCCGGCGGCTCGCCGAAACGCTCGCCTTGATGCAGCAGATAGGCGGGGGAGCGGCGGCTGCGCTTGGCGAGCAGATGGCGGGCCAGCGGGCGGCCGAGGAGGCGGGTGAGCAGGCGGTAGAGGGCGGGGAGCATGATTGGATAAAGCGTTTCAGGTAGCCTTTGGGTGGGGAGAGGCTACCTGAAAAATCAGATTGGGTGAAGTGGGACGCGGATGCCGGACACGAATGCCCAGGCTGCGGGAAACGGTTTCAGGTAGCCTGCATGCGGATTGGGGCTACCTGAAAGCGTAGCTTCAACACAGTTATAGTGAATTAACAAAAACCAGTACAGCGTTGCCTCGCCTTGCCGTACTATCTGTACTGTCTGCGGCTCGTCGCCTTGTCCTGATTTTTGTTAATTCACTATAAAAGCCCTATCTTGGATTAGGCGGCAAACCCCAACCCATCGTCTGCCGGAGACGGCTTGGGCTGCTACGCCTGCGGCTAACCCAAGCTGCGCAGGCTTGCCGATGTTTTCAGGTAGCCTGTCAGGGCAGGCTAGTGTCCTTCCTGTTGCAGCAGGCGCAATGCAGATTGGGCGGAACCGTCCCCTTGGGCGGCAGCTTTCTCAAGCCAGTAGCGGGCACGGGCATAGTCTTGCGGCACGCCATGACCTTGGTAATACAGCATGCCGAGGTTATGTTGTGCGGCAGCATAGCCTTGGGCAGCGGCTTTTTCATACCAGCGGCGGGCAATGGCGTCATCCCGAGGAACCCCCAGCCCTTTTTCGTAAAAGGCACCCAGATTGAATTGCGCTACTGCCATCCCTTGTGCTGCGGCTTTTTCAAACCAATAGCAGGCACGGGCATAGTCTTGCGGCACACCGTGCCCGTTCAAATACAAAACTCCAAGATTGAATTGGGCATCGGGAAAACCTTGGGCAGCAGCTTTTTCATACCAATCTCGGGCATATGCATAGTTTTGCGGCATCCCCTGCCCTTTTTCATAGCAAATGCCAAAGTTATATTGTGCAACAGCATAACCCTGGGCAGCGGCTTTCCCATACCAATGGCAGGCACGGGAGAAATCCCGGCCAACACCATATCCGTTTCGATAAAAAATCCCGAGGTTGTATTGCGAGGCGGACACGCCTTGCACAGCGGCTTGTTCAAACCAATGACGGGCGCGGGCATAGTCTTGCGGCACGCCCTGCCCTTTTTCATACATCACGCCAAGGTTGTGCTGGGCGGTGGCATAGCCTTGTTGTGCCAACGGCAAAAATAATTCATGGGCGCGGCGGTAGTCTTGTTGCTGATAGGCGGAGATGGCCTGATTGAGTTGCTGCCGCTGCTCGGCCGTCGGTGCGGCGGCTGTGGTTAATGATGCGGCCAACAGGCTGGCGGCGAGAAGGAGTCTGATACGGCGGTTCATATTTTTTCCGATAAATAATGGACAAATCTGCGATTTATCTCATTCTCTTACGAGAGAAAGGTTGGGTTTTCAGGTAGCCTGATGAGGCAGGCTAGTGCCCTTCCCGTTGCAGCAGGCGCAATGCAGATTGGGCGGGGCCGTCCCCTTGAGTGGCAGCTTTCTCAAACCAGTAGCGGGCACGGGCATAGTCTTGCGGCACGCCATGACCCTTTGCATACAAGACGCCAAGGTTGGTTTGGGCAACAGCATAGCCTTGAGCCGCGGCTTTTTCATACCAGTGGCGGGCACGGACGTAATCCTGAGTTACCCCCAGTCCTCGGTTGTAAAGAATACCAAGATTGTTTTGCGCAGCAATCATGCCTTGAGCAGCAGCTTTTTCAAACCAATGGCGGGCACGGACATAGTCTTGCGGCACACCATGGCCTTTGTAATATAAAAAACCAAGATTATATTGGGCATCAGCCATTCCTTGGGCAGCGGCTTTTTCAAACCAATAGCGGGCACGGGCATAATCCCGAGTTACACCCAGCCCACGGTTGTAAAGGACACCAAGATTGTGTTGCGCGGCAGCCAATCCTTGCGCAGCAGCTTTTTCATACCAGTAGCGGGCGTGGGTATAGTCTTGCTGCACACCATGACCTTGGTCATACAACAGACCGAGGCTCTGTTGTGCGGCAGCATAGCCTTGAGCAGCCGCTTTTTCATACCAATGGCGGGCACGGGCATAATCTTGGGTTACACCTAACCCTTGTCTATAAAATACACCAAGATTGTATTGTGCCACAGCCTTACCTTGGGTAGCCGCTTTTTCAAACCAGTGGCGGGCACGAACATAGTCTTGCGGCACGCCATGCCCGTTGTAATATAGGGAGCCAAGGTTGTGTTGCGCATCGGCATAACCTTGAGCAGCAGCCTTTTCATACCAATGGCGGGCACGGACATAATCCCTAGTTACACCCAGCCCACGGTTGTAAAGGACGCCGAGATTGTATTGCGCAGCAGTATCATTTTGGGCAGCCGCTTGTTCAAACCAATAACGGGCGCGGGCATAGTCTTGCGGCACGCCTTCCCCCTTCGCATACAAGAGGCCGAGGTTTTGCTGAGCGGTAGCATCGCCTTGCTGTGCCAACGGCAAAAATAATTCATGGGCGCGGCGGTAGTCTTGTTGCTGATAGGCGGAAAAGGCCTGATCGAGTTGCTGCCGCTGCTCGGCCGTCGGTGCGGCGGCTGTGGTTAATGATGCGGCCAGCAGGCTGGCGGCGAGAAGGAGTCTGATACGGCAGTTCATATCTTTTCCGATAACTAATGGGGCAAATCTGCGATTTATCTCATTCTCTTACGAGAGAAAGGTTGGGTTTTCAGGTAGCCTTCCGCGCATCGGCGAAGGCTACCTGAAACTTTATCCAAGCCGAAATCCTGCGGCGGCTTGGCCGGACGGCGGTTTAATCGAAGCGGACGGTGTAGCGCACTTCGCCGCTCACGGAATCGGTGCCGACGCGGCTGATGACCTGCAGGGCGCTATTGATCTGCCAGATCAGCTTCACGGCCTGGTTGGCGCTGGTTACGCTGTATTCGTAGCCCAGATAGAGCTCGTTGGTGATGCGCTTGCCGAAGGTGATGACTTGTTCGGCGGGGTTGAGCTCGCCGGTTTGGGTGTTGCGGGTGCGGCGGGTGGTCATGCCGAAGTCGTCGAGGAGGCCGATTTTGTCGTTGATGTTGCCGGCCAGGAAGGCGCCTGCGGCGGCGGCCACGGTGGCTTCGTCGCTTTCGTTGCCGCTGCTGGCGCGGCCGAGGATGAGCCAGGAGAGTTTGTCTTTGTCGCTCATCGGCTCGTTGGATACGAGGCTCACGCGCGGGTTGTCGAGGCTGCCGAGCACTTCCACGCCGGCGCCTACAGGGGAGTATTTGCGGGTGGCGCGCAGGTTGAGGTTGGGCGAGGCGATGGGGCCGACGAAGGAGATATGGCCTTTGTTGATGACGAGGTCTTGGCCGTAGGCCTTATATTGGCCGCGCACGATGTTTACGGTGCCCACGGCGCGCACGTTCTCTTTGGGTTTGGCGCTGAGGGTGAGCTTGCCGCCGAGCAAGACGTCCAGCCCTTGGCCGCTGAAGCGGAAGTTGTCGTTCAAATCGAGGGTGAGGTTCATCTCGATGGGGGTGGCGGCGGTGGTTTCGGCGGGTTTTTCTTCGCCGAGCACCACTACGTCGTCATCCAGCCCGGGCATGCTGGATTTTTGGAAGCCGAAGTGGCCGCTGTCTACTTTGAGCCCGCCGTTGAGCGCCATGCCGCGCCCGGGGTTGTAGAGCAAGCGGCTGTTGCCGCTGAGGGTGAGCTTGCGGTTGGGGTTGTCGAGGATGGGGTAGCGGGCGAATTGGGCGTTGACGTCTACGTCGGGGGTGGTGCCGGTGAGGTTGACGCGGCCTTTGAGTTCGACGCTGCCGTCTTTGCGGGTGAATTTGAGCGAGTCGATCACCCAGTCGCGGCCTTGGAAGCGGGAGCTGAGGCTGCCGTTATCCAGAATCACGCCGGTGTTGCGGTCGCGGTAGTAGAGGTTTTTGCCGGTGGCGGTGCCGTTGAGGCGGGGTTCGCCCACGCTGCCGGACACGGTGGTGTCGATGGCGAGCGCGCCTTTGGCGCTCATGCCGCCGGGCAGGAGGTTGCGGATGGCGTCGAGCTCGGGGATGTCGAGTTTCAGGTAGCCGTTGATCGGGGCTTGGCTGATGGCGTTGCCAAACTGCTGGCTCACGGCCACGGCGGCGTCGAGCGTGCCGTAGCGGGTTTTGCCGGTGAGGCGGTTGTCGATGCGGCCGCTGTGGAAGCGGGTGTCGAGCACGAGGTTGCTCAAGCCCAGCGCCTGCTGGCGGTAGGGGATAACCACGTCGCCGGATTGCTGGGTGAGTTTCAGGTAGCCTGTGGCATCGCGGCTGTAGCGCAAGTCCCAATCGCCGGCCACCACGAGCTGCAGCTTGACGGATTTGTCGTCTTTGCCCAGGCCGATCAGGTTGTCCAGCTCTTGCAGGTGCAGGTTGGCAGCGTTGCCTTTGCTGCTGATGCCGCTTTGTTTTTCCCACACGAAATTGTGCAGGTTGAGGCTGCCGCCCATGGCGGCCCAGCGGGCGTTGTCGAGGCGCACGCGCTTGGCGCCGGCTTCAATTTGGATGGGGTTGAGCAGCTTGAGGTTGAAGGCGCCGCCGATGTCGAGCTGGCCGATGCGGCCGTTCCATTGCTGTTCGTTGTTCAGCCCGCCGTTGGCGGCCAGATTGAGGCGGAAGGGCTTGCCGCTGAGGCTGAGGCTGCTGTTGCCGGTGATGCTGTGGCTTTTGCCGCTGCCGTTGGCGTTGAGGTTGATGTTGTCGATTTGGGTGCTACCGATGTGGATTTTCCGGCCGTCGAGCTTGATGTTGAGCGGCTGGTTGAGATCGGGAGAGCCTTTGAGGTCGAAATCGAGGCGGTCGATGCGCACGGCGTTTTGCACGGCAAGGCTGTCGGCGTGGCCGTGCAGGTCGGCGGTGAGCTTGGCGGGATCGCCGGAGAGGAAACCTTGGGCTTTCAGGTAGCCGGTGAGGCCGAAGCCGAAGAGATTGAGGTTGGGCGCGTCGATGTCGAGATTGAGGCGGTCGCCTGCCTTACCAAAGCTGCCGTCGGCGTGGATGCGGTTGTTCCCGAGCAGGAGGTGGAGGTCGGCTTTGGGCAGGTGGTCGTTTTGATAGCGCAGGTCGGCCTTGCCGGCGAGGGGAGCGCCGGAGAGCTGGCTGTTTTGCCAATCGAGCAGGAGGTGCAGGTTGGGCTGGTCGGCCAGGCTGCCGTCGAGCTTCACGCTGCCGTTCACGCTGCCTTGCGGCAAATCGGCCAGCACGGCGGCGGGGTTGAAGCGGGTGCTGTCGACGCGGGCGGTGATTTTGCGGCCTTGGAAGAGCTCGAGCAGGGCTTCGCCGTGCATTTCGCCGCCGTTGGCGGGGGTGATTTTCACTTGTTGCAGGCGGATGCTGCGCTGGCGGTTGGTTTTGTCGGTGAGCAGCTGGAAGGTGCCGCTGGTGGCGGTTTGCCCGGCTTTAAGCTGCCAATCGGCCTGCGGGCTGCCGAGGCTACCTGAAAGTTTGATGTCGCCGTTCAGGCTGAGGTCGAGCTTTTGTTTGAGGATGTCTTGCAGTTTGAATTGCTGCACGGCGGCATCCACGGCCATGTTTTGGTTGGCGCTGTCGATGTTGCCGTTGAATGTGATGCGGCCGCCGGCGGCCAGCTCGGTATCGACATTGTCCAGATGCAGTTTGCCGCCGGTGTCCACTTTGAGTTTGCCGTTGATGCCGGCTACGGGGATGCCGTTGCCGTTGATGGGCGCGGGGGCTTGGTTGCGCACTTCGAGCAGGCCGGCGAGGGTGTCGGCTTCTTCGGCGGGGTTGAGCGCGAGGTTGAACACCAAATCGGCGGCGGGCAAGGAGGGATCGAACCATTCGGGGTTGATTTGGCGGCCGTCGATATTGAGGTTGACGATTTTGCGGTTGAGCAGCGGCTCGAAGGGGCGCAGTTTGCCGTTTACGGCAAAGTGGGAATCGCCGTTGTCCAACTGGACGAGCAGCTCGGGGCTTTGCAGGCTGCCGTTTACGGCCACGGCGCTGTCGGCCTGTTTGCCGTCTAATTCGCCGCTGCCCACGATTTGGCCGTCGAGCTTGAAGGGGGTGGCGGTATTGAGCGTGGCGCTGCCGCTGAAATTGTGCCAGGGCAAGCGCAGGGAAACGATGTTGAGCTTGTGGTTTTGGTGGTCGAACCGGTAGCTGACCGCGCCGGATTCCACCACCGGGTTGTTGCTTTTGCCCAGCAGGATGCGGCCGACTTCGATTTTCTCGATTTGTACGCCCAAGGGCAAATCCACGCTTTCAGGTAGCCTCATCGGCGGGCGGTCTTCTTTGGGCGGGGTGGGCTTGCTGATGATGCGGATGTCGCCGGCGGCCAAGCGGTTGACGTGCAGCTGACGCTGCCACAATTCATTAGGCTGCCATTGCAGCGCCACGCTGCTGATGTCTAAATCGGTTCCCTCGGTGGCTACCTGAATGCCGCTGCCTTGAAAGCCGCGCCACAGGTTGCCGTTCAATTCCTTCACGCTGATGTTCACGCCGAACCAGGCGGGGATTTTGGTGATGCCGAAGCGCAGGCCGGATTCGGTGCCCACCAGCCACACCACGGCGGCCACCAGAAGCGTGAGCAGCAGCAAAAAGGCGGAAAGCAGGCGGCGCAGCCAGCGGCGGCGTGGCTTTTTCGGCGGGGTGTTGCCGGCAGCGGCTTCGTTTTCGGCCTCGGGCGGCAGGGTGTCGGAATCAACGGGGAGGGCGGTGTCGGTCATTTAGAATCGGGTTCCCAGGCTGATGTGCCAGCGCAGTTTGCGGTCTTGGTGGCCGTAGGCCAAATCGAAGGAGAAGGGGGCAATCGGGCTAAACCAGCGCAGGCCGACGCCACTGCCGTGATGCCAGTTCATATTGGTGAAGTTGCGGCTCACCGAGCCCATGTCGTGAAACAGCGCCAGCGCGAAGTTTTTGCCGATCGGTTTTTGATATTCGAAGCTGGCCACGGCCAAGGCGCGGTCGGGCAGCACGGAATGGTTCGGGCCTTTGCGGCCGATGCTATCTTGCTCGTAGCCGCGCACGCTGTTGGCGCCGCCGCTGCGGAACAGCAATACGGAGGGCACTTCCGAATCTTGGTTGGAATGGGTGTAGCCCAACTCGCCGCGCACGATAAACGTGCCGATGTTTTTGTGTTCTTCGGGCGTGAAATAGTAGCCTGCGCGGCCGTGCACGCGCTGCACGGCGGCGGAAGAACCGAGCGAGCCGAGGGTGGCGCCTACCTTGCCTTCCAAATAATAGCCGTTGGCCGGGCGCAGCAGGGTTTCGATGTTTTGGCGGCGCCAGGCTGCGGTGAGCATCAGCACATTGCTGCGGCCGAAGTCGGGCCCGCCCACAACGCGGCGTGATTCGGTGATGTATTCCAGCCCGAAACGTGCTTCGATGCCGTCGCGGTCGCGCACGCGCCAGATGCCGGATTGGAGGGTGTTTTTATCCAGTTTCTGCGTGGTGGAGCTGTCGTAAGCGATGTTGCCTGTCCAATACCAGCCGTTGCTGTTGCGCGGCTGGCTCAGGCCGACGCTGGCGGTTTTCTCATAGCGGTTCACGTCGGTGGCGCCGGCAAACACATAGCCCCGGTTGAATACGTTGTAGTGTTCATAACCTAGGCGGATGCCGGGGCCGTCTTTGGAATCGTAGCGCAGGCCGATATCGAATTTCTGGCGCGGCACTTCGCTCACCGACACCAGCAGGGGCACGCGGTCGTCCACCATTTTGGAGAAATCGGCTTCCACCTGCGCGCGGCTGTAGTGACTGTCTTGTTCCAACGCCTGTTGGTAATCGAGGATTTTGTCGAAATCGTAGGGTTCGCCGGGCTTAAACTGCGCCATGCCGGTAATCACCGAGGCGGGATAACGCTCGTTGCCGCTCACTTGAATATCGCCGAAATACACCGGCTGTTTGCTGTCCACGCTCACGGAGAGCACGGCTTGGCTGGTTTGCGGGTTAATGGTGGCGCGGCTTTCGGTGAGCGAGGCCAGCGGGTATTTGTAGCGGCGCACGGCGGAGAGCACCGCGTCTTTGCTGCCGCTCCACTCGCTGTTCACAAACGGCTGGCCCACCGGCAAGGCCCAGTTGGCCATGGCGCGTTTGTAGTAGGCGGCCAAATCGGTATCTTCCAGCACTTTGCCCACAATCGACACTTCCACATTGCTCACCTGCGTGCGCGGCCCGGGCTTCACCGTGATGCGCCAGCCGCGGCCGTGCGGGGCTACCTGAATATCGGCGCGGAAATAGCCTTGCGAGCGCACAATTTGTTTGATTTCGTCCGGCGCTTCTTCGGCCAAAAACTGCATTTGTTCTTGGTCGACGTCGGCATCCGGCTCGGTTTGGCGATTGATGATGGAAAGATGCTCGCGCAAAAGTGCGGCCAAATCGGCAGGCGCATCAATGGAAATGGGGAAAGGCAGTTTGTCCGGATTGGCCGTGGTGGGCTGCTCAATCGATTCTTTTTCTTTGCTTTTCTGCACCGAATCAGCTGCCGCCTCCCCGGCCTTGCCGTCGGCACGGGCGGGCAGGCTCAGCAGCAGGGCGGCAATCACGGCAAGGGGGAACAGAGGGGTTTTCATGGGCAATCTGCAATCGGTAAACATCAAGCCGGTGTGTGGCGGCAAACGGCGGCATATTAGCATTTTTGCCTTATCTTTTATAGTAAAGGCAGGCAAAAGAAACCCAGCCTGCCAAGGCTGCCTGCAAGGGATGGTTGGAGGCCGATTACCCAACGGCCTGTTGTTGTGTGTTTCAGGTAGCCTCTATCCGCACCAAGGCTACCTGAAAAACCTGCCCGCCCGCCGCAGGCAGTTTGTGTGAGGATATGCCGTCAGTAAATATTTGTGCCGATACGTTCGTTTCTGTTAGACTGAAGTTTTTTCCGCCCCGAACCACGGCCGAAGCAGGTTGGCACACCGGCATGCAAAGCGCTTCGGCCACACACAACCACACAACCTAGGATTTCCTATGCAAAACAACACTCAAAGGAAAAGCCCGTTCGGCTTTTTCACCAGCTTAGGGCTGGTAACGCAGATTGCCATCGGCCTCGTGCTCGGCATTTTGGTGGGCGTACTGGTGCGCAACACCGCCGCTGCCGGCGCGGTGGTGGAAATCGGCGCGATTTTGGGCAGCCTGTTTGTGGGCGCGCTCAAAGCGGTGGCGCCGATTTTGGTGTTCGCCTTGGTTACCGCCGCCATCTCGCAGCACCGCAGCGGCAACCCCACCAATATCCGCCCGATTTTGGTGCTGTATTTGGTGGGCACGTTTGCCGCCGCCGTGGTGGCCGTTGGCGCAAGCTTCCTGTTCCCCTCGCAGCTCTTGCTCAGCGGCGTGGAAGCAGCCAGCAACGAAGCGCCCACCGGCATCGGCGAAGTGATGCGCCATCTGCTGATGAACCTGGTGTCCAACCCGATTCAGGCGCTGGCCGATGCCAACTACATCGGCATTCTCGCCTGGGCATTGGTGCTCGGCACGGCGTTCCGCCAAGCCAGCGAGCACACCCGCACCCTGATCAACGACGTGGCCGAAGCCATTTCCAAAGTGGTGCGCGGCGTTATCCGCTTCGCCCCCTTGGGCATTTTCGGGCTGGTGCTGCTTACCATCGTGAAAGAAGGCTTCGACAAACTGGGCTTCTATCTGCACCTCTTGGCCGTATTACTGGGCGCGATGCTGTTTGTGGCGCTGGTGGTGAACCCCATCATCGTGTTCACCCAAACCCGCCGCAACCCCTTCCCGCTGGTGTTCACCTGCCTGCGCGAAAGCGGCGTAACCGCCTTCTTCACCCGCTCTTCCGCCGCCAACATCCCAGTAAACATGGCTTTGGCGAAAAAACTCGGCCTGCATGAAGACACTTATTCCGTATCCATCCCGCTGGGCGCCACCATCAATATGGCCGGTGCGGCCATTACCATCACCGTGCTCACCATGGCCGCGGTGCACACCTTGGGCATCGCCGTGGATTTCTGGACGGCACTGCTGCTGAGCGTGATCGCCGCCATCGGCGCCTGCGGTGCATCCGGCGTGGCCGGTGGCTCGCTGCTGCTGATTCCCATGGCCTGCAGCCTGTTCAACATCCCCAACGACATCGCCATGCAGGTGGTGGGCGTGGGCTTCATCATCGGCGTCATCCAAGACTCCGCCGAAACCGCCCTCAACTCCTCCACCGACGTGCTCTTCACCGCCGCCGTGGATCAGGCGCACAAACGCTGACGCCTCATCTTGCGGGCTAAAAAAGGCTACCTGAAAATGCCAAGCGGCAAAGCTTTCAGGTAGCCTTTTGCTATGGGGAACGGCAAGGCGACGTTGCGCCATTATTTACAGCACCACCTCATCCTTCAACAAGACAGCAGGCCGCAGATAATACAACCGGCACGGCCAGGCAAACCAACTCTGCAGCGCAAGCCAGATTGGTTTGCAACTTAAAGCAAAGGCTACCTGAAAAAGCCCTAACGGGTTTCAGGTAGCCTTTTGTGCAGCGGGCTGCCGCCTTAGTCGAACAGATCGTTTTTCAAATCGCGCAGTTTGTCCATAAACGATTTCTGGCGCGGGGTTTGGGCGCGGTCGAGGCCGGTGGAGATTTTTTCAAATTCTTCCAGCAATTCGCGCTGGCGATCGGTAAGGTTGACCGGGGTTTCCACCACGATGTGGCAATACAAATCGCCCATCGAGGAAGAACGCAGCGATTTCATGCCCTTGCCTTTCACGCGCATGCGGCGGCCGGTTTGGGTTTCTTTCGGGATATTCAGCTTCACGCGGCCGTTGAGCGTGGGCACTTCCACTTCGCCGCCCAGCGCGGCAACGGTGAAGCTCACCGGCAATTCGCAGTGCAGATCCAAGCCGTTGCGCTCGAAGATTTCGTGGCGGCGGATGTGCACCACCACATACAAATCGCCCGCGGGCGCGCCGTGCGAGCCGGGCTCGCCCTCGCCGGCAAGGCGGATGGGCTGCTCGTTTTCGATGCCGGCGGGAATGTTCACGTCCAGCGTTTTGCGGCTCTTCACGCGGCCTGCGCCATGGCATTTAACGCACGGCTCTTTGATTTCGCGGCCGGAGCCGCCGCAGGTGGGGCAGGTTTGCTGCAACTGGAAAATGGCCTGGCGCACGTGTACCACGCCGGAGCCGTGGCAGGTGGAACAGGTGGTGGCGGAGGTGCCGGGTTTGGCGCCGGAGCCGTGGCAGATGTCGCACTCTTCGTGCGAGGGGATGGTGATGCGTTTCTTGCTGCCCGCCGCGGCTTCTTCCAGCGTGATTTCAATATCGTAGCGCAAATCTTCGCCTTGGAAGTTCTGCTGGCGCGCCCCACCGCCACCGCCGAACATCTGGCTGAAAATATCGCCGAAATCAAAGCCGCCCGCGCCGCCGAAACCACCGAAGCCGCCGGCATTGCCGTCTACGCCGGCCTGGCCGAATTGGTCGTAGCGGCTGCGTTTTTCGCGGTCGGAAAGGATTTCGTAGGCCTTTTGGATGGTTTTGAATTTCTCTTCCGCTTCCTTATTGTCGGGGTTGCGGTCGGGATGGTATTTCATCGCCAGCTTGCGGTAGGCCCTTTTGATTTCTTCATCGGAGGCATCGCGGGAGACGCCGAGGGTTTGATAGTAGTCTTGATCGCTCATTTTTGCTAAATTGGGTAAATAAACAGTTCGCCGCGCAAGATTAGGGCGGGAACGGGAAAAACAAGCTCTCAAGCAGATTAACTTTGCTTCCGGCTGCGGGCGGCGCAATGCGGGAGTCCGCCACACCGCCACGCCCGCATAAACTCACCCGTTTTAGCTATCGCGGAAAACGCGATTTTCAGGTAGCCTTAGCGGTTTCCGCAGCTATGTTAAAGAAACGCCATGCCCAACACCATCTATCTGGCCTCGGCCAGCCCGCGCCGCCACGAAATTTTGGCTTCATTAGGTTTCCAGCCCGTGCTGCTGGTGGCGGAAACCGATGAAACGGCGCGGCCGGGCGAAGCGGTGGCGGATTATGTGGCGCGGATGGCGCGGCAGAAAAACGCGGCAGCGCGCCGGCTGGCGGCGCAACGCGGCCTGGCCTTGGCACAGCCGCTGTTGAGCGCCGACACGGTGGTGGCGCTGGACAATGCCATTTTGGGCAAACCGCGCGATGCGGCGCACGCCCGCGAGCTGCTGGAAAGCCTTTCCGGGCGCGAACACCAAGTGTGGACGGCGGTGTGCGTGTCGCTCGGCGAGCAAACGCTGGAGGCGGCACAGCGCAGCGATGTGCGGTTTAAAGAACTGAGCGCGCAGGAAATCGCGGCCTATATCGCCAGCGGCGAACCGCTGGATAAAGCCGGCGCATACGGCATCCAAGGCATCGGCGGCGTGTTTGTGGCGCACCTTTCCGGCAGCTTCAGCGGCGTGATGGGGCTGCCCGTGTTTGAAACCGTGCAGCTGCTGCGCCAACTGGGTTCGCCCGTGCCGCCGTTTGCCGAGGCTATAGTGAATTAACAAAAACCAGTACCGCGTTGGCTCGCCTTGCCGTACTATCTGTACTGTCTGCGGCTCGCCGCCTTGTCCTGATTTTTGTTCATCCACTACACCTGAAACCGTATTGCCGCATGATTTAAGGGCTACCTGAAAGCCTGCCGTTTTTCAGGTAGCCTTCCCCGTTAACCTTCATCAAACCAATTATCGACACATCATGAACCTGCTTTCCAAAAACCATCCCGTTTGGGGCATGGCCTTCCGCCCCTTCTATCCGCTGGCCGCCCTCTACGGCGCGTTTTCCATCCTGCTGTGGAGCTTCGGCTATCAAGGCACGGCCGCGCTGCCCAATTATTTCTGGCATGCCCACGAAATGATTTGGGGCTATGCCGGCGCGGTGGTGGTGGCCTTCCTGCTCACGGCGGTAGCCACCTGGACGAAACAGCCGCGCACTTGGGGCGCGCCGCTGATGGTGCTCGCCCTGCTGTGGCTGTTGGCGCGCGCGTTTGCCTTTGCCGCGCCGCTCACTTTGGCGGCAGGCATTGCAAGCGTGGCGTTCTATTGGTTTGCGGCCTGGCACATGGGCGCGGCCGTGGTGCGCAGCCGCAACAAGCGCAATTATTTGGCGGTGGCCGCGCTGTTTGTGTTCGGCCTGCTGCAGGCGCTGTTTCATTGGCAGCTGGCGCGGCACAATTTTTCCGCGCTCGCCGGCGGGCTGTTTGCCGGGCTTTCCGTGGTGGCCGGCTTTATCGGGCTGGTGGGGATGCGCGTGATTCCGTTCTTCACCGCCAAACGGCTCGGCTGCGAGCAGGTGGGCAGCCATCCTTTGGTGATGACGGCTTCCTTGGTGGTGCCGCTGGCCATGGCCCTGCTCTACGGCTTGCAGGCGGTGCTGCCGCCCTCGGCAGCCGATGCGGCCATGGCCGCCGCAGCCGTGCTCAGCATAGCGGCAGGGCTGCTGGATATCGTGCAAACCGTGCGCTGGTGGCGGCCGGAAGTGGCCAAAGAGCCGATGCTGTGGATTCTGTTTGCGGGATTCCTGCTCACCGGCGCGGGGCTGGCCGTGATGGGCGCGGGTTATTGGCTGCCGCGCTGGCAGAGCCTGGGTGTGCATTTGGTGGCCGTTGGCGGCATCGGGCTGATGACGGTGGGCATGATGGTGCGCACCGCGCTGGGGCACACCGGCCGGCCGCTCTATCCCGCGCCTGCCGCCATGCCGCTGGCGTTTTGGCTGATGGTGGCCGCCGCGCTGGCGCGTGCTGCCACGGCGGTGTTGATGTATCTGCTCCCCGCTGCCTACCAGCCCGGCCTGTGGCTCTCCGGCCTGCTGTTTGCCGCTTCGCTGCTGCTCTACACTTGGCGCTACCTGCCCTGGCTGGCCGCGCCGCGGGTGGACGGCAAAGAAGGCTGAGTGGCAGGCCACCTGAAACCGCGTCGGCATTTTTCAGGTAGCCTTTGGCTGGCTCATGGCGGCTACCTGAAAACAGCGCAAACGCAGCTTCCATCCAGCATCGCCAAAACACATCGCACCAAAGCAAAGGGCTACCTGAAAAAATCGCAGGCAGCCCTTTGCCATACTCCCCCTTACTGCGCCGGTGCTATAATTCTTTTTTTCCAACCTATCTTAGGCCGGTAACCATGTTACGCGCACTTATTATTGTTTTCGCCTGCCTGGCCGCAGGCGAAGTGTTTTTGCACCTTACCCACCTCAAACTGCCCGCCAGCATTGTGGGGCTGCTGATTTTGTTCGGCCTGCTCAAAGCCGGCTGGGTGAAGGAGGCCTGGTTTAAGCCGATGACTGAATTCCTCATGCAACACATGATGCTGCTGATGATTCCCGCCTGCGTGGCACTGATGGACTATTTTTCCATCGTGGCGCACGATTTCTGGTCGATTGCCGCCGCCACCGTGGCCAGCAGCGTGCTGGTGCTGCTCTCCAGTGCGAAAACGCACGAAATTTTAAGGAGGCACAAATGAGGGAAATCGCCACCCATCCCGTTGTGCTGATTTTGATGATGCTCGCCGTTTACCGCTTCAGCCTGTTTTTGCGCCTGCGCAGCGGCAGCCCGCTGGCCAACCCGCTGATGGTGAGCACGGTTTTGGTCATCGGCTACCTGAAACTCTTCGGCATCCGCTACGACGATTTCATGCAAACCGGCCGCATGGTCGGCTTTTGGCTGCAACCGGCCATCGTGTGCCTGGCCATCCCCATGTATCAGCAGTGGCCGCGCATCCGCAGCCAATGGCTGCCGATTGCCGCCTCGCAGCTGGTGGGCAGCGTGGTGGGGATTGTGAGCGGCGTGCTGTTTGCCCACTGGCTGGGCGCCAGCCACGACGTGAGCCAGTCACTCGCCGCCAAATCGGTTACCATGCCGATTGCGCTGGAAATCACCCATGTTCTGGACGGCATCCCCGCCGTTTCGGTGGCCGCCGTGCTGATTGCCGGGCTCACCGGCCAGTTTATCGGCTTTTGGATTCTGCACCACAGCCACATCCGCAACCCCATCTCACACTCCATCGCACAGGGCACGGCCTCGCACGCCATCGGCATTGCCGCCAGCCTGGAAATCAGCGGCCACTTCGCCGCCTACGCCACCCTCGGCCTGATTTTCAACGGCATCCTCACCTCCTTCCTCGCCCCGATTATCGTGCCGCTGTTGGGCGTTTGAACGTGCCGCATGAATGGGAAAGGCTACCCGAAAAGCCGTAGCTTGGATTCTTGAATCCGATACCCGCTAAAGGCTACCTGAAGAAAGGCTACCTGAAATTTCAGGTAGCCTTTGCGTTGCAGACAAGCGCGGCGGTTTAAAAGCGCAGGCCGGCGCGGATGCCGAAGCTGTGCGCGTGGCTGGTGGACGAATTGAAATGGACGCCGGCATGGTCGTAGGCAGAGGTTTTGGAATGGTCGTAGTGGTAGTAGGGGCCGAAGGTCAGTGCCAGATTCGGGGTGAATTGTTTCTGCGCGTCCACGCCCAAACTAATGCCGTAGCTGCTGCGTTTGTGCGTTTCATCCGGTACATGGGGATAAACCTGCGACCATTTGGTTTCAACTCTATCACGCAGGCTGACCTGCGCTTCGCCCCAAGGGGTGATGCTCCAGCCGCCGCCCAAATCCTGCTCGTATTCTACCTGCGCTTTCAGATACAGAGTGCTTGAATTATTGTCCATAATATTCGGGGCGTGCACGGTGCGGTGTGCGCGGGCGTTGCCAGCCGTATAACTGTAACTCAGCCCGCCGCCCACACGCAGGCCGCCCTGCTTGAAGCCGGACGGGGAATACAGGTAGCCCGCATATAGGTTGATTTCATCGATCTTGCCGCCGTCCACCACGGTTACGCCGCTTGCTTTTGCATCAAAACTGCGGCGGGCATAGCCCAATTCGGCACGGATGGCGTGCTGCTGCGCCAGCGGGATGTCGGCGCGGCCGCGCAGGATAAAGCCATCACTATTGATTTTGCTGCCGCTTTCTATATTGCTATGTTCGTAGCCGGTGGTAACGGTATAGCGCCCGTCCTTAATCGGATGCAGCGGGGTTTCTTGGGAATCGGGCGCGGCGGATGCGGCGGCGGCGAAGGAAAGGATGGCAAGGGCGAGTAGGGTTTTCTGCATAAGTCGGTCTCCTTGGAATGGGGATTGAACGATGCTGCAAAAGCCCGAAAAAAGGGCTGCACAGCGGGGGCTGCACAGCGGGGGCTGCACAGCGGGGGCTGCACAGCGGGGGCTGCACAGCGGGGGCTGCACAGCGGGGGCTGAGGCGGCAAACCTGCCTGCGGCGGTTTGCCGCCTCAGCCGAACTTATTATCAATCATCCGAGCCTAGGCTTACAATTCTAGCGGCAGGTTTTGCCTTTATTAACAAAGGCAGCCAAAACTGGCGCAGCCCGTTCCGTCTGCCGCAAAAGGCTACCTGAAAAATAGATTTCAGGTAGCCTGCCCATTTGTAGGGTGTGTGCGGAACGCACGCACGCGGTTTGGGAACAACGGGCAACGGCGTGCGTGCCTGTGCACGCACCCTACACACCACGCAATCTTTCCTGTAAGAAAGGCTACCTGAAATTTTTCAGGCAGCCTTTGTTTGCTTACATCAAACTCATCAGCCGCGTGTCCAGCTGGTGCCGTCCGCGCCGTCGCGCAGGGTGATGTTTTCGGTGGCGAGCAGGTCGCGGATGCGGTCGGATTCCGCCCAGTTTTTGTCGGCGCGGGCTTGGCGGCGCCGGGCGATCAGCTCTTCGATTTCTTCGTTGGACAGGCCGCCGACGGGGGCGCCGCCGTGCAGGAACCCGGTGGGGTCGCGCTGCAGCAGGCCGATGGTGGCGGCCAGCGCTTTCAGGCAGCCTGAAAGCTCGGCAGACTGGGTTTTGTTGGCTTCGCCGGCCAGCTCGAACAAGACCGCCATTGCTTCGGCGGTGCCGAAGTCATCGTTCATCGCGTCGTAAAAACGGCGGGTGTAGCCGTTGGCATCGTAGGCAGCCTGAAAAGCGGCGGGCGGCACGTTGGCCAGGGTGTTGTACAGGCGGGTGAGCGCGTTTTTGGCGTCGTTGAGGTGCGCATCAGAATAATTCAGCGGGCTGCGGTAGTGGGCGCGCAGGATGAAAAAGCGCACGACTTCTGGGTCGTATTGTTTCAACACGTCGCGGATGGTGAAGAAGTTGCCCAGCGATTTGGACATTTTCTCGCCGTCCACTCGGATAAAGCCGTTGTGCAGCCAGTATTTCACATGGCTGGAAACGGGTTTGCCGTGGTGCGTTACTGCATGGTCGTGGCCGCAGGCATGGCCGCTGGCGCCGACGCTTTGGGCGATTTCGTTTTCATGGTGCGGGAACTGCAAATCCGCGCCGCCGCCGTGAATATCAAATGTGTCGCCGAACAGTTTTTCGCTCATCGCCGAGCATTCGATGTGCCAACCCGGGCGGCCTTGCCCCCACGGGCTTTCCCACGCCGGTTCGCCCGCTTTGGCGGCTTTCCACAACACAAAATCCAGCGGGTCGCGTTTGAAGCTATCGACTTCCACGCGCTCGCCCGCGCGCAAGTCATCCAGCGATTTGCCCGAGAGCTGACCGTAGGCGGCAAATTCGCGCACGGCGTAATACACGTCGCCGTTGGCGGCCGGATAGGCTTTGCCGCGTGCAATCAGGTTTTCAATCATCGCAATCATTTCGGCGATGTTTTCGGTGGCCTTGGGCTCGAGGTCGGGGCGCAACACGCCCAGCGCGTCGGCGTCTTCGTGCATGGCGGCGATAAAGCGGGCGGTAAGCTCGCCGATAGTTTCGCCATTTTCCGCCGCGCGGGCGATGATTTTGTCGTCGATGTCGGTGATGTTGCGCACATAAGTGAGCGGATAGCCGCACTCGCGCAGCCAGCGGGCAATCATGTCGAATACCACCATCACGCGGGCGTGGCCGAGATGGCAGTAGTCGTACACGGTCATGCCGCAAACGTACATGCGCACGTTTTTCGGATCGATGGGGGCGAAGGGCTCTTTTTGGCGGGTGAGGGTGTTGTAGAGGGATAACATGTTTTGGGTTCGAGTTTGGTTAGGTGGAAGGCTACCTGAAAATGCGGATGAGCCGGATTACAAATGCCGCTTCAGCCAAGCTTGCCAAAAAATCACTCTTCCTTGGCATCGGCCGGGCAGTCTTTGCCTTGGTAGGTATACCAACCGTTGCTATGGCTTTCGTAGGCGGTGTCGTCTTCGGTGTAGTGGTAATGAAAGGCGAAATACAGGCGGGGGCGGCCTTGTTGGTCGGTTTCCTCCGCCATGCTGAAGGTGTAAGACTGCAAACCGCTCTTGGCTTCGGCAGGGTTGAGCAGGGTAAACACACGGCCTGTGTCGGTTGGGCGCTCTTCAAAACGGCCGGCGGGATAACGCCCTACAGTATGCTTGCGGATTTGCGCATCCAGCCAGGCTTGCCCGTTGCGGATGCACACTTTGGAATTGATCAGGTGGCCAGGCGAATTCGGGCGCGGAATGGCATCGGCCGTATTGGTTGGATTGACGGGACGGTACGACATATGGCTGTTACCGCTGTGAATATAAAGGCCGTCGGGCAAGTTAATGGCGAAGGCGGCCGTACCAACGGTAAGCAAAACGGCGGACAGAAGATATTTCATGTTGGCTGTCTCTGATGTCTAAATATAGAGGAAGAGGCATTGTAGCCGAAAGCCTTGTTGCAGCCAACGAAGGCGGCGGATTGTAAACAAATATTTGGAAAGTTTTGGAAACGGTAAATATTGCGGCAGGGGCTTTTGTTTGGGCTATAGTGGCTGCCGTAAGCTGTGTATTTTGCATCAACCTATTGTTTCTATTTAAATCCAAAAGAAAGGAAATCAATTATGATGAAACGCATCACCGTTCTAACCCTGGCCGCCACCTTTGCCCTCGGCGGCTGTATCACCGACCCGGTTACCGGTCAGCAGACTATTTCCAAAACCGCGCTGTTCGGCCTCGGCGGCGCGGCGGCCTGCGGCGCCATCGGCGCCATCACGCACGGCAGCAAAGGCGCGCGCAATGCGGCATTGGGTTGCGGCGTGGTGGGCGCCGGCGTAGGCGGCTATATGGACCTTCAAGAGCGCCGTTTGCGCCAAGAGCTGGCCAACACGCCGGTGGAAGTGGAACGCAAAGGCGACCAAATCAAGCTGACCATGCCCAGCGGCGTCACCTTCGCCACCAACAGCGCCAGCCTGAGCCCGGACGCAGTCAATTCGCTCAACACCGTGGCCAATGTGTTGACGCAGTATCCGGAAACCACCATCACCGTGGCCGGCCACACCGACAACACCGGCAACGACCGCATCAACAACCCCTTGTCTGAAAACCGCGCCCGCTCCGTGGCCGGTTATCTCACCGGCCGCGGCGTGGCTGCCAGCCGCATCAGCACCGTGGGCTACGGCTCACGCTCGCCGGTGGCCGACAACTCCACCGAAAGCGGCCGCGCGCAAAACCGCCGCGTGGAAATCCTGATCAACCCCACCACCCAGGCAGGCCAGCAGTAAGCGCATAAATCAGACGGACGAAAGCACGCCGGAAGCCAATCGGCGTGCTTTTCTTTAAACGGTGGATAGACTTCCCAACATGGCCACATTATTCATTATCCGTCCGCATCAAGGCTACCTGAAACACAGCTGACCGTTTTCAGGTAGCCTTTTGCATATAACATCAGCCACACGGGTGATCTGTGCGCGAAGCAAGCCACGCACTCGGTTTTCAGGTAGCCCCAAGCTGCCTGCTATAATCCCCGCCTCCATCCCATTATCCGCCCGCCATGCAACTGACCAAATACCTGCAAGCCCAAGGCATCGGCAGCCGCAAGCAATGCCGCCAGCTCATCGAACAAGGCCGCATTGAAATCAACGGCGAAACCGCCGAACAGCCCGATGCCGAAATCGAGCCCGCCCAAGTGCAGCGCCTCGCCATCGACAGCGAAGAAATTGCCGCCATCCCCCTGCCGCACTACTACATCCTGCTGCACAAACCCGCCGGTTATGAAACCTCACACAAACCGCGCGACTACCCCAGCGTGTTTTCCCTGCTGCCCGACCACATCCGTGCCACCGGGCCGCAAGCCGTCGGCCGGCTCGATGCCGACACCACCGGCGTGCTGCTCATCACCAACGACGGCGCGTTCAACCACCGACAAACCTCGCCCAAACACCACGTGGCCAAACTCTACCGCGCTACGCTTAAACACCCGGCCGACGAAGCGCTGTGCGCCGCCTTGCGCCAAGGCGTGCTGCTGCACGACGACAACGAAACCGTAGCCGCCGCCGCAGCCGAATTGGAAAATCCGCACAGCCTGCTGCTCACCCTCACCCAGGGCAAATACCACCAGGTCAAACGCATGGTGGCCGCCGCCGGCAACCGCGTGGAAGCCCTGCACCGCCTGCGCTTCGGCGATTGGGAATGTGAGGATTTGCTGCCGGGGCAGTGGCGCTTTATCCAGCCCGAGAATTGAACGGCTTGCGCATTTGAGGCTACCTGAAAATCCAAACCGCCCAGTCAGCTCCTCTGCCATGCTTTCCAAACTGGACAACTTCCTCTGCTGCCGCCCGTACCGCCCCGAATTGCGCGGCTTTTGCCGTTTTGCCGTGGAATTCTGGTTTTTCGGGCTGAAAGAAGCCCGCGCCTGCCTGTTTGCCGCCCTGTTTTTCGCCGCCATGTTTGCCGTACCGAAAACCGGCGTGCTGGGGCTGCCGCGTTACGATGTGCTGTTGGTGTTTGCGTTGGCAGTGCAAATTTTTATGGTTTGGGCAAAGCTGGAAACATGGGACGAACTCAAATCCGTGTCGCTCTTTCACGCCGTGGGTTTCGTGCTGGAAGTGTTTAAAACCTCGCCGGAAATCCAAGCCGCGCTGCTGCCTGCAGGCTCAACCGTGCGCGCTTCGTGGGCATATCCCGATTTTGCCTATACCAAAGTGCTGGGTGTGCCGCTGTTTACGGGATTTATGTATGCGGCGGTAGCAAGCTACATCATCCAAGCGTGGCGGCTGTTCAGGCTGCGGGTGTACAGAATGCCGCCCTATTGGCTGACCACGCTGGCGGCGGCGTTGATTTATCTGAACTTCTTCACCCACCACGCCATTATGGATTTGCGCTGGTATATCGCTTCATTCGTGCTGGGGCTGTATGCGCGCAGCTATGTGGTGTTCACGCCCTACGACACGCCGCACAGGATGCCTATGCTGCTGTCGTTTGTGTTTATCGGCTTCTTCATCTGGCTGGCGGAAAACCTCGGCACGCTGCTGGGCGTGTGGCGTTATCCCAACCAAATCGGTACATGGTCGATGGTGCACTGGGGCAAGTTCGGCGCATGGTCGCTGCTGGTTATCATGACGTTTACCATCGTTACGCACTTGAAACACATCAAGGAAACGGTTTCCGTATCGCGCTAAGCCGCGCCGTTTGCCTTATATAGTGGGTTAAAATAAGAATGGTACAAGGCGGCGAGCCGCAGACAGTATGAGCAATACGGCAAGGCGAGCCAACGCTGTAGCATTCTTATTTTAATTCACTATAATCGCCGCCAAGCGCCGCCCGCCGAACATAGCGTGGGGTGAAAATAAAGATAGAGCCGGGCGGCAAGACGAACCAACGCTACCGCACATTCCTTTTAAACCCCCTTCGCAAAGAAAGCCCGCCCATGAACCGCCCCGCCTACAAACGCCCCGAATCCGTGCTCGTGCTGCTGCACGACGGGCAAGGCCGCGCCCTGATGCTCGAGCGCGTGTCCCCGCCCGGCTTCTGGCAATCCGTAACCGGCAGCCTGGAAGAAGGCGAAACCCCGTTTGCCACCGCCCTGCGCGAAGTGGCCGAAGAAACCGGCATCCTGCTCGCGCCGGAAGAGCTCAAAGACTGGCACACGCAAAACGAATACGAAATCTACGAACACTGGCGCCACCGCTACGCCCCCGGCGTTACCCGCAACACCGAACACGTCTTCTCTGCCCGCATCCCCGCCGCCAGCCCCGTACGCCTTTCCGATCGCGAACACCGCGCCTACCGCTGGCTGCCGCTGGCCGAAGCCGCCCGTCTCGCCTTTTCCCCTTCCAACCGCGAAGCATTGTTGCGTCTGGCCGCCGAAACCGAGGGCAGACTACCTGAAAAATTGACTGCCCCACCGCTTTGATAGATGATGGCAGTCGTCAACCCAAACGAGCCCTGTTATGGATACCCTGCTGCAAGAAGTTACCCAACAACTCGCCCAACGCGGCGAAACCATCACCTGCGCCGAATCCTGCACCGGCGGCCTGCTCGCCGCCGCGCTCACCCGCCTGCCCGGCAGTTCCGCCTGGTTTGAAACCGGCTTCGTCACCTACAGCAACCACGCCAAACAGCAGCTCCTCAACGTAAACCCCACCACCCTCAGCCACTACGGCGCGGTGAGCGAGGAAACCGTGCGCGAAATGGCGCTGGGCGCACTCATCGCCACCAAGGCCGACTACGCCATCAGCATCTCCGGCATCGCCGGCCCCGACGGCGGCAGCGAAGACAAACCCGTAGGCACGGTTTGGTTCAGCCTCGCCACCAAACAGCGCATCTGGGCGAAAGAGCAGCACTTCGAAGGCGACCGCGAAGCCGTGCGCACCCAAGCCGTGCGCTTTGCCCTGATGCTGATGAAAAAGTATTTGGAGCGATAGGGTTAGATTAAATTTTGAAAGGCTGCCGAAGCTGGCTTGCAGGTTTCCGCAAAACCCAATTCCAGCTAGCCCATTCCCCTTCTAAAGGCTACCTGAAACCCTTTCAGGTAGCCTTTTCGTCTGCTAAGGGCAGGTCCTTTGTGGCATAATACCGCCCATTTCCATCTTTCCAACAAACCGCAAATTATGACCAAACCACGCAAAATCCTCGTTACCTCCGCGCTGCCCTATGCCAACGGCAGCATCCACCTCGGCCACATGGTCGAACACATCCAAACCGACGTTTGGGTGCGCTTTCAAAAACTGCGCGGCCACGAGTGCCACTACTGCTGCGCCGACGACACCCACGGCACGCCCGTGATGCTGGCCGCGCAAAAACAAGGCATCGCGCCCGAAGACATGATTGCCAAAGTGCGCGAAGAGCACCTCGCCGACTTTACCGGTTTCCACATCGGCTACAGCAATTACTACAGCACCCATTCCCCTGAAAACAAACAGTTTTCCCAAGACATTTACCGCGCGCTGAAAGCCAACGGCAAAATTGAAAGCCGCGTCATCGAGCAGCTTTTCGACCCCGAAAAACAAATGTTCCTGCCCGACCGTTTCGTCAAAGGCGAATGCCCCAAATGCCACGCCCAAGACCAATACGGCGACAACTGCGAAGTCTGCGGCACGACCTATTCCCCGACCGAACTGATTAACCCGTATTCCGCCGTTTCCGGTGCCAAACCCGAATTGCGCGAATCCGAACACTTCTTCTTCAAACTGGGTGAATGTGCCGACTTCCTCAAAGCATGGACTTCCGGCAACAACCCGCACGACGGCAAGCCCCATCTGCAAGCCGAAGCCCTCAACAAAATGAAAGAATGGCTGGGCGAAGGCGAAGAAACCACCCTGTCCGACTGGGACATCTCCCGCGACGCGCCGTATTTCGGTTTCGAAATCCCCGACGCGCCGGGCAAATACTTCTACGTCTGGCTGGACGCGCCCGTCGGCTACATGGCGTCGTTTAAAAACCTGTGCGACCGCATCGGCGTCGATTTCGACGAATATTTCAAAGCCGACAGCCAAACCGAGATGTACCACTTCATCGGCAAAGACATCCTCTATTTCCACGCCCTGTTCTGGCCCGCCATGCTGCATTTCTCCGGCCACCGCACCCCGACCGGCGTGTACGCACACGGCTTCCTGACCGTCGACGGACAAAAAATGTCCAAATCGCGCGGCACCTTCATCACCGCCAAATCCTATCTGGAACAAGGCCTGAACCCCGAGTGGATGCGCTACTACATCGCCGCCAAGCTCAACAGCAAAATCGAAGACATCGATTTGAACCTGCAAGACTTTATCAGCCGCGTAAACAGCGACCTCGTCGGCAAATACGTCAACATCGCCGCCCGCGCGTCGGGCTTTCTGGCCAAACGTTTTGAAGGCCGTCTGAAAGACGTTTCAGGTAGCCTGTTATTGCAAAAACTCGCTGCCGAAAGCGACAACATAGCCGAGCAATACGAAAACCGCGAATACGCCCGCGCCCTGCGCGACATCATGGCATTGGCGGATGCCGTGAACGAATACGTCGATGCCAACAAACCTTGGGAACTCGCCAAACAAGAAGGTCAAGACGAACGCCTGCACGAAGTATGCAGCGAACTCATCAACGCCTTCACCATGCTGACCGCCTACCTCGCCCCCGTGTTGCCGCAAACCGCCGCCAACGCCGCGCGTTTCCTCAATCTGGACGCGATCACCTGGGCGAACACGCGCGAAACCCTAGGCGAACACGCCATCAACAAATACGAACATTTAATGCAACGAGTGGAGCAAAAACAAGTGGACGATTTAATCGAAGCCAACAAACAAAGCATTGCCGCCGCAGCCGCGCCTGTTGAAGACAGCAAATACGAAAAAGTCGCCGAACAGGCCAGCTTCGACGACTTCATGAAAGTCGCCGAACAGGCCAGCTTCGACGACTTCATGAAAATCGACATGCGCGTCGCCAAAGTATTGAACTGCGAAGCCGTCGAAGGCAGCACCAAACTCCTGAAATTCGACCTCGATTTCGGTTTTGAAAAACGCATCATCTTCTCCGGCATCGCTGCGTCTTATCCCAACCCCGCCGAGTTGAACGGCCGCATGGTCATCGCCGTCGCCAACTTCGCCCCGCGCAAAATGGCCAAATTCGGCGTATCCGAAGGAATGATTCTCTCTGCCGCCACGGCAGACGGAAAACTGAAGCTCTTGGATGTCGATGCGGGCGCACAGCCGGGCGACAAAGTGGGCTAAATGCTAAAAAGGCTACCTGAAATTTCAGGTAGCCTTTTTCTGATACGCTGCCCACTACTTCATTCTCAAGCAAGCTCACCAAAGGAATGAGCATGACAAACAAAACCTTCACCCTCCCGCTGCTGCTGGCCGCCCTCGCCGTGTCTGCCTGCGTTCATCCCCAACCAAATGCCGGCCATGCCTCGCTAGCCAACGAATGCGAGCAGCTTGTCAAAGATACAGATACCTTAGCCACTGCCGCATACTGCTACCGGGAAAATCCAGAAGTATCTATATATTTCAACGATTTATCCTTAACACTACTCTTTAACCATCCCAAAGCGGAACTTTGTCGCCGTCAATTACTCCAATCCCCGCAGAAGAACTACCGTCTAAATGCCGATCCAAACAAGCTCTGTGCCGACACGCGCGACGAACGCAACCGCTTGCGCCGCCAAGTGGAAGCCTTTGCCGACAGCAAAATGGCCGAATACGCTGCCGCCGAGGCGCCCAAACGCGGCATCTCCGCCGTAGAGTTGTTGCGCCAAACACGCGCCGAGGAAGCCGAACGCCGTGCTAGAGTGGATGCCGCCATCCGCCGGATAGAAGACCGCTAAGCAGCATCCGCCCCAAGCAAAAGGCTACCTGAAATTTTCAGGTAGCCTTTCTCTATGCTCCAGCGCCGATTTATTTTTGCTGCTGCGGTGCAGTCATCTGTTGCTGCCAGCGCTGCTGCATATCCTGCTCCAGCTGCGTTAGGTTGATGATGCCGGCCGCGGCAAACAACAGCATCATCACCATAGCCGTTACCATCAGGGCGCAGGAACTGGCAATATAGCCCAGCAACACCTGCCACAGCCGCACGCCGCAGAGGCGGGCATAGCCCATCACGCCCACGGCAAACGCCCAGGCCACCCAAACTTGCAGCAACAGTGCCAAACTGGGTACGTACAGAAGCAACAAAGCAGGCAAAGAGAGCACTTCAGTAAGCAGCGTGTAGCCCCACAAAGATTGCCGACGGCCGCCGAGCGCACCCATCAGCCGGGTCATCACGCCGGCAAACACCGGCCATTTCACCAAATTTAGGCTCAATACAAACGCTATCATGCCATATTGCCCGTTTAAAACAGACGAGCGCACCGCAGTGTTCACCGCGGCTACCATCACCAATGCGCCCAAGCAATCCAACAGCGGATAGGTATATTCTTCGGCAGGGCGCAATCGCAGCCGCACCAGGTTGGCGGCATCACTCATCAATCGGTACATGGCAAGCAATCGTTGGTTGTGAAAAGGCGGCATTATATAGTGAATTAAATTTAAACCAGTACAGCGTTGTCTCGCCTTGTCCTGATTTTTGTTAATTCACTATAACGCCAAAGCCAGAGGCTACCTGAAAGCGGTAACGACGTTACCCGTTTTTCAGGTAGCCTTTAATATCGCCCTGCCCTAGCGCGCCCGATAATCCACTACCGGCGAGGGGTAGCCGTTGGTGTTCACTTCCGCCGCGGCCAGCCACGGGGCGTGAATACGGCGGCTGTCGAGGTGTGCCAACTGCGGCAGATGGCGGCGGATGAATTGGCCGTCGGGATCGAGTTTTTGCGACCACACCACGGGGTTGAAGGGCTGCCGTTCGGCCTGTTTGCCGCCCAGGCCGGCGGCCAGCTGCCAGTTGCCGCTATTGGCGGCGGGCTCAAAATCCAGCAACTGGCGTGCAAACCAGCCGGCACCATCCTGCCAGCGGCCGCCCAGCACGCGGCAGAAAAAGGCAGCGCAGAAACAGCGCAGGCTGTGTGGCAGCCAGCCGGTGTCGCGCAAGAGGCGCATGGCGGCATCGGCCAGCGGGTAGCCGGTTATGCCTTGCTGCCAAGCGGCCATCAGCATTTCGTTGGTCTGTCCGGCTGCGGCGCGGTGTTCGGGCAGGCCGTGCTGCAACACATCGGGATATTGGCGGAAATAATGCCGCCAAAATTCGCGCCGAGCCAAAGCTTCGTGCCAGGCAGCAGCATCGGGCGCGCTGCCTGCCGCTGCCCAAACTTGGCGGATAGAGAGCGTGCCGAGCACCAGATGTGGCGAGAGTTGCGAGCTGCCGTGTTGGGCGGGCAGGTCTCGTAGCACGGCGTAATACGGCAGGCTCGGCAAAAATTCGGCCAGCTGCTGCCGAGCGGCGGTTTCGCCGCCGGGAATGGTGAGCACGGCTCGAGGGACAACAGGCAGCGCAGCCGTTTTCAGATTTTCAGGTAGCCTTTGTTGCTGCGCAGCCAAATCCGTCGGCGGCCAAGCCGGTGCTTGCCAAGCGGCATATTGTTCAACACACGCAGCCTGCCAGGCTACCTGAAACGCGGCAAAGGCCGGTTCATTGAAATACGGCGCACGGATAAATTGGAAGGGCGGCTGCAACAGACCGTCGGCCACGCTGCTCAGCCGGCAGCCCTGCTTTTCCAGCACGGCGCGTAATGCACCCTGCCCCGCCCCGTTGGCGGCACACACCACCTCAGCCGCATGGCAATACGCTGCCATTTCTGCCACCGCCTGCACGGGATTGCCTTCGCGCACATGCAACGGAATACCACATTTGGCCAGCCGTGCCTGCAAATCGCGCAGGCTCTGCCAAATAAAATAGCGCCGCCGCGCTGTGAGCGTGCCTTCGTTCGGCCACACATACAGGCCGAGCAGCGGGCGGCCGCTGCAGGCAGCCGCTTGCAGGGCGGGCTGATCGTCGGTGCGCAGGTCGTGGCGGAACCAGACTAAGGTGGTGGGCACGCTCATTTTGCGGGGGTTTCCGGCGTTTGTTCGGGGAAGCCGGAGCAGACGGCACGGCAGCCGGCTTGGTGCACCAATTCCGGCTCGAGCTTGTTGAGGCAGTCGGTGTGGCCGAGCGGGCATTCGCGCTTGAAGCAGGGGCTGCACTCGAGGTGCAGGCTCACCATCTGCGCGTGCGGGCTCAGGGGCGGGGTGTGTTCGGGGCTGGACGAGCCGTACACGGCGGCCAGCGGGCGGTCTAGCGCGGCAGCCAGGTGCATCAGGCCGCTGTCGTTGCACACCACGATTTGCGCCAGGGCGAGCAAATCGATGGCTTCGGATAAGCTGGTGCGCCCGCACAAATTGGTGCAGAGGCTACCTGAAAGCCGCTGCACTTCTTCGGCGGTTTCGTGGTCTTTGGCCGAGCCGAACAGCCAAATCTGACGGCCTTCGGCGGCATAGTGTTTGGCCAGCGCGGCAAAATGGCGCGGCGGCCAGCGTTTGGCCGGGCCGTATTCTGCACCGGGGCAGAAGGCGGCAATCGGCCGGGCGTTGTCCAAACCGTGCGCCTGCATGGCGGCGGCGCTGGCGGCGGCGGAAACGGCGAGGCGGGGAAAATCGCCGGGGCGCGGCTCGAACGGCACGCCCTTCGGGTAGGCCAAGGCTGTGTAACGATCAACCATCAGCGGCAGCGCGGCCTTATCCAGCTTGCGGATGTCGTTGAGCAGCGGGTAGCGGCTCTCGCCCACATAGCCGGTGCGCTGCGCGATGCCGCCGGCGCGGGCAATCAGCGCGGATTTAAACGAGCCGGGCAACACGATTACTTGGTCGTAGCCGCGCCGCGCCAGCTCTTTGCCCAGCCGCCAGCGCTCGCGCAGTTGCAATGCGCCGTGGGCGAAGGGGTTTTCCAAAATCCGGTTGATTTCGGGCATGCGCTCGAACACGGCCATCGACCACTTGGGCGCGAATACGTCGATCCGGCAGCCGGGGTGCAGTTCGTGCAGGCGGCGGTAGAGCGGCTGCGTCATCACGCAGTCGCCGATCCACGAAGGGGAGATGATGAGGATGTTTTTGGACATAGAGGGGAAGAAGGGGCGGGCTGCCGCTTTCCGTATGTATAGTGAATAAATCGCAATGCTGTGGCGTTGACTAGCCTTGACGTACTGCCTGCACGCCTTGCGGCCCGCCGCCTTCACTATATACCCGGCTTTTGCAGCAGGGCGCAACGGGGTTTGGAGTTTCAGGTAGCCCTATAGCCGATACGCGGGAAAACCGGCGCATGGCAGGACGAGCTTCGATCTGCCACCCGTATGTTTTGAAGCGGCGGACGCCCGCCCTATTCATTGTTTTTGTACGTCAGCCGGCGGGATGGCTGCGCGTGCCGTATGCGTGCAAACCAAGGCGGTGAATCAATGATGTCCGTCCGCTTCGCCGTCGAGTCGGTAAATCCGGCTGCAATACGGGCATTCGACGCTACCGTTGGAGGTAATCGGCAGAAATACGCGCGGATGGCCGTTCCAGGCTTCGTGCGTGGGGCCGCTGCAATGCAGGGGCAGGTCGGCGGGGGTGATGACGATGGGGGGTTGGGCTTGGTAGGGCATGATGTTTCCTTATCGGGCGGGGTGCGGGCTTGACTGCGGCGCTGCCTTGCCGTGTTGTTTTACGAAAAACGGCCAGGCCGGCCAGTTTTGCGAGAACTGCAATTATACCGATGCTCGGATGGGAGGTGTAGCGGCGGCAGGCCGAACCAAGCGGGAAAGGCTACCTGAAAATAGGGTGGCAATCAGACGGAGGGCTTAGCAGAAATTTTCAGGTAGCCTCATCCTGCCATCAGCCAGCCCAGCAAACCGCTGCTGGCTACGGCAATCAGCACGGTGGGCAGCATCGGCAGGCGGCTGGCTGCTGCAAGCGTGATGGCCAGCGCCGCCAGTTCGTGCGGCTTGTCGGACACGAAATGGGGCGCGATGACCGAAATCAGCACGCAACCGGGCGCAGCAGTCATCACGCGTTTGGCCCTTGCCGACAACACGCGGTTGCGGAAAGCGAAAAAACCGATCAGCCGGGTGAAATAGGTTACGGCCAGCATACCCAAAATGGCCAGCAGGGAGGCGCGGCTAATCATGCTGCGCCCCTTGGTCGAAAAACGCCCACGCCAAGCCGACAAACGTACCGGCCAGCACATACCAGCCGTTGTGCGGCGATAAAAGGTAGACAGCGGCGGCGCTGATCAGGCTGGCCAGCCACGGCAGGGCGGCGCGCCAAGTGCGCCACATCCCCCGCATCAGCACCAGGAACACGGCCGGGAAGGCCATGCCGAAACCCAAGTTTTCCACGTTTCCCAGCAGATAGCCGAACCTTGCGCCGATAAAGCCGCAACTTATCCACAGCAGGTACAGCGCGGCGGCCGTGCCGAAATAGTACGGCAGGCTGAACGCAGGCATCCCGGCCTGCTGCCGCTTCCCGGCATCGGCCAGGCTCATCGCCCAACTTTCATCGGTCATAAAGAACAATACCGGCAACAGCTTCTTCAACGGCAAATGCCGGATAAACGGGATAAATGCCACGCCCATCAGAATATGCCGGCTGTTGATGAGAAAAGTAGTGCCGATAATCAGCAAAACGGGCAGCGGGCTCCGCCACAGGCTGACTGCGGCAAATTCCGAACCGCCCGCAAAGTTCAGCCCCATCATCAGCACCACCTCCAGCCAGCCCATCCCCTGCTGCGCCGCCCGGGTGCCCAAAATCAGCCCGAACGGCATCACGCCTATCAGGATGGGGACGGCTTCGATAATACCGCGCCGGAATTCGGCAAAAGTGGTGGAATGATGCATGACGATAATAACTTGATTAGATTAGGTGGCATTAGATAAGCGCCATGAGAACTGGCATCCTGTTAACACTAGTACGACCCTCTGCAATACGGCGATACAAAATAACATATAAAGAAGAATATTGGCTTTGCTATGTGATTAGCCTAACCAGCATATGGAAATCAACAGCTTGTTTGCACTTTCATGCTTTCGCCTGAAAACCGGTTTAAAAAGTCTTTAAGCAAAAAAAAATCGCCAGCCATAGACAAAGTGTAAGCAATATAATGACTTCCTAAAAATGAAAATAATTACTCTAGTCACACCCAGCTAACTTGGATCTCAATACAAGGTGGTAACAAAGCACTAACAGCACCGTAGCAAAATTTCGATTGATTACCTATAAGTCAACCCCAGGGATCAACTTCCTATAAATTAAAAGCTGAATCCTATGTAATAGCACATAGAATCCAGCTTTTAATTTAATTATGCCGTTATGCTGCTTCAGTATTTGAGTCTTCTGCGGCCAAGTCGGTCAATTGAACCAGTGCCAACGGCGCATTATCACCCTTACGGAAACCATATTTCAAAATACGTACATAACCACCATTGCGATTGGCGAAACGGGTACCCAACTCATCGAACAGTTTCACCACAACATCTCTGTCGCGAGTGCGATTAAAAGCAGTACGGCGATTAGCCAAAGAAGGCTTCTTACCCAAAGTAATCAAAGGCTCTACTACTCGTCTCAACTCTTTAGCCTTAGGCAAAGTAGTCACGATAGTTTCATGAGTTAAAAGCGAGTTAGCCATATTACGTAACATTGCTGCACGATGGCTGCTTGTACGGTTTAATTTGCGGTTGGCATTACCATGACGCATAATCTTATTATCCTTTTCAATTAAATATTAAGGCTTATCCAAACCAACAGGTGGCCACACATCCAGTTTTGAGCCCAAGGTCAAGCCTTTTGAAGCCAGTACTTCTTTAATCTCGTTCAAAGATTTTCTGCCCAGATTCGGAGTCTTCAGCAATTCAGTTTCGGTCCGCTGAATCAAATCACCAATATAGTAGATGTCTTCAGCTTTCAAGCAATTCGCTGAGCGAACAGTCAATTCCAAATCATCTACTGGCCGTAGCAGAATCGGGTCGATAGGCGGAGCTTCTTCTTTCGACTCCTCAACCGGCGTGCCTTCCAAGTCAGCAAATACTGACATCTGATCAATCAGTATCCGAGCTGCCCGACGAACTGCTTCTTCCGGATCAATTGCACCATTGGTCTCAATATCTAAAACCAAGCAATCTAAGTCCGTTCGCTGCTCCACGCGCGCAGCCTGAACCTCAAAGCTAACGCGATGAACCGGAGAAAAATTGGCATCCAAGTGAATAGCGCCAATTTGTTTGTGGTCATCATTCCTGCTGCTAACAGTTTGATAGCCACGGCCTTTTTCCACAGTAATTGTTAGTTCAATTTTGCCATTATCAGACAAGCGGCAAATAACATGTTCTGGATTAATGACTTCCACGTCATGTGGTAATTCCAAATCAGCAGCCGTTACCACACCGCTACCTGACTTATTTAGGCTAACCTGAACCGAATCACGACCCTGGAGCTTGAATACCACACCTTTAATGTTCAGCAAGATGTCTACAACATCTTCCTGAACACCATCTAAAGTAGAATATTCATGCAATGCGCCATTAATTACCACCTCTGTAGGTGCGAAGCCATTCATTGATGACAGCAATATACGACGCAATGCGTTACCTAATGTATAACCAAAACCCCGCTCAAATGGCTCCATAAAAACTTTTGCACGCGTTGCAGACAAAGCATCCACATCAATCTGTCGCGGCTTCAGAAATTCATAGGTGCTGTTTTGCATTTAACTGCCCCTTTTTTGAGCCAATGAAATTATTTTGAGTAGAACTCAACCACTAACTGTTCGTTAATATCACTATACAAGTCAACACGATCAGGCATATTCCTAAATACACCTTCTTGTTTCTCGACATCTACAGAAACCCAACTTGGCAAGCCAATTTGAGTAGCTAACTGCAATGATTCCTGAATGCGGACCTGCTTCTTAGCTTTTTCTCTAACAGAAACAGTATCTCCGGCCTTTACTTGGAAAGATGGGATATTAACTACCTCACCATTTACCAAAATTGCCTTATGAGACACCAACTGACGAGCTTCGGCACGAGTAGAACCAAAACCCATACGATATACTACGTTATCCAACCGTGATTCAAGCAGTTGTAACAATAGCTCACCAGTAGCACCTTTACGGCGCGAAGCTTCTGCAAAATAACGGCGGAATTGTCTCTCTAACACACCATATAATCTGCGGATTTTTTGTTTTTCGCGCAGTTGAATACCATAATCAGACAAACGACCTCTTCTCGCACCGTGCTGACCAGGAGCATTTTCGAGTTTACATTTTGATTCAATAGAACGGCGCGCACTTTTCAAAAAAAGATCGCTACCCTCTCGACGAGCTAATTTGCATTTAGGGCCAATATAACGTGCCATAAGTTGATTACTCCAGATTAAATACGACGTTTTTTAGGTGGACGACATCCATTATGAGGCAATGGAGTAACATCAGTAATACTTACAATCTTAAAGCCAATAGCATTTAGAGAGCGAACAGAAGACTCTCGGCCGGGCCCTGGCCCTTTAATGCGAACTTCCAAATTCTTCACACCATACTCCTGCGCAGCCTTACCGGCAGCTTCTGCAGCTACCTGAGCGGCAAAGGGAGTACTTTTACGAGATCCTTTAAATCCCGCACCACCAGACGTAGCCCACGACAGAACATTACCCTGTCGATCAGTGATCGTAATGATAGTATTATTAAAAGAAGCATGAATATGCACAATACCATCATTTACTACTTTCCGTACTTTTTTACGCGTACGCGCAGCTGTAGTTGCTTTAGCCATTTAACTTAATCTCCTAACCTTTTTTGCCTGCAATTGCTTTACGAGGACCTTTTCTGGTGCGTGCATTAGTCCTAGTACGCTGCCCGCGACATGGCAAGCCACGACGGTGACGAAAACCACGATAGCAACCCATATCGATTAACCGCTTGATACTCATAGTAATTTCACGGCGCAAATCACCTTCCACTTCATATTGCGCAACCTGCTCACGTAAAGCATCCAACTGTCCTTCTGTTAAATCCTTTACCTTAGTATCAGGGGCAATAGCTGCATTACTACAAATCAATTTTGCACGACTTGCACCAATACCGTAAATCGCCTGCAAACCAATTACAACATGGGCATTATTAGGAATATTCACTCCTGCAACACGAGCCATTCTTCGTTTCCTTTAAGACGAAAAGCTATAGAAATATAGCATATTTTATTTTAAAACCAATTAGCCTTGTCGCTGTTTATGACGTGGATCTGTACAGATCACCCTCACAACACGATTGCGACGAATAACTTTACAATTGCGACAAATTTTCTTTACCGATGGTTGAACACGCATTTATTTTCCTTTTTCATAATTTAACGAGCTCGAAAAACGATACGAGCACGGGATAAGTCATAAGGTGTCATTTCTACAGTAACCTTATCACCAGGTGAAATCCGGATATAGTGCATCCGCATCTTTCCAGAAATATGCCCTAATACTTCATAGCCATTTTCCAGTTTAATCTTAAAAGTTGCATTAGGCAAAGTTTCCAACACCTCACCCTGCATTTGTATAGTATCTTCTTTAGCCATAATCTCTTTTGCTTACAGAGCACAGTTACTTTTTAACTGAATTTTTCCTCATTAAATGCTCATACTGTTGGTTCATACGGTAGGAAGCAACTTGAGTACCAAAGTCCATAGTAACAACAACTAAGATAAGAAGAGATGTCCCACCCAAATGAAATGGGATACCTAGCACTCCTGTAACAAACTCTGGAATCAAGCAAATAATAGTTATATACAACGCACCAAAGAAGGTAAGGCGCATAACTACTTTTTCCAAATAATTTGAAGTTTGCTCACCTGGTCGGATGCCTGGAACAAAAGCCCCACTCTTCTTTAAATTCTCAGCCATTTCTCTTGGGCTAAATACTAGCGCAGTATAAAAATAGCAGAAGAAAATTATAGCTGCCGCAAACACAACCAAATATAAAGATTTTCCTGGGGAAAGATTAGCAGAGATAAAGTCAACAAGCACATTACCATCCACTCTTTTATCCAACCATCCAATTATTTGAGACGGAAACAAAATCACGCTAGATGCAAAAATTGGAGGAATCACACCCGCCATGTTTATTTTAAATGGTAAATGGGTTTTCTGCCCTTGCACAATTCGGTTTCCGATTTGTCGACGTGCATAATGAATGGGAATCTTACGCTGAGCACTCTCAATATAAACAACGAGATAAATCAAGCACAATCCACCAAACAATACAAAAAGAATTGCCCCATAGCGACGACTATCACCGGTAATTGCCAGATTTAACAAGTTACTAACCGCGCTAGGGAGAGCAGCCACAATTCCTGCTGTAATTAGCAATGAAACACCATTACCAATACCACGTTCAGTCATCTGCTCCCCAAGCCACATCAAGAACATAGTACCAGTCACCAGACATATAATTGCAGAAATATAGAACTCCGTCCGTCCAATCACTACAAGATCTGGTCGTTGGTAAACAACTGCTGCTGCTGCAAATGCCTGTACGACTGCAACAAGCAAAGTTCCCCAACGAGTATATTTGGTCAAAGTTCGACGTCCCGCTTCACCTTCCTTTTTTAAGGCCTTTAATGATGGAAGCACCTCAGCAACTAGCTGGATAATAATAGATGCTGAAATATATGGCATAATTCCTATGGCAAAAATACTAAACCTCTCTAAAGAACCTCCCGAAAAGAGATTAAGCATTCCCAAAATACCAGCGTTACCTTCCTTAAAACTGTTAGCGAGTGCTGCGGCATTGACTCCAGGCACAGGAATATGAGCCCCTACCCTAAAGACGATAAGAGCCCCAAGCAAAAACAATAGGCGTCTTCTTAAATCATTCATTCTTGCTAAATTCCTAATTACAGCTACCGCTTGATATTTTCAAGAAATATCAAGACAATTCTACAACTCCACCAACAGCCGCAATAGCTGCCTGAGCACCTTTTGTAACCTTAATGTCGCTATGGACAGTAAGCGCTTTAGCAATAGACCCAGTGGCAACCACCTTAACTGAGTTCACCCCAGAGTTTAATAAACCATTTTGCTTTAATGTCAGGATATCAACCTCTTTACCACTTACTTTATTCAAGTCAGAAAGGGTAATAACAGCAGTCTTCAAAGAAGAGATTGGCTTAAAACCTCTCTTGGGAAGGCGGCGCTGAAGAGGCATCTGCCCACCTTCAAAACCAACCTTATGGAATCCACCAGCACGGCTTTTTTGCCCCTTATGTCCACGACCACATGTCTTACCAAGACCACTACCAATACCACGCCCAACACGACGCTTAACATGGAAAGAGCCTACAGATGGTTGAATTGTATTCAAAAACATAATCAGCCCCCAACCTTCAAGAGATAACTTACTTTATTAATCATTCCACGATTTTCAGGAGTATCCAGCACTTCGACTGAATGATGCCGATGACGCAAACCCAAACCCCGAACACACTGTCGATGAGATTCAACCGTACCAATCAGGCTCTTAGTAAGCGTTACAGTAATTGTCTTTTGCGTACCCATCATTAAACCCCTAACTCTTCCACAGATATACCGCGCTTAGCTGCTACCTCACTTGGAGTATATAATTTTGCCAGGCCATCTAAAGTAGCTCGAACGATATTATATGGATTAGTAGAACCATGTACTTTTGCAGAAATATTATGAACACCCATTGCTTCAAAAATTAATCGCATTGGGCCACCAGCCTTTACACCACTACCTTCTTTTGCAGGTTGCATAAACACCTTTGTGGCACCATGTTTACCAACCACCTCATGGTGAATAGTTCCATTATTCAATGACACTTTAATCATTGAACGTCTAGCCTGATCCATAGCTTTCTGAACCGCAACGGGTACTTCTTTAGATTTACCTTTACCCATCCCAATACGGCCATCGCCATCGCCAACCACTGTCAGCGCTGAAAACGCCATAATTCGACCACCCTTAACTACCTTGGTGACACGATTAACGGCAACCATTTTTTCAATCAAGCCGTCATTGCGTTCTTCAACATCTTGCTTTGCCATTATCCGATCCTCAACTCTGTAACTATTTTTCTAAAAATTCAAGCCATTTTCACGAGCAGCCTCTGCCAATGCTTTGACACGCCCATGATACTGAAAACCAGATCTATCAAAAGCAACTCTTTCAATACCCAATGCTTTAGCTTTTTCCGCGATTCTTTTACCTACTAAAGACGCTGCTTGAACATTACTGCATGAGCCTAAGCTTTTTCTTACCTCTGCCTCTAGCGTGGAAGCCTGAGACAAAACAGTACTTCCACTCGCATCAATTATCTGTGCGTAAATATGATTATTGCTTCGAAATACACACAGCCTAATCTCTCCAAGCTGCTTTATGCGTGCACGTGCCTTATGTGCACGACGAGCTCTTCTAATATACTTATCCATGAATGCAATTCCTTAGCTATTTTTTCTTTGCTTCTTTCAAAACCACTACTTCATCCAAATAGCGTACACCCTTGCCTTTATAAGGCTCAGGTGGTCGAAAACCACGAATTTCAGCTGCCACCTGCCCTACAATTTGCTTATTAGCACCCTTCAGTACTATTTCCGTAGGAGACGGTGTTTGAACGGAAACACCTTCCGGCATATCATAAACAACAGGATGCGAGAAACCCAAAGAGAGATTTAAGACAGAGCCCTGAGCCTGCGCACGATACCCAACACCAACCAACTGCAACCTTCTCTCAAAGCCTTCGGCCAGCCCTTTAACCATGTTAGCTGCAATCGCCCGAATAGTTCCTGACATTGCATCTGCTTCTTTAGTATTAGCAACAGCAGAAAATGCCAACTGCCCATCAGCAAACTGAACTGAAATGCTACTTGGTACAGCAACACTCAACGTGTCATTTTTATTCTTTATTACCAGTTCACCAGCCCCAAGCTCAACTTCAAGACCAGCAGGGATATGTACTGGATTTTTTGCTATACGAGACATTTTAAACAAAGCTCCTTAATTGTCCACCTAAAGTTAAGCTACAATGCACAACAACTCACCACCTACACCTGCAGCAAGAGCCTTATGCCCGGTCATTACGCCCTTGGATGTACTAACGATAGCAATACCCAATCCATTCATAACTCGCGGGATTGAATCTGCACCCTTATATACTCTTAAGCCAGGACGAGAAACTCGCTTTATTTGCTCAATTACCGGGTTTCCTAGGTAATATTTCAACCGAATTTCCAAAACAGGCTTCACACCAGAAGACACCGAAAAGCCATCAATATACCCTTCCTCCTGCAGAACTTTAGCAATTGCACATTTCACCTTAGAAGAAGGCATAGCAACGGAAGCTTTATTTGCACACTGCGCATTACGAATGCGAGTCAGCATATCAGAAATAGGATCATGCATACTCATTACTATTATCCTTAAATTTACCAGCTTGCCTTAATAACACCAGGAATCTCACCACGCATCGCAATTTCACGAATCTTAGTACGTCCCAAGCCAAACTTACGAAAGGTTCCACGTGGTCGACCCGTCAAAGCACAGCGTCTTCTTTGGCGAACAGGTGACGCATTCCGAGGAATAGCTTGAAGTTTTAAACGAGCCTCAAAGCGCTCTTGATCACCTACTCCAGCATCATTAATTACTGCAAAAATTGCAGCCCTCTTCGCAGCATACTTTTTCGCAAGCGCAACGCGTTTGGCTTCTCGATTAATAAGAGCTTTTTTTGCCATGATTATCCCTTAAATGGAAATTTAAAAAGCGAAAGCAATGCTCTTGCCTCTTCATCCGTTTTTGCAGTAGTCGTAATAGTAATATTTAACCCACGAAGTGTATCAATCTTATCGTACTCAATCTCAGGAAAAATAATCTGCTCACGAATACCCATATTATAATTACCTTGACCATCAAAAGATTTACCATTAACCCCTCGAAAGTCCCTAACACGCGGTAAAGCTACAGAAATCAATCTATCCAAAAACTCAAACATCCTCTCCTTGCGGAGAGTAACTTTACAACCAACTGGATAGTCATCACGAATCTTAAACCCAGCAATTGATTTTCTAGCTAAAGTAACAACAGGCTTCTGCCCAGCAATTTTCTCCAAATCACTAACAGCGTGTTCCATCACCTTCTTATCGGCAACTGCTTCACCAACCCCCATATTTAATGTTATTTTCTCAATACGAGGAACCTCCATGATGGACTTATACCCGAACTGCGACATTAACGCAGGAACAACCGTCTCAATATAAAACTCTCTCAACCGTGCCATACCTAAATTTCCTTAGCTCAACTTAAGCCAACTCAGCACCGTTAGACTTAAACACTCTCACACGTCTAACCTTGCCATTATCATCGATCAACTTAATGCCAACTCGATCCGCTTTCTGCGTCTCTTTGTTATAAATAGCGACGTTTGAAATGTGAATGGGCATATTCTTAACAACTACACCCCCTTCAACATTACGCATAGGGTTAGGCTTTTGATGCCTTTTAACAAGATTTACACCCTCAACAACCACCTTATCACCTAACAAACTGATAACTTGTCCCTGCTTGCCCTTATCTCTACCTGAGATAACAACAACATGATCGCCCTTAACAATTTTACTCATAATCTTATCTCTCAGATCACTTCAGGAGCCAACGAAACAATTTTCATAAATCGCTCAGTACGCAACTCACGCGTTACCGGCCCAAAAATACGCGTACCCATAGGCTCAAGCTTAGCATTCAACAACACAGCAGCGTTGTTATCAAATTTAATTAGCGCACCATCTGGACGGCGAATACCTTTAGCTGTACGAACAACAACAGCATTATATACATCACCCTTTTTTACCCGGCCACGTGGAGCCGCATCTTTAACCGATACCTTAATAACATCACCAACGCTTGCATAACGGCGCTTAGAACCACCAAGCACCTTAATACACATAACGCGACGAGCACCAGAGTTATCAGCCACATCCAAAATAGTCTGCATCTGAATCATGTCATTACCTTTTTTTAAAACCAACTTAACCTATCATCAATCGCAAATAGACGGCCAGCATCTATCAAATAGATCAGTTTTGGCCCCGACAGGGAGAAACTCCTAGGAAACTAGAAGCTAGAAAGGCGAGGAGTTTACAGCCTTTTCTTTTCCACTGCAAGACCTCGCCTACAAAAATACCAAAATTACAACTAAATTTCTTGAGACCTCTCAAGCAGGCTTTGAACAACCCATGACTTTGTCTTGGACAAAGGGCGACCCTCAGCAATTACCACCACATCACCCACTCTACACTCATTTCGCTCATCATGAGCATGAATTTTGGTGGATCGCTGGATAATCTTACCATACAAGGGATGTTTTACTCTACGCTCAATCAAGACGGTTACTGTTTTATCCATCTTATCGCTGATTACCCTACCTTGCAAAGTTCGAACAATTTTGGCATCACTCATTGCCAACCCCTTTCTCAGCTAACTTGGTTTTTACGCGAGCAATATCACGGCGAACGCGCTTCAGCTCACTATTCTTGCTTAGCTGGCCAGTAGCATGTTGCATACGCAAACTAAATTGCGTCTTTAACAAGCCAATCAGATCAGCTTCCAGCTGCTCCAATGATTTGTCTTTTAAATCAATCATTTTCATCATTTACCTACCTGCCGGGACACAAATGTTGTACGTATAGGCAATTTTGCAGCTGCCAAAGCAAACGCCTCTCTAGCCAAGGATTCTGATACCCCATCCATTTCATAGAGCACTTTGCCAGGCTTGATCTCAGCTACATAATACTCTACAGAGCCTTTACCGCCACCCATACGCACTTGGATTGGTTTTTCAGTAATAGGTTTATCTGGGAACACACGAATCCAAATACGCCCACCACGCTTAATATGACGAGTCATTGCACGTCGAGCTGCCTCAATCTGCCGAGCAGTTAATCTACCACGGCCAATTGCCTTCAAACCAAAATTACCAAAGCTGACATCGTATCCATTAGTAGCGACACCAGTATTGCGACCTTTATGCTGCTTGCGATATTTCATTCTAACCGGCTGTAGCATGACGGCCACCTCCTTTTCTACGCTTATTCTCAGTGCTGGTATTTTCCAACAGCTGTCCAGTCTCGCCCTTGTAAACCCATACTTTCAGTCCTATAACACCATAGGTGGTATGCGCCTCACTAGTAGCATATTCAACAGCTGCTCGCAAAGTATGTAACGGCACACGACCTTCACGATACCACTCGCTACGAGCGATATCTGCGCCATTCAGACGCCCTGAAGTCATAATTTTGATACCTTTAGCTCCAGCACGCATAGCATTTTGCATAGCACGCTTCATTGCGCGACGGAACTGTACACGTTTTTCCAACTGCTGAGCGATACCATCAGCAATAACCTGCGCATCTAATTCAGGCTTACGAATTTCTTCGATGTTCACATGAACAGGAACGCCAAGCAATTGTTGCAAATCCTGCTTCAATACCTCAATATCTTCGCCCTTTTTACCAATCACAACACCAGGACGTGCAGTATGAATGGTGATACGAGCAGATTTAGCCGGGCGCTCAATCACTACGCGACCCACTGAAGCATTGGCCAAGCGCTTACGCAAATAATCGCGCACATCGATATCCTGCTTCAATACAGCAGCAAATTCTGTGCTCTTAGCAAACCACTTAGATGACCAGTCTTTATTTACAGCTAGGCGAAAGCCAGTTGGATGAATTTTTTGTCCCATAGCTTTTCCTTAGTTTCCTACTGTCACATTAATATGACACGTTTGTTTTTCAATACGGTTGCCACGACCTTTGGCCCGGGCACGGAATCGTTTCAAGCTCGGCCCCTTGTCTACAAAAATCGTTACAACTTTAAGCTCATCAATGTCAGCGCCTTCGTTATGCTCAGCATTAGCAATAGCAGACTCTAATACTTTTTTAATCAACTCAGCACCTTTTTTTGTGCTAAATGCCAAAATATTAAGAGCTTGCTCTACCTCTTTGCCTCGAATTAAATCAGCAACCAACCGGGCTTTTTGAGCAGAAATACGGGCATTCTTATGTTGTGCAGATACTCTCATGATTCACCTTATTTCTGAGCCTTTTTATCAGCCAAGTGTCCTTTAAAAGTACGAGTAAGCGCAAACTCACCTAACTTATGGCCAACCATATTATCGCTAATAAACACAGGCACGTGAGTGCGGCCATTATGTACCGCAATAGTCAACCCAATAAAATCAGGGAGAATTGTTGAGCGGCGAGACCATGTTTTAATAGGACGCTTATCATTACCGGCGCGAGCAGCATCAACTTTTTTCAGCAGGTGCAGATCGACATATGGACCTTTTTTCAATGAACGAGCCATATTAATTAACCTTTATTTGAATAGCGGCGACGAACAATCATATTGTCCGTACGCTTATTATTACGAGTTCGGTAACCCTTAGCCGGAGTACCCCATGGGCTGACAGGCTCACGAGCCTCACCGGTACGACCCTCACCACCACCATGCGGGTGATCCACAGGGTTCATTACCACACCACGGACAGTCGGACGAATACCGCGCCAGCGATTAGCACCAGCTTTACCAATTTTCTTCAGACTTTGCTCTTCATTGCCAACTTCACCAACAGTGGCACGACAATCGATATGGATCTTACGCACCTCACCTGAACGCAGACGAACTTGAGCGTAAACACCTTCTTTAGCCAGCAAAACTGCTGAGGCACCTGCCGAACGAGCAATCTGAGCACCCTTGCCAGGTTTCATCTCGATACAGTGGATGGTGGTACCAACCGGAATATTACGAATCGGCAAAGCATTACCAACTTTGATTGCGGCTTCTGCGCCAGAAACCAACACGGCACCCGCCTGAATACCGCGAGGAGCAATAATATAACGGCGCTCACCATCAGCGTAGCAAAGCAGCGCAATGAAAGCGGTACGATTCGGGTCGTACTCAATACGCTCAACTTTCGCAGGAATATTATCCTTATCGCGTTTAAAATCTACTACGCGGTAGTGATGTTTATGCCCACCACCTTTATGACGAGTAGTGATATGACCGTTATGGTTGCGACCGGCGATAGAGTTTTTCTTCTCCACCAGCGGCGCATAAGGAGCACCCTTATGCAGACCTTCTGCAACCACGCGAACCATGCCGCGACGGCCTGCAGAAGTCGGCTTCATTTTTACAATAGCCATAATATTTATTCCTTATCTGCAGCTGCTGCAACAGATTCCAAATCCAGCTCCTGTCCGGCAGCCAAGCTGACATAAGCTTTCTTCACATTACTGCGACGACCCAAAGTGCGACCAAAACGCTTTACTTTGCCTTTGATTGCAACTGTAGTCACAGAGGCTACCTGAACACCAAACAACAATTCAACAGCAGCTTTAACTTCCGCCTTAGTTGCATCAGGCAACACTTTAAAAGTCATCTGGTTGCGTTTCTCAGCCAACAAATTGCTCTTTTCAGAAACAACAGGAGCCAAAATTACTTTCATCAAACGTTGTTGATTCATACCCATTGCTCCTCAAGTTGTGCAACTGCTTCCTTAGTTACCACTACTTTTTTGTAGCGAAGCAAGCTGTACGGATCAATCTGCTGAGCTTCCAAGACCAGCACATTCGGCAAATTGCGTGAAGACAAGTATACGTTTTCATCCAACTGTTTGGTAACGAACAGAACCTGCTCCATACCCAAATTTTTCACTTGTTCAGCAAACGCTTTGGTTTTAGGAGTAGCAACAGACAGATCTTCAATCACAAACAAGCGCTCATCACGCACCAACTGGGACAAAATAGTCGCCATACCGGCACGGTACATCTTACGATTAACCTTCTGAGTAAAGTTTTCATCAGGCTTATTTGGGAATATGCGACCACCCCCTCTCCACAACGGAGAAGAAGACATACCAGCACGAGCACGACCAGTACCTTTCTGGCGCCACGGCTTTTTAGTGGAGTGTTTCACTTCAGCACGAGTCAGCTGTGCACGGTTACCAGAACGGGCATTTGCCAAAAAGGCAGTAACCAACTGGTGAACCAACGCCTCATTGTACTCACGAGCAAACAGCGCATCGGAAGCAGCAAGGCTACCTGAAACTTGGCCTTTAGCATCAATTACTTTTAATTCCATTATGCACCTACTTTCACGCTAGGGCGCACAACCACATCACCATTGGCAGCACCAGGAACAGCGCCCTTAACCAACAGCAGATTGCGTTCTGCATCCACACGAACCACTTCCAAACGTTGCACGGTCGCAGTGGTATTACCATACTGACCAGCCATACGTTTGCCCGGGAACACACGGCCCGGATCTTGGTTCATACCGATAGAACCAGGAACACGGTGAGAACGGGAGTTACCGTGAGAAGCACGCTGTGAACCAAAGTTATGACGCTTGATGGTACCGGCAAAGCCCTTACCTTTAGAGGTGCCGGTTACATCCACAAACTGGCCGGCTTCAAAAATAGCAACAGTTACTTCGTCGCCCACTTTCAATTCAGCCAGTTTCTCTTCAGCTAAAGCAAACTCATGCAAACCACGACCAGCCTCAACACCTGCTTTCGCAAAGTGACCGGCTTCCGCTTTGTTTACACGATTGGCTTTCTTCTGACCAAAGGTAACCTGAACGGCTGAATAGCCGTCGGTATCTTTGGATTTTACCTGAGTGACGCGATTAGGAGACATTTCCAACACAGTTACCGGCACGGAAACACCTTGCTCAGTAAACACGCGGGTCATGCCCACTTTGCGCCCAACCAGACCTAAAGTCATGATTTTTCCTTATATAACAAGGGGTCAGCTACGATTGGCCGACCTTTTGGACAAAACAAAAAACTTGGCTAAGAATGCCAAGACGAGCACTATACTATATTTTCACTAAAACTTTCAAGCAGAAACTTTGCCGTAAGTGCTGCAGAATCAGGCTACCTGAAAATGCATGCCATCCAAACGCAAGCATATAGCCACGCGTTATATTGGTATGCCAACAGACAGGTTTTCAGGTAGCCTCAAGGTCGTTAAAATAATCATAGCGGTACAACACCTACCCGTTTTACTAAAACCAATCTTGAGGAACTCATCATGTGCCAGCTTTTGGGCATGAATTGCAACACACCCACCGACATCGTTTTCTCTTTCGAAGGCTTTCGACTGCGCGGCGGGCTAACCGACCGGCACGCCGACGGCTTCGGCATCGGCTTCTTCGAAAACAAAGGCGTGCGCATGTTTCACGACGACAAACCCAGCGCCAGCTCGCCGGTGGCCGATTTGGTAAAAACCTACCAAATCAAATCCACCAATGTTATCGCCCACATCCGCAAAGCCACACAGGGCGGCGTCGGCCTGGCCAACACCCACCCTTTCATCCGAGAAATGTGGGGTGAATACTGGCTGTTCGCCCACAACGGCCACCTTGGCGGCTTCCAGCCCGAAGAAGGCAAATACTACCGCCCCGTGGGCAGCACCGATTCCGAACGCGCCTTCTGCTTCATGCTGGAACAACTGCGCAACCGATTCGAGCATAAGCCGCCTGTAGGCAAACTGTTTGCCGAAGTGGCCACACTCACGGCACAAATCCGCCACCACGGATTATTCAACTTCATGCTCTCCAACGGAGACATCCTGTTTGCCCACGCCAGCACCCTGCTACACTACATCATCCGCCAAGCCCCCTTCGGTGAGGCACACCTCATCGACAACGACGTGGCCGTGGATTTTGCCGCCGTTACCACACCAAACGACCGTGTGGCCGTTATTGCCACACAACCCCTTACTGCCAACGAAACCTGGACGCAATTAGCCGTGAACGAACTGGTGGCCTTCCGAGACGGCGACATCATCCTGCGCGACTGCCCAGACAACCCGCGCTACCTCAGCCAGCAGGAAGGCTTGGCCATCGCCCGCGCCGTCGGCGTAGCCGCATAAACCCTCTCCGCATTGCAACAATCCGGCCGCCCTGCAGCCGGATTGTTTTCATTATCGCCACACCCCGAGCATTAACACTTGAAAAATTTTTAATTTAACCGCTTGACATACACCTCGCCTTTCCTATACTTTACAGCCATGCTTCTGCATAAAGCCGCAAAACCCGCGTAAATAAATGTACAAACATTGATTTGCGTCAAACCTGCGGCAAGGGCGATTGATGCAGCGGCATCTTCATAAATGAAGTTTTTCAACACCGAGGCAGGCTGCCTGCCCGAGACCGCCGCCTCTCATTAATATATGGATGAATATCATGAGTGACTCTCAACATACCGACACCCCCCAATTAGACGAAAATCAGGTCATGGCAGTTCGTCGTGAAAAATTGGCTGAAATCCGCAAGCACGGTGTAGCGTTCCCGAACGATTTCCGCCGCAATGCTTTTGCCGGTGACCTGCACAGCCAATACGGCGAACTGTCTAAGGAAGAGTTGGAAGAAAAGAACGTAACCGTCAAGGTAGCAGGCCGCATGATGCTGCAACGCGACATGGGTAAGGCCAGCTTCGCCACCCTGCAAGACGTTTCCGGCCAAATCCAGCTCTACGTAAACGACCAGGGTGTTGGTGAGAAGATTCACGAAGAGTTCAAGCACTGGGACTTGGGCGATATCCTCGGCGCAGAAGGCGTGCTGTTTAAAACCAACCACGGCGAGCTGACCGTACGTGTAAGCCAAATCCGCCTGTTGGCCAAAGCCCTGCGCCCGCTGCCTGATAAAGTGCACGGCCTGAAAGACCAGGAAACCCGCTACCGCCAGCGTTATGCCGATTTGATCGTAAACGCCGAATCGCGCGAAATCTTCAAAAAACGCGGCCGCATCATCCAAACCATCCGCAACTTCATGACTGGCGAGCAGTATCTTGAAGTGGAAACCCCGATGATGCACCCGATTGCCGGTGGCGCAGCAGCCCGTCCGTTCGTTACCCACCACAACGCGCTGGACATCCCGCTGTATATGCGAATTGCTCCCGAGCTTTATCTGAAACGTTTGGTGGTAGGCGGCTTCGAGCGCGTGTTTGAAATCAACCGCAACTTCCGTAACGAAGGCGTGTCTGCCCGCCACAACCCCGAGTTCACCATGATGGAGTTCTACGAGGCATTCTCCGACTACCACCGCATGATGGACATGACCGAAGGCGTGATCCGCGCTTGCGCCAACGCCGTTTGCGGCAGTCTGCACGTTCCTTACAACGGTAAAGAAGTGGATTTGGAAAAACGCTTTGACCGCCTCACCATCGTGGACGCGATCAAAAAATACAATCCGCACTACACCGACGAGCAGCTGAACGACGAAGAATGGCTGAAAAAAGAAGTGGTGAAACACGGCGAAGACCTGCCTGCCGCCCCAGGCGTGGGCAGCCTGCAGCTGGCCTTGTTTGAAGGCTGTGCCGAAGGCAAACTGTGGAACCCCACCTTCATCATCGACTATCCGGTTGAAGTGTCTCCCTTGGCTCGCGCTTCCGATACCAATCCGAAGCTCACCGAACGTTTCGAGCTGTTTGCAGTAGGCCGCGAGCTGGCCAACGGCTACTCAGAGTTGAACGACCCGGAAGACCAGGCCGCACGCTTCAAATCGCAAGTGGCTCAGAAAGAAGCCGGCGACGACGAAGCCATGAACTACGACGCCGACTACATCCGCGCCATGGAATACGGCCTGCCGCCCACCGGCGGTTGCGGTATCGGTATCGATCGCTTGGTAATGTTGCTGACCAACGCCCCGAGCATCCGCGACGTTATCCTGTTCCCGCATATGCGTCCGGAAGAAGGCCAGAACTAATCCTTCAGGCTTAATCAAAGGCTACCTGAAATTTCAGGTAGCCTTTTTGTTGGCCGCTGCGCTGGTGGAGGCTACCTGAAAAAATATAGTGGATTAACAAAAATCAGGACAAGGCGACGAGCCGCAGACAGTACACACGTTACGGCAAGGAGAGATAATGCTGTACTGGCTTTTTTTAATTCACTATAGCTCTTTTCTGGCAGCCCCAGCATGGCACAGCAGCAAACTGTTTCATCACGCCTGCAAAGAAACGAAATCGGGTGGCAAGCCGCCGAAACAAAGGCAATACAACAAATCTAGGGAACACTGTATTCTTTAAGAATCCGGATAAAGTTCGCCACCTGCCGACACATCCATCACAGGCTACCTGAAACCGCTCAGTAACAGGCAATGCCAATCCATAACGCCAGATAGTTTTCAGGTAGCCTGTTCAACCAAGAAGGCTACCTGAAAACATCTTCCTCAAAAAAACATAGGAAATGATAACAAAACCGTGCTCCTGCATTGGCTTGTCTGGCCGTACTGCTTACACATCCGACCCGCCCGCCTTGCCCTGCACTTTTTAATCCGCCAGAAATCCCTGCCATACCAAACAAAAAGGCTACCTGAAACCCTGCATCCGGTTTTCAGGTAGCCTTTGATACCCAGTTTAAACGGGGCTGTTTAGCTCAATTTGCCATGGCATTGTTTGTAGCGCAGGCCGCTGCCGCAGGGGCAGGGGTCGTTGCGGTGCACCATTTGGCCGCGGGCAGTAAGGGCTTCGGGGCTGAAGTCGTCTTCGGCAAAGTCGGCGGCATCGGCGGCATTGCCATTGGCCGCCAGGTAGGTAATGTCCGGCGCAGCGGCATGGTTTTCTTGATATGCGACCTGCATGGGCGCGCTTTCCTCGGCCACCGGCTCGTTCAGCTCGAAGCGCACTTGCGACAGGAGCTTGGCGGTTTCATTGCGGATGTTCTGCCACAGGTTTTGGAACATCTCGAAAGATTCCATTTTGTATTCCTGCTTCGGATTCTTCTGGGCGTAGCCGCGCAGGTGGATGCCTTGGCGCAGGTAGTCCATGGCGGAAAGATGTTCGCGCCACTGGCTGTCCATCACCTGCAGGAAGATGTTGCGCTCGAACTGGCGCATCAATTCGGCACCAACCATTTCGGTTTTGGCGGCATAGTCGTCTTGCGCCAGCTTCCAAACCCGCTCTTTCACGTCTTGGTTATCGAGGGTGGGGTCTTGCTTGAACCACTCGGTAACCGGGGCATGAATATGGAAGTCGGCAAACAGCTGTTTCTCCAACGCCACCAAATCCCACTGCTCTTCGATGCTGTCGGCGGGCATATACAGATCAACCAAATTCTCGATTGCCTCTTGCCGCATCTCGGTCATCATGGCGGAGTTGTCTTCGGTTTCCAGCACTTCGTTGCGGCGGCTGTAGATAACCTTACGCTGGTCGTTGGCCACGTCGTCGTATTCCAGCACTTGTTTACGCATGTCGAAGTTGCGGCCTTCCACTTTGCGCTGGGCGCTTTCAATCTGACGGGTGAGCAGGCCGTGTTCAATCGGCACGCCGCGTTCCGGTGCCAGCTTTTCGAGCAAGGCAGCGTGGCGGTCGAGCGCGAAGAGGCGCAGCAGCGGGTCTTCAAACGAGAGGTAGAAGCGGCTGGAGCCCACGTCGCCCTGACGGCCGGAACGGCCGCGCAGCTGGTTGTCGATACGGCGGCTTTCGTGGCGCTCGGTGCCGACGATGTGCAGGCCGCCGGCTGCGATTACGCGATCGTGCTCTTCCTGCCAGCCGTCTTCCAGCTCTTTGATGCGGGCGGCTTTTTCTTCTTCGCTCAAATCGGGATCGTTGCGGATGATGTGGCTGAGGTGTTTCACGTTGCCGCCGAGCACGATGTCGGTACCGCGGCCGGCCATATTGGTGGCCACGGTAATCATGCCGGTTTTGCCGGCCTGCGCCACGATGTCGGCTTCGCGGGCGTGCTCTTTGGCGTTCAACACGTTGTGTGCCAAACCGGCGCGGGAGAGCATATTAGACACTAGCTCAGAGTTTTCGATGCTGGTGGTGCCTACCAGGATGGGCTGTCCTTTGGCATGGCGCTCTTTAATATCGGCCACCACAGCTTCGAATTTTTCTTCGGCGGTGCGGAATACCTGGTCGTTGAAGTCTTTGCGGATCATCGGCCGGTTGGTGGGGATGATCACAGTTTCCAAGCCGTAGATGCTTTGGAACTCGTAGGCTTCGGTATCGGCGGTGCCGGTCATGCCGGAGAGTTTGCTGTAGAGGCGGAAGTAGTTTTGGAAGGTAATGGAGGCCAAGGTTTGGTTTTCTTGACGGATTTCCACGCCTTCTTTGGCTTCCACGGCCTGATGCAGGCCCTCCGACCAACGGCGGCCGGTCATCAGGCGGCCGGTGAATTCGTCCACAATCACGATTTCGCCGTCTTGCACCACATAGTGTTCGTCCAAATTAAACAGGCTGTGGGCGCGCAAAGCGGCCATCAGGTGGTGCATCAGGGCGATGTTGGCGGTGGAGTAGAGCGAATCGCCTTCCTGCAGCAAGCCCATTTTGGTGAGAATTTGCTCGGCATGTTCATGGCCGGCTTCGCTGAGCAATACGGTACGGTTTTTCTCATCCACCCAATAATCGCCTTCGCCCTCTTCTTCTTTCTGGCGCACCAGCTGGGCGGGCACTTTATTCATCACCAAATACAAATCGGTGTTGTCATCAGCCTGGCCGGAAATGATGAGCGGGGTACGGGCTTCATCGATGAGGATGGAGTCCACTTCGTCCACCACGGCGAAGTTCAGCTCGCGCTGCACTTTGTCGCTCAGCTGGAGCACCATATTGTCGCGCAGGTAGTCGAAGCCGAATTCGTTATTCGTGCCGTAGGTGATGTCGGCGTTGTAGGCTTCGTGCTTGGCGGCCTGATCCATATTGGCCACAATCACGCCCACTTTCATGCCGAGGAAGTTGTAGAGCGGGCGCATGATTTCGGCATCGCGGGCGGCGAGGTAGTCGTTCACCGTTACCACGTGCACGCCTTTACCGGCGAGCGCATTCAGATACACGGCCAGCGTGGCCACCAGGGTTTTGCCCTCGCCGGTGCGCATTTCGGCGATTTTGCCCTGGTGCAACACCATGCCGCCGATGAGCTGCACATCAAAATGGCGCATGCCCAGCGTGCGACGGGAGGCTTCGCGGCACACGGCAAACGCTTCTTCCAAAATGTCGTCCAAGGTTTCGCCCTTGGCGAGCCGTTGTTTGAATTCTGCGGTTTTGGCTTGCAGCGCCGCATCGTCAAGCTGCTGGATGTCTTTTTCCATGCCGTTGATGCGTACCACGGATTTGCGGTATTGTTTCAGAAGCCTGTCGTTGCGGCTGCCGAACACTTTCTTGGTCAGTGAAGTAATCATAAAATATTTAATCCCTTATGCGGTATTGCTGTTGCCCCGTGTGCTCGATTCAAACTGCGGCGGCACTGCCCGCCAGCTGATTTCGGTTCAAATCTCATCCACTGCGATAGTAAAATAACGGGTAATTTTAGCATAATCAAACCCGTTCGCGCTTGGGAATATGGCCCGACCGGGCAGGATTTCAAGCGCATCGGGCAGGCTTTTTTGCTGCCAGCGGCAGTTTGCCTGTTTTCAGGTAGCCTCTTGACGAGGTTGTCAGGTGTATCCCGCCTGCTTTGCCATTGCCCAACCCCACTTTTCAGGTAGCCTTTCATGTCCGACCTCAACCGCCTCAACCCCGGCCGCCACAGCCTGCACAGCCGCGACAACCTCAGCCGTGGCGAATCGCAGCTGCACGACCTGATTATGCAGGCCGAAAGCTGGCGGCACACTGCCCAAACACTGGAAGCACGGCTGCCGGCCAAGTTGCAACAACATTGTCGGGCGGTGCGGGTGCGCGAAGGGGTTTTGGTTTGGTATGCAAGCAACAATATGGCGGCGGCACGGCTGCGGATGCTCGCGGCGGGGCTGCTGCCAGCCTGGCGGACGGTGTGCCCGGAGGTGCGCGAAGTACAGGTGAAAATCAGCACGCCGGAACAGGAGCGGCCGAAAGAAAAACAAGCCAAACTGAGCCGCACCGCCGCCGAACAGTGCTTGGCCGCTGCGGATGATTTGGCACACCACCCGGAGCTGGCAGCGGCACTGCGGCATTTGGCAAGGCATGCAGAGGAAAGCGAATAAGGCTGCCATCAGTTGGCAGACAACGGCAACCAATATCTTTCAGGTAGCCTCTCTACATATATAAAAACAGCATGACGCAACATCATGCTGTTTTTTTATAGTGGATTAACAAAAACCAGTACGGCGTTGGCTCGCCTTGCTGTAACGTGTGTACTGTCTGCGGCTCGCCGCCTTGTCCTGATTTTTGTTAATCCACTATAGTTTTCAGGCTACCTGAAAAGGCTACCTGAAATCTGAAACTCAATGCGCACAGCCGCAATGCCCGCCGCCGCAACCGCCGGCTGCGTGGCGGTTTTCAGGTAGCCCGTCTGCCGTCTCATCCGATTCGGCATGATAATCCAGCGGCACCAAATCCAGCTTGGCCATCAGCAGGCGGTCGCCGTCTTCGTCGGGGTTTTCCGTGGTTAAGAGCTTGTCGCCGTAGAAAATCGAGTTCGCGCCCGCCATAAAACACATCGCCTGCATGGATTCGGGCATATTGCTGCGCCCGGCGGAAAGGCGCACGAAACTCTTCGGCATGGTAATCCGCGCCACGGCGATGGTGCGGACGAACTCCGTCCAATCCAAATCTTCGGCATCGGCCAGCGGCGTGCCTTCCACTTTCACCAGCTGGTTAATCGGCACACTTTCCGGCTGCGGGTCGAGGTTGGCGAGGCTGGCAATCAACCCGGCGCGCTCGGCGCGGGTTTCGTTCATGCCCACAATGCCGCCGCAGCAGATTTTCAGGCCGGCGTTGCGCACCTTGCCTAGGGTGTCCATGCGGTCTTCGTGTTTGCGGGTGTGGATAATGTCGTTGTAACGCTCGGGGTCGGTGTCAAGGTTGTGGTTGTAGTAGTCTAGGCCGGCTTTTTTGAAGTCTTCCGCCATGCCATCTTCCAGCATGCCGAACGTGCCGCAGGTTTCCATGCCCAAACCCTTCACGGCTTTGATGATTTCGGACACCACAGCCACATCTTTCGGCTTCGGCCCGCGCCATGCCGCGCCCATGCAGAAACGGCTGGCGCCGCGCGATTTGGCGATTTTGGCTTTTTCCACGATTTCGCCCACATCCATCATCTGCTCTTTGCCCAGATTGGTGTTGTGGTGCGCCGATTGCGGGCAGTAGGCGCAATCTTCCGGGCAGCCGCCGGTTTTGATGGAAAGCAGGGTGGAAAGCTGGATTTCGCGCGGGTTGAAATTCTGGCGGTGAATTTCGGCGGCACGGAATACGAGGTCGAGAAAGGGCAGCGAAAACAGGGCTTCGACATCGCATTTTTTCCAATACTGCGCGGTGGGATGCGGCTTAGGCTCGATTTGACGGCGCAAAGCCACCGGGGAGAGGGTGGTCATAGGTGTGTTCCTTCAATAAAAGTTTGCGGCGGCGCAATGTCGCCGACGGGCAAAGCCAGGTCGCAATGTCCGCGGCCTGCCCTGACTGGTCGGAAGCTTGATTCCGAAGGCGGCAAGTGTAGCCAAAAACCAAACGGCAGGCTACCTGAAATCCCCAAATCCCGTTTCAGGTAGCCTTGGGCTTAACAAACATGGGCTACCTGAAAATTTCTGCAACCTATGCTGCGCAGGCAACAAGCCCGCTATATTTGCTTTGCCCTATCTTCCTCTGCAGCCCGCTGTGCTTCTTCGTATTTTCTATATGCTTCTTCTACCGCCTTCTTTGAAAGAGGTGCGCCGCATCGTGCGCAATACTTAATAAATGGCGACACTCCTCTGGAAACAGAAAATGACAGACCGGTAAATGAAACCACCTTTCCGTTTAGCCCCTGAGTTTTATGGCAATGCGGGCAGATTCCAAAAATAATGGTTGTAATAATGGTTATAGGTATGACTATAGGCATATAGTACATAAAAAATAAACCAATAGAATCTTTCTCTGTCAGAACCTCACCGGTATATATTTTTTGTATTAAAGCAAGGATTCCTATAGCGGCAAACCCGTAAAAACCAAGCTTAGGGATCATCAGCTTTCTCTGCATAGCATTGGCCAGCTTTAAATCCCGCTCTTTGTTGCTGTTGCTAATATCATATTTATAATTATATTTATCCATCTTATTCATGTTGCTTTGCCATCAGATAAACCATCTCACGTTTTATAGTGGATTAAATTTAAATCAGGACAAGGCGGCGAGCCGCAGACAGTACACACGTTACGGCAAGGCGAGCCAACGCTGTACTGGTTTAAATTTAATTCACTATATCATATCAGTTCCCTTCCCAATCCGGCATGGCATCTACCTATTTAAACTGGCAAGCTGCATCTGCCGCTTTCAAATCTTCAGGTAGCCTCCAGCCATCTTTAAAAAGGCTACCTGAAATTTTTCAGGTAGCCCTTTCCGCGCTTTATGCCGCTAATCCGCGCTAATTTCCTCCAGCGTACGCCCCTTCGTTTCCTCACCCAGCAGCACAATCACCAGCACCACCGCCGCCAGCACCGCTGCAAACATCACGAAAATCTGCGCGAAACCGCCGCTGCCGCTCATACCGGCCACCACCATCGGCGCCACAATCCCGCCGATGCGCCCCACCGCGCCCGCCCAGCCTGAGCCAAACGCGCGGAAGCGCACCGGATACAGCTCCGGCGTGTAAGTGTAGAGCACGCCCCACGCGCCCAGGTTGAAAAACGACATCAAACTGCCCCACAGCATGATTTCCAGCGTAGAGCCGCTTTGGCCGAAACAGTAGGCGCACACCGCACACGCGCCCAAAAAGCCCGCCAGCGTGGCCTTGCGCCCGATTTTTTCCACCAGCACCGCCGCCGCAAAATAGCCCGGCAACTGCGCCAGAATCATCACCAGCACATATTCAAACGTTTTCACCACCGAATAGCCCTGCCCCGCCAACAGCTTGGGCAGCCAAGTGAAGATCCCGTAATAAGAAAACACGATGCCGAACCAAATCAGCCACAGCATCAGCGTGCGGCGGGCAAACGGCGGCCGCCACAGCTGCGCGAGGCGGATTTTCTCCTTCTTCTGCACAGTCGGCACAATCATTTCCGCCGCCTGCGCCACGCCCGATTCCGCCTCTAAACGGCACACCAACTCGTGCGCCTCCTCCGCCCTGCCTGCCGCAATCAGATAAGGCACCGATTCCGGCAGCCGCTTCCACACCGCAAACGCATACAAAAGCGGCACCGAGCCCGCCGCAAACGCGCTATGCCAACCGAATTTCGGAATCAGAAAATACGAAGCCAGCGCCGCCGCCAGCCAGCCCAAGCCCCAAAAACTCTCCAGCAGCACGATAAAGCGCCCGCGCACCTTCGGCGGCGCATACTCGCTCACCAGCGACACCGCCACCGGCAGCTGCCCGCCCAAGCCGAAGCCCACCCAGAAGCGGAAAAACAGCAGCGCGGCCAAGTTCGGCGACAACGCGCACAAACCCGTGGCCGCGCCGTAGAGCACCATGGTGCCCGCAAACACATTGCGCCGCCCGAAACGGTCGGCCGCCCAGCCGCTCAACACCGCGCCCAGCGCCATGCCCACAAAGCCGATGCTCACCACCCAGCCCGACTGCTGCGCACTCAAGCCCCACTCTTTGGCCAAAGTCACCAACACAAACGACACCATGCCCGTGTCCATCGCATCAAACAGCCAACCCAGCCCAATTAGGGCCAGCAGGCGGTAGTGGAAACGGCTTAAAGGCAGCGCATGCAGGCGCGACAAAATATCCATTGGGTTTCTCCTCGTGAAATGTGGGAAGGCTACCTGAAAACACAGCGGCACGGTTTGAAAATATCGAAACGATATAGCTGAATTTATTTCAATTTCCAATAAGCCGTATCGCTATATGCTTGGCATAAAACAGAATATGAATTAAGCGGTTTAACTGCATAAAAATAATAATGGCTCGCATTATAACGAGCCGTAACGGCACATGCCAGCCATTTGCCTCAAAGCGGCGGCAACCGGGAAAGTTTCCCGTTCCCGAAATCCCCTCACCACCATGCCACATAAATTCAGCATAATATCAACACATTCTTTGGTGAAACACCTAATCCCAAACAGTTCTGCCACGCAGAAAGACTACCTGAAAATTCAGGTAGCCTTTTCCCTTACCGCAAGCGGGAAACCAACCCGCAATGTGCAGTATATCCGCCTTCCAAACGCTCTATTTGCCGATACAGAAGCGGCTGAAAATCACGCCCAGGAGGTCGTCGGCGTTGAATTCGCCGGTGATGGTGTTGCAGGCGTTTTGTGCCAGTCGCAGGTGTTCGGCGAAGAGTTCGAGCTGGTGGCGGCCGCACAGGGCGGCGAGTTCGAGCTCGGCTTGGGCGGCTTCCAGCGCGCGCAGGTGGCGGCTGCGGGCGAGAAACAGGCTTTCGCTTTCGCCCTGCCAGCCGATTTGCCGCAGCAGAGCCTGTTTGAGCAAATCGAGCCCGGCGCCGTTTTTGGCGGAAAGTTTGATCAGGGTGTCGGCACCGCTGGGTTGGCCGCTTTGCTCGCAGCTTTCCGCTGCTTCGCCGCTGAGGTCGATTTTATTGCGGATTTCAATGCGTTTGAGCCTAGGCGGCAGCTGGGCGAGGATTTTACAGGTAGCCTCGTTCAGCCCTTCGTTCGGGTCGATGAGAATCAAGGCCACGTCTGCTTGCCGCACGGCCTGGCGGCTGCGCTCGATGCCGATTTGCTCCACCGGGTCGGCGGTATCGCGCAGGCCGGCGGTGTCGATGATGTGCACGGGAATGCCTTCGAGCGTAATCTGCTCGCGCACGGTGTCGCGGGTGGTTCCGGCGATGTCGGTAACAATCGCCACATCCTCACCGGCCAGGGCGTTGAGCAGGCTGGATTTGCCCACATTGGGCGCACCCACCAGCACCACGTTCATGCCTTCGCGCAAAATCGCGCCCTGCCCGGCTTGGGCAAGCACTCGGGCAAGACGCTCCTGCAAGGCGGCGAGGCGCTCGTCCACCTTGGCTTCGGCCAGAAAATCGATGTCTTCTTCAGGGAAATCCAGGGTAGCCTCCACCAACATGCGCAGGGTGATGAGTTCGTCCACCAGCTCGTGAATCTGCCGGGAAAACGCGCCTTTGAGCGAGCGAACGGCCAGGCGGGCGGCAGATTGGCTGGCGGCGTCGATAAGGTCGGCCACGCTTTCGGCCTGCGCCAAATCGAGCTTGCCGTTTAAGAAGGCGCGTTTGGTGAATTCGCCCGGCTCGGCCGGTTGTGCACCCAGCTCGAAGCAGCGTTGCAGCAGCATCTGCAACACCACGCGTCCGCCGTGGCCGTGCAGTTCGATCACGTCTTCGCCGGTGAAGCTGGCGGGGGCGGGGAAATAGAGCAGGAGGCCGTTATCGATGGCTTCGCCTGCGGCATCGACGAAATCGGTGTGGAGCGCACGGCGCGGCTGCGGGGTTTTGTCGCCGCTGATTTGCTGTGCCAGCGGCAGCAGCTGCTTGCCGGATAGCCGGATAACGCCCACCCCGCCCTGCCCGGCGGCAGTGGCGATGGCGGCGATGGTGGGAGTGGATGGCGATGACATAGGGCTACCTGAAACCGTAAAAATAAAAAGCAATATATAGTGAATTAACAAAAACCAGTACAGCGTTGCCTCGCCTTGCCGTACTATCTGTACTGTCTGCGGCTCGCCGCCTTGTCCTGATTTTTGTTAATCCACTATAACACAACTACAAAAGGCTACCTGAAAACTTGAAACACGGTTTTCAGGTAGCCTTTTATATAAGGGGGGGCTTATTCGTCTTCGTCCTCTTCCTCGTCGCCCAAATCCACTTCCTCAAGCGGGATCACCCGGGTGCGGTAGCGCAGTTTGTGGTAGAGGTAGAAACCGAAGAACACGGGCAGGCCCATATAGGTCACCATAATCCGCTGCCAATCCACGTCGCCATGCATCACCAGCTGCGTGTCCTGCCCCAAAATCACCAACACGCACAATACCAGCGCAATCAGCGGGCCGAAGGGGAACCATTTGGCGCGGTAGTCCAAATCTTTCAACTCAAAGCCTTGGGCGATATAGGCGCGGCGGAAGCGGTAGTGGCTGATGGCGATGCCCAGCCAGGCGATGAAGCCGGTGAGGCCGGAGGCCGCCACGATATATTGATACGCGCCGTCGTTGAAAATCTCGATGAGGAACAACGCCAATACCACCACTGCCGTAGCCAGCACCGCCCGCATCGGCACACCGAAGCGGTTTACCTTGCGCAAACCTTTAAACGCCATGCCGCTTTTGCCCATGGCATACAGCATGCGTGCCGAAGCATACATGCCGGAATTGCCGGCGGAGAGGATGGAAGTGAGAATGACCGCGTTCATCACCGCCGCCGCCATGGCCAAACCGGCGCGTTCAAACACCAGCGTAAACGGCGATTTGGCGATTTCCTCCACACTTTCCGCGCCCAACAGCTCCGGGCTGGTATAAGGCACGAGCAAGCCGATTACCAAAATGGCCAAGATGTAGAAAATCAGAATGCGCCAAAACACCTGTTTTACCGCTTTCGGAATGCTCTCTTTCGGGTTTTCCGATTCACCGGCGGTGATACCGATGAGTTCTGTGCCTTGGAAAGAGAAGCCGGCGATCAGGAACACGCCCAACATGGTTAAGAAGCTACCTGAAAAACCGCCGCCCAAAAACGGCGCTTCGCCCACGGTGAAGTTGGCCAGGCCAACGTATTTACCGCCCAGCAGGCCGAAAATAGTGAGCACGCCCACGCCGAGGAATACGATGACCGTAATCACTTTAATCAGCGCAAACCAATATTCCGATTCGCCAAATGCCTTAACCGACAATAAATTCAGCAGCACAATCAGCCCGAAAAACAGCAAGCTCCAGCCCCAGGGTGGCATAAAGCGCATCGGTTCCCAATACGTGATGACCAAAGAGGCAATGGAAATATCCGCCGCCACCGTAATCACCCAGTTAAACCAATAATTCCAGCCCAAGGCATAGCCCAGCGAGGGATCGACAAACTTGGCGGCATAAATGGAAAACGAGCCGGACACTGGCAGATAAGTAGCCATTTCGCCCAAGGAAGTCATCAGGAAATACACCATCAGGCCGATGGCGGCATAAGCCACCAACGCGCCGCCCGGACCCGCCATATGGATGGCGCTGCCGCTGGCCATAAACAGGCCGGTGCCGATGCTGCCGCCGATGGCGATCATGGAAAGATGGCGGGTTTTCAGATGACGTTGCACTTTGGTGCTGCCAGAAGAAGCCGGTGCGGACGCCACGGCCGCCGCCGCAGCGGAATTATCATCAAAAGAACTCATTTCGGCTCCTTTCAAAAAAGCATATAGCCAAAACCTTTTCTGCCATAATTTATTGAACAGCAACGAAAAATGATTTTAGCTATACGTTATTACGCACAGCGGCGCACCAGCACCGCAACTCAATTTTGGGCGGATTATAAACTCTGATCGCCCGCTGCAAAACCCATAATTTCCCCTGGCGGCCAAATCAGCCAAATTAGCCGCCTTTTTTAATTGGCACATTACTCAACCGGCACCCAACCCGTTGCCCCGAAAGCCGCTTAATACCTGGCCTCACGCGTCGAGCAAGCCCCGAGTTGCCGCCGCGAAAAAACGTAACATAAAAACCACATTCGCCCGAGGGGCTCTCCCCAAAATATAGTGAATTAACAAAAATCAGGACAAGGCGACGAGCCGCAGACAGTACAGATAGTACGGCAAGGCGAGACAACGCTGTACTGGTTTTTGTTAATTCACTATACTTGCAGGCTACCTGAAAACGCCCGGTTGGGTTTCAGGTAGCCTGCTTGATGTGGCGGCACGCGGTGCAAAACAATGCGCCGCTGCCGGTTGGCAAAGGAGAAGAAAACAGCAAAGCCGATTAGTGTGGGCTCGACAAAAGGCTACCTGAAAACACCGGCTCAAAATGAAAATATAGTGAATTAACAAAAACCAGTACAGCGTTGTCTCGCCTTGCCGTACTATCTGTACTGTCTGCGGCTCGTCGCCTTGTCCTGATTTTTGTTAATTCACTATACCGCCCCGGCTGCATTCTCAAATTTCAGGTAGCCTTCACTTCCCCATTACGGCCTGCCGCGCATCACTGCTCGCCGCGCCGGAACACCCATTCGTTTTCCGAAGAAGCCGCCGCGCAGAAGGCGTAGCCCTCGCTATTAAAATCCAGCAGCTGCTCCGGCTCGGTGATGGCGCGTTCGGCGGCATAGCGCAGCATCAGGCCGCGGGCGCGTTTGGCGTAGAAACTGATGATTTTGTAGCGGCCGTTTTTTTCGTCTTGGAACACAGGGGTAATCAGGCGGCCGCCGAGTTTGGCAGGTTGCACGGCTTTGAAATACTCCTGCGACGCCAGGTTCACCAACACATCGGTTTGCGCTTCGGCCATGCGTTCGGCCAGCAATTCGGTAATCAGGCCGCCCCAGAAGGCGTATAAATCCTTACCGCGCGGGTTGACCAGCTTGGTGCCCATTTCCAAACGGTAGGGCTGGATTAAATCCAAGGGGCGCAACAGGCCGTAGAGACCGGAGAGCAGGCCGGCATGACCTTGCAGCCAATCAATTTGCGGCGGGGTGAGGCTCTCGGCATCGAGGCCTTCATACACATCGCCGTTAAACAAATACACCGCCTGCTTGGCGTTTTGCAGGCTGAAAGGCGGCTGCCAGGCCGCATTGCGCTCGGCGTTGAGGCGGGCGATCTTGTCCGAAACGCCCATCAGCGCCGACAAATCCTGCGGTGCCAGCTCGTGCAGTTGCGCCATCAGGATGGCAGACTGCTCAAGCAGCGCGGGCTGGCTGTGTTCCTTGGTGGGCGCGGCGGCGGTTTCGTTTAGGTTTTTAGCGGGCGAGAGGATGAAAAACATGGCGTTCTCTTTAATGAAGGGGGCAAATTGGCGGGCAGTTTAGCTGCCTGCGGGGCAACAGGCAAACGGCGAAATAAATCGGCACGATAGTTTTCAGGTAGCCTACACCCCGCCTGCCTCATTAAAATAGCCGCCTCTACAAAAGGCTACCTGAAAACCATGTTCGGCATCATCAATCCCCTCTCCTACCTAATCGGCACCATCATCCTCATCATCATGCCCGGCCCGAACAGCATGTTTTGCCTCTCCGTAGCCGCACAACAAGGTGCGCGCAAAGCCTACCGCGCCGTATTCGGCGTGCTGCTGGGCGATTCAGTGCTGATCCTGCTCACCGTGCTTGGCGCAGGCACCGCACTCAAGCTCTATCCCGCCCTATTTCATGCCATGAAGCTTGCCGGCGGCCTGTATCTGGCCTACATCGGCTTCGGCCTCTTGCGCGGCGCATTGCGCAAATGGTTTGCCCCGCCGCCCGTTTTGGCAGCCGGTTTGCCGCCCACCCCGCCCACCGGGCACATCTTCAAACGCGCCCTGCTGCTCAGCCTCACCAACCCCAAAGCCATCCTGTTTTTGCTGTCGTTTTTCGTTCAGTTCGTCGATCCCGCCTATCCGCACCCCGCCCTCTCCTTCCTGCTGCTGGCACTGGTGATGCAAACCGTCAGCTTCAGCTACCTCACCCTGCTCGTTTTCGCCGGCCACCGCCTCGCCAACCTGTTCCGTCGCCACCGACGCGTTACCACCGTCTGCACTGCCGCCACCGGCCTGCTCTTTATCGGCTTCGCCGTGAGCCTGTGGCTGGCCGGAATCGAGTTTTAATTTACGGCTTCAGGTAGCCCTGCTTCAGAAAGAAATATAGTGGACTAACAAAAATCAGGACAAGGCGGCGAGCCGCAGACAGTACAGATAGTACGGCAAGGCGAGACAACGCTGTACTGGTTTAAATTTAATTCACTATAACTGCTCAGGCTACCTGAAAAGCAAAACAGATTGCCGTATAATTGGCGGCATTTGGCCTCGCGCCCCATCTTTGCCGAATTTAAGGAATCTCATGCGCAAACTCCTCCCCTTCCTCGCCGCCCTCGCCCTTTCCGCCTGCTCCAGCCTCGGCAACCAAGCCTTCAGCGGCGAAAGCGCCACTTTCGGCAGCGACAACATCCTGCGCGACGACGTGCTCAAAGTCGTGCACACCGCCGAAGCCGCCTCGTTCAACTGCCGCAACATCGAATCCGTACACAGCAAAATCAACAACGCACAAAAAGTGCACGGCCGCATGCAGGTGCGCGAAATCTGGACCGTCCGCGCCTGCGGCCAAGCCCACCACTACCACATCGGCCTCTTCGAAGACGAACGAGGCGAAACCGACTTCACCGTACGCCTGATTTCCCGCTAAACGCGAAGAAAGGCTACCTGAAAAATATTGCGCCTTTTTTAGCTTCGCAGATTTTCAGGTAGCCTTTAAGCGGCAAAGAAGATAATTCAAACGACCTTTGAAGCCAAGCGGTAGAGTGTGTGCCGCAAGGCACGCACGCGGTGGGTTGAGGTTGCAGGGAAAATGGAGAACGCGTGCGTGCGTACCGCACACACACTACATGCGGGCTAAGGCTTGCTTAAGGATTTATCATGATTACTTTAAAAAAAGATAGAAACTTAGTTTACATAAAAAACTGGTCTGATTTAGAAGAAATGGCTGGTTTTAAAAGAGAGATAAATCCAGAAGAAACCAAATTAAAAGAAATTATAGGTCAGTACAGTGGAGAACATGGAAAAGTTATATGTGGATTGAAAAATTGCCACACTCAACATCAAAATGGTTACATTGTAGTATCTACTGATGGACATATTACAAATATTGGAAAAGATTGTGGAGAAAAATATTTTGGGGTTGATTTTAAAACCATGTCATCAAAATTAACTCAAGATATCAAAGACTACATCAATAGAGAAGAATTACATACCTTCAATTTAAATAACTTAAATGAATGGTGTGAGGCACGGCTTAAAATTGCAAAAAATATTAATCGATATATTAGTCAATTAAGAGATGGTAAAGGAATTCCAGAAACTATCCGCAAAAAAATTTCAAAAATGTCTAGAGATAGGACTTATCAAATAAAAATTGAAAGAGAACTAACAGAAAAAGAAAAAGCTGTCTACGAAAATACAGGTAGAACCGGAATTAAATATATTGAAGAAAATGTAGCGACAGTTTCTGGTATAGAAGCAATGTATGATCAGAATAATTTAAAACTTCTAATTACCGATACACTAAAAAAATGGGGCTGACGTAGATTAGCCCTAAATTCCACACCAATCCCGCAGGATTTTAAGCTGTTGAGACGGTGTGCCGAAGTTAAATCGAAACTCACATTCTTTCAAGAACAGTGGGAAAGATTTGCGGTCG
>NZ_LXSQ01000004.1 GCF_001648475.1 Eikenella halliae
TTGCTCCGATGGTTTATCAAAATACGATGACCGGAGTCTTTTTTGAAGCGTGGTTTCAGCAATGCCTACTGCCCGCATTGACTCAAAAATCGGTGATTATTTTAGATAATGCACGATTTCACCGTATAGGTGTCTTACGGGAAATGGCGGAAAAATTGGGACATAAGGTATTGCCTCTTGCACCCTATTCACCTGAGCTCAATCCGATTGAGAAGGTGTGGGCGAATATTAAGCGGTATCTTCGAACCGTATTGTCTGATTACGCCCGATTTGACGATGCGTTACTGTCCTATTTTGATTTTAATTGACTATATTTGTACTGTCTGCGGCTCGTCGCCTTGCCCTGATTTTTGTTAATCCACTATATTTTAATCCGCTATATCAATCAAATGGGCAGATTATAGGCTACCTGAAACTTTCAGGTAGCCTGATCAGCTTGCAGGCAGTTTGGTGTTACAACCCGAACACCGAAGTATCGCCCGCACCCTGGCGGATAAGCTCGGTGCCGTCGGTCATGTCGATTACCGTGGTCGGCTCGGTGCCGCACCAGCCGCCATCGATGATTAAATCCACGGCGTGTTCGAGCAGGTTGCGGATTTCGTAGGGGTCGGTTTGCGGCTCGGTTTCTTCGGGCAGCATCAGGGTGCAGGAGAGCATGGGCTCGCCCAGCTCGGCCAAAAGGGCGAGGGCGATTTTATTGTCGGGCACGCGCAGGCCGATGGTTTTGCGTTTGGGGTGCAGCGTGCGGTTGGGCACTTCTTTGGTGGCGGGCAGGATAAAGGTATAGGCACCGGGGGTGGCGGCTTTGAGCTGGCGGAATTGGCTGTTGTCCACTTTGGCATAAGTGCCCAGCTCGCTCAAATCGGCGCACATCAGGGTGAGGTGGTGTTTCAAATCGATTTTGCGGATGGCCAAGATGCGCTCCATGGCCTCTTTGTTGCCCATTTGGCAGCCGAGCGCGTAGCAGGAGTCGGTGGGATACACGATCACACCGCCCTGGCGCACGATTTCGGCGGCTTGTTTCACCAGCCGCTCTTGGGGATTTTCGGGATGGATGGCGAAGAATTGTGCCATGGCTATCTCCTGCTGGAAAAATGAATATTTTAAGCCTTTATGCCGCGCCTTGTCCTGAATTATAGTGGATTAAAATAAGAATGGGACAAGGCGGCGAGCCGCAGACAGTATGAGCAATACAGCAAGGCGAGCCAACGCTGTAGCATTCTTATTTTAATTTACTATAAATGGAATTCACTCTGCTTAAAGCCCACTGTGTTTTTCAGGTAGCCTGTTTACCTGTTTAAACCTAAGCCAACAGCCTGCATGCCTGCCGCTTGATATAATGCTGTATCTGTTCATAACGCAGCGGATTAATTCACTATCGCCAACTTGCTTAACTTTTGCCACCGCGTTGGTTCGCCTTGCTATACCAAATGCACTGTCTGCGGTTCGCTGCCTCAGCAAGAAAGTTCTATTAGCTTGTTGTGTAAAGGTATTCAATGCCGCATGGGGAATTAAACGCTTTAGCAATACACACCAAATTTATGTTTGAAAAATTAGCCCATATTGTTCTACCCGGCTTTTTGCTGCTGGCTTTCGGCATCAGTGCCGCCACCGAAACGCCCGCCGCCCGCAGCGAAACCGCTCCGGCCGAAATTTCCTATCTCTGCCAGCTGGCCGACGGGCGCAGCGTGCGCACTGCCCTACCGCAAGGCCGTTGCCGCCCCGTGGCCAAATCTTTGGCCGATAAAGAAGCTGATTTATCTAAGCAGGCCGCTGCAACTCCCGCAGTTGCCGCCTCCGAGCCAGCTCAGCAACCGGCCGACAAAGCCGATGCCGACAGCAGCGAATTGCCCGATGTGTGGCAAGAAGCCGTGGCTGCCGCCAGCGATGTGGAAATCAGCAAACCCGTGCCCATGCGCGTTACCCTGCGCCACCAGCCCGAGCCGGAACGCCGCAGCATTCCCGTCGTGCGCCCTGCGCCGGTGATTGCTGCCGCCAAACCGCTCACGCCCAAGGAAATCATCACCCGCGACATCCGCCGCGAAGAACGCGCCTTGGCACAGGCCGAACGCGAACTGGCCACCGCCCGCCGCAACAACCAGTCCGACCGCGCCGGCAACCTGCAATTGCAAATCGCCGACCGCCGCTCCGGCTTGCAGTCGCTGCGCCAAGAACTGCGTCGGCATCAATAGGTTGCCGTCATAAGTATGATTAAAGGCTACCTGAAAGGTTTCAGGTAGCCTTTAAGTTTGGGAAATCATTGGGCGCTTACACTTTTTCTGTAGCAGACAGCTTTCGTTTCTACTTAAACAAGCTTTAAGTGTCTATAGCCAGCGTATATAAAGAATGGGTACATAAATTAGGATGGGCTTTAGCCCGTCAATCCTCATATGATCTGAAATGGGAACTGAAGACCGCCATAAAAATACCCCAACTCTCATGCACCTGCTATAGGAAATTGTCGTGTTGTTTGCAATTTTTCCACATCGGACAGCTTTTGCTTTTTCTCAAATGATTCTTCAGCAACTGGCCATCATAATCAAGAACAGGGCGGGTTCCTCGTATCTATCGACATTCTTGATCATACCAAATAGCTGATCAGTCAGGTCTTCAAGCGAAAACCGAAAGTGTCAACAACGCTGTTCATTTCCACATGCAGGGCAATTTTCCCGACCCTATCGGCATTTGTCACGATACCGACCAGCAGCTAAATCAGGCCTCCAAACAAAAGCCGGAAGCGTAAATAATGCTGTTGTTTTCCACAGAAAGGCTACCTGAAACTTTTCAGGTAGCCTTAGATGTTTGCATATAAATAAAGAAGAGAGCCGGAAACCACGGCTCTCCTGTAATACCAAACGATTAACGTTTGGAGAACTGTTTGGCGCGACGTGCTTTGCGCAGACCGAATTTCTTACGCTCCACTTCACGGGCATCGCGGGTAACGAAGCCGGCTTGAGAGAGGGCAGATTTCAAACCTGCATCATAGTCGATCAGGGCACGAGTGATGCCGTGACGGATGGCGCCGGATTGGCCGGTTTCACCGCCGCCGCACACGTTTACCATAATATCGAATGCTTCAGCATTTTCGGTCAGAACCAAAGGCTGGCGAACCACCATGCGGCTGGTTTCACGGGCGAAAAATTCGTCAACGGGGCGACCGTTTACTACGATCTGACCGGAACCCTTTTGCAGGAACACGCGGGCTACAGAACTTTTGCGACGGCCGGTGCCGTAGTAGTATTTACTGTTCATAAGATGGTGTCCTTAAATTTCTAATACTTTGGGTTGTTGGGCGGCATGCTGATGTTCGCTGCCAGCGTACACTTTCAGCTTGCGAATCATGGCGTAGCCCAAGGGACCTTTAGGCAACATACCTTTAACAGCTTGTTCTAGGGCGCGACCGGGGAATTTGTCTTGCATTTCCCGGAAAGTGCGCTGGTAGATACCGCCGGGGAAACCAGAGTGACGGTAGTAGATTTTGCCTTCATTTTTATCACCGGTAACACGCAGTTTGTCGGCATTGACTACAATGATGTAGTCGCCGGTATCTACGTGCGGGGTGTATTCGGGCTTGTGCTTGCCACGCAAGCGACGGGCGACTTCGGCAGCCACGCGACCCAGAACTTTATCTTGGGCGTCAATGACATACCATTCGCGCTTCACCTCGTGCGGTTTGGCTGAGAAGGTTTTCATAGCAGGAAAATCCAAATTAATATAAGAAAACTTTAATTTTAAAGATTAAGCGGTTTACTGTCAATGTTTATCCTGAGCGGAAACGGAATTTATGGCGTAATCCCTATACATTGTTGCAGTAAGGCAAGATAAGGAGGAAAGCCGTATATATAGATAAGCTCTCAATTATTGCTACCGTTTAACATTGTTTGGCTAGGCCTTTTTAGGAATAAACATATTTATTTCAACAGATTAGGTTTGGTCCATATTGATTTGATTGGCGTATGTGAGACGCAACAATGCGTGTAGAGGCTACCTGAAAACCGTATTGCCCGTAGCGCCAAGGATATTAGTTATCCCACAACATTTCCTGCATCAGCCGCATGCCCCATTGCCAGCCGCCCAAGCGCTGGTTGAGGTGGCCGGGCTGCGGTGCGCGTAACAGCCTGGCTTGCCAGATGGTGGCGGTATCGCTTGCCCAATCGGTTGGGCATAGCGGATTTTCATCTTGCCCGATTACTAAAGCGGCTTTGCAGTTAGTGCGGGCGCGTTGCAGGGTGTGCCATTCATCATCAATAAAAAAGGCAGATCGCAGAGGGGAAACCAAAATCATGCCACGGATGCGTTGCTGACCGCGCATACTGTTTTGGAACTGCCAAGCCATCACGGCCGGTACGCCTGCGCCGTGTGCCACAATCATAACCTGGCCGGGTATAAGCTGCCAGGCTGTGTTGATTTTACTTTGCCATTGGGCAATGCCCTCTTCGGCAGCACAGGCTACCTGTTGCACCAGCGGATAACTGCGTGCCCAAACATCTATCCACATCTCCGACTCGGCAGCGTCACGCACGAGAAGCAGGGTAAGGTCTTGAGCGGCAGACATAGGCGGTAGGGCAAAGTAGGAAGAAAAGTATTATTGTAATGTATGGCTCTTCCAAAGAGGAGTGAGAGGAATGAATCCATACTGTTCTTCCTCTTTGGCACAGATGTAAGTTAAGCTTGGCGAGGCTGTGCTGTTGCTTTTCAGGTAGCCTGCTGCACGATAGAAGCCGCCGAATGCCGGTGCTATAATCCGCCACTTCATATTACGCTGTTTCCATTTAAGATGATCTTGTAGTGGAATCAGCTATTATACTAATCTAAAACAACGGGTTATCCATGCTTTCTAACTCCACCATCCTCGTAACCGGCGGCACCGGCTCGTTCGGCAACACCTTCGTGCCCATGACCCTGGCCAAATACAATCCCAAAAAAATCATCATTTTCTCCCGCGACGAAATGAAGCAGTGGGAAATGGCGAAAAAATTTCAGGGCGACAAACGCGTGCGCTTCTTCATCGGCGACGTGCGCGACAAAGACCGCCTGTACCGCGCGCTCGATGGCGTGGATTACGTTGTCCATGCCGCCGCCACCAAAATCGTCCCCACCGCCGAATACAACCCGTTCGAGTGCGTGAAAACCAACATCAACGGCGCGATGAACCTGATCGATGCCTGCATCGACAAAGGTGTGAAACGCGTCGTCGCCCTGTCCACCGACAAAGCCAGCAGCCCCGTCAATTTATACGGCGCCACCAAGCTCGCCAGCGACAAACTCTTCGTAGCCGGCAACGCCTATTCCGGCGAACACGGCTGCCGCTTCGCCGTGGTGCGCTACGGCAACGTGATGGGCTCGCGCGGCTCGGTGATTCCGTTTTTCCTCACCCAGCGCGCACGCGGCACGCTGCCGATTACCGACCCGCGCATGACCCGCTTCATGATTTCGCTGGAACAGGGCGTGGAGCTCGTGTGGCACGCGTTTGACGACATGGTGGGCGGCGAAATTTATGTGAAAAAAATCCCGTCCATGAATATTTGCGATTTGGCCGCCGCCGTCGCCCCCGAATGCACGCAGGAAACCGTCGGCATCCGCCCCGGCGAAAAACTGCACGAGCAGATGATTGGCGCGGAAGACTCGTTCCACACCTACGAATACCCCGAACACTTCAAAATCCTGCCCGCCATCAACGGCTGGGACGAAACGCCCGAGCGCATCAAAAACGGCGTGAAAGTGCCCGAAGGCTTCGTGTATGCCAGCGACAACAACACGGAATGGATGACGCGCGAGGAATTGCAGGCGTGGATTGAACAGAATAAAGAGAAAATCGGCGCGATTTGAGAGAGAAGGCTACCTGAAAAATGAAATGCAGGCTGCTTGGAATGATTTTCAGGCAGCCTGAAATCTAAAACGAAACAAGGAAACCAATTAAAGATGGCTCAACAATCAGTAGAACCCAAAATTGCCAACCATATCAACCAGCAACTCAGCAGCTACCATCTAAAATATTTTCTACAGCAGGAAACGGTCAATACTGAAATAGAAAACGCGCTAAGTCGTGCCGCATCCAAATCCGGCGGAGACGGAGGTAACCGTGTGGACTGTAAGTTGTTACTGCAAGACGATTTATTGAACTACTATCCCGTTATGATTGAATACAAAGGTTACGCTGATAAACTGGAAAAACTTAATTCAGACGGCCACCCGGATAACTTCAACAAGAAAAAAAATGAACCAAACTACAAAAACATCAATGCCTACGCAGTAAACGGTGCGGTACATTACGCCAATGCCTTATTGGAGTTTACTAGCTACACCGACGTTATCGCCATCGGCATAACAGGCGAAGTTGATATTTCAGGCAACCTGAAAATAAAAATCGGCGTGTATTATGTCGGCAAAAGCAATTACGGTGTAGGGCAAAAAATTGGCGAATTTTCCGATTTGTCATTTTTAAAACCTGAAAATTTCAGTGAATTTATCCAAAAGGTTAAATTCTTAAAACTCACACCAGCCGAAATCGACAAAATCCACAAAGATCGCGAAAACCGCATAGAAGACGCTCTTACCAAAATCAATGAACGTCTGTATAACAAACAGGAAAACCTGAGCGCACTTTCGCGCATCCATCTCGTATCCGCTAGCATCATGGCAAATCTAGGTGTGGCAGGCAAAGTGCAGCCTTTGGAAGCCAAAGATTTGACTAGCAGCACGGAAGAAGACTATACAGACGGCGACATTATTCTAAAAAAATCAAATCCTTCCTTAAAGAAAAAGGCCTGCCCAAACGCAAACAAGAGCAAATCCTGAATAGTCTCTCCGTCACCATCAAAGACGATAATCTGTCCAAACCCAAAAACGGACAATCATTGCTTAAAGAAATCTTTATAGAAGTGGTTGAAGATTTGGGCTATTTCTACAAAGTTGGGCTGGATACCGACTTCACGGGCAAACTCTTCAACATCATGTTTCGCTGGCTTTCCTTTGCTGGTGATGACCAAAACGACGTTGTTTTAACACCGCGTTACGTTGCCTATCTTATGGCAAAACTCGCCCGCGTAAACAAAGACAGCTACGTTTGGGATTTCGCCACAGGTTCGGGCGGATTACTGGTTGCTTCAATGAATTTAATGCTGCAAGACGCTAAATCCAGCATAAACAGCCCTGATGAATTGCGCCAAAAAGAAAACAAAATTAAAACCGAACAGATTTTAGGCATAGAAGTGTTACCTGAAATCTATATGCTAGCAGTTTTAAACATGATTTTAATGGGCGACGGTTCAAGCAACATCTTGCAGGAAAACAGCCTGACCAATTTCAACGGCAGATACGGCTACGGCAAAGAAAATCAAAACTTCCCTGCCGACGTTTTCCTGCTCAATCCGCCTTACTCCGCTGTAGGCAACGGCATGGTATTTGTAGAAAAAGCCCTGAATATGATGAACAAGGGATATGCTGCCATCATTATTCAAGACAGTGCAGGCAGTGGTAAAGCACGCGACATCAATCGACGTATTTTGCAAAAACACACCCTGCTTGCGTCCATCAAAATGCCAAATGACCTGTTTGTCGGCAAATCCAACGTACAAACCGCTATTTACGTTTTTAAAGTTGGAGAAAAACACGAAGCCAAATTCCCAGTTAAATTCATCGACTTTCAAAATGATGGCTACAAACGCAGCAACCGCAAAAAGGCTAAGGCCAGCAGCAATCTGAAAAATATCAATCATGCTGAAGAACGTTATGCGGAACTTGTTGATTTGGTCAAATACGGCAAAAGCAGCCTGCATTTTTTCAGCGAAAACGAATATGTAGAAGACACCATTGCTTTGGATGGTGATAAATATGGTGCAGACTGGAACTTTGCCCAACATAAGAAAATCGATGCCAAACCCACCCTTGCCGACTTCAAAAAAACCGTAGCCGATTATTTGGCTTGGGAAGTGTCGCAACTTTTGGCAAAACAGGGGGACGCTCAGGGAAAGTAGTAAGCCATCTGCTGGAAATGGAACAGGCATTTTTGGCAGATGGCGGAAATTGGAAATATTTTCAAATCAATTCATTATTTAACATTTACCGTGGAAATATCCAAAATCAAGATAAATTAGTCGATGATATAAACGGCATTGCATTCATTGCACAAAACGACCGTAATAACGGATATGTAAAGCAGGTAAAAATTACTGATAACCGTTTATTTAAAGGGAATGCTTTAATTATCGGCAGGCAAACCGGCATTGTTTATTTTCAAAATCATGATTTCGTTACAACTGACGGTGTTTTGGTTCTAACACCCAAAAATGGCTTAATGCTAAATAAAAATACAGGGTTATTTGTTAAAACGATTGTCCAAAAACAATTAGTCATTTTTGGTTATACAAATACAGTTTCCGTACGAAAATTAAATGAAATCAGTATTCCGCTCCCAGTCAAAAACAATCAAATCGCCTTTGGCTATATGGAAAGCGTTGTCCAAGAACTGCAAGCGGAACGCTTGCAGGAACTGCAAGCCTATCTGCAAGCTACGGGTCTGTCCGACTACATCTTGAGCAAACAGGAAAAATCCGTGCTTGATTTGTTAGAAAACGTAAATGCACAGAGGGGAGGGATAAAACCATTTAAAATCAAAGAATTATTTGGAAATATCCAGCAAGGCGAACGCCTTACCAAAGCCGACCAGATTTCAGGCAGCCTGAATTTCGTTATGTCCGGTACAACCAATACGGGTATTGTCGGCTCAATCGGCAATGCCGTTGTGCGGTTTCCCAAAAATTCAATCACTATCGATATTTTCGGCAACGTGTTCTACCGCAATGACGAATTCGGCGCATCAGACGATGTGGGCGTATATTGGAATAATGAAGACAATGCAATGGACAAACACGCCATGCTGTATCTGGCTGCCAGTTTGCGGAAATCGCTGTCAGGGCGTTTTGACTATGGTTACAAATTACGCGCCTCAAAATCGCATAACCTAACCTGCCTGCTGCCCGAAAAAGACGGAAAACCCGATACCGGACTGATGTCCCAAATCGGACGTGCCATAGAAAAACTCGTCATTACCGATGTCGTCAAATTCAATGAACGGGAACTTGCCGCCTACCGGCAAACTATTCAGCAAGCGTAGCCTGCTTGAGTAGTGTGTGTGCGGAACGTACGCACGCGGTTTCTCAGTTTTCAGGTAGCCCCTATCAGGCTACCTGAAAACACAGCTTCAACGCAGTTAAAAAGTGCAGACTGCTTTTTAACGGCTTCAAAGCCCTAAAAAATCAGCCTGCACCCTACCGGCCAAGACAGCGACGATCCCTAGCGCATGTCTTCTACAGCAAAGCAAAGAAGTAGGATGAACACTCGCTGCCCAGCGGGTTTCAGTTTTCAGGTAGCCCGAAATCCATGCGCAACTTTATTTTCCTCGCTCTTCTATTTCCCCTCCCCGTCCTTGCAGGCGGCGATGCTGCGGAAGCTTATGTATCCGGCGTTTCCGGCAGCCGGGGCGGCTATCGGTTTACCGTCCGCCAAACAGGGCGAGCCATCCGTGCGGACGGCTGCACGCAATACCGCGTCCGCATCACTCCGCCCCGGCGCACTTTTTGGGACAAACTCAATATCGGTATCGGCGGGCTCGACCCCGGCCATCCTACCGCCGAACAAACCCAAGCCGCCGCCGCATTGCTGCAACGCCATGCCGCCGAACAAAAGCCCCTGCAAATCGGCTATCTCGGCAGCGGGCTTACTCCCGACCCGCAGCAAAAATGCCTGTATCACGGCACGGGCATGGCGGTTGAGGCAAGCGATACGGTGATGGTGTATCAAGACGGGCGTGAAGGACTCTATCCGTATTTGCCCAATCCTTAAGATGGCAGATTTTCAGGTAGCCTGCATCCGTAAAAAGCTACCTGAAAATCCTCGGCGGTTCTTGCTAACGCTTAACATATTAAAGAGCGGCATTGGCTCGCTTGCCGTATTGCTTGTGCCGTCTGCCCCCTGCTTATTTGAACCGCCACCTCCCTATCCGCCGCCATGAAGAGCAGCCGCCCGAAACCCAACCCGCACTGCCGAAAACTTGCACGCCCGCCGAGAACATGGCAGGCTACCTGAAAATCCTTCATGAAAGAGAAACCATGTTTCAGGTAGCCTTTTCTTTTGCCGGCCGGAGGTGCGCATGAGCCGGCAAACCATCGTGATTATCGGCGGCAGCGGCTTTATCGGCCGCCATCTGGCTGCGGCGTATCAGGCCGACGGGCATCGGGTGATTATCGTTAGCCGCCATCCGGCCAGCGCACGGGAGGCGGATAAGCGTTTTGAATACATCGCCGCGCTGCACCACCTCTACGACAGCATCCGCCCCGATTTGCTGATTAACCTGGCCGGGGCGTCGGTGGGCGAAGGCCGCTGGACGGCGCAGCGCAAGCAGGAGCTGTTGCAAAGCCGCTTGCAGCCGGTGCAGGCTGTGGCCGACTGGCTGCACCGCCACCCGCAACCGCCGCGCCTCATCATTCAGGCTTCCGCCGTGGGTTATTATGGCAACGGCAGCGCGGAGGGCTGGCCGCCGTGTGCGGAAAACGCGCCGCCGCAAAATGTTTTCCCTTCGCAGCTGTGCCAGCAATGGGAAGCGGCGATACAGCGCGTACAGCAGGAGAGCGGCGTGCCGGTGGCCGTGTGCCGTTTTGGCGTGGTGCTGGGCAGGGACGGCGGCATTTTGCCGCAGCTGCTCAAACCGGTGCGCTACTGCGCGGGCCGGCCCGGCAGCGGCGAGCAGCCCCTGCCGTGGGTACATATGGATGATGTCGTGGCTGCCATCCGTTTCCTGGCCACACAAACGCACAGCGGCTTTCAGGCCTACAACCTTACTGCCCCCAAGCGCACCACTCAACTCGACTTTGCCCGCGCTGCCGCCCAACGGCTGCGCCGACCGCTGTTGTTTTCCGTTCCTGAGCAGATGTTGCGCCTGATGCTGGGCGAGCAGGCCGATTTGGTGCTAGACGGCCAATTTGCCCCGCCGAAAGCCTTGTTGCAGCAAGGGTTTGAGTTTACCTTCCCCACCGTTGAGCGTGCGCTCGACAACCTGCTGAATTAGGCCGCCCAATTCAATCCTTAGCTGCTGCTTAAAATCAGGTAAAATAGCGTTTTCCTGTTTTAAATTTTTCCCCGAAAGAGTGCCATGACCCAATCCCTCAGCTACCGCGACGCTGGTGTCGATATCGATGCGGGCGACCAACTGGTCGAAAACATCAAACCCTTTGCCAAGCGCACCCTGCGCCCTGAAGTGTTGGGCGGCTTGGGCGGCTTCGGCGCGCTGGTGGAAATCAGCAAAAAGTATCAAAACCCCGTGCTGGTAAGCGGCACCGACGGCGTAGGCACCAAGCTGAAACTGGCGTTTGAATGGGATATCCACCACACCGTGGGCATCGACCTGGTGGCCATGAGCGTGAACGACATCCTCGTGCAAGGCGCAGAGCCGCTGTTTTTCCTCGACTATTTCGCCTGCGGCAAGCTCGATGTGGCGCGCGCCACCGATGTGATTAAAGGCATCGCCGAAGGCTGCGAGCAATCCGGCTGCGCCCTGATTGGCGGCGAAACAGCCGAAATGCCCGGCATGTATCCCGAAGGCGAATACGATTTGGCCGGCTTCGCCGTGGGCGTGGTGGAAAAAAGCAAAGTCATCAACGGCCGCAGCATCCGGCCCGGCGACGTGGTGCTTGGCCTAGCCTCCAACGGCACACACTCCAACGGCTATTCGCTTATCCGCAAAATCATCGAACGCAGCAATCCCAATTTGGATGCCGAATTCGACGGCGGTAAAACCCTGCGCCAAGCCGTTATCGCGCCCACCCGCCTGTATGTGAAACCGATTTTGGCCGCGCTGGAAAAATTTGAAATCAAAGGCATGGCGCACATTACCGGCGGCGGCCTCACCGAAAACATCCCGCGCGTGCTGCCCGAAAACTGTGTGGCGCAAATCGACGCCCAATCCTGGCCGCTGCCCAAACTGTTCCAATGGCTGCAACAAGCCGGCAACGTGGAGCGGCAGGAAATGTACCGCACCTTCAACTGCGGCATCGGCATGGCCGTTATCGTGCCTGCCGAACAGGCCGATGCGGCGCAGGCCTTCCTCGCCGAACAAGGCGAAACCGTGTACCGCCTGGGCACAATCCGCGAACGTGCGGGAAGCGAGCATCAAACGCAGGTGGCATAAATAATTTCAGGTAGCCTTGCTTAAAGGCTACCTGAAAACGGAAAACCGCTTTTTGTGTGAACCCCGTTCAGGCAGTTTCTGCACGTTATTTCTCCAAGGGGCAAGCTTATGAACAGCAAAGATTTCTACCGTTACTTGAACACTGTACTGAGTCCCGCTATGAAGCAGGTCGGCTTTGTTAAAGACAAACGCAGCATCCCCTGCTGGCATACGGGAACCGGCGAACGGCTGTTATACCTGATGGTCAAAACCGGCAAATACCCATATCAGCCGTATATCGGTGGTGATTTTTCCCTCTATGCCTGCTTGAGGGATACAGATGACCCGCCACCACAAGCAGGCGACCTAGACTTGGATATTTTTGAATATGCGGATGAAACCCTAAAACAACGCATACTGGCGCAAAATCGCGCCGTTTATGGGAAAATTGCTGCCTTGGATGTCAGCCATTTACAAAATGCTGATGCGGAATACGAAATACTCCTCTCCCAACGTGCATTGACCCTGCCCAGCCTGCGCTTTGAAGCAGAAACCGACCGCCCGTGGATAGAGGTAAATAAACCGTTGCTGTATCTGGATGAAGCCGACATCGCGGTATGGGGTGGTATTGTGGCAGATGTATTTGCCGTTACGGCGATCGGAGTACGCGGTGGCATTATCCATAACGGACGGTAAAACGCCGATAAAGGTTACCTGAAACCATTTCTACCAATTAACCAACAAAGGCAACAACATCATGGCAAAAAATATCGTAGTAATCGGCGCACAATGGGGCGACGAAGGCAAAGGCAAAATCGTCGACTGGCTAGCAGAAGAGTGCGCCGGTGTGGTGCGCTTCCAAGGTGGCCACAATGCCGGGCACACGCTGGTGGTGAACGGCAAAAAAACCGTGCTGCGCCTGATTCCCAGCGGCATCCTGCATGAAAACCTGCATTGCTACATCGGCTCCGGCGTGGTGGTTTCCCCCGAAGCCCTGCTCGGCGAAATCGACGAGCTCACTGCGGCCGGCGTGAAAAACGTGGCCGGCCGGCTGCACATCGCCCCCACCTGCCCGATGATTCTGCCCTACCACATTGCGCTCGACCATGCCCGCGAAGCCTCCAAAGGCGCCGGCAAAATCGGCACCACCGGCCGCGGCATCGGCCCAGCCTATGAAGACAAAGTAGCCCGCCGTGCCATCCGTTTGGGCGATTTGGCCAATACCGAGCTCTTGTCCGACAAACTGCGCGCCAACCTTGAAGTGTATAACGTGCAGCTGCAACATCTGCATGGCGCAGAGTCCGTGCAGTTTGATGACGTGATGGCCAAAATCAACGCCTTCAAAGAGCGTATTCTGCCAATGCTCGCCGACGTGTCGCGCAGCCTGCATGACACCATCCAGCGCGGCGGACGCCTGCTGTTTGAAGGTGCGCAAGGCACGCTGCTGGATATCGACTACGGCACTTATCCCTTTGTTACCTCGTCCAACTGTTTGGCAGGCGCTGCCTCTGCCGGTGCGGGCGTGCCGCCGCAGGCCTTGGATTATGTGCTCGGCATCGTGAAGGCCTACACCACCCGCGTCGGTTCCGGCCCCTTCCCCACCGAGCTGTTCGACGACACCGGCAAAGGCCTGGCCGAGCGCGGCAACGAATTCGGCTCGGTAACCGGCCGTGCCCGCCGCTGCGGCTGGTTTGATGCCGCCGCCCTCAAGCGCTCCATCCAAATCAACGGCATCAGCGGCCTGTGCATCACCAAACTCGACGTGATGGACGGCATCCCCGAAATCAAAATCTGCACCGGCTACACCCTGCCCGACGGCAGCACCACCGATATCCTGCCCTTCGGCAGCAATGCCGTGGCCGGCTGCACCCCGATCTACGAAACCTTACCCGGCTGGACAGAATCAACCTTCGGTGTGCAAAGCTTTGATCAGCTGCCGGAAAACGCCAAAGGCTACCTGAAACGTATCGAAGAGGTATGCGGCGCGCCCATCGCCATCGTCTCCACCGGCCCCGACCGCGTGGAAACCATCGTGTTGCAGCACCCGTTCACCAGCTAACCGGCTTCTATGGGATGAAGAAAGGCTACCTGAAAGTTTTCAGGTAGCCTTTTTTGACATCGTATCCTCAATCTCACTCGCTCGGCAACCGCCACATCCACACTGTTACCAACAAACACACCACCGCCATACCCGCTCCCACCCACCAACGTTCGGGGAAACGGTACAGCATCCATACGCACGAGCAAGCCATCATCAGTGCCGATAACACCTTGCCCTTCAACGGAATGGCCCGTTTGCGCTCCCAGTTGCGCACCATCGGGCCGAAATGGCGGTGTTCGCTCAGCCAGCGGTGGAAACGCGGCGACGTGCGCGACCAACAGCCTGCCGCCAGCAGCACGAACGGCACAGTCGGCAATCCCGGCAAAAAGATGCCGATAATACCCAAGAGCAAAGCCAGCCAACCCGCCAGCCACACAAAAGGCCGCCACAGCGGCAGGTAAGAATCGCGGCCGGTTTGGCGGCGATGCCGTATCCACGCCACACCCGCCGCCAGCCCAACCGCCAAAACTGCAATCATCCACTCCGCTTTACCCATTATGGCCAATTCTCCCGCAAGGTTTGGCACGATTGTATCATTTAGCAAAAGAAATGCGACTTATTCGTAATTGATGCGCCGCGAGAAATACATCTCCCAATATAGGACAACTCCAAGAGCGGATAAAAGATTTATTCGGCCATCCGTCAGGCAAATATCAACCCGCCCGCTGCATAATTAAAGGCTACCTGAAAACCCATCCGGCCGTTTTCAGGTAGCCTGAGGCATTGGCAAATCCTATCCCTTTGCCCGTTCCAACAGCATCAACATCATCAGCGACAGCGTAACCAATTCATCATGCGCCGCTGTGCCGGTTTTTTTCAGGCTGAAGCGCCGTTCCATCAGCGAAGGCTCTTTCTTCAGCAGGTACGCCTCCTGCCCGGCGGCATCGTTTACTCCAAAACTTGAGTTGAGGAAATAACCGCTAAACATGCCTACAACCGGAATCTCGCCCACCAGCGCATCCCAAAATGCCAGCCACGGGTTTTTCTCGCGCACTTCATAAAGTAGTCGGTTACCGGCATCGTATATCTGGTAGGAAATGCGCCACAACGAGCGCATACCGTTACGCCGTATCGAGCCGAGCTCCTCGCCGTTTTCGTTCACAATCCGGTAGCAGGCGTTGAAATCGATGATGAGGTCGGCCTGTATGCGGTATAGCCGCGTGCGGCGGGTGGTATCGCTAAAAATCTCCACAGCTTCCTTCAGCTTAAAAATCTTCTGGCGGGTGTAGGCCACTTCCCTGCCTCCGGCATCCACCACGCTGAAATCGTTGGATGGCGTGAATATTTTGAAATAGAAGTGTAACGGCAGTTGCATGTTTTGCATCATTATTCTTTCTTAATAAAGACTAAAGTTGGGCTGGTGATAAATTTCAGGTAGCCTCAAGCCATGTGCTCGCAGGCTACCTGAAACCGGATGATATAGTGGATTAAATTTAAATCAGGACAAGGCGGCGAGCCGCAGACAGTACAAATAGTATGGCAAGGCGAGACAACGCTGTACTGGTTTTTGTTAATTCACTATTAAAGATACCAAGGCGGCAAACGCTATTCTTCCCGCTCCGCATCTGCAGCGTCGTAAGCATCCACAATTTTCTGCACCAAGGGATGGCGCACCACGTCTTCGCTGGTAAAGGTGTGGAAATAAATACCATCGATGCCTTGCAGTTTTTCCCGCGCGTCTTTCAGGCCGGATTTAATGTTGCGCGGCAAGTCGATTTGGCTGATGTCGCCGGTAATCGCTGCCTTAGCGCCGAAGCCGATACGCGTGAGGAACATCTTCATCTGTTCCGGCGTGGTGTTCTGCGCCTCATCTAGAATCACATACGAGCCGTTCAGCGTGCGCCCGCGCATATAGGCCAGCGGGGCAATCTCAATCAGCCCGCGTTCCAGCAGCTTGGTCACGCGGTCGAAGCCCATCAAATCATACAACGCGTCATACAGCGGGCGCAGATAAGGGTCTACCTTCTGCGCCAAATCGCCCGGCAGAAAGCCGAGTTTCTCCCCCGCTTCCACCGCGGGGCGCACCAACACAATGCGTTCCACTTCGTGCTTGCTCATGGCATCCACCGCCGCCGCCACTGCCAAATAAGTCTTGCCCGTGCCCGCCGGGCCTAGGCCGAACACAATATCGTGGCTGAGCAGAGCGCGGATGTAGCCGTTTTGGCGCGGCGTGCGCCCGCCCAGCTTGCCGCGCCGCGTTTGCAGGAAATACTGATGCCCGGCCTCGTTTTTCGGCACAAAAGCCTCATCGGCTGTTTTGGCTTCCACCGCCGCGAGCCGGATGTCGTTATCGTCCAAATCCCGCCGCTCCGACAGCTCGGCCAGCCTCAAAAGCGCTTCCCTTGCCGCATGGGCATGGTTGCCGATGAAGGTAAACTCGGCAAACCGCCGCCCGATTTCCACTTCCAGCGCTTTGCCCAGTTTTTCCAAGTTTTCTTCCAACGGCCCGCACAGCCGTTGCAAAACGGTGTTGTCGATCTCTTCAAATTTCAGGTGTACAGTATGGCTCATAAGCTCTCAAATATTCGTTGCAAACCTCCGGCTCCGCCTCTCTCAGCCCGCCGGAAAAACATAATTTATAAGATGATAGGCCGTATCGCCCGCCAGGGCAAATCCCCTACCGGACAAGCTTTAAGCAGCATAAAGCCCAGCCCCGGCATAGCGCCACATTGTTGCATAAAGCATACAATTTAGCCCGCATCTGCCGTTTTGCCCGCGATAGGATTTGTTTTTTTGCCGCCGAACAATTATATTGCAGTCATGAAATCGCTAATGCGGCGATTGCGTGAGAGCTTAAATAAAGAAAGACGAAGTTTCTTTTTTAAGTGTGTATTTTTAGTTTAGACATAGATAAAGGAATGCAGCATGAAAAAAACCCTGATTGCATTAGCATTGGTTTCCTTGCCGGTTGCCGCTTCTGCAGAAGTTATTCTGTACGGTAAAATCCGTGGCGGTGTTGAATTTACTCGTGAAGGTACCTCTACCCAAACTAAGAGTCAGAGAAACTCTTGGGGCGTGGTTGACTACAGCAGCTACATCGGCTTCAAAGGTTCTGAAGACTTGGGTGGCAACCTGAAAGCTATTTGGCAAATCGAAGCAACTGCCAAATTGTCTGGCGGTAATATTGCCAACAACCGTGACTCTTTCATCGGCCTGGAAGGTGGCTTCGGTACTGTTAAAGTTGGTCGTGTAAGCACTCCGCTGAGAAATGCCGTAGTTGATCAGGATAACTGGGAATACGACAGCCGTGTTTTAGGCTTGGGCTATTACAGCCGTTTTGCTCAACGTCGCACCAGCTTGAACTATCAGTCTCCTGACTTCGGTGGTTTCGACTTCTCCTTCCAGTTGGCTCCTGGCTCTAACGTACATAGCGGTCGCACCAACGACGGCAAGCCGGTATTCGGTTTGGGCTTAGGTTACAAAAACAGCGGCTTCTTCGTACGTTACGCTGCTGAGTACGCTCGCAAATCTACTGCCGCTGCCGGCGGTCTGAAAGACAGCCATGTTCACAACCTGTCTGCAGGTTATGATGCCAACAACCTGTACGTTGCCGGTGGCTTGCAATACGGCAAGAACGTAAGCCCTGTTGGTAGCACCGATATTGATATTGCCAGCCAGACTGAGAACAATGCCAAAACCAAAGAGGCTCAAATCTCTGCAGCTTACACTTTTGGTGCCGTTACTCCGAAGGTTTCTGTAGCCTACGGTCGTGCTGACAGCGATAATACTGCTCGTGATGGCGGTCGCTACCTGCAAGCCATCGTTGGTGCTGACTATGCGTTCTCTCGCCGCACCACTGGCTTGGTATCTGTAGGTTGGTTGCGTGAAAAAGCTAACTCTAATGCTCAAAACGTAAACAACTGGGGCGTAGGCACTGGCTTGGTACACAAATTCTAATTTGTGGCTAGCTTAGTCTAGTAACCCAACAAAAAGGCTTGCTTCGGCAAGCCTTTTTTCTTGCTTACCCATCTATCCACCTGGCTCAAACAATGCTACTTGCAAATTTGAAGAATTAAGGCAACATTCTGCATTCCAAAATCCCCAGGAGCTGCACAGGCAATACGTGTGCATACCCTACAATAATTCTGTATCTGGCTTGATGCCCATTTGCTATATTCTAAGTAATTCCACAAGGCTACCTGAAACCCATAACCTCGATATACAAAGGACTCCTCATGATCCCCTACGGCCGCCAAACCATCTCTGAAGCCGACATTGCCGCCGTTGTGCGTGTGCTCCAATCCGACTTCCTCACCCAAGGCCCGCAAGTGCCTGCCTTTGAAGATAGCCTGAAGAATTACTGTGGCGCACAACACGCCTTTGCCGTAAACAGCGCCACTTCCGCCCTGCATCTCGCCTGCCTCGCCCTCGGCTTAGGCAAAGGCGACAACTTGTGGACATCCCCCATCACCTTCACTGCCTCAGCCAACTGCGCCCGCTATTGCGGTGCAGACGTGGATTTTGTGGACATCGACCCGAACACGCTGAATATGTCTCCCGCCGCGCTGGAAGCCAAGCTGAAAGCAGCCAAGGTTTCAGGCAGCCTGCCCAAAATCGTTGTGCCCGTCCACTTTGCGGGCGAACCCTGCGATATGCGGGAAATCCACGAACTATCCAAAGAATACGGCTTCAAAATCATCGAAGACGCGTCCCACGCCGTTGGCGGCAGCTATCAGGGCGGCAAAATCGGCAACGGCCAATACAGCGACATCACCGTATTCAGTTTCCACCCCGTTAAAATCATCACTACTGCCGAAGGCGGCGCAGCTCTTACCAACAGCCAGGAGCTTGCCGCCAAACTTGCCCTGCTCCGCAGCCACGGTATCACCCGCAATCCCGAAGAAATGACCCAAGAGCCGGATGGCGCTTGGTATTACCAGCAAATCGATCTCGGCTACAACTACCGCATGACCGAACTGCAGGCCGCACTCGGTGTGAGCCAGATGACCCGCATCGACGAATTCGTCGCCCGCCGCCACGAGCTCGCCGCGCGATACGACCGCCTGCTGGCTCACCTACCGCTCGTCTTACCGCAGCGCCATCCTGAAAACCGCTCTGCCTTGCACCTCTATCCCGTGCAAGTGCGCGCCGATAGCGGCAAAACCCGCCGCCAAGTGTTCGACTTCCTGCGGCAAAACGACATCGGCGCCAACGTGCACTACATCCCCGTCCACACCCAGCCGTATTACCGCCAACACTTCGGTTTCAAAACCGGCGACTTCCCCGCCGCCGAAGCCTATTATGCGGGCGCAATCAGCATTCCGCTGTATTTCGGGCTGACCGAAGCCGAACAGGATAAAGTGGTGGAAGCATTGGAGCGGGCTTTCGGCTAGTGCCCGCAAACACGACAAAGGGCTACCTGAAACCAGTTTTCAGGTAGCCTTTTAACCGCATGGTATGCTAGCTAAATCGAATAATCGTCTTTCAATAAATGCTTATACGCGTGCAGATACGAAGCCGCCACAAACGCCGTACCGCCGGCCACATTGCCTAGAAACACGGGAATCATATTGGCAAAAAACTGCCCCCACGACACATTCGCCCCCGCAAAAATGCCGGCCGGGATGATAAACATATTGGCCACAAAGTGTTGCAGCCCAATCAGCACAAAGGTCATCACCGGAAACCACATCGCCAAAATCCGCCCCGAAGTCTGCTTCGCGCCGAAATAAAACCAAATGCCCATGCACACCATCCAGTTGCAGGCAATGGCCGACACAAACGAGCGGCCAAAGCTCATGCCCACCTTAGCTTCGGCAATGGCAACGGTTTTCGCCGCCGCCACGCCTTCGGCCAAGCCCACGAAATGCCCGAGGAAATACGCCATACACAAAGCCCCGGCTAAATTACCCAAACTCACGATCAGCCAGTTACGCATCAGATTGATCACATTGATTTTTTTGCCAAACCAGCCCAGCCCCATCAGCATCATATTGCCCGTGGCCAGCTCGCCGCCGCCAATCAGAATACAAATCAGGCAGATAGGAAACACGGCCGCGCCCAGCAAGTTGGCCAGCCCCGACCATTCGGGCGGAATGCCGGTAACCACTTTTAAAAACGCCAAATAGCCGAAGCCCACGTAACCGCCGCCCAGAAAGCTCAAAATCGCCAGCGTTTTCAGGCTCGAGCCTGATTTGGCCTGAGCCTTTTGCAGGGAATCCTGCAAAATTTCATGGGGGTAGAAGTCGCGCAAATGTTCGGGTTTCACAAAATCCATGGTTTGTCCTTATCGGCAGTTCAACGGTGGCGAACTGTATCAAGCACGCAGTATTTTGTGAAAGAATGATTGCTTTTATGGAAATTGCCGCCGGTTATAAGCCGGTTTGTTTATGGCAAGAGCGAACAATCTAATCTTGTGCCATCTCGTGAAGGCTTGCGTTTTCAGGTAGCCTGAATGGAACAATGTGTGCAGAAAACCGGCCGTACATAGCAAATTGACTTCAATGCAAGCCGGTAAGCTGCAAACAGTATGGAAATACGACAAAGGCTGCCTGAAAGCTTTGGCTGCGGGAGTTTAAACGCAAATATAGTGAATTAACAAAAACCAGTACAGCGTTACCTCGCCTTGCCGTACTATCTGTACTGTCTGCGGCTTGTCGCCTTGTCCTGATTTTTGTTAATTCACGATAGTAAGCTCTAAGATTTCAGGTAACCTCATCCGCAAAACAGGCCGCCCCGTTTTTGGGAGCGGCCTGTTTGTTTACAGCCTAAGGCTTAGTGATGGCAACCGCAGGCTTTCATGTCGATAACCATACGGCCTTGGATTTTGCCGTCGCGCATTTCTTGGAAAATGGCGTTTGTTTCGTCCAGGCGGCGCAGCTGCACCACGGGCACCACGATGCCTTCGGCGCCGAATTGGAAGGCTTCTTCCAAGTCTTTGCGCGTACCCACCAGCGTGCCGACCACTTCGATGCCGTCCAGCACCAGGCGCGGAATCGACAAATCCATGGTTTCGGGCGGCAGGCCGACGGCCACCACGCGGCCGCAGGCGCGCACGCAATCCACGGCGGAATTGAATGCGGCACGGGACACGGCGGTTACCACGGCGGCATGGGCGCCGCCGGTTTTCTCTTGGATGAACTTGGCCGCGTCTTCCTTGGCCGGGTTCACAATCAGATCCGCACCAGATTTTTGGGCCAGCGCCAGTTTGTCGTCGTTGATGTCTACGGCGATCACGTGTGCGCCGAACACTTTCTTGGCGTATTGCACGGCCAGGTTGCCCAAGCCGCCCGCGCCGTAAACGGCAATCCACTGGCCGGGTCTGGCGCCGGACACTTTGATGGCCTTATAGGTGGTTACGCCGGCACAAGTGATGCTGGAAGCCTGGGCGGGATCAAGGCCTTCGGGCACTTTCACCGCATAATCGGCCTTCACCACGCAGTGGGTGGCCATGCCGCCGTCGATGGTGTAGCCCGCGTTCAATACGCTGCGGCAGAAGGTTTCGCGGCCGGTAACGCAGTATTCGCAGTGGCCGCAGCTGGCAAACAGCCAGGCGATGCTCACGCGGTCGCCCACTTTCAGGGTGGTTACATCCGGCGCAACCTGTTTCACGATGCCGATGCCCTCGTGGCCGAGCACGCGGCCAGGTTTTTTACCGTAGTCGCCGGCAGCTACGTGCAAGTCGGTGTGGCACACGCCGCAGTATTCCACTTCCACCAGCGCTTCGCCCGCGCCCACGGCAGGGATGTCGCGCTCAACGATTTCTACGTTACCGTCGCATTGGGGGGTAACAACAGCTGCTTTCATCTTCATGGCTATGATCCTTGTGCTGGTTGATTGGTAAGTTCGGGGTTGCCCTCGGGGGCTACCCGGGTCAGAGTATGCACTCCGCCGGGAGTTGCCGTCAAGGTTTGGGAATAAAATAACTATTTGATTTAAATCATGTTATATTATAACTCTCACTTGGATTGCCTGCCTGAACAAGGCTACCTGAAAGCAGCGCGGGCAAGGCAAACGGTGCGGTTTGGCAGCAGTCGGATTAGCCCGTTTTTGGGCTGGCGGCAGGAAATTATTGCGATATTATTCTGCTGGGGCATACGGTTTCTGACGGATGCCAAAGCTTGCGCTTTCAGGTAGCCTGCCTGCTGTTTCATTTGCTAGAATGCCCATTCCCCAACCACTTTGCCGCGATGCCGCCATGTCTGTTTACACCAGCGTTTCCGATCAAGAAATCCGCCAGTTTTTAGAAGACTACGACTTAGGCAGCTTCGTGTCGCTGCAAGGCATTGCCCAAGGCGTAACCAACAGCAACTACTTCCTCGACACCGACCGCGGCCGCTATGTGCTCACCATCTTCGAGGTGCTCACCCGCGAAGAGCTGCCTTTCTTCATGGAGCTCAGCCAGCACCTCAGCCGCAACGGCGTAGCCTGCCCCGCGCCCATCCCCCGCCGCGACGGGCGCTTCGACAGCACGCTCGCCGGCAAACCCGCCTGCCTCGCCACCTTCCTCAACGGCCGCGACACCGCCGTGCCCGATGCCGCCCAATGTTTCCACACCGGCGCCATGCTCGCCAAAATGCACATCGCCGGGCAGAGCTTCGGCCAAAGCATGCCCAACCCGCGCCACGCCGCCTGGTGGGAGGCCGAAAGCCGCCGCCTGCTGCCCTGCCTGAGCAGCGAAGATGCCGCGCTGCTGCAAGACGAAATCGCCTTTCTCGCCGCCCACCCCGACAGCCACCTGCCCCACGGCATCATCCACGCCGACCTGTTCAAAGACAACGTATTGCTCGACGGCATTCAGGTAGCCGGCTTCATCGATTTCTACTACGCCTGCAACGGCAGCTTCATGTACGACCTCGCCATCGCCGTAAACGACTGGGCGCGCCTAGCCGACAACCGCATCGACCCGCAGTTGCAGCAAGCCTTTATGCGCGGCTATCAAAGCGTGCGCCCCCTCACCCCCGCCGAACAGGCCTACCTGCCCATTGCCCACCGTGCCGGCTGCATCCGTTTTTGGGTGTCCCGCCTGCTCGACTACCATTTCCCGCAGGGCGGCGAAATGACCTTCGTGAAAGACCCCGACGTTTTCCGCGACCTGCTGCTCTATTTCCGCCAAAGCCCCGCCCCCGCCGCAACCGACCAAGCCCCGTTCAACCTCGAAGGCAAAACGTTCCAACCCGCCGAAGCAGGCCATACAGGCGAAACGCCCGAACGCTGCCGCTTCCGCCAAGACGGCGACACCGTGTGGGCAGAATACGAAGGCGGCGGCATCCGCAAAGGCTTCCTGCTCGGCCGCTACACCGAACGCAGCAGCATCGCCTACACCCGCCAACACCTCACCCTCGCCGGAGCCGCCCACAGCAGCAGCGGCCGCCTGCGCATCAAAACCCTGCCCGACAGCCGCCTGCGCCTGCATTTGTCCGGCGAAGATGGCGAAGCGGTGTGGGAGGAGTGTGCGCCGTAGGGTTGCTTGTGTTGGAACGTGAAAAGGCTACCTGAAACGCAGTTTTCAGGTAGCCCGTGGTTGAGTAAGTGTGTTGGGAAACCTACTCCTGCTTCGGCTAACCCAACCTGCACTTTCTTTTCTTCGAAAGGATTTATGATGCCGAAATATTCACCCAGTTCAGAACTAGAGACCATCACAAGTTTTACTTATTCTTATGAATTAAATCAGCAGGTCAGCGAAGCCGATCCAATAGGAAATATTGGCCGATCCAGTTTTATAAGCGTATTGTATGCATCATTAGTCGGTTGGTATCAACCGTTCCTACCGATTTTGAATCGCAGCATCGAATGGATGCGGTATGGCATTTCGGTAAACGAAGGAGTGGGCAAGGATTATCGGGAAATACCATTGTTTACCCAGATTGGACTGCATGAAGCCTTGGCCTTGGCATTATGGTTCCGCGACGGCGTCGACCAGCCGGAATGGTGGCAGCAAACCTTGCAGCTGCATCAACAGATGCAAAACGAATGCTTGGGGGAAATCTATGGTAAAAAGGATATAAGCGGGCTTCAGGTGAACGACTATATGCGTCGCTGCCTGCAAGCAGAAGCTTACGAAGAGGGCATTATCGGCTACCGGCATTACTGCGGCGACAGCATACCTACCGGCCGTAACCTGCATGCTTCCGAGCGCAAGCTCGGCTATGCCTACTGTCTGCACTATGCCGAAGGCCGCTATTCCGCCGATGAATTGCAGCATGCGGCCAAGATCTTGCTGAGCCGCCGCATGGATGACGAATGGTTGGATCGTGGTCGTCCTTATGAGGCTTTGTTATGGCTCAAAACCGTTTATTGGAACCGCCAAACCGATGCGCCGAACCCGCGCCAAGTTTGGATGAAGGCCTATGACCATTTGCCCGGTGTTGAGCCCTTGAGCGAGGAAGTGATTCAAGCTTCGCTGGTCTCACTTGGAGAGGGTAATTAATACTATAGTGGATTAACAAAAATCAGGGCAAGGCGGCGAGCCGCAGACAGTACACACGTTACGGCAAGGCGAGCCAACGCTGTACTGGTTTTTGTTAATTCACTATAAGAGGCTACCTAAAATTCATTTTTCAGGTAGCCTTTTTGATTGCCGTCAGTATTACACCGCCACTTGCGCTTTGATATGCGGGTGCGGGTCGTAGTTTTGCAGCTCGAAGTCTTCAAAGCGGAAGTCGAACAGGTTTCGCACTTCGGGGTTGAGCTGCATTTGCGGCAGGGCTCGCGGCTCGCGGGTGAGCTGGAGGCGGGCTTGCTCGAAGTGGTTGCTGTAGAGGTGGGCGTCGCCGAAGGTGTGGATGAATTCGCCGGGCGCGAGGCCGCATACTTGCGCCATCATCATGGTGAGCAGGGCGTAGCTGGCGATGTTGAAGGGTACGCCGAGGAAGACGTCGGCGCTGCGTTGGTAGAGCTGGCAGGAGAGGCGGCCTTCGGCTACGTAAAATTGGAACATGGTGTGGCAGGGGGGCAGCGCCATTTCGTCGACGAGGGCGGGATTCCAGGCGGATACGATGAGGCGGCGGCTGTCGGGGTTGCGTTTGATTTGCTCGACAACGTTGGCGATTTGGTCGATATGCCGGCCGTCGGGGGCGGGCCAGGAGCGCCATTGGTAGCCGTATACGGGGCCGAGGTCGCCGTTTTCGTCGGCCCATTCGTCCCAGATGGAGACGTTGTTTTCTTTCAGGTAGCGGATGTTGGTGTCGCCTTTGAGAAACCAAAGCAGCTCGTGGATGATGGAGCGCAGGTGGAGCTTTTTGGTAGTGAGCAGGGGGAAGCCTTGGGCGAGGTCGAAGCGCATTTGGTGGCCGAATACGGAACGGGTGCCGGTGCCGGTGCGGTCGGATTTGTCGGTGCCGTGGCTGAGGATGTGCTGCATGAGGTGGAGATAGGGTTGCATGGTATTGGGGGTGGAGATGTCGAAATGGGGGTATTGTACACGTTTGGGGATGTGGGGGAGCAGCCATAGGCCAGATTCCCGAATCCGGCGCTTCCGGCATAACGGGTTTGTATCTTGGCTACGGGCTGCAACAAGGTTTCCGCCAGACCAAAGTTTCAGGTAGCCTTTTGTCTGCGCTGCGGCTGCGGTTTGGTTTGCCCCCGGTGTTGGCGATATAATCAGGTTTCTTTCCAACAACCGACACAAAGGAGTTTCATCATGGCCAAAACCATCATCCATACCGACCGCGCCCCCGCCGCCATCGGCGCCTATTCCCAAGCCGTTCGCGCCGGCAACACCGTTTATTTGAGCGGCCAGATTCCGCTGGTACCCGCCACCATGCAGGTGGTGGAAGGCGGCTTTGCCGAGCAGGCGCGCCAAGTGTTTGAAAACCTCAAAGCCGTGATTGAAGCCGCCGGTGGCAGCTTTGATGATGTGGTGAAACTCAACGCCTACCTCACCGACCTTTCCAACTTCGCCACCTTCAACCAAATCATGGGCGAATACTGCCGCGAACCCTTCCCCGCCCGCGCCGCCGTGCAGGTGTCCGCCCTGCCCAAGGGCGTGCTGGTGGAAGTGGAAGGCGTGGTGGTGCTGAACGCCTAAGCATATAAGGCTACCTGAAAACTGTTGCAGCTTGCGTTTTCAGGTAGCCTTTCGTTTTATCTGCCCCCCCTATAAACACCCCTAACACAAACATCATGGCACACTACGCAATCGGCGACCTGCAAGGCTGTTTCGCCGAATTTCAAGAACTGCTCGCCCGCATCGGCTTCAATCACGGCCACGACACCCTCTGGCTGGTGGGTGACCTCGTCAATCGCGGCCCCCAATCCCTCGACTGCCTGCGCTACATCAAACAGCACGAAAGCAGCATCCGAACCGTGCTCGGCAATCACGACCTGCATCTTTTGGCCATCGCCCACGGCCACGGCAAACTCAAGCGCAGCGACACCGTGGGCGACATACTCGCCGCCCCCGACCGCCAAGCGCTGCTCGATTGGCTGCTACACCAGCCTCTGATGCTGCAACACGGTAACAACCTGATCGTGCACGCCGGCATTTGGCCGCAATGGACGGCCGAAGAAGCGCAAAGCCGCGCCGCCGAAGTGGCCGCTGTTCTGCAAAGCCGCCCCGATTGGTTTTTCGCCCATATGTATGGCAACACGCCCGATACCGACTGCGCCGATAACGAAACCGAACGCCTGCGCTTTGCCACCAATGTGTTCACCCGCATGCGCGCCCTGCATTCGGACGGCCGCATGGATTTCGACTACAAAGCCACCCTGCCCGAAATGCCATCCGGCCTCATGCCCTGGTTTCGCGCGCCCGGGCGGCAAACCCTTGGTTATCAAACCGTATTCGGCCATTGGTCGGCACTCGGCCTCTATCGTGGCGAAAACGTGGCCGCCATCGATACCGGCGCGCTGTGGGGCGGCGAACTCACCGCGCTGGATTTAGACACGCAGCAGGTTTTTCAGGTAGCCTCCAAACAGCCCAAAAAGTTCGGCTAAAGCCTTGTCGCCACATGATTTGATGTTTATTAACATGAACAGGCGGGCAAGCAGGGCGGGCTTTTGTTACAATGCCGCCTGTTCGTGCCGGCCACAAAATTTGCCGCAGCGCGTTTTCCAATCAATTTAAGGAGTTCCTAATGAACAGCAAATTAGTCATCCCCGCCGCCATCGCCGTATTGGCACTGAGCGCCTGCTCCAGCAGCAAAGCCCCTGAAGGCAACCAGCCGCAAACCCAACAACAAACCCAGCAAAGTGATGAAGCCACCGCTTCCATCGGCAAAATTCAGGTAGCCCAGGTGGACAACATCGAAAAAACCGTGGAAGTAAACTACACCTGCCAAGCAGGCAACGGCCAGCAGCAAAAAGTGGGCGCCATGTACGGCATCAAGAGCGGCACCTTGGTGGTGGCACAGCTGAAAATCAACGATAAAGTTTCCCCCGGCCTGTGGCGCGTGCTCAACGACAGCAACGGCCAGCAGCAAAACAGCTATTATGGCGAAGGCGTGATTTGGGTAACCGGCAAAGCCACCCCCGCCAACGTAGCCACCACCAACGCCATCGGCCTGCTGCAGGCGCAGAGTTTGGATAACGCCGGCAACCCGGTAAACCTCTCAACCGTGCTGGAAAACTGCCAAGTGAGCCGCCAAGCCGCCGCTCCGACTCGCGGCAACCGCCAGCAACGCCGCCGCTAATCCAGCATGACAAAACAAAAAAGCTGCCTGAACGGGCAGCTTTTCTGCGTAATGGAAAGGCTACCTGAAAGCCGAACCAGTATTTTTCAGGTAGCCTTTCTCCTTTTCGGGCTACCTGAAAAACTATAGTGGATTAACAAAAATCAGGACAAGGCGACGAGCCGCAGACAGTACAAATAGTACGGTAAGGCGAGGCAACGCTGTACTGGTTTTTGTTAATTCACTATAAAGCGCATACTGTTTCCAATATGCGCTTCTTCCTTCCTCACCAAACTTATTTCAAGCTGCCCACCATATCGGCAGGGCGTACCCATTCGTCAAACTGCTCGGCAGTGAGCAGGCCGGATTTCACGGCTTCTTCGCGCAGGGTGGTGCCGTTTTTGTGGGCGGCTTTGGCAATTTTGGCGGCGTTTTCGTAGCCGATTTTGGTGTTCAACGCGGTAACCAGCATCAGGGAGTTGTCGAGCTGCTGTTTGATGCGCGGCAGGTTGGGCTCAATGCCGACTGCGCAGTGCTCGTCAAACGAGATGCAGGCATCGGCCAAAAGCTGCGCAGATTGCAGGAAATTCGCCGCCATCACGGGTTTGAACACATTAAGCTGGAAATGCCCCTGTGTACCGGAAAAGGAAATCGCCACATCGTTGCCCAACACTTGGGCGCACACCATGGTGAGGGCTTCGCATTGGGTGGGGTTCACTTTGCCGGGCATGATGGAAGAACCGGGTTCATTCTCGGGAATCAGGATTTCGCCGATACCGGAACGCGGGCCGGAGGCCAGAAGGCGGATATCGTTGGCGATTTTGTAAAGCGACACGGCCAGCTGCTTCAATGCGCCGTGGGTTTCCACAATCGCGTCGTGGGTGGCGAGTGCTTCAAATTTGTTCGGCGCGGTTACAAACGGCAGGCCGGTGAATTTGGCAATGTATTCGGCCACTTTCACGTCATAACCCTTGGGCGTGTTCAGCCCTGTGCCAACTGCCGTGCCGCCGAGTGCCAGTCCTGCCAGATGCGGCAGGGTATTTTCCAAGGCGCGGATGCCGTAGTCCAACTGGGCGGCATAGGCGGAAAATTCTTGGCCGAGAGTGAGCGGGGTGGCATCCATCAGGTGTGTCCGTCCAATTTTCACCACATTGGCAAAGGCTTGGGCTTTTTTGGCCAAAGTCTGTTGCAGGCGTTTGACGGCGGGCAGGGTGTGCTGCACTACCTTTTGGTAGGCGGCAATGTGCATGGCGGTGGGATAGGTGTCGTTGGAGGACTGGGATTTGTTTACGTCGTCATTGGGGTGGATAACGCTTTTCTCGCCCAGTTTGCCGCCGCCCAACACATGGGCGCGGTTGGAAATGACTTCGTTCAAATTCATGTTGGACTGCGTGCCGGAGCCGGTTTGCCAAATCACCAGCGGAAACTCTTCATCCAGCTTGTGCGCCAAAATCTCATCGCAGGCGGCGGCAATCAGATCGCGCTTCTCAGCAGGCAATACGCCCAAATCGGCATTGGCAAAAGCGGCTGCTTTTTTCAAATAGGCAAAGGCTTCAATGATTTCATGCGGCATGGAAGCAGCCGGGCCGATTTTGAAGTTGTTGCGCGAGCGCTCGGTTTGTGCACCCCAATACCGGTTGGCCGGCACCTTTACTTCTCCCATGGTATCTTTTTCAATGCGAAATTCCATCATGCAACTCCTGAAGTTTGTTAAATGTCTAAATTAAAACCAACTGGCTATAACTGCTTCCAATAGCAGCACAACCAAGCGGGCAGCCTTTGCATCATATTAATTTGAAAATACTATATAAAAAATAATCCAACCTATTATCGGCCACGGCGAATATACCATAAAACCAAGCGGCTTTTCACGGCAGTGATCCGTGGAATATTAAAACTAGAAATGCTAAAACCCCTCTGCTTTTCAGCAGAGGGGTTTTAATAATAAATGGCGCGGTGGACGGGACTCGAACCCGCGACCACCGGCGTGACAGGCCGGTACTCTAACCAACTGAGCTACCACCGCGCGCAAAAAAATGGTGGGTGATGACGGAGTCGAACCGCCGACATTCTGCTTGTAAGGCAGACGCTCTACCAACTGAGCTAATCACCCATGTTTCGTGCACAGCACTAGAAGATGCGAATTAAACCAAACTCTCCACATCATTGCAAGCATTATCTTGCAAAAAACTTACGATAAAATATCAACACGCTGTTATGAAAGTGAAAAAACTTTTATAAATTTCTCTCCCAAACCATCAGAAATCTCTCAATATGCCGGTTTGCGCTATAATAAATAGTTTACTTTACTATTCATCATGGCTTTATGAACGCCGTTATCCGTACCCGCCAAGCCAACCCCGAAGCCGAACAAGCCCTGCTGGCCGCCGGCACCCCGCCCTTGTTGGCACGCCTGTTTGCAGCCCGCAATGTCCGTTCCCCCGCCGAACTGCATAACCATTTAGCCAGCCTGCTGCCCTATCAATCGCTGAAAAATATTGATGCTGCCGCCGAACGGTTGGCTCGCGCCATCCGGGAGCAAGAGCGAATTTTAATTGTGGCCGACTACGATGCCGACGGCGCCACAGCCTGCGCAGTAGGCATTTTGGGTTTGCGCCGCATGGGCGCACTGGTGGAGTTTTTAGTACCGGACCGTTTCAAACACGGCTATGGCCTCACCCCGCAACTGGCCGATCTGGCTGCCGAACGAGGCACTCAGCTGCTCTTAACTGTAGATAACGGCATTTCCAGCACTGCCGGTGTGGCACGCGCCCAAGCATTGGGCATGGACGTGATTATCACCGATCACCACTTGCCGGGCGACACGCTACCTGAATGTATCATCGTTAATCCCAACCAACCGGGATGCACGTTTGCCAGCAAGAACCTAGCCGGCGTGGGCGTAATCTTCTATGTATTAACTGCTCTGCGTGCCCTGCTGCGCACACAGCAATGGTTCAACCCGCAAAGGCTACCTGAACCCAATTTGGCCGAGCTTTTAGACTTAGTGGCTTTGGGCACCGTGGCCGATGTGGTGACATTGGATTACAACAACCGAATCCTGGTTAGCCAGGGGCTCAAACGAATGCAGATTGGCAAAACCCGCCCCGGCATTCAGGCGCTTTTTCAGGTAGCCCAACGCAATATGCGGCAGGCCAAGCCGTTTGACTTGGGCTTTGCCATCGGCCCGCGCATCAATGCCGCCGGCCGTTTGGAAAACATGGAAATTGGTATTGCCTGCCTGCTGGCCGAAGACCCGGCCACCGCCGCCGAACTGGCCGAACAGCTAAACGAACTGAACCGTGCACGGCAGGAAATCGAACAAAACATGCTGCAGGAAGCCCTTGCCCTGGCCGATCAAATTATCGTTGGCAACAGCCTGGGCATTACAGCCTTCCATCCAAATTGGCACCAAGGCGTGGTTGGCATCGTGGCCGGCCGGCTCAAAGACCGTTTCCATCGGCCCACCATCGTGTTTGCCCCCACAGGCAATGGCGAACTGCGCGGCTCCGGCCGTTCCATTCCCTCATTGCATCTGCGCGATGCCATCGACTTGGTGGCCAAACGCCATCCCGAGCTAATTCTAAAATTCGGCGGCCACGCCATGGCTGCCGGCCTCAGCATCCGCGAGCAGGATTTTCCCCGCTTCCAACAAGCTTTCGAAAGCGTACTGAACGAACTGCTGGATCAAGACGCACTCACCCGCACCTTCCTCACCGACGGCAGCCTGAACCCGGAAGAAATTTCCCTGCATACTGCCGAAACGCTGTCCAAGCAGGTATGGGGGCAAGGATTCCAACCCCCTTCTTTCTACAATCAATTTGAAGTATTGTGGCAGCGGGTAGTAGGCAACGGCCATAAAAAAGCCGGCCTAAATTATGGCGGACACACTGTGGAAGCCATGTTTTTCCGCTGCGCCGAAGAACTTCCGACCAAAATCCATACGGTATACCGTCCCGTTGCCAATCAATGGCGCAACCAATATGAATTGCAACTGCACATCGACCACTGGGAAGCAGGCTAATCACCCCGCACAACTAAAATTCTTAACCACTTCTCCCACACACCAACATACCCTGCTAGCCACAAGAAATAACCACTTTATTCCATAAACGATGCATTCTTACCATGATTTAACTTATAATCATATCTTAACTATAATAGTGTAAAAGCATTCTTACTAAATGCGGGCCTTGCGGGCGATATCTTAAAAGCAAATATCCGCCCGAAATTTTAAAATCTGTTCTACTTTACTCAGGCAAATATATGAGCGTCGGACTATTGCGCATCCTGTTTCAAAACAAACTGATTGAGCAGGATAAGGTTGAAAAATACCGAGAAAAAGTTAATCAAAACAAAAACATTATCCCTATGCTGGCTGAGGCTGGCATCATCAAGCAGGCAGACTTGGCACTGCTTTTAGCCAAACTATTCCACTATCCGATTTTGGATTTATCCCTTTACTCCCGCAGCATGATGGTGCCGGACGTGCTCAACGACAGCCAGATGACAGAGCACCGCTGCGTACCTTTGTTCAAGCGCGGGCAAAAACTGTTTTTGGGCGTTTCCGACCCCACTTTGTTGCAAACATACCAAAAGATTGTTTTCCCCAGCGGCCTGATTGTCGACCTGATTTTGGTAAACGACGAACAACTAGACCGCCTGCTGGAATTCGCCAGTCAAACATCCACCGCCATTTTAGATGAAATCTCTGCCGATCCAACCGGCCTGGTCGCACCGGCTGCGCTAAAAGTGGATGACGAAGAAGAAGACGGTCCGATTGCCAAATTCATCCACAAAGTGCTGTCTGACGCCCTCAATACCGGTGCATCCGATATTCACTTCGAATTCTACGAAGAAATGGCGCGTATCCGCTTCCGTACCGATGGTCAACTGCGCGAAGTGGTGCAGCCTCCGCTGAATATCCGCGGGCAGATTGCCTCACGTATCAAAGTAATGTCGAAAATGGATATTTCCGAAAAACGCGTTCCGCAAGACGGCCGTATCCAGCTTCAGTTCAATAAAAACCAAAAGCCCATCGACTTCCGTGTGAATACGCTGCCCACGCTGTTCGGCGAAAAAATCGTAATGCGTATTTTGAATTCGGATGCCGCCACACTGAATATCAACCAACTGGGTTTCGAACCTTTCCAAAAAGAATTACTACTGGAAGCCATCCACCGCCCGTACGGCATGGTGCTGGTTACCGGCCCGACCGGTTCGGGTAAAACCGTGTCGCTGTACACCTGTCTAAACATCTTGAATACCGACAGCGTAAACATCTCCACCGCCGAAGACCCGGCTGAGATTAACTTGCCCGGTATCAATCAGGTAAACGTAAACGACAAACAAGGCATGACATTTGCTGCGGCACTGAAAGCCTTCCTGCGTCAAGACCCGGACATCATCATGGTGGGTGAGATTCGCGATTTGGAAACTGCCGATATCGCCATTAAAGCAGCGCAAACCGGCCACATGGTATTCTCTACCCTACACACCAATAATGCTCCGGCCACGCTATCCCGTATGCTGAACATGGGGGTAGCACCGTTCAATATCGCCAGCTCGGTCAATCTGATCATGGCGCAGCGTTTGGTACGTCGGCTGTGTACCTGCAAACAACCGATCGAACGTCCGCCAGCCGAAGCTTTGCTGAAAGTCGGCTTCACCGAAGAAGACTTGGCCAAGGACGACTGGCAGCTATACCGCCAGGTGGGTTGCGACCGTTGCAAAGGCAAAGGCTTCAAGGGCCGTGCCGGCGTATACGAAATTATGCCGGTTACCGATGCCATGCAAAAACTTATTATCAATAACGGCACCGAGGTGGATATTGCCGAACAAGCCTATGCCGACGGGCTGGTGGACTTACGCCGTGCCGGCATTTTGAAAGCAATGCAAGGCATTACCACCTTAGAAGAAATTCTTGCCACCACTAACGACTAGTGAAGTCCGTTCATTTAAAAGGGAATTATCATGGCTACAAACAAACGAAACCAATCCAATAAAAAAGTGGCGGGAACCAGCTACGAATTTGAAGGCCGGCACATGGAGTCCGAGCAAATCGTCCGCGGCGAAGTAGTCGCCAAAGACGAACAGGATGCCCGTGCCAAACTCGCCCGCCGCCGTATCAAGGTTATCAGCCTGCATAAAAAGAAAAAAGTTCGCGAAAAGAAAATCACCCAAGGCGACATTACCGTATTCACCCGCCAGCTAGCCACCATGATGAAAGCCGGCCTACCGGTTATGCAGGCATTTGATATTGTTGCAAAAGGACACTCCAATGCCTCTATGACCAAGCTTTTGATGGAAGTGCGTAACGACATCGAGCAAGGTACCTCTATGGCCAATGCTTTCCGCAAACACCCAAAATATTTTGATGACTTCTATTGCAACCTGGTAGATGCCGGTGAGGCAGGCGGCGTATTGGAAACTCTGCTCGACAAACTGGCTTTATATAAAGAGAAAACCCAAGCCATCAAAAAGAAAATCAAGAGTGCGCTCACTTATCCGATCGCAGTAGTGGTGGTGGCCATTGTGTTGGTTATCATCATGATGATGTTTGTGCTACCCGAATTTAAAAAGGTGTATGACGGCATGAATGCAGAAATGCCTGCACTTACCCAATTTATGATGGGTGTCTCTGACTTTATGGTGGCATGGGGATGGATGGTTATTATTGCAATGGTAGCTGCTGTTGCTGGCTTTATCCAATGGCATAAACGTTCACATGCACTACAAAAACGAGTAGATGCTATGCTGTTAAAATTACCCATCTTTGGCAATATCGTAGAAAAAGGTACGATTGCCCGCTGGGCTCGTACCACTGCCACCTTGTTTACCGCTGGTGTTCCGCTGGTGGAAGCACTAGACTCCGTAGGTGGAGCATCAGGCAATATCATTTACGAAGAAGCCACCAGAAGCATTCGAAACCAAGTCAACCAAGGTACTTCTTTAACCACAGCAATGAGCTCTACTGACCTATTCCCCAACATGGTCTTGCAGATGGCCTCTATCGGTGAGGAGTCAGGCTCTTTGGATGATATGTTGAACAAAGCAGCAGAATTCTACGAAGAAGAAGTAGATACTGCTGTAGCTACGTTGTCATCTCTGATGGAACCAATCATTATGGTAGTATTGGGCAGTATCATTGGTGTCATTTTGATTGCCATGTATCTACCGTTGTTCAACTTAGGTAATGCTATCGGCTAATTCTCCGATCTCCATGAATAACCTTTCAGGTAGCCTCCCACAGGCTACCTGAAAACATACCTACACCACACCTATGACCAATCTTGATCCCGAAATCTACATCCCCTTCGCCGTCCTGCTCGGCCTGCTGGTGGGCAGCTTTCTCAACGTGGTTATCTACCGCCTGCCGGTCATGCTCGAGAAACAATGGCGCATCGCGGCCAAGCAGCATCTCGAACTGCCGCTGGACGAAGAAGACCAAAAACCGTTCAACATCAGCACCCCGCCCTCGCGCTGCCCCAAATGCAGCAGCCCGGTGAAACCGTGGCAAAATATCCCCATCATCAGCTATCTGCTGCTGCGCGGCCGCTGCCATAGCTGCCACACCCCCATCGGCTGGCGTTACCCCGCCGTCGAGCTGCTCACCGGCATCCTATTTGGCATCGTCGCCTGGCGCTACGGCTACACTTGGCTCACCCTTGGCGGCCTCGTGTTCACCGCTGTGCTGGTTGCCCTCACCTTCATCGATGCCGACACCCAGCTCTTGCCAGACCAGCTCACCCTACCCCTGATTTGGCTTGGATTGCTGTTCAACTGGCAGGTCGGCTTCGTCAGCCTGCCTTCAGCCCTGCTCGGCGCCGTGGTCGGCTATTTGAGCCTCTGGCTGCTGTATCACCTGTTCAAACTCATCACCGGCAAAGAAGGCATGGGCTATGGCGACTTCAAACTGCTCGCCGCACTGGGCGCCTGGCTCGGCGTTAGCACCCTGCCCGTTATTGTTTTCGTGGCCGCCTTGGTTGGCCTGGTTGCCGCCCTGGTGATGCGTGCCGCCAAAGGCCAGCCCATTGCCTTCGGCCCCGCGCTCGCCATTGCCGGCTGGCTGGTGTTCGCTGCCAACAGCTACATCCTGCAAGGCATCCAATGGTGGCTGCACAAATCCGGATTCATCTGATATGACCGCCTGGGTCGGCCTCACCGGCGGCATCGGCAGCGGTAAATCCACCGCTGCCCGCCTGTTTGCCCAACACAGCGTGCCGCTGATTGATGCCGATGCCATCTCCCGCGCCCTCACCGCAAACGGCGGAGCTGCCCTGCCCGCTATCCGTGCTGCCTTTGGCGAGGCTGTATTCGATTTTTCAGGTAGCCTCAACCGCGCTGCGCTGCGCCAACTCGTTTTTCAATCCCCCGAGGCCAAGGCCAAACTTGAAAACATCCTCCATCCGCTGATTCTCGCCGAAATCCGCTCGCAACAGCAGCAATATCCCCAAGCCGCCTACGGCATCATCGAAATCCCGCTGCTTGCCGAGCAGCCTGTTTTTCAAAGCATTCTCCAGCGTATCCTCGTTATCGATTGCAGTGAAGAAACGCAAATCCACCGCACGATTGAACGCAGCGGCCTCTCCCGTGATATGATTAAAGGCATTCTCACCGTTCAAGCAAGCCGCCAACAGCGCCGCCGCATTGCCGACGATATCATCAGCAATGAAGCCGGCCTGTCCGAGCTTGCTGCCGCCGTAAAGCGGCAACACCTTATTTACCAACAATTATTCGGTAGTTGAACCATGTCCGCCATCATCACCTTCGAACATCCCCTGTCCGAACGTATCCGCAACTTCCTGCGCCTTGAGCACCTCTTTTCCCGCTTCGATACCACCGTCAGCCACCCAGAGCCTTGGGCTCACCACGCCGCCCTCGGCACCCTGTTCGAAATCATGGATTGCGCCTCCCGCGCCGAACTCAAGCTCGATATCCTGCAAGAACTCGAACGCCAACGCCAGCAAATTTCCCAAGCCGAACATGAGCAATACGACTCTACCCCCGAGCAGGACGACCTCTACCAGGCCACCCAAAACCTGCAAGAAGTGCAGCAAAAATTCGGCCAGCACCTGCGCGAAAACGAATGGCTCATGGGCATAAAGCAGCGCATGCTCGTATCCGGCGGCACCAACCCCTTCGACCTCCCCTCCTATCACTATTGGCTGCAACTGCCCTTTGAGCAACGCGTGGCCGACCTCGGCTGCTGGATTCGCTCCCTCACCCCCACCGGCGACGCCATTTCCCTGCTGCTGCGCATCCTTCGCCGCAACAGCATCCGCCTCGAATGCCTCGCCCGCCAAGGCAACTATCAAAACACCAAGCTCGGCAGCAACATCCACATGCTCACCATCGATGTAGGCCAATCCCACGGCACCCTGCCCGAAATCTCCGCCAACAAATACTTTACCCACATCCGCTTCACCCAAGCCACCCGGCAAAACCAGCGCGGCAGGCAGATTACGGCAGACATCCCCTTCCAGCTCAAAATGTGCAGCTTCGACCCCATTGCCGACAAACCATGACCCAGCCCACCGTATCCTGCCCCACCTGCCAGAAACCCGTACTCTGGAACGAAAGCAGCCCCTACCGCCCCTTCTGCAGCCAACGCTGCAAAATGATCGACCTGGGCACCTGGGCAGACGAAAGCTACCGTATCCCCAGCCAAGAAGAGGCCCCGCCCCAGATGGGCGGCCACGAATAACCGACAGAGGCTACCTGAAACCCCAACCCCGCTTTCAGGTAGCCTCAATCCATCCCACCCCGCACCATGAACACCGCCACCATCCACAGCATCGACCACGAAGGCCGCGGCATCGCCCGCATCCACGGCAAAACCACCTTCATCACCGGCGCACTGCCCCAAGAAACCATTGCCTACCAAATCACCTGCAGCAAAAAACACCACGACGAAGCCCAAGCCACCCGCATCCTCACCCCCTCCCCCTACCGCACCGCCCCCGCCTGCCCCCACTACAACCAATGCGGCGGCTGCACCCTCCAACACGTCCACAGCAACGTTCAGGTAGCCTACAAACAACGCATCCTCGAAGACCAACTCCAACGCCTCGGCAAAGTCCGCCCCCAATACCTCCTGCCCCCCATCTACGGCCAAGCCTGGGGCTACCGCCACCGCGCCCGCCTCAGCGCCCACCACAGCCAAGGCCGCACCATCCTCGGCTTCCAAAGCCGCAGCAGCCACCGCATTGTCGATATCCAACAATGCCCCATCCTCGCCCCCCAGCTTGCCGGCCAACTGGACAACACCCGCGCCCTGCTCCAACAGCTCAACCGCCTGCATACCCCCATCCGCACCATCGAACTGCACCACAGCCCCGCCGCCAACAGCCTTACCCTGCACACCGAACACCTCCCCAAAGCCGCCCGCGCCCACCTCATCCAACACGCCCAAAGCCTGCCCGCCAACTGGCACATCTGGCTGCAACCCCCACACCGGCCCGCCCAGCCCCTCCTGCCCGACAGCCCCCAACTCAGCTACAACCTGCCCGAATACGCCCTCACCCTCCCCTACCGCCCCGGCGACTTCACCCAAGTCAACCCCGCCGCCAACGCCCTGCTCGTTGCCCGCGCCATGCAGCTGCTGCAACCCCAGCCCGGCGAGCGCATCGCCGACCTTTTCTGCGGCCTCGGCAACTTCAGCCTGCCCATCGCCGCCGCCGGCGCACAAGTCATCGGCATCGAAGGCTCGCCCGCGCTCACCGGGCGCGCCAGCCAAAACGCCCACCTCAACCACCTCGCCGAACGCGCCCGCTTCCACAGCGCCGACCTCTTCCAAACCACCGAACACACCGTCGCCGGCTGGGGCTATTTCGACAAAATCCTGCTCGACCCGCCCCGCAGCGGCGCCTACACCCTCGTCCAAGCCCTGCACGCCCCCTACCTCCCGCGCCGCATCGTGTACGTTTCCTGCAACCCCGCCACCTTCGCCCGCGATGCCGCCGTACTCGTTGGCAAAGGCTACCGCTTCCGCAATGCCGGCATCGTCAATATGTTCCCCCAAACCGCCCACGTCGAAACCGTCGGCTGCTTCGATTTGGTATAACCCGCGCACGGTAGCGGATGAAAATCAGCATAGAGCAAAGCAACAAGCCAATGCCGCAGCATCCTTCATTTCCGATAAAGATATAGTGAATTAACAAAAACCAGTACAGCGTTGGCTCGCTTTGCCGTACCGTGTGTACTGTCTGCGGCTCGCCACCTTGTCCTGATTTTTGTTAATCCACTATAAAATTTCAGGTAGCCTTGGATAGGGCGTCGGGTGCGGGAATCCGGCTTATGGTTTTCAGGTAGCCTAAGGTGGGGCGTAGGATGCGTGCCGCAGGCACGCGCGCCGTTGCCCGTTATTCCAAAGCCGTGTGCGTGCGTTCCGCACGCACCCTACACCCCGGAAATAAGCAGGCTACCTGAAATCCATTTTTCAGGTAGCCTGTTGATAAAGCAGGTCGTAGGTTGGGTTGATTAACCCAACATTCCATAATTTGTTGGGTTACGCCTGCGGCTAACCCAAGCTACTCACTAACCTGGCCATTCTGGTGTTCCCAATCTACGCATACAATTATCATAGGCAGCATCTGCATCTTTGTATTTTTCATTACAAATCTGCCGATTATGTCTACGTAATGCTCGTTTTTCTGGTGTTTCTGCAGCATAGTAAGCTACCTGATCATTATAAGCATCAGTCAATGCGGCTCTTGTTGCATAATGCCCATTCCACCAATCAGACATACTGCAAGCACTGAGCAGCAGGTTAGATATCAATATTATCATCATGGAATGAATTGAATGGTTTTGCATGATATCTCTTTCCTTATAATTCAAAATAGTATCGTGTAGGTTGGGTTGATAAACCCAACATTCCATCATTTGATTTGTTGGGTTACGCCTGCGGCTAACCCAATCTAATCGCTGAGAATTTCAGGTAGCCTTGAACGGGGTGCCGGGTGCGGGAATCCGGCTTATGGTTCTTCAGGTAGCCCGAGCCGGTTATTTCCACCGCAGCAACACCCCGCTCTCGATATGCGGTGTAAACGGGAATTGGTCGAACAGCGCAGCGCGTTCGATGCGGTGGGTTTGCGTGAGCGTGACCAGATTGGCGTGCAGGGTTTCCGGATTGCAGGAAACATAAATGATGTTTTCAAACTCCTGCAGCAGCCGCAGGGTATCTGCATCCACCCCCGCGCGCGGCGGATCGACAAACACGGTGGAAAACACATAATCCGCCAGCCCGATGCCCTGCTCCTGCAGGCGGCGGAAGGTGCGCACGCCGTGGTAGGCCTGGGTGAACTCTTCGGCGGAAAGCCGCGCCAGGCGGATGTTGGCCGCGCCGTTGGCCTCAATATTCCACTGCGCCGCCTGCACCGAAGTTTTCGACAATTCCGTGGCCAGCACGCGGCGGAAATAACGTGCCAGCGGCAGGGTGAAATTGCCGTTGCCGCAATAAAGCTCCAGCAAATCACCGCCCAGCCCCGCCGCCGCGCCGCAGGCCCAATCCAGCATTTTTTGGCACACCGGCGCATTGGGCTGGCTGAAGCCGCCTTCATATTGGCGGTAGAGCCAATCGCGCCCGTCGGCATGCAGGCGTTCGGTAACGAAATCCTGCGCCAACACCAGCTTCTGCCCACGGCTGCGGCCGATAATCATGATGCCCAATTCGCGCTGCAAACGCGCCGCCGCCGCCTGCCATTGTCCGCACAGCCGCTTGTGGTAAATCATGCCCACCAGCATATCGCCGCTCAGGGTGGACAAAAATTCGCACTGATACCACCGTTCCCGCAACAGCGGATCGGCCTGCACGGCAGCCAGCAGCCGGGGCATCAGGGCATTGATCGCGGCAGAAGCGGCAGGCAGGGAATCAATCCGGCGCAACGAGGCCGAGCCCGCCTTCTGCCCGGGTTCGAACATGGCATAACTGATATGTTCGCCCTCGTGCCAAACCCGAAATTCGGCACGCATCCGATAATGCTTTTCAGGCGAAGCAAACACCTGCCATTCGGGTGGGGAAAATTCGGCAAACCGCTGTTTCAGGTAGCCTGCTTTTTGTTGCAGCTGGGCGGTGTATTCGGGGCTGGGCTGGGTCATAGGGAGTGTGGGATTGTGGAGAAATACAGGATTATAGCGGGAAGGGGAGGCTACCTGAAAATTCGGCGAGTGGGGAGTGTGGGATTTCCGATAGTCCTGGCACACAAGCACATCATTGCGCAAGTATTGCCCTACTCCGACTTACGTTTACAAATAAAAGGATATTCTATAAATCTATAAGTAATGATGGATATTAATATTACCAAGGTAAAAATTATTGGGAATACTAATGAAAATCCATTAATCCCAATCTGCATCTTGGTATTATGCATATAACTTCTTAATGCATATAATATTATTCCATGCGTGAGATATATGCTGTAACTAATTTCCCCCAGCTTCCGCAAACCATTATTATTCAAAACTTCCCCATAACTATATCCATTAGCAATAAAAGAAAAAAGTATAGCCGTACCTACCATCTGAATTACAGTATATCCATTAGAAAATACAATAACAAGTATCAGCAAAGTTATTTGAAAAATATCAAATAATATTGTTTTTCCATCTAATATCTCCCGAATTCTTTCTTTAAAATATACAGATGGTAATGCCAACAAAAATAACAAATACACATGATAATCTGTTCGTTTCCATATATACAAAAATACTAACAACGATAATGGCAATACTATATACCATTTTGAAAATAATCTTCTACGCCACAATACATACCAGATTGGTAATGAAAAATAGAATCCCCATTCATAAGTTAATGTCCAATTAACCCCTGCAATTACTATACCACTTGGAAAATCTTCAAAATTACCACCAAGAAATAAAAGCCATCGGCGCAACCATTTAAAGAAATCAGGTAGATTTTCTAATGTTAGCGGTCTAAAATATAAAGTTACCGATACAATAAAAATAAATACAAGCAAATACAATGGAACAATACGACGAACTCTAGACAAATAGAGTTGCTTCCATAAAATATTACCTTTCTGTATTTTAGAAAAAAATAAATAACCAGTAATTAAAAAGAAAAATGATACAGATACCGCTCCAAAATTATTTAGAATTTGTGTTGTTGGTCGCACCCACTCCCCCGTTGCGTACATAACATAATTAATATAAAAATGATGAACAACAACAGCCGAGGCCAAAACGCCACGCAATCCATCCAATGGAGAATTTCTACGGGCAGCCTCCCCATCCATGAGATTCATCTTACCTAAAAGACGTGAAGAAACAAATAATGAGAAAATAAATAATCCCGTTAATATTAAAGATGAGATTGAAAAATAATTTATATCCATAATATTTAAGTATAGGTGTCGTTAATTAGATATGATTATATGAATAACTCTATGCCATAAAATTAATTTTTCACCAGCAACCCAATTCAAAATAAAAGTACCGCTACAAGAGGCTACCTGAAACTTTCAGGTAGCCTCTTTCGCTTCCGCACCGTCAGCGCCGATATTCGTTCAACAGCGTTTCTTGCATATCCAGCCCTTCTTCCCCTTCCTGCACGGCAGCGCGGACATAGCTGCCGTCGGGTTGCATCAGCCAGGCTTTGCGGTTGTCGGCCAGAGCGAGGGTGAGGGCTTCGCGCATGATGCGTTGTTTGATGGCCGGGTTTTCCACGGGGGTACAGATTTCGATGCGGCGGAAGAAGTTGCGCCCCATCCAGTCGGCGCTGGCGATGAAGAGCTCTTCGCGCCCGCCGCTGTGGAAGTAGAACACGCGGGAGTGTTCGAGCAGGCGGCCGATGATGGAGCGCACGCGGATGTTTTCGGACAGGTCGGGCACGCCGGGGCGCAGGGTGCACATACCGCGCACGATCAAATCTATCTGCACACCGGCCCGGCTGGCTTCATACAGGGCGCGGATGATGCCGGGCTCGATCAGCGAATTCATTTTGGCAATGATGCGGGCGGGTCGGCCGGCGCGGGCTTCGGCGGTTTCGGCGGCAATGCGCTCCAGCAGCATGGGGCTGAGGGTGAAGGGGCTTTGATAAAGCTTGTTGAGCCGCGTGGGCTGGCCGAGGCCGGTGATTTCCATAAAGATGGCGTTCACGTCGGCGGTGATGGCTTCATCGGCGGTGAGCAGGCCGAAATCGGTGTAGATGCGGGAGGTGCCTTGGTGGTAGTTGCCGGTGCCGAGGTGGGCATAGCGCTTCAGGTAGCCTCCTTCGCGGCGGATAACGAGCGCCATTTTGGCGTGCACTTTGTAGCCGAACACGCCGTATACCACATGCGCGCCCGCGCTTTCCAGCCGTCGCGCCCAGTTGACGTTGTTTTCTTCATCGAACCGCGCCATCAGCTCAACCACCACAGTTACCTGTTTGCCCGCATTGGCGGCGGCAATCAGGGCGCGGGCGAGGTCGGAATGGGTGCCGGTGCGGTAGATCGTCATCTTGATGGCCACCACATCCGGGTCGGCGGCGGCTTCTTGGATGAAGCGCACGGTGGGGGCGATGGATTGGTAGGGGTGGTGCAGCAGCACGTCATGCTGTTTGAGCACTTCAGGCATGGGCTGGTCCTTGCGCACATCTTTGGGCAGGCCGGGCGAGAATGGGGCAAACTTCAAATCGGGCCGGTCCACCATATCGGGCACGGCCATCAGCCGCACCAAATTCACGGGGCCGACCACTTGGTAGAGCTCGTTCGAGCTCAAATTGCATTGCGCAAGCAGGAATTCGGCCACATGCGGCGGGCAGTTGTCGGCCACTTCCAGCCGCACCTCGTCGCCATACTGCCGTTCGCGCAGCTCGGTTTGCACGGCGGCGCGCAGGTTGGTGAGGTCTTCTTCATCCACCGTGAGCTCGCTGTTGCGCGTGAGGCGGAATTGGTAGCAGCCTTCCACGTCCATGCCGGGGAAGAGCTTGTGCACATAGGCGTGCAAAATGGAGGAAAGCAGCACGAAACCGTGCCCTTCGCTGAGTTCTTCCGGCAGCTTCACCACGCGCGGCAGAATGCGCGGCGCCTGCACCACGGCCATGCCGGAAGCGCGGCCGAAAGCGTCTTTGCCGGAAAGCGACACCACGAAATTGAGCGACTTGTTGAGCAGGCGCGGGAAGGGGTGCGCCGGGTCGAGCCCCAGCGGAGTGAGGATGGGCAACAGCTCGCGGTCGAAATAGCTTTCAATCCAGGCACGCTGCTGATCCATCCACTGACGGCGCGGATAGAAGAAAATGCCCTCTTGGCGCAGCGCGGGAACCAGCTCCTTGTTGAACAGCTCGTATTGCTCCTGAATTAATTTTTTGGCCTCGGCCGCCGCGGCCGCCATGGTTTCGGCTGGCGTGGTGCCGTTATCTAGGAGCGTGTGCGGGTTGAGCTGGCTTTCCTTCTTCAGCCAGGCCATGCGCACTTCGAAAAACTCGTCTAAATTAGAAGAAACGATGCACAAAAAGCGCAACCGCTCCAAAAGCGGCACGCCTTCGTCCCGCGCCTGCGCCAACACGCGGCGGTTGAACGCCAGCAGGCTCAGTTCGCGGCAAAGGATGGTGGGCTGGTTCGGCATAAGGTACCTGAAAAAGGAAAATTGAATGAAAATGCTGTGTAAACAAACAGCTGCTTAGAAGAAATCAGCGCTATAATGGCGATACCGCCATCGGCAAAGTGCCGTGCGCGCTAGCTTAATTAATATAGCAATTATCGTTCCAACCTGCGCCCGAAGACAAGATATAGGCACGAAGCAGGCCGAACGTTTCCACCCGCCACCTTTCGGGAGACCCATCATGCGAACCCTGTTCCTTCTCTGCGCCGCCCTCTTCAGCGCTGCCGCAGCAGCCGAAACCAGCGCCCAAATCAACCTGCAAATCAATCCCTACGCCGATTACTACTACGGCGGCTACGATAACTACCCCGGCTACCACCCCAGCCGCAGCTACTATTTCTACAACGGCTCCAACCAATACGGCGGCGGCGAAATTCAAACCACCGAGCAATACAGCCGGGGCGGCATCGGCTACACCGAACATCGCAACTGCCACACCAGCGCCGGCTCCACCATCTGCACCGGCAACTGGCGGCCAGTCGTGCCAATTCGCGGCAATATCTCAATTGAACACCGACGCTGAATTAGAGCTCAAGTCACCGTCTTTACAGGTATCACTTTCCAATATAAACAACGATATGTTGAATAGTAAGATTATTGGTGCTGCGGGTTTGGCAATGTGTTTGTTGCACATTGCCAGCTTTCTCTATTTTCTACTCTTCTCCCAATTATTTAGCACCAATCTGCTTCTCATCGAACTGTACTCCTTGTTTGTGCTTGATGTGTTCATTATTTTTAGCTTGATCAAGATCATCTTTGGTAGAAGCAAGGATAGCCTGAGCAATTTTTCCGTCAGATCCAGATTGTTGTTTTCCTTGTTAATACTCTCAACAGCAATTTATGCTGCATACACTTTTTTCCAGCAAACCGAAAGCATCATGCCCATCCGTTTCAGCACGGATAAGGTACAAACCCTATCCGGCAAACCAGTTTGGCCAGATAACGTTGCATTTTCCTATAACGAACAAGGGATAGCCTCACCTGAACCTCGTAGGAGGAGAGCTCCTGGCTCAGCCAAAACAGCAGCACCTGGTGCCTCGCCTAGAAGCGATCTCGACATTATTCAAGACAACGGCTTTCGCATCACCATGAGTTGCGGTAGCATTTTCGGTGCAAAGCATTGCACACAGAATTTAAACAACGCCTTCAGTGGAAATTGGAGCGATTTTTACCACCAACCTTTCCGATTGAAATTCCAACCCGTTTTTTACCATGGAAAATTTGTTAATCTCGTTGCCGAAATTCAATCGTCGGAAGGGAAAACCATCAACAGCAATTATTTTCAGAGTCTCTACGAGCAAGCCATCCGACGCACTCGTTATGACTATCTATTTCTTTGTACTCTTTTCTTCACTACTTTCCTGATGAGTGCTTGCAGCAAAAATTTATGGAATACATTGGGCAGGCCAAAGTAAATCAGTCAATAATCTCCCACCATAAAAAGGCTACCTGAAAACCATCCTTCGATTTTTCAGGTAGCCTCTCTATTTCCACACAACCCGCAGCCAAGCTATCGGTAAAACCGCTGCCCCATCCCGTTATCGCAATATTGCAGGCTCACCATGCCGCCGCTGCCGTCCAGGCACAGGCCGTTGGCGGCGCTGCGGATGTGGCTGCCCTCGGCAATCCAATGCTGGCTGCGGTTGTTTTGGCAGGCGGTGGCGATGACGGGACTGCCGGCGCCGCCGGTGGCTTCGGCGCACAGGCCGTTGATGTTGAGGCGCGGGCCGTCGAACATGAATTGCTGGTTATTGCGTCCGTGGCAGGGCTGGCTGACTAGGTAGGCGGGCATGCCGCTGCGTTCGAGGCTGAGGCAGGAGTTGTCGGCGGCCTGGCGCAGCAGGGTGCGGCGGCCGTTGTTGAGCACGGGGCTGTAGTAGCCGTCGAGCGGGGAGCTTTCGCTCATGATGACGGTGGTGCCCGGGGCGGCATCCACGCGCACGGTTTTGTGCACGGTGTGTATGGTTTCCACGGGCAAATCGAGCGAGAAGAACCGCCCGTTTGGGCCGTCGAGATACGTGCAGGCGGGGAGGGCGAGCAGGGCAATCAGGAATGGCGGGATTTTCATGGCGGCTCTTTCGGCGGGCGGAGTAGGCTACCTGAAAGCTGCGGGCGGTTTCAGGTAGCCTGCATGCGGTTTACGGCTGCACTTCCACGTTGGCGAGTGCGTCGATATCCAACACGATTTCGTCTTGGCTGTCGCATTTCAAGGGGTGTTGGTCGCTGTTGACCACTGCGCCGTTCTTAATGAAGAAGGCGTGCGTCTGCCAGCCGCTGTAGCCGCCGTAGCTGTTTTTAGCATTGACGCGGGCGCACACCATATAGGAGGGGTAGTAGCTGATCTGCCCGGCGGCAACGTATTGGTTTTTATGCACTTGCAGATATTTGCGCGGCTGAGAGAAGCCGCCGTACATCACGGAATGGGGATCGATCAGGGTTTGGGCGAGGTGGCGTTTGATGAGTTGCTCGTAGTTGCGCGGGTAGCTGCCGTAGTCCATGCGGCGGATCTGATCCATGGTGAGCACGGCGGGTTTGGGCAGGCAGGCGGCGAGCAGGAGGCTGCCTAGGAGGGCGGCGGGGAGGCGTTTGTTCATTTTGCGTTTGAGCTTGGTTGGAATAATCAGCGGCAGTCGGTGAGCAGCTTGCGCATCAGCCGGCATTCGATGCCGATTTCTTGGTTGAGCGGCAGCATGGCTTCGCCAAGGGGGCGGTAGCCGTTGAGCAGGTAGAACGGTTCGGAATTGAGCGAGGCGTAGAGTTTGAGCATGCCCAGCCCGTGTTGGTAGGCCAGCTCTTCGGCGCGGCCGAGCAGGGCGGTGCCGAGGCCTTGGCGCTGCACGAAGGGATGCACATACAGGGCATCGAGCTGGGATTCTTGCAGATTAAGCTGGAAGAAGCCTTGGATGTGGTGCTTGAATTCGATCACCCACAGGAGCTTGCGTTCGTCTTCGAGGGTGTCGAGGTAGCTGTCGGGGCTGAGCAGGGCAAGCCAGGCTTGCAGCACGGCTTCGCTGTAGTTGCGGGCGCAGGTGTAGCGCACGGCGTATTGGTGGGCGTTGTAGATGTGTTCGCAATCTTGGATGCGTGCCGGACGCAGGTGGGTAATCAGGCTCATAACGGGCGGTTGGGTGCGGTGAAACTGGCGGAATTATATAGCTTGTCCAATAGAATAACCAATCGGCCCGGGCAATCGGGATATAATTGGGGCTACCTGAAAACAGAGCTGCAATGCCGTTAAAACGGGCGTTGGCTGTTTTCAGGTAGCCTGATCGGAGAAATACCATGCGCAAACTGTTCCCTCATCTGATGGCACCCGCCGCAATAGCGGTGATCGTGGGCTCCGGCGGCGGGTTTGCCAAGCTCGACGGCTGGTTGTTTTGGCTGGCCTTTTCGCTGCCTTGCGGTTTGGTGTGGTATTTCGAATCCCGCCAATCCCACCCGGCCAGCGCCACAGAAATCGTGCTAGCCACGGCTTGGAAATGGCTGCGCCGCCTGCTGGCTTTCTCCTGCACGCTGCTGTTGTTGGCCGCTGCGGCGGCGTCTGCGCTGGGCTTTGTCGGCGGGAACGTGTGGCAGCGGGTGGGTTTTACCTTGTTCTCGTTGCTGATGGCGTTTCGCCTGGCGCATTCCGGCTGGTATGGCGATTCGGGATTGCGCAGTATGCGGCTCGACCGCGAACACTACCGCGAACAGAAAAAGCGTTATCATTGGCGCAGATAGGCGGCCGGGCGGCCTGTTCTTTTTCAGGTAGCCTTTAAGCCCCCCATCAAAAGGAATCTTTATGCCCTCTCATCTGAAAAGCTGGCTGGCCGTGTGCCTGCTGCCGCTGTTGCTGGCCTTGTGGTTTGCGCTGAATCCGGCGCACGATGCCACGGGCTATTTGCTGCACGGGGTGGTGATGTGCTGCGCCTGTGTGTTTTTGCTGAAATATGTGCTGTTTGCATTGGTGTCGGCGCATTTGCGCCAGGATGCGGCAGCCAAGCGGCGCGCTTTGCTGCAATTGTTGCCGTTGGCCGTGTTCGGCGGCTATGTGGCCTATTATTTTATCCGCTGATTTTTCTTATTTTTTTATTGCGTTAATTCTGATGAACTCTCCTGCTCCTTCCCGCCTTTCCGATAAACAAATGGCGCTGCTCATGGCCGCAATGGCGGCGGTGATGCCGTTTTCGATTGATACCTACTTGCCCGCCGTGCCGGCGATGGCGGCCGGCTTGGGCGTGGGCGAAACCGATATTCAGCAAAGCTTGAGTATTTTTCTGGTGGGGCAGTCGGCGGGCGTGCTGCTGGGCGGGGTGTTTTCCGATTTTAAAGGGCGGCGGCCGGTGGTGCTGGCCGGGCTGGGGGTGTATCTTGTGGCCAGCTTGGGGCTGATTTTGCTGCAAACCCTGCCGCAGCTGATGCTGTTGCGTATGCTGCAGGCTTTTGGCGCGGGCATGGTGGCGGTGAGCGGCGGGGCGATTGTGCGCGACCACTACGAAGGCCGCCGCGCGGCGCAGATGTTTGCGCTGATTGGTGTGATTATGATGGCGGCGCCGATTTTGGCGCCGATGGTGGGCTGGCTGATGCAGATAATCGGCGGCTGGCGCGCGGTGTTCGGCTTCCTGCTGGGCTATGCCGCGCTGGTGTGGCTGCTGCAATGGCGTTTCCTCCCGGCCAACCGCCCCGCCGCCAAACCGGCGGGTTCGCCGCTCTCGATTATTTTCACGGGCTACCGCAGCGTGTTTGCCAAGCCGCAATCGCTCGGCTTTCTGTTTTTCCAGTCGTTCAGCTTTTCCTCCATGTTTGCGTTCCTCACCGAATCGCCTTCGGTGTATATGAAGTTCTACGGCCTGAGCAACGGCTTCTACACCCTGCTGTTCGGCCTCAATATCGTGACCATGGTTTTCTTCAACCGCATCACCGCCTGGCGGCTGAAAAGCGGCAGCGAACCGGCCAATATCCTGCTCATCGGCATCGCCGTGCAGTTTTGCGCCAACTTCCTGCTGATGCTGCTCTCCCAAGCCGCCGCTATGCCGCCTTTGTGGCTGTTTGCGCCTTTGGTGATGGTGTCGGTGGGCACGCAGGGGCTGGTGGTGGCCAACACCCAGGCCTGCTTCATGGGCTATTTCAAAGCTGAAGGCGGCAGCGCCAACGGCGTGCTGATTTCCAGCCAAGTGCTGATCGCCGCCGCCGTGGGCTTCCTCACCACCCAGCTGCACGACGGCAGCGCGCGCATCATGCCCGCCATGATGCTGGCCTCCACCCTGTGCGGCAGCGCGCTGCTGTTTGCCCTGTCGCGGCATGTGTGGCTGAACCCAGCCCGGCAGTAAGCCGCAAGGCTACCTGAAAGCCGCCACACATTTTCAGGTAGCCTGTTTCCGCTTAAAATACTGCCTTTTCACTTCACGGCTTTAACACCATGACCGCACAAATCGGCATTGATTTAGGCACCACCAACAGCCTCGTCGCCCAATTTATCAACGGCGAAACCCGCCTGATTCCCAACCGGCTCGGCCACACGCTCACGCCTTCCGTGGTAAGCGTGGCAGACGACGGCACGATACTGGTGGGGCTGGCCGCGCGCGAGCGGCTGCGCACCGCCCCGCAGGCCACCGCCTCCGCCTTCAAACGCTTCATGGGCACCGACAAAATCTTCCGGCTCAACGGCAAGAAATTCCGCGCCGAAGAGCTTTCCGCACTGGTGCTGCGCCAGCTGAAAGAAGATGCCGAAGCCGATTTGGGCGAAGCAGTGCGCGACGTGGTGATTACCGTGCCCGCCTATTTCAACGCCATCCAGCGCCAGGCCACGCGCAACGCCGCACAGATGGCCGGGCTCAACGCGCTGCGCCTGCTCAACGAGCCCACCGCCGCCGGCTTGGCCTACGGCCTGCAGGAAAAGCCCGACGACACCCGCTTTTTGATTTACGACCTCGGCGGCGGCACGTTCGACGTATCCGTGCTGGATTATTTCGACGGCGTGGTGCAGGTATCCGCCAGCGCGGGCGACAACCACTTGGGCGGCGAAGATTTCGTGCAGGTGTTGCGCCAGCTTTTTCTGGCCAAATGCAAAGAATTGAGCGACGAAGAACGTGCCCGCCTCGCCGACAGCAGCGAGCTGTGGCAGGCCTTGGAAACTGCCAAACGCAGGCTCGGCGAAGAAATGCAGGCCGAAGTGCAGGTGAACGTAGGCAACCGCATGGCCGCCGCCGCGATTACCCGCCAAGAATTCCAAGAAGCCGCCAAGCCGCTGATGGCGCGGCTGCGCCAGCCGTTGGAACGCGCCCTGCGCGACGCCAAACTGCACCCGAGCCAAATCGACAGCATCATTTTGGTGGGCGGCGCCACGCGGATGCCGGTTATCCGCAACACCATCGCCCAGCTGTTCGGCCGCATTCCCAAAGCCTCGGTCAATCCCGATGAAGCCATCGCGCGCGGCGCGGCGGTGCAGGCCGCCCTGCTGGCGCGCGACAGCAACGTGGAAGAAGTGGTGCTCACCGACGTGATGCCCTTCTCGCTGGGCGTGGAAGTATCCGAACAGCTGCCGGACGGCAGCGTTACGCACGGCATTTTCAGCCCGATTATCGAGCGTAATATGCCCGTGCCCGTATCGCGCGTGTCCGGCTATTCCACCATGAACGACCGGCAAACCGCCATCACGCTTCGCGTGCTGCAGGGCGAATCCGTGCTCGCCAGCGAAAACCTCGAGCTCGGCCAGCTCGAAGTGCGCGTGCCGCCGCGCCGCGCTGGCGAAGTGAACATCGACGTGCGCTTCAGCTACGACGCCAACGGCCTGCTGGACGTGGACGTGAGCAACGAAGACCTCAACATCAAAGTCAACCAAACCTTCCGCCACAACAGCATCAACCTGAGCGAAGAAGAAGTACAGGCCGCGCTCGAACGCCTCGCCGCGCTCAAAGTCCACCCGCGCGAACAGCAGGAAAACATCTACCTGCTGGAAAAAGGCAAACGCCTGTATGAAGAATACCTCGGCGAACAGCGCCAAGCCATCGGCCGCGCCGTGATGCAGTTCGAGCGCACGCTGGAGAGCCAAGACGCCAACGCCATCCGCCACGCGCAAAAAGAATTCGGCGAATTCCTGCGCCACTTCGACGGCGGCTGGCTGCTCTAAGGCCGCCCGGAAACCGCCAACCGGGCATTCATCCCCAAGCCCAAACGGAAAACAACAAGCAGGCTACCTGAAAACTCGCTTCGCTCATTTTGACGAAACTCACTTCGTTCGTTTTGGCGAAACTCGCCCTGCTCGTTTTGGCGAAATTCACTTCGCTCATTTTCAGGTAGCCCCCACACCGCACCGGAACCCATCATGGATTGCTGGCACATCCTGCAAATCGCGCCCACATCAGACGAACGCGCCATCAAACGCGCCTACGCCAAACTGCTCAAAACCACCCGCCCCGACGACGATGCCGAAGGCTACCAGCGCCTGCGCGAAGCGTTTGACGAAGCCCTCGCCATCGCCCCCTATATCGAAAGCGAAGCCGCCCCGGAATGGTCGTTCCCGGCAAGCGAATGGCTACCTGAAAACGAGCAGAGCGAGTTTCGCCAAAACGAACAAAGCGGATTCGACCAGGCCGATTCCCATCATACTTTGCCGCCTTGGCAGGCCAGCAACCCCGACGAACACCACGCCTACCGATTTTCAGGTAGCCTCCATCCCGATACAACCGAAAACGAAAGGCTACCTGAAAACGGAAACCCGCCCGAAGCAGACGAACTGTTTTCAGGTAGCCCCCATCCCGGTGCGGAAGAAAACGAAAGCGCGCCCGAAGCCTTCGTTTATCCGTTCGACCCCGATATCGGCAACACCTTTTCAGGTAGCCTCAATCCCTACGGCGGCGACCCCTGCGCCCCCCTGCTCAGCAATATCGAAACTTACTTCACCCGTGGCGGCACGGCCGAACTCGAAGCCGCCTGGCCGCACATCCGCGAACGGCTCGAGCAACTACCCCTGGGCGAAACCGAAAACGCCTCCTACCAATTCGCCGACTTCCTGCGCACCCGCCAAATCGACGACTGTATGCTGTGGGCGCAATGGTCGGACTATTTCGGCTGGCACCGCCCCGACATCCGCAACAACATCTTCACCCCGGCCGAGCTCGAGCAGATCAAGGAATACCGCAGGATAGCGGCCAAGCTGGCCAAACACCGCGCCCAAACGCAGCATACCCAGTCCTTCATCCCGCCCGTCGGGCAGGCCACGGCACAGCTGCTGGCGCACTGGCGGCAATGGTTCAAGCAAGGCGGCAGTGAAGAGCTGCTGCGCCGCTGGCCGGAAACCAGCCGGATGCTCGACAACGTACCGCCGCAGGAGCGGAGCGATGTGGCCGCAGCCTGCCTCGATTTCCTGCACCACAACCAAATCCGCCACCCGCTCTTGTGGGCGCACTTGGCCGACTATCCCGGCTGGCCGCATGCCTTCTTCCAAGAAGTGCGCGACCCGGAAGGCCTGGCGCGGCTGGAAGAATACCGCCGCACCGCCGGCATCATCCGCCTGTTCGAGCCGGAAGCCACCGGGCCGGACGAAGACGGCGGCAAGCCGGAGGAGCGCCTGCCCGTATCCGCCCTGTTCGCCCGCTTCCTCGGCACCCAACCCGGCCTGATGCGCCGCCTGTTTGCCGCCTTTGCCGCCATGCTGCTGTGGCCGGAGTTGTCCGGCGAAGCCAACCGCCGCCAGCGCTGGCTGCTGCACACCTACCGCCCGGCCGTACACAAGCGCTACGATTTCTGGCACGGCTGCCGCATTGCCTGGGTGGCGGTTTGCTTCTTGATAGCCATCGTAAGCGGCATAGTGGTGGCCGTGGATGCGGGCTGGGACAAGGGCTTTGCCTTAACAGCAGCGGTTTTCATCACGTTCATTGTTACGGCCATGTCTTACGGCATCTACATCATGTGTGCCAGCTTTCTGCTGGTACTGCTGCGCCTGCTGTGGCCGAGCATGGAAGGGCGGCTCGTCCGCTTCAAACACTACTCGCCTTGGGGCAAGGCGCTGTATCTGCTTGCTTTTCCCATCACGGTGGCGCTCACGCTGCCCGCCTCGCTGGATGTGCCGCTGTGGCACGGCAGCGTGCTTGCCTATATGTTGTCGCTCACTTATTACAGCACCTACGACCGGGACGACGGCAGCTTTGCCGTGAAAGACGCATCGGCCTGGTTCAAAGCCTGCCTCTGCATGACCGGGGTGCTGGGGCTGCCGATAACCTTTCCTATTCTGCAAGGCTATCCGCAATACCTGCTGGCCGCCTCCCTGCTGTGGCTGAATGCCAATCTGTATCTGCTGTTCGACCGCCCCGGTTGGCTGGGAAAAATCGAGAAGCCGATTCGGCAGCTGCTGGCTTGGAAAATCGGCCGCAAACCGTGGCAATGGCTGCTGCTGCCGTTCCGCGCCGCTTATGCCGCGCAGCTGTGGCTATTGCTGCTGCCTTCGCGGGCGGCGCGGCTGACAGCCTCTTCAAAGGAAGACAGCCTGCTGTGGGAAGTCATTACCGGCGCATTGCTGCTGCTGGCGCTGCTGCCGCGCGAGATGTCTGCCTATGTGCTGCTCCTGATCTACCCCGCCGCCATGCTCTCCGCACTGTTGTGCCACATCGTGCAACGCCTGCTGCTGCGCGGCCTGCGGCGCGGTGCGGTCAAAACACGGGCTACCTGAAAACCGCCCCGCCCGTTTTTCAGGTAGCCTCCATCCCACCCGCCACCTTTCCACCCACACCGCAATGTCCGCCTTTATCCGCCTGCGTCTGCACATCCTCGCCCTGCTCGCCCTGGCTGCCGTTATAGCCGGGCAGTTCGGCAGTTTCTTTTGGCCGGCCGAACTGTTCAGCCATTTCCTACCTTACTACGCCGCTATTTTCATCTTGGCCGCGATTTGGCCGCGCCCGAAGTGGCGGGCGCCGTGGCTCGTGTGTGCTGCCGCATCGCTGCTGTGGCTGGCTCAGCCCTTCGCCCTGCCCGATGCTCCGGCCGACGGCACGCGGCTGGTTTGGTACAACGTCCACCTCGACAACCCCGCAGCCGCAGCGGAAAGCGCCGCCCTCTTGGCCGAACAGGCCGACCTGCTCGCGCTGGGCGAAATCAACCTCGACAACCCCGGCTGGCAAAGCCTGCACCAAGCCTATCCGCACGGCTGCCAACACCGCGAACACAGCCCCTTCGCCCTCGCCCTGTGGAGCAAACAGCCGCTGGCCGCCTGCGAAGTGCGCATGATTGGCGACTATCCCTATATCCGCGCCCAAACTGCCGACGGCACCGCCATCTACGCCCTGCACCCGCCGCCACCCATCAGCAGCGAACTGGCCGGGGCGCGGCAGCACTACCTGGCCGAAACCGCCCGCGCCCTCGCCACCGAACCGCACGCACTGGCCGTGGGCGACTTCAACAGCAGCCCGTTTTCCCCGCTGTTCCGCCGCTTCCAGCAAGAAAGCGGCAGCCGCCCCGCCACCCGCTACTTCACCCCTACTTGGAAACCGTTCTTCCTCAATATCGACCACGCCTTAGCCAAAGGCCTAAACGTTTCCGCCCACACCCTGCCCTGGCAACACTCCGACCACCGCCCGCTCTTGGTGGAATACACCGGCCAATGAAGTAGAAATATAAAAGGCTACCTGAAACTCGCCATTCCGTTTTCAGGTAGCCTTTCCCGCCCAGCCTTACCGCACATTGTGTGATAAAATAATGCGTTTTAATCGATTGGGCTTTAAATCTCCATGAGCAGCACCCACGACCACCGGTTTGCCAAAGAAACCATCCCCGTCAGCCTCGAAGAGGAAATGCGCAAAAGCTATCTCGATTACGCCATGTCTGTAATCGTCGGCCGCGCGCTGCCCGATGTGCGTGACGGCCTGAAACCCGTGCACCGCCGCGTGCTCTACGCCATACACGAGTTGAAAAACAATTGGAATTCGTCTTATAAAAAATCCGCCCGTATCGTGGGCGACGTTATCGGTAAATACCATCCGCACGGCGATTCCGCGGTGTACGACACCATCGTGCGCATGGCGCAGCCCTTCTCCATGCGCTATATGCTGGTAGACGGCCAGGGCAACTTCGGCTCGGTAGACGGCGACGGCGCGGCAGCCATGCGTTACACCGAAATCCGCATGGCGAAAATCGCCCACGAAATGCTGGCCGATATTGAAGAAGACACCGTAAACTTCGGCCCGAACTACGACGGCAGCGAACAAGAGCCGCTGGTGATGCCCACTCGCTTCCCCGCCCTGCTGACCAACGGCTCGGCCGGTATTGCCGTGGGCATGGCCACCAACATCCCACCGCACAATTTGGGCGACACGGTGGATGCCTGCCTGCAACTCCTGGCCGATCCCGACACGTCTATCGACGCGCTCATCGACACCATCAAAGCCCCCGACTTCCCCACCGGCGCCACCATTTACGGCCTCGCCGGCGTGCGCGAAGGCTACCGCACCGGCCGCGGCCGCGTGGTGATGCGCGGCAAAACCCATATCGAGCCTGTCGGCAAACACGGCGAGCGCGAAGCCATCATCATCGATGAAATCCCCTATCAGGTAAACAAAGCCAAGCTGGTGGAAAAAATCGGTGAGCTGGTGCGCGAGAAAACGCTGGAAGGCATTTCCGATTTGCGCGACGAATCCGACAAATCCGGCATGCGCGTGGTGATCGAACTGAAGCGCAACGAAAACGCCGAAGTCGTGCTCAACCAGCTCTACAAACTCACCCAGCTGCAAGACAGCTTCGGCATCAATATGGTGGCCCTGGTCGACGGCCAGCCGCGCCTGTTGAATTTGAAGCAGATTCTGGCCGAATTCCTGCGCCACCGCCGCGAAGTGGTTACCCGCCGCACCCTGTTCCGCCTGAAAAAAGCGCGGCACGAAGGCCACATCGCCGAAGGCAAAGCCGTGGCGCTTTCCAATATCGACCCGATGATTCAGCTCATCAAAGAATCCGCCGATGCAGCCGAAGCCAAAACCAAACTGCTGGCGCGGCCGTGGCAGTCCGGCCTGGTGGGCGACATGCTCAGCCGCACCGATTTGGATTTGAATATGGCGCGCCCCGAAGGGCTACCTGAAAACCTCGGCCTGCGCGAAGACGGCTATTATTTGAGCGACTTGCAAGCCGACGCCATCCTGCGCATGAGCCTGCGCAACCTCACCGGCCTCGACCAAGACACCATCCTCGCCGACTACAAAACCATCATGGCGCAGATTATCGATTTCCTGGATATTTTGGCCAAGCCCGAGCGCATCACCCAAATCATCCACGACGAGCTCATCGAAATCAAAACCAACTTCGGCGACCCGCGCCGCAGCGAAATCAACCCGTTCGGCGGCGACATCGCCGACGAAGACCTGATTCCGCCGCGCGAAATGGTGGTTACCCTCACCCACGGCGGTTACATCAAAACCCAGCCCACCACCGACTACCAAGCCCAGCGGCGCGGCGGTCGCGGCAAGCAGGCCGCCGCCACCAAAGACGAAGACTTCATCGAAACCCTGTTTGTGGCCAACACCCACGACTACCTGATGTGCTTCACCAACCACGGCCGCTGCCACTGGATTAAGGTATACAAACTGCCCGAAGGCGGGCGCAACTCGCGCGGCCGCCCGATCAACAACGTTATCCAGCTGGACGAAAACGAAAAAGTCTCCGCCATCCTGCCCGTGCGCGACTTCCCCGAAGACGAATACGTTTTCTTCGCCACCGCCATGGGCGTGGTGAAAAAAGTGCAACTTTCCGCATTTAAAAACGTGAGCAAAGTCGGCATCAAAGCCATCGCCCTCAAAGAAGGCGACAGCCTGGTAGGCGTGGCGCGCACCTCCGGCCGCAACGACATCATGCTCTTCTCCAACCTCGGCAAAGCCATCCGCTTCAACGAATATTGGGAACGCAGCAGCGACGACGAAGAAACGGGCGACGACAACGACACCGAAATTTCAGCTAGCCAGGAAGACGACAGCGCCGACAGCGCCCCCATCAGCGGCAAACACGGCGTACGCCCCAGCGGCCGCGGCAGCGGCGGCCTGCGCGGCATGAGACTGCCCGAAAACGGCCGCATCGTCAGCCTCATCACCTTCGCCCCCGAGTGCGAACAGAGCGAACTGCAAGTGCTCACCGCCACCGCCAACGGCTACGGCAAACGCACTCCGATTGCCAGCTACAGCCGCAAAAACAAAGGCGGCCAAGGCAATATCGCCATCAACACCGGCGAGCGCAACGGCGACCTAGTGGCCGCCACCCTGGTAAGCGAAAGCGACGACCTGATGCTGATTACCAGCGGCGGCGTACTCATCCGCACCAAGGTGGAACAAATCCGCGAAACCGGCCGCGCCGCCGCCGGCGTGAAGCTGATTAACCTGGACGAAGGCGAAACCCTCGTCAGCCTCGAACGCGTAGCCGAAGAAGAGGAAGACGAAGCACAAACCGCCGAAACCCAAACCTCAGCCGAAAGCCCGAGCCAAGAGCAAAGCGAGGCTTAAGCGCCCGCCGAGAAAAGGCTACCTGAAAATAGAGCGCATCAATTTTCAGGTAGCCTTTCATTTAATCCATCCGCCCTAAACCATCATCCCGACAATAGGCAGGCAACCAAGCGGCAAGCCGTAGCACAGCATCCCTACACCGCAAGGCCAAGCCGCACCCTACCTCTTGGGAACAACCAGAAAGGCTACCTGAAACCATGCGTGCCGTTATCCAAAAAGTCAGCCATGCCCACATCGCCGCCGCCGACGCGCCCGATGCCCCGTTCAGCCAAATTCCCCACGGCCTGTGCGTGCTGCTTGGCGTGGGCGGCGAAGACAGCGAGGCCGACGCCCGCTATATCGCCGACAAAATCGCCCACCTGCGCATCTTTGAAGACGAAGCCGGCAAGCTTAATCTGTCGGTGAAAGACACCGGCGGCGAAGTGCTGCTGGTATCGCAATTCACCCTCTACGGCGACGCCCGCAACGGCCGCCGCCCCTCCTTCAGCCAAGCCGCCCGCCCCGAACAGGCCGAAGCGCTGTATCAGCAAGTGGCCGCCCTCTTGCGCGGCCACGGCGTGAACGTGGCCGAAGGCCGATTCCGCACCCACATGCTGGTCAGCCTGTGCAACGACGGGCCGGTAACCATTTTGCTGGATTCGCAAAAAACGTTTTAAAGCGGCACGATAAAGGCTACCTGAAAAGCTGTATGACAACCGCAGATCGAATTCTTGAGTCCGACATCTCACTTAGAAAAACACACGGCGGCATTTCCATGCCGCCGTTTTAATGTGCCATTCTGTTTTCAGGTAGCCTGAAACCTGTGCTACTGCGCTGTCTGCGCCACGCCTTCCACAGGCGGCAGTTCGCGCATATCGCGCCAGCCGTCGTTGGTTTTCACCAGCGTAGCCTGCTCCACCCGCTTCAGCGGCAGGCTGTTTTGCCAGGCTTCGCTGCCGTGGCGTATCAGGCGCTTGCCCCAGCCGTCCATCGTGATGCTGCCTTCATACACCACGCGGGATACGGTGAGCCCGGCGGCGTTGGTGGCCGGCTCGGTGTAGTACTGCACTTTATCCACATGCTCGCGCCCCAGGCAGAACAGCGGGCCGTTTAGGCTGGCGCGGGTGTGTCTGCGGCCTTTTTCGGTGAGCACGAACACCAGCGCCACATCGTCATCGTTTTCCTTCAACCGCTCATACAAACCGGCGCTCTCCAAAGCCCGCATCTGCTTAACGGCCGCTTCGTTGATGCGTTTGTCTTCCGCATTGCGGCGCGGCAGCGCAATCCGCTCCGAACCCAGCAGCGGCGCGTTTGCCCCGTCGGCATCCAAAGCCAGCGGCAGGCACACTTCGTTGGTTTCCGCATAACGCGCCAGCACATCCCGAAACTGCCCTTTGCCCGCTTCCTGCGCGCCGCAACCGGCCAGCAAACCGGCCGCCAGGGCCGCCCATATCCAATGTTTCATAAAGCCTCCAAAATCAAATCTGCCCGGCACGGCTTGTGCCATGACAAAAAAACATCCTGCCCGTACAATGGCGGGGTGAAAACTTAAGGATTATACACAATAATGACCACCCTATACGGCATCCCCAACTGCGCCACCGTGAAAAAAGCCCGCGCCTGGCTGAGCGAAAAGCAAGTGCCCCACGCCTTCGTTAATTTCAAAACCGAAGCCCCCGCGCCCGAACAGCTCGCCCGCTGGCTCGATGCCGTCGGCGCAGACGTTCTCATCAACCGCAAAGGCACCACCTGGCGCAAACTTACCCCGGCCGAACAAGCCGCCGCCGACAGCCGCGAAGGCGCCATCGCCCTGATGCAGACACAGCCCTCCGTAATCAAACGCCCCGTGCTCGAGCACCAAGGCCGCGTCCACATCGGCTTTTCCCCCGAACGTTATTCCGAAATCTTCGCCTGAACCATGAACCAAACCATCTTTATCGCCGACCTCCACCTCTCCGAGCACAGCCCCGAACTCACCGAACTCTTCCTGCGCCAGCTGCACCAATGGCAAAGTACAGCCGATGCCCTCTACATCCTCGGCGACCTGTTTGACGCCTGGGTGGGCGACGACGACCGTACCCCCTTCACCGACCACATCGCCGCCGAATTAAAAGCATTCGCCCAACACAAACCCGTATATTTCATCCCCGGCAACCGCGATTTCCTGCTCGGCCAAGACTTCGCCCGCCGCAGCGGCATGACCCTGTTGCCCGAGCAGCATCCGCTTACCCTCTACGGCCGCCCCTACCTCCTCACCCACGGCGATGAACTCTGCACCGCCGACCTGCCCTATATGCAGTTCCGCGCCCAATCGCGCCAGCCCCAATGGCAGTCCGCTATCCTCGCCAAACCCCTGGCCGAACGCCGCCTGCTGGCTCAGCAAATCCGCCAGATGAGCGAGCGTGGCAAAGCCGAAAACGGCAAAAGCGCCGTTTCCGACGTAACCGAAGAAGCGGTATCCGCCCTGATGGCGCAACACCCCGGCGCCGACCTCATCCACGGCCACACCCACCGTCCTGCCCTGCACCGCCACACCCTGCCCAGCGGCCAAAGCTTCACCCGCTTCGTGCTGCAAGACTGGTACGGCAAAGAAGGCGGCTGCCTCGTCGTATCGCCCGAAGGCGTGAGTGCACAGCATCTGGCCTTAGGTTAGCCAAACCCGTGTAGGAATATTTTCAGGTAGCCTTTCCACCGCTTGGGAAGGCTACCTGAAAATCTATAGTGAATTAACAAAAATCAGGACAAGGCGACGAGCCGCAGACAGTACAGATAGTACGGCAAGGCGAGCCAACGCTGTACTGGTTTTTGTTAATTCACTATAACAGGCTACCTGAAACCCCTATCCGCAATGCTGCGGGATGTTTCAGGTAGCCCTTGTTCATCCAACAGATGAGGATAAAGCCCAACCCGACAAAATTTCAGCCCGCCACACACTCCGCCACAAAATCTTCCCGGCCATGGCAACCGCGCCTAAATTTCTGTTTCACGGGTTGGAAAAACCCCGCTGCCCGTTTACAATGGCACACTTTCATTTTTCTTTTCGGAGTCTTGCCTCATGTTGCATTTCCCACTCGCCGCCGCCGCTCAGCCCGACCTGATGAGCACCGTGCAGAGTTTCCTCCCGCTGATTTTTCTCTTTGCCATGCTCTACTTCATGATTCTCCGGCCGAAACAGCGTGACGAGAAGCGCCGCCGCGAGATGCTCAGCAAGCTGAAAAAAGGCGACAAAGTGATGACCGGTGCCGGCATGATCGGCAAAGTTTCCAAAATCGGCGAAGAAATCATCGGTCTAGAAGTTGCCCCCAACACCGTGGTTGATTTCCACCGCGATGCCATCATCAAAAAGCTCGAGAACTAACCTTTTCCTACGGCGCAGCAGCCGCACTCCGGCCACGCTGCCCGTTTTCCGTTTCTGAAAGCCCGTTATGAACCGTTATCCGCTTTGGAAATACCTGCTGATTGGGCTGGTTATCGTTGTATCCGCCATCTACGCCCTGCCCAACCTCTACGGCGAAACCCCGGCCGTGCAGGTTTCCACCAACCGCCAGTCGATCCACATCGACCAAACCACCGAACAAGCCGTGGAAGAGGCGCTGAAGGCAGCCAACATCCAGCACAACGGCATGTTTATTGCCGACGGCAGCCTGCGCGTGCGCCTGCCCAATGAAGAGTTGCAAAGCAAAGCCCGCGACGCCATCGAGCAGAAATTGGGCGACAACTACATCATCGCCCTCAACCTGATTGCCAATACGCCCGATTGGATGACCAAGCTCGGCGCCAACCCGATGTTCCTCGGCCTCGACCTGCGCGGCGGCGTGCACTTTACCATGCGCGTGGACATGCACGCGGCAGTGGATAAAACCTTCGACCGCATCTCCGGCGACTTCCGCCGCCAGCTGCGTAAAGACAAAATCCGCACCGGCAATATGCGCCGCAGCGGCGATACGCTGATTGTGCCCTTCCAAGATGCGGCCACCCTGCAAGCCGCCCTGCCCAAGCTGAAAGAAACCGCGCCGGATGCGGAATTGAAGGCTGACGGCAACAACCTAGTGGTGAGCCTGCCCGAAACCACTCAAACGCAAATCCGCGATGCTGCCGTGAAGCAGAACATCAACACCCTGCACAACCGCGTGAACGAATTGGGCGTGGCCGAGCCGATTATTCAGCAGGCCGGCCCCGACCGCATCGTGGTGCAGCTGCCCGGCGTGCAAGACACCGCCAAAGCCAAAGACATCATCGGCCGCACCGCCACGCTGGAAGTGCGCATGGTGGCCGACGACCCCGCACTGCTGCAACAGGCGGAAGCCGGCACCGTACCGGCCGGCTATGAATTGCTGCCCACTGCCGAAGGCGGCCAGCTGTTGGTGAGCAAGCAGGTGGAATTCACCGGCGACAACATCAACGATGCCCAAGCCGGCTTCACCCACGACAACCGCCCGTCGGTAAACCTGAAGCTCGATAACGCCGGCACCAGCATTTTCGCCGACCTGACCCGCAACAACGTCGGCCGCCGCACCGCCATGATCCTGATCGACCAAGGCAAAGCCGAAATCGTTACCGCGCCGACCATCAACGAGCCGATTCCCGGCGGCAATGTGCAGATTTCAGGTAGCATGAACGTGGCCGAAGCCAATGACACCGCACTCCTGCTGCGCGCCGGCTCGCTGGCCGCGCCGATGGAAATCATCGAAGAGCGCACCATCGGCCCGTCTATGGGTAAGGAAAACATCCAAAAAGGCTTCCACTCCACGCTGTGGGGCTTCTTGGCCGTGGCTGCCTTTATGGTGGTGTACTACCGCCTGTTCGGTATCTTCTCCGTGCTGGCACTCACTGCCAACCTGTTGTTCCTGATTGCAATTTTGTCTCTCCTGCAAGCCACGCTCACCCTACCCGGCATTGCGGCCATTGCGCTTACGCTCGGTATGGCCATCGACTCCAACGTACTGATTAACGAGCGTATCCGCGAAGAACTGCGCGACGGGGTGAGCCCGCAGCAGGCCATCAGCGAAGGCTACCGCCACGCTTGGGACACCATCGTCGATTCCAACATCACCTCGCTGATTGCCGGTATTGCCCTCCTGGTGTTCGGTTCCGGCGCGGTGCGCGGTTTTGCCGTGGTGCACTGTATCGGCATCCTCACGTCCATGTTCTCATCCGTGGTGGTTTCCCGTACCTTCGTCAACCTCTGGTATGGCCGCCGCCGCAAACTGAATAATTTGTCCATCGGCATCACCCTGCCTACCGCAAAGGAGCACTAAGATGGATTTCTTCCACCGTTTGAAACACGACATCCCGTTCATGAGCTACGGCAAAATCACCACTCTGATTTCGCTGATTACGTTCATCGCCGCCGTGGTTTTCCTCGTCACCAAAGGGCTCAACTACTCGGTTGAGTTCACCGGCGGCACCGTTATCGAAGTGCAATACGCCAAAGAAGGCGCTGACCCGAACCAAGTGCGCACGCGCCTGAACGAACTCAAAATGGGCGAAGCCCAAGTGCAAAGTTTGGGCACCAACAAGCAGCTGATGATCCGCCTGCCCAACCGCCAAGACATGACCTCTGCCCAGCTCTCCAACAACGTATTGGAGCTGCTGCGCAAAGACCATGCCGACGCCAGCCTGCGCAAGGTTGAATTCATCGGCCCGCAAGTGGGCGAAGAGCTGGTTACCCACGGCCTGTTGGCCTTGGGCATGGTGGTGATCGGTATCATCATCTACCTCTCCGTGCGCTTCGAATGGCGCTTCGCCGTATCCGCCATCATCGCCAATATGCACGACGTGGTGGTGATTCTCGGCTGCTTTGCCCTGTTTCAATGGGAGTTTTCTCTCACTGTGCTGGCCGGCATCCTGGCCGTGCTCGGCTATTCGGTGAACGAATCGGTGGTGGTATTCGACCGTATCCGAGAAAATATCCACAAGCCCGCCATGCGCGGCAAAACCATCCCGCAAATTATCGACAACGCCATCACCGCTACCATGAGCCGCACCATCATCACCCACGGCTCCACCGAAGCCATGGTGGTCTCCATGTTGGTGTTCGGCGGTGCCGCCCTGCACGGCTTTGCCATCGCGCTCACCATCGGCATCGTGTTCGGCATCTACTCCTCCGTACTGGTGGCTAGCCCGCTGCTCCTTTTCTTCGGCCTCACCCGCGAAAACATCCACAAACCGCAGAAGCAGAAAGAAGAAGCCGTGGTGTAAGCAGCCGCCCATCCCACAGGCATTAGAAAACGGCATAGGCTACCTGAAAACGCCTATGCCGTTTTATATGAACCATTTGCGCCGCCTTACCCGGATGCAGATTCAAACTATAGTGGATTGACAGCAATAACCAACCGAATCACGACACATCCTTCCTCAACATAACAAAAGGCTACCTGAAACCCCAGTAGATTTTCAGGTAGCCTTTGCTACAAATGGTATCTGGTAGCGACAGCATATGGCTCATCCAAAGCAGTAAACCACTGGAGATACCGCAATAATGTTAACGCAATACTAAAGGCTACCGAAGAATGCAACACAGCGTAATTTCTGTGAAGCTAAAATTTCAGGTAGCCTTTGTAAATGCAGGCAGTATCTTGTGCTTATCTGAATTGCGAAGCTGTTACCGCCTCCTGCACACATTTTGCCTCTGCGCCCAACCAGCCGGCAGCCAAACCACAGCCGTTTTGCTCAAGCCAAAAGTAGCCGCCACCAGCCACCACGGCCACCACCAAACGGATACCCAAGTTTGAGCCAAACCTATCCACCACAAACATCATCAGTGCAGCCCAAGCCCAAACTAAGCCCCACTGCAACGCCCATACCGTATCCGCATTAGGCATCTGCCACTGCATAAATCCGTTTGCCGCAATGGCAACAACGGTAAAGAAAAAACCTTCCAACAAAACATTAGGTTCGCGCTCGCCCATCCAAAGGCACCAAAATCCCAATACAAACGCCATCAACATTTTTGTTTTCCCTTTCCAGCGGTATTGCTTTCAAACTTAACTATTATCAATGCCCCCAACAATCCGCCATACAGGCAAACCATCGGGTTGAATTATCCGCGTATTTTACCCTTATATACAAATTCCTGACAATTCCTAAATTCCATTATCCATCGGCTTACAAACCCAGTTGTACCATTTCAGACAAATGCACCCATCCTGCTACCAGCACTTACCAAAAATACTACCAACTACTTCTTTTTGATACACAACAGACAGCAACCATTTACTGCTTTCATCTATAATACAACCGCACCTACCACCGAGACTACATATTATGAGCATCTACGCCCTCAAACCCAAATTCCAAAACCTGCTGCGCCCGCTGGTGCGGCGGCTGTATCAGAAAGGAGTAACGGCCAATCAGGTAACCGTGTTCGCCTGTGCGGTATCGATTGCGCTCGGGTTGTTGTTATCTTGCTTGGCGCACCTTCCCGCGTTATTTTGGCTCATGCCTGTGTGGCTGTTTCTGCGCATGGCGTTAAATGCGGTGGACGGTATGCTGGCGCGCGAGTTCGGCCAACAATCGGCATTGGGCGGCTACCTGAACGAAATCACCGATGTCGCCGCCGATGCCGCGCTGTATCTACCTTTTGCCTTTATCGCCCCTTTCGGCGGCCTGCAAATCGCCCTATTTATTTGGCTGGCGGCGATGACAGAATTTTGCGGCATATTGGGGCAGGTGCACGGCAACGGGCGGCGTTATGACGGGCCGTTCGGCAAGAGCGACCGCGCGTTTTTTATCGGCACGCTAGCGGTGTGGTATGCGGCGGTAGGCAGTTTTCATACCGTTTTCTACGCCCTAATATGGCTGGCCTGCGCAGCATTGGTTTATACCTGCTATAAGCGTATTATCAATGGCTTAAAGGCTACCTGAAAATCCAATCATGAAAAAATTATTCAATGCGTGGACGGTATTTTTGCTGCTATTTATCGCCATCTACACTTATCGCTTAGCCGGGAAAACCGGTTGGCACAGCAAAGGGTTGTGGCTGGGTGCCGCCGTCTTCGTGGGCCTAGTCTTCTTAGATGCCTATTTAGAAGCCGTGCGGGAAAGCGGGCAATACAGCCGCTTTGAGCGCTGCGTCACCAAAATCTGGGCTTGGTTTGCCGTGGCTTTTTTCAGCACCGCCGCACTCGCCTTTGCCGGGATAGCCGTTTGGTTGCTGGTGATGGCCGTACAGTCCATCCCGCGTTCGATTCCAGCCGCCGTGCTGATGTTTATGTTATCCTTCGCACCCGCCTTGTTTGTGATTGTGATGCTGAAACACCTTCAAAGGAATTTGACTTATTAATTTTCAGGTAGCCTCCTACAAAGAAAAGGCTACCTGAAAACCCCAGTAAGATTAGAACCAATCAACATTACTCCCTTCCACACATCAACCCCTATGCAAAAATCCTTCCCCATCCTCCCCCTCTGCCTCACCATTTTCATTACCGCACTCATCGTCTGGTCGGGCATCAACCCGTCCGACCGTGCCGTTTGGTATGCCGAAATCGTCCCCGTATCCGCCGTATTTATCGCGCTCATTGCCACTTACCGCCTGTTCCGCTTTAGCAATTTGGCTTATGTATTCATGAGTTTTTGGCTGATTATGCACACCATCGGCGCGCACTACACCTTCGCCGACGTGCCCTTCGATTGGGCCAACCGCCTGCTTGCTCCGTTTTTGGGCGAAGGGCGCAACCATTTCGACCGAGTCGGCCACTACATCATCGGCTTCTACGCATACCCGATGGCCGAATGGCTGCTGCGCCGCAAACTCTGCCGCCTACCGCTTGCCCTGTTCTTTGCCTTGTTTTTCATCATGAGCGTGGCCGCCACTTACGAAATCATCGAATGGCAGTATGCCGTAATCGACGGTGGCCAGGCCGGCATAGAAGTGCTCGGCTCGCAAGGCGATATTTGGGATGCGCAAAAAGACATGCTCTCCGACACGCTGGGCGCGCTCACTTCCTTATTCATTTTCCTGTTTACCCGCCCGGACAAACGTTTGGGCAGCCAATCTTAATGTTAAAGGCTACCTGAAAACGCACCCAACCGATTTTCAGGTAGCCTCTTTAAAAGGTATCTCACCAAGGAGTACACATATGCAGGAACAGCAAAAACACTTCGCCACCCAAGATGGCACCGAACTTTTCTACCGCTACCGCCCCGCTGCCGACGGCTCTTCCGATAAAGCCATCGTGCTGTTCCACCGCGGGCACGAGCATTCCGGCCGGATGATGTTTGTTGCCGACGAACTCGGTTTCGACGATTTTGCCTATTTCGCATGGGACGCGCGCGGTCATGGCCATAGCCCCGGCGAACGCGGCGACAGCCCCAGCATCGGTACTTCCGTTGCCGACGTGGACGACTTCATCCGCCACATCCAAAGCGAATACGGCATCAAGCCCGAAAACATCTGCGTGATCGCACAAAGCGTCGGCGCGGTATTGGTGTCCACTTGGCTGCACGACTACGCGCCGAAAATCCGCTGCGCCGTATTGGCATCGCCCGCATTCAAAGTCAAACTCTACGTTCCCTTCGCCCGCACCGGCCTGAAAATCATGCAGAAATGGCGCGGCAATTTCTTTGTCAACAGCTACGTCAAATCCCACTACCTGACCCACAACAAAGAACGTCAAGACAGCTTCAATCAAGACCCGCTGATTACCCGCGCCATTTCCGTGCGCATCCTGCTCGGTTTGTACGAAGCCGCCGAACGCGTCGTCGCCGATGCGCAGGCCATTACCACGCCCTTGCAGCTTTTGATTTCCGGCAGCGACTGGGTTGTTCACCACAAACCGCAACACGATTTCTACAACCGTTTGGGCAGCCGCATCAAAGAACGCCATATCCTGCCCGGCTTCTATCACGACACATTGGGCGAACAAAACCGTGAAATCGCCTTTGTCGAAATGCGCCGCTTTATCCGCGAACGTTTCAATCAGCCTTTATATCAAGTTGATTTGACCCAAGCCCACTTGCACGGCGAAAGCCGCCGCGAAGCCGACGAACTGGCCACGCCTTTGCCTATTTGTTCGCCGCGCGGCGCATTCTGGGCGGCTTACCGCGCTTCCCTCGACCTCGGCGCGCGCTGGAGTGAGGGTTTGAAAATCGGCAAGGAAACCGGCTACGACTCCGGCAGCACGCTCGATTATGTGTACCGCAACCAGCCGCAGGGCAGCAACGCCTTTGGTGTGGCGGTGGACAAACACTATCTCAACGCCATCGGCTGGCGCGGCATCCGCCAACGCAAAACCAATATCGGCAAAGCGATTCAGACGGCCTCTGCCAAGCTGCGCGAAGCGGGCAAACCGGTACATGTTCTCGATATTGCCTCGGGACACGGCCGTTATGTGCTCGACGCGCTGACTGCCGACACGCTGCCCGATTCCGTGCGCCTGCGCGATTACAGTCCGATTAACGTTGAAGCCGGCCGCAAACTGATTGCCGAACGCGGTCTGCAAGACACGGTTACCTTCAACGAAGTCAATGCCTACGACCGCGCCAACTATCAGGATTTGCAGCCCCGTCCCACGCTGGGCATCGTTTCCGGCCTGCATGAATTGTTTGCCGACAACGATTTGATTTTGAACTCGCTCTACGGCTTCGGCGATGCGATTGAAACAGGCGGTTACCTGATTTACACCGGCCAGCCGTGGCATCCGCAGCTCGAAATGATTGCGCGCGCACTGACCAGCCACAAAGCAGGCAGCCCGAACTGGGTGATGCGCCGCCGCAGCCAGCGGGAAATGGATCAGCTGGTTGAGAAAGCCGGTTTTGAAAAAATCCGCCAATGGATAGACGAATACGGCATTTTCACCGTGAGCCTGGCGGTGAAGAAATAAAATAAGAAAAGGCCGCCTGAAAATCAGACGGCCTTTTATCGAGAAATCTTAGTTGCCGGCGTTTACAGGTGAGCAGTTTTTCACCACGAAACGGCCGCCAGGAGCGGTTAAGCCCACCACGTCGGAAGTGGTGTGGGTGTTTTTGTCGATATAACCGGCAGACAGAGAGTAACCGCGACGGTTGCTGAAGGTAGTACCGGTGCTGTCGGACTGTCTTCTATTATAAGTCAGGTTCACCTGCGTACCGGCGGCATTCACCGCAGCGCTTACCGGCTTGCCTTGGCGGTTGAACTCATACAGCACGTTCAACTGTTTGCCGTTGTCGCAAGAATAAGAAACCATGCCGGCGGGTGCAGCCGCAGCACTCAGGGAAACGGCAGCCAGTGCAGCCGCAGTAACAACAGATAATAATTTCATAATCGTTATGACTCCTAATTGAGCATCAAGAAATTTTTCAGGTAGCCTCAAGCCGCCTGCGCTGCTCTGAAGCAAATAAATAATCTGCCAAACAGCGGGAGGTATTGTAGTCTTCCGGCAAGAATATTCAACTAACAAATAGTAAAATAATATTATGCCTCTGATATGGCAGATTAACTTAATTTCTGCCGCCGCATTGGCCTGCCTTGTATTGAAAGCAGATTTCAGCTGATTTACACAGAACATTTACAATCCACTTCATGAAACCCACCCTGAAAGCCTCCCTACTCAAGCTTGCCTTGGTCGGCGCGCTGTTCTACACCAGCTACGGCCTGTCCAACCATTACGCGGCATCGTTGGCCTATGTGCCGGAAATCGCTTTTGCGTGGGAGCGCGGCATTCCGTTTTGGGCGTGGACGATTGTGCCGTATTGGTCGTTGAATCTGATGTATGCAGCGGCGTTTTTCCTTTGCCGAAATGCGTGTGAACAAAACCGCTACACCGCACGGCTGGTATCGGCGCAAATTATTGCCACTACTTACTTTATGTTGTTTCCGCTGCATTTTGGCTGGCCGAAGCCGCCTACCGACGGGCTGTGGGGTTGGCTTTTTGATTCGTTGGTAGCGTTTGACTTGCCGTACAACCAAGCACCGTCGCTGCATATCGCGCTGTCGATCATTGTCGGCGCGTTTTATTGGACGCGGTTTCCCAAAATCCGTTTGCCGATTTTGCTGTGGCAAAGCCTGATTGCCTTGTCGGTTCTGACGACTTACCAACACCATTTTATCGACGTGCCAACCGGTGCGCTGCTGGGTTGGCTGGTGTTGTGGGCAATACCGCAACACGGCGTATCGCCGTTCAAGAGACAAGATTTGTTTGCAGTACAGCCGACTGAGCAAACAGGCTACCTGAAAACGGCATCTTGCGAAGCAAAGCTGAGTTCCAATAAAGCCAAAACTTCCCCCGCAACACGTTCCCGCGAAATCAAAATCGCCATGCTGTATCTGGCGGGCGCGGTATTGTCGGCACTGCCGTCCTTGTTCGGCGGAGCGTGGTTGTGGATGTTGTGGGTCAGCGTGTCGCTATCGGTGGTCGCCTTCGCCTATCTGACCGGCAATGCGACGGTATTCCAAAAACAGGCAGACGGCAGGCTGTCGGCGGCGGCAACGGTTTTACTGCTGCCTTATCTGGTGGGCGTGCGGCTGAACATGGCTTATTGGCTGAGCGGCAAGGCGAAGACGGTGCGGGTTCGTGATGATGTGTGGATTGGCAGTATCTCAGGGGTTGCGGAGATTCAGCATTGTGGCGGAGTTTTTTGGAAAAAAACGGCATCTGCTGCGTTAAAAATGCTCGCAAGGTGTTCAACCTTGCTGCGCTTTTTGCCTTGCATCTACCATTTTTTGCCACAAAAATCCGCTTCACAAGCTAAATCTCCGCACCCCCTGGCAATTTCAGACGACCTCCCCGCCGTATTGGACGTATGCGCCGAATATCCCCGCCCCCGTTATCGTGGCGCATACCGCGTTCTGCCGTTATTGGACATGGTGGTGTCGTCTGAAAACGATTTGGTGCAGGCGGCTTTGTTGCTGGAAGCATTGCGCCGGCAACACGGCAAGGTTCTGACCTGTTGCGCGCTGGGCTACGGACGCAGCGCGGCGGTGGTGCTTACTTGGCTGCTGGTTTACGGCGGCTGCCGGGATTTGGCACAGGCAACGGCGGAGCTGAAACAGGCCCGCCCGCAGATGGTGCTGCCGCCGGAAACGGCAAAGGTAGTGGAAGCCGCGGCAGGTCGTCTGAAAACGAACACAGTGAGTTTCGCCAAAACGAGCGAAGCGAGTTCCTCAGAAGCTATAGTGGATTAAATTTAAATCAGGACAAGGCGGCGAGCCGCAGACAGTACAAATAGTACGGCAAGGTGAGGCAACGCTGTACTGGTTTAAATTTAATTCACTATAAAACAAACGAAGCGAGTTTTTGCGACGCTAATCGAGATAGCTAAGATAAGTAGATGAAAAGCCCAAGCTGAGCAAATCATTCTCTATTGAGCTTGTGCAAGGCAATGCAGTCCTAGTTTAAAGTAAATTCACGATACGACGACTCATCTGTGCCGAACCAAAGTAAGGAGGGAAACTTATGACTAAAAGCTACCGCCCCGTTACGTTTTACACTTTATCCCTGCTGATTCCGTGGACATTATGGTTTGCTGCCGCCTACATCAGCCACCGCCCTGATGCTGTTGAGTACCAGTGGGCGCAGGCCACGTTAGGACTGGCCGGACTGTTCGCACCCATGCTCGTGGCGGCATTCATGTTGTACAAACAGCCCAAATTGTGGACGGACGCGAAACACCGCCTGTTCCGCCTGACAGGTTTTCCCAAGCGATACCTGCTCGCTGCCGCGCTGCTCGGTCCGGTTACCTTGGTGCTGGCGCAACTCATTTCCATCGCTTTCGGACACAGTTGGGCGCAGTTTCACATTTCGGGACATCCGTCATTTACGTCCGCCTTGCTGTCGCCATGGTTCATGCTCCTCATTTCGCCTGTTGCCGAAGAATTGGCGTGGCACAGCTATGGCACCGACGCACTCACGGCACGCAGAAGCCTGTTTGTCGCATCCTTGCTATTTGCCGTGTATTGGGCGTTTTGGCACATGCCGCTTGCCTTCATCAAAGGCTATTACCACAGCCAAATCGTTTCCGAAGGCGCACTCTACACGGTTAATTTCGTGGTCAGCATGTTTGTCTTCGTCCTATTGATGAACTGGTTGTACGCCAAAAGCGCACGCAGCATCGCGGTGGCGACGATATTCCACCTGTGCGCCAATCTGGGTAACGAGATTTTCGCCACCCACCCCGACAGCAAGGTTATTCAGACGGCCATTTTGTCGTTAGTAGCCATTTATATTTTGATTGCAGAAAAGAATTTGTTTTTAGATAAGCCTGCTCCATCCCGATAACAAATTCAGACGACCCTTGGACATGATATGCCCCGAATGACGGTTTCCATACCAAAAAGGAATGTGAATGGATAATTCCACTGACAGCCTGATTACCGCCCGCCTGCTTGCCACCGCCCGCTATACCGCCGTGTTCAACGCCTTGCTATTCGTTTTGTCCGCGCAACGCGGCGGCGCGTGGTCGGCGGTGCAGCTTGTTTTGGCGGCGGCGCTGTCGTACTACCACATCCGCATCGAATTCGACCGCCGCGTGTTCCAAGATTTCGCCGACGGCCGCTATATGCCTGAAGCCTTCGACCAAACTTTGCGGCAAACCGGTTTGCGCTGCGTTTCGGACGACCCCTCCATGCCGCAACGTGTGGCGGGAGCGCTCGCCTTGTGGCGCAAAAGCCTTTACCTGACTGCGGCACAATCGGCAGTTTTCCTTATCCAAATCCTCTGATGTCATGAAAAATTTTCTTAAAAAACAACTTGCATGGCTGACCGACCAAGCATTGTGCCTGTCGGTATCCTTCCTCACCGGCGTCCGGCCCAAAAGCCCGCGCGAGCTGGCGTTCAATCCGCAGCAGAAAGTGTATTACGCCAATCACGGCAGCCACGGCGATTTTTTGCTGGTGTGGATTTCCCTGCCGCGCCGCTGGCGGCTTTCGACGCGTCCCGTTGCCGGCTCGGATTACTGGCTGACCAACAAACTCAAGCGTTTCATCATCCAAAACGTCTTCAACGCGCTCTTGATTCCGCGCCACAGCGACAATCCGCAGTCGATTACCGAGCAGATGAACCACGCGCTCCAAACGGGCGATTCGCTGATTATCTTCCCCGAAGGCACGCGCAACACGGACGAAAACGAAATCCTGCTTCCATTTAAATCAGGTATTTACCACCTAGCCAAAAGCAAACCGGATACTGAATTTGTGCCGATCTGGATAGACAACATCAACCGCGTCCTGCCCAAAGGCAAAGTGCTGCCCGTACCGCTGTTGTGCGAAGTCCACATCGGCGAACCGCTGACCCTGCACGAAGATGAAGACAAAGCAGCCTTCCTCGTCCGCACTCGCGAAGCCCTGCTGGCCTTAAAACCGTCTGAAAGCGAACGGAGCGAACTTCGTCAAAACAAGGGCAATGAGGTTCGCCCAAACGAACACGCTGAACCGCACCAAAACCAAGGAGAAGCATCATGAGCTTTGCCAACACATCCAGCCAAATCATTACCGAACAAACAGCCTCCCATCTCACCCCGCAGGCAGGCTATATCTTTACCGGCGTATTTGCCGTATTGATTTTCGCCAGCATCATCGGGCAATGGCTGAAACGCAAAAACGGCGCAGGCAATGCCACCATCGCCAACCTCAACGCCCGCATCTACGCTTGGTGGCTGATGACGCTGGTGCTGCTGGCCGCCTTCTGGTTTGGCAAAACCGGCACGGTGGTGTTGTTTTTCCTGATTTCGTTCGCCGCCCTGCGCGAATTCATGACCCTTGTTTATCGCCGCCGCAGCGATTATTACAGCATGGTAACCTGCTTCTACCTGTTGCTGCCGGTGCAATATTATTTTGTTTATGACGGCTGGTACGGCATGTTCAGCATTTTCATTCCCGTTTACGGCTTTCTGGTGTTGCCGATTATCGCCAGCCTGAGCGGTCAAACCGCCCATTTCCTCGAACGCGCCGCCAAAACGCAATGGATGGCGATGATCTGCATCTTCTGCCTCTCCCATGTGCCCGCCCTGATGTTCCTCAACTTAGACGGCTTCGACAGCAGCGGCAATATCCTGCTGCTGATTTTCCTGATCGGCGTGGTACAGGCTTCAGACGTGTTGCAATACGTTTGGGGCAAATTGGTGGGCGGTGCCAAAATTATGCCCTCGCTTTCCCCGTCTAAAACCGTATCCGGCACGGTAGGCGGCATTTTGTCTGCCACCGCGCTCGCCGCATTGATGTCGCCGATTACGCCGTTTAGCCACGGCCAGGCTGCCGCCATCGGGTTCACTATTTGCCTGATGGGTTTCTTCGGCGGGCTGGTGATGTCTGCCATTAAGCGCGACTATGGCGTAAAAGACTGGGGCAACATGATACGCGGCCATGGCGGTATGCTTGACCGCGTGGACTCCATCTGCTTTGCCGCGCCGGTGTTTTTCCATATTGTTCGGTACTACTGGAACGGCTGACACAAAGGCTACCTGAAACCCGGATGCCGGATTCGAAAATCCAACATCCGGGGTGGCAAAGATAACTCAAACAAGATTGAAACCTCGAAGATTTTGCCGGATACCCGTATCCGAACTGCAAGCCACGAGGCAGGTTTCCCGATCCAACCTTTCCAAAAAGCAGACTGCCTGCCGGAGGAGGCCATCCCCAACCAAAAGGCTACCTGAAATTTCAGGTAGCCTTTTCCATTGGGGGCTAGGGCAGCATTCATAACCAGCCAAATTGTTTTCGATACCGGGCAACACAGAAATATGGCAAGGCAGAGCCAACGTTGAAGCGAAAGTTATAGTGAATTAGATTTAATTCACTATAAATTGCTTTGCCAGATACCCGTCCGGTTTTTCAGGTAGCCTTTCTGCCTATTGATTTGCCCGAATCCAGGCCAACCAGCGCTCGAACAGGTCGGATTGCAGGCCGGCGATAACGGAGCGTTTGAAAACGTGCTCGCCGCTCCAGAAATCGTCGCCCTCCAGCGTGGCCAGGCGGCCGCCGGCCTCTTCGTAAATCAGGGCGCCGGCGGCGTAGTCCCACAATTTTTGGCCGCCGTGCAGGTAGAGGTCGTAGCGGCCGGCTGCGAGGTAGCACCAGTCGAGCGTGCTGGAGCCCATGCTGCGCTGTGAACCGAAGGGGTGGAGAGTTTGCATGCGGCTGGCGAGTTTGCCGGAACGCAGGTATTTCACTTCCACGCCCGCAATGGATTCATTGAGCTTTTTCGGCGTGTGGCGCAGGGGCAGGGGGCGGCCGTTGAGCCATGCACCGCGCCCGCGTTCGGCGGTGAACATTTCTTGCATCATGGGATGGAAAATGGCGCCCAGTTGGGCGCGGCCGTGGCGGATGTAGGCCACGGAGAGGGCGAAATGGGGCAGGCCGTTGATGAAGTTGTTGGTGCCGTCGATAGGGTCGACCACCCACAGCCCGGTTGCGGCGTGCCGCCATATGGCGTGTTGTTCGTCGGCGCTCATTTCTTCGCCCAGCACCGGGCAGTTGATGATTTGCGGCAGGCGTTCGGCAAACATGGCCTGGGCGTGCAGGTCGGCTTCGGTGAGGCGGGTACCGTCGCTTTTGGTGCTGACGGCGGTGTTGAGAAAACGCGGCATCACGGCGGTTTGTGCCACTTCGCGAACCAGTTCTGCTAAACGGTTGAGCAAAATCTTTCCTTCCCGATGCTTTTCTGATAGAAACGGGATATTAACCATTTTTCGGGGTAAACAACAGATGCCGCGTTTTTATGTTCCGCAAACTTTTGTTGCCGGCGAGGTGCTGAGGCTACCTGAAAATGTGTGCCGGCATATCCAAGTATTACGTTTGCAGGCGGGTGAGCCGCTGGTGCTGTTTGACGGCCGGGGACAGGCGGCGCAGGCGGAATTGCTGGAAATCGGGCGCAAACAGGCGTTGGCGCGGGTGGATAAGTTGCTCACGGAATCGCGCGAATCGCCGCTATCAGTTACGCTGATTCAGGCGGTATCGGCTTCGGAAAAGATGGATTTTGCAGTGCAAAAGGGCACGGAATTGGGGGTGAAACGCATCGTACCGGCACTCTCGACGCGCTCGAATGTGCGGCTCTCAGGCGAGCGGGCGGAGAAAAAGGTGCGGCGCTGGCAGGAAATCGCCATCTCGGCCTGTGAGCAATGCGGGCGCAACGAAGTGCCGCCGGTGGCGCCGATTGCCGATTTGCCGCAGGTGCTGGCTGCGCTGCCAGCCGATTCGGGGGCGCGGCTGCTGCTGAGCCCGCACGGCGGCGTGCCGCTGCGCAGCCTGCCGCCGGCGCAAAGCGCGGTGTTGCTGATTGGGCCGGAAGGCGGTTTGACTGCGGAAGAAGAGGGTTTGGCCCGCTCGCACGGCTTTCAGGCGGTACAACTCGGCACACGGGTGTTGCGCACGGAAACGGCGGCGCTGGCGGCGTTGGCGGCGATGCAGGCCTTGTGGGGCGATTTTTAGCGGCATGGGTGCTGTGCTAGAATACGCGCGATTTTGAATTGGGATTTTCAGGTAGCCTTCTTTCTTACCTTAGAGGCTACCTGAAAAAATGAATGGATTAGGAAACAGATAAATGGCAAAACCGAAAAGCGGCCTCGGCGGCCGGGGCTTGGATTCTTTGTTGGCCGGTGCGGTGGGCGATAGCAGCAGCGACAGGCTGACCAGCGTGCCAGTGCGCGACATCAAGCCGGGGCGCTACCAGCCGCGTTCGCAAATGGACGACGAAGGCCTGCAGGAGCTGGCCGATTCGATTAAAGCGCAGGGCGTAATCCAGCCGGTTATCGTGCGCGAACACGGCCTGTCGCAATACGAGCTGATTGCCGGCGAGCGCCGTTGGCGCGCCAGCCAGCTGGCGGGTTTGGCCGAAATTCCGGTGGTGATTAAGAGCATCGGCGACGAAGCAGCGTTGGCGATGGGCTTGATTGAAAATATCCAGCGTGAAAACCTCAATCCGATTGAAGAGGCTCAGGGTTTGAAGCGTTTGGTGGATGAATTCGGCCTCACGCATGAAACCGTGGCCAAGGCAGTAGGGCGCAGTCGCAGCGCGGTGTCGAACAGCCTGCGCCTGTTGGCTTTGCCCGAACCGGTGCAGGAAATGCTGTTTTTACGCCAGCTGGAAATGGGGCACGCGCGGGCCTTGCTGCCGCTGCCGGTGATGGAACAGCTGTCCTTGGCGCAAAAGGCGGTAAAAAACGGCTGGTCGGTGCGCGAGGTGGAACGGCGCAGCCAGCTGGCGCAACAGGAGCCACAAGAGAAGAAATCGAAAACCGTCAGCCCCGATATACGCTACCTGAACGAGGCGCTTACGGAAAAGCTGGGGGTGCGCGCGGAAGTGCAAACTGCCAACCACAAACAGGGTAAGGTGGTGTTGCATTTCGACAGCCCGGAAACTTTTGCAAGGCTGATGCAGCAGTTGGATGTAAAGTTGCCTGATTGAGCAAAGGCTTGCTTGAGATTTTAGGTGCTTGGAAATTATGTCTGCATGGTTTTCAGGTAGCCTTTAATGCTTTAAATATTGATATTGTTTGACAAGAATTAACACTTTTCTTGACTTTATTGGCGTTTTTGCTTATATTTAAAGAGCTAACATTTGGTGTATGAAGATGGATGTATGGCAGCAACAATTTATCTCCAATTGGCAATCACGGCGATACTTGTTGCTGTTTTTTGGGTGTTTTCCGGTGCGGTTGCAGCTAAGTCGGCAGCGTTGGGCTGTTTGTGTTATGCCGTGCCCACCATCTTGGCGGTACTGGTTTTAAGGTTTTTTCTAAAGTTCCCGAAATGGCGCGGCAACGCATTTTGGCTGGGAGAAAGTTTAAAAATAGTACTGGCGCTCGTGTTAATGACGCTGGTGTTCGTTTTTTATCGCCAACACATCGTATTTGTTCCGTTTATCGTCGGGCTGGGTGCGGTGAGTCATGCGGTGTTATTGATATTTTGGAAAGTTAAGAAGTATGGCCGGTGAAAGCATGAGCGCAGCCGACTACATCAAGCACCATTTGCAAAGCTTGACCAGTTTGTCGGATGTGAGCAAAGGACAGGATCTGCAAAATATTGCCGATTTCTCGTTTGTAAACTTAGATTCCATTTTTATTGCGTCTTTTTTGGCTGTTCTCGGCTCGCTAGTGCTGTGGTGTGCCGCCCGCAAAGCCACACCGGGGGTACCGGGCCGTTTCCAAGCCGCCGTAGAAATCTTGTTCGAGTTCATCGATAATTTGTGCAAGGGCATTATTCACAATGAGCAATCCCGCAAGACAGTGGCGCCATTGGGTTTGGCGCTGTTTGTTTGGATTGTTCTGATGAACACCATGGACTTGTTGCCCGTAGACTTATTGCCGTGGATTTGGCAGCATGCAACCGGTAATCATCATGCCTTGCTGCGCGTGGTGCCGACTGCGGATTTGAACATCACTTTGGGTATGTCGATCGGGGTATTGCTTACCTGCTTTATGTTTAATATCAAGCTTAAGGGCTTGGGCGGCTGGATTCACGAATTGTTTACGGCTCCGTTCGGTATTTGGCTGGCTCCGTTCAATTTTATTCTGAACTTAGTGGAATTTTCTTCCAAAACCATTTCGCACGGTATGCGGTTGTTCGGCAATATGTATGCCGGCGAATTGGTGTTCCTGCTGATTGCCATGCTGGGCGGTGCTTGGGCAATGCCGGGTGAGGCAGTTACTTGGATAGACCCCGTATTGGCATTTTTCCATATTTTGGCCGGGTTTATCTGGGCGGTGTTCCATATTTTGGTTATTGTGTTGCAAGCATTTATTTTCGTTGCCTTGGCTTTCGTGTATATCGGCCAGGCGCATAGTTCCCATTAGTAGTTTGTTGTTTTTTCGTAGTAGTTTAACTTTCACTTTTAGATAAGGAGTTTCAAATGGATTTGAATAGTGCATTGGCCATCACTTGCGGCCTGATCGTTGCGTTCGGCGCTGTGGCTGCTGCGGTCAGTATCGCTCTCGTAGGTTCGAAATATCTAGAGGCCTCTGCCCGCCAGCCCGAATTGATTGAGCCGCTGCAAACCAAATTGTTCCTGATTGCCGGTTTGATCGATGCGGCATTCCTGATCGGTGTGGCCGTTGCTTTGCTGTTTGCCTTCGTGAATCCGTTTGCAGGTTAAAATTAGACAAACTTCTGGCGTTTGTTTTAACCCTAACTGTGAAGGTTGAGTAAAGTGAATATTAATTCAGCTTTAATCATACAAATAATCGTCTTTTGCCTACTGGTGTGGTTCACCGTGAAATTCGTGTGGCCACCCATTGCCAAGGCTTTAGATGATCGTGCCAGCAAAATTGCTGCGGGTTTGGCTGCTGCCGAGCGCGGAAAAAGTGATTTCGAACAAGCTGAAAAGCGTGTAGCCGAACTGATGGCCGAAGGTCGCGATCAGGTTGCCGAAATCATCACCAATGCAGAGAAACGAGCCTCTCAAATCGTTGAGGATGCTAAAAAACAGGCCTCTGATGAGGCTGCTCGTGTTGCTGCACAAGCTAAGGCAGATGTGGAGCAGGAAGTTAATCGGGCTCGCGAAGCACTGCGCGAGCAGGTGGCTGCTCTGGCAGTTAAAGGTGCTGAACAGATTTTGTGCAGCGAGATTAATGCCGACAAACATGCCCATCTGCTGGGTATGTTGAAGCAGGAGCTGTAAAACTATGGCTGAACTTGCCACCATTGCCAGGCCATATGCCAAAGCATTATTCGAATTGGCTTCTGAAAAAGGCCAAATCGAATTCTGGCTGGAAAAGCTAAAAGATTTGGCGTGGGCTGTCGGCCAACCTAAGCTTGCCACATTGCTAGACGATGCCGGTATTGTCCCTCATCAGAAGGCGGATATCCTAATTGGATTATTAGACGGCATCCACACGCCACAGCATACGGATTTTAAAAACTTCCTGTATGTGTTGGCTGAAGGTGGTAGGTTGGCAGTTTTACCGGAAGTATATAACCAATACCAAGCACTGGTGTTGGCGAAGGATCATATACAAAAAGCCATAATCTACAGTGCTTTCCCGATGAGTGAAGGACAGTTCGCCAAGGTGGTGAGCGATTGCCAACAGAAATTTGGCCATAAGCTGGAGGCTACCTTAAAAGTGATGCCCGAGCTAATTGGTGGTATCAAAATTGAAGTTGGAGATAAAGTTTTGGACTTGTCCGTGCGGGGGAAGCTGAAAAACCTGTATACGGCCATGATAAATTAGGAGAGTTTCATGCAGCTTAATCCTGCTGAAATCAGTGAGTTGTTAAAATCTAAAATTGAAAACCTGAATGTAAAACAGGAAGCCAGTACCTATGGGGGCGTGATTTCTGTTACCGACGGTATTGTGCGTGTGCACGGCTTGTCGGATGTCATGCAGGGTGAGATGTTGGAGTTCCCCGGCAACACGTTCGGTTTGGCCATGAACTTGGAGCGTGATTCGGTTGGTGCGATTGTATTGGGTGAATACGAGCACATTAAAGAAGGCGATCAAGTTAAATGTACCGGCCGTATTTTGGAAGTGCCGGTTGGTCGTGAGCTGGTTGGCCGTGTCGTGAATGCCCTGGGTCAACCAATTGATGGTAAAGGCCCTATTAACGCTAAAGAAACTGCGCCGATTGAAAAAATCGCTCCGGGTGTCATTGCGCGTCAATCCGTAGATCAGCCGATGCAAACTGGCTTGAAATCAGTGGATTCTATGGTACCGATTGGTCGTGGTCAGCGTGAGTTGATTATTGGCGACCGTCAAACCGGTAAGACGGCCGTTGCATTGGATGCGATTGTCAACCAAAAAGGCACCGGTGTTATCTGTATTTATGTGGCAATTGGCCAAAAAGCCTCTTCTATTGCCAACGTGGTACGCAAACTGGAAGAACATGGTGCAATGGAGCATACCATTGTGGTGGCTGCAACAGCTTCTGAAGCAGCTGCTCTGCAATTCATTGCTCCGTATTCTGGCTGCACGATGGGTGAGTATTTCCGCGATCGTGGCGAAGATGCATTGATTGTATATGATGACTTGTCCAAACAAGCCGTTGCCTATCGTCAGATTTCCCTGCTGTTGCGTCGCCCGCCCGGCCGCGAAGCATATCCAGGGGATGTATTTTACCTGCACAGCCGTCTGCTGGAGCGTGCCGCTCGCATTAATGCCGATGAAGTGGAAAAACGTACAAACGGCGAGGTAAAAGGCAAAACGGGGTCATTGACCGCATTGCCGATTATCGAAACTCAAGCCGGTGACGTGTCTGCTTTCGTGCCGACTAACGTAATTTCTATTACTGACGGTCAGATTTTCTTGGAAACTGATTTGTTCAACTCAGGCATTCGTCCAGCCATTAATGCAGGTATTTCCGTATCTCGCGTAGGCGGTTCTGCTCAAACCAAAGTTATTAAAAAACTGGGGGGCGGTATCCGTTTAGCTTTGGCTCAATATCGTGAATTGGCAGCATTCTCTCAATTTGCTTCTGATTTGGACGAGGCGACTCGCAAGCAGTTGCAACATGGCGAAGTGGTTACTGAATTGATGAAGCAAAAACAGTTCAGCACCATGAGTATTGCCGAAATGGCTTTGACCTTGTGGGCAATTAACAAAGGCTCTTACGAGGATGTACCGGTATCTAAGGCATTGGCCTTTGAGGCTGATTTCTTAGGCCATGTGCGCACGCAGCACGCCGATGTGCTGGATCAAATCAATCAGCAGGGTGTGATGAGTGATGAGAACGAGCAAGTTTTGACCGAAGCCATCAACACATTTAAAGCCTCCCGCAACTACTCGGCTTAAACCGCAGAAAAGGAAAAGTCTGAAATGGCAGTAGGGAAAGAAATCCTCACGAAAATCCGCAGTGTACAGAATACACAGAAGATTACCAAAGCCATGCAGATGGTATCGACTTCCAAAATGCGGAAAACGCAGGACAGAATGCGTTTGGCACGGCCTTATGCTGAGAAGGTTCGTATAGTGATGAGTCACTTGGCGCAGGTAGAAACCGAGCATAAGCAGTTGCCAATCTTGGAAAGCCGGAAGAACATTCGGCGTGCCGGTTTCATCCTGATCACTACCGACAAAGGCCTGTGTGGCGGGTTGAATGCCAATTTGCTGAAGAAGTTCTTGGGACAAGTGCAAGAATATCGGCAACAGGGTGTGGAAGTGGAAATTATCTGCTTCGGCAGTAAAGGCTTGGCTGCCTGTAACCGTGCCGGTCTCAATGTGGTAGCCAGTGCGGTGAATTTGGGTGACACTCCGAAGATGGAAGTGCTGCTTGGTTCGCTAACTGAGGTTTTCCAGCGTTATGCAGACGGCAGCTTGGATATTGTTCACTTGGTGTATTCTAGATTTATCAATACTATGCGCCAAGAGCCGAATCTGGAAACCTTGTTGCCCATCGGCCACAATGTGCTGAATGAAATATCGGAAGCAGAAGAATACGGTCGGGAGTATGTGTATGAGCCCTCGCCTATCTTGGTGCTGGAGTATTTGGTACGCCGCTATTTGGAATCGGTGGTGTATCAGGCTTTGTGTGAAAACATGGCTTCCGAGCAGTCTGCTCGCATGGTGGCAATGAAGGCCGCTACGGACAACGCAAGCAACGCAATTAAGGAATTACGCCTGATTTACAACAAATCCCGTCAGGCAGCGATTACTACCGAGTTGTCGGAAATTGTAGCCGGTGCCGCCGCAGTGTAGATGGCAGGGCAGGCAGATTTGAATATTTAGGATAGATAAATGAACCAAGGCAAAATCGTACAAATTATTGGTGCGGTAGTCGATGTGGAGTTTCCGCGTACCGCCATTCCGCGTGTTTACGATGCACTCAAACTGGTTGATACCGATTTGACGCTGGAAGTACAACAGCAGCTTGGCGACGGCGTTGTCCGTACCATTGCGATGGGTAGTACAGACGGTTTGAAACGCGGCTTGGCCGTGCAAAATACTGGTGCGCCGATTACTGTTCCGGTGGGCAAAGCCACCCTGGGCCGCATCATGGACGTTCTAGGCAACCCTGTGGACGAACAAGGTCCGATCGGTTCTGACCAGACCCGTGCCATCCATCAATTTGCTCCTAAGTTTGACGAACTCTCCAGCACTACCGAATTGTTGGAAACCGGCATTAAAGTGATTGATTTGCTTTGTCCGTTTGCCAAAGGCGGTAAGGTTGGTCTGTTTGGCGGTGCCGGTGTAGGCAAAACCGTGAACATGATGGAGCTGATTAACAACATTGCCAAAGCGCACAGTGGTCTTTCCGTATTCGCCGGCGTGGGCGAGCGTACCCGTGAGGGCAACGACTTCTACCATGAAATGAAAGACTCCAACGTGTTGGACAAAGTGGCCATGGTGTACGGTCAGATGAACGAGCCGCCTGGTAACCGCCTGCGTGTTGCTCTAACCGGTTTGTCGATGGCCGAATATTTCCGCGACGAAAAAGACGAAAACGGCAAAGGCCGTGACGTATTGTTCTTTGTAGACAACATTTACCGCTATACCCTGGCCGGTACCGAAGTATCCGCCCTGCTTGGCCGTATGCCTTCTGCCGTGGGTTATCAGCCGACTTTGGCTGAAGAAATGGGCCGTTTGCAGGAGCGTATTACCTCCACCCAAACCGGTTCCATCACCTCTATCCAAGCCGTATATGTGCCGGCCGACGACTTGACCGACCCGTCTCCCGCCACCACGTTTGCCCACTTGGATGCTACCGTGGTGTTGAGCCGCGATATTGCCTCCTTGGGTATTTATCCTGCGGTAGACCCGCTGGACTCCACTTCTCGCCAGCTCGATCCGATGGTGCTCGGCCAAGAGCACTACGATGTAGCCCGCGGCGTGCAGTCTACCTTACAGAAATACAAAGAACTGCGCGACATCATCGCCATTTTGGGTATGGACGAGCTGTCTGACGAAGACAAGCTCACCGTAATGCGTGCCCGCAAGATCCAGCGTTTCCTGTCGCAGCCCTTCCATGTGGCCGAAGTGTTTACCGGCTCGCCCGGCAAATACGTTCCGCTGCGCGATACCGTGGCCGGCTTCAAAGCCATTCTGAGCGGCGAGTACGACCACCTGCCGGAACAGGCCTTCTATATGGTGGGCGGCATCGAAGAGGCCGTGGAAAAAGCCAAAACCCTGAACTGAGGAATGCAGCATGAATATCATGCAGGTTGATGTGGTCAGCAATGAGGAGAGTATCTACTCCGGCGAAGCCAGCTTCGCCGTGGTGCCGACCCTAAACGGCGAGCTCGGCATTTACCCGCGCCACGAGCCGATTATGAGCCTGGTGCGCCCCGGGGTGCTGCGTTTGCAGGTACCGGAGCAGGAAGAAGAGGTTTTGGTGGCTATTTCCGGCGGTATTTTGGAAGTGCAGCCACACAAGATCATGATTTTGGCCGATGTGGCTGTGCGCAGTGCCGAGCTGGATCAGGCACGGGCGGAGGAAGCGAGAAAAGCTGCCGAAGCCGGTGTGAAACAAGCCAAAGATGATGAATCTATGGCTAAAGCCCAGGCAGCATTGGCGATTGCGCTGGCCGAACTGAAAGCCCTTAATTACCTGCGTATTAAACAAAAACGCTAAAGCAATCCGGTTTGACGGATAAAAATAAAGCACGATCACATCGTGCTTTATTTTGCTTGTTGACTATAGCAAGCCAAATTGGTTTTTATATAGTGGATTAAATTTACATCAGGACAAGGCGGCGAGCCGCAGACAGTACAAATAGTACGGCAAGGCGAGCCAACGCTGTACTGGTTTAAATTTAATTCACTATACAAGGCGGTAGAAGTACGACAAAACGAACCTACGCTATAGCGAATGTTAAGTTGGTTTGCTATAAGGCCACCTGAAAAAGCTGAAGTCAAGGGAGTATGCCCAGTCTGTAGGCATATCGTTTTCAGGTAGCCTGTTTTGAAAAGCAGATGGTGGGCAATCAGTCCTCAGTCGAACAGCCGTGGTCGGCCAGTATTTTGCGGTACACGGCATCGGGGACGTAGCGGCGGATGGTTTTCTGCCAGTTTTGCGGGCCGACCATGCCTTTAACCATAGTGGACGACACTTCGGCAAATTCGCGAGGCGGCATCAAGATAACGGTGGTGATAGTCGGCTGTAGGTCGGCGTTGATGTAGCGCATGGCGCGTTCGTATTCGTAGTCGGCGCCGCTGCGGATGCCGCGCACCACGAAATCGGCCTGGATGCTGTCGGCAAAATCCACCAAGAAGCGGTTGTGGAAATGGGTAACGCGCACGTTGGGAAATTCGGCAGTGATGTCCTCCAGCATGGCGGTGCGCTCTTCCAGTGTGTAGGTGGCCTGCTTGTCGGGATTGGTGCCAATGGCCACCACCAGTTCATCGAACATGGCCTGTGCGTGGCGGATCATCCATAAGTGGCCGTTGGTGGGCGGGTCGAAACTGCCGGCGTAAACGGCGCGGCGGTGGTGTGGTTCCATGAGTGATTTTGCATAAGACAAATTAAAAACGGGCGAAGCCTACCCCGCTTGCGGCGGCGGTGCAAGTTTATTTTGGGAAGTTTCCAGGCTGTTTCTTTATGTCCCAGCCATGGCGTTTTCAGGTAGCCCCAACCGGAAAGGCTACCTGAAAGCACCATGCGGCAATGATTTGGCTATATAATGCCGCTTCTTTATCAAGGCTACCTGAAAACATGAATTGGGTTGCAAAATTTGAGGATTGGTGTAGTCGGCGCTACGTGTACTGGCCGCTGGTGATGCTGCTGGCAGCCGCCACGCCGCTGGCATTTGCGCCGTATTACCATTTCTGGCTGATGCCGCTGCTGTTCGGCACCCTAATCCGGCTCACCGAGCTGCGGCCGCGAAACAGCGTTTCCGGCGCGTATTGCTTCGGCCTGGCGGGCTACGCCGCACAGTTTTATTGGATACACACCGCGCTGCACGACATATCCGGCCTGCCCAATCTGTATGCCCTGCCGCTCACCATCCTGTTGCCCGCCTATCTCGCGCTTTATCCCGCCGCCTGCTTCTGGTTGCTGGAAAAAGCCCGTTTGCCGCGCGGCTGGCGCATCGGCCTCTTATTACCCGTGTTGTGGACGCTGGCCGAATTTGCCCGCGAGCGGGCGATTACCGGCTTCGGCTGGGGTGCGCTGGGCTACAGCCAGGTGGCCGACCTTTCCCCGCTGGCCGGTTATGCCCCCGTGGGCGGGGTGCACTTGCTTACCCTGCTGTGCGCCTTTTGCGGCGCGTGGCTGGTGCTGGTGCTGCACAACCAAGGCTGGAAACGGCGGGCATTGCCGCTCGTGCTGTTGATTGGCGTTCTCGCCGGCGGCTGGCAGCTGCGCCAAGTGCGTTTCACCGAACCCGACGGCAGCAGCGCCACCGTGGCGCTAGCGCAGGGCAATGTGGCGCAAACCCTGAAATGGGACACCGGCTACCTGAACGAAACCATGCAGGGCTACTACGAACAGGTGGCCAACAGCCGCGCCGACATCACCATCCTGCCCGAAACCGCCATCCCCGTGATGCGGCAGGATTTGCAGGAATACAACCCCGGCATTCTCGACCAATTTGCCTACGAAGCCCAGCGCAACGGCAGCGCGCTCGCCATGGGTATCGCCCAATACAACCAGCAGCGCACAGGCTACCTGAACGCCGTGATCAACTTAAGCAATTACCACCCGGACCGCCCCGACGACATCCCGTTCTACGCCAAAGACCACCTCGTCCCCTTTGGCGAATACAAACCCCTGCCCGCCATCACCGAGCCGCTGTACCGCATGATGAACATGCCCCTGGCTGGTTTTGAGCGCGGCGGCCGTGCCCAAGCCCCGCTGATTTTGGCTAACCAGCGCGTGGCGTTCAACGTGTGCTACGAAGACGGCTTCGGCGACGAGCTGATTGCCTCGGCCAAGCAAGCCAGCCTCCTGGCCAACGTGAGCAATTTGGGCTGGTTTGTCCGCTCCAACGCCATCCACCAGCATTTGCAAATATCGCAAACCCGCGCCCTCGAGCTCGGCCGCTACATGGTACGTGCCACCAATACTGGTGCCACCGCCATCATCAACCCGCAAGGCCGGGTGGTGAAACTCGCCCCGCCCGACACCCGCACCGTGCTCGAAGGCACTATCGAAGGTTATCGCGGCGAAACCCCGTATATGAAAATGGGCGGCTCGCTGCCCCTGGTGTGCAGTTTGTTGTGTTTGGCCGTCTTGCTGATGCTGGCCGGCTATCTGCCTCGGTGCAAACCTGCTCCCGATGCCGCAGAGGAGAGGCTACCTGAAAACGCCAGCGAGCTAAGTGCCGAGCCGCAAAATGAGGGCAAATAAATACGGTTGCCCGGAATTAGCGCCATTGAATGCAATATAGAAAATAAATTAAAATTTAAAAAATACAAAATTTAACCTATCGTAAACCAAAATCACACAATATAGGTGTTTAATCACGCCTGTAATTAAAGAGATAGAAAAAGACGAATACCGCCGAAGGCGGAAAATATTAAAAGGAATCAAGAAACAATGAATAACACTTTTGCATTGCCCATCCCCAGCGGCCACGGCAGCCTGGAGCAATACATTCACACGGTAAACAGCATCCCGCTGCTCACCGCAGAGGAAGAACACAGCCTGGCCGTTCGCCAGCTGCAAGGCGACTTAGAAGCCGCCAAGAAACTGATTTTGTCGCACCTGCGCGTGGTGGTCTCCATCGCACGCGGCTACGATGGCTACGGCCTCAACCAAGCCGATCTGATTCAAGAAGGCAACATCGGCCTGATGAAAGCCGTAAAACGCTACGAGCCCAACCGCGGCGCCCGCCTGTTTTCCTTTGCCGTACATTGGATTAAGGCCGAAATCCACGAATTCATCCTGCGCAACTGGCGCATGGTGCGTGTGGCCACCACCAAGCCGCAGCGCAAACTTTTCTTCAACCTGCGCAGCATGCGTAAAAGCATGAACGCCCTTTCGCCCGAAGAAGCGCAAACCATCGCCGACGACTTGGGCGTGAAAATGGACGAAGTGCTGGAAATGGAACAGCGCATGACCGGCAAAGACGTTGCCCTGCTGCCGGATAACAGCGATGGCGACGAAGACAGCTACGCCCCAATCGACTGGCTGGCCGACACCAGCAGCGAGCCCACCCAGCAAATCGCCCAAAAAGCCCGCTACGCCATGCAAACCGAAGGCCTGCAAAACGCACTTGCCCAGCTGGACGAGCGCAGCCGCCGCATCGTGGAAAGCCGCTGGCTGCAAGACGACGGCGGCCTCACCCTGCACGAACTGGCCGCCGAATACGGCGTATCCGCCGAGCGCATCCGCCAGATTGAAGCCAAAGCCATCCAGAAGATGCGCGGCTTTATGAGCGAAGAGTAAGCGGACAAAAAACCGAAAGCTGCCTGATATAGGCAGCTTTTTTATCGGGTTGATGCAATGGCTTAAGTTTTCAGGTAGCCTTTGCTTTTCCTGTGAACAGAAACAGCTGTCAAACAGCCATCAATATTCGCCCTGCTGCCTATTTATGGCGGGCTAAAATATAGTAAATTAAAAACAAAATAGTACAATATTCAACTTTGAAGGTCTAACCATGGCATACTCTGCGGACTTAAGGAACAAAGCTTTAAACTATTACGAACAATGCAAAAACATCAGCCAAACCGCA
>NZ_LXSQ01000005.1 GCF_001648475.1 Eikenella halliae
ACTGGTTTGCCGGACACACGCATACGGCGATGGATGCCAATATTCAAGGCTGCCGCGTGGTCATCAACCCCTTGGGCTATCCCAACGAAATTGGGCGCAACGGTTATCGGGACGGGTGCTTGATTGAAGTGTAGCGCTTGTTTGGAAGAATTTCAGGCAGCCTGATGCTGAAAATAGAGACTACCTGAAAAGAATGTTGCAATAGCCGTCCAGCCTCCGATAGCCGGTCAGTTTGGCGATTTGCTCGTTGATCAAGCGCTGCTCGTAATAGCCGTCGCCGAGGCGTTTGTGGGTGTAGTCGGGGTCTTGCCCGAGACCGCGCAGCATATAGTCGCTGCCCAGCCAGCTGCGATAGTCGGTGAAGGCAGGATCGGTTTCAATCAGCCAGCCGGCACGGCCGGGATTGATTTTGAACAGGCTGCCGTTGGGTAAACGGGTGTCGGCGGCCACGCTGTGGATCTGCGGCAGGCGGCCGGCAGCATCGTTCACGGCAGTCGGATTCGGGGCGGCGTTGTCGGCCTGCGCCTGCGGTGCCGGCACGTTGGCTGCCTGCTGTTCGACCGTACCGATCGGATGGGTAAACGGCCGGTGGCGGATACCGATGATGTCATGCATATCGCCACCACCTTCTGCCAGTTTTGACTATCAGCCCTAGCCTGTATCCGTTTCGGGTGGAGGAACAAAGGCTACCTGAAAATTTTCAGGTAGCCTGTTCGGATCCAAACAGGGTTGGAGGGGGTGGGATGATAGGCTGCTAAGAGCATTCGCTGAAGAATAACATGAGAGGGATTTTTTTCAGGTAGCCCTAAGTCGGAAGATAAAGGCTACCTGAAAAAAATAGACGCAATGAGCAATACAAAGAGGCTGGCTGAAAACGGCAGGCTTCAAATATTCGGCATGGAATACCCATGGCTTCGCCTAACGGCAACATCAACCAGACAAAGGCTACCTGAAAAGTGTATTGTATAGTGAATTAAATTTAAACCAGTACAGTGTTGGCTCGCCTTGCCGTAACGTGTGTACTGTCTGCGACTCGCCGCCTTGCCCTGATTTAAATTTAATTCACTATAATGAGGGAAGATTGTCCGCGTGCAACACCTTACGGGTGTTCTGTCTACCCTATATTTGCTACCGCTTTGGATGGTTCGCATACCAAGCAAATCAGATAGAAAGGCTACCTGAAAAAATTTCAGGTAGCCTTTTTCCAGTTGATGCTGCTTACACTACTGCAATCCAAGTATCGGCTTGAAGGTGTGCTGGATGGCGAGGAAGTCATCGAAGGAGAGCAAGGGGTTGTCGTTGAAGATGATGTACACCCCGTCGGCCAGCGGGCGCACATCGGGTACTTTCCCTGCAAGGCGGCGGATGACTTCGTCGCGGTTGTAGCCTAAGGCGGTTTGGCACAAATCACCATCCCAATAGCAGGCGGGGCTGAGGGTGTAGATGTTGTTGCGGCCGTTGGGGGTGATGCCACGGGCCCTTAGATCGTTGTAGGTGGGAACTAGGGAAATAGGAGAACCATCTTCACCATAGAGTAGGCGATTCGCCAGGCCGATATCCCTCTTCATAATAAATCGTTTGATGGAGAAAATCCAATAACAGTGGTTAGATGAAATTTTGCTTGATTAAAATCTATTAAATCAAAAAATAGTTTGGCAATTCATCAGTAGGCGTATCCATAAGAACAATATCAAGCCATTGTTTAAATTCATTCATGGTAATTGCCTGACTAAACAAACAGGATAAGGCAAACCCTAAATCTTTGCTGTTGTCTTTATATATCATCCATTTCATTTTACTTTCCTTTTATCAGATACCCAAGGCAGCCTGCACTCTATTGGGATATGTGCAGGCTGCTTTTGGAGCAAGTTGGCCGTGATATTGAACGCCCGGCTCAAATCTCAACAAAAGGAAAGAACTTCTTGAAACGTTCCAATATTTGGGGATTGCTTTGCAAGGCCTTTAATGCAACCAATTTGCTAACAGATACGTCATAACCTGCACCATAATCAGGTCTTCTAGTATACGCAATGCCATATACGGCTTTTCTTTCTTGTTTTGATAAAACAGTAGATAAAGAAAATCCAAGAATCTTATATATATCTAATTTAATGTTGTTTGAGTCTAATATATCAAATATATAGCCTGGAATATCGTCAATCGGATTATCACGTATAACTATTTCCAACCATGATTTAAACTCAGACACACTAATAGCACCAATGGAAAGACAGTCCATAGCAAAGCTCAAGTCTTGATTGTTATCTTTTATAATATTCCACATGACTTTAATTTTTTTATTTCCCGAATTTAAGGGCAGCCTGCACCCTATTCGGGTAAGTGCAGGCTGCTTTTGGAAGAGCATTCAGGCAATAAGTATCCAAACCCAAACGTTTGCTTGCTCAAATCTCAACAAAAGGAAAGAACTTCTTGAAACGTTCCAATATTTGAGGATCGTTTTGCAAGGCTTTTAATGCTGTTTCTTCTTTTGCCAACATATCGGTTAAAGACCGCACCTTTCTGATGTATGCAATTCCTTCTAGTGCATATTTTTCATAACGGGAAAGGCTGCTATGTGGGACATAACTCATATTCTTAAATATATCAAATACATCTCCATCTATCAAATCAAAAAAATAATTTGGCAATTCTTCAGTAGGCGTATCCATTAACACAATCTCAAGCCATTTCTTAAATTCATCCGCGGTAATTGCCCCTTTAAAAAAGCAGGATATAGCAAACCCTAAATCTTCACTGTTTTCCTTGTGAATTTTCCATTTCATTTTATTTTCCTTTTATCCTACATACCCAAAGCAGCCTGCACCTTATTCGGGTAAGTGCAGGCTGCTTTTGGAAGAGCATTCAGGCAATAAGTATCCAAACCCAAACGTTTGCTTGCTCAAATCTCAACAAAAGGAAAGAATTTCTTAAAACGTTCCAATATTTGTGGATTGTTTTGCAAAGCCTTTAATGCTGTTTCTTCTTTGACCACCATATCGATTAAAGGCCGTACCTTTCTGATATACGCAATGCCTTCTAATGCATATTTTTCATAGCGGGACAGATTGCTACCTGGAGTATAACCTATGTCATTGGCAAAATGATCCTGATCTGCATCCACCAAATTAAAAAAATAATTTGGCAATTCTTCAGTAGGCGTATCCATTAACACAATATCAAGCCATTTTTTTAGCTCTTCTATCGTGATCGCTTGATAGTCAAGGCACGCAAGCGCGAATCCTAAATCTCGACTGTTTTCTTTATAAATAGCCCATTTCATTTTACTTTCCTTTATGTATTGCATCGCCACCAATGTGACCAACTTTGTGTTTACCCTCACGCACTAACTGCATCCTCCCCCTATCTTGGTGATGATGCCAAGTGTGGTCTGGAATTTTGCTCCTTCCGCTTTGAATCGCTTTTAGCTGCTCGGGTGAGAATTGTGAACGGCTTATTTTTCCAGAATTGATTTGTTCGCGCAAATCCCGCGTTGCCATCCGCATCTGTCCTCTGCGGTTAGTTGCATAAAACGCTTTCTGATCAAGGCGGGTATCGTATTTGGCAATATCGTCAAAAATGGGGAATCCTTTATTGTCAAAAACCACGCCGCTATCAGGATGTTTTCTGCCCGCATATCTCACATTGGGTGCATTGGCTGGCGGAACGGTTGTGGATGTCACGTTTCCCCGGCCATATTTCGCTTCCAATTCCGCCCTGATGGTGCGCGAATTATACGGTATATCACTGCCGGACCTTTGTGCCGCCACATTCGGAGAAGGTTTGTCCGCACCCCGGTTATTGCTGATTTTCCGTGGCTGCTCCGGATTGTAGTTCCGGTTGTTTTTGCCGATGGCATTATCGGGATACCGGACACGTCTTCTTATTAGATGATAATCTCAGCATCCTGAAGAACAAATTGCAGTAGACTCTCCGCATTAATGCCGATGAACTGCAAAAAACTGGAAAGGGGAAGGAACGTGTACCAGTACGCATGGTGGAGCCTCTCGTCGAAATCAAGCTGATGCGGATATACAAACTCTTTCAGGTACGAGAAAAGCAATCTGCCGCAGGACAAGTGCTGATAGATGTTAAAAATTTTGGACGTGTATACGGAGAGGTTACAAAAAAGATTCATTTTATTTTGACATCAGTGGCTAGGGATGGGCGCTCTGATTTTTCAATTATCAGTATGTATCAAACGGGTCGATGCCGTTATTTTTACAGTCAAGATAAAGATGGTTTGGAGATAAAAACGTATCTTGAAAGGCTCTTTGCCGAAGAATCAGACATATTCATCGGTGTATCTCCAGAAGATGACTTTTTAAACATTCTCTCTTTCGAAGGGAAGAAGGAGGTATTATCAGAGAAAGTAAGGCTAAAAAATGTAGCCCATGTAAAAAATCTTGGATTGGTTAAAGAGTCATCAGCAATAAATTCTTTGGAGACTTTGCTGTCATTAGAGGAGGGAAAGTAGCAAGGTAAACAAAACTTGGCAGCCGGTACAGAAAAATTCCAATCATGGTTTGCTGGGCCGGTGTACTAGGGTCCGGGTTAGAAAAATTTTACTCAAGTTCGAATCACCTTTATTTTTCACGCAGTGCTCTACTACGGCCTGTATAGAAATAAAAAGATGAAGGGCTGGTCTGCAAAGAATTATTTATCATTGGAGGAAGAGACTCTGAAAAAATATGAGCGATATATGAAGATTTCGGAAAAATTTTCTCGGGAGGTAAAACTTTTATTGTTTTACCTCCAGAATTTTTTGAAATTATAGGTCTGGGAAAAGTGGAGCTATGATGTGTCCTAGAGATTGCTTTTTTTGTTTAAAGCGCATACTTATATTTATATATAATACCTATTATAAGAATATATATATCATATATAGTATATATACATTGGTGATTTTGGAATTTTGGATTGGTTTTCTTCCATCGGGTTTGACGCGACGGCCTTCGGGTTGGCGAGACGGGATTCAGTATGAAGCCCGTCGGCATACTCTGAGCTCGGTCTCAACCGAACGAGGGCGAAGCTGACTTTATGTCATCGGGTTTGACTCGATGGCCTTCGGGTTGGTAGGTGGGCTGATGATAAAAAGGGAAATGGTCGAGTACGCCGACATGGAGATGTATGCAAGTTGGCGGAAGGGGTGTTATGTTTGCCGAAGCAATAAATTCATTCTCTGCTGTGTCAATGACCAAAGGGGACTAACCAAATTAACGCCTGAGCAGATTCGCGAGATGTATCTGTCCACCCGATAGTAAAAAGGCCACCCAATCTCAGGGCGGCTTGTTTTATTTAGATGGGAGTTTAGTTAATATCGGTTCCACCAATAGTCGTCAGGGTTGTAGTTGGGGTCCGGGATACCGATGGTGTTTTGGCAGGGCGGGGCTGAATATTTCTGGCTGAGCGTAGTAGGTTATGGGAAGGATTTTTGATGCCTTGCGCTGCCGCCAAGACCGCATTTATGTCTCCGTGAGTAGAGCGCAATATCCGTTGCGGTTCTGTTGAGCGTGCTTGAAGCAGAGAGGCCTGCGTACTGTGCTCCATGAGCTCTCACCCCTTAGCGCTATCTGAACCCCGTCAAAAACCCTCTGCAGCTGCGAAAGAGCATGTTCTGGTTTCAGCAGTGGTTCGGATGTGCCTTTGTCGGTCAGCTTGCCTAACTGGAAAGAGCGGTTCTTTTTTAGTCGGGTTAGCGTATCTGTAAGCATCATCATCAGCTACTTCCTGTTGTTCCCGCTGATTGCTCAATGCTGTTAACTCTTCACGCACCTTTTGTACCGCCGGAGAATCTACCGTGTCATCTAGCCCGATCCCTATTGTTGATGACCTGCCCAACAGCCAAAACGAGCGGCGCATCACCCCCGAGGACTATGTCCGCCTGTATAACAAGGGGTGTATATGATGGAGGCTGTTTCGCGGTGCAGCCTACGGCATCATTGCCACACAAAATAAGATGTATTGCGCAAAAATCCAGTTTAAATTAAGATTATGTCTTAAGTTAAACTGGATTTTGTTATGTATTACCCACGTCACCTGCAATCCGTCCTGCAAAAGCTGTCCGCCCAATTTCCCGCCGTGTTGCTGACCGGTGCGCGGCAGGTCGGTAAATCTACGCTGCTTCAGCACATTGCGCCCGAATACGGATACCTTACCTTAGACGATCCCTTGCTACTCGACCAAGCCGAAAACGAGCCGCAACTGTTTTTATTGAACCACACGCCGCCGCTGATTGTGGACGAAGTCCAATATGCCCCCGAGCTGTTCCCCCTGCTGAAAATGGATATAGACCGGCGCAAGCAGAACGGCCTGTACCTGCTGTCCGGTTCTCAGGCTTTTGAGTTGATGCAAAATGTCAGCGAAAGCCTGGCCGGGCGCATTGCGGTATTGAAATTAAACGGATTGTCGTGGCGCGAAATGCGCGGCGATGATTTTCAGACGGCCTTTGTGCCGGACGAAGGCTATTTGGCTGACCGGAAACCGGTATTCAGTTTGCCCGAACACGAAAATATCTGGCAGATTATCCACCGCGGCGATATGCCGCGCTTATACGAGCAACCCGCAACCGACTGGCAGGTTTACTATGCCTCGTATGTCGCCACCTATATCGAACGCGACGTGCGCCAATTGGTCAATGTAGGCAGCAGCGGCGATTTCACTCGGTTCATGATTGCTATTGCCGCCCGCAGCGGGGAATTATTGAATTACAGCAGCGTGGCCCAGGAAATCGGCGTATCGGTGGATACTGTCAAGCGTTGGCTCACCGTGCTGCAAACATCGGGCATCGTCTATCTGCTGCAACCCTATGGCAACAACCACCTTAAACGCGCCATCAAAACCCCGAAAGTCTATATGCTGAACACCGGCCTGATGGCCTACCTGACCAAATGGCTGACGCCGGAAACCATTCAAAACGGAGCCAAGAGCGGGCAGTTTTTTGAAACTTTTGTCGTGGGCGAAATCATCAAATCCTTCCACAACCAAGGCCAAGAACCGCCGATTTATTTTTACCGCGACACCAATCAAAAAGAAATCGACCTACTGATCGAACACCAGCAGATGCTGTACCCCGTTGAAATCAAAGCCACCGCCAATCCCAATAAAAAAATGGCCGCCGCTTTCAACCTGCTGCGCAACACGTTGCCGGCAAACGAATTGGGCATCGCCCACGGCACGATCATCAACCAGTACCCGCAAAAAATCTGGTTGGCGGAGAATTTGGTTGCCGTGCCTGCGGCCTATGTTTGAGGCTACCTGAAACTATTTTCGAGCTAACGCTTTATCCTTCTTTTTACGACACCCTCGGCGGAGACTTCCTCATTTTCTGTTGTTGAGCCGATGAAATAATCTTGGTCATAGCGGTAAAACAGTTCGTCCAGAATCCGCATCGGGTTGGTCATGCGGTCATCTCGCAGGTGTAACAGATCCCGTTCGCGCAGGACGTACAGCTCATGCCCTTTGGCCATGCGGAAATATTGCCATAAACTCATTACCTGCAAAGGCGGCAGGCCATCATCTGCGGCATCACTGACATACAGCCCGTACAGCTGCAACAGGGTGGTCAAGGCCATCATCGCTTTATTATTGTCCGAACCGGAATATTGTCTCCATTGTGCTAGCTTAGCTTTGGCAATTCGCGGAATGACGCGCACATACTCGATGTTTTTTTCGGGGTGTGCGGTGGTTTTGGGTGCCAGTGCTTCAGGCAAACCGGATCCGGGCAATACTGTCTGCCAAGCTTCACCCCAAACCGGTTTTTGTTTCGCCTGCGCGTATTCTTCCAGCCGGATATATATTTCTATAGCCATGCGGACGGCTTCTTCAAATGAATAATCCCAAGTCCGTTCATCAGTTTGCACGGCTATGCCCGCAGCGGGATCGTATTGCTGTAGTCGTTCTGTTGCTTCCAGTTGGCAGGCACTTGCCCACATGTTTACCACGCGGTACAAAGTTAGGGGTAGCCGTAAGGCCAAATCTTCCCATTCTTCAGTTTCTTCTGCTGTATTTTCAGGTAGCCCGACCGGATAAAACACGGCGGGGAAAAAACGTCCTCCGTATGCAGGCTGGCTGAAAACAACTTGCGGCCTGTTGCCCAAACATAATTCGATCTTGCCCAGCTGTGATTCTGGTGCTGCCAGGATCTTGAAAGCGTCTGCTATTTCCTGCCCATCAAGATCGTAGAACACAAAGCCGGCATGCTGCAAAAATAACACGATCGCAAAATTGATAAACACACTGGAACTGACATTGTAGCCGCTCATGCGCCGCCAGCAGGTTAATGCCGCCCCCACTTCCTGCTTCAAGTTTCCATTGGAAAAACGGCAGGTAAAACGGAAACTGTTCCAGCCGTTGATGACGGGGGCATCTATAAAATTAAATGTGTTGTCATAAAATTGGTACTGTTCAGCCGTTTTGGCGATGGCAGCCTCCACGGCCCAGGTGACGCAGTCGTTCATGGTAATGACCAAGCCATCTGAATTGTATACGCCAAGCAGATCGGCCGCCTTCTGCAGGCAGACCCTCAGGATCTCGTTTAACAGGATCTGCTCACTCCACTCTTCCTCCATGGTGGCAGCCGCCTTCTCGGCCTTCGCTGCCTTGCGCATTTTTCGGGCAGACCAAGCTGCCAAATGCGCTGAGTCAAATACAACTAATTCTTTCTCTGATTCTTTTTGTTCAATCATTTTCCAAGAGTCATCTACGGATAACAGAACTGATTCTACTGTAAGTATCTGTACTAAACAAAATCATCTAATAGGATTTGTAGAATCCCACCAATAATACTCATAAATTAAACTTGAAAAACATTAATTGACAAACTAAAGCATTTTTGATATTTTCTCTACAGGTAATTCTTAGATAAACTTATTTACAGATTATTCAAGGAGCCACCATGGCCTTCTCTAACGATATCCGGGTTGACGCCATTGTGGCCACCCATGAAGAAATGCAGGAGATGTTTGCACCAGCTGAATCGAATGCATTGAATCATCATGGTTCTGATGGTTCTGGTCGGAGCAACCGCCGAGGAATCGAAGATCAGCCAGCTGATCCCTTTCCAACAATCTGCTTGGTGGATGAGGAGCAACAACCGTCTCTGCGGCAGTTGATCACGCGATGTGGCCAACAAAAGGGCGTCTTTGCCCATAAAGCCATGTTGCAAAAATTGGTAAAGCCCAAGAAGTTGGTTTTATTTAAAAATATTGAGTATGTACTGGCGAAATTGAATTCGTTGGCACAGAAAATGCCGAATTTCAAAGAAGTGATTTTGGATGTGCAGGCACAAGTCGTGCTGCAGGGAAGGATAGGGCAAGCCTTGGCCTGCCAGCCGATGATATTGGTTGGCGATCCGGGAACGGGCAAAAGTCATTTTGTCAGCGAGTTGGCTGTGGCTTTGGGTTTGCCCCTCTTCGAGAAATCGTTTGAAAACGTGACCACCGGTGCGGCCTTAAGCGGGACGAGCAGCAAATGGGCCAACGGCGCACCAGGTGCGGTGGTGCAGAGAATGTCGGATAGCGATACCGCCAATCTCCTGTTTTTTATTGATGAAATCGAAAAAGCTGTGAAAGACGAGCGCTATCCTTCCCCTTTAAATGTACTGCACTCGCTGTGGGAATCGGAAACTGCCCGAAAATTTCACGATGATTTCCTAGAACTGCCGATTAATGCTGCTTATATCAACTGGATTGCGGCGGCAAACAGTTTGAACCGCATTCCGGCCAGTATCCTGTCTCGGGCAACCGTCTATCACATCGCATTGCCGACAACGGAACAAATGCACCGGATGATTGATGGTTTTTATGCCTCCTACCGTGCCGAATACCGGATGGAACATTGCACCCCGGCTAAATTGAATGACGAAGTGGTTCGTGCTTTGGCAAAGGAGTCGCCACGTGATGCCAAAAAAAGGCTGGGCCTGGCTCTGGCTCGGGCGTTTTTGGCGAATAGTCAATATGCCGAAATTAGGTTACATCATCTGCCGTTGCTATATGGCAATGTGTCACAGACAGAGGATGAATGCGTATCCATTACCGGCCTGCTCCATTAAGGAGGCGCTACATCATCATAGGCGGGTGTTGCTCTTCCAGTTTGGCACAGAACTCTTCCAGTACAAGGCTGGGGTTCAGCTCCAGTGCTTGGCAGTATCTCACAAACTCGGCAATGTCTAAGCGCCGCTCACCCGTTTCAACCTTCCCGATAAACGACAAAATGACCCCCATGCGTTCTGCCAACATTTTTTGGGTCAAATTCAGCTCCAAACGGCGGCCGACTAAGGTTTGCCGCAGCCATGCCATTTCGGGGGAATAAAGGGAGGGACGCATTCTTTTCATAGGAAAATCATAGTGCATTGCTCAATATTCCCAAATTTGGGATAATAGGATAATGCAGGTTGTTAACCTATAACTTTGAACTTGAGCCTACCCTTCAGGCTATCTGATAACTGTTTGATTTTTTACGGGAGAGCGTTTGATGAAGAAGTCGATATGCCTATTACCTTTAGTGAGCTTGTTGACCGCGTGCGGTGGCGAGCCGAGCAATAGCGACATTAAAAGAGCGCTGGCGAAAACCTTGGCTGCACAGATGAATATTTATTCGACGGCAGATCAGATGACGGGCGGTGACACCAATCTATCCGAAATCGCGGAAAAGATACAAAGCAACCTGTCTGTCAGCAAAGCAGGAAGCTGCGCGAAGGCCGATACGGAAGGGAAGCGCTTTGAGTGCCCGATCAGCTACGAAATCGGCGAATATGAAATCAACGGGATGAAAGTACCTGCCAATACCGGTTCGATTACCATTGTGCTGGTTCGCACCGATTCAGGCTGGACAGCATATTAAACACTGCCAACTGTTTTTTTCTTTTTAACTTTCCCATAAGGAGCATGGTCATGACGACTGAAAACCAAAACAATACCTCCATCACAAACACATCCAACACCGGCAACGGCATCAGCAAACGCTTGGTGGCGGCCTTGTTGGCCATATTTTTGGGCTGTTTGGGCGTACATAAATTTTATTTGGGCATCAACAAAGTAGGTTTGATTTATCTGCTGGTTAGCATACTGGGATCTTTTTTGTTAATCCCAATACTCGTGATCAGCGTGTTAAGCCTGATTGACGGCATCAAATACCTGATGTGCAGCGATGAAGAGTTTGAGCGTGTGTACGTACAGGGTAAAAAGGCTTGGTTTTAAGTCCTCATCTTGATATTAAGGCTACCTGAAAATTATGAGGTAGCCTGAGAAGCTCTTTCCCACCTATATTAATTAGAGAGAAAATCATGAAACGTAACCCCTTATTGACTGTGAGCGCATGCAGCTTATTGCTGGCTGCCTGTACCGCCGCAGATATAGATAACTTTTTTATGGGCATGGGTGGTGCACTGAGTACCAACAACGGTAGTACGGCCTCACAATGCGCCAAATCCGATTTGAATATAAAGCTGGGCCGGCCAAGTTGGCGGTATGTAGGCCGTTTTGTAGGCGGTTCGGCGGGGGTAGATAAAAGTTATGATGCTAACTCTATACGTATTGTCGATAATAATCCTAATATCATAGCGGTTAGAATGAAAGATCAATATGTAGTACCGGTAAACAGTAGCTCGGGAACTAAGATAGATAGAGAAGAATATATTGACGTATATTATTGTAAAGAAAGGAGTTATGAGGTTGTTCGTCAGAGGAGTTTTTATAGAAATAGATTAGTAAGCACACGTAATGCAGGTACTAAAATCAATAATTCGGATTTACGCAGCCCTTATTGGGGATACTCAAACAACCCCAGTTGCGGGGCCCGGATGAGATATGGAGCGATTACTGAAAAAATGCTTCATATACTCTGTGACAGTTGAGTTTACTTTTATTCTTCAGGTAGTGGCCAATTTCTACTACACCTCATTCAAATGGAGCCCAATTATGCAAAAAACCATCCTTTCCACCATGCTGCTCACCACCGCCTTGGCCGCTCAAGCTACGCCGCAAACCTGCGCCGTTCCGCTGCAATCACTGACTATCGAAGGATTGAAGCTCGACGAACCGGTTAGCTCCTTCCAACGCCGTTTCCCGCAAGCCCGCCGACATGCCAGCAATTCGCAATCCGGGCAGTTTGACGCCGAGCCCGGGCAGCTCCGCCTCTCGCCCGATGTACAATCTGTGGCATATATCAACTATGCACGCGGTCAAATCAGCGCCTTCTCGCTCGTTTATGACGATCTCGAAACATCTGTTGCCGGTCTTGCCCGTGCATGGACGGGGCGTTATGGTTTACCCAAAACAGGTTGGCAAAGAGGTCGGCAGCAATATGTTTACCGCTGTCGCGATTACCAACTGACGATTAAACAGGATTTCGGCATGGGGCGTGGTACAATGGGCGCGACATTAACGCTACAACGCCGTTAAGCTTTATCGTCAGCTACACAGAATTCCGCTTCCTATATGGAAGCGGATTTTTTCAGGTAACCTGTATGGGCTGCCATACCTGCGGTTATTTAAAAATCACGCCATATCGATACTCAAGGAGGGAACTATGCCCGACATCCCTGCCAACCCCATCTCATCTGAACGTTCCCACGACTGCACCATATTGGCGGATTGGACCTTCACGCGCTACCACACGCCCGGCAAATCCGAGTATGCCGTGGTGTACGGCACAGTCGCCCAAGATGGTTCGGGACGCTTTGCCGCAGGCGGCCGAATCCGCACCTCGCCCGTTACCCAATGGTCGGCACCGCTGGCACATACGCACAACTCGGTGTATTGCCTGCCGGAAGGTGCAGGCTGCTTTTGCGACCTGCCCGCAACCTTGCAGCCTGCCATAGACAGTTTGGGTATTGACCCTGCAGAAGCGGCCGTTATCCTGCAAAACACCTTCATGCAGCCTGCACATGCCTTGCCTGAAACCGCCTGTTTCGGCGTTCCGGTGATGCGGCCGGTAGGGCAGAGAGATTTTCCGGTCATCATGGAACATCACATCGCTGCATTACCGTTCTACCCGTTTTGGCGGGACAGCAGCATCGGTTCCGCCCAAAGTCTGATAGACGGGCAAGCCACCGTTTTTCTGCATGATTGGAACGCGTTCTGCCGCCGATTTGTCCGTACCGGTAAACACCGCTGCCAAACCAGCCACACAGGCAATCAAGCGGAAGACGGCCAATGCAGCTATTTCGGCCTGCCGATTGTGTATACGCCAGAACAGGATAATGCCCCTGCCGTATCGGAAGCCGACATCGCCAAACTACCGTTTTACACCTATTGGCACACCGCCTGCGCTTCCGCTGTACACTCGTTGGCAGACGGCACGCACGTTGTGCCCCTTGCCGATTGGGAAGCCTTCTGCCGACGGTTGGTATTGACCGGCAGATAGGCAGGCAAAAAGTGCAGGCTGCTTTTTATCGCGCCAACCCCATTTCAGACGGCCTCTAAAGCAGCCTGCACCTTATTTTTCATTGTCAGATGACCAGAAACCGAGTATCCCATGCCTCAAACCTATTTTACCGCCGACTGGCACTTCTCCCATCCCAACATCGCCCGATACTGCCCGCAATTCCGCCTGCAAAGCGATAACGCCGACGAGCTGAACGAATACCTGATCGACTGCTGGAACCGCGTCGTTACCCCGCAAGACACTGTGTACAACCTCGGCGATGTCTGCTTTGCCAAAAAGCCCGCACACATCGAAGCCGTGCTGCAACGGCTTAACGGGCAACACCATTTGATCTACGGCAACCACGACTACCTGATTCGGCAAAACGAAGCACATTTCCTCAACACGCGCAAAGCCGACGGCAATCCGTTACTCTCGTCCGCCAGCCATTACCTGCGGCTCAAACTGCCCGAAATCAGTAATACCGCGATTTTGTGCCACTATCCTTTATACGAATGGGACGGCATCCACCACGGCCTATACCACCTCTACGGCCATCTGCACGACCGCATGGCCGCCGTCAAAGGACGCGCCCTCAATGTCGGCTGGGATATGCACGGCCGTTTCCTGACCGCACAGGATATTGACAGCTTCCTGCGCGACCTCCCTGCCGTGCAGTATTTCGACGACAAGCAAAACGTTATTGTCGGCAACAGCACGGAAGATGCGGCTGCAAAAATTCGGGCGAGATTGGCAGCATTGAATGAATGAGCTTTTATTTTAGAGATGAATTTTCAGGTAGCCTTGAATGGTGTAGGCTACCTGAAAAACAGTCGGCAAAACAAAAGGACGGGTTTTCAATCCATCCTTTCCGCATCAGCAATACCGCCAAGTGTCCCGCATAAAATGAATGATCTCGTTTAACGGCACAGGCGAAAGCGTAAACAGCTTGTCCCCTTCCTGCTGCTCCACTTCCAGAATCAACATACAGCCTTCCGACAACTTGCCCTGTCGGTCAAATTCCAATTCTTTGATTTTGACCGACCGGGTGATACCGTTGTCCGCCAAGTTCTGCCGGTATGCCTCGCCCGTGTGCCCGTAAAAATGGTAGGCAAACGCCAGCTGGTCCAGCACATCGGCAATCTCTTCCGCGCCGTAACCGCTTTGGCTGTCGGCGGGCTGGTCGTGCGTTATCAACACATCGGGGTCGTGTTTGTTTTTCAGGCAGTCTTTAATAAAGCGGCGCAAGGTTTGCCGTTCATACTCCTGAATAAATTCACCGTGCGGCCGCTGTTTCCTATCGCCAATGCGCCCGATGCCGAGAATTTCCAACTGCTCGCCATTCTTCTGCAACACAAACGGTTCGCCCGTCTTCAGCACCCAAACGCGCTGATAAACATCAATCGGAAAAGCAGCCTGCACGCTTTGCCGTTCCAGTTCATCTAAAAATTCATGGTCTTCATGATTGCCGCGTACGCAGAGCATATTGAGGTTGAGCCGGTCGAGGAATTGCGCGATTGGCGGCTTGGCGTGCACAAAATCATTCATAAAGCCCAATTCGTCGCGGTCTCTCGCCGCATGACGCAGCGTGGCCTTGTCCATACGGCACTTATCCGGGAATGCGCCCATATCGCCGCATTGGACAATTAAGTCTATGGATTTGCCGGTGGTTTGCTGGTAGTGGTGCGCCAGCTTGAAGGGGAGCAGGAATCTGCCGTGGATGTCGGCGAACAGGGCAAGGCGGATCATGGGAACGGTTGCAATTGAGTGATGGAAATAAAATGCAGAGATGGCGTGTCGGTCAATCGGAAAAATATTGGGGCTGTCCTAGATAACTAGGGAAATTCAATTCAAGTTAGAATTTAGACGGGCTGTTCATTTTTTGGATTTACCTGCAGGCTTCGTGTAGAGGTCGGCCGGGGTTGACTGCCTCCGTTTACTGTTGTGGCCGACTATGCGGCCGTTTGGGGGTGAGCTCGCTGCCATCTTGGTGGCTGGAGTCGGTTTTGTACTGAAAATGCGGTTGAAGGCACGGTCACTTGGCATTATCCCAAAAATGCGACTGCTGCGGCGGTATTATTTATTCAGCAGTTCACTGGTGTCGAGGATATCCCCGTCTCGGCTGACAGCAAGCTGGCTGCCATGTCGTCTGAATACTTGGGAGCTGATGATGTTGACACTAATTTCACCAGCAGTCGTTTAATACTACAACAAAGATAAAAGGAAATTTGGAATGAAAAACTATCCCAAATGTCCTTTTAGCCAAAAATTTACAAAGTAATACCGTTGTCCACTACCAATACTTGCCCTATCGTGCCATCGGACTCGTCAGAGGCAAAGAACAAAATTGCCTGTGCCTGCTGGATAGCAGGAGTATGTGGCAAGCCCATATTCATGTGTTTGGCGCATTGCTCAGCGAATTCATCGAAGGTGGCGAGTTTTTCCGGTGTGTTAAGCGGAGTGGGGGTAGGGCCTGGACAAACTGCATTGCAGCGTATGCCTTTGCCCGCAAACTGGATGGCAATATTTTTGGTCATACCAAGCAGTGCACTTTTGGCAGCTGAATAGGAAATGCCTGCTGAACCGAATACACCGCCGATGGAAGACACGTTTACAATCGACCCTTTTGTCATATGCTCCAATGCTGCCTTGGTTAGATAGAATACAGAGGTTTGATCGGTAAGGATAACCTCGTCCCACCATGCGGTGCTGCATTTGGTAATTGGCATATGTTTGTCGGCGATGCCTGCGTTGTTTACCAAAATATCGATGCGGCCAAAGTTTTTTACAGTTTCTTCAATTAGATGGCGGCAGTCAGCTTCAATAGTCACGTCGGCGGGAACAATGGCACATTTACCACCGGCAGCACGAATTTCAGCTTCCACATTTGCCAATTTCTCCTTGCTGCGGGCAGTCAAGATGACCGTAGCACCTTCGCGGGCAAATAGTTTGGCGGTTTCTTCGCCGATACCAGAACTAGAACCAGTAACAATAGCAATTTTGTCTTTCAATCTCATGATATTTCCTTTATCTATAAGTAATTTAATATGAAAATTATTGTTCTTTAACCGGAGTTAGATCGGTCATCCAAATCAGTACCAAGGTTATTGCGCCGATAGCAATCAGCAACATATACGCACCGGTATAACCGCCAAAAATAGTCAGCCCGAATGCTAAGATGGAGAAAGCACAACAGCGCACTACCGATTGCACGGGGTGGACAATACCTAAAGCCTTAATATATGCAGCACGCGGAAATTTAGTGGAGACGAAAGCAGTGCTGTAATTGGTAGCGCCGGGTAGTGCTAAGCCAATCATGGCCAACGAAAGCAGCAGGACGGTGGAGTTATTAGTAATATTCAAGCCGATGGCCACCATCCACCAAACGGTGTAAATCAGCAGAGCGTTTTTAATACCGACTTTGTTATTCAACCAGCCCCAGCCATATGCACCAAACGTACCAAACAGGGCAGACGCGCTCATATAGAAAATTGCTTTTTCCATTGGGAAACCAAGCTCTAACAGGCGCGGTACCATCTGGCTAACTACGCCAACCAACATAATGTAAATCATGCCGGTAGACACACCCATAAGCCAAATATCTTTCATTTTCATCAATTGGCCATTGGTCAGACTGCTGGCTTTTGGTGCAGGTTCGGCAGATACCGGAGCAGGCTCGTTATCAGGCAGCAGCCCCACATCTTCAGGTCTGTTGGCAATCAGCAAACCAACTACCAAGGCCAAAGCCACCATAATCACCGACATAATCCAAAAGCCGTGTGGTACGGTAAACATGGCAAACGATGCAGCCAACACCGGCACGAAAAACGCGCTGGAAAAAGTTTGACCGAAGGTAATAAATCCTAGAGCCAAGGCCTGTTTGCGTACAAACCAGTTTGCTACGAGCCCTGTGCCGCCCACATAAGCCGCACCAGTACCAAAAAAGCTCACTCCTGCAAACAACAGCGCAAAGCTCAAGATGGAATTGGCGTAACCTAACAGGCCAAAACATATGGCACAGGCCAGGCAGGAAAGTACTATATTAAATTTCAACCCCTTTTTCTCAATTGCCCACGAGAAAATCGGTGCAGCGGGAATGGCTGCCCATGAGGCAGGGGTGACATAAAACAGCAGTTCTTTGTAATCCAGGTTATAAAGTTTGGACAATTCTGGTAGGCTTACGTTCAGGCCGTGTGTACAGGCACCAGCCATCACCCAAAACATACATGCCTGCATGAGGATGACTGTCCAGCCCTGTTTGCCGAAATTGAGGCTGGGTTTGGCTTCGGTATTCATGATGCAGCTTCCGTATAAATAGCAGTATTTGAAAAATACCAACTGAAAACGGGGTGCCCATTATTGAGCTAACCCCGTTATTTTGCTCAATCAGAAGAGCGATAATCTCAGCAAGGTAAATAACTTACTTGATCTCGTCCTCTTCTTGGCCACCATTCAAGCGCGGACGAATTACTTTGCCTTTCTTCTCGGCAGCGATTACCAGAGCAGCTTCTTCTTTGGCCTGATCCCAGAAACTGGCTTCGTGCGGAGAGTGTTCGGTGGCAGTTACGAACATTTCAGTGGCGAAAGAACTGCGCAGTTCTTTGGCGATGTCTTCTTTCCAAGGCTGACGCAAAATCTGGGTAGTGATGCGGCGGGTTACACGGGTACCAGTTTGCATAATCAGGTCGGCGATTTCCCAAGCGCGTTTGTAGGCAGCTTCGGTGTCGGTGCAGATCTCGTTGATCATGCCCAGTTTCAGTGCCTTGCGGGCAGTGATGATTTCACCAGTCAGCTCTGCATAGGCGAAGCGTTTGCGACCCATCAGTTCACGCCAAGCGATTTGTACGCCGTCACCGGGCACCATGTTGGTACGGAAGTGCATTTCAGTGGTCCAAGCATCTTCGGTAGCGAGGGTGATGTCGCTGAACAGTACCAAGTCAGAGTGGAAGGTGGCGCCGGTCCATACGCCGATGGTGGGCACCTCGACGTCGAAAATCTGGCCTTCAATGTCGTTGGTGTCGTCGTAGTATTGGTATTCGTACATACGCCAAGACACATCAGGATCGGAGGCAAACTCGATAGCGGGCTGCCATTCGCCTTTTTCATTGGTGCGGCCGATGCCTTTGAAGGTATCCGGGCCGATACCGCCCAAAATGATGACTTCATTATCGGGATCGCGGCCGGCCCAGTTGAAGAAATAGTGTAGGCCTTGATGCAGCTCAGCACTCCATTGCACGGGGCCGCCGTTGGTATGCATACGGGCTTCCAAAATGCCGCGTTCGCGTTTCATTTGGATGCAGCCTTTCAGAATTTCGGAATACTCCTCAAAGGGCATATGAGGAATGGTTTTCAGCTCTTTGTGGGACAGTTCTTTGCGTTTGCCGGAATCGTTTTCGTAGTTGCCTTTAATAGCCATGATATTGCTCCTAAAACAGGGTGGGAAAAGAAACGGGTTTCAGCAAACCAACACACAAAATGGCGTTGCGCTGAAAGTGGCGGCAGATTAACGCCCGCCCCTTGCGGCTGTGAAATTCTATTTCGGTTTTTTGTTATGCTATATAAGAATACATTTTTATAAACAATATGTTAATCATGATTGTTAGATGAATACCTGCCGATTTACACAAATTTAAAGGCTACCTGAAACCAGATTCAGGTAGCCTTTTTCAGCTTGGTTGTGCCCATGCCTTTAGTCGATACTCAAAAGCGATTATGTTTCACACAGAGCAGCACAATCTATAGTCAATTAAAATCAAAATAGGACAGTAACGCATCGTCAAATCGGGCGTAATCAGACAATACGGTTCGAAGATACCGCTTAATATTCGCCCACACCTTCTCAATCGGGTTGAGTTCGGGTGAATAAGGTGCAAGAGGCAATACCTTATGTCCCAATTTTTCTGCCATTTCCCGTAAGACACCCATACGGTGAAATCGTGCATTATCTAAAATAATCACCGATTTTTGAGTCAATGCGGGCAGTAGGCATTGCTGAAACCACGCTTCAAAAAAGACTCCGGTCATCGTATTTTGATAAACCATCGGAGCAA
>NZ_LXSQ01000006.1 GCF_001648475.1 Eikenella halliae
GTGACGCTTTCCTTCTCTTGTGTGTAGGCCAGCCAAATGGTTTGGCGGTGGTGTGGGGTGAGGCGGGTGTTTTTGTGCATGTTCATGTTTCAGTATTCTCCTGGAAATACTGTAAACAACGCTACTGATTTCTACATCACACAAATAAAATAGAATCAATTGCAAATCTTTCCCTCTGTTCTTAAAAGAACACGAATTCCAGGTTAACTCTGACGAAACACCCTGACAGCTTAGAATTCTGTGGAATTGACATAAAATTTAGGGCTGACCTACGTCAGCCCCTATTTTTGACTATGTAATATATTGAGCAATTTTACTTCGTAAATTCCAAACACAATAATAAAAACCAGTCGCTTAACATATCAAGCAACTGGTTGAATTAATAAACCAAAAACTATTTATTAATCATTGTACAAGCAGATGACTTACTTTGCGCCTCACTTGCAGTTTTGCACTCATAAATAGTACCCGCAGCAGTAATATATAGTGATTTAGTATAACCATTTTGTATAGGCTGAAGATATATGTAGTAGGTGTTAATATCTGAATTATCTGTTAGAGCCGATACAAAATTATATCTACGTTTTGAGTCACTATTCTTACTGTTGATCAATGTAGCAAGACCTGCAGTTGAATAACTACCATTATTACGTAGTTTATTCTGCCTCATTTGAGCAACTATGTCTAATAAATGATTTTTAGCGGCAGCTAAATGCGTCTTTTCAATATGAGACTGATACGATGGCATCGCAATAGCGGCTAATATACCGATTATGGCTATAACAACCATCATCTCTACAAGTGTGAAGCCTCTCGTTTTCTTTTTCATTGACCATTCCTATTATTTACCAGAATATTCAACGTAAGACTGTAATGTAACCACAGTATTATTATTAGATCCCCATGCGCGAGCTGTTACACGGAAAACATTCTTGTAGTTTTGGTCGGCAATTTCGCCCAGACGTTCCACCATATAACAAGCGTTATTAGTATTAGACGATTGATTCTTCAAACAGTGCCTACCTTTGTTCGCTTCATTTAGATTGACGGTATCACTCCGTTTCCAAACAGGTGTAGAACTAGATGCCTTACCACCACAAATACCATCTGTACAAGAGTCACTATTGGCTACAGCAGCAAATGCTTTATTTTGTTCAGCTACAATACGTTGTTCGCCATTCCGTAGTGCCTGTTCAGCGAGAGAGAAGGCGTATTTCCTATCTGCGTCATTTGAACTAATACGCATTTCCGTATTGGTTGATTGCATACTGGCAACAACAATTAGTGCGATAACCAGCATCATAATTAGTACAATGAATAGAGTATACCCTTGTTGTTTTTGAGTTATGATTGATTTGCGCATACGTTTCCTCCACGAACATTAGCTCTAATTAAATATTGGTTAACAGTACCATACGTATTCGCATTGTCATTAAGCCGTAAGCGCATTTCAAGAATGGTTGGCAACATAGAAATACGAGCTACATCAGGAGCATTTCCTAATGTTGTACGGTTACTAGAGAACGTTACAGAAGTATTGGCATTGTTGCAGCCTGCATATAATTGATGGATATCCATTGTTTGAATATTAGAAACCATCAACTGAGGGTTACCCCATGAACCACTTGGAGTAAGGGTAAATCGATATAAAGCATCAGCCGTAGTATTAACATTGGGAATTCGACCAATAACGTAGGCAACCCCATATACTTGGGATAGAGTGGTTTGCGGAAGATAGAAAACATCAGGACCACTAAAGTGAGAAATAATTGATCCCCCACCAAATCCAGATCCAATTACTAGGTCATTCCCATTATTGGTAAGGGATCTACCGTTACCAATATACATGCGGCCACAAGAAGATAGAGCAATAGGGCCACCAGCATTAGCAACATCCCTTAATTCTTGGGGCGCGTCTTTTGCTGTAGGGTTAGTTACTTCTGTAACAGGAGCAAGATTTTGCCCATATACGAAAATTAATGCTGGGGAAGAATTACTTGGGACGAATCCAGAAATATTAAATGTATTTTTGGCCGTATTGGCATCCATTATACTAATTCCACTGTAAGCCGGGTCTTCTAAGACCAGCTTAAAGTTTGCAGTACTAGATTGAAAGCCTTCAGTAGAATGAGGTGATGCAGGCATCTGTTTTTGCACTAAGTTCCCCATATTAAAGCAACCAAAGGAACCAGCCATTTGGGCATCCCTGAGAATCAACTCCGATGCATTACGCAGATCTTGCTGTGCAGCTAGACGACTTTCAGAATTTGTACGCATTCTGCTGGTGATGCCATACGTAATACCAATAGCAAGTAGAACAACCAATGCCAAAGAGCTGGCTACCAGGAATTCGATCAAGGTAAACCCATGTGGTTTTAACTGAGAATTTGGAATACGTGATTTGCTCTTTTTAGAGCGGTATAGATGATATTTCATAATAATTTAGTCTCCTACAACCGCACTATAGCTATATTGAAAGTCATCAGAATTTTGATTATCCCCATTACTTTCTGTCCATTTCACTTCAATTGAAGTAGTAGGCGTGCTACCTGAGGTACTAGTAATTGCATATGAAATGCCGGTTGCATTGGGTAATGCATTTTTCAACTCGGCGGCAAATGCATCAAGCTGGCACTTAATAAGATCCTCGCGTTTAACACCGTTTGGGTTAGACGAGTTACCGCATATAGCAACATCAACAGCAGATGATGTAGGCGTAATATCTTGTTTTGGTTTATTATAATCGGTATAGGTGAATTTGGTTGTAGCAGCTAAATGAGTACCAACATTATTGATTACATCCGGGTTACTTAACATACCGGCGGACAGATTCTGCACAGCCTGAGCAACACGGGTTTGCATTTCTGCTTCGCGGACATTGCCCACAGATTTTAATTGTGCAAGCATAAGAGCCATAATGCCAAATGCCATGATAAATACAGAAATCAGCACTTCTAATAGAGTACTACCTCGATTTAAATATACTGGCTTTAATATGAATTTATAATTCGACATATTGTTATTCCTTCACGCTTTAAGATAAAGCACAATAATTTGCATAACTGCTTGCAGTTAATGAATTGAATTCGGAAGGCGTCATATTCCCATTACAAGTTATCACACGACCACTTGGCGCAATTAAAGCCATACGCACATGCTTTCCATCACTTGCCGCTATTCTGATGTAGTTAGATGTGTATGTATATTGACCGTTAGATTGGCCAACACCAAAAGTACCATTTGGCATAAAGATAAAGCGGGTTTTATCGGTTGTCGGGTTGCTGAGGGCAATATCAAGACTACTAATTGTTATTGATTCATTATTAATCAATACGGAGCGTAAATCTGCATCATTACTGGAATTTACTATGCCGCTTTCGTAATCATTATTACCATTCTTATCAATGAATGCCAATAAGGAATTGCCACCTTTATCGCAGCCATTATTGGGTTTGGCATCGGATTTAAGCTTAACACCACCACAAATGATTACAGGGCTGTTTCTGCGTACAGCCTCAGTCCTGGCAAACCGGAAAATTGTGGTAATTTGGCTTATTCTATTTCCTAGTTTTTGTGTAGCGATAAAATTACTCATGCTGGGCATGGCGATTGTAGCCATAATCCCGATCAGAGTCAGGGTAATCATCAGTTCTATCAGGGTAAAGCCCTGTGTATATTGTCGTGTCTTCATAGCCATCACTTTAAAATGGGAAATGGGGCACAAAATAGGCAAATTGATTAAGATTGTTCTTATTCTTCAGTGAAGTAAGTATGCCCAGTATGTACGGCGTTGTCAAATTTACTGAATTCGCCGGTAAACACCAGCGGGATTTTGCCGGTGGGGCCGTTACGGTGCTTGCCGATGATGCATTCGGCCATACCTTTTTTGTCGGTATCGGGGTGGTAGTATTCATCACGATACATAAACATAATCAGGTCGGCATCCTGTTCGATGGCACCGGATTCGCGCAGGTCGGACATCATGGGGCGTTTGTCGGTGCGGGATTCAACGGTACGCGACAGTTGTGAGAGAGCGATAATCGGAATATCCAACTCTCTGGCCAACGATTTAAGCGAACGGGAGATTTCCCCCAATTCTGCTGCGCGGTTATTGCTGTTGTGGCCGGTGCCGCTCATCAACTGTAAGTAGTCGATAACCACTAGCCCCAATTTACCTTTTCTTCTGGCCAATCGGCGCACTCGGGCGCGGACTTCCAGCGAATTTAAGGCAGGGGTTTCGTCGATAAAGATGGGGGCGTCTGACAGTTTGTGTAGAGCGTCATTGAGCCGAGCCCAATGTTCGTCTTGCAATTGACCGGTTTTGAGTAAGCCCTGATCCAGCCTCCCAACCGAACCGAGCATACGCATTACCAGCTGCACCCCGCCCATTTCCATCGAGAAGATGGCAACGGGCAGGTGCGTACTGATAGCGACGTTTTCCGCGATATTCAATGAAAAAGCGGTTTTCCCCATTGCCGGCCTTCCAGCAACGATGATGAGATCGCCGCCGTGCAACCCGGCTATTTTTTTATCTAGATCAATGAATCCGGTTGGAATACCGGTTACATCATCTTTATTTTCCCTTGAGTAAGCCTTGTCGATTTTGGCGACGGCTTCTTTCAGCATGGCAGGCATCTCTAAAAATTCGTGTTGCACTCTGCTGGTGCTTTCAGCGATTTTAAAGATTTTGGCTTCCGCCTCGTCCAACATCTGTTTGACGTCCCTGCCTTGCGGATTGTAAGCATTTCTAGCAATCTCTGTGCCAGCTTGCGCGAGCTGTCGCATGATGGAACGGCTGCGCACGATTTCGGCATAGCGCGAGATATTGATGGCAGAGGCGGTATTCTGTGCCAAATCCACCAGATAGCCGAAGCCACCGGCTTCTTCCAGCACTTCTTCGCGCTGCAACACCTCTTCCACGGTAATGGTGTCGGCCGGGCGATTGCGTTCAGCTAGGTGGGCGATGGCGCGGAAAATCAGGCGGTGTTCGTAGCGGTAGAAGTCTTCTTCCGAAATGGTGCCGGCAATGCGGTCCCAGGCGGAGGAATCCACCATCAGCCCGCCCAATACCGACTGTTCGGCTTCCATGGAGTGCGGCGGCAGGGCGAGGCTTTCGTTGTCTTGGTCTTGAATATCCATAATGGTCGGCAGCAAAGGCTACCTGAAAATATCGTTATTCGGTATGCGGCTTGGAGGCTATCAGAAACCGGCACGGTTTATTTTTCAGGTAGCCTCCGAAATTATGCGTATCAGGCAAGGCAGACTGACAAATTCCGTCACTTTTTCGCCTGAATACAGGGCGGATTCACAATGGTGCAGGCAGGCCGCTCAACCATCAATGCCATAATTCGGTTGCACCAATGCACACACCGGGCGGTGGCGGCGGCTGCGGTGGCGGCGGCCGGGGATGCGGCCGCATTCCTGCTCGGGGCTGTTGTCGGCGTAGCTGCCGCGTGCGGAGGATTTGCTGCGGCTATCTGCATTGCGGCCACGGCGGCTGTTGCGTGCTTCACGCGGCTCGCGTGTGTCGCGCGGGGCGTGTTCGGCAGCAGGACGGCTGCCTTCCTGTTGCTGCGGCCACCAGCGCGGTTCGAAGCCTTCAATCCGCTCCACCGGCAGTTCTTTGCCGATGAGTTCTTTAATGGCTTCAAACATTTTCTGCTCGTCTTCGTCCATCAGCGAGATGGCCACGCCCTCGGCACCGGCGCGGCCGGTACGGCCGATACGGTGCACATAGTCTTCGGCCTGGGTGGGCATTTCGTAGTTGATCACGAATGGCAGCTCGGCGATGTCCAACCCGCGCGCGGCTACGTCGGTGGCCACCAGCACGCGCAGTTCGCCGGCCTTGAAGGCGTTGAGCGTTTCCAAGCGTGTTTGCTGCGATTTATCGCCGTGAATTGGCGCCACGCTGAGGCCGCGCCGTTTTAGGTCGCGGGCTACCTGATCGACGCTCTGCTTGGTTTTGCAGAACACGATTACCTGATTGATGTGCAAATCCACAATCAGCCGCTCCAGCAGGTTGCGCTTCTGGGCGGTATCGATGGCGATGATGTGCTGCTCGACGCTGGCGCTGGCGGTGTTCTGCGGCGCGGTTTGCACCTGCTCGGGTCGGTTCATAAAATCCTGCGCCAGCTTGCGGATGGGCGGCGAGAAAGTGGCGGAAAACAGCAGGGTTTGACGCTGTTTGGGCAAAAGCTGCATGATACGGCGGATGTCATCGATGAAGCCCATGTCGAGCATGCGGTCGGCTTCGTCGAGCACCACGATTTCCACTTTATCCAGTCGGATATTTTTTTGCTGCACGTGATCCAGCAGGCGGCCCACGGTGGCCACCACGATTTCGCAGCCGGCGCGCAGGTCGGCAGTTTGTTTGTCCATATTCATGCCGCCAAACAGCACGGTGTGGCGCAGCGGCAGGTTTTTGATGTAGGCGGCGGTGTTTTGGTCGATTTGGTCGGCCAGCTCGCGGGTGGGGGTGAGCACCAGCATGCGCACCGGGTGCATGGCGGGCGAGGTGCTGGTGGTGGCGTAGCGGCGCAGGCGCTCCAGGCTGGGTAGCATGAAGGCGGCGGTTTTGCCTGTACCTGTTTGGGCGGCGGCCAGCAGATCGTGGCCGGCCAGCACTTTGGGGATGGCGGCGGTTTGGATGGCGGTGGGCTGCTCGTAGCCCTGGTCGGCCAGTGCGGCAGTGATTTCGGCGGAAAGGCCGAGATTGGTAAAGGGATTGTTCATATTTGCTCCGTGTGGCAGCTGCGCGGTGGGCGGCTGCGGGGAATGGGGATGGGCTTTGGCGGCAGTTTGGATGAATTTGGCCGGCAAAGGCTGAAGGCTACCTGAAAATATAGGCGGTAACGAAGTTAAAGCAGGCCGGCGATACGCTTGAGTTGTGCGCAAACCGGCACGATAAAATGCCACGAAAAGTGTTTCAAGAGTAGGCGGTTGCAGGGAAACCCGGCCGGAGGCTACCTGAAAGCGTGGGCTTCAACGAAATTCAAATAAAAGGCCGGCAATGCAAGATGCCGAACAAGCCGTATTGTGCCTGAAAAACCGGTTTTCAGGTAGCCTTTGCCGCGGCCTATTTCCAGATTTGCCGCGCATTCTGGCGCAGGTAGTCGGCATCGGAGAAGGTGGTGATCAGATGCGGTTTGAGGGCGATGAAGATGGCCGACAGCAGGCCGGTGAGGAAGGCTTCGCCCCAGGCAATCAGAAAGAACACCGGCAGCACGGAATTCAGCAGGATGGCGGTGGGAAAAGTTCCAGCCAAATACAGCAACACTCCGTTGGCCGCTGCGCTGAGCAAGATACCGGCCGCGGCGGCGAAAAAGCCGTTGAGGAAGATGTAGATAAACAGGTTGCGCGGCAGCCGCCGCACGATTTGCCGCGCCAGCGCCACGCCGGCCAGCGGCGGCACAATGCCGGCCAAAACTGTTAGCCCCGCCACGCTCAAATCGCCCACGCCTTGCCACAGCCAGATATAGGGCAACAGCAGCAATACGGCCAGGCAGAACGCTGCCGGAATGTCCACCATCAAGGCCAGCAAGCCGATACCCAGCAAATGGTAGCTCAACCCGCCCAGCATTCCGCCGGCCGGTGCGGCGCGCAGGCTCCAGCACAGCGCCATGATCAGCAGCCCAACCCGCGCCGCTTGGCGGTGCGTGCGCCATGTTGCCAAGGCCGGGCGCAGGGCAGCGGCAAACAATAGCAGGCACAGCACATCGGCGGCCAGCAACCAAGGCAGGGGAAACCAGTGAGCGGGGAAATTCATGGGGTTAGCAGCTCAGATTTGCCAATCAATCGGTGGCAGGCCGTGCTGTTGCAAATAGGCGTTGGCTTGCGAGAAATGGCGGCAGCCGAAGAAGCCGCGGTGGGCGGAGAGCGGCGAGGGGTGCGGCGCGGTGAGTACCAGATGGCGGGCGCGGTCGATAATTGCACCTTTTTTCTGGGCATGGCTGCCCCACAGCATGAATACCAAGTGTTCTCGCCCTTCGTTGAGCACGGCAATCACGTGGTCGGTGAAGGTTTCCCAGCCCAGTGCGGCGTGGGAATGAGCCTGTCCGGCGCGTACGGTGAGTACGGTGTTGAGCAGCAGCACGCCCTGCTCCGCCCAGCTTTGCAGACAGCCGTGTTTGGGAATTTGGAAGCCGGGAATGTCTTGCGCCAACTCTTTGTAAATATTCACTAGAGATGGCGGCACAGCCACGCCCTCACGCACGGAAAAGGCCAGCCCGTGCGCCTGATTCGCGCCGTGGTACGGGTCTTGCCCGAGGATGACCACGCGCACTTGTCCGAACTCGGTGGCACGAAAGGCGTTGAATACGTCGGCGGCGGGCGGGTACACAATCTGCCCGGCTGCGCGCTCGTTGTGCACACTATGGATGATGTGTTGGAAATAGGGTTGCTGTTTTTCCGCACCGATGGCTTCGTGCCAAGTTTGCATGGGGTTTCCTTATGAAATGAGTGAGGCTACCTGAAAATAAGCGGGATGCCTTGGGAAAGGCTACCTGAAAACAGAAAACGCTATTTTCAGGTAGCCTTATTGGTTTACATCAGCCAGCCTGTTGGGGTAACAGATCGGTTTTCACGCAGACGTAGGAAGCCAGCGATAACACGGAACACATACCAAGCCCCCACTAAAGGCAAAATTAGGAAGCCGACAAGCACAAATAGCAAAACGTAGCCAATAGCACTGCCAATGACCGTTATCCAAAAAGTCTTCAACAAAAATTGAATGTGATCGAAATAAATCGTACCGCGCAGCTCATTGCGTTTAGCGTAAGCCATAATGACACCGCCCAAAGTGGGCACAATGCCAAAGCCGAACATACCCAATGCATACAATGCGTAGATAACGTAAAGATAGGACACATTGCGCTCTTCTCGCGACATATTTGCCAAATCGGGTACAGCGAGCTCCGCAATGGGATCAAACGGCTTGCCGCCACGTTCCGACTGTTTATTATCCATCATTCATTCCTTAATATTTTGATTATATTGTGTATTTATTTATACGGGTTAATGCGTATCCAGCTCGGCAAAACCTTTCACCAGATTGTCGATCTGCTTGAGCTGGCTCAAGAAAGGCTCGAGCTGGCTTAAGCGCAGGGCGCAGGGGCCGTCGCACTTGGCCTGCTCGGGATCGGGGTGGGCTTCCAAAAACAGCCCGGCCAGCCCCACCGCCATACCAGCGCGCGCCAAGGTAACAATCTGCTCGCGCCGCCCGCCGGCCGAATCGCTGCGTGCGCCGGGCTGCTGCAGGCTGTGGGTTACGTCGAAAAACACCGGCACGTTCATCTGCTTCATGGTGTCGAAGCCGAGCATGTCCACCACCAAGTTGTTGTAGCCAAAGGCAGAGCCGCGCTCGCACAAGATGATTTTATCGTTGCCCGCTTCCAGGCACTTATTGATGATGTGACGCATTTCGTGCGGGGCGAGGAATTGCGCCTTTTTCACGTTGATAATCGCGCCGGTACGCGCCATGGCGTGCACCAAATCGGTTTGGCGGCTCAAAAAGGCCGGCAGCTGTAAAATATCGGCCACCTCCGCCGCCGGTGCGGCTTGGTAGGGCTCGTGGATATCGGTAATCACCGGTACGTTGTAGGCTGATTTAATATCCGCGAGCCATTGCAAACCCTTTTCCAAACCCGGTCCGCGGAAAGAATGCAAGCTGGAGCGGTTGGCCTTGTCGAAGCTGGCTTTGAACACATAGGGAATATCCAGCTTGCGGCAGATTTCCACATAAGTTTCGGCAATTTCCATGGCCAAATCGCGGCTTTCCAGCACATTCATGCCGCCGAACAAAACGAAGGGGCGGTGGTTAGCAATGGTGAAGGCGTGAAGCGGGATTTGCGAAAGAGCGGTTTGCATGGCGTGTGTCCGTTGTTTGGTTGAATGAAAGATGACGCGATTATAGCGGAAAAGGGCGGAATGAAACGGAAGGCTACCTGAAAACGAGGTTGCCGAAGGCAGACGAGTTTCTGCGAAGCTAAAACGAGTTTGCTGAAAGCAGACGAGTTTCTGCGAAGCGGACCGAGGTTGCCGAAGGCAGCCGAGCTTCCGTGAAGCTAAAACAAGGGTCAAGCAGTCTATCTATTTTCAGGTAGCCTTTTTTGGGAAAGGCAGGCAAACCAATGAATTGCCTGCTGCGTAGTCTGCCTGCACTAGGCTTGGTGTCGAGATTTGAGTACAATGCGCCACATTAAGGTAATGCGTTTGCTGCAAGCAAACACACCGCCAGCCGCCGCCGGAACCGCAAGCAAACAGAGGCTGGCGTTTGCTTCAGCCCGGCCGACAGCGCGCCCTCGGGGTGCAGAAAGTGGAACATGACCAAAGCAAAAACAACGCCGATTTTACCGCCCGCCATGCTGGGCATTTTGGGCGGAGGCCAGTTGGGCCGGATGTTTACCGTGGCCGCCAAACAAATGGGCTACGGCGTAACCGTGCTCGATCCCGACCCCAATTCCCCCGCCGCCGCCCTGGCCGACAAACACATCTGCGCCCCGTATGACGACCTCGGCGCGCTGGCCGACCTGTCCACTTGCGCCGCCGTTACCACCGAATTTGAAAACGTCAATGCCCAAGCCATGCGCGCCCTGGCATTGGAAACCCGCGTGTGCCCCAGCGGCGACAGCGTGGAAATTGCCCAAAACCGCATTCAGGAAAAAGCCTGGATAGCCAAGGCCGGCCTCCAAACTGCGCCTTATCTGCCCGTTACCCAAGACGCCGACCTCACCGACGAAGCTGTCGAGCCGCTGCTGCCCGGCATCGTCAAAACCGCCATGCTCGGCTACGACGGCAAAGGCCAAGTGCGCGTGTCCAGCCCGGAAGAAGCCCGCGCCGCCTTCAAACAACTCGGCGGCGTGCCCTGCGTGCTGGAAAAAATGCTCAACCTGCATTCCGAAATTTCCGTAATCGTGTGCCGGCTCAACAGCCAGCAGGTGAAATGCTTCCCGCCCGCCGAAAACCGCCACGAAGACGGCATCCTTGCTTATTCCATCGTGCCCGCCCGCCTGCCCGACGAAGTTCAGAAGCAGGCGCAGGAAATGGCCTGCCAGCTGGCCGAAACCATGAATTATGTCGGTGTGCTGGCCGTGGAAATGTTTGTTATCGGCAACGACCACAAACTGATTGTGAACGAAATCGCCCCGCGCCCGCACAATTCCGGCCACTACACCCTGGATGCCTGCGCCAGCAACCAATTCGAGCAACAAGTGCGCCTCATGTGCGGCCTGCCGCCTGCCGACACCCGTCTGCTCTCCTGCTGCAGCATGGCCAACCTCTTGGGCGACATTTGGCTGCCCGAAGGCAAAGTAAACTGGCTGCCGCTCCTGCAACGCCCCGACGTACGGCTGCATCTCTACGGCAAAAAAGACGCCCGCCCGAAGCGCAAGATGGGGCACTTCACCGTGCTTTCTTCCCAGTCTGCCGACATCGCGTTTATGCTTGCGCACAAACTGCAGCGGCAGCTGCAGCGCAAAGGAAATTAGCACATGCCAACCTAACAGGGCCGCCGGAAACGGCGGCCTTGTTTTTCAGGTAGCCTAAGATTCTCCGGCAAGGCGGGCAATGCCGTATCATATTGGTTCAGAGCGGCTATAATCACCCAGTTACCAACCGGAAAGGAGAAATCATGCGCGTACCTGACCATCCCCTTCTCGCCCCCTACAAAGCGGCCATTCTCGCTGCCGAGAAACCCACTGCCGAAATCATCCTCGAGCCCTGCAGCAATCTGACCTTGAGCCAGAGCAAAATCGGCGGGCTGCCCTATCTGCCACCTGATGCCGAATACCCGCGCAACCCCTACCGCCAGCCGCTGACCCTGCTTGCACAAATCAACTTCGCCGAAATGCCGCCGCTGCCGGATTTTCCAACAAGCGGCATCCTGCAATGGTTTATCAACCTGCATGGCTTCTTCAATTGTTGGGGCTTAGATTCCAAAAATCCTCTCAACCAAGACGGTTTTCGTGTGCTGTATTATCCCGAAGTGCTGCAGGATGACGCGCTGGTGCAGGACTTCTCCTTTTTGGAAAACGTTCCGCCCGTGCCGCCGCCCAAGCGCAGCCTGTGGCGGCGCATTAAAGACTGGGGCATGGAGGGCGAAAACCATCCCCCGTTCGTTCATCCCTGTGCCATCCGTTTCCAATCCGGCAGCCAGTTTCCTTCGTTTCAAGACTGCACCCTGCACCTGCGCGGCGAAGGCGTGCCCGACATCACTTACGATAATTACGAACACGACGACGAAGCCGTCTGCGATGCCTATACCGAATTCGTATTTGCCGAAAGCGCCGCAGACAAACACGGCTACTACAACGGCGGCCACCGTATCGGCGGCTATCCCGAGTTTACGCAGGAAGACCCGCGCGCCCCGGTGCCCGCATTCCGCGAATACGTGCAGCTGATGCAGCTCGACAGCGACGACAAACACACCATGTGGGGCGATGCCGGTGTCGGCCACCTGTTCATCCATCCCGATGACCTGCGCCGCCGCGATTTTTCCCGCGTGATGTACAGCTGGGACTGTTGTTGAGCGGCCGCGACCCCGCAACTGCGGGCGCCCGGTGCCCCTGCACGCATTTGCCGCCATGTATAGCGGATTAAAATAAAAATGCTGCAAAGCGGCAGGCCGCAGGGCGTACAGTCCGTACCAGGCAGGCCGGCACGGCAGCATGGCGATTTTAGACCGCTATAAAAGGCTACCTGAAATTTTCAGGTAGCCTTTGTCTTTTCCAAATTCAGGCATGGCTTTGCTTTGCCGCGTTGGCAGCAGCTCGCCGCCTTGCCTTGATTTTTGTTAATCCCGGTGTTGCCATACTTGCCTGCTGCAACGTAAAAGGCTACCTGGAATCTTCAGGTAGCCTTTATCTTGCCCAATCCGTTTACAACACGTTTTGCGGCCTGCCTTCGGCGAAGGCGGTGATGTTGGCTTCAAGGATTTCGGTCATATTGAGCAGGGCTTCCTGGCTGGCCCAGGCGATGTGCGGGGTGACGATGAGGTTGGGCAACGGGGCGAGCAGTGGATTGCCTTGGCGCGGCGGCTCTTGGCTGAGCACGTCGAAACCGGCACCGCCGAGCCGGCCTTGTTGCAGGGCGTCGAATACGGCTTGTTCGTCGGCGAGGCCGCCGCGGCCGGTATTGATAAGGATGGCGGTCGGTTTCATCAGACGCAGCTCGGCCTCGCCGATCATGTGGCGGGTGTGCTCGTTGAGCGGGCAGTGCAGGGAAACGGCATCGGCCTGCTGCAGGGCTACCTGAAACGGGGTGTAGCCTTCGCGCACGGCGGCGGCGTGTTTGTGTTCGCCCCAGATGACTTTCATGCCGAAGGCCTGGGCGTAGCCGGCGAGGGTGCGGCCGATGTTGCCGCGGCCGAAGATAGCGAGGGTTTTGCCGCCGAGGTCGTGCATGGGGGCGTTGAAATGGACGAATTGGGGGGATTGCTGCCAGGCGCCGGCGGCGATGTCGCGCATGCTGGCGGGCAGGCGGCGGATGAGGGCGAGCAGCATCATGAAGGCGTGCTGGGCCACGCTTTCGCTGCTGTAGTTGCGCACATTGCACACGGTAATGCCGGCAGCTTTGGCGGCGGCCAGGTCGATGTGGTCGTAGCCGGTGGCGGCCACGGCGATGAGTTTGAGCTGGGGGTTGGCGGCGAGGTGTTCGGCACGGATGGCAACTTTGTTGGTGATGGCGATTTGCGCGCCGGCGAGGTGGGCGTTGGTTTGCTCGGGCACGGTGGCGGAAAATTCTTGCAGGGTGTGGGGGAAGTGGAAAGAGAGCGGGCGGGCGGGAAGGGTGTCGCGGTCGAGAAAGACGATGTGCATGGGCGGCTCCTTGGAACAGGGGTGGAAGACGATATGGCCTGCAGCGAGTATAGCGCGAAACCGGGGCGGGCGGGAAGGCTACCTGAAAATCTGCACGGCCTGTTTTCAGGTAGCCCTTATCGGCTTTCGGCGGCCTGTGCGGATGGCATTGAAATGGCAATTTACCTTGGCCGCAACGCGGCCGCGCACGGTTCCATTTTGTGGCGGCTATGTTTTCAGGTAGCCTTCACAGCGGCTATACTGCCGCTTTTCCCGATTTTCAGTTTCAAAACATATGAGTTGGTCAAACGTTTTTCTAAGCGCACACTTTCTGCTCACGCTGGGCATTGCCCTGCGGGTGATTTACGCCCGCCGTTCGAGCAGTGCGGCGCTGGCCTGGCTCACGCTCCTGTTTGCCTTCCCGTTTGTGGGCGTGGCGGCCTATCTGCTGATCGGCGAGCCGAAGCTGGGGCGTTTGCGTGCGGCGCGCCGGGCGGAGCTGCAGGCCTTCCACGATGAATTTGCCGACCGTTTCCTGCCGCCCGAAGCCGCGCCGGTGGCGGATATCCGGTTCAGCCAGTTGGCGCGTTTCGTGCAGGATAGGGCGGGCTACGCGCCCACCGGCGATAACGGCGTGCGCCTGCTGGCCGATACGGACGAGATTTTGCAGGCTTTTGTGGACGACATCGATGCGGCGCAGCATTGCTGCCTGCTGGAGTTTTATATCGTGGAAGGCAGCGGCCGGGTGGAGGCGGTGCTGGATGCGCTGATGCGCGCGGCGGATCGCGGCGTGCGCTGCCAGCTCCTGGCCGACTCGCTGGGCAGCCAGGGCTTTTGGCTTTCAGACTGGCCGGAGCGGCTGCGCGAAGCCGGGGTGGAGGTTACCCCCGCCCTGCCCTTCGGGCTGATCAGCTCGCTGTGGGTGCGCGCCGATTTGCGCAACCACCGCAAAATCTTGGTGGCAGACTACCGCATTGCCTATACCGGCAGCTACAACTTGGTCGACCCCAAGCTCTTCAAGCAAGGCGCGGGCGTGGGCGAATGGGTGGACGCGGTGCTGCGCTGCGAAGGCGTGGCGGCGCAGGAATTGGCGGCGGTGTTCTATGGCGATTGGGCGGTGGAAAACGCGCACAACCTCAATGCCACCCTGGAATACCTCAGCGGCTACCTCAGCGGCTACCTCAGCAGCACGCCCGAACGCTTCGCCGGCAGCGGCACTGAAATCGTGCAAGTGCTGCCCTCGCACCCGGGCGGCGATACTTCGCTGGTGTACGATGTGCTGGCAAACGCGCTGAACGTGGCGCAGGAATCCGTAATCATCAGCACGCCCTATTTCGTGCCGGACGAAGCCTTGCTCAACACGCTCACCATGACCGCCCAGCGCGGCGTGGAAGTGACCCTGATTCTGCCCCGGCGCAACGATTCGCGCCTGGTACGCTACGCCAGCAGCGCCTACTATCAGCCGCTTTTGGATGCGGGCGTGAGGCTGAAAACCTATGGCGGCGGCCTGCTACACACCAAGGCGGTGGTGGTGGACAACCGCTTTGCCCTGTTCGGCACGGTAAACATGGATATGCGCAGTTTCTACCTCAATCTCGAAGTGAGCCTTGCCCTTTATTCGCCCGACACCGTGGCTGCCGTGGCCGCGCTGTTGCAAGGCTACCTGAAAGACTGCGAAGAAGTGGAGCTGAAAAAATGGCAGCAGCGCCCGCGCATCCGCCGCTTTGTCGAACGCTGCGTGCGGCTGGCCAGCCCGTTGCTGTAGGAGGGCCAAACCATTGCCTTTGGCCATGACAAATTGGCATCTTTACCAAAACCGAAGGCTACCTGAAAACGATTTTGTATCGCCGCACTTGGGGCGGAAAATTGTTTATGTTAAGATAAGCACATTCTTTTATAGTGCATGAATGGAAACCAAGACAAAACGCCGCATCGCAGATAGTGCCAAGCAGTGTCGGCAAAGCGGTTAAGGCAGTACTTTTTTTGTTCATCTGCTATAATAGACCTTTCCCTTCAACTTTATACAAAGGATCCAACCATGAAGAAAACATCCGTATTTGCCGCTTTGATTGCAGCTTTCGCTTTGACCGCCTGCGGCGACAACTCAGCTCCGACTGCTGCCTCTGCCGCTTCCGCAGCTTCCGCTCCGGCTGCTTCTACACCCGCTGCCAGCGACGCTGCTTCTACCCCGGCTGCTTCCGCACCTGCTGCCTCTGCATCTAATGCTTCTGCCGCCGCCTCTGCCGGCGAACACTGGTGCCAGCCTTGGGAAAACAAAATTGAAGAATACTTGGCCAGCATCAAAGACGAGCAACGTCGCAAAGAATTTGCCGACATCTACGCTCCTCTGCGCCAGAACATGAAAAACATCCAGGAAAACATGATGAAAACCACTCCCGAACAGCGTAAGCAGGAGTGTGATGCTCTGATGAGCCAGCTGGAAAAAGACATCGCTGAAGATATCGAAGACGCTAAATCAGGCGAATAAACCCGATTGCAGCCGTATTGAAGACACCGCCGGAAAGCCCAGCGGTGTTTTTATTTGCCAGATTGATAGGCAAGATTTCAGGTAGCCTTGGTTTGGTTTAAAGGCTACCTGAAACTCATCGCACCATTGGAATAGTAATCCCTTCATACCAAGCGCTAGGCTGCAGGCAATACCAAACACAGCCAGGCAAGACAAAGCAGCAGGAAGGGATACATTCAAGATATCGGATTCAAAACCCGGGCTAACACTGATGCACAACAACAAAATCAGGGCGCATAGTGTGTGGTGCGGAACGCACGCAATTCAATCTGACAATATGGTTTGCAGCTCTCCACCTACACCCTGCCCCGCCAAAGGCTACCTGAAAACCGTGTGCAGGCTAATGTTGCTTCACAGGCAATTTGATATGAGGCTTGGCGGGTTTGGCTGGCGCTTCCGGAGCGGGAGCGGGGGCGGCTTTGAGGCCGAGTTCGATTTGTTGCTCTTCGCTGAGCAGGTTGCTCCAGTCGCCGTTTTTATACCATTCGGGGCCGTCGGTTTCGATGGGGTGCTGGATGCGCTCGCAGCCGTTGCCGCATTGCAGGTCTTCGGCGCGGCAGTATTTGTCGCAGCCCCAGCAGATGCGTTCGGGGTGTTTGGGGAAAATGGGAAATTTTTTGGCCATGATGTGTGTCCTTATTAGCGTGGTTTGAAACATGGCGGCGTGGGCTGGAAGCGGAATGCCTGCAGCTGCGGCGTTGCTCACTGCTACAGCAAACATTCCGTTTTCATTGGCGCTGCACTTTGCGCACCTGCGAAATGGCATATAGGGCGCTGATGATTTGCTCCAACTGCCCGAGGTTGGATACTTGCAGGCTGAAGCTGAATTCGATAAAGCCTTCGCTGTTTTCCTGGGCGGAGCTGAGGGTATCGACCGATTCGATGTCGGCGCCGTGCCCGGATACGGCTTGCGCCATGGCGGCAAGCAGGCCGTGGGCGCGTTTGGCGGATACGGTGATGCCGGTGTGGTAGGTTTTCTTTTGCTCGATGCCTTCCCAGTTGGCATCCAGCTGCTGTTCGGGCGGGGCTTTGAGGATGTTGGGGCAGGTGTCGCGGTGGATGATGAGGCCGTGGTCTTTCACCAGCAGGGCTTTGATGTTGTCACCGGGGATGGGGTGGCAGCAGGAAGCGAGTTGGACGCGGCCGCTGTCGCTGCTGCCCACGCTGATGGCGATTTTCACGCCGTTGCCCTCGGGTTGGCGGCCGGCGATTTCGGCAATGTGCATGGCCACGGATACGGGGGCGAGCCTGCCCATGCCCACGTCGTAGAGAATATCTTCGAAGCTGGTGTTTTTGCGGCTGAGGTCGTCGAGGTAGCTTTGCTTGAGGTCTTCGGAGAGCAGGAGCTCTTGCGGCAGCAGGGCGGTGAGGGCGCGTTGCAGCAGCTGTTCGCCCAGGCGCACGGCATCGCTGCGGTCGATGTTTTTGAGTTTGTTGCGGATGGCGCTGCGGGCGCGGCCGGAAATCACGAAGTTGAGCCAGGCCGGATTGGGGCGGGCGGTGTTGGAAGTGATGATTTCCACGCTGTCGCCGGTGCGCAGGCGGGTGCGCAGGGAAACCATGTTGTTGTTGACGCGGGCGGCGATGCAGCGGTGGCCGATGTCGGTGTGCACGGCATAGGCGAAATCCACCGGCGTGGCGCCTTCGGGCAGCACGAGGATTTTGCCTTTCGGCGTGAATACATACACTTCGCGCGGGAACAAATCCACCTTCACGTGCTCAAGGAATTCGATGGCATTATCGCCTTGGGCTTGGAAATCGAGGATGTTTTGCAGCCATTGGTGGGTGCGTTGGGCGGCGGGGTCGGTTTCGGGATTTTTGTAGAGCAGGTGGCTGGCTACGCCTTCTTCGGCCACTTTGTCCATTTCGCGGGTGCGGATTTGCACTTCGATGGGCAGGCCGAAGGGGCCGACCAGGGTGGTGTGCAGGCTTTGGTAGCCGTTGGCCTTGGGGATGGCGATGTAGTCTTTGATGTGGCCGGGCTTGGGCTTATAGAGGCTGTGCAGCGCGCCGAGGGCGGCGTAGCAGGCGGGGATGTTGTTGACGATGACGCGGAAGCCGTAAATGTCCATCACTTCGGAAAAACGCAGTTTTTTGTCCTGCATTTTCTTGTAGATACTGTAGAGGTTTTTTTCGCGGCCGCGGATTTTGGCTTCGATGTTGGCGCTCACCAGCCGCTGGCTGAAGGCGCTCAATACTTTGCCCACCACGTCGCGGCGGTTGCGGCGGCTGGCTTGGCGGGCGCGTTCGAGCACGGCGTAGCGGTTGGGCAGCAGGTATTTGAAGGAGAGGTCTTGCAGCTCTCGGTAGGCATGGTTGAGGCCGATGCGGTTGGCGAGCTGGGCGTAGATTTCCAGCGTTTCGCGGGCGATGCGTTGGCGGCTGTCGGGCTTTTTAGCATCCAGCGTGCGCATGTTGTGCAGGCGGTCGGAGAGCTTGACGATGATGACGCGGATGTCTTTGGTCATCGCCATGATGAGCTTGCGGAAGCTTTCGGCCTGATGCTCGGCCTGGCTGTCGTATTCGAGTTTTTCCAGCTTGGAGAGGCCGTCCACCATGTCGGCAATGGCCTGGCCGAATTCGGCGGCGAGCTCTTCTTTGCTCGTGCCGGTGTCTTCGAGCACGTCGTGCAGCACGCCGGCGCACAGGCCTTGGGCGTCAATATGCCATTCAGCCAGCTGCTGGGCCACAGCCATGGGGTGGGTGATGTAGGGCACGCCGCTGTTGCGGAATTGGTTTTGGTGGGCGCGGATGCCGAAATCGCAGGCGCGGTTGAGCAGGCTTTGGTCTTCGGTTTTCAGGTAGCCTGCGGCGCGCAGCAGGGATTGGCGGCTGCGTTCGATGATGAGACGGTATACCTCGTTGATTTGCCGGCGGCACTGGGCAAGCTGGGCTTCTTGGCCGGCTTCGGCATCTGTGTGGATATGGGCGGCGATTTCGGCGCACACTTCGCCGAACGTGGACTGCAAAAAGGCAGGGTCGGCCTGTGTGCCGAGGTCTTCCATGGCAATTTGCACCAGCACCGCGCACAGGGCGTGTACGCGCTGCTTTTCTTCGGCCAGCGCGGCGGTGAGGCGGAAGGCGCGTTCGAGCCGCCCGGGTTGCCTCTGTTTGGCGGCGGTGTCGTGAATGTAAACGCAGGCGGCTTCGAGCAGGGCCCAGCGTTCCATTTTTTTCAGGTAGCCTGTTTGGGCAAACAGGTGCTCGCGCCAGGCGGTAATGGGGGCGGCATAATCGGCGCTGGGGGCAATCATGGCTATTTGCTGCGGGAGAGGATTTCTTCGCCGATTTGGCCGGCGGCGATTTCGCGCAGAGCGGTTACGGTGGGTTTGTTGTTGCGGATGTCGTCCACCAGCGGTTTGGAGCCGTTGGCCAGCTGGCGGGCGCGGTAGGCGGCGGCCAGGGTGAGGTTGAAGTGGTTGGGGATGCGGGTGATGCAGTCTTCTACGGTAATACGTGCCATGATGTGTTCCTTATATGTGGTGAATTAATGGGGTAAATGTTTTCAGGTAGCCTGCGGGCAGCTGGAGGCTACCTGAAAAATAAAATTAAGTGTTGTCGCCGCTGCCGAGCAGTTCGTTGAGGAAGGGCGTTTGGTTTTCCAAACGGCAACGCTGGGATTTGATGATGTGCAACAAGGCGGCTTCGGCGGCGGTAAGGTCGTCGTTTACCACCAAATAGTCGAACAGGCGCGCCTGCTCGATTTCGTTGCGCGCTTCGGCCAGCCGCACGGCAATCACTTGCGGGGCATCGGCGGCGCGCTGGCGCAGGCGCTGCTCCAAAGTGGCCAAAGATGGCGGGGCGATGAAGATGCTGTAGGCCTGCGGCAGCAGGCGGCGGATTTGCTCCGCGCCTTGGGTGTCGATTTCGAGGATAACGTCGACGCCTTGGCGGGTGAGGCTTTCCAGGCTTTGGGTACTGGTGCCGTAGTAGTTGCCGTACACTTTGGCGTATTCCACGAATTGGCCTTCTTCTATCATGCGCTCGAATTCGGGCACGCTGACGAAGTGGTAGTGTTTGCCGTTTTCCTCGCCGCGGCGCGGGGCGCGGGTGGTGTGGGAAACGGACACGCGGATGTCGGAATGGTGCTGCAGCAGCCGGGCGATCAGCGTGGTTTTGCCTGTGCCGGAGGCGGCGGAGATAACAAAAATATTGCCTTGCATGGTGCGGAAATTTTTTAGTTGAAATTCGGGCGTATTATCGCATAGCGCCCAAGGCTTTGAAAGGGCGGCGGCCAAGGCCGGGCACTTTGCCGGCACGCGGTTTTCAGGTAGCCTTTACTCAGGCGGGCTACCTGAAAACCGGAAATCCCCGCGCTTTTGCTTTTGCGGGAAACGGGGTAAAATCACGCTTTCCAAATCGGGCATTGCATCATGACCAAATTTATTTTCGTAACCGGCGGCGTGGTATCTTCCTTAGGGAAAGGTATCGCCGCCGCTTCTATTGCCGCCATCCTCGAATCGCGCGGGCTGAACGTTACCATGCTCAAGCTGGACCCGTATATCAACGTGGACCCCGGCACGATGAGCCCCTTCCAACATGGCGAGGTATTTGTAACCGAAGACGGCGCGGAAACCGACCTCGACCTCGGCCACTACGAACGCTTCATCGACGCCAAGCTCACCCGCGCCAACAGCTTCAGCGCCGGGCAGGTGTATGAAAACGTGATTGCCAAAGAGCGGCGCGGCGACTATTTGGGCGGCACGGTGCAGGTAATCCCGCACATCACCGACGAAATCAAACGCCGCATCCACGAAGGCGCGGCCAATAAAGACGTGGCCATCGTGGAAATCGGCGGCACGGTGGGCGACATCGAATCGCTGCCGTTTTTGGAAGCCATCCGCCAGATGCGCAGCCAGCTCGGCCGCGCCAACACCCTGTTCGTCCACTTAAGCTACGTCCCCTACATCGCCGCCGCCGGCGAAATCAAAACCAAGCCCACCCAGCATTCGGTAAAAGAATTACGCGAAATCGGCATCCAGCCCGACGTGCTCATCTGCCGCATGGACAGGCCGCTGCCCGAAGAAGAGCGGCGCAAAATCGCCCTCTTCTGCAATGTGGAAGAGCGCGCCGTCATCGGCTGCTACGATGCCGACAGCATCTACAAAATCCCCGAAATGCTGCACGGCCAGGGCATCGACGATGCCATTTGCGAGCAGCTCCAGCTCAACATCCGCCAGGCCGACCTCACCGAATGGCGCAAAATCGTGTATGCCATCGAGCATCCGAAGCACACCGTGCACATCGCCATGGTGGGCAAATATGTAGACCTGACCGAATCCTACAAATCGCTCAGCGAAGCCCTGAAACACGCCGGTATCCACACCGAAACCGAAGTGCGCATCTCCTATATCGACAGCGAAAACATCGAAACCGAAGGCACGGACTGCCTGAAAAACTTCGATGCCATCCTCGTGCCCGGCGGCTTCGGCGTGCGCGGCGTGGAAGGCAAAATCGCCGCCGCCCGCTATGCCCGCGAAAACAAAGTACCCTATTTGGGCATCTGCCTCGGCATGCAGATTGCGCTCATCGAGTTTGCCCGCCACATGGCCGGTATGGAAGGCGCCAACTCCACCGAATTCGATTTGAAAACGCCCTACCCCGTGGTGGCGCTGATTGATGAATGGCAAACTGCCGACGGCGCGGTGGAAAAACGCGACGAACACGCCGATTTGGGCGGCACCATGCGCTTGGGCGCGCAGGAAGTGGCGCTCGCCGACGGCAGCCTGGCCGCCGCCATCTACGGCAGCACCAACATCAAAGAACGCCACCGCCACCGCTATGAAGTGAACAACCGTTTCGTTCCGGCGCTGGAAAAGGCCGGGCTGGTGATCAGCGGCGTATCCGGCGGGCGCGAACGTTTGGTGGAAACCATCGAGCTGCCGCAGGGCACGCACCCCTGGTTCTTCGCCAGCCAGTTCCACCCCGAATTCACTTCCACCCCGCGCAAAGGCCACCCGCTGTTCACCTCGTTTGTGAAAGCCGCCTTGCAGCATAAGGAATAAACACAGGCCGTCGGCTTGAATAAAGGCTACCTGAAAAGCCCGCGAGGGTTTTCAGGTAGCCTTTTATAGTGGATGAAACAATATAGTGAATTAACAAAAATCAGGACAAGGCGACGAGCCGCAGACAGTACAGATAGTACGGCAAGGCGAGGCAACGCTGTACTGGTTTTCGTTAATTCACTATGTTAATTCACTATAAGGGCACTACGGCATCGGCTCGGGAACAGGTTTGATGCCGCAGCCAGCCAAACGGATTTCCGATACCAGGCGACGAGCCGCAGGCAGTGCGAAAGTGCGGCAAGACGGATCAACTCCGTAGCGCAATTAAAGCCTGCCCTATCGCGGCTTGGTTTGGCTGCCAAACGAAAGGCTACCTGAAAAAAGGCTACCTGAAATGGTAAGCCGTGTTTTCAGGTAGCCTCTTTATATTGCCGCAGTGCAGCTTATGTGCGCCGTTGCAGTTTGCAGGCGAGCATGATGCCGGCGGCCAGCTCTTCCACGGATTTGTGGGTGGTGCTGGTGTGGGGGATGCCGTGCTGGCGGAACATAGATTCGGCTTCGTGCACTTCGCGCCGGCAGTTTTCCGGGCTGGCGTATTGGGAGTTGGGGCGGCGCTCGGTGCGGATATGGTGCAAACGGGCGGGATCGATGGTGAGGCCGAAGATTTTGGATTTGAAGGGCTTCACCATGCGCGGCAGGTCGGTGCTGTCCAAATCGTCGGGGGTGAGCGGGTAGTTGGCGGCGCGGATGCCGTATTGCAGGGCGAGGTAGAGGCAGGTGGGGGTTTTGCCGCTGCGGGATACACCCATGAGGATGACGTCGGCATCGGCGAGGTCTTTAGCGGACACGCCGTCGTCGTGGTTGAGGGAGAAGTTGACGGCTTCCATGCGGGCGTCGTAGCGCTCGGTGTTTTGGATGCCGTGGGTGCGCCCCACTTGCAGCACGGCCTGGGTGCCGAGCTCTTCTTCCAGTTTGTTGATGAATGCGTCGAAAAAGCTCAGGTGCAAACCGTTGCAGTTGCGGATGATGTGGCGGATGTCTTCGCTCACGATGCTGGTGAAGATGATGGGGCGCAGGTTGCAGCCGTCGGTAATTTTATTCACTTCGGCCACCACGCGCTCGGCTTTTTCGGGGGTGTCGATAAAGGGATAGGTGAGGCGTTTGAATTCGATGTTGTCGAACTGGTTGAGCAGGGCGTCGCCCATGCCCTCGGCGGTGAGGCCGGTGCGGTCGGAAATAAAGATGGCGTGGCGGGTGCAGGGAGGCATGGTCGGTTCCTTTCAGGTAGCCTTTAAATGCGGGTGGGCAAACGGGTTTGAAAACGGCTTATTTTAGCAGCTTTTGCGCTTCAAGTTTCAGGTAGCCCATGACAGAAATACGGCCAGCGGCTACAATACCGCCGTTTTCCCTTAACTACCCCACAGGACGGAATAGAATCATGTCTGGCAAGAATGTAATCTGGTTTGAAAATCTGCGTATGACCGACGTGGAACAGGTAGGCGGCAAAAACGCCTCCTTGGGCGAAATGATCAGCCAGCTGGCTGAAAAAGGCGTGCGCGTGCCCGGCGGCTTTGCCACCACGGCCGAAGCCTACCGCGCATTTTTGTCGCACAACGGCCTGAATGAGCGCATTTCCGCCGCGCTGGCCGGGCTGGATGTAGACGACGTGGCCGAGCTGGCACGCGTGGGCGCGCAAATCCGCCAATGGATTTTGGAAACGCCCTTCCCCGCCGAACTGGAAGCCGACATCAAAGCCGCATGGGACAAACTGGTGGCCGATGCGGGCACCGACCAAATCTCCGTGGCCGTGCGCTCTTCCGCCACCGCCGAAGACTTGCCCGACGCCTCCTTTGCCGGACAACAGGAAACCTTCCTGAATATCCAAGGCCTCGAAAACGTAAAAGAAGCGATGCACCACGTGTTTGCCTCGCTCTATAACGACCGCGCCATCTCCTACCGCGTGCACAAAGGCTTCGCGCACGACGTGGTGGCGCTCTCCGCCGGCGTGCAGCGCATGGTGCGCTCCGACAGCGGCGCTTCCGGCGTGATGTTCACCATCGACACCGAATCCGGCTTCGACCAAGTGGTGTTCGTAACCGCCTCCTACGGCCTGGGCGAAACCGTGGTGCAAGGTGCGGTAAACCCGGACGAATTCTATGTGCACAAGCCCACCCTGCGCGCCGGCCGCCCCGCCATCCTGCGCAAAACCATGGGTTCCAAACTGATTAAAATGGTGTTCACCGACACCGCCGAAACCGGCAAATCTGTGCAGGTGGTAGATGTGGACGAAGCCGAACGCAAACGCTTCTCCATTAGCAACGAAGAAATCACCGAATTGGCCAAATACGCGCTGATTATCGAAGAACACTACGGCCGCCCGATGGACATCGAATGGGGCCGCGACGGCTTGGACGGCAAGCTCTACATTCTGCAGGCCCGCCCCGAAACCGTGAAATCGCAGGAAGAGCGCAACAGCACCCTGCGCCGCTACCGCATCGAAAACAAATCTACCGTATTGTGCGAAGGCCGCGCCATCGGCCAGAAAGTCGGCCAAGGTACCGTGCGCCTGATTAAAAGCGCTGCCGAAATGGATCAAGTACAGGCCGGCGACGTATTGGTAACCGACATGACCGACCCGGATTGGGAACCGGTGATGAAACGCGCCTCCGCCATCGTGACCAACCGCGGCGGCCGCACCTGCCACGCTGCCATTATCGCCCGCGAATTGGGCATTCCGGCAGTAGTGGGCTGCGGCGACGCCACCGACGTGCTCGCCCACGGCCAAAACGTAACCGTATCCTGCGCCGAGGGCGACACCGGCCTGATTTACGACGGCCTGCTGAAAGTGGAAGTGATTGATTTGGCGCTGGACAATATGCCTGCTTCGCCGGTGAAAATCATGATGAACGTGGGCAACCCCGAGCTCTCCTTCGGCTTTGCCAGCCTGCCCAGCGAAGGCATCGGCCTAGCACGTATGGAATTCATCATCAACCGCCAAATCGGCATCCACCCGCGCGCCCTGCTCGAATTCGACCGCCAAGATGCCGAACTGCAGGCGCAGATTAACGAGCGCATCGCCGGCTACGCCTCACCGGTGGATTTCTACGTGGACAAACTGGCCGAAGGCATCGCCACCATCGCCGCCTCCGCCTACCCGAAAAAGGTAATCGTGCGGATGTCCGACTTCAAATCCAACGAATACGCCAACCTGCTCGGCGGCAATATCTACGAGCCGCACGAAGAAAACCCCATGCTCGGCTACCGCGGCGCTGCCCGCTACATTTCGCCCGACTTCAAAGAGTGCTTCGCGCTCGAATGCCGCGCCCTGAAATACGTGCGCGACGAAATGGGGCTCACCAACGTGGAAATCATGATTCCTTTCGTGCGCACCCTGCATGAAGCCGAAGCCGTGGTGAAAGCACTGAAAGAAAACGGCCTGGAGCGCGGCAAAAACGGCCTGCGCCTGATTATGATGTGCGAGCTGCCCACCAACGCCATCCTGGCCGAGCAGTATCTGAAATACTTCGACGGCTTCTCCATCGGCTCCAACGACATGACCCAGCTCACCATCGGCGTAGACCGCGACAGCGGCGGCCCGATTGCCGGCACCTTCGACGAGCGCGATCCGGCGGTGAAAGTGATGCTGCACCTGGCCATCAAAGCCTGCCGCAAGCTGAACAAATACATCGGTATCTGCGGCCAAGGCCCGTCCGACCACCCCGACTTTGCCAAATGGCTGGTTGAACAAGGCATCGAAACCATTTCGTTAAACCCGGATACCGTGATTGAAACCTGGCTCTATCTGGCTAAAGAGCTGCCGCCCAAGCAGTAAGCCCGGTTAGCAAGCCATAGCAAAGGCTACCTGAAAACACCCGCAGCTATTTTTACACAGCGGGGTTTTCAGGTAGCCTCAATTACATCCTGTCCATACGGCAAGCAATTCGTGCTGCTTTTTGCAGCAATATGCAAATTTTGCTGCCGCCTCAGGCAGCTTGGATTACAATGCCGCCCTGCGAAAGGCTACCTGAAATTTTCAGGTAGCCTCTGCACACACTCCTCCAGTTAAACACCCTCCCCCAATCCGACGCCATGAACGATTTCATCATCACCCCCTTCGAATCGGTACGCACCAACTCGGAGATGTTCCGTTTGGATGCCACGTTCGACAGCATCAACCAAGAATGGGGCGAGGCCTCAAAAATCCTAATCGACAACATCCTGCGCCAAACCACCGAATACCGTTCCGCCTGCGAGCTGATATATGAAAATCAGGGCAAAACGCTGAAGGCCGTTGTATGCAACAAACACACCAATCCCACGCTAAACGGCCTGCCCGTGTTCTCTGCCGAGAGCATTGCCGCCTGGAAAGAACAATACGATTATGTGGAGGATAAATACTATCTCACCATTCCCGACTTGGGCGTGTGCATCGGCGGCATGAGCGGCAAGCAAATCCCCAAAGGCGAAGACCGGCTGGTCATTGTGTTTGCACGCAGCAAGATTGAGTATAACAAAATGTTTGTTCAGGTATAGCCGGTTTTTCAGGTAGCCCGTACACACCACCATAAGGATTCCCTCCCATGACCACCCATTTAGGTTTTCCGCTGGAAACCGTTGCCGTTTTCGTTGTCCTCTCTGTAGGCGCGATTGCCATCGACCTATTTGCCCACCGCAGCGACCAGCCCATGTCGCTCAAAAGCGCCGCGCTGTGGTCGGTGTTTTGGATTGCGGTGTCACTGGCGTTCGGCAGCTATTTGTGGTTCCACCACGGCAGCGAGACGGCCAGCCTGTTTATCACCGGCTATGCGCTGGAAAAAGTGCTGTCGGTGGACAATCTGTTTGTGATGATGGCGATTTTCGCCTGGTTCAAAGTGCCGGAAGGCTACCGCCACCGCGTGCTCTATTGGGGCATTATCGGCGCGATTGTGTTCCGCATGGTGTTTGTCGCCATCGGTACCGGCCTGCTGGCGCTGGGGCCGTATGTCGAACTGGTGTTTGCGCTGATTGTCGGCTGGACGGCGGTGATGATGCTTAAAGCCGGCGACGATGAAGACGAAAACGAAGACTACTCCGACCACCTGGCCTACCGCTGGGTACACCGTTTCTTCCCGGTATGGCCGCGCCTCTACGGGCACAATTTCTTCCTGCACGGCCACGAGCTCACCGAAGCCTGCCGCCAAAACCCCGACGTGCGCCTCGAGCCGGCCGGCAAAGACCTGAAACATCCGGAACAACACCATCCGCAGCCGGTAAAAAAAGGCGCGCTGGTGGCCACGCCGCTGTTTTTGTGCCTGGCCGTTATCGAGATTTCCGACGTGATGTTTGCCTTCGACAGCGTGCCGGCGGTGATTGCCGTATCCAAAGAGCCGCTGATTGTGTACAGCGCCATGATGTTCGCCATCCTCGGCCTGCGCACCATGTATTTCGTGCTCGAAGCCCTGCGCGGCTATTTGGTGCACTTGGAAAAAGCCGTGGTGGCGCTGCTGTTTTTTATCGCGGCGAAGCTGGCGCTTTCCGCCTCCGCGCACCTGTTCCAACACGGCTACGAAATTTCGCCCAACGCCTCGCTGGCGGTGGTGCTGGTGGTGCTGGCCTTGGGCGTGGCTGCTTCTTTCGTGTTCCCGGAAAAAAGCAAAACAGAAGAGCCAGACAAACAGCCGTAAACATCAAACACAGCGGCCCGCCGCAAACAAATTTTCAGGTAGCCTCTCTTGCGTGTAGAGGCTACCTGAAAACATTCAACTGAACACCGCTCTGTGTGATGAGCATTCTTGGAAATGCGCAGAATTTGTCTATAAACCGCTTTTGGAATTCTGGGCGCAGAATAATTCGGCTGGAGCCCAGAATGTTGCTGTCATTTGCAATCATGATAGATTGCCCATTCTCTGCAATCAGTCTAACCGCGCAATCGCTTAGTATAGTGAATTAAATTTAAACCAGTACAGCGTTGCCTCGCCTTGCCGTACTATCTGTACTGTCTGCGGCTCGTCGCCTTGTCCTGATTTAAATTTAATTCACTATAAATACCAATATCTTCCGAGGCCTGCCACGCATAAAGTTTAATTTGCCTCACGCTATCCAGGATAAATGGCTGTTCTAACTTAATAAACAAAGTTGAGCCTTTTATATCCTTTTCTGCCAATATTTTGCAATCGCGTGTATAAAAATCGCGCCAATATAATTCTTGCAAATCGCCCCAATCCGTTGCAATGTGCACATATTGATTTTGGCATGGGAACAGCCAGCAATTGCCAGACAGTTGATCCGACATGTAGAAATCATCTTGAGGTTCGGTTTCATCGAAGGGGTAGCGCAAAGGAGTATGGTGCTCAATGATTCGATGCGTATAAATCTCCACCACAGGCTGCCCAAGCAGATGGCGTAATGCTTCGATAGAAGGTGCGTCAGTTAAAATCTCAAAATGTTTCATCATTGATATCTCGTGCGAAATAGGCTACCTGAAAATTTCAGGTAGCCTTTTTTCATGCCGCCAGCCTTACGCCTTGGGCAGGGTAACACCGGTTTGCCCCATGTATTTGCCTTTGCGGTCTTTGTAGGAGGTTTCGCACACTTCGTCGCTCTCGAAGAAAAGGACTTGCGCCACACCTTCGCCGGCATAGATTTTGGCGGGCAGCGGCGTGGTGTTGGAGAATTCCAGCGTCACATAGCCTTCCCATTCCGGCTCGAACGGGGTTACGTTCACGATAATGCCGCAGCGGGCGTAGGTGGATTTGCCCAGGCACACGGTCAGCACGTTGCGCGGGATGCGGAAATATTCCACGGTGCGTGCCAGTGCGAAGGAGTTGGGCGGGATGATGCAGCAGTCGTCTTCCACGGTGACGAAGTTTTTCGGGTCGAAGTTTTTCGGATCGACGATGGTGCTGTTGATGTTGGTGAAGATTTTGAATTCGTTGGCGCAGCGGATGTCGTAGCCGTAGCTGGACGTGCCGTAGGAAATGATGCGGCGGCCGTCGTGTTCTTTGATTTGGTTCGGCTCGAACGGCTCAATCATGCCGTGCTGTTCGGCCATGCGGCGTATCCATTTGTCGGATTTGATGGTCATGGTATTTTTCCTGGGTTGGGGTTAGTTGAAGGCTACCTGAAAATTTCCATTTATTCTTTCAGGTAGACAAAGGCTGTGTTGATATGGAAGGTTTTTTATTGCCAAGGCGAAGTGCTTCTGCCACGTCCATTCAAAATATCCCGCAGGATTTCGGGGTCGCCAGCAAGCGGTTTGCCAACCTTTTGACAGGCAATGGCGGTGCTAACCAAATAAATAGAAGTATTTGGCTGTTTGTATAATTCGGGCAGGTTAATAGTTTCCTCCCCATCTGTGGCGGTGAAGTTGTGCACTAACCGCCCACGCCCAAAATATTGGCTATGTACCCGCATACCATATACCCGCCCCTGCCCGGTTTGGCAGTCTATTTCTACGGTCATCACGATTGATTGCCCCTTAATTGAGGGATAGCCCGGCTGATCTGTAGTGATATTAGTAACCAACGGATAGGTGATTGTGTTCGGTTTGCCGGACACAGAGGCAATGCCTTGCACACTCAAATATAACGGGTTTGCCCGTTGGGCGATTTTGATAAAGCCCGGTTCGTCAGTTTCCCCCTGGGCATGCAGGCTGCCTGAGAGTAGCAGTAAGGCTAACAATATCCTGTTCTTCATATTTAATCCCTTTGCGGAAGATGTGTTTGGTTTTCAGGTAGCCCATTCACTGCAGGCTACCTGAAAATTATTGCCTATGGCGAACCCGGTTTGCAGCTTGTTCGCGTTCGATAATATCTTGAATATTTTGGAGCACATCAGGTGTACCGCCAAGCGGCTTCCCTACTGTGGAACAGGCCACAACGGCAGCCAGCAGATAGGTAGTAATAGCTGGTTGGCTGTGCAAATTGGGCAAGCTAGCATCTCGCTCCCACTGTAAACCAGTAAAATCATGTGTCAGCCTGCCCCGGCCGAAATGCTCGCTATACATTTTCATACCATATGTCTTACCCTGTCCTGTACGACAGTTCATCTCCATTGTAACCACCACGGAAGAGCCTTTAGCTAGGCTGAAGCCGGGAATATCCGCTGTGATGTTGGAAATTAACGGATAAGTAACCACATCTGGTTTCTCCGGTATTTCCGTCACCCCGATGGTGCTTATATACACGGGGTTATCCCCCTCTTTTATCTGTTCAAAACCGGGCTGGTGGTTGGGTTGCCCTTGGGCATACAGGCTACCTGAAAACAGCAGTAAAGCCAGTAAAGCACTTTTCCACATCATCCTCTTTCCTTTTTATGTTTCCTACTGTTTTCAGGTAGCCTTTGGGAGACGCAGGCTACCTGAAAAACCGGCGTTTAATCCTGCCAGCCGCCCAGAAGCGATACCAATTCCTGCAACAGGGCGGAGAGTGCTTCGGCCATCAGGATTTGCGAGGCAAAGGCCAGGCTGGCGGCATCGTCGCCGTGGCTTTCGGCCTCTTCCTGCAATACATCAAGATATTGGATGCGTTTGAGCGTGAAGTCTTGGGTGAGCACGAAGGCAATCTGCTCGCGCCACACGAGGCCGAGCTGGGTCACGGTTTTGCCGGTTTTCACGTGCTGCACCACTTCGTCGGCGGTCAAATCTTGTTTCGACACGCGAACGGTGGGCGCGGCATCGCCCGTGCCTTTGAGTTCGCACATATCGTCCAACTCAAAACCGCCACCGCACGCACCTTGCAGCAGCCATTCGGTCATCAGCGAAGAGGGCGATTGTTTGGTGTTCGGCAGCTTGGCTTCGAGCCCGCCCAAGGCTTCGCGCAGCTTGGCCAGCAGGTTTTCCGCACGGGTGGCCGAGGCCTGGTTCACCAGCAGGAAGCCGCTGCGCGTGTCGCACACGGCCTGCGTTCTGCTGCTGCGGGTGAAGGCGCGGGGCAGCAGGTCGTCCGTAATTTGTTCTTTGAGCTCCTGCTTTTCTTTGCGCCCCACGGTGCGCACTTCGGCTTCTTGGATTTCGGCGATTTTGTCGTCCAAAATCTCGCGGATTACCCCGGCGGGCAGCACTTTTTCGGATTTTTTCAGCGCCACGCTCCAAGTGAAATCGGCGGGGAACACCAATTCCGGCGAAAATCCTTCCGGCGGGGCAAAGCCTTCGCCAAACCAGTCCAAACCCTGCGGCGGGGCAAATTCGGCCTCTTGCAGCTTGGCGGACAGGGTTTCCAAATCCGGCAGTTTGTCTTTGTTTAGGGGATAAAAGCTGACTTGTTTAAACCACATTTTGCTTGCTGTTTCCGTCTGTTTCAAAGCGCGGCATTATACCGCCAATCCGGCCGGTTTGCCGTTTCCGCCACAACTCCCCGTGCAGGCTTGCTTCTGCCAAAGGCTACCTGAAAACGTGAGCTTCAATAAAGCGAACCCAGGCTGTACAAATTGAAGGCATCGCAGCTGCACGGATCAATCGCCCGCCCTCAGGCAACTTCAAAACCGCCCGCGCCCACCGCCGCTTGACAGCGCACTTTGCATCGGTATAATGCGCGCTCTTTCCCGCACGCGCCCATCGTCTAGAGGCCTAGGACACTGCCCTTTCACGGCGGCAACCGGGGTTCGAATCCCCGTGGGCGTGCCAGTTTCTATTAGCCTGCAACCTGAAAAAGGTGCGGGCTAATTTCATTTTATCTTTATAATTCAATCGCATCTTTCAATTATTGGCTATTCATAGCCTGCTCTTGCTTTACCTCTCATTTGTGCTTTTTTGTTTCTGTTTTGCTCTGTTTGTGCCTATAATTGCAACGGATTTGCAACGCAATTTGCAACAGCGTTGCAACGGCTCGGAGGTAAAAAGCAATGGCATCTATCCGCAAAAAATCTAACGGTATGTGGTTGGCGCAGGTGCGGCGGGTGGCTCGGGATGGGCTGCCGGCGCTAAACCGCTCGGCTTCGTTCCCGCGCAAGGCGGAGGCGGAGGCTTGGGCGGCAAAAATCGAAAATGAGTGGCGCACGCTGCGCTTTGGTGGTGCGCCGAATGTGCCGTTTGCCGATGTGCTGGAGCGGTATAAAAACGAGGTATCGGTGCACAAACACGGCTGGCGCAATGAGACTAATATCATCAACCGCGTGCTGCGCACGCCGTTGGCGGAGGTGCGGCTGCCGCATTTGTCGGAGCTGCAGTTCCAGGCGTGGGCGGATGAGCGCAAAAAAGAGGTGAGTACGGCCACGCTGCGGCGGGAGTGGGTGTTGCTGTCTAATGTTTTGACGGTGGCATCTAAGCAATGGCGCTGGCTACCTGAAAACTTTATGCAGCGGCTGGATAAACCTGCAGATGGGCTGGCTCGCACGCAGCGGGTAACGGATGAGGATGCGGCGGCGGTGGCGTTTGCGGGCGGTTATACGCCTGACTGCGTACCGAGCGCGCGCACGCAGCGGGCGGCGGCAGCGTTTTATTTTGCGTTGGAAACGGCGATGCGGGCGGGGGAAATTGTGATGCTGACGTGGGATTGTGTGTTTTATGATCGCCGCTATGTACATATCCCGCTTACCAAAAACGGCCACCCGCGCAATGTGCCGCTAAGTAGCAAGGCGGTGGCGATTTTGCGGCAGATGGAAACGGTGCGCGAAAATGCTTTTGTGTTTAATATCACCAGCGGTTCGCTGGATGCGCTGTTTCGCAAGCTCAAGCGGCGCAGCTTGCTGGAAAACCTGCATTTTCATGATGCCCGGCGTGAGGCGCTGACGCGGCTGGCCAAGATATATTCGCCGATGGAGCTTGCTAAGATTTCGGGACACCGTGATTTGCGAATTTTGCTCAATACCTACTACGCGCCCACGGTGGAGGATTTGGCGGAAAAATTGGAATAAGGAAAGCGGCCGATTGGCCGCTTGTTTATTGCTGTCTGCATGATTTGATGTATTTTACGACGTCGCCGGCTATCCAGCGGCGGTTTTTTTTGCCGCTGCCGCGCTGGCGTTTTTCAGGGTCAACCGGCGCGGGAAAATCGGGGCGGCAGACGATTTTGTTGTAGGTGTGGCTGTAGGAATAATTCATCATTTCCGCAATATCAGCGGTATCGATCAGGATGGCCGAATCTTCGGTGAGTCCGGCCAGCCTGCCGCGCTGCTGATTGTTGTGCAGCTCCTGCACCATTGATAGGATGGTTTTAATCTCGTTCATGTTTTACCTCTAGTTCCGCCGCGCTGGATGTGATCGGGTATGTGGGGTGGTGCTGGCGATTTAATTGGTTGCCAGTGAGTAATGTTTTGGACAGATAAGGACGGGTACATCATGGAGTCTCCCCAAACATATTCTCCCGTTTCCTGGTCTAAACATCGGTAGGCAATCATAACTGCCGGAACAACTGGACTAAATTTCGATAGCGGATTTGGATAAATAAAATATCTTTGATTAGTGCCCAAAGAGCCTTTGGACATTAATTTTGGATCATCTTCAGGCAGGCTATCCTCCACGCTTATCCATTCGGATTGCGCGGCTTTGGCTTGCCAGCCTTCCCATTTGTACTGTGTGCCGAGGCGGCTGTATTCGTCGCCTACTCGTTCCGTTTGCGGGTTAGTTGGATATAGCTCGGCCATCCATGCCTCAAACGCCAGGCGCTCTTGTTCGATTCTTTCAGGTGTCATGATTGCTCCTTCATAAAAGTAAACCAATGCGTGCGGCCGTGGCGGCCGGTGGGATGTCCGAATAAGGGTTGGTGCGGCGTGAGCGCCAAAATCTGCGGCACTTTGATTTGGTCTTCATTCCACTTAAAAATCAGCACGCCGCCGGGCTTGAGCACGCGGAAGCATTCGGCGAAGCCTTGGCTGATGTCGTCGCGCCAGTCTTGGGTGAGCTGGCCGTATTTTTTGGCCAACCATGATTTTTTCCCGGCCCGTACAAGGTGCGGCGGGTCGAAAACCACCAAGTTAAAACTGTTGTCGGCAAATGGCAGCGCGGTAAAGTCCAGCCGCACATCCGGGTGGATTTCGAGGTGGCGCAGGTTGCCACGGTCTTTCAGGTAGTGGCTTTCGGTGCGCAGGTCGCCGAACAGGCAACGCTGGTCTTGCTTGTCAAACCACATCATGCGGCTGCCGCAGCATGGGTCTAGGATGGGTGGCATTTTCAGGTAGCCTCTTCCGCCTGTATGGCCGCATCTATTGCATCACGCAGTAGTAATTTTGGCGCGGTCGGCTTGTTATCCTCGTTTTGTAGCTGCCAACCCATATTCATTTCGCGTTTTAGGCAGCCTGAAATCGGGATGGCGCGCTCGATAAAATCCAACCGGACGGTATCGGGATGAGGGATGAGTTCTAAGCTTTCTCTGTTTATCCAAGCATCAAAACGCGAATCGTCTTTAAAAGAAACATAAAAATCAATGTTACCCTCCTTTACATATGAAATAACCCCGATACCATATTTTTTATGGCGAACCATATCGCCGAATTTAAATTGATGGGTCATGGTTGCTCCTTGTTTATCGGTTCGCTATCTTCGCCACCTTCGGCAGGTGGGATGCTGCCTGCGTTGATGGCATCTACGGCAAAGGCTAGGTCGCATAAAGCATTAATATCTTCGGGGGTGGCTCGGGCGATTTTCATTTTTCGGTCTCCTTATCTGTAAGGGGTGTTTTGGATTTCGGCGATTTTTTCTTTCCGTCGTTGTAAGGCGGCGGGGCTGATAGCTTGGTATTTGTTGCAAGCCGGGGTTTTGTAGGGCAGCGAGCGCCAGCTTTCGCCGTGGGCGCAGGCTGCCATCCAGTGGCGCAGCATGGGCACGGGTTTGATTTCGCCACTGCTGCTTTTGTAGGTGGTTTTCCAGTGGCGGCAGGTTAGGCAGGTAGCGGTCATTGTTTCCTTTCCTGCGTTTCAAACTTTGCCAAAAATCGCCTGCAGCTTTTTAAGTCGCGGCTGGCCTCTTCGGCGGCGGAGGTGTCGCCGATTTCTTCGGCGGCTGCCAGCTCTTGCTCTTTTTCTGCGATACGGCGACAGAAATAATTGACGTCTAAACAGATTGTCATGCTGCCTCCATATGTATAAAGCGCTGGATAAACGCCACTACCTGCTGCGCCTCTTCGCGGGTGAGGGTGATTTCGCTGCGGATGCCGTGGCTGCGGCTGATGGCAAAACTGCCGTCGGAAAAGCCGCCGATTTTCAGGGTGCGCTCGCTGATTGGCTGTTCGCCTGCGTTGGCTTTGATGGGTAAAAACGGTACGGCCACGGTGTCGTCTTCGCTTAGTAGTTCGGCGGCGCTGGCGGGTGGTTCTGCCTGCACGGCCTGCGGCGGCGGTTCCGGCTGCGGTGCCGGTTGCCGCGCTGGCTCGGGTTTGGTTTTCGGTTTAGGCCCGGGCTTTTTGCGCGGTTGCGGCTTCAGGCTGCCTGCTTGCGCGGCATCGCGGTATCTTGAGCGCCCGCCGATGATTTCGCACTCGACCGCGCCGATTTGTTCCATTCGGTATAAAACATCAATGGCTTCCGCGCCCAAGCCAGTGCTTTTGGCGATGCTGGCAACGCTGTACCAATTCCCATCCGACAGTAATTCCGCCACTTTTCGCTGTGCGGGCAAGCCTGCTTTAATGGTCATGGCTGCTCTCCTGCGGGCTCGTACACCACGCCGCGCATCACCTCGTAATCAGTCATGCTTTCGTATTGCCTTGCCGCTGCCGCTGCTGCCGCTTCGGCCTGCAGGTCTTTTGCGGCGATGATTTCGGCGCTGGTGGGCTCGCTGGCGCTGTTTTGCGCGGCGGGCTGCAGATAGGGGTCGTGCGCGTCGATATTGGGCACGGCGGCCAGCGCGGTTGCGGCGATGGCGGCGCAAATCAGTTTGAGGATAACGGGTTTCATGATTTAGTCCCGGGTTGTTTGGTTTTAAAATCAGTTGATTGCTTGGTTTTAGTCCCTGCCTTGCGGCAGGCTACCTGAAATGGGTTGGGTGCAGGTCTCCGGCTCCGTATTTGGGTGTTGCGATAAGGCCGGTCTTTGCTTTTTCCGTGGCCTGCTGCCGCCGTTTTCCCACCTGCGGCTGGGGCATGGGCACTACCACATGATTACAACAATAGGATGCAGGCTGCCTGCAACAGCACGATGGCCTGCGTGATAATGGCTAGGGTGATTAGGGTAAGTTGTACGGTGGTTTCGTTCATTTTTTGCTCCTCGGCATGGGGCAGGCGGCTGTGATGCGCGGGTAAAGGAGAGACCGCTCCGCCGTTGTGGGCGGCAACCGCCTGCCCGATGCCGCCTGATTCAGGCGGCGGGAAGGTTTAAGCCGGTTTGCCGTTGTAAATCGGCAGTTCGGGCAGGGCTTCGCGCAGGGCTTTGGCGATGTCTTGGGCGGCCAGCTCCATTACGCGGTGCAGCTGTTGCAGCTCGTACCACAGGATTAAGCCGCCGTTGTTTTTGTCGATGCGGAATTTGAGCAGCGCCTCGACAAAGTAGGTTTTGCCGCCCAAAAACGGGGTAAAGGCCACGCCGAATTTCTCAAAGGCTTTCAGGGTGGTGTCGGTTTTGCCCGCGTCCTCACTCTGGAACACAAAATTCATGCGGCCGTCTTGCTCGCGGTAGCCTTGTTTAAAGGTGGTTTTCTCGGTGTATTCGAGGTTTAGGGCAAAATCCAACACTTCGGAGCCGGTGGGGTATTTGGCTGCCGGGTCGTCCGGGTTGGAGCTCACGATGTCGCGGGCGTTGTTGGTGAGCACGCCGGCAAACTGGATTTGGTTCAGTTTTTCGCCGTTGTAGCTCTTCCACTCGCGGGCGGCTGGCGTAAATACCGGTTGGTAGTCGATACCAAAATCCTTAAAGCCGCTGGCTTCGGCGGTATCGCCGTTGAGCACGGCGCGGATGCCGATGTCGCCGCGCAGGAAATCGGCATTAATGTAGATTTCCGTGCCTGCTGTTTGGTGTTTTTTGACGTAGGCGATGAGGCTGTCTAGGTCGTGGGCGGTGGCGAAGCCTTTTTTGCGGGCAGGTTCGGCGCGGTTGAGGCTGTAGCTGTTGTAGTTCCACCCGCCGTTTCCGTTTGGGTTAAATACTACCGGCGTGCCGTCGGGCATGGCGGCGATAAAGGGTTTTTGTGCCGCGTCCAGTGCGGTGCGGATGATGTCGTTTTGGTTTTCCATAGTCGGATTTCCTGTTTTAAGTGGGTTGGTAAATGGCACTTATTTGGTGCCGGTGAGTTTGATTACTTTGGTGGATTCGCCCGTGCCCTGCAGGTCGAGCTTGGCTTGGGCGGGGTCTTCGGTGGTGAGGTTGCCTTCGGGGGTGGCGAATACGATGCCGCCCTCACGTTTTTCTTTCGGCAGCTTGCTGGCGATGTCGTGGCTGATGCGCACGGTGCCGTCTTTGATGTTTTGCGAGTCAATCGTCAGCTTGAGCGTGACCGTGGCGCGTTTGCCGTGCGACAGGCAGGCGGCTACGGCGGCGCTGATGGCTTCGCCCAGCTCGGTATCGAGCAGGCCGCTGTTGATGGCGCGCAGCATCGTGGTGGCGGGGATGATTTTTTTATCTTGGTTCATGATGGTCTCCATATGAGAGGGTTAGGCGGCGGGATTGCCGGATTGCTTGTATAAATCGGTCAGCCAGTCGATGGCGGCTTGGGTTTTTGCAGCCAACATCAGGCCGTCGGCGGTGGTGTGAGGGTTATTCGGATTGAGGCGGATTTCGCACAGGCGGTCTCGACGGTCGGCGTGGCGGAAGTTGGTATCGATATAGAGTACGTTTTGCTCGGCGTTAAATTCCACGTCGATTTTTAAGGTGGGGCTGTTCAGGCGCACGGCGAGGTTCAGCAAATCGCCCAATGTGGGTTCGGGTGCGGCTTCAGGCTCGACGCGCACGGCTTCGGCGATGTAGGCGGACGGCCAGCGGCGCTTGATGACGTCGATAGCGGCGGCTTTGTGGTCGGTGGTGATGCTGCTGCCGGTTTCGATGCTGCAGCTGCCGTCTTGGTATTCGGTGAGGGTGGCGGCTTGTACGTCTTCGCCGCCGTGGCTGGGCAGCATGATGGGGTAGGTTTTCACTTGGTTTCCTTTTCAGGTAGCCTGCCCGGGCGGGCAGGCGGCTTTTTTAGTGGATAATGGGCTCGATAAAGTAGGTGCAGGATAGGTTGCGGGCTTCGGCGCAGGCTGCCACGCGGTCTGAACAAATGATGCGGTTGCCGTCGAGCATCTCGATTAGGTAGTGCGGGCGGCGGCGGAAGTTGCAAATCTGTTTGAAGATACGTCCAACGGTGCACTCACGATGAGCGTTGGCGATGCTGGAATCCATAACGTTTGCAATGTGGATGGTGGATGACATTTGATTTGCTCCATGTGTTGTTGATTTGTTGGAGCGTATTTTACCAAAGATAAACTATATTGCAATACCTAAGATAAACTTTATGATAAATTTAATGGTAAATTTAGATTGACTATTGATATATAAAAGAATATTTTTTCTGACAAAAGATAAAAAAAGGCTACCTGAAGTTCAGGTAGCCTTTTAATTCATTGATTATCAAAGATTACATGAAGTCTAACGTCCAGCGAGCCACTACGCTGCCGTCAATCCTCACAATGTCTTGATTGTCTTCGCTGATGATTTGCGGTTTGTATTTCGGGTTGTCGCTGATGATGCTCAATTCACCAGTAAGCAGCACCTCCAGCCTCTTCACGCGGAAACCGCCCACATTGGAGGAAATCACATAGATGCCCTCGCCGTCGTAGTAATTTTTGCTCACGTTCACAAACAGCAAATCCCCGTCTGAAATGGTTGGCTCCATTGAATCGCCTTTTGCCCAAAACAGCCGTATTTTCCTGATGGCCTTGCCAAATTTTTTGCGCGCCCAGTCTTCGGACACGTCGATCATCTTTAATGGCTCAAGGTCGGTTTGGTCATCTTCGCTACTGCCGGCAACCGCTGGCTTATTCATCAGCTCAATGCGGATAAAGCCGGGGCGCGGCTCGGCGGTATCGGCCACATAAACATCTCCACGGCTTTCTTTGCCATCCATCCAGCCGCGCGGCAGGTCTAGCGCGGTTTCAATTTGCGCGGCAACACCATCTCCAATAGCACGCACACCATTCAGCCAGTGGCTGATTTGCGATGGGCTTTTTTTGATGGCTTTGGCAAATTCTTTTTGGCTGCCTTCAAATTGTTCTGCAATCAAGGTTTTCAGTCTATCTACGCGATTCATGATTTTAGCCTTTCGTGATATACGCACTATATACCACTGCTAATTTATCATGGGTATTGCAATTTAGTTTATCTCAGGTATAATATTTAGCAAATAAATTGAGATTTGATAAATGGACATCCGCGAATACTTTACAAAACACCCTGGCAGCCAGCTAGCCTTAGCGAAGCTGCTTAATGTTACGCCTGGCTTTGTTAATCATCTTGTGATGGGTAGGCGTCCTGTGCCGATTAAATATTGCTTGCAGATTGAGCGATATACCGAGGGCAAGGTTACCCGTCGCGATTTGCGCCCGAATGATTTTGCGCAAATTTGGCCGGAGCTGGCCGCCTAGTTTCCTCTTTCTTCGGCACTCCCTCCCTTGTGCCGGGGTTTTCGGCGGCTTTCTATTCTTCTTTTCCGCCGTTTTTTTATACCGCCTGCCGCTGTGTACGCAGGGGCAGGCTTTTTTTACGCCTTTTTCAGGCTACCTGAAAGCTGTGTTATGAGCCAATCTATTGATTTTGCCACTATTTCAAGTGCTGCTTTAAGTTCGGTGGACAATCTGCTGGCGGAATGGCTGCCTTCCGGCCGCTATGACGGGCATGAATTTGTGGCGCTCAATCCCACGCGCGCGGATAAAAAGCTGGGCAGCTTCCGCATCAACACCCGCAGCGGGCAGTGGGCGGATTTTGCCACGGGCGACAAGGGCGGGGATTTAATCGACCTGTATGCCTACCTGAACAGCTGCAATACGGCGCAGGCGGCGCGGGCGATTGCCGAGCGTTTGAGCCTGGGTAATTTTGCGCCGGTGCAAAAGGTGGCGCTGGATGGCAGCAATGCGGCCAAGCCGGGCAAAAATACGCGCTGGCAGCCGATTGTGCCGGTGCCGCCATACGCCTTAAAAACGATGAATTTCCGCCATTCGTTCCGCCAAGGCGAGCGGGCCGAGCCGGTGTTTACTTCGGTGTTCCGCGATGCGGCCGGGCAGGTGCTCGGCGCGGTGGCGCGGTTTATCAAGTCGGACGGCTCGAAAATCGACCTGCCCTACACGTTTTGCGAAAATTTGGACACGCACGAAAAAATGTGGCGCTGGCGCGGCTGGCAGGGTTTGCGCCCGCTGTACGGTTTGGACGCGCTGGCGGCCGACCCGGCGCGCCCGGTGCTGGTGGTGGAAGGCGAAAAGTGCAAAAACGCGGCGGATGCGGCGCAGCTGGGCTATGCGGTGATTACTTGGCACGGCGGCGCGGGCAACTGGGACAAGACGGATTGGTCGGCGGTGCAGAACCGGCGCGTCATCTTGTGGCCGGACTGCGATTCGCAGCGGGAAAAACTGACTGCCGCCGAGCGCAAGGCGGGCGCGGATGCGGCAAGCAAGCCGTATTTGGACAAATACGCGCAGCCGGGCATGGCGGCGATGCTGGGCATTGCCGAACGGCTGACGGCGCAGGGCTGCAAGGTGGCGTTTGTGCACACGCCTGAGCCGGGCGTGTGGCCGGCGGGCTACGATATTGCCGATGCGCTGGCCGACCGCGGGCAGCTTATCGATGCGTTGGCGGCGTTGAGCTGGCAGCATTTGGCGGATTACACCGCCGAATATGCTGAGGTGTTGGCGGCGGCGCAGGCTTCAGGCTACCTGAAACAGGCTACCCCGCCTCCCGCACCCGCCACGGGGGGCGAGCCGCCGGAAGGCGAGGCACGCGAAAACACGGGGGGCGGCGGGGAAAATATGCCCGAAACCGCCGAAACACCGGAGGGAGAAAGCCGCTATCAGGAAAACTTCGACCGGCTGAAACGGGAATTTGCCCTCATCGAAGGCAAAAGCCGCGCGGTGAGCCGGAAAACGGGCGTGGAATACAGCCGCAAGGCGCTGACCGACCATTTTTGCAAAAAATCGGTGGATAACTGGTTTAATTGGGGTCGTGCGCCGGTGATGACCCAGTATGAGGTCAATAAGTTAAAACGCGACCGGGCGGCGTTTCAGGTAGCCCAAGACGACGATTTAAAAGATATGATGGCGCGCTATGTGTATTTGGACGGCAGCTCCAGTATTTGGGACAACAAGCTGTGGCGCATGATTGACCAGGGCTCTGCCAAGCTGGCGATGGGCAGCCAGTTTAAGATTTGGCAAGACAGCCCGGCGCGCATTGTGAAACGTTTTGACCGCGTGGTGTTTGAGCCCGGGCGGGAAATGTCGGACGAGTACATCAATATCTATCGCGGGCTGCCGCTGGCGGACAAGGTGCAGTTTCCGCGCCCGCGCGAGGAAATGCCGACTTGGTGGCTGGATGTGTTGGATTTGTACCCGGGCTGCCGCGCCATCCAAAAGCTGATTGCGCATTTGTGTAACCATGATTTGCAGATGATGGAGTTTGTGTATAACTGGCTGGCTTATCCGCTGCAGCACCCGGGGGCGAAGCTGACTACTTCGCTGGTGATGCACGGCGATGTGCACGGCGCGGGGAAGTCGTTGCTGTTTGAAGAGATTATCAAGCCGATGTACGGCGATTACGCGGCCACGCTGGGGCAGTCGGATTTGGAGAGCAACTACACGGGCAACCGCTCGGGCAAGCTGTTTATTGTCTTCGAGGAGGTTTTTAATACCAAGCAAAAATACGATCAGACGGGCGCGATGAAGCACATGATTACCGGCAAAACGATGCGCATCGAGCGCAAGTTTGTGGACAGCTACGAAGAGGCCAACCACATCAACTGCGTATTTTTATCCAACGAGGCGCAGCCGTTTAAAATCGAGGAAAACGACCGGCGCTACTTTGTGATTTGGCCGAAAAACAGGCTACCTGAAAGCCTGCGGGCGGAATTGGAGGAGGAGCTGGGCGCGGACGGGGTGCTGCAGTTTTTTATGCTGCTGTTGTCTTTGCCGCTCACTATCAATTACACTAGGCAGCCTGTCGATGCCCCCACACAGCCGGACGCGGTGGTGGAAATCGAAGCGGAAAACGCCCCGCGTTTCGACCCGCACACCAAACCGCCGATGACGGAGGCTAAGGCCAATGTGATCAATTATGGACGGTATGGGTGGCAGACGTTTTTCCACGAGCTCGAAAACGGCGAGATTGCCCGTGGGGATATTGTGATTCCGCCGAACGCGGCGGCGCGCACGGATGATATGGTGCGGCTGTATCGCTGGTGGTGCAGGGTAAACAACGAGCGTGAAATCAGCCGCAGCAAGTTTTTGCAGCATATTGCCAGCAAGCGTCCACGGCGCAAATCTTGGGTGCGTGGTTATCAGGGCAGTTCGACGGCGCGGCAGTTTTGGGTGTTTCTTTGCCCCAACGCCCCATTACTTCAGGGCGAGGCGGAACAGGATGCGCTCGGTCGGCAGTTGTTTGAGTTTGAGCGGGCAGTGGATGACATCACCCGCGCAGAGAGCGTTTAAAATGGCACACTTGGAACATTTGTGCCATTTCCCACCACCGCCGAAAACCGCATGAAATAAGGATTTGTTCCAAATGTTCCAAATGTTCCGCCAAAATTCACGCGCACGTGCGCGTGTTTTTTATGCGTGTTTCCCGCGTGCATTCTGTCTTCTTGCCTTCTCTTTTTTTTATTTCTTATGCGCGCTTAAAATATATTGGAACATTTGGAACATTTGGAACAAATCCAGCAAGGGCGGGCTTTTCAGGCGGTTTTAAAATGGCACAAATGTTCCAAATGTGCCAACATTAAAAACAAGGGATTTTTTTGCCGCTTTGTCTGTTGTTTTATCGCGGTTTTTAGTAAAATAACGGCACAATAAAAAAGCGGCAGAGGGCTGCCGCGTAAGAGGTAACAAAAGGGGCATGAGTATCATGCTGTGTTTGATTTTTCCGAGGATTCGAAAGATGCGCTGATGCGCGAATGGGCGGATTGGAGACGCCGGGCTGTGCAGGTAGGGCCGAGCGGCTACAAGCCGAGTTCTTTAAACATTTTGATGGCGGGCGGCACGCCCGGCGGTGGAGGCTTCCATTCGGTGGTGCTCTCCTACGGTGCGGATGTGGATTCGGTGTTTGTGCAAATCGACCGTGCCGTGAACCAACTGCCGATGATCCCTAAATCGGTGGTGCGCCGATACTACCAACAACCCGGCACTGTGGATCAGATGGCGGCGGATTTGGGGGTGTCGCGCCGAACGATGTATAAGCTGCGCGATTCGGCTGTTAATTCGGTGTTTGACGATGCGCGGTTAAAAAAGATGTTAAAAGCTGCTTGACAGTTTATGTAAACTGCGCGTAGCATAATATGCAAGCATGGGTTAAGTTGTATATAGCCCATGTATCCTTGATGTAGCAATAAAATGTTTCCAATCCGCCCTGCCTTATACGCAGGGCGGTTTTGGTTTGGGTGGTTTAAGATGGGACGACTTAAAAAGGCGGCTGGCCGGCTAGATTCCGGAACCAGCCGCATTTCTATTCCCGCTGGGGTATCCGGATCGGCGCGGCGCGCGAAAGGCAGTAGCAGCACGGCGCGCGGATATGGCTACCGCTGGCAACAAGCCCGGCTGCACTATCTGGCGGAACATCCGCTGTGCGCGATGTGTGCAGCCGATGGCAAAGTAATACCGGCTACCGTGGTCGATCACATCAAGCCGCACGGTGGCAATGATGCTTTGTTTTGGGATAGCACAAACTGGCAGCCGCTTTGCAAACATTGCCACGACAGCCGCAAGCAAAAACAAGAGCGGCAAGGTAGGCGGTTTGTAGGCAGGGGGGTATAAAACTCTACAGCCCTTTCCGCCCTAGACCGCCCGCCCTCTCACGCGCATTTTTTAGTGTGTTTTGGGTGGGTTTGTTAATGCTTTAGCGTTAAAGGCTTGTTTATTATTTTTATATATTGTTTTTAAAGGTTTTTTTATGGCTTTGGTTGGAAAAAAACGTAGCTTTGCGGAAGCTATTGTTGCCGCCAAGCCGGAGAGAATATCGAATCGGGCGGCGGCGTTGGAAATCGGCTGCAGTGAGAAGTGTGCGGCGGCTTCAGGGTCGCGCTGGGCGAAGGATGCGGATGTGCGCGCCTTTATCGCTTCATGCTGGCCGGAATACTACAGCCCGCCGGCAGGGGAAAAACAGAATAGAACGGCAATCCAGAACGGGTTGCCGTTTTTTTGTGCCGATGATGTGGCCGCTTGGCTGCGTTATGCCAAGGCGGCCGAGCTGCAGGTGGTGGCAGAGGCGGTGCTGGCGGCGATGCCGGCGGTTTGGGGCATCACTGCGCCGAAAATCAAGGCGTGGTTGGAGCAGGCGGATACGGCAGACGCGCTGTTTTGCGAACTTGTGCAGGTGTTTTGCCGCCGGTTGGGGGCAACTACCGAGCCCCTGCAATATTGGGACAGCGTGCTGATCAACCCGCACGCCTCGCACAAAGAGAAACAGGCGGCAGCGGAAGCTAAGGCGAAATACACCATGGCCAAACCCGCCGCACAAAACAAGAAGGAAGCCGAACTGGAGCAGGCGCAGCGCTTGCGCTACGCTCGGCGGCCAACCGATGGCGGCGCTCCGCTGTTTGAAACGGGAGACGGGCCCGGCGAAGAGACGGGCGGCCAAGCCGCGCCGTTTAAAGGACAGGTGCCGGTATGGACAAATTAAAGTGGACAACCGCCCTGCCGGACTGGGAGCGGCGCATTATGGCCGGCGAAAGTCTGGTGCCGGTGCGCCCGCTGTACCCGGATATGGCGAATCGGGCGGTGCAGTTCTTCGCCTCGCTGGTATTGCGGGATGTGCTGGGCCAGCCGCGCATCGGCGATGTAACCCGGCCGTGGGTGTATGACTTCGTGGGCGCAATTTTCGGCGCGCAGCACCCGACTACCTACCGCCGCGAAATCAACGATTTTTTCCTGTTGATTTCCAAAAAAAACAGCAAATCCACCATCGCCGCCGCCATCATGCTAACGGCGATGGATTTAGACGAGCGCGAAAGCTCGGAATATTTGATTTTGGCACCGACTAAGGAGGTGGCGGATAACAGCTTCAAACCGGCGTGGGACATGATCCGTTCCGACCCGGCGCTGAATGCTACCTATCACATTCAGCCGCACACCCGTACCATCACCAACCGCGTAACCTGCGCCACGCTGAAAGTGGTGGCGGCGGATGATAAAACCGTGGGCGGTTCGAAGGCGACGGGGATTCTGATTGACGAGCTGCACTTGTTCGGCAAGGTAGCCAACGCCGAATCCATCATCACCGAAGCCACCGGCGGCTTGTTGTCGCGCATCGACGGCTTTGTAATCAAACTTTCGACCCAATCCACCGAGCCGCCGGCCGGGGTGTTTAAGGCGGAGCTGGATTTGGCGCGCGACGTGCGCGACGGCAAAGTGGTGAACCCCAATTATCTGCCGGTGTTGTATGAATTTCCGCGTGCCATGCTGGACAGCAAGGCTTACGAAAACCCAGACAATTTCCACATCACCAACCCGAACCTCGGGGCCAGTGTGGATGTTCGCACCCTGCTGACGTTGAAACAGAAGGCGGAAGCCAAGGGCGGCGAGGCAATAGCCGAGTTTTACGCCAAACACCTGAATGTGGAAATCGGGCTGAACCTGCGCAACGACCGCTGGGTGGGCGCCGATTTCTGGGAGCGGCAGGCGCGCCCGGAAATGGCCGGGCTGCCCTACCTGCTGGCAAATTGCGATGTGGTAACAGCCGGTATCGACGGCGGCGGCATGGACGACCTGTTGGGGTTCGTGCTGTTGGGGCGGCTGAAGGCCGACCCGGAAAGCTGGCTGGTTTGGAGCCGGGCATGGGTGAACCGGGTGGTATTGGAGCGGCGCAAGCAGATTGCGCCGCTTTTGCTTGATTTCGAGCGGCAGGGCGATTTGCAGATTGTCGATGAATTCGGCCAAGAATACGAGCAAATGGCCGCGCTGATTGCCGAAGTACGCGATTGCGGGCTGCTCGGCGGCATCGGCATCGACCCGGCGCGCAACAGCGTGATTTTGGATGCGCTCAATCGGCACGGTTTCGTGGATAGCGATGCCACCGGGGTAAAACAGGGCTACCAGCTTACCAACGACATCAAAATGGCCGAGCAAAAGCTGGGCGAAGGGCGGTTGTTTCACGGCGGTCAGCCGTTGTTGGCGTGGAGTATTGCCAATGCCAAGGCCGAACTGCGGGGCAATGCGGTGTACATCACCAAACAGGCGGCCGGGGTGGCGAAAATCGACCCGGTGATTGCGTTGTTTTGCGCGGTGAACATCATGCAAGACCCGAAATTGGGCATGGACAGCCCGGGGATTATCACACTATGAGACTTTTTAAATGGTTTTCAGGCAGCCAAAAGGCCGAACCGCAGGCGGCGGGTGCCAACCCGGCGCCAGCCTCCGGCATCGTGCCCGGCACGCCGGCCTATGCCTGGCTCACCGGCGGCGCGGCAGGCTACGGCAAGCCCTTGTCGGAAACGGCGGCGCTCTCGCAGGGCACGGTGTATGCCTGCGTGGGCTTGCTCTCCGGCGCGCTGGCCTCCATGCCGCTGCACCTGTACCGCCACACCGACAACGGGCGCGAGCGGGTGCGCAATGATTTGTGGCGCATTTTGAACGAGCAAATGCAGACCCGCTGGACGGCGGCGTTGGGCTGGGAATTCGCCATGCAATCACTGCTGCTGCACGGCGACGCATTTTTCCGCATCGACCGCGCCAGCTTGTACAGCAACCGCATTGTCGGGCTCACGCCGCTGCACCCGCTCACAGTAGAGGTGCGCAAGCAAGACGGCCGGCTGCTGTATCTGTACAACGATGACGGGCAGATTCTGGTGTACGACCAAGATGACGTGCTGCACGTTCCCGGTTTGGGTTTTGACGGCAAGCGCGGCATGAGCCAAATCAGCTATGTGCTGCGCCAGCCGGTAAACATTGCCACCGACGCGGGCAATCAGGCCGGCGCGTTTCTGGGCGACGGGATGCGGCCGGATTTGGTGCTGCAGTCGCCGGCCGGCACGAAACTGGGTGGCGAGCAAATCGACTTGGTGCGCCAGCAATGGCGGGCGCGCTACAACGGTGTTTCCAACAGCGGCGCCCCGGTTATCCTCACCGGCGGCATGGATTTGAAGCAGATCACCATGACCGCCGTGGATGCCCAACTTTTGGAAACGCGCAAGCTGCAGGCGCACGAAATCGCGCAGATTTTCGGCGTGCCGCCGCACATGATCGGCATGACGGAAAAAACCACATCGTGGGGCAGCGGGATTGAGCAAATGTCGCTGGGTTTTGTGAAATACACCATGCAGCGGCATTTGGTGAAGTTTGAGCAGGAAATCAACCGCAAGTGCAATGTGGGCAACGGCCTGTTTTGCGAATTTAACACCAAGGGCATTGAGCGCGGCGACCTGAAAAGCCGCAACGAATCCTACCGCATTGCCTTGGGGCGCGCCGGCGAGCCGGGCTGGATGACGGTAAACGAGGTGCGCCGTGCGGAAAACCTGCCGCCCTTGGCGGGCGGCGATGTGCTTTTTAGAGGAAATCAAGATGAAGCAGAACCTGATGCGGCTGCTGGCGCGTAACCGTGGCCGGGGGCAGTTTGAAATCAAGGCCGCCGCCGACGGCAAAGAAGCCACGGTGTATCTCTACGATGCCATCGTGGCCACCGAAGAGGAGGCGGAATGGTACGGCGGCGTGTCGGCGCAATCGTTTGTGAAACAGCTGGCCGGACTGGAGGCCGACACCATCCACCTGCGCATCAATTCGCCCGGCGGCTCGGTGTTTGCCGGGCGGGCGATGGAAACCGCGCTGCGCCAGCATTCGGCCAAGGTGATTGTGTATGTGGACGGGCTGGCCGCTTCCGCCGCTTCGTTTGTGGCGATGGCGGGCGATGAAATCGAGATGGCGCAAGGCGCGTTTTTCATGATTCACAAGGCTTGGTCGATGGCGTGGGGGAATAGCGATGAGCTGCGCAAAGAAGCCGACCTGCTGGATAAGGTGGACGGCTCGCTGGCAAAAACCTACCACGACCGCACCGGGCTGCCCGAGGACGAACTGGCCGAAATGATGGCGGCGGAAACGTGGCTGGATGCCGACGAGGCAGTGGCGAAAGGCTTTGCCGACCGCGTGGCGGAAGGCAATGCGGCGCAAAACCGCTGGGATTTGTCCGCCTACCAAAACGCCCCGGCCGCGCACGCCGACAACCCGCCGGCCCCGGCAGCCAAGAGCGAGCCGCCGGCCGAACCCGAACCGCAGCCCGACCGCGCCGCTTTGGCACGGGCGGCGCAGGTGGCTATTTTGGGCGGTGCCGCCGTCTGAAATATTTTTAGCGAAGTAACCCCGCCGCAGCTGCGGCACTATTTTTTGAAAAGGAAATGTAATGTCTCAACACATTCAAGCCCTGCGCGCCAAGCGCGACCAAGCTGCCGCCCTGTTGCAAAACTTGGTGGACAAAGACAAAACCCCGGAATGGACGGCCGACTGCCAGGCGAAATACGACCAGGCAATGGCCGACATCGCCCAAATCGACGCCGAAATCAAGCGCCACCACGATGCCATGAACGCCATCGGCGCGGGGGTGAGCGATGAAGACCGCAACCGCTTCACGCTGGACAACAGCCGCCAAGCCGGTGACAACCAGCCGCTGCGCGCCTACCTCACCGGCGGGCTGCAGGCGCTGACTGCCGAACAGCTGCAGGCGCACAAGGCGCGCCGCAACCAAGATATTCAGGCAGCGATGTCCACCAGCACCGGCAGCGAAGGCGGCTATACCGTAGCCACCGAATACTACCGCCAGCTGACCGAAGCCATGAAACAGAGCGGCGGCATCCGTTCGGTAGCACGCATTCTGCAAACCAGCACCGGCGCACAAATGCTGTTCCCCACTGCCGACGCCACCAGCGAGGAAGGCGAAATCGTGGGGCAAAATGCGACGGTGGGCGCGGCGGATACCACCTTCGGGCAAATCAGCATGGATGTGTACAAATACTCCTCCAAAAAGATTGCCCTGCCCTTCGAGCTGATTCAGGACAGTATGTTCGACATTGAGGCGTATATTCAGGCGCTGTTGGCGCGCCGCATCGGCCGCATCACCGACAAGCATTTCACGGTGGGCACCGGCACCAACCAGCCGCGCGGGCTGATTACCGCCGCTACTGTGGGCAAAGCAGGCAAAACCGGTCAAACCACCACCATCACTTACGATGACTTGGTGGATTTGGAACATTCGGTCGACCCGGCCTACCGCAACGGCGGCACCGTGGGCTTTATGATGCACGATGCCACGCTGAAAGAGCTGCGCAAGCTGAAAGACAGCGACGGCCGCCCGATTTTCGTGCCCGGCTACGAACAGGGCAACCCCGGCGGCGCGCCTGACCGCTTGTTGAACCGCCCGATTTACATCAATCAGGCAATGGAACCGATGAAAGCCAATGCCAAATCGGTAGCCTTCGGCGATTTCTCCACCTACTTCATCCGCGAAGTGATGGATTTAACCCTGTTCCGCATGGCGGATTCGGGCTTTATCCCGAGCGGGCAAATCGGCTTTATCGCCTTCAACCGCCAAGGCGGCAACCTGATTGACGTGGGCGGCGCAGTGAAGCTGTATCAAAACAGCGCCACTTAATCCGGATAAGGCGGGGTAACCCGCCTTTATTGGCTCTTTTTTGGAGATAAAATCATGGCAAAAAACAAAGAAAATCCAGCCGATGAGGCAGAAAAAGGCGCTACCGCGCCGCTGCCGCCCGGCAACGAAAGCAACCCGCCAGAGGATACGCCGGCAACAGATACGCCGGCAGAGGGCGGCGAAAACCCCGCTGCAACGGGCGGCGATACCGCCCCGCCGCTGGAAAACCCGCCAGCCCCGCCGGGCGAAACCGTGGCTGACAAGCCGACCGAAGCCAACCCGCCGCCGCAGGCCGGATTGTTCGGCAGTGGCGGCACGGTGCGGGCACGGGTGATCTGTGCCGGGACGTTTGGCGCGGTGGATGACGTCGTGGAAGTGGCGGCAGAGTTGGCGGCGCAGTCGGACGAGCTGGATGCCGACCCGGCGGCGGTAGCTTACGCGGAGAGCCTGCAACATGGCCTTGCTTGATTTGGTTAAAGCCCACCTGCGCATCGACGGCGACGAGCACGATACGCTGCTGCAACACCTGATTGCCTCAGCCACCGCCGAATGCCGCCGCTTTACCGGGCTGAAAGCCGATGCCGCCGAGCTCTCCGAGCCGGATATCCAAACCGGCATCCTGCTGGCGGTGCAGGCCGATTTTGACGGCAACCCGGCGCAGCGCACGGTGTATTTGCGTGCGGCGCAGGCGTTGTGGACGCCGTTTTGCCGTCAGTTCGGCGTGTGAACGGATTTCAGGCTGCCTGAAACAGGATGAAGCAATGCTTCGCGGTATTTCAGGTAGCCTGAAATTGGTGTTTCGCTTGGGGAGTTGCTAAGATGGCTGCCTTTACCAAACAAGGAAACAGCAATGAAAGCAGCAGTGTGTTTGGGCGTGGTTTTAGCCTTATTTTCTGCCGCCGCAGGCGGGCAGCCGCCAACCCGTGCACAACGGGAGGCGGCACGCTTTGAATTTAACGACCAATTTTGCCGACGCGAGGCCTATTTTTCCAAAATGCTGATGTGGCAGCGGCAACATGATTGGGCGCTGACCGATTCGCTGAATTGGATGGATGAGGAACTGAAAAACCATCCGAACCGGATAGATACCACCAATAAAAGCCTATACAACACCATTGCCCGAGAAGCGCATTTTTATCCCGTGTCCGCCACGGAGGTGGAAAAGCAGCGGGTCAGCAATGATTTTGAGGCGACCCATTATCATAAGTGCATGGACGCGCTGGCGGACGATTAGCCGCCGAGCAGGCGCATGAATTCGGCTTCGTTCAGAATTTGGATCGGATGCCCGGCTGCCTGCAACTCCTTGGCGCGGCGCTCTTTGCTGCTGATGCCGTTTTTCACAGCGGATAAATCGGTGGCGCCCAGCACTAATATGGTGGTTTTCGGGCTGACGTTGGCGGTGCAGCGGCAACCGGCATCGGCGGCCATCTGCTGGATTTCGGGGCGTGGCCGGCTCAAATCGCCAGTGAAAACCACGGTGTGCCCGTAGAGGTGTCCGTGTGGGTTGGCGTCGGTGTTGGTGCGCCGGTTGCGGGCTTGGTAGTCGTTATCGACGGTGAGGTGGCTGCTGTTATCCAGCATATAGCGGAATACGCCCAAGGTGGTGAGGCAGTCGGCTAGGGCGCGGTGGGCGTGGGTAACGCGCACACCGCAATCGGAGGCGGCCTGTATCAGGCGGTGGCGGCGCGGCTTTTCACGATGCCGGGCGGCATACCATTGGCTGTACAGCTTCATCATGCAGCCGGCGCGGTATTCGGCTAGGGCGATGCCGTGCAGGATGGCGCTTTGCTGCATCAAGCGGATGTCGAAATCGGCGTTGTAAATCAAAATCGGGCGCTCGGCGGCAATATCGATTAGCTGCTCCTGAACCTGCGGCCAGCTTGGAGCATCCAGCAGTTCGCTGTAGCGGATGCCGTGAACGGACGCTGCTTCATTATCGTCGCCATAGGGGCGGCTTGGCTTGACCGTGGTATTCAGTAGGATGTTGCCGATAGTATCAATGACGGCAATTTCAATGACTTCATCGCTGCTGCCTAGCCCGGTGGTTTCGGTGTCGAGAATCACGCCGTTTTCGGCATACGCCGCTAATTCGCGGGCTAATGGGTGTTGGGCGGCCATGTTTTTTCCTTTAACGTTGGGCAAAGGGGAAATCATAGGTTGGTTGGTGGGGTTTGTATAGCAGGCTACCTGAATTTCAGGCAGCCTTTTTTTTATTGGGAGCAGGCAATGCGGGCCGGGGAATTGAATACGCGGGTGACGGTGCAGCGCAAGGTGAAAACCGCCGATACGAGCGGCGCGACGGTGTGGGGTTGGCAGGATATGTTGCAGCTGTGGGCGGATGTGCGCCATGTTTCCGGGTTGTCCAAGCTGAAGGCGGATCAGGAAATCAGCGTGGTGCGCGCCAGCGTGCGCATCCGTTTCAGGCGCGATATTGACCACACCATGCGGCTGAAGCTGCCGCACGGCGCGGTGTACGACATCAAGGCGGTGCTGCCGGACGAGGAAAAACACCGCTTTGTGGATTTGGTGTGCGAGAAGGCGGAATAAATGCTGGAATTGGATGTGGACTTATCGGCTGCACTGGGACAGCTGGACGGTTTGGCGGATCGGGTGGGGCAGGAATTGCGCCCGGCTACGCTGGCCGGGGCAATGCTGGTGCGGCGCGAAGCGGAAGAACGGGCGCCGAGGAGCGAGGCGGCGCACTGGTTTTACAGCCGCCGGAACAAAGACGGCACGGCCGGGCGCAAATACTTATTTGAGCCGGGCAGCCTGAAAAAGGCGATCTATATCCGGCACATCGACGAAAACAGCCTGAACGGGCAGAGAGAGGAATACAAAATCGGCTGGCGTAAGAACCCGTCGAACAAAGGTTATGTGCCCTATGCGCACATGGTGGAATACGGCACGGTTCGCACGCCGGCGCAGCCGTTTTTGCGCCCGGCCTTTGATGCGATGCGTAAGCAGGCGGAACAGTTGATTATCGAGCGCATTAAGGAGGCGGCTCGTGGAAAAGACCATTATTGATGCCATCCGCTCGGCGCTGCCGACGGTGGAGGTGTATCACGATTTTGCGCCGGATGATGCCGGCAGCCCGCTGGTGGTATTGCAGCGGGTGGGCGGCGCGGGCAATCTGTTTATGGATAATGCCACGCCCGGCGGCTATCAAATCCGGCTGCAGCTGGCGGTGTGGGCGGTTTCACGGCTGGAGGCGGTGTCGCTGTCGCTGCGTATCGAAAAAGCGCTGGCCGCGCTGCCGGGCGTGGCGCCGATTGGCGCGGCGCAGGCGGATTACGATCCGGATACCGAACTGCGCGGGATGAGGCAGGATTTTTATGTATTGGAATAAGCAGCGCTTGGCTGCGTAAATTTTGTTTGGCTGTTCGCCGTGGGCGGGCAGCTTTTTTTGTGCCCGTTGCGGGCGTTTTTTTATGGAGCAGTGAATTATGGCTATGACTTTGCCGAACGGTTCGACCGTGTTTATCGCAACCGAAATGGAAGCGGAAAAACCCTTTACCGGCGCCAGCAATGCGGCGGAATGTGTGCTGACTGCCACGGCGCACGGCCTGCAGAACGGCGATTACATCTTGGTGAACAGCGGCTGGGGCGATTTGAACGGCTGTGTGTTTAAAGTGGGCGATGTGCAGGCTAACACCGTGAAGCTGATCGGCATCGACACCACCAACCTAACCCGTTTCCCGGCCGGCAGCGGCGGCGGCACCTTGAGCAAGATTAAAACCTGGCAGCAGCTGCTGCAGATTTTGGAATATTCCACCTCCGGCGGCGAACAACAATATTACGACTATGCCTTTATGGAAGACGGTATTTCGCGCCAGCTGCCGACCACGGTATCGCCCACGCAAATCAGTATCTCCCTGGGCGACGACCCGACCCTGCCCGGCTACCAGGCGGCGGTGAAGGCGAGCCGTGCGGGCAAACAGGTGCCGCTGCGGCTGAACCTGAAAAACGGCAGCGTGGTGGTGTACAACGGTTATTTGTCGGTAAACGAAACGCCGACTACTACCATGAACGAGGGCATGAAGATTCAGGCGTCCTACGCCATGAACGGCCGCCCCAACCGCTATCTCGGCTAAGGAGGGCTGAAATATGGCAAGCAAACTGAAACTGCAACCGAACCCGACCTTTAAATTCAAGGTGGAGATTCCGGTGCCCGGCTGTGAGGCCGTGCCGGTGGAATTTGAATTTCGCCACCGTGTGGCGGCGGATGCCTATAAATTTTACGGCGAATGGTTGGCGCGCGATGAGTTCGGCGGCGACGGCGACACGGAGATGTTGTATGCCTTAATTGCTGGCTGGGACATCGAAGAAGATTACAGCCGCGACAATCTTGCCCTTCTGCTGGCGAACTATCCAGCCGCCGGGCAAGCTTTGGTGGATGGTTACCTTGACGGTCTGCTAAACCGCCGCCGGGGAAACTGATTGCCGCCGCCCGCGCCCTGTATCGGCCGGAAGCCTCGCAGGCAGAAATGGCGGCTTTCGGCCTCACGCCGGATGATTTCGGCGAAGAGGATGCGGTGCAGGTGTGGCCGGACTGTTGGGCGGCGGTACAGCTGTTTGCGGCGGTATCCACCCAGTGGCGGGTGAGTATGGCCGGGGCTTACGGGCTGGACTACGCCGCGCTGTTCGGCGTGATGCGCTCGTGGGGCATCCGCAAGAAAAAACGGGCGGAAATGCTGCACGATATTAGGGTGATGGAGCAGGCGGTATTGGATATGTGGCAGGAGGGTAAAAATGGCTGATTCAGTAGTAACCATCGGCGCGGAAGTGTCCGGCCTGAAATCCGGGGTGGAAGAGGCCAAGGTATCGTTGCGCTCGCTGGCGGAAACGGCGGAGAGAGCCGGGCGCCGGGGTGCGGACGGGCTGGATAAAATCGGCCAAGGCGCGGGCGACAGCGCAAAAGAGGTGGAGCGCGCCAACAAACGCCGCGAACGCTCTTATGCCTCACTGGAAAACGCCATCAAACGCGATATTGCGGCAATGCAGGCCGGCAGCAAAGCCAGCCGTGCCTACTACGAGGCTTTGGCCGGGCAGCGCGGTTTGGATAAAGCCCGGCTGACGCCGCTGCTGCATGATTTGGAGCGGGCGCGCGAACTGCATTTGGCTAATGTGGCGGCAGCGCGGCAGCACAAGCAGATGGTGGGCAATATCACGCTTGGGCAATACAACAATGCCATGCGGCAGGTGCCGGCGCAGTTTACCGACATCGTAACCCAGTTGGCGGGCGGGCAAAACCCGCTGCTGATTGCCCTGCAGCAAGGCGGCCAGTTGCGTGACAGTTTCGGCGGCTTCGGCACGATGTTTCGCGGCCTGGCGGCTTCGGTGTCGCTGGGCAAGGTGGCACTATTAGGCTTTGGCGGCGTGGTGGCTGGTTTGGGCTATGCCATGAAACAAGGTAGCGAGGAGGGGCGCGAATACCAAAAAGCAGTGATTTTTTCCGGCGACAGCGCCGGGCTGACTGCCGGCCAGTTGGCAGATTTGGCTTTATCTGTGGGCAAGGTGAGCGGGCGCTATAGTGAGGCGCGCGAAGCGGTATTGCAGTTTGTGTCCGGTGGGCGGGTGGCGGCGGATGACTTCGCACAGTTTACCCAATCAGTGGTGCTGCAATCGCAAGCCACCGGCAAGTCGGTGGAGGATTTGGCGGCTAAGTACGTGGAAATTGCCAACGACCCGCTCAAAGCGGTACTGCAGTTGTCGCGTACTTACCAAAGTATGACGGCGGATGTGTATGCCCAAGTGAAAGCCCTGCAGGAACAAGGACGGGAGCAGGATGCCATCCGCCTAGTGCAGGGCAAATACGCTACCGAATCGGAAGAGATGTCGCGGCGGGTGGTGCAAAACCTCGGCGCGATTGAAAAGGCGTGGCTGGGCATTAAGAACGCTGCCTCCGGTGCTTGGGAAGGTATGAAAAGCATCGGCCGTGATGCTACCAAGCAGGAACAACTGGATACGTTGAACCGAAGCATCCGTGAGCGAGAGGAATATCAGCGCAATCATCCCGGCAGCCGCTTGTTTAGCGAACAGGCTCTGAATGCCGACCGCGCGGCGGCTGCTAAGTTGCAGCGCGAATTGGCGCAAGAAAACCAGCAGGCAAAACTACAGCAGGAGGAGGCTCAGAAACGCCGCCGCAGCGTAGAGATTTTAGATGAGACCAACCGGGCATATGAACGCAACCTGACCGCACGAGAAGAAGAAGCGCGGACAATCGCCCGTTTAAACCGCAATTTGGCCGAATTCAAGGCCGACCGGAATAATTCGCCGGCACAGGTGCGGCAAATGGAGCAGCAGACAGCTAGGCTGGTGGCGGCGGCACGCCAAAAACGCGAACAGGCCGAGCAGCGCGAACAGCGACGCAGCCGGCCGCGTGGCGAGCGCAATCAGTTTGCCACCACGGCGCAGGGTTTGCGGCTGAAGCCTTCGGCCATCGGCACGGTGAACGGGCAGGCGCGGTATGTGGCGCCGGGCACGTTTGCCGCCGCGCAGGCCATGCAGCAGCTGCTCGGCAACAAATTGGTGCATTTCTCGGCTTTTAACGACGATTACCACCATTCCGAAGCCTATTTCCGGCGCAAGGGCAACCGCAGCTCCGGCACGCACGGGGCGGGTTTGGCCTTCGATTTTTCAATCCGCGACCCGCGCAAATCGGAGGAAGTGGAACGGCAAATCCGGGCGTATTTCCGCGAACTCGGCTTGTCGGAAAAAGATTTCACGCTGATTAACGAATACAAGCGGCCGAGTGCCGGGGCAAACGGCGGGCATTTCCACCTAAACTGGAATAATGCCCGTATTGCCGCGCAATTTGCCGGCGGGCTGGACGGCCGCGCCAAGGCATTTGCACGCGGCGGGCTGTTTGCCGAGGCGGAAAAAGCGGCTACCCCTTACGAGCGGATGCTGGCCCGGCTGACGCAGCAATCAGAAAAGGCCAGCCTGCAGGCGCAGTTGTGGTCGGAAAACCTGGGCAAATCGTTTTCGCACCAGCTGGAATTGCTCGCCAGCCCGGAATATCAGAAATTCAGCGCCACCGAGAAGGAAACGCTGCTGGCTTTGGCACGAAAAGCCGACGCGCAGGAGCGGGTGAACAGCGTAACCGAGAAATACGAAACGCTGATTCAGACGCTGGCGCTGGAAACCAACAAGGGCTTTGCAGATAAGGCGTTTGAATTATCGCTCACCGGCAAAACTGCCGACGAAATCGACCGGCTGCGCTTGGCGCGCGAATACGACCTGAAAATCCAACAGGCCATCGCCGACGGCGCCAGCCCGGAAATCGTGGACGGATTGCGGCAGCAACAGGAAGCGGCCGAAAAGGCACGCAAGGAATTCCAGCTGTTGCGGCAGGCGCAAAGCGATGACTGGATGGCCGGCATTAATGACGGCTTCGTTCGTTATACGGATTCCTTTAAGGGAATGCGTGAGGAAATGGCGGACGGGGTGGAGCAATCGCTGGGCAAGATGTCGGACGCGCTGGGAACGTTTGTGGCTACCGGCAAGCTGGATTTCCGCGAATTCACGGTTTCGGTGTTACAAGACCTATCTAAAATGCTGATTAAAATGGCGATTTTAAATGCCATGAAATCGGCATTCGGCGGTTATGCCGACGGCGGCGTGGTGGGTGGGCTCAAAGCCGAACTCAAAGGCATGAAAAGCCTGGCGGTTGGCGGCTACACCGGCGACGGCGGCAAATACGAACCGGCCGGCATCGTGCATCGCGGCGAGGTGGTGTTTTCGCAGGCGGATGTGCGGCGCTTCGGCGGGGTGCATAAAGTGGAGGCGGCGCGCTTGCGCGGCTATGCCGACGGCGGCGTGGTGGGGATGACCCCGGCGCTGGCGGCGGCGGTGTCCGGCGGCGGGCAGCCAAACAATATGCAGGTGAGCATTGTGATCAACCAAGACGGCAGCAGCGAAGCCAGCAGCCAAGGCAACAGCGAAATGGCTAAAGCGTTGGCGGTGGCGCTGCCGGGCATGATTGAGCAATGGTTCGTGGATAACGTGGCCCGTGTGGGCGGGCGTTACCACCGGAGTAATTAAATGGCAATCGAAACATTCGGCTGGCCGGTGGAGGCCAAGCTCACGGCAGAGCACAAATTCGCCGTGCGCACGGTGAAATTCGGCGACGGCTACGAGCAACGGCAGGCGCTCTCGCTGCGGCCCAAGCTGCAGACTTGGGAAGTAACCTTGGGCGGGCTGCCGGAAACGTTGGCACAAGTGCGGGCGTTTTTGGATGCCCATGCCGGGGTGCGGGCGTTTTATTGGACGCCGCCGGGGCGGGAAAGGCTGCTGGTTAAGGTGGCGGAATACCGCGAAGCGCACCAGGGCGGCAAGGTGTGGCAGTTGTCTTGGAAATTTGAAGAGGTGCTCGCATGAACCCGCGTATGAAGCAGTTGTCGATTCCGATGCTGCGGGCGTTGTCGGCGGCGGATCAGGGCGTGTTGGTGGATTTGTGGGAGTTGGATTTGCGGCCGTTGGGCGGCGAAATCCTGCGCTACTGCAATTTGCTGAACGAACTCTCGCAGCCGGTGGTATGGAAGGGGCAGGCTTATCAGGGTTTGCCGATTCAGGCCGATGGTTTCGAATCGAGCGGCCAGGGGGCGGGCAACCGGCCCAAGGTTACGCTGGCTAATGTGTACGGCACGGTTACCGGCTTGTCCGAGCAGTTCGGCCAGCTTATCGGCGCGGAAGTATGGCGCCGGCAGACGTATGCCCGCTTTTTGGATGCCGCCAACTTCGCGCTGGGCAACCCGCAGGCCGACCCGGCGCAGGAAATCGTGAGCAAGTATCTGGTGGAGCGGATGGTGTCGCTTACCGCCGAATCGGCGCAGTTCGAGCTGGCCGCACCGTCGGAAGCGGACGGGGCGGTGATTCCGGCGCGGCTGATGCTGCACGATTACTGCCCGTTCGATTATCGCGGCGAAGCCTGCGGCTATCGGGGCCGGCCGGTGGCCGACCGCTTCGATATGCCTACTGACGACCCGGAAAAAGATGAATGCAGCCGCAAGCTGCAGGGCTGCAAGGCGCGCTTCGGCGAAACCGCCGCTCTGCCCTTCGGCGGCTGGGTGGGGGTGGATAAAACTTTGACGGCCTCTTAAGGCTACCTGAAAAGGCTACCTGAAATGTTGAAACTGACTAAAAACGTGCAGGCGGAAATTTTGGCGCACGCGGCCAAGGAAGCGCCGCAAGAATGCTGCGGCCTGATTGTGCAGGCGGGCGGGAAACAGTTGTATCGCCCCTGCGGCAACGTGGCGGCCGACCCATCGGTACGTTTTGAAATCGCGACGCTGGATTTAATTGAAGTGTCGGATCAGGGCGAGGTGTGCGCCATCGTGCATTCGCACCCGCAGGGCGAACCGTGGCTGTCCGGTGCCGACCGGCAAATGCAGGCGGCCAACGGCCTGCCTTGGGTGCTCGCTGTTTCAGGTAGCCTGAAAGTGTTCGCGCCGGTGCCGCATTTGCGCGGGCGGGTGTTTGAATACGGGCGTTTTGACTGCTACAGCCTGTTGGCGGATGCCTACCATCTGGCGGGGATTGATTTGCCGCCGGTGCAGCGTGGCGATATAGACGATGACGCAGCGCAGGGGCGTTTTTTGGCGCTGGCATCGGCGGCAGGGTTTGCGCGGGTGCGCGATTTGCAGCCCGGGGACGTGGTATTGACCGAATTCGACGGGCTGGCTTCGCACGTGCTGCTGTATTTGGGCAACGGCGAAATGCTGCACCACGCTTTCGGCCAATTAAGCCGCCGCGATGGCTACGGGCCTTATTGGCAACGGCACACGCACAGCGTTTGGCGGCACCGGCAATGGCAGCCTGAAATGCTGCAGGCGGTGCTGAATGATTTGGAACACGCATCATGATTACAGTTTGCTTGCACGGCGGCCTGCGCGAATACGGCCGCCGTTTTGATTTGCACGCCGCCAGCCCGGCGGAGGCGCTGCGGGCGCTGCTTGTCCAGCTGCCCGGCTTTCGGGAGATTTTAAGCAGCGGCTTTTATCAAGTGCGCTTCAACGGCCACGATTTCTGCGAGGCGGAACTGGAGCACGAATTCAGGCAGCCTGAAAGCGGTATTTTGCACCTTGTGCCGCGCATTCAGGGCGCGGGCAAGGCAGGGCAGATTATCGCCGGCGTGGTGTTGATTGTGTTCGCCTGGTGGAATCCGTTCGGCTGGGCGGCGGCCGGGGCATTGATGAGCGCCGGTGTGGGTTTGGTGGCGGGCGGGATTGCGCAGATGCTGGCGCGGCCGCCGAAATTGGACACCGAGCAGCGCGGGCAGAAAACGGGGCGCAATACGGCGTTTTCCAATTTGGACAACACGGCGGCGCAAGGCCAGCCGGTGCCGTTGGCTTACGGCGAGGCGTATTGCGGCAGCCGGGTGGCGTCGCAAGGCGTGATGTCGCGCCGGGTGGATACCGACGGCGATCCGGTGTTGCAAAATCCGACGGCGGCCGACGTTACCCTGCGGCTGGTAAAAACGCCGATTGCCGGACAGGCGGCCAAAGCGCCGAACGGGCAGTATTACGACACGGATTTTAATGATGATTCGGTGCGCGCCCGCAACTACACGGCGGCACTGCAGCAAAATTAGGAGTAAACAATGGGTGGGCAGAAAAGCGGCGGCGGCGCGCGTACGCCGTATGAAGCACCGAATAAGTTGTCTTCGGCGCAGATGCTGCGCATCGTGGACGTGATCAGCGAAGGGGTGGTGGCCGGGTTTGCCAACGGCAACGATGCGCCGTTTAAAAGCGTGTTTTTTAATGATACGCCGGTGCAAAACCCGGACGGCAGCTACAACTTCAAAGGCGTAACGGCGGTATTCCAGCGCGGCACGCCCGACCAATCCTATATTCCGGGCTGGGAGAGCGTGGAGCGCACGGTGTCGGTGTCCAATCCGGTGAAAAACCAAAGCCCGGTTATCCGCACCGTATCCGACGGCGGCCCGACCCGGCTGCGGGTGACGGTGGGGGTGGAGCGCAATGCGGCAATACAAGATAACGGCGACACGCTGGCGGCGAATACCACGCTGATTATCCAGCTGCTCAACGATGACGGCGTGCAACAGCAGCGCCATGTGAACTTTACCGAGAAGGGCAGCGGCGCGTTTTACCATGACGAGGTATTCGACCAGCTGCCGAAAGCGCCGTTTTCGATCAAGGTTTCGCGCCCCACGCCAGACAGCAACAGCGACAAAATCCAAAACAACACCTTTTTTGCCAGTTACGTAGAGATTACGGATGCCAAACTGTGCTACCCGTTTACCGCGCTGGCGGCTTTGAGTATCGATTCCGACCAGTTCGGCGGGCAAAACCCGCGCCGCAACTATCTGATTCGCGGCATCGAGGTGCAGGTACCATCCAATTACGACCCGGAAACGCGCACTTACAGCGGCTTGTGGGACGGCAGCTTTAAAACCGCCTGGACCAATAATCCGGCCTGGGTGTTTTACGATTTGGTGCAGCAGGAGCGCTACTCCACGCTGGCCTTGCGCCTGGCGCCGGAAGACATCGACAAATGGAGCCTGTATCAGGTAGCCCGTTATTGCGACGAGATGGTGCCGGACGGCTTCGGCGGCCGCGAACCGCGCTTTACCTGCAATGCCTACCTGACCGACCGTCGGCAGGCGGGCGAGCTGCTCACCGAACTGGCCTCAGCCTTTTGCGGTATGCCGCTGTGGAACGGCAACCAACTGTCGGTATTGTTGGATCAGGGCGGCGACCCGGTGGCGCAATACGACAACAGCAATGTGGTGGACGGGCAGTTTGCCTACAACGGCGTGGCGCTGAAATCCACCTACACCGCCGTATTGGTGCGCTTTGCCGACAAATACGACAGTTACCGCAGCAAAACCGAATATGTGGCCGATGCAGAGGCGGTGGCGCGCTACGGCTTAAATATCCAGTCGGTAACCGCGTTCGGCTGCACCACGCGCGGGCAGGCGGTGCGTTACGGGCAATGGATACTGCAAACCGGGCTGCGCCAGCAGGATGCGGTGTCGTTTACCGTGGGGCGCGAAGGGCTGAAACACCTGCCCTACGACATTATCCAAATCGCGGACAACCACTTTGCCGGCGCACAGCTGGGCGGGCAGGTGCAGGCGGTAAGCGGCCGGGTGGTTACCCTCGACCGCACCATCACGGAAAATTTGGCCGGTTGGTGGTTCCAATACCTTGCGCTCGAGCAAAACGCACAGGGCGAAACCGTGCCGAAGCACTACAGCCTGAAAGTGGTTTCCCAGCCGCAGCCCAATCAGCTGCTGCTGGAAAAAGAACCGGCCTCTCTGGCCTACAACGACCATTGGGCTTTGTCCGGCAAGGTGGTGCCGCGCCAGTATCGGGCGGTAAGCATCAAAGAAAACACAGATGACGGCACTTATACCATTACTGCGCTGCGCCACGACCCGGCCAAATACGCGGCGGTGGACAACAGTGCCGCGCTGTTTGCAGCCGGTGCCACCACCAACCACGGGCGGCAGCCGCAGCTCGGCAACGGTAATTTGTCCACCAACGGGCGCGATTTAACCCTAAGCTGGGAAAACCTAAGCGCCGACGGGCAGGTGGTGAGCTACGACATCAAGATTTTTAAAGACGGCCGTTTGTGGCGGCATATCCCGGATGCGCCCAGCGCCGAAATCAGCCTGCAGGGGCTGCCCAACGGCGATTACCGCGCCGAAATTCGCGGGCGCACTGCGCGCGGCGTGCTGTCTAAACCCTTAGAAAAGGCTTGGAGCCTGAACTACACCATTACCGGGGTGCGGCCCACGCCCAAGCTGTTTGCCATCGGCTTAAATTGGACGCTGCCCAGCCCACTGCTGGCGGAAGCGCACACCGAAATCCGCTACGGCAGGAGCAACGACTTTAATCAGGCTATGCCGCTGGCGAAACTGCCCGCGCCGCAAACCGATTACCAACTCACCAACGTCAAAACCGGCGAGCATTGGTATTTCTGGCTGCGCCTGGTGGACAGTGCCGGGCTGGCCGGAGAATGGACGGCGCCGGTGGACGGGGTGTGCAGCGACGACCCCAGCCTGCTGCTCGAGCAGTTGAAAGGCAAAATCGGCAAAGAACAGTTTGCACCGGGCGCCGGGGAAGACTTGGTGAATCTGGTGGGCAACCTTGCCGGCAGCCAAGGCATGGCCGGCAACACCGGCAAGCAGGCCGGCAAGTGGGATTTTTACAGCCAAATGAACGAGGCGGATTATGTGTTATCCAAACGCATCAACGCCGTGCGTTCGCAGTTCGGTGGGCAAATCGCCACCGTGGCCGAGGAAATGAAAACCCTTGCCACCCGCACCGAAGCGCAGGCGCGCAAAGTGGAGGCGGTGGAAAGCGAGGTGGACAGAGCCAAGGCGTCGGTAACGCAGGTGGCACAGTCGTTTGCCGATTTGAGCGGCAAATTGAGCGCGGCCTACACCCTGAAAGTGAGTACCGACACCCGCACCGGAACTAAGGTGGTGGGCGGTATCTCGCTGTTGGCGGACGGTACCAACGGTCAGTCCGAGGTAGTGATTCAGGCCGACAAGCTGGTGCTGTGGAACAACAAAAAATTGCCGATGTTCACGGTGACCGGCGACAAAACCTATTTCAACGGGGATTTGATTGCCGACGGCTCAATTCTGGGGCGGCACATCAAGGCCAACCAAACCATCGAAGCGCCGGACATCCGGGGCGGTACGTTGAATATGGCGGATGGCCGCTTCATTGTGACCAAGGAGCACGGGGCGCAACTGCGTTCCGACCCGAACAGCAAGGTGGGCACGCAGTTAGATTATCGCGGCCTGATTGTACGCAACGAGAAAGGCCATGTGATGGTGCGGGTGGGTAAGCTCACCAACTGGGGTGATGATTGATAGGAGAGCAGGATGGCCGACGAATACGGCATTCAGATGTATGACAACGACGGCAATGTACTGGATACCAACTTGGATTCGGCGTTGGTGGTGGAGGGGGTGCTCATTCTCGGCAACGACCCGATCGGGCGGCTGGCCTTGGACATCCTGTTCCCGTTGCGCGAAAAGTTCAAAGGGATATTCATCATGCCGGTGTTCCATGCGTTCTGCATCAACAGCGGCACGGAACACGCTTCGACGGTGTACTTCGACCAGTGGTCGCTGTGCTGGAATATCAGCTACGATGCGCGGAGCGGCGCGGCGCGGAATGCCGCCCACCACGGCGGGGCATTTGCAGGGAGGCAGTTTTTATATGGCTACGTCAACTGATTACGGGCTGGCGGTGTACAACAGGCAGGGGGTGAATGTACTGGCAAAAAACCTGTTCTGCCCGAAGCTGATCGGCAGCATAACCTTGCGCCTGCGCGGTTTGGACAGGCCGCTGCAAAATCTGACGGTACTGGCTGCCGACGGGCGGGAATTGCCGATTGACGATGCCAGCCGCAACCTGCCGCTAAAAAAACTGCTGGAACGCGGTTTGCGCCAGGGCGCAGAGGTGCACGCGGCAGGCATGATGCGCACCCGGGGCGGCACGCTTCGCACTGCCTGCACCATGCGTTTCGAGTTCTCGCTGTACGGCGGCGAACGGGACAGCGCCCCTCTGTTGCCGGCGGTGATTCACGGTTGGGGCGGCGGCTACGATGCGTCCAAATGGGAAAAGGCAAGACGTTTGGTGCATTCGGTGGTTTCCGGGCAGGATTGGCAGCTGGCTAGGCTGCTGAACAAACTGCGCTACGGCGGCGGCCGCCCGGCAGATTATCCGAAATACCGGCTGGATTGGGTACAAAGCCAAGAGTTGGGGCGGGGTTTGGCTACCGGCCTGCCGGTGACCATGACTTTCCGCAGCCGCGCCTTGAGTGCAACCGACAGCCCGCAGACGGAATTAGACGGCTTCGGCCTGGTATCTTGCTGCGGCGGACGTCTGTATGTGGAAATGTCGCCGAATACCGAAATCACGGTGCATTTTTACGAACTGGCCGGCATCCCGTGGGAATACTTTGCGCAATGCTCGACCGTGGAGCCGCCGCCGTCTTATGGGTTGGTGGTGTACCGCTACGAGCCCGCGCCGATGAAGTTTGTGATGACGGTGGGCGATACCGGCGATATGTTCGGCATGACACAGCAACCTTCACCGTTTGAAATGGGCTATATCGACCGGGGAAGCTATGCGTTTGTCTCCGACAAACCGCTGACTTTGGACGGCTTGGCGCAACGCATCGGGCAGGAAAACACCGCCGTCAAACGGCAGATGTCGCAGCTGTTCGAAGGCAACCCGGACAAGCCGTTGCGCTACGAGGTGTTGAACAACGCTCGCCCGTATCTGCGTTTGTTGTCTAATAATGCGTCCGTCCGCAAGGGGCAGGCCATCACGGTACGCAACGATAGCCGGGCCAACCAGGGGGCGATTTACACCGTTCAGGGTGGGCACGACTACAGCAAGGTGTGCAATATGCTGGCCCACGGCGCTGCGGGGTTGTTCAAACTGCCAGGCGGCGGACTGATGAACGCGGTGGGCGGCACGATGGCGCACAGCGCCTTCGAGCGTTCGATGTCCAACCGTCCGCTGTATGTGCGCGGGCCGAACGTTCCGGACGACTACAAGGGCGCGCCGTGGAATCCGAAAGTGCCGTTGCGTATGTCGGATGTGTACAAGCGGGCGGGGTTGGACTACTACGCCCCGCAGCATAAGCCGTCTTGGGACGAGCTGATGGGCAATCCGAGCGTGCTGGATAAGTTTAATAACTTCCTCAACAACAGCACCTGGAGCCTGCAGCGAGCGTTCAACCTCTTGTTTAAGCTCAATCCGGTGGTGGCCTATGAGGACAACGCCAACTATTCGCCGGAAGAAGCGGCCAAGCGGCGCCGCGATTTGCGGATGCAAAAGGAACGCTACAACGAAGCCGAATCACAACGTGAGTTTGAGACCTGGGGCGGCTGGGACGTGGAAGCGCAGAAAGAGATTCAGGCGGCAACTGCGGGGCAAAAAGCGTTAATGGATTTAATCGACCTTGTGCTTGACTCGCCCGAGGAAAACCGTTCGGATCAGCTGCCGTTTTGGGGTGGGCAAGGTTTCCGCCACAGTGACGACAAATTGGAAGTGTATAAGTACGTGTCGATTAAATCAGACGGCAAAGCCTATCAGCCGCCGGAATATGTCCCGGAAAACTGGATTTTATGCCGGCTACCTGAATAACCGCCCTTCGGGGCGTTTTTTATTGGAGACAATATGGAACAAATCAACTTGGGCAGCCTGCCCGATGGCGCGGGCGGTGACAGCCTGCGCGTGGCATTTGAAAAGTGCAACGACAACTTTAGCGGTTTGGGTGAGCGGCTTAAGCAGTTGTTGCAGAAAACGGAACAACTGGAGCGCGAGCTGGCGCAGTTGAAACAGAGCCGGCCGTGATGCCGGCTTGAATCTCAATCCAAAAGGAGGCTGAAAATGCTGCATAAAATGAAACTTTTCTACTATCGAGCGCGTAACTGCCGCCTGTGTCTTTATGCACGGGCGGCTTTGTCTTGGCTGTGGAATCTGCGCTTTTTGCCGGATTCGGCGCGGCGTTGGGTGTTTGGTACGGGCACGCGGGCGCTGCAAATCGTCAATATCGGCTTTTTGCTGGTTTGGGCGTGGGTATTCGGCGTAAACGGCTTCGGCTCGCTGCCGCTGTGGACGGGGCTCACCAAATTGCCGCGCTGGTTTGTGGTGCTCATGCTGTTGCTGTTGGCGCTGCTGTCGGCGTGGTCGATGTGGAGCAGCAGCCCGCGCAGTCATGCGGTGGGGGTGGGTGCGCTGCGGATTACGCCGCTGATTTGGCTGCTGCTGGCAACCAGTTTCTGGGTGCGGCATACGCTGGCGGCGCAGGTGGTGGGCTATGTATTCGGCATTTGGAGCCTGGCGGTTTGGCTGGTGGGCGAGCATCTGCAGGATATGTTGCGTGATGAGAGACAGGCGGCGCAGACCGTCGGAAAGAAGGCATCGTGAATGATGATTTGCTTGCTGGATTTCTTGCCAGCAAAACACTGCTGGCGGTGGTGGGTGCGTTTGTCGGCTCGCTGCGGGTGTCGATGCGTGCCAAGGATAAAAGCACCTCGGCCAAGTGCGGCGACCTGATTGCGGCGCTGTTTTTGTCGCTGGCAGTGGTGGACGACCTCACGCCCAAGGATATGCCGCGCTTGGCATTGATGGTGGGGATACTGGCCGGGACGATGTGCGATGTGCTGCTGGATTCGGCGCGCGCTCTCTCGCCCGATACGGCGGGCGGCATCTTGGATTTGGTGCTGGGCAAGCTGGGCTACCACCGCCAGCCCGCCGCCGAGAAGCCGCCGGTGGTGGTTGTGGATGATGACGAGCCGCCACCGCCGCCGGAATAGTTTTGGCGACCGCCGCCTCTGCCCGCTGTATCCGGGTACGCGGCGGTTTTTATTTTGAGGCTACCTGAAACCCAGTTATTAAGTAATCCTTAATAACTGAAATAAGGCTAGCTGGAGAGCAAGAAATATCCCTTTTTAAAACAATGGGATATTTTTTTATTAGGTGTAAAAACACCCAATATAAGGCTAGCTGGGAAAATCAATGACTTACGTTTCTGCCCGCCATTGCGCGGGCTTTTTTTGGAGGTGTGAAAAATGACGAAACAAACTGAATTGCCGTGGATTGCCAAAGGCAAAGGCTACCTGGGCTTGCGTGAGATACCGGGCCCGCAGCACAACCCGGAAATCCTGCGCTGGCTGGTGAAGTTTGGCGGCTACAACGGCGAAGAGAAAGCCTGGTGGGCAAACGACGAGGTGGCGTGGTGCGGGCTGTTTGTTGGTATGTGCCTAGCTGAATCTGACCGCTTCGTGGTGCCTGCGTGGTATCGCGCCGGGGCTTGGGCGGATGAACGCTACCTTACCCGCTTATCCAAACCGGCTTATGGCTGCCTGGCGGTCAAAAAACGCACCGGCGGCAATCATGTATTTTTTATCGTCGGTAAAGACAAGCAAGGCCGGCTGATGGGTTTGGGCGGCAACCAAGGCAACCGCGTGAGCATCATCCCGTTTAACGCCGCCGAATTGAGCTACTGGTGGCCGAGCTACTGGCGCGATAAGCAGTGTGTTAAATCCGAGCCTGCCGCCGTCCGCTACGAGCTGCCGCTGGTGGATGCCACCGGCAAACAGGGCGAGAGCGAGGCATAGATAGTATGGCGGATGAGAGCACAGCCGATTGGGTGCGCCGCATGATTGCCGAGCAGGAGGCGGCGCTGGCAGATGCCGAGGCTATCGGCGATGCCTACGCCGCCCGCCATGCGGAGCATGAATTGCGCAACTACCGGCAATTTTTAGCGCGGCTCGAGCCGCAGAAAGAGTGAAAAATGTGGATTGTGAAATATTGGAAACCGCTTGCCATTGCCGCCCTGCTGGCGGCGGTGATCGGTGGTGAATATTGGTACGGTGAGCAGCGCTACAGCGCGGGCTATCGTGCCGCCTGGACCAAACTGAAGCAACAGCAAACCGAGGCGCTGGCGAAACAAACCGGCGCAGTATTGGAAAAAGAAAGGCAGGCGCAGGCGGAATTGGCCGCCGCGCAGGCCGAAGTGGAAAAGGAAAGAGAAAATGCAAAAATTGCTGTGGATAATCTGCGCGGCGAGCTTGAGCGCGTGCGCGCCTACGCCGCTGCCCGTAGTCGCTCCCTGCCCCAAGCCACCGGCTCCGCCGGCGCGGTTGATGAAGCCGCTACCCGAGGCTGGCAGCTATTCGGCAACTGCGCGAAAGAATATGCAGGATTGGCAGAAATAGCCGACACCCAGCGCAACGACCTAGCCGAATGGCAGGCATATGGGCGCGTGGTGTCCAAGATGGCAGACAAATAGCCTATTGCACGGAGGGCGGTTGAGGCCGCCCTATTGCACGGAGGGCGGGTATGGCTATGGATAAAATTATAAAACGAGATTTTGCCGGCGCAACGCTCTACCTGGGCGATTGCGCCGGCCTTTTGCCGGCGGTGCTGGCCGAAAACAAGGTGGACGCGCTGATTTCCGACCCACCATATGAGCTTTCTGCCGCCGGTGGCGGAATCGGCAGACAACGGCAATACATGGCCGCCATCGACCGGCATTTGGACGGTGGTTTTGATGTAGGCTTGCTTGGGCAGTTTGAAAACTGGTTTGTATTTTGCACTAAGGCGCAGCTGGTGGATTTGTTCGCGCAGGCGGAGAGGCAAAATTTGCGCTGGCAGCTGCTCACCTGGAACAAGAAAAATCCCACGCCGCTTACCTGTAATAATTATCTGCCGGACACGGAATACATGGTGCACGCCTTTAAAAAGCACGTGTGGGAGAGTAAAACCCGTTTTGTGGTGGGCAACGTCGAAAAAAATCCCTTTGACCATCCCACGGTAAAGCCGCTGTATGTGATGTATAAGGCAATAGCCAGCGCCTCTGCGCCGGGCGATTTGGTGTTAGACCCGTTTATGGGCACGGGCAGCACGGGCGTAGCGGCATTGCAGCGCGGGCGGCACTTTATCGGCATCGAGCGCGAGCCGAAATATTTTGATATTGCCTGCCAGCGTATCGAGCACGCACTGGCGCAAGGGCAGTTGTTTTGATTTCAGGCTACCTGAAAAAAAGGCTACCTGAAATTCAGGTAGCCTTTTTTTCCGCTGTATAAGAAAGGATTTACGAGAAGCTAATATTTAGACTTTTGCCGAGCTTCGAGGCGGCTTTTTCCAAAAAGTCTATTTTAGTATTATGCCGCAGGTCGAATAAGCGGTCAATTTGCGGCATGTGCACATCTAGCCGCCGTGCCATTTCCGCCTTGCGCACGCCTTGGCTGACCATCTCGTTGAGCAGCAGCACTTTGGCGGTTTCCAGCGCCGGCAGTGCTACAACAGGCTGCCCTTCGGTAGGCTCTGAAGGTAGGGGTACAGCCCGACGGTCTTCAAAGTATCCGTCCAGTGCGCAAAGTAGCCCGTCTAGCGCCTCAATAGCGGCGGTTTCTTTATCTTCACCAACGGCCGCCGCCTCCGGAATATCAGGAAACGTTACTAAAAATGTACCGTTGTCGTCGGGAGTTAAAATATAGGGATAAGCTAACATTGCAAATTTCCTTTATTATGTTGTATCAGGTAGCCCTTTCGGGCTACCCTCCTATTTCAAACCTAGGTCTTTTTTGATTTTTTCTACCAGTCCCGTTCCGATTTCTTTGTTGCCGTGGTTCGGGAAAACCGAGGTTTTGTTGCCTAATCTAAGATTTTGGTGGCTGCCGCGTTTTTGTGTTGTGAACTCAACGCCTTGAGCCTTTAACCATTTCTTAAATTCACTGTATTTCATCTCTACCTCCTTTCTTATACAGTAAGGATATAATACAACAAAAATGTTGCATTTGCAAGCGAAAATGAAACATTTTTGTTGTGTTTTTGCAGATGGGCAACAGTGCAACAAGTTCTAAATTTTTAGTTTGGTTTTTTCTGATTGTTGGCGCGGTTTTGGGGTGTAGCCTAGCTCCGGAGTGTCAATCATCGTTATCTCCAGTATCGATATGCTCAAGCCACGCCCACGCCAAGCAGCGCTCAAAATCGGCGATGATCGGCAGCGCCATCAAGTCTGTAGCCTCTAGGTTGTCGGCTAGGATACCTGCGGCCACAAACGGCACGCGCGGGGGGTGTCCTTTGCCGTCCACAAACTGCCATGCCGGGGCGGCTCGTTTGCTGTGTCGGCACACGGCAATGCGTATGATGTCGGCGGGCTGCATCTGCTCGTCTAGGCGGCTCACGACAAAGCCGATGGATTTGCTGTTGCTCCATTCGCGGCGCACGGCGTAGCGGTCGTCCAGTACGCCGCGCTGTTGCCCGGCCAGCAAATCGGGCAGCCAGCTTTTGAGGGTGTCCACCACGTCGTCGGCTACCTCGCTGCGGTAGCTTCTGCGGCTGTGGCCGGTGCTGGCCGTGGCGTGGGTCAGGTAGTTTTGCTTGGGCGCATCGGGCAGTGTGATGGTGCATGGCAGCTCCAACGGGTTTTGCAGGCTGCCTGCGTAAACCAATAGGCGGGTGTGGCCGCTGCGCAGGGCGGTGTCCAGTTGTTTTGTGCGGTCGAGGCAGAGGCTAAACGGGCTGGCGGTATCGTCGTCAAATACGATGTCGATGTGGTTCAGGTAGCCTGCCCGCGCGGGCGGCTCGATGCTGGCGCGTTTGCCGGTTTGGATTTCAGGCAGCCATTCGGCGGCATGGGCGGTGGGCAGCAGCAGGCGCAAGCCGAGATGGTGGCCGCTTAGATAGGCCAAGCCGCGCGCGTTGTACTCGCTCTGCCAGTAGTTGGTGTCGGCAATCGTGCCGTCTTGGTGGTTGTTGATGGTGAGCATTTTTCAGGTAGCCTTAAAACAAAAACGCCTGATTGCTCAGGCGTTTTAACGTATAAATTTTAGTTTCAACACACGCCCTTGCGGGCGAATATGCAAATATAACTACTTTAGTTTCAATACACAGCCGCCGTGGCGGCTGAAACAACGGGGCAGACTCTACGCCTTTTCGCCCGCCCCGTCAATATCAATCAAAATCCTCCGGCGTCCAGCCGTATGCGTTGGGCAGCCCGAAAATGACCTCCTCCACGCTAAAACACGCCATACTGTTTTTTGATAACAATCCTGCGCGTCCGCTCTCGGCCATTTTGCGGATAAGCGCAATTTGGTTGGGGTGGGTTACAGTCTCGGTATAGTAGCCCAAGCCCCATGATTGGCTGTTGCCTCGCTCGTATTGGCGGCGCGGGCACTCAATGCTTAGGCTGTCGCCGTGGTCGGTAATGGTGTATTGGGTATCCCAAATATCAAATTTAACGGGGATGGTGTAGATATTTGCTTGCATGATGGTTTCCTTTTGCCCCTGTAGCCCGGGGCGCGGCGTGGTTGGATTATTTCCAAGATTTGAGGGTATCGACAACGTGCTGCATCCGTTCTTCTTTTGTTTCGAGCCCTTTTAAGGAGATGTCTTGTACAAAGTAGCCATCTTCGTTGCGGATGCCGGCATAGCCTTTGTGCCACTCGATGGTATATTTGCACTCAACCTGCTGCTCGGTAGTTTTTACGCCATCAAAGATTTTAGCGGTTGCGATAAATTTTACGGTAGTCATGATATTTTTCCTTTTACCCCTGTTTGTCGGTTTTGGCGGCTGGGGCGTTGTCCGTCCATGTGTGTATATTACTATAATACGTATTATAGTGCAAGCGGTTTCTGCATTTATTTTGCAGATTTTTCATAACTATCTAATAAATATAGTATCTTTTCTGCATTGTCTTTGCCTGGAATGCCTGGCAGCCGCTCGCGGATGGCGGCAATCTTGCCTGCATCGCGGTTGCGGATTTCCAGGCGGTTTGCCGCCGTCAGCTTTTTTTGATATTCGGCGGCGTTTTCGCGGCGGATTTGCCGCAGGGCTTCGGATGGTTTTTTGTTGTCCGGCATGGGGTGCTTTCTGCGCCCCTTGCGGGGCGCGGTGTTGATTAGATGTTGAACAGGGTTTTGACTGATTTTACGTCTGCATCAAATTGGCGGCTGGTAGTGCCTTTGCCTGTTTTGCTGATTAGTTGTCCAGCGGCAATATCGTAGTAGAGTTGATAATTGCGGTTGCCAGCAAAGCTTTTGTCGCAGGATGCTAGATTGATGTAAATTCGTTTGCCTTTCCAGTCGTTTGCAGTTCCGGCAATACCGGCGGCGGTCATCATTTCGTTGATTTTAGTTGCGTTCATGATTTTTCCTTTTGCCCCTGTTTGTCGGTTTTGGCGGCTGGGGCGTTGTCCGTCCATGTGTGTATATTACTATAATACGTATTATAGCGCAAGTTGTTTTTGTGTTTTTGTTTATTATTTTTTCTGATTATTGCTAATAGATTGGTTCTACGCCGTTTTTTCATGCAACAGATGTATTTTAATTTGTTGTTTTTATATTAAAACCAGAATCCCCGTGGGCGTGCCAGATTTCAAATAAACCCTTACTGAGCAACAGTAAGGGTTTATTGCTTCCGGCTCTTAAAACCAATAACTCTCTCCGTTTCCCGCCCTTTGTCATTCGCCAGCCTTTGCAAGCTGCCCTATCTATTTGTTTTATTCCTGATTTCGGCTATGATTACATCAGATTTGCCTTGCCGTCGGCAAATTTAAATTTATTATTCAGCCAACAAAGCAACCCATGCCCGAAACCCTGACATACAGCTACACCGTGCCGCCCACGCCGGAGGAATACCTGAAAGGCGCTTATGCCCAGATGAGGTATTTCTGCAAAACCGCGCCGCGCAAATATTCGCCGCTGCCGTGCTTTTATCTGCCGCTTATCATTATTATATTGGCGATGTCTTTTCTGCTGTTCCGCAACCAAACCCAACTGTCCGCCCTGCTGGAAGAATGCTATTTAGACGAAGGTACGCTCGGCTCTATCATACATGCCAACACAACAGCGGCGAATATCGTCGCAGTCGGCTTTCTCCTGATCTACGTCATCAGCAGCATATTCAACCGCCGAATCCTGAAATATATCTACCGCCACAGCTACCTGCTGCACGAAAGCCGCTTCACCGCCGACAGCGCAGGCTGCCGCCAAATTTATCCGCAACAACACGAATCATGGTTCGGCTGGACAACTTTAGACAGCGTGCAAACCGTAAAGGGCGATATTCTCTTGATTTTCGGCAGCGCGTTTATCGTTCTGCCACACAGCATTTTTGCTGACGAAGCCGAAAAACAAGGTTTTATCGAGCAGATAACCGCATGGCAGCAGGCCGCCCAAAAGCAGCCTGCACCCTGAAAACCCCGCTCCGGCCACGCAAGGCAGTAGGCATTTTCTGCCGCATACTCCCTTCAGGCTACCTGAAAACCGTAAAACCGCTTTCTGCCTACCCAAACCAATGGCTTTCAGGTAGCCTCCACCACCCCGTCCAAACAAAATCTGCTATGAAACCATTCTTCCCCGTTCTCGCCACCCTCCTGCTCGCCCCTGCCCTGCACGCCGCGCCCAACCTTATCCTGGCCAAAGAATACAGCGGCCAGAACATTGCCGGCTGGGCGATGAGCGAAAAACTCGACGGCGTACGCGCCTATTGGGACGGGCACAAACTCATCAGCCGCCAAGGCCACCCCTTCTCCCCGCCTGCCGGTTTCACCCGCGATTTCCCGCCCTACCCGCTCGACGGCGAGCTCTACAGCCGGCGCGGCGCATTCGAGCAGATTTCCGCCGCCGTCCGCAGCGCCAACGGCGATTGGAGCGGCATCAAGCTGCACGTTTTCGATGCGCCGCAAGCCCCGGGCAACCTGTATCAGCGCCTCGCCCTCGTGCAGCGCCACCTCGCCGCCCACCCACAGGCCAAAATCACCGTCATCCCGCAAACCCCCGTGCGCGATGCCGCCCATGCCCAACAATTCCTGCGCCAAATCGAAGCCCAAGGCGGCGAAGGCGTGATGCTGCGTAACCCCAATATCCCCTACCAAGGCGGCCGCAGCGACAACCTGCTCAAGCTCAAAAGCGCACACGACGCGGAATGCACCGTTACCGCCCACCACGAAGGCAAAGGCCGCAACGCCGGCCTGCTCGGCGCCGTGTCCTGCCGCAACGAAACCGGCGAATTCCGCATCGGCTCCGGTTTCAAAGACGCCGACCGCCGCAACCCGCCGCCAATCGGCAGCCGCATCACCTACAAATACCGCGGTTTCACCGCCAAAGGCACTCCCCGCTTCGCCACCTACCTGCGCCGCGCCAACTGAACCCGGCAGGCTACCTGAAAGCCGGTAAACACAGCCACGCCAAACGGCGGCACAGCACCATCCTGCCCTGTCATATGCTTACTTCGCGGCCGCCCGTTTTCAGGTAGCCTCCCGCCTATCCACCCCCGCCCCGCATTTGCTATACAATAGCGCCCAATTTGAATTTCCTGCCAAACATCCCATGCTAACCTACGTTCCGCCCGAGCAACGCCCCGCCCCGCCCACCTACGAGCGGCCCTGGCTCTTGCTGCTGCTGGCTTTTGTCTGGCTGTGGCCGGGCGTGTTCGCGCACGATTTATGGCAAGACGAACCCTTGGTGTATGCAGTTATCCGGCAGGCGGCGGAGGGCGGGCAGTGGTGGCTGCCGCAGGATGGCGGGACGCTGTTTTGGGATGTGCCGCCGCTGTATATGTGGCTTTCCCTGCTGTTTTTGAAACTGTTCGGCCATTTGCCGCCATATGAGGCGGTGCGCATGGTGAACGCCTTACTTGCGGCGGTGTCGCTTGCGGCCATGGGCGGCGCGGGGCGGATGCTTTTGGGGCGGCGCAACGGGCGCACGGCGGTGCTGGTGCTGATCGGCTGCCCGGGCCTGCTGATGATGAGCCACTTCATCGGCGGGCAAATCGTTACCCTGTGCGGCCTGAGCCTGAGTTTCTACGCGCTGGCGATGGCGCGGCAGAAAACGGTGAAGGCGATTGTGCTCACGCTCCTGGGTTGGACGGTGTTGTCGCTTTCAGGTAGCCTGCTGCCGCTGTCGGGCGTGATGCTCACCACGGCGCTGTTGCTGCTGGATTCGCATTGGCACAACAAGCGCTTCTGGCTCACGCTTCTGGCGGCGGCAGGGCTGACGCTGCCTTTGCTGTTTGTGTGGCCGCTGGTGCTCAATGGTTTGTCGCACGAGGCCTTCCTGCAATGGTGGCGGTATCACGCGCTCGCGCCGTTCGGCGGCTTCGCCCGCTTGGATTTCGGTTTTTCCGCCGCTTATTATCTGAAAAACCTGCTGTGGTTTGCCTTCCCGGCCTGGCCGTTGGCCTTGTGGACGCTCTACCGCCAGCGCCGCCTGCCGCGCCAGGGCTGGAACAGCCTGTGCCTGATTTGGCTGGCTGTGTTCGGCCTCGTGCTGGCCGCCTCGCCGCAGCACATGGAAGACAATTTAATGCTGCTGTTGCCGCCTTTAGTGTTGGCGGCAGCAGCACAGGCCGACCAGCTGCGGCGCGGCGCGGCGGCGTTTTTCAACTGGTTCGGCATCATGACGTTCGGCTCGCTGGCGCTGTTTGTGTGGCTCGGCTTTTTCGCCATGAACTTCGGCTGGCCGGCCAAGCTGGCCGAGCGCGCGGCTTATTTCAGCCCGTATTATCAACGGGATATCGATTATTTCCCGGTTATCGTGGCCGTATTGTTCACGCCGGTGTGGCTCTTGGCGATTACGCGCAAATACGTGCGCGGCCGGCAGGCGGTAACCAACTGGGCAGCCGGGCTCACGCTGTGCTGGTCGCTCATCCTCACCCTGTTCCTGCCCTGGCTGGACGCAGCCAAAAGCTACCGCCCCGTGGTGCGGCGGCTGGAAGCCGAACTGCCGGCCGATGCCTGCGTTTCCGCACAGCACCCCGTGGTACGCCACGCCTGGCAGGAATACAGCCGCTACCCACTAGGCGAAAACTGCCGCTTCGTCGCCACCCTGCGCCATGAAGCCGTGCCCGATGCCGCCGAACTCGCCAGCGCCAACCGCCCGCGCGAAAAACACGAGGCGTTTGTGTTGTGGCAGCGGTAACCCTGGCATAGGCTGCCCGAAAGGGGAGGTTATGTTTTCAGGAGACTGCCGTTATAATTGGATGTTTCTCATCGGCTATCGGCCAACAATCCTATATCTTTTCCTAAATCACAATATAATAAGGTAATTTATGAAATCCAAAGCTGCCGCACTACTATCCCTTATTCTTCTATCCTCTCCTGTTCCTGCCGAACCCCAATCCAAGCCGCAAACCACACCGTCTGCCGAGCAAACTCTCAAACGGCAGTGCGGCAATCATATCCGTGCTGCCCTTTCCATGTCTTTCTATGCACGGTACTGCGGTCTCAACCGAAACACTGCTGCTCACTACAACGCACTTGCCGACATTGCTGACCGCCGCTCTCGAGAGCAGCAATGCAATCAGCTTATCTCCGAAGACGATCGAACCATCATTGCATTTCCAATCGAGACTGCCGTTGAAACCATCAAGGAATTTCCACAAGAGATGTGCCCTGAACTGAAAACTGCCGCCGAATACTATGCACCGCAATACCGCATCCGATAAACATCATCAAAGCTGTTTGAGATTTCTAACAACCCTCCCAACATAAGGAAAACACCATGAAACCCCATACTTTAGCCTTCCTCACCGCTGCCATCCTGCCTACCCTTGCCCTGGCCGCACCTCAGGGCCGGACAAACCGCCGCCCCCAGCAGTCGCAAAAAACCATGTGCCTAAACATCGCCACCGCACGTGCTCACATGATTACCTACAACGTAACATGCAAAGGCAACAGCCGGGAAGAAGCCGAACAAGCCCCTGAAGTTGGCAACGCCAGCTCCCTTTTCCACAACAACGGCTGCCAGAACATATTGAGCGAAGCCGATGTCCGCAACGCCATGATGGCCGAAATCAACCGCTTGGGCGGCAGAAACCTCAGCAACGAGCAATACTGCGCCGCCATCAAGCCCACTGTTGACAAAGCAGAAGCACAATTCGGCGATGCAGACGGTGCCAAATAAACCGTACCTGTCGCACAATAAAGGCTACCTGAAATTTTTCAGGTAGCCTTCCCTCAATATCCAACTGCAATAAAACCACTCACCGCATATATGCCGCTATAAGAAGCCACATCCGGCAAAACTATCATATTGGTAGATTAAAAAATATAGTGAATTAACAAAAATCAGGACAAGGCGGAGAGCCGTAGACAGTACAGATAGTAAGGCAAGACGAGGCAACGCTGTACTGGTTTTTGTTAATTCACTATAGATTAAAAAATAAGAGTGCTACTGTGTTGGCCCCTCTGTACTGCTCGTACCATCTGCGGCTCGCCGCCTTGTCCCATTCTTATTTCGATCCACTATAAAATTAGGCACAGAATACCCGCATGAAGGAAGCCGAATTCCCGCAAAGCCTCAGCCAAACCAAAAGATTTCCGCAGCCGGCCGGCTTAGCACACCCGTTGCCCAAATCCACGCTTTCAGGTAGCCTTCGCACCGCAATTCAAACAACAGGAAACCAATACAGCCCGTCAAGCAAAGGCCGTCTGAAGGAACAAACCCAAGGAGACCCCATGAAACTCAAAACCCTAGCCGTCCTCGCCGCCATCCTGCCCGCACTCGCCATCGCCGCCCCTGCCAGACCCTCATCCGGCCGCGCATCCCAATCCAAACCCGCGCAGAGCAAGCCACAAGAGCGCGCCTCCTCCGGCAGGAACTCATCTTCCAAACAGCAAGACAACAAACCCCAGCGCGGCCGTAACAGCCAAAACAGAGACCAAGACAACAAGCCCGCCAACGGCCGTACACACTCGCGCCAGCAGCAGGAAACCAAACCCGGCAACAGCCGCACAAATGCCCGTCAACAGCAGGATACCAGGCATAACGCCGCCCAGCCCCAAACCCGGAGCAACCGCTCAAACCGCCAACCAGGCAACGAGCCGCCTGCCCAACCGCCCCGCGTACACACCCAAGCGCGCCCGCAGCCCCAACCCGAGCCGCAGGATAACAGCACGCAGCAAGACCACAGCCCGCAAAACAACGCCCAAACTGCCGAACATTCCGCAGCCAAAGCCCAATGCTTGCGCTACGTTGTCGATGGCAACAACCTCTCCGCCTTCGCCCAAGACTGCCGCCCCGACGCCGCCACCGCCGAGCGCTACCAAGCCGCCTTCAAAAATACCCAAGCCCAATTCGAGCGCGACAACTGCCTAGATATCGTCGGCGAAGACGAAGCCCAGGCCGCCCTCAATCTCGAACTCAACCGCCTGGGTCAAACCAGCCGCCTGTTCTGCCCCGCCGTTAAAGACGAACTACCGGGCATTGCCCACCGCTACCGCAACGTCAAATAACCCACAGGCTACCTGAAAACCCAAACGCAGTTTTCAGGTAGCCTCCACCGAGTTTAGAAAGAATCGCCGTGTCATACCGAACCCCGGCCAGCGCCCTCATTCTCGCCGCCCTCAGCGCCTGCAGCACATCCGCCCCACAAACCACAGCCCCGGAGCTATCCCGCCAAGCAGCCGCCCAATCAAGCAGACAGCAATGCATCGAAAGCCTGACATCGGCGCTGGAAGTAGCCGTATATGCCGACTACTGCGTGCGCGACGAACAGCAACGGCAGCCGTTTTTCGAATTTGCCCGCCGCGTCGCCACAGAAGAACCCATCGCCAGTTGCCACCTCGTGATTACCGCGCGGGAGGCCGCCGCCCTCCGCGCACAAATTACCGCCCCCTACGCCGCCAATCCCGCCCGCCACTGCGCCGCCAACCGAAACAATGTACGCCAGTTCATGCGCCATGGCATCATTTCCGATCCCAAAGTAAACCGCAGGCCGCCCGAAAACTGAAAAGCAGTTTTCAGGTAGCCTCTCTCCCACCCAACCACATAAGGAAAATCAAATGAAAATCCGTACCCTAGCTCTCTTCGCCACCCTCATCCCCGCCTTCGCCCAAGCCGCACCCGCCCAAGCCACCAAGCAGCAATGCCTGGGCTACCTGAAAGACGGCCTCCAAATCACCATCCACGCCTCCACCTGCGAGCCCGCTGCCGCCCAAGACGAACGTTACAAAAACGCCTTCTTCGCCGCCATGAAGCAGTTCGAACAAAACAACTGCGAAAGCATCGTGCCCGAAACCGAAGCCCGCGCCTTCCTCAACAGCCAAACCGAAGGCAAAAGCCAAGAACAATACTGCGCCTCCATCAAAACCCCCGTGCAGCGCAGCCTGCAACGCTACAACAACGGCAACCGCTAAACCCTTGCCGCTTTTCAGGTAGCCTCCATGCCCGCCATGCAAGGCTGCCTGAAGCCCATTGCCTCAGCCTGCAAAGTAGGCATATATTACCCAAGCAAACCCCTCCCATCACTCCCATCACCGGAGAAAGCCATGCCCCAAACCCCCAATGTTGATGCCGCCGAGATCGACAAATTTAGCCGCCTAGCCGCCCAATGGTGGAATCCCGATGGCGAATTCAAATCTCTGCATGAAATCAACCCCCTGCGGCTGGGCTTCATCCGCGAACACAGCGGCGGTCTAGCCGGCAAAAACGTGCTCGACGTAGGCTGCGGCGGCGGCATCCTCAGCGAAGCCCTCGCCCGCGAAGCCGCACAGGCCACCGGCATCGACATGGCCGAAAAATCCCTTCAGGTAGCCCAAGCCCACGCCGAACAACAAGGCCTGGCCAACCTGCACTATCGCTGCATCAGTGTGGAAGCGCTTGTCGCCGAACAGCCGGCCGCCTACGACGTGGTTACCTGCATGGAAATGCTCGAACACGTGCCCGACCCCGCCTCCGTCATCTCCGCCTGCGCCAAGCTGGTCAAGCCCGGCGGCAGCCTCTTTTTCTCTACCCTTAGCCGCACCGCCAAATCCTACGCCCAAGCCATCATCGCCGCCGAATACCTGCTCGGCCTCGTAGCCAAAGGCACCCACGACTGGCAGCGCTTCATCAACCCCGCCGACCTCGCCCGCCTCTGCCGACAAGCCGGGCTGAACATCACCACCACCAGCGGCCTCACCTACAACCCCCTCACCCGCCGCTACCGTCTCTGCCAACGAACAGACGTCAACTACATGATCGCCTGCCGTCTGATCATTACAGCTTGAACACCAGGACACAAGGCAATCAAATAATTAGGCTACCTGAAAGCTGAAAAGCGGTTTTCAGGTAGCCTGTCTCCCATCCTTCCTGCCCTTTCCGGCAAACAACAAGCAATGTTTGTATGTGTAGGAAATTGCTGCGTTGTTTACACTTTTCCACAGCGGACGGTTTTTGCTTCCCCTTAAATAATTTTTAAGCATCTATCCATCTTTATTAAGAACAGTGCAGATTCCTCGTGCCTATCGACATTCTTGACAATGTCGGATAGTTACTAAATCAGGTCTTCAAAGCAAAAGCTAAAAAGTGTAAACAACGGTGTTAACCTCCACAATCCGTAAGAAGCAGGTTAACCAATCTTAACAATCAATAAAGGCTATTCTCTACAAAGGCATCCATCTAAAACCTTGTTAAAAATATAGTTCTTGTTACATGCATGATTAAATGGTAGAATTACTTCTAATAATATGGTGTGCCTGTAAGCAACCTATTATTAAGTTTTAATATCTGGCATGTGGATTGCTTGTCTTATTACTATATAGTAGGTAAGTAATAACCAAACAACTGTTAATTACGTATAGCCTAGATTTAACTGAGACCCGGCTATAATTGGGCTATATGTTTTATTTTTTGAGGATATACCTTCTAGGGAGCACTAGAAATGAAAAAACAACATATAACGCGGGTACAAAAAATGGGGCATAAAGTTAATCCGATATACCAGGCCGTGCTGGCGACCTTAGTGGCTGCTCATATGCCACTTGCTCACAGCTTGGTGATTTCCGAAGACTTTACTGGTGGCACAACAAGGAACAACTGGCTAATGCCGCTGCCAAGCGATGGCTTACTTAACTCCTATTCTGCAGCACACCCTCGGGCAATTATCAATAACGCCTGCTTAACGGCAGGCTCAGGTACGACAGTTCCTACTGCAACTAGGGCTGGTTCCCCTCCTAGATGTCGAAGTACGCATGATACAGCTGGCAATGGTGCGCTTCGTCTTACACCGACTGAACAGCAAATGGTTGGCGGCATCGTATCAGACTTTACCTTCGATACCAACGAGGGTGTGGAAATTACTTTTACCACTTATACATGGGGCGGCACAGGGGCCGATGGTATGACTTTCTTCTTGGTAGATGGTGCTAAGCCTGCTACCTTGGGTGCTTCTGGTGGTTCCTTGGGCTACACATGCGCCCGTGACAACCCTGTGTTCAGCGGTATCGATGGTGCCTATTTGGGCATTGGCATTGACGAATGGGGTAACTTTGTCAATCCGGGTGACAACTCCAGTACTGGCGTGGGATTTCGCCCGAATACCATTGGGATTCGGGGAGCAGGTTCAATTAATTATAACTACATGTCGAACCCTGATCGCTTCTTGCAAGACGTATATTCCAGAATGGGGTGGGGAGCCGTACCCCAAAGCATTAAAGACCGCTGGCGTAGAGACTGGACTGATAGAAGTAATTGGGGGCAATGGAATACTCCTTTATTCCGCCGTATGACCAACATATGTACCTCAGGTAAAGTGCAGGTTCCTAACGCAAGAGGGCAGATGGTTGAGTTGAGTACGACGGCTACCGATCCTCGGTACAAAATTTATGGCTATAAATACATTGCCCATAAAACACTGCCCAATCCTCTGGCCACAACTGCGGCTAAATTGAGAAGCAACGCTGTCCCGATGTTGTATCGAATCCGCATTACAGCAGATGGTAAGGCTAGCGTTTGGTATAGTTATAATGCTGGCGAGTATCAACCAGTATTGATGAATTATGACATCGTTAAAGAAAACGGATATTTGCCTAAATCATTCCGTTTTGGGTTTATGGGAGCGACTGGTGGTTCAACCAACAACCATGAGGTTACCTGTTTTAAAGCTACTCCCGCAAACTTCTCCGAAGGTTCGGCCGAAGTAAACCTCCCGGATGCAAAAATCGCATCTGAGTCACAAGTATACCTATCTTTTTATAATAAAGAATTATGGACTGGTAGCCTGACAGCACAAAATATCCTCCGCAAACCTGACGGCACTTATACAGTACAGCCCACTGCAAATTGGGATGCAGCTTGCGTTCTAGCTGGCGGACCGTGTGAAAGAAAAGGCAAACAAATTGTCAATAAACAAACCGTTCGTAAATTCTTCACGTGGAATGGTACAGGCATAGCCTTAGAATGGGATAACTTAAATCCTTCACAAAAAAATGCCTTGAAATCTCCAGGTGAAACTGACACTATCGGTAGTGCACGGGTGGCCTACTTAAAAGGGGATCAGAGTAGAGAAGTTGATCAAAACGGTAACGGTATGTTCCGTCCCCGTAAAAATGGAATGGTTTTGGGCGATATTATTAACTCAAGCCCAGTATGGGTTGGATATCCATCTAATAAGGGATTGCTATCTGGTCGCCGTTGGCGTGATTTGCGTAATCCTGGGGCAATAATGCCAGAAAATAATGGGCAACCGTACGCCACCTTTGCCAATTTGAACCGTACACGCACCAACGTTGTGTATACGGGTTCGAATGACGGCTTCCTACACGGTTTCCGTAGTGGCAATTACAATGCAACTGGACAGTTCCAGACAGGAACTAACGATGGGCAAGAAGTTTTTGCCTATATGCCTGGTGCCGTATTGTCACGAATCCATCATAAAACTGATGCAGGCTTGGATTTCTTCAGTCCTCAATATGCCCACAACTACTATAACGATGCCCCTGTAGGTACTGGAGATGTGTTCTATGGAGGTTCATGGCACACTTGGGTTATGGGCGGTTTAGGTGCTGGCGGCGATACTATCTATGCTTTGGATGTTACCAACCCAGACTCTTTTAACGTATCTAATATAATCGGCGAATGGTCACGCTCCTCTGGCGGAATATGGAACAATCTAGGTAACACCTATGGCACACCTGTATTCGGTCGCTTCCATGATGGAAACTGGGGTGCTGTATTTGGTAATGGATGGTGCTCTACTACTGATGCCGCTAATGGTAACTGTACCGCCTCAAATGGTCCAGCTGGTATTTATGTAATGTCCATCGACCAAAACACCGGCAGACCCTCTTTCAAATTTATCAGCACGGGAGAGGTAGGCACACCAGCCTCTCCTAACGGTATTGCTTATGTCACCCCAATAGATTTAGATGGGGATAACATCTACGATTATGCTTATGCTGGTGATATATTGGGCAATGTATGGCGCTTTAACCTTCTGTCCTCCAATAGTAATGATTGGACTAGTCAACCACAGAAGCTGTTTACTGCACCCGCTATCCAACCAATTTCCACCAAAATTATCGTAACCCGTATGGAACAGAATGGTACTTCTGGCGACGTGATTCTGAATTTTGGTACTGGGATGCGTAAAGAGGGCTATTTGGGTGGGAAAACCACTTATGCTACAGGCCAACAAAGTATCTATGGTATTCGCGACAAAACAGCGTTAGCTTTTAGCATGGTTCCTGGGACTACCACCCCCCAAGTCGATCGTAGCCGAATGCAAAGACAAGTGGTACATGACGGTGGTAAACAAGATCAATTAAGCAACATGAAAGTCGATTGGAATACCAAATCAGGTTGGTATCTAGACTTAACACGACCAACTATCAATGGTAAAGTTGAATATGAGCAAGTAATTTACAACCCCTATCTGGAAAGAGGCAAGTATTTGATTGCCAATACTTTTATTGATGGAAGCAACCCAGTTTTGTCTTGCCGAACAGTTCAATCTTCTGGCTATACTTACCCGTTTGAAGCAACTTCCGGTTCTGGTTTGAGAGGCTTTTTTGATAACAATTTTACTGGTTCATCATATCGCAAACAGCTGAATGCAGTTGGTGCACCTATCTTGCTCAGAACAACTGATGGTAAATTGTTACTCTTAACAAAAGATAATCAAGGTAATCCAAACCTCCACGAGGTTTACCTACCAGAGTCCTCATCAATCCGCCGTATCTCTTGGCGCGAAATTTTCTAAAACTATTGTGGTTGCAAAGCCGCCTGAATTATTCAGGCGGCTTTTTTTATCGCAGACCAAATTACGATCAACACAAAACAATCAACAAAAAACAATTAACAAAAAACAACGATACATCCGGATAACCGGGCAAACCAATTTCGTATAAAAATAAATATTCTGAACTATATCAGTAAGGGGTTGAAGAATGGCTTAACGAAGGAATACAAACTTATCTGCCAACAGTAGCAAAAGAGCATTGAGTTACAATTTCAAGACACCAAAATAAAATGAAGGAATACGAAGCAGCCCCATGTGATGAAAACCGTTTCATAGCTTTTTATCGAAACCCGGCCAGCATAATTTTTTGCCTATTTGTCTACTCTAATCTAAAAACAGCATCCGTGCGGATTCTACCTGGCAAAATCCGCAACACAGGAAAGAAAATATTTTCCCCAAGAAATCAAGCTTACTATTGCGAAATATATTCATAAAACCCAGGCAGCAAGTGTTGCGTTACTACAACTTATGTTGCGTTTATGCTAAAATCGCACTTATGTTCCACTCTTGCTTTTAATTATGCTGCTCGACCTAAACCGTTATTCTCCCGCTGTTTTTCGCAAAGAAGCCTCAAAATTGGGTGCTTTGGCAGTACCCATGCTACTGGCGCAGATTGCGCAGGTAGGGCTGGGCTTCGTGGATACAGTGATGGCTGGCGGTGCAGGCAAAACCGATTTGGCTGCGGTAGCCTTGGGCAGTAGTGCATTTGTTACGGTTTATCTGACCTTCCTCGGCGTGATGACTGCGCTCAATCCGATGATTTCCCAAGAGCACGGCGCGGGCGAAACCGAGAAAGTGGGCGAGCTGGGCCGTCAGGGCATATGGTATGGCCTGATGCTGGGCATTGTGGGCATGATTCTACTGTGGCTGATGATTCAGCCCATCAACGGTTTTCTCGACTTGGATGCCGAAGTGAAACGGCAATTTGCCCTGTATGTGGGTCTGATTGCCCTTTCTATGCCGGCTGCCATGATTCATCGTGCACTACACGCCTTTGCTTCCAGCCTGGGCAAGCCCAAACCGATTATGTGGATGAGCTGGATCAGCCTGTTTTTAAACATCCCGCTCAACCATATTTTTGTGTATGGCGATTTGGGCATGCCGACCTTGGGCGGTGCGGGCTGCGGCCTGGCCAGCACTTTGGTGTTTTGGTTTAACGCTGCCGCGCTGTGGGCTTATATTGCCAAACAGAAATATTTCCAACGCTTCGGCCTGTTCGCCCGCTTCTCCAAACCCAGCGCCAAAATCTTCCGCCAAATCACCAAGCTGGGTGTCCCGATCGGTTTGTCTTTCTTCCTCGAAGTGAGCCTGTTCACCGTGATGATGATGCTGATTGCCCAACTGCCGGGAAATGCTGAAGATCACGTGGCCGCACAGCAAGTAGTAAACAGCATCACCAGCCTGATTTATGTGATTCCGCAAGGCATCGGCGCGGCAGTTACCGTGCGCGTGGGCTATGCCATCGGTGCCGACCGCTATTTCCAAGCGCGTTATGCCTCCGGCGTGGCCTTGGCCTGCGGCTCAACCCTGGCTATCGTTACCGCAGTACTCACCCTGCTGTTCCGCTACCCGATTATGCGCGTTTACACCGATGACCAGGCCGTTATCGGTATCGGCGCCACCATCCTGCTGTTTGCCGCCGCCTTCCAATTGGCCGACGCCATCCAATGTATCGCCTCCTACGCCTTGCGCGGCTATAAGGTAACCAAGCTGCCGATGGTGATTCACGGCATCGCCTTCTGGGTGGTCGGTCTCGGATTGGGCTGCCTGCTGGCCTTCGGTACGAGCATGGGGATTTACGGCTTCTGGGCGGCGTTGGTGCTGTCGCTGGGTTGTGCCGCTGTTGCCCTCTTGTGGTGTTTGGCAACAGTCAGCCAAGAAATGTTGGAACATGAAGACGATGAATAAACTGCAATACGATGCCGATTTAACCGCGCTGAACACCTTCGGTCTCCCCGCCCGTACTGCCGCGCTCTACACCTTGGACACAGCCGAAAGGCTACCTGAAATTTTCCAACTGCCCGAATACCGCCGCGAGCGCACCCTGTGGCTGGGTGGCGGCAGCAATATCCTGCTGATGAAGGACTACGACGGGCTGGTGGTACGCATGGCCAATAAAGGCATTTCCACGCCAGAGCCGGCCGGTGGCGGCAAAATGCGCATCACCGCGCAGGCCGGCGAAAACTGGCACGATTTCGTACAGCACACCATCGCGTTGGGCTTGAGTGGTCTGGAAAACCTCAGCCTGATTCCCGGCACAGTGGGCGCCGCGCCGGTGCAGAATATCGGCGCCTACGGCGTGGAAGCCGAAAGCTGTATCGAAACCGTGCACGCCTGGGATTTAGACAGCGGCAAGCCGGTATCGTTCAGCCGTGCCGACTGCCGTTTTGCCTACCGCGACAGCGTGTTCAAACAATCCGGCGGCCGCTTCGTGATTACGGCAGTAACGTTCGTGCTGGATAGCGAATTCAAACCCAAGCTGCACTACGGCGATGTGCAAACCGAAGCCGAAGCCCTGGCTCAAGGCGCGCCGCTCACCGCCGCCATCGTGACTGAAGCCGTGTGCCGCATCCGCCGCCGCAAGCTGCCCGACCCCGCCGAAACCGGCAGCTGCGGCAGCTTCTATAAAAACCCCATCGTTTCCGCCGAACAGGCCGCCGCGCTGAAACAGCAGCACCCCGCCCTGCCGGTATACCCCCAGCCGGGCGGCCAGGCCAAACTCGCCGCCGGATGGCTTATCGACCAATGCGGCCTCAAAGGCCACCGCGAAGGCCATGCCGCCGTACACCAAAAACAAGCCCTGGTGCTGATTAATCTCGGCGGCGCCAGTGCCCAAGACGTACGCCGTTTGTCCGAACACGTTCAAAACAGCGTTTACCAACGCTTCGGCGTGCAGCTCGAGCCCGAGCCGGTATGGGTGGAGTGAGACAGCACAATCAATAATGCATTAAAATGCCCGTATTACCCCGCCAAAAGATTTTCAGGTAGCCTCTCGCGCAGGCAGAATTTGTGTTTCAGCCAAAGGAGATCACCATGCCCAGGAAGCCCGGCAAACCCAACACCTACAACCGAATCATCGACATCAGCCTCCAACTGTTCAACGAAGAGGGTGAGCGCAACATCAGCACCAACCACATCTCCCAACGCCTCCGCATCAGCCCGGGCAACCTCTACTATCATTTTCGTAATAAAGACGAAATCATCGTTCAGCTGTTCCTTCGATACAGCAACAAACTGCTCGACTACATCCGCCAAACCGAGCTGCCCGGCAGCATGGCCAAAATGGGCGAATACCTACAGGGCGTGTACGACATCCTGTGGGAATACCGCTTCCTATTCAGCGACGTAAACACCCTGCTCGCCCGCAGCAAGCAGCTTTTGGGCGAACACAACGAATTCTCCCATGAGAAAATCTCCCCGCTTTTGGTGAAAATCTTCATCGAACTGCGCGACAAAGGCATCATCGAAGCCGAAGACGAAGCCCTGCGCGAGCTCAGCCTGAACGTATGGCTGCTCACCAAATACTGGCTCGACTTCGACAACTCCCAGCACATCGGCTGTTGGGACGAAAACGCCAAACGGCGCGGCATCTACCAAACCATGAGCCTGATACGCGGCTTTGTGAGCAAAGAGCACTACCCAAACTACTGCGAACTGATGGCGCAATATCGCTCCTGAAGCAGCAAACCAAACGGCAGCCGGAAACCGCCTTTCCGCTGCCGTTGAATATTGCAGGCGACTTAGCGGCATTTCCCTACGGCTGCCATGCCCGGCAAACCAAACCAAGGCCTTTGCAAAACCCGGCTTGTTTCCCCCAACATTTTCAGGTAGCCTGCAGCCCGCATTGAAGGCTACCTGAAAAATAAATCAGCCTCCCTACCCTTCCATAATACCGTGATACCGTGACCTAAATTTAGGCAGAATCAGGCAACAAGCCAACGCCATGCCGGTTTAAAATGAATCACTATAGTGGATTAACAAAAATCAGGACAAGGCGGCGAGCCGCAGACAGTACACACGTTACGGCAAGGCGAGCCAACGCTGTACTGGTTTTTGTTAATTCACTATATAAGCAAAAAAAAGCTACCTGAAACACACCAACCATGACCCAATCCCTCACCATCCTCGGCAGCACCGGCAGCATCGGCACCAGCACGCTCGACGTGGTTGCCCGCCACCCCGAACGCTTCCGCATCTTCGCCCTCAGCGGCCACAGCCAAACCGCCAAGCTGGCCGAACAATGCTTTGCCTTCCGCCCGCAATACGCCGTAACCGCCAACGAAGCGCAAGCCGCCGAACTGCGTACGCACCTGGCTGCCGCCGGCTGCCAAACCGAAGTGCTGCACGGCGAACAAGCTTTGTGCGACATTGCCGCCGCGCCGGAAACCGACGGCGTGATGGCCGCCATCGTCGGCGCCGCCGGCCTGCCGCCCACACTGGCCGCCGCCCGCGCCGGCAAAACCCTCTACCTGGCCAACAAAGAAACGCTGGTGGTTTCAGGTAGCCTCTTCATGCAAACCGCCGCCCAATCCGGCGCCCGCATCCTGCCGGTAGACAGCGAACACAACGCTATCTATCAAGTATTGCCGCCGGAAAAAGGCTACCTGAAACATAACGGCGTGCAATCCATCATCCTCACCGCTTCCGGCGGCCCCTTCCTGCATACCGACTTGGCCGACTTCCCCGCCATCACGCCCGAACAGGCGGTAAAACACCCCAACTGGCAGATGGGGCGCAAAATTTCGGTGGACAGCGCCACCATGATGAACAAAGGCCTGGAGCTGATTGAAGCACACTGGCTGTTCAACTGCCCGCCGGACAAACTGGAAACCGTTATCCACCCGCAAAGCGTGGTGCACAGCATGGTGCGCTATGCCGACGGCTCGGTGCTGGCGCAAATGGGCACGCCCGATATGCGCACGCCCATCGCCTACTGCCTCGGCCTGCCCGAACGCATCGCCTCCGGCGTGCCGCCGCTGGATTTTGCCGCCCTCTCCGCGCTCACCTTTGAAACGCCCGACTACCGCCGTTTCCCCTGCCTGGAACTGGCCTATCAGGCCATGCAGGCCGGCGGCAGCGTGCCCTGCGTGCTCAATGCCGCCAACGAAATCGCCGTGGCCGCCTTTCTGGCCGGCCGCATCCGCTTTACCGACATCGCACACACGGTACGGCATTGCCTGGAGCAGGATTTTTCAGGTAGCCACCACAGCCTGGAAGGCCTGCTGGATTTGGATGCCGCTGCCCGACGCGCCGCAGAAGCGTTTGTGCAGCAAGTGGCGAATCGCTGAACATCTTTTTCATGCCAGGCAGCAAGCCGCATGAATAATGCGGCAAGCCAAGCCAATATGACAGGCCTTCGCTATTGGCGCAGGCTTTGTCGGGAACCTCTGTTTCCATTACAATTACGTTTTTCTTCCTGCAGCCGATTGGCGGCTGAGGCTACCTGAAAATACGGCACTCCCTTTTTCAGGTAGCCTGCATCCGATTCGCCTGCTTCAAGGAGCTTCTTGTTTGTTTCTTTTGCACACACTCGGCGCGTTTATCGTTGCCATCCTGATTTTGGTTAGCCTGCACGAGCTGGGGCATTTGTTGGTGGCGCGCTGGTGCGGCATCAAAGTGCTGCGTTTTTCCGTGGGCTTCGGCAAGCCGTTTTTCAACAAACGCTGGCGCAATATCGAATGGTGCCTGGCGCCGATTCCGCTGGGCGGCTATGTGAAAATGGTCGACACCCGCGAAGGCGACGTGGCCGAGGCCGACCTGCCCTACGCCTTCGATAAGCAACACCCGTTCAAACGCATGCTGGTGGTGGCCGCCGGCCCGCTCACCAACCTCGCGCTGGCCGTGCTGCTCTACACCTTCTCCTTCGGCTATTTCGGCGCGCAGGAAGTGCGCCCGATGGTGGGCATGGTGATGCCCGACACATTGGCCGCCAAAGTAGGCTTCCAGCCGGGCGACACCATCACCGCCGTAAACGGCAAGCAGGTGCTCACTTGGGGCGACGCACAATCGGAAATCATCCTGAATTTGGAAGCCGGTAAGGTTCAGGTAGCCGTGCACGAGGCCAACGGCAGCCAAACCACGCGCACCATCGATGCCGCCGGCACGCCGGAAGCGGAAGCCGTGGCCAAACGCGGCGGCTGGTTCGGCATCACCGCCCTGCGCCTGAACACCACGCTCGCCTCTATCCAGCCTAGCTCCCCCGCCGAGCGCGCCGGTTTGCGCAAAGGCGACCGCGTCGTAGCCGTGAACGGGCAAATCGTGCACACTTGGCCGGATTTAACCACCACCATCCGCCAACACCCGCAAGACAAACTGACTATCGATATTTTGCGCGGCGGCAAACCGCTTCAGGTAGCCTTGCGCCCCGACAGCCGTGAAGACCGCAACGGCGAACGCTACGGCTATGCCGGTTTTGAAGCCGAAGTCGACCAACAATGGATGGCTCGCTCAACCTACCGCTACCAGCCCACCTGGCTGGGCGCAGCCGAAATGGGCATGCAGCGCGTGTCTTCCTACACCGCGCTCACCGGCCGCCTGTTTGCCCGCCTGCTCACCGGCCAGGCTTCCGTAAGCCACATTTCCGGCCCGATCACCATCGCCAGCTACGCCGGCAAAACCGCCTCCGCCGGCATTCAGGATTATTTGGAATTCCTCGCCGTGGTGAGCATCAGCCTGGGGATTTTGAATTTGCTGCCGATTCCTGTTTTAGATGGCGGCCATTTAATGTATTATGCCGCCGAATGGATTCGCGGCAAGCCCGTTAGCGCCAATGTGCAACTGTGGGGACTACGCCTCGGCCTCTCCCTGATGCTGATGCTGATGCTGCTGGCTTTTTTCAACGATATCACCCGCTTACTGGGATAAAGCATGAAACTGAACAAACTTACCTTCTCTTTGTTTGCAGCCGGATTGTCTTCTTGGGCGCTGGCCGCCGCTCCGTTTACCATCCAAGATATCCGCATCGAGGGCCTGCAGCGTACCGACCCTTCCACCGTATTGGGCTACTTGCCGGTTAAAGTGGGCGGGACTTTCACCGATGGCGAAGGCGAACAAATCATCAAAAACCTCTATGCCACCGGCTTGTTCGACGATGTGCGCGTAGAAACCATGGGCAACCAAGTGTTGCTGACCGTGGTGGAGCGCCCCATCATCAACACGGTTACCGTTACCGGCGGCAAAACCCTGCCCAGCGACGCCATCAAGAAAAATCTTGACAGCTTCGGCCTGGGTCAATCGCAGCCATTCAACCAAGCAATCCTCAACCAAGCCGTGGCCGGCCTGCAGCAGGAGTATGCCAACCAAGGCAAGCTCTCCGCCACCATTACCCCCGAGATTTCCCGCCTCTCGCGTAACCGCGTGGACATTACGCTGAAAATCGATGAAGGTCCTACCACCCACATCAAAGAAATCGACTTTGAAGGCAACCAGCATTTCTCCAACCGCACCTTGCGCCACCAAATGCAGATGGATCGCCACGGCATGTTGAGCTGGCTCTCCAAAGACGATCGTTTCTCCGACGAAAAATTCCGCCAAGACCTGCAAGCCATCACCGATTTCTACCAAAACGAAGGCTTCTTCGAAGGCCGAGTGCAGGATGCCGATGTGCGCTACAACGCCGACCGCACAGAGCAGACGCTGTGGATTAAAGTACACGAAGGCGAACGCTACCGCTGGGGCAAAGTGCGCATCGAAGGCGACACCCGCGAAGTGCCGCGCGAAGAATTGGAAGCCCTGCTGAAAATGCGTGAAGGCCGCCGCTACAACCGCTCGCAGATGGTAGAAAGCCTGCAGGCCATCCAAGACCGTATGGGTCAGGCCGGCTACGCACTGGCTCAAGTAGGCGTGCAACCGCAGCCTGACCAGGCCAACCACACCGTGGATTTCGTTTTAACAGTGAATCCCGGCCGCAAATACTATGTGAACCAAATCCACATTTCCGGCAACAACAAAACCCGTGATGCCGTTATCCGCCGCGAAATGCGCCAAACCGAAGCGGCGCCCTACGATTCGGCCAAGCTCAACCGCTCCAAAGACCGCATCCAGCTCTTGGGCTATTTCGATGATGTGAAAGTGGAAACCCGCCCGCTGCCCGATACGCCCGACCAAGTGGATGTGGATGTATCCGTGAAAGAGCGCTCTACCGGTTCGGTAGAAGTGGCTGCCGGTTGGGTACAAGATACCGGTTTGGTACTTTCTGCAGGCGTGGCGCAAGACAACCTGTTCGGTACGGGCAAATCTGCCAACTTCCGCATTGCGCGCGGCAAAACCCAAAATACCGCGTCCCTGTCGTTTACCGACCCCTACTTCACCCCCGACGGCGTGAGCCTAGGCTACGATATCTACTATCGCGGCTACATGCCCTATAAATCCAGCTCCAGCACCAGTTCCAACAACTACGAAACCACCCGTATCGGTCTCGGTGCGCGCATGGGTGTGCCGATTACCGAATATGACCGCATAAACTTCGGTCTCGGCGTAGAACACCTCACCGTGAAGCTGCACGGTGACGAAACCTACCAGCCCTATCGCTACCGCCAGTTCATCCAAGAACACGGCGAGAAAAACTGGATTGTTAAAGGCAATATCGGCTGGGGTCGCAACAAAACCGACGATGCCCTGTGGCCGACCCGCGGCTACACCACCAGCGTCAACGCCGATCTCGGCCTGCCCGGCGGCAGTTTGAAATACTACATCCTCACCCACGACCAACGCTGGTTCTTCCCCTTAAGCAAGAGCTTCACTCTGATGCTGGGTGGGGAAGTGGGTTATGCTGGTTCCTACGGCGGCACATCCTCCGTACCCTTCTTCAACAACTTCTACGGCGGCGGCCTAGGCTCCGTGCGCGGTTACGAAAACGGTTCTTTGGGTCCGAAGGTATATGAAATTTATGGCAATACCCGTAATACCGTAAACTACGGCGGTACTTACAAAGCCTATGCTTCTGCCGAGCTGCTCTTCCCCTTCCCCGGCGTAAAAGACCAGCGTTCCGTGCGCTTGAGCGTGTTCGCCGATGCCGGTAGCGTGTGGGATGGCAAAACCTACAATACCGGAGCATACAGTGCTAGCAACCCCTACGGCACCAACGGCTACTACAGCAAAGACCACCGTTCTTCTTTCAGCAACGAACTGCGCTATTCCGTAGGCGCGGCGCTGACTTGGATTTCCCCGTTGGGCCCGATGAAATTCAGTTTTGCCCACCCGATGCGGCAGCGGGATAACGACCAAATCCAACGTTTCCAATTCCAATTGGGTACGACTTTCTAAGAAAGCAGATAATGAAGCTTAATCTTCCCCGTATGGCAGCAGCAGCCGCTGCGGTGCTGCTCGCATCGTATGCTGTTGCCGACAGCGTACAAAAGCTGGGATTCATCGATACCGAGCGCGTGTATCAGCAGTCCGTTCAGGCACAGCGCATCCAAACCACCCTGCAAAACGAATTCGGCACTCGCCAACAGGCCTTGCAACGGCTGCGCGATCAAGGCATTACCTTGAAAGCCCGGCTCGACCAAGGCCGCCTGAGCCCCACCGAACGCCGCCGCATCGAGCAGCAGCTGATTGCCCTGGATGGGGATTTGCGCCGCCAAGCCGCACAGCTTACCGAAGAGTACAACCTGCGCCGCAACGAAGAGTTTGCCGCCCTGCAGCAAAATGCCAACCGCGTGATTACCGAGCTGGCTCAGCGCGACGGCTATGACTTGATTATCCAAGACGTTATCTACGTAAACAGCAAATTCGACATTACCGACCAAGTTATCCGCGCCCTCAACAACCAATAGGCCGACGACGGGTTGGCTGCCTTCCGATACTGCATCGGCCCTATCGGAAACGCATCAATCCGCCCTAAAGGCTACCTGAAAGCGCGGGCTTCAACGAAATTGGCATTCCGGCCTCTCTGTTTTGCAGCAACACAGGCTACCTGAAAATGCAGAAACTCCTTTCCCAAATCACCGCCGCCCTAGGCGGCACGCTTGCCGGGCAAGACATCGCCATCAGCCGTATTGCTCCGCTGCATACCGCACAAAAAGACGACATCAGCTTTGTCTCACACCCCAAACACCTGCCAGAAGCCCTGGCCAGCCAAGCCGGCGCGCTGATTGTGCACCACAAATTGGCCGACAAACTGCCCGGTCGCAATCTGATTGCGTGCGACAACCCGCAACTCTATTTCGCCCAAACCGCCCGCCTGTTCCACCCTGCTCCCGCCGCCAATCCCGGCATTCATCCCAGCGCCGTGGTGGAAGCAAGCGCCATCGTGCCCGACAGCTGCGAAATCGGTGCCAATGTTTACATCGGCGAATGCGTCGTGCTGGGCGAAGGCTGCCGCATCCTGGCCAACTGCGTGGTGGAAGCCAACTGTGTGCTTGGCGAGCATACCGTGCTGCACTCCAACGTAACCGTTTATGCCGGCTGCCGCCTCGGCGATCGCGTGGAAATCCACTCCGGCACCGTGATCGGTGCCGACGGCTTTGGTAATGCCTGGGCGCAAGACCATTGGTACAAAATCCCGCAAGTGGGCGGCGTGGAAATCGGCAACGACGTAGAAATCGGCGCTAACACCACCATCGACCGCGGCGCGATCGAAGACACCGTGATTGCCGAGGGGGCGAAAATCGACAACCTCGTGCAAATCGCCCACAACGTACATATCGGCGCCCACACCGCCATCGCTGCCTGCGTGGGCATTGCCGGCAGCACCCATATCGGCGCCTACTGCCAAATTGGCGGTGCCGCCATGTTTGTCGGCCACATCCGCGTGGCCGACCGCACCTTCATTGGTGGCGGCACCCTTGTGGCTGCCTCCATCAACCAGCCGGATTACTACGCCAGCTCCTATCCGCTGCAAACCCACCGCGACTGGGTGAAAAATGCCGTACACCTGCGCCGGCTCAACGAACTGCACCGCCGCGTGAAAACATTGGAAAACACAATCAACTATCCCGAAAACAAGGAATAACCCATGCAAATTGAAAACATCGAACTCCCGCTGGACGTGCGCACCCTGCAACGCCTGCTGCCGCACCGCTACCCCTTCCTGCTGCTGGACCGCGTCATCGGCTTTGAAAAAGAAAAAAGCCTCACTGCCATTAAAAACGTTTCCGTAAACGAACCGTTTTTCCAAGGCCACTTCCCTGATTTCCCCGTGATGCCGGGCGTGTTGATTATCGAAGCGATGGCACAGGCTGCCGGCGTGCTTGCCATCCTCAGCCGGGGCGAGCGCAAAGAAAACGAAATCTACTTTTTCGTTGGTATCGACGAAGCGCGCTTCAAACGCCAAGTCGTGCCCGGCGACCAAGTGCAGATTCATCTGGACGTCATCACCCACAAGCGCGACATCGGCAAATTCAAAGCCACTGCCACCGTAGACGGTCAAATCGCCGCCGAAGCCGTTATCATGTGCGCCAAACGTGCGGTGGATAAATAAGCCGGCAAGCTAGGCAATGCCCTTTTCAGGTAGCCTCCGCCAAACCGCCCACCGCATTTCGCACAAACCATTTTCAGGTAGCCCCTTACCCCTGCAAAGCCCGCTGCCACAAGGAAACCCCATGTCCCTAATCCACCCCACCGCGATTATCGACCCCAAAGCCGAGCTCGACAGCAGCGTTAAAGTCGGCGCCTACACCATCATCGGCCCGAACGTACAAATCGGCGCCGGCAGCGAAATCGGTCCGCACGCCGTTATCGAAGGGCACACCACCATCGGCGAAAACAACCGCATTTTCCAATTCGCCAGCCTCGGTGCCATCCCGCAAGACAAAAAATACCGCGGCGAGCCCACCCGCCTGATTATCGGCAACGGCAACACCATCCGCGAATTCACCACCTTCAACCTCGGCACCGTAACCGGCATCGGTGAAACCCGCATCGGCGACGACAACTGGATCATGGCCTACTGCCACCTCGCCCACGACTGCGTAATCGGCAGCCACACCATCTTCGCCAACAACGCCTCCCTCGCCGGCCACGTTACCATCGGCGACTACGTCATCCTCGGCGGCTACACCCTCGTATTCCAATTCTGCCAAATCGGCAACTACGCCATGACCGCCTTCGCCGCCGGCGTGCACAAAGACGTCCCCCCCTACTTCATGGCCGCCGGCTACCGCGCCGAGCCCGCTGGCATCAACAGCGAAGGCATGCGCCGCAACGGCTTCACCCCCGAGCAGATTGCCAACGTGAAAAACGCCTACAAAACCCTCTACCGCCAAGGTCTGCCCTACGAAGAAGCCCGCAGCCAGATTGCCCAAGCCGCCGAAACCGCCCCCGAGCTGGCCGTGTTGCGCGACTTCCTTGCCGACTCACAACGTAGTATCATTCGCTAATCTTTCCCCCAAGGCTACCTGAAACAGCCAAACCGTTTTCAGGTAGCCTTACGGTGAAACTTCCCAAGTAGCACAACTCATCAACCGATAAGGAGACACTATGCAAAAACTCACCACCCTCGCCCTGATTGCCGCCCTGGCCGCTCCTGCCGCTGCCCTGGCCAACGACTTCGAAAGCGAACACGCTACCAACCGCGAAGTAGTCAGCCAAGCCGACCCCGCCGCCCGCGAGCTGTTCTTGCGCCCAGTTACCCTGAAGCAAGGCCGTAACCACACCCTGCCCGTAACCCTGCGTGCCGGCAAGTTCTACACCTTCTTTGGCGACTGCGACGACAGCTGCAACAACATGGACATGAATTTGATGGCTGCCAACGGTGTCCGCGTAGCCGGCGACAACCTGCCGGATAACCAGCCCCTGTTCACATTCCAAGCTCCCAGCAGCGGTAACTACCGCATCGTATTGAGCATGAAAGACTGCGATGATGCCAACGGCTGCAAAGCTACCATTCATGCTTTCGAAGGCAACCGTCGTGTATACGACACTTTCACCCGCTCGCGCTAATACCGCATAGCCCGACCGCCCGAGCCACACAGCCCGGGCGGTTTGTTATTACAGGCTAACCAAAGAACAATCAACATTGGTTTGCCAACAGTATTGATGTAATCAGGCAACCACACTCCAAAATCATACAGCCACTCTTAATTCAGCATAAAATATATATAATTCATATATTAAAGAAATATTATGCTAATATATCCAATATAAATATTACCATTTACCAAAACACCATTCTTCCATAGCTATTTTCAATCGTACCTTCTTCCCATTTCAGGTAGCCTGCCGTTATTCCTCTCAGCAAGCTCCCACCGCCATGCCCACACCCCGCCTTATTTCGCTTCTGCCCATTGTGCTGTTGTCTGCCGTTGCCCAAGCTGCACCAGATAACTGGCTGCCGCAGGCGCAGCGCATGAACCGTGAAATCGTGCGTAAAGAAGACCGCCGCGCCCGGCTGTATGAACATTTCCGCGGCAGCCTCTCCCAAGGCGAATCCAAACCCCGGCAAATCAACCTGCGTGCCGGCAAACACTACACCTTCTTCGCCGATTGCAGCCGCCAATGCAACAACATCGATCTCACTCTGCTACGCGACGGACACACCCTTATCGCCGACACCGATCCCCATGCCTCCCCCATGTTCGGCTGGTATGCCCGCCAAAGCGGCCAATACACCCTCACCCTCACTATGCCCAACTGTATCGACCGCGTGTGCGACTACAGCATCCAAGTATTCGAAGGCAGCCAAAAAATCCTCTAGCCGCCAAATCGGGGCGCGCAAAACTCGTGCAGATTTTGCCCAAACCCAACAAACGGTAACGGCATGGAAAGCCTTCGCCACAAATTTTTCAGGTAGCCTCTATATATCAGGCTGACTTTTGAACCAGCTGCCATGCTACTTTGGCAACAAGTTTGCTCCTTATCTACCGATATGCTCTCCCACAATACTGGATTCGGTACAGCCAGCATATAACGAGAGAGCCTGTCTATCCTACATTGCGGGGCGGTAGACAATTCAGTAGCGGAAACCTGCCTTAACAGCACTATCATCCCAATCCTGCTGAAGCACGCGTACAGGCAGCAACCATGCGTAGCAATATACAAATCAACAATATCTTGCGGAATACAACCGAAGGGCAAAACACTAGCGGAATAGTGAGACAACATGACAAATCAGGAGATTACCTGACGGAAGAAACGTTAATGTTCGTAATTATAGTTCAGGAAATAGTGCTCCTACACTGGAAATTCAGCAAAGCAATAGTGAGAATATTAAAATTAAGTATAGGTATAAATAATGTTTAGTGCAATTAAATCTATTAATGCTCCAAAAGGAAGTGGCTTTTGGCTAGAAGCAATATTTATGGATGAAGGAAAAATTAGTATTTTATTTTCAAGTAATGACGATAGAAATGATTTAACAGAAATATCTATCGATTGGGCTATTCATTTTCAAAGGACAGATGAATCATATAAAATCAATACATTTCATGAAATGGTTGCACCAACTCGTGGAAATGTGCACCCATTATTTATGCAAGGAGAACGTTTTTTTGAAGTTATTGATAAAAAATATACTGAATGGGTTGTTGAAGACCACTATTTCCCATTAAAAGATTATGAAAAACTATATGTTTTCTTTTTTATGGAATCATATGTTGAGGTTATTAGTCCAGAGCCACCCGTATTTACCAAAATAAATAGCAAACATGAGTATTATGCAAATTTAAAAGAAAGAGTATGTTGGACACCTGATGAATAATGATTAAGCATATAATGAATTAAGAAACTGCATATAAGATAGCCTGTAAACTACTAACTAAGGCTTCCAGGCTGCCATGAAATACATTAAAAACAATTAAATGAATGTTTCAAAAGAAGAAGGCTATTTGGTTCTAGCCCCCATGCAGGGTCTGCTCGACCCCGTCATGCGCCGCCTGCTCACCGACATCGGCGGCTACAGCGAATGCGTTACCGAATTCGTCCGCATCACCCACACCCTACACTCCCGCGCCACCTGGCGGCGGCATATGCCCGAAATCGATCACGGCTGCCGCACCCACGCCGGCACCCCCTGCACCCTCCAGCTGCTCGGCAGCGACCCTGACAACATGGCCGCCAACGCCCAAGCCGCCGTGGCCGCAGGCGCGCAAAAAATCGACCTCAACTTCGGCTGCCCCGCTCCCACCGTCAACAAACACCAAGGCGGCGCCATCCTCCTGCGCGAGCCCGAACGCATCCGCCGAATCGTCTCCACCGTGCGCCAAAGGCTACCTGAAAACATCCCCCTCACCGCCAAAATGCGCCTCGGCTACGAGGATAGCTCACGCGCCCTCGAATGTGCCCAAGCCATTGCCCAAGGCGGCGCCTCCTCCCTGGCCGTGCACGCCCGCACCAAAATCGAAGGCTACCGCCCGCCCGCCCATTGGGAGCAAATCGCCCCCATCCGCCAAGCACTCAGCATCCCCGTCATCGCCAACGGCGACGTATTCAGCCTGGCCGACTACCTCGCCATCCGCCGCACCAGCGGCTGCCAACACGTCATGCTCGGGCGCGGCGCCGTCATCACCCCCGACCTCGCCCGCCAAATCCAGCGCCACAACCAAGGCCTACCGCCCCGGCCCGCCGGTTTCGCCGACTACCTCGTGTGGATACGCCGATTCTTCCAACTCTGCCGCGAACACGCCGGCGACACGCCCTACCCCGCCGCCCGCCTCAAACAATGGCTCGGCATGATGAAAACCACCCACCCCCAAGCCGCACACCTCTTTACCCAACTGCGCCCCCTCACCTGCCCCCAACAAATCGAACAGCTGCTGGATAACTACCAGCCCCAGCCCGAATAAGCAAAGGCTACCTGAAAACCAAGCCCCGCAAAGCCCAAACTTTCAGGTAGCCTCAAACCGCACACCACCATGCCCAAACTCTCCCGCCTCATCCGCCGCAGCCTCCTCAGCCTGGCCGCCCTCCTCCTGCTCTACGGCGCCGCCGTTTGGCTGCTGCCCCGCATCAAAAGCCCCGGCCGGCCCGAAGGCGAACCCGAAATCACCGTATGGCTGCTCTCCAACGGCGTGCACACCGACATCGTCGTCCCCACCCTCAGCAGCGAAGCCGACTGGCGAGCCGTCTTCCCCGCCGAGCACACCCGCAGCCAAGAATACGCCCCCTGGCTCGCCATCGGCCTGGGCGACAAAAACTTCTACCTCACCACCCCAACCTGGGCCGACCTCCGCCTCAGCACCGCCCTCAAAGCCGCCACCGGCCTATCCAGCAACGCCGTCCACGCCACCTACTACCCCAGCCTCGAAGGCTGCACCCGCTGCGCCCCCATCCGCATCAGCCGCGCCCAATACCGCCGCCTCGTTTCCTACATCCGCCAAAGCCTGCAATGGCAAAACGGCCGCACCCTCCCCATCCCCACCGATATGGTCTACGGCGAAAACGACGCCTTCTACGAAGCCGTCGGCAGCTACAACCTCTTCTACACCTGCAACACCTGGACCAACAACGCCCTCAAAGCCATGCACACCGACGCCGCCCTCTGGACCATTACCGAACAAGGCCTCTTCCACCACCACCCGCCCCAACCGCCATCCGGCGGAAACGAAGGGCTGCCGGAAACAACATCGCAACACGGCGATTGAGGCTACCTGAAAATACACCTTCAACGAAGTTCACACAGTCCGAATACAGCATCACCCAATCCCGCCGTTAAAGGCTACCTGAAAATTCAAAAGAACCGGCAAAACCAAACAACAGGATAATCACGCTACCCACCCGCCACATAAGCTATCACCCACAGCCCAAACAAAAAGGCTACCTGAAAACTCAGCTTCGCAGAAACTCGCCAAGCTAAATTTTCAGGTAGCCTTTCTCTTATGCCCACACCGCCTCAGCCCCGCAGCCACGGCGGATTGGCGGCAGCGGCGCGGGCGGCAGTGGGGCAGTCTTCGCTGTGTGCGCCTTTCAGGTAGCCTGTGCTCACCAAAAATTCGCGCACGATTTCGGGGCCGGTGAATTTGAAGGTGCGGCGGAACAGCTTCACCCAATCGGCCAGCGGCTGCGGGTGGTGGCCGTCGAGCCAGTTCTTGAACGAACCGAATGCCTGTTGCAGCTGCAAGATTTGCTGCGCATTGTGGATGGCGGCATTGATTTTCAAGCGGTTGCGGATCACTTTCGCGTCGGTCAGCAGGCGTTGGCGGTCGGCTTCGCCGAAGGCGGCCACGGCGGCGATGTCAAAGCCGGCGTAGGCGGCACGCAGGCCGGCGGCACGTTGCAAAATCAGCGTCCAACTCAGGCCGGCCTGGTTGATTTCGAGCAGCAGGCGGCCGAAGAGTTCATTGTCGTCTTCGATGTGGAAGCCGTAGAGACGGTCGTGATAATGCTTGTTGGGGTCAGTGCTGTCGGCGGGCAGGCCGTTGGCAAGGGCGCAGTAGCTGTTCATGCGGCTAGTTTTTCAGGAAGGCAAACGCGGGCGAGCCGATAAAGTACACCAGCACAACATAAGTGCCCACGGCGTTGAGCGCCACGCTAAACCAAAAGGCGCGCACAAAGCGGATATTGGCGGTGTGCTGCTGATAACGCATCTGCGCCAACAGGCCGCCGGGCCAGCCGCCGAGCATGGCCAACAGGTGCAGCATGCCGTCGGGCACACGGGTGCGGCCGCTTTGGGCGCTGCGTTTGTCCGTGCGGTATAGAATAAGCAGCAGGCAGCTGGCCAGCAAATAGGCCGCGGCCAGCGGCAGGGAAATAAAGGACACGGCGGCAAGGAACAGCAGGATAAACGTGCCGCCGAGCAGGCTTTCGCTGAAACCGCCGCCCAAAATCGTGCCGGAAGAAGGGCTTTCACGGTCGGCCCAGCCCAACTCGTAGCCTTGCGGAATCACACGGGTGGCCACCCATTCGCCGCGCCGCCGCCCCAGCACAAAGCTCACCTGCTGGTGGTTGGCCGGGCTTTTATCGCGGAACACAAAAGCCGATTGCGGGAAAAACACCCGTGCTTTGATGGACTTAACCTTGATATAGCCCGATTTTTCCTCTTCGTTCCAGCGCACCACCTTGCCCACATAGGTTTCGCCGTTCACCAATTTATCTTGCCGCTTGGCCTGCTTGCGCTCTTTATGCAGCGCCTCTTCTTCTTCCGGGCTGCGCCGCTGCAGGCTGGACGTGGCGGCATTTTCCGCGCTGTCGAGCAGCCAATAGCCGCTAACGGGGTGGCTTTGCAACACGCCGCGCAACACATCGCCCGGCTCGGGGGAAAGGTCGGTGGCAGCAAACAGGTCGCCCACCAAAAACACGCTCAAAGGCGGCTCGTCGCCATTGTTCACCACATCGGCCACGCCGGTGCGACCTGAGGCATCCCACACCCGCACCGCAGCATCCACAATCCGCCCCTCGCGCCACTTACGCCCCGGCTCGGCAACCTCCTCACCGCCATCAGCCGCCGGTTGCACAGGAATTTCAGCCAACACGGCAGCCTGCGACTCAGCCACCACTGCGGCAAGCGTTTCAATTGCGGCAGGCTCAATCTCAGACGCCCCATCGGGCAAAGTTTGCGGCGCAATTTCGGGCAATTCGTTTTCGGTGTTCATGGCAGGCGGAAAATAGGATTTGTAAAAAGAGAAAGGCTACCTGAAAAGCACCCGCCTGCCAAGCAGCAAGCGGGTGTTGGGGGAATTTGCAGGCAATCTGTTGCAGGTATCGGCAAGGAAGCGGAGATTTCTCATTAAAAAGGCTACCTGAAACGGAGATTTGCAGTTTCAGGTAGCCTGTTGACGGCCTTGAAGACTGAAGGCTTGAGAGCAGCCGTAGGTTGGGTTGATAAACCCAACATTTCAAGAGATGTGGTGGTTTCGTTGGGTCTCGACCCAACCTATGCTTACTGAGGCACACGCGAGGTTAACCAAGTGATATTTCGCATCATTTGATAAAAGGTCGTCTGAAAGCCGGAAAACCGTTTCAGACGACCTTTGTTTAATATGGTGTCTGTAATTTATAATTAAATCTTGCATGCGTACTACATTCCTATAACTCTTCTGAATCTGAAATATCCTCAAATCCAACAATATCATTATCATGGTAGTTGATTAAAATACCGTATGGTTCAGCAATGGGTAGTAGACTTTCTCTAAATATAATATCCCAATCTTTTGTTTTTTCATAAAACATAAACTCCGGAAAAGAAATCAATTTTTTAGTTTTGTCTAATTTATCTTTGTAATGATTAAATCCGAGTTTTTTGGGTTGGGTATATAGAATATTTTTTAAGAATAGTTCGGTTTTCGCTCTGAATCTGAGGAAAATTATTCATTTTGTTTGGGGCTGACGTAGATTAGCCCTAAATTCCACACCAATCCCGCAGGATTTTAAGCTGTTGAGACGGTGTGCCGAAGTTAAATCGAAACTCACATTCTTTCAAGAACAGTGGGAAAGATTTGCGGTCGATTCCGTTGTATTTGCGCAAGACGCGTTTTGCCTGATTCCAAAAATTCTCAATGCCGTTGATATGGTTCTGGCGGTCTGCAAATTCCTTGGAATGGTTGATGCGGTGATGGATAAAACCGCTCACGTCCAACTTGTCGTAGCTGCTCAGGCTATCCGTGTAAACAATGCTGTCCGGCATGATTTTCTGTTTGATAACAGGCATCAAAGTATCGGACTTGGCATTATCTACGACAACGGTATAGACCCGTCCGTTGCGTTTCAGGATGCCGAAGACAACCACTTTTCCTGCCGCACCGCGACCACGTCTGCCTTTACGCCGTCCGCCGAAATAGCTTTCGTCCAACTCGACGGGGCCCTCGAAAACCTCATCGGCAGCCAAGGCCAAATGATGGCTGATGACCATGCGGATTTTACGGTAAAACAGAATAGCGGAGTTGGGCTGAATGCCCAAAATATCGGCAGCGGAACGGGCGGTAACTTGGAGTACGAAAAATTCAAGCAGTTTATTTTGAACTCTCTTGCTTAATTTACAATTGGTTATCTGCATTTTCGTATGCCTAGCATAACTACTAATCTACGTCAGCCCCTTTTGTTTTGAATAAAGTTAAAATCTATTTTCTCCAAATTAAATGGTTGACTGACTTGAATAGAGAAAGACATTTCATTAAATATACCTTGAAGAAAAGATGTGTTTGTTGTTTCTTCAGTAATAAAGGTCAAGTTGCCCAGAGGGGTATGAAATTTACCCATATTAGTATCCTATATAAGGTATTAAATATTTAGAGTAAGCAAAATAGTTATTAAAGGTCGTCTGAAAAATTTCAGACGACCTTTTCTTCAATATCCTCTAATTCGCTATCACTCTTTCTTTCAAAGTCTTCAATAATCTCTTTATAACCTTAATCCGTATCTTAATACCCTTGTGGGTTAGATAGATGAGCACTAATTTTTAAGAAATGTGATAGTTTATAAATAATAATGTAAGACATCAATTTTGGTTTATTTGATATTTTTCATTATATTGGAAAGTTCTATTGGTACGGGTATATCATGTTCACTTGAACGTGAAATTTTTAGCAAATAGCTATGTAGAATAAATTCAAAATCAGAAAATATTTTTAATTTGATTAGGCAACATATTTTTAACTCTTGGATTTTTAAGTCTCGCCAATTTTGATGGCTGGATAGTTTTAAAAAGTAATTATCCGGAATTTGCTCTATCATATCAAGGCAATGATTAAATTCCTTTAAGTCATAATAAATATGTGCTAGGTAGGCTTTGGCAAACATGGCATTTTCAAAATCAGAAGTAGCCTTTTTAAAGGGAATTTTTGCTTGTTCTAAAAGGGAAATTCTATTTTTATCTTCTGATAGATTAGCTTTTAAATATAAGTTATACCCTAAAAGATATGGGTAATTATTTAAATTTAATAAATTATTTAGAAGATAATCTATCAGGATTAATTTTGTTCGATTCTCCTCAGTCAATTCAATTACCTCAGTTATTACATAAGGATTGTTAGTCGATATTGAGTCTAAAGGGGAGTCGATATAGTCTAAAGCATTCATCATATTAACTTATAGGTTGTACTGTTGCCTTATGATATATTCTCTGTTAGTTATATATTTTGCTATTGAATCATTCACTTACTTTACATCGATAATCGTAGGTTAGATCCCTAAAACCGTCATTTTGTATATAACAGGTTTGTAATATATGGGTCGTCTGAAACAGTTTCAGACGACTTTTTCTTTATTTCTCTCTATTCTTTCAGCACTCTTTCTTTCAAAGTCTTTAAGACACTCTTCACCATCTTAATCCGCGTTTCCACATCCTCCATCTGAGCCGTAAACTTCAACTTGTCCGCTCCAGCCAGCCGATATTTTTTATCTGTCTGAATCAGCAGGATGATTTCTGTCGGGTCGATTTGGTGGTGTTTGCCGAAGGTAACGGTAACGGCTTCGCTGGTCGCGTCGATGGCGTCTATGCCCAATTCTTTGGCTGCGAGCCGCAGGTGGTGGCTTTCGATGAGGGTTTTGACGGGTTGTTCGGGCAGGCCGAAGCGGTCGACGAGTTCTTCATGTATGGCGTTGATTTGCTGCACGGTTTCGCAGACGGCGAGGCGTTTGTAGAGGACGAGCCGCTCGTGGATGTCGGGGCAGTAGCTTTCGGGCAGCAGGGCGGGGCTGTGCAGCTTGATTTCGGTGGTTACGCCCAATGGCGCGTCCAAGTCGGGTTGGCGGCCTTTTTTGAGGTCGCGCACGGCTTGTTTGAGCATTTCGGTGTAGAGCGTGAAGCCGACCTGCACCATTTCGCCCGACTGCCCTTCGCCGAGTATTTCGCCCGCGCCGCGTATTTCCAAGTCTTGCATGGCGAGCGAAAAACCCGCGCCCAGTTCGTCTGCCGCCGCGATGGCGTCCAGCCGTTTTTCCGCGTCTTTGCTGATGTATTCGGGCGTGAGCAGGTAGGCGTAGGCTTGGTGGTGGCTGCGGCCGACGCGCCCGCGCAGCTGGTGGAGCTGGGCGATGCCGAATTTGTCGGCGCGGTTGATGATGATGGTGTTGGCGTTGGGAATGTCTATGCCGGTTTCGATGATGGTGGAGCAGAGTAAGACGTTGAATCTTTGCTGCAAAAAGTCGCGCATCACTTGTTCCAGTTCGCGCTCGCGCAGCTGTCCGTGTGCTACGCCGATGCGGGCTTCGGGCAACAGGGTTTCCAGCCGCTCGCGCATATTTTCTATGGTATCTACTTCATTGTGCAGGAAAAACACTTGTCCGCCGCGTTTGAGTTCGCGCAACACGGCTTCGCGCACGCTGCCTTCGCTGAACGGTTTGACAAAGGTTTTCACGGCGAGGCGGCGGCTGGGCGCGGTGGTAATCAGCGAGAAGTCGCGCAGCCCTTCCAGCGCCATGCTTAATGTGCGCGGAATGGGGGTGGCGGTAAGCGTGAGAATGTCCACGTTGGCGCGCAGTTTTTTCAGCTGCTCTTTCTGGCGCACGCCGAAGCGGTGTTCTTCGTCGACAATCACCAAGCCTAGGTTTTTAAACGCAATATCGTCCTGCACCAGCTTATGCGTGCCAATCACAATATCTACCGTGCCGTCTGCCATGCCTGCGAGCGTGGCGCGGGTTTCTTTGCTGCTGTTGAAGCGCGAAAGCTGGGCAACTTTCACGGGGAAATCGGCGAAGCGGTCGGCGAAATTTTGCGCGTGCTGCTCCACCAGAAGCGTGGTCGGGGCGAGTACGGCGACCTGTTTGCCGCCCATCACCGCCACAAATGCGGCGCGCAGGGCGACTTCGGTTTTGCCGAAACCGACATCGCCGCATACAAGGCGGTCCATAGGCTTCGCCTGCGTCAGGTCTTTAATCACGGCGGCAATGGCGGCGGCCTGGTCTTCGGTTTCTTCGTAGCCGAAGCCGTCGGCAAACGCCTGATAGTCCATCTCGTTGATTTCAAACTTGTGTCCCGATTGGGCGGCGCGTTGGGCGTAGAGGTTGAGCAACTCGGCGGCGGTGTCGCGCGCTTTTTCGGCGGCTTTGCGCTTTGCCTTGTTCCACGCGCCGCTGCCGAGCTTGTGCAGGGCGACGTTTTCATGCGCCTGGCCGGAGTAGCGGCTGATTAAATGCAGTTGCGAAACAGGGATATAGAGCTGCGCTTCATTGGCATATTCCAGTTGCAGCATTTCGTCTTCGCCCATCAGCACCAGCCCGCGATACCGCCCGATGCCGTGCTCTTCGTGTACCACGGGGTCGCCGATGCTGATTTCCGCCAAATCGCGCAGGCTGCCGTCCGACACGGCGGCGTGCTTTTTGCGGCGGCTGTGGACGCGCGAACGGGCAACGTATTGATACAGCTCGGATTCGGTGATAACGGCGAGGTGCAGGCTGCTTTCGGCGTTGGGGCTACCTGAAAACTTGGATACGGCATTTTCAGGTAGCCTTTCGGTGTGCAGGCTGCTTTCTGTTTTAGTTTCGCAGAAACCCGCCGCGCTCGTTTTCAGGCTGCCTGAAACCGTTGAAGCTGCGGCACTTTGTCCCCTCTCCTGCGGGAGAGGGTTAGGGAGAGGGCTTGCTGCGGTGGCAGAAATTCCGGTTTGGGGCGCGGACGTGTCGCCCTCTCCCCGGCCCTCCCCCACGGGGGAGGGGGCGGGTTGCTGCCCGATTGAAGGGTGTAGGCTGCTTTCGGCGTTCGGGCTACCTGAAAACGAGCAAAGCGGGTTTCTGCGAAGCAAAAATTCAGAGGCGGCGTTTTCAGGTAGCCTTTCGGCACGATTAAGCAGTACCAATTCGGCAGCTTGGCTTTCGCTTTCATAATGCACACGCAGAGGACGAGAATCACCTGATACGGCAAACTCGGCCAACACGCCATGCCTCGGTGTGTAGGCAAGGGTTTCATCTAACCGGTAGGCAGACGAACCCTGCCCGAACACCAGCACAATCCGTCCTTCCCTGTTACCGACGCGCACCTGATCGCCAAGCATTATCTGGCTGCCATTAGCATAGCGGATGGTGTTTTCAGGCTGCCTTTCGTCTGCATTGAGGCTACCTGAAAATCCGTCCGCAGCCTTTTCAGGCTGCCCGCCCAATTGGAAGCCTTCTGCCAACGGCGTAACCGTGATGCACAGCGGCGCATTGTCATCTAAAAACGCCTGCCAGCCGGCCACGGGTTTGGGTTTCAGGCCGTGCTGGGCGAAGAAGCCCAGCATGGTTTCGCGTCGGCCGGCACTTTCGGCACACAGCAGAATGCGGCCGCCAAAGGCTGTCTGAAAGTCTTGCAACGCAGCCAGCGGTTGTTCGGATTGGCGGTTTACCGCCACATCGGGCAGGGTATGGGGCGAAGTGGCGGAAAGATCCGGCCAGATTTGCGGGTAGGCTTTCAGGCTACCTGAAAAGCGGTCGGCAGTAAGATATAAATGCTGCGGGTGCAACGGCGGATAGCTTGGGTCGCCCTGCGCCAGCGCGTGGCGCGATTTGATTTCGCCTTCGAAGCGCACGGCTTCGGCGTGTACATCGCCCACGCATACGGTCAGGGCGTTTTCGCCGATGTAGTCGAACAGGCTGGCGCAACCGTCTTCAAAAAACAGCGGCAGGTAATATTCCACGCCCGCGCCGAACTGCCCCTTGCCCACGGCTTGGTACACGGTTGCCTCGTTCGGATTGCTTGGGATTTCTTCGCGGAAACGGTTGCGGAAGATTTTCTGTGCGTCCGCATCGGTGGGAAACTCGTGCGCGGGCAGCAGGCGGATTTCGGACACGGGCGCGAGCGTGCGCTGCGTATCTGGGTCGAAAGTTTTGATGCTGTCGATTTCATTGTCAAACAAATCAATACGATACGGCGTGTTGCTGCCCGTGGGGAACAAGTCCACAATGCCGCCGCGCACGGCAAATTCGCCGCCCGCCACCACATTCGACACCGCGCTGTAACCCGCTTCCACCAGATTCTGCCGCAGCGCGGCAATGTCCAGCCGCTGCCCCGTTTTCAGCCAAAACGTGCGCCCCAACAGAAACGGCGCGGGCGCAAGACGCTGCATCGCCGTGGACACGGGCACAAACAGCGCGTCCGCCAGCCCGTTTTTAAGCTGCCACAGCACGGAAAGCCGCTCGGACACCAAATCCTGATGCGGCGAAAAGCGCTCGTAAGGCAGCGTTTCCCAATCGGGCAGGAACAGCGCGTTGTCCTGCGGGCGGAAGAATTGCCACGCGGTTTGCAGGCGCAGCGCAGTTTCGGCATCGGGCGTGAGCACAAGCTTGAGCGGTTTTTCCGGCAGGGCGGAGGCGAGAAAATAAGGCAGGCTACCTTCTGAAACTTGCGGCCAGAAGGCCTTTTGGGCGGGTTTGGGCAGAGGAAAATTCATGGTGTACCGACAAAGGTGTGCGGCAGCCTGAAGCAAGTTCGGGCTGCCGAGTGTTTATGGTTATCAAAATAGAAACAATACGGCATTGGCTCACTGCACAGCCTGGTTTCTATTTTGAGCAACTGTGGTTTGGATTGATGAAAAAACGGATTTTAGCAGATTAAGGCTACCTGAAACCTTAGCTTCGCAGCAATTCGCTTCGCTCATTTCATTGTGCTGCAGCTTGCGTTTTAGCTTCGCAGAAACTTAGCCTTGGCTACGCCAAGACATCGTTTTCAGGTAGCCTTTTATACCGCGCCCAAGGTGGCTAATCCACCGCCACCTCCACCGGCTGCGCGTTCAGGGCGGCGAGCGCGGGGGCGGGGGCAACGGTTACAAACAGGCCGCGCCCGCCGCCGTTGATGTACATAAGCGGCAAATCCCAGATGCTGCGTTCGGCATACACGGGCAGTGCGGTACGGCAGCCGAAGGGGCTGGTGCCGCCCACGAAATAGCCCGTCCATTTATGCGCTTGGTCGGGCGAGGCCAGCTCCACGTGTTTCATACCGAGCTGGCGGGCAAGGTTGCGGGTGGAGATTTGGCGGTCGCCGTGCATCAGCACGATGAGGCCTTTTTTGTGTTCGTTTTCCAGCACGATGGTTTTCACGATTTGGTGTTCGTCGATGCCGAGGCACTCGGCGGAATGCGCCGTGCCGCCGTGCTCTTCGTAGGGATACTGCATGGCGGTATGCTCGATTTTGTGCGCGCGCAGAAAACGGATGGCGGGCGTAACGGGATGGTGGGGTTTGCTCATGAAAGGCTACCTGAAAACGATGTCTTGGCGTAGCCAAGGCTAAGTTTCTGCGAAGCTAAAATGTCAGCTTCACAGCGAAGCGCGGTTGCGGCGCAGCTAACACGAAGCTGCAATAAAGTTAAACGGGAAATGGGCGGATGATGCATGCATCAAACGGTTTCAGGTAGCCCGCCGTTTGCCGTGAGGCTACCTGAAAATTATTTGGCAAACGGCAGCCAGCGCCGCGCCAGCACATACATCACCACCCCGCCCACGGCGAACAGGGCAAACACGATGCCCTTTTTGCGCGCGTTCGGGCACAGCCAATACACGGCCAGGCTGAAGCTGAAAAACAGCAGCGACACCACCCACACCAGCTGTTTGTCTTTAAAGCGGTTGAGGGTGTAGCTTTCGGTAAGCATCACATACAGCTGCCAAAATCCGGCAAAGCAGATGCACAGCACGCCGGCGGGCAGGAAAATCAGGCCGAGGTCTTGATGGGTCATGGGCGGTTCTCGGGAGGGTTGACTCAGGCGGCATTATACTAAAGTACGCTCATTCCTTTTGAGTGTTCGGCCGATACTATCCGTCATACGATAAATACTACAACGAATTTCAGGTAGCCCGCACAATCTACAAATCCAAAATAGAATTCTTGCCACCAAGCTATCGGCCTTGCCATCCGTCTGCTGGCGCAGCCGAACGGAGCGCGGTTTTTGGGGAATAAGGGCTTGCATGTTCGAAGCGGCGCAGCCGCAAGTTGCAGCTAATTCAATTTCTCTTTGCGCCCGAAAAACCGTGCGGAATGAGGGAAGTTTGGCGAAGCCAAACCTGCGCCCGCAGTCGCCTTTCTTTGCTTCCTTTCTTTGGCGAAGCAAAGAAAACGAGGTCTCCGAAGGAGGACGAGTTTCTGCGGAGTAAAAACGAAGCCTTCGTTAGAAGGGTTCGTTTTAACGAAGTTAAAACAAGACCTCTGCAAGAGGGCTTGTTTTTACGCAGCTAAACGAGTGCCCCGCGCCGGCATGAGGCGCAAAGGAGAACAAGGGAGAAAAGTTGAAGGCTACCTGAAATTCCGTGATGTTTGAATCCAATCAAATAGACAATATGTCCAATATAACCCCTAGATAACCCTTTTAATCGCCAATTTTAAAAAATTTGTCTAAAAAAGCTGCCAAATTGTCAAAATTCGGGTAGTATTGCCACCCGATACGACAGCGCCTCCCACCCTATTCCCGCTATGCCCGCCCGCCGGCAGCGGCCACAAGCCCGCCAGCCCGCCGCACCGCATACCGGCCGCGCCGTCCGCCCCGTTTAACCGAATCCAAAAAAGGAATCCACATGCAAGTTTACTACGATAAAGACGCCGACCTCTCCCTGATCAAAGGCAAAACCGTGGCCATCATCGGCTACGGCTCGCAAGGCCATGCCCACGCCGCCAACCTGAAAGACTCCGGCGTAAACGTGATTGTCGGCCTGCGCCAGGGCGGCTCTTGGAACAAAGCCCAAGCCGCCGGTTTCGACGTGCGCAGCGTGGCCGATGCCACCAAAGCCGCCGATTTGGTGATGATCCTGCTGCCGGATGAAAACCAGCCCGCCGTATATCGCGCCGAAATCGAGCCCAATCTCAAGCAGGGCGCAGTATTGGCCTTTGCCCACGGCTTCAACGTGCACTACAACCAAATCGTGCCGCGCGCCGACTTGGACGTGGTGATGGTTGCCCCCAAAGGCCCCGGCCACACCGTGCGCAGCGAATTCCTCAAAGGCGGCGGCGTGCCTTCGCTGATTGCCGTTTACCAAGATAAAAGCGGCAAAGCCCGCGACATCGCCCTCTCCTATGCCGCAGCCAACGGCGGCACCAAAGGCGGCGTGATTGAAACCAACTTCCGCGAAGAAACCGAAACCGACCTGTTCGGCGAACAGGCCGTATTGTGCGGCGGCGTGGTGGAACTGATCAAAACCGGCTTCGAAACCCTGGTGGAAGCCGGCTACGCGCCCGAAATGGCCTACTTCGAATGCCTGCACGAAATGAAGCTCATCGTGGATTTGATCTACGAAGGCGGCATCGCCAACATGAACTACTCCATTTCCAACAACGCGGAATACGGCGAATACGTTACCGGCGTGGAAGTGATTAACGACAAATCGCGCGAAGCCATGCGCCACGCCTTGAAACGCATCCAAACCGGCGAATACGCCAAAATGTTCATCCTCGAAGGCGCCACCAACTATCCGAGCATGACCGCCCGCCGCCGCCTGACCGCCGACCACCAGATTGAAAAAGTCGGTGCGCAACTGCGCAGCATGATGCCTTGGATTGCCAAAAACAAATTGGTAGACCAGAGCAAGAACTAATCAGCAAGCGCTTGCCTAAAAATAGGCTACCTGAAAACACAGCTTCACGCCGCCCAGCGGGTTTCGGCGAAGCTGGAATTTCAGGTAGCCTTCTTATTTGCTGCCATGCCGTTAAACCCAGTGGGCAGGGCTGGCTTCCATTTCCTGCGTATCGGCCGTTTACCCAAAAGAAGGGCTACCTGAAAACGCCATGCGGCGGATTTCAGGTAGCCCGTTTTGCCGTTGCCTATAGTGATGCGTGGTTAGCGGGCGAAGATGTCGCGGTTGCCTACGAATACCTGGCTGCTGTATTTGCAGCCGGATTCGGTTTTGCAGCCGGGAATGGTTACGCTTAAGGTGTAGCGGCCGGTACGGGCGGGGAGTACGCTGAACATGGGGGCGTCGTCGTCTTCGGTGTCGGACGCGATCTCACTGCCGTCGGCCGATTTGAGGGTAAGGTCGATGTTGTCGCAGTCGTATTCGCAGGCGGCGAAGAAAGTGTAGTATTTTCCGGCGGTGAGCTGGACCTGGTGGGTTTTGGTTTCACCTGTTTTGGCGCTGCCTTGGAACAGGTTGGTTTGGCGGGCGCTCGGATCTTTCTCCTTTACAATTCGTTTGTGAAGCTCCTGAGCTGCAGGCAGATATGAACCGGCGGGGGCGGCCAGGGCGGGGGCGGCCAGCAGGGCGGCGAGGCCGAGGATAACGGATTTTTTCATGTGTTTCCTTCTACTAAGTTATGTTAAACGGACGGGCATTGTAGCAAACCCGGAGCGGCTGTTCTACTGCCGGATAACGAAGCGGCTACCTGAAAAGCTACCCTATTCCGGATAATTGGTTTCAGGTAGCTCACCCTTCATTATGAATCCCATTCATTCTCCCGCGCCGATTTTTCAGCCCGCCGCCCTTGCCTAAACCCCCGCCGCCCGCTACCGTATCACCTTTCTTTCGCATTTATTTTTTCCCGCCATCATGCAACACAACACCCTCAGCTTCGAATTTTTCCCCACCCGCACGCCGGAAGGCCGCGAAAAGCAGAAAACCACCCGCAAGCAGCTCTCCCAATACCGTCCCGAATTTTTCTCCTGCACCTCCGGCGCGGGCGGCACCACCCGCGAAGGCACGATGCAGACCATCCGAGACATCCTTGCCGAAGGCATGGCCGCCGCCCCGCACATCCCCTGCGTGGGCCTCGATGCCGGCGAGCTCACCGATCTCTTGCAGGAATACAAAGATTTGGGTATCCGCCACTTGGTCGCCCTGCGCGGCGACATCCCCTCCGGCATGGGTTTGGGCTCCACCGGCCTGCACCACGCCAACGAACTGGTTGAGCTCATCCGCCACCGATTCGGCGACTGGTTCCACATCGAAGTGGCCGCCTACCCCGAATACCACCCGCAATCGCGCAGCGCCGCAGACGACATCCAAAGCTTCGTGCGTAAGGTGAAAGCCGGTGCCGACTCCGCCATCACCCAGTTTTTCTTCAATGCCGACGCCTATTTCCGCTTCCTCGACGACGTGCGCGGGCGCGGCGTGGAAATTCCCATCGTGCCCGGCATCATGCCGATTGCCAACTTCTCCAAACTCGCCCGCTTCGCCGATATGTGCGGCGCCGAAATTCCGCGCTGGCTGCGGCTGAAGCTGCAATCCTACGCCGACGACACCGCCTCCATCAAAGCCTTGGGGCTGGACGTGGTAACCGAAATGTGCGGCCGCCTCCTGCGCCACGGCGCCCCCGGCCTGCATTTCTACACCCTCAACCAGGCCGGATTGTCTTCCACCATCTGCCAACGCTTGGGCTACTAGGCCTTTCAAGCAAGAAATGAAGGCTACCTGAAAATTTCAGGTAGCCTTTTTCGTTTTAGCGGATTTCTTCGCCGAACACTTTGCGCCACAGTGCGGCCACTTGTTCGTAGTGTTCGCACAGGGTGTCGTCCACTTGTACTGCGCCCGCGCCGTGCAGCTGCTGGCGGTGTTGCACTTGGCGGTAGTAGCGGTAGGCGGCGGCGGTGCGCGCGGCGGCATCTTGGCTGAGCAGGCCGCGGCGGGCGGCCATATCGAGCAGGGCGATGTTGCCGTAGTTTTCCAACAGTTCGGGATACTGCCGGGCATGGAGCAGCACGAAGAATTGCACGATGAATTCCACGTCCACCACGCCGCCGCGGGCGTATTTCACGTTGTCTTCGCGGGCAGGGTGGGTGGGCAGCATTTTGCTGCGCATTTGGGCAATTTCCTGCCGCAGCGGGTTTGCTTCGCGCGGCAGGCTGAGGATTTGGCGGCGGACGGTTTCAAATTTGCGCCCCACTTCGGGGCTGCCGGCCACAAACCGGGCGCGGCTGAGGGCTTGGTGTTCCCAAATCCAGGCGTTTTCGTGCTGGTATTTGGCGAAGGCTTCGAGGCTGTGGGCTTGGAAGCCGCTGTCGCCGTTGGGGCGCAGGCGCAGGTCGGTTTGGTAGAGGCTGCCCGCGCCGGTGCTGCCGGATAGCCAGGTGGTGAGGCGGCGGGCGTATTTGCTGTAGATGTCGGCGGCTTCGGGCGCGCTGTCGTCATACAGATACACCAAATCCAAATCGGAGCCGTAGGCCAGCTCTTTGCCGCCGAGCTTGCCGTAGCCGATGATGGCGAAGCGGGGGATGGGGCGGTGGGTTTTGGGCATGGCCTGCCACACCTGCCACATGGTGTGTTCGAGCAGGATGTCGGCCAGGTAGGAGAGTTGGTCGCTCAGGGCTTCGAGCGGCCAGCGGCCGGCCAAATCCTGCACGGCCAGGCGGAAGGTTTGGGCGTGTTTGAAGCGGCGCAGCACGTCCATTTTGGCTTCGGGATCGCCGGCGGCTTGGAGGCTACCTGAAAGTGCACCGATGAATTGCGGCCAGTTGGGGTGTTCCATTAATTGGGCGGACAATAATTCGTCCAGCAGCACGGGGTGTTGCTGCAAATATTCGGCCAGCCAGGGGCTTTGCGCCATGAGTTCGGCCACTTGGGCGAGCGCGGCGGGGTATTCCTGCAAAAAGGCGAGGTAGGCGGAACGGCGGCTGATGCTGTCGAGAAAGTCGAGCAGGCGCGGCAGGGCGGCTTCGGGGCGGCTGCTTTCGGCGGCGGCGGCCACCACGCGCGGCAGCACGGCGTCGAAACGCTGTTGGGCCCGGGCAGACAAATGCCGGTAGCGGCTGCTGCTGCGGATGTGTGCCAGCCGCTCGGCGGCTTCGGGCGCGTTGGCAAAGCCCAACCCGGCCAGCTGCGCTGCCCATTCGGCGGCTTCGGCATCGTCTTGCCACAGGCCGGCCAGCGGCTGTTCGGCTTCGCTTTCGCTCTCTTCGGGGCTGCTCAAGGTTTGGTTGAACTGGGCGCTTACCTGGGCGCGCTGCGCGTTGAGGCTACCTGAAAATTCTTCGTAGCTGGCAAAGCCCATGCTTTCGGCCAACAGCTGCTGCTGTTCGGGGTTTTCAGGTAGCGTTTGGGTTTGCTGGTCGTCCCAGTATTGCAGGCGGTGTTCGAGGCGGCGCAGGAAGCGGTAGGCTTCGAGCAGCCGGGCGGCAGATTCGGGCGCGAGAATGCCGGCCTCGGCCAGCGCGGCCAGCGTTTCCTGCGTGCCTTTGAGCTGCAGGCTGCGGTTTTGCCCGCCGCGAATCATCTGAAATACCTGCGCGATAAATTCCACTTCGCGGATGCCGCCGGCGCCGAGCTTGATGTTGCCGGCCATGCCTTTTTTGCTCACTTCGCTGCGGATTTGGCGGTGCAGCCCGCGCAGGGCTTCGTAGGCGCCGTAGTCCAGATATTTGCGGAACACAAAAGGCTGCACCACGCTGCGGATACCGTTGGCATACGGCGTAACCACGCGGCCTTTGCACCAGGCATAACGCTCCCATTCTCGCCCCTGCGCCACCAAATACTGCTCCAGCGCAGTTTCGCTCAATACCAGCGCGCCGCTGTCGCCGTCGGGGCGCAGGCGCATATCGATGCGGAACACTTGGCCGTCGGCGGTGATGTCGTTCAACAGCGCAATCAGCTTCTGCCCCACCTTGGTGAAAAACTCCTGATTGCTGCGGCTGCGCCGCCCGTCGGTTTCGCCCGATTCGGGATAGACGAAAATCAAATCCAAATCAGACGACACGTTTAATTCAAACCCGCCCGCCTTGCCCATGGCCACCACGCTCAAATGCTGCGCCGCGCCGCTGTAGCGGCCGATGGGCGTGCCGTAGAGCGCGGTGTAGTGCGCCTCGGCAAAAGCGAGCGCGGTGTTCACCGCAAAATCGGCCAGATGCGTGATGGAAGCCGTTACTTCCGCCAGTTCGGCCGCGCCGCACAAATCGCGCACCATAATCTGCGCCAGTACATAACGGCGCAACAGCCGCAACTGCCGCGTTAACTCAGCCTCATCCGCCGCTGTCGCGATGTCTGCCCACGGCGCGAAGGCGGTCAAATCCTGCGGCTGCAAGGGCTGCGCGAGCATGGGCTGTAATCGTGCAACATCGATTTGCCCGCCATCCAGCTGGCGCGACAGCCAAAGGGAAAAACGGCGGGCGTGGGCAATCATATCGGCAGGCATGTGGGTTCCTTGTGTGCGGAGGGTGGTATCACGGATAAAAATGGCAAGGCTGCGGCCTTGGTTCGCCTTGGCGTACTGCCTGCACGCCCGGCGGCTCGCCGCTTGGTATCATTTTTATAGTGAATTAACAAAAACCAGTACAGCGTTGGCTCGCCTTGCCGTACTATAGTAAATTAAAAACAAAATAGTACAATATTCAACTTTGAAGGTCTAACCATGGCATACTCTGCGGACTTAAGGAACAAAGCTTTAAACTATTACGAACAATGCAAAAACATCAGCCAAACCGCA
>NZ_LXSQ01000007.1 GCF_001648475.1 Eikenella halliae
TGCGGTTTGGCTGATGTTTTTGCATTGTTCGTAATAGTTTAAAGCTTTGTTCCTTAAGTCCGCAGAGTATGCCATGGTTAGACCTTCAAAGTTGAATATTGTACTATTTTGTTTTTAATTTACTATAACGAATTCAATGTAACTTGTAAAGATTAATGTAAAAAAATAGAAGCCTTGTTTTAAAAGGCCTCTATATAATATATTTGAGTTATATTTTACATATTTCTCTTATATGTAACTCAGAAGGGAATATCGTCATCGATATCGTCAATCGGTGCCGGAGCGGGTGCAGCGGCTTGGCGGCGAGGTGGAGCGGGCGGCTCGGCGGCGTAAGTCGGTTCATTATAGTTTTGGGCGGATTGCTGACGCGGGCTGCTGGGAGCGGCTGCGTATTGGTCGCCGCCTTCGTAGGGGCTGCTGCCGCTGTTGCGGCCGTCGAGCATTTTCATTTCGTTGGCGACGATATCGTAGGCGGTACGCTCGATGCCGTCTTTGCCGGTGTATTTGCGGCTTTGGATGCGGCCTTCGATATATACTTTGCTGCCTTTTTTCAGATATTGGCCGGCAATTTCTGCCAAGCGGCCGAACATACTGATGTTGTGCCATTCGGTGCGCTCTTGGCGCTGGCCGTTGCGGTCTTTCCAGTTTTCGCTGGTGGCAATCGAAAAATTGGCCACCGCATCGCCGCTGGGCAGGTAGCGCACTTCGGGATCGCGCCCCAAGTTGCCGATAAGTATCACTTTATTCAACATGATTTCCTCCTAAAATAATCTGTTTGGCGGCGGCTTCATCGAAACCCTGCTGCCGCGCCTTGATGTAAACGGTTGAACGGTCGGCGCTGAGGCTGACTGCCTCCACGCCTTCAAACTGCTGCAATACGGCCAAGAGCCGCTCTTCGCAACCCTGCCAAATGGGCGATATGCCCAACGCCAAATTGCGTACGGCGGCCGGTGCGGGTGCGGCGGCGGCCATCAGCAGCCAGACCAGCGTGAGCACCATAGAAAAGGCAAACACGCCGATAAAGCCGAAATGTTCAAACAAACGCCCGCCAGCGGCGCCGCCCACAAACACGCCGATGGATTGCGCCGTGTTATACATGCCCATGGCGGTGCCTTTCAAATCCGTCGGCGCCACTTTCGACACGATAGACGGCAGGCTGGCCTCCAAAATATTGAAGCCGACAAAATACACCACCAGCGATATGCCGATGGCCAAAAGCGAAGCCTGGCCGGCATAAATACCGCATAAAGCCGCCGCAATCAGCGCAATACCGGCCACAAACACCTGCTTGAGCTTATTGCGCGTTTCACCCACCACAATCGCCGGTACCATCAGCAGCAACCCCAGCAGCACCGCCGGCAGATAAAGCTGCCAATGCTGCTCTTTAGGCAGCCCCAGGCCGCGCATCACAATCGGCAGGCTGGCAAACACCGCCATCATCACCGCCTGCAGGGCAAAAATACCGAAATTAAGCTGCATCAAGCGCTTGTTGTGCAGCACCTCGCCGATGCGCGAAGTCTGCATTTCCGCATCTTCGTGGAACTTCCCCCGCTGCGGATTGGGCGTAACCCAAGCCACCACGCCCAAGGCCAGCACGCACAGGCCGCCGGTGAGCGCAAACAGGCCGGGCACGCCCAGATAGCGGGTGAGCAGCGGCGAGGCCACCATGCTGGCGGCAAAGGTAAGCCCGATGGTGAGGCCGATGGAAGCCATGGCGCGGGTGCGCACTTCCTCGCGCGTCAAATCCGCCAGCAGCGCGGTCACTGCCGCGCTCACCGCACCGGCGCCCTGAACCGCCCGGCCGATGAGCAGCCAGGCCACGCTATCCGCCGCTGCGGCAATAAAACTGCCCGCCGCAAACACCACCAGGCCGAGGTAAATCACCTTTTTGCGCCCCAACCTGTCGGAAAGCATACCGAGCGGCAGCTGGAACAGCGCCTGCGTGAGGCCATACACCGCAATCGCCAAACCGCCCATCGCAGGCGTGCTGCCCGGCAGTTCTTTGGCATACAGCGCCAACACGGGCAACACCAGAAACATGCCCAGCATACGCAACGCATACACGCCGGACAGCGATGCGCTGGCGCGCCATTCTGCAGGCAACAGGGCGGTGCGGGGGGCTCGGGACATAGTGTTTGAACAAATAAGGTTGGGGAAAAACGCCGCAGATTATACCCGAAGCCTCATGCCATCGGGGGCTTTTCGCGCGGGGCAGAAGCCGGATATTTTTCAGGTAGCCTGCTTTGCGGCAGCGGCTACCTGAAAAAGACGCGCCGTCCAATCAATTCAGGCTGTCTTCAATATAATCCAGCAGGGTTAAGCCCACGGGGTAGGCGGCGTAGCCTATCGGTATGCTTGGGTCGGGCTCATCCACCAAGTTCACGTTCTCATCCGCGATACCTTGCGGATATTTGAAATAGTGGTTGGGGTAAACCATTTCACCGGTCAGTTCCACGCGCCGGAGCGTGGAAAAATAGCCTTCGCGCCAGCATTCGCTGCCGCCCAAGGTGGGAGCGAACAGCAGGCCGTGTTTGCGCACGGATAGCTCGTTTATTTCCACATCCTGGGCGGTGGCATCGAAGAAATAGAGCAGCAGGCAGTTTTTGAAGCCGCCCAAATCAAATTTATGCTTGGCCACCAAGCCGTAATAATCCAAGCCGTTCGACATTCGGTATATAAACACATCCCCGGCGCGGATATGCTTCCGGCTCGGTTCGAAGGCTTGCACTACTTCGATTTTCTGTTCTTGCGGCATGGTGCGCTCCTTATTGTTAGCTGGCTGGGAAACACGGTATCGGTTTTCAGGTAGCCTGCTTTGCATCTGGGGCTACCTGAAAAATAGAAAAGGCTCTTCGGCTCTGCCGAAAGCCGGAATCCTGGTTTTCAGGCAGCCTGTTCAATCAAGACCACTGCCAGCGGCTCTGCCACGCGCCGATAACGGCATCGGGATAGCGCCGGCTGCCGAGACTGCCGTTGTAGCGCGCCAATGCGCGTTCCATATTGCCGTTTTCCAGATTGCTGTAGTGGCGCAGGATGGTGCAGCCGTAGCGCAGGTTGGTGCGGATGTCGAATAGGTTGTGCTCCGGTTTGCCGATGTAGCGCTGCCAAAACGGCATCACCTGCATCAGCCCGCGCGCGCCCACGCTGCTGATGGCATACTGCCGAAACGCGCTCTCCACCGTAATCAGCCCCAAAATCAGCTGTGTATCCAGCCCGGCGCGGGTGGTTTCGTATTGGATGTTGATGAGCAGGCGGCGGCGCTCCAGCGGGTCGGGCACGAAACGCGCCAGCCGAAGCGACATATCATTGAGCCAGCGCGGCGCGTTATACGGGTTTTCAAACACCAGGCGCGGCGGGTTCACATTATTCACCGAATGGCGCATCACCGAAGTGACATCGTCCGACAGCGTTTCCTCGCGCTGCGCCCCGGCGCGGGCGGCTTGAGGCAGGCAGGCAACGGCGGAAACGGCAGCCAGCGAGGCGAGCAGGCGGCGGCGATCGGGCTGTTCGGGGGCAGACGAATACGGCATGGTTTTAAAGTGCACCGATTAAGATGATAACAGCCGCTATTATAGTGGAGTTTCGCCCATACTGTGCAGCTTGAGCCTGTTTGCCGCACCGAAGCGGGCCACCTCCGATGCAGGCTGAACAATAAAACGGTATTTGGGTTTCGCAGCCGCCGATGTTTTCAGGTAGCCTGCCATATAGCTAAAGCAATGGTTTCTTCCCATCATGAGATTTGTAATTAGCCTGAATCCAGGCGGCAAAGCATGGCCGCTTTCCCGGCAGGAATGAAGTGCTTGGGCTATATTCGGCAATAACCCTTTAGAATTTCCGCATATGGTTGTATGATGTGTTTCCCGAATGATGCGCACGGCGCAATCATTGATTAATATCCAAACCAATCTAGGAGAACCAAACAATGAACATGAAAAAATGGCTGGCCACCGCCTTGGCCTGTTCCGCCATCGCCCTCAGCGGCTGCGGCAATTCCGGCGGCAATCAGCAAGCCTCACAGCCTGCCAACGCCAATGCTTCCGGCGCCTCCGCCCCCGGCAGCGAAAAAGTATTGCGCGTGGCCACCAATGCCGAATTCGCCCCCTTTGAATCCAAAAACCCCGACGGCAGCCTCAGCGGCTTCGATATCGACCTCATCAACGCCATGGCAAAAGAAGCCGGCTACCGAGTTGAATTTAAAGACCAATCTTGGGACAGCCTCTTCAACAGCCTGCGCAACGGCGATGCTGACGTAGTGGTGGCCGCCGTAACCATCACCCCCGAGCGCCAACAGAGCATGCTCTTCACCGACCCCTACTTTGAAATCACCCAAGTAGTGGCCGTGCCTCAAGGCAAACAGGTAGCCTCCGTAGAAGATTTGAAAAACCTCAACCGCGTGGGCGTGGTAACCGGCAACACCGGCGATTTGGCCGCCTCCAAACTCTTGGGCGCCACCAACCCCAAAGTAACCCGCTTCGAAACCCTGCCGCTTTTGCTGAAAGAGTTGCAAAACGGCGGTGTGGACGCAGCCGTGAGCGACAGCTCCGTGGTGATGGAATTCATCAAACACAACGGCGACAAAGGCTTTACCATGATTAAAGTGCCCGATTTCGAAGCCGAACACTACGGCATCGCCCTGCGCCAAGACGACACCGAACTGCGCGACACCCTCAACAAAGCCTTGGCCGCCGTTAAAGCCAGCGGCGAATACGACCGCATCCACCAGCAATACTTCGGCACCGCCGCCGCCAAATAAGCCGGCTCTGCCCATTTCGCGCCAAACTGCCTGCAAACACTATGCAGGCAGTTTTTATATGGGAAAGGCTACCTGAAAATGCTTTGGGGATTTTCAGGTAGCCTTTTTACCGTAACGCCTGCTTTATTTGGGTGCAGCTTGGTTTTTGTATTGTTCGAGCCTCTCCAGCCAGCGGCTGCATTGTTGGGCTTGGCGTTCTATTTCCAATTCGGCACTTTTGCCGCCCATCATTTTTTCGATGGCCTCGTAGTCGGCTTCTACTTTCTTGTTCCACGCTTCGGTGGCCGATTTAACGTTGCCGTTGGCATCTTGCAGCCAAATACGCATGGGATAGTCGCTGAAATCGGGGTTGTCGGCCAGCGGGGCGTAGGCCTCCATGGCGCGCACGCAGCTTTCGGGCAGTTTGCCGCCACTTCCGCCGCCGCAGGCGGCCAGGGTTAGGGTCAGCATAACAAGCGGTAACATTCTGTGTTTCATTGCATACTCCGTAGTTGGGTGGGAAAAACTGCGGGCAGTATATTGTTTTTTTTTTTCGAATTGTCAAATTTAATTTAATTCGTTTATGGATTGACTGACTTTCAGGTAGCCCGGATAGGGAAAGGCTACCTGAAAATGTTTGGGGGTTTTCAGGTAGCCTCTGTTTGCTTTCCGCTGCGGCTTATACGATGGTTTGCTTGCCGTAGCTTTCGATGATTTCCTTTATCCGCAGGATGGTTTCTTTGGGCGGGGCATGCACGCCTTTGAGCTTGTATTCGTCGCCGCACAGTGCCCATTTGTGGGCGCCGAGTTCGTGGTAGGGGAGGATTTCCACGGTGTCGGCGTTGGGCATGTCGGCGATGAATTGGCCGAGCAGGTTGGCGGAGCGGTCGTCGTCGGTGTAGCCGGGCACGACGACGTAGCGGATGCGGGTGGGCTGGCCTCGGGCGGCGAGGTGGCGGGCGAATTGCAGGGTTTTGGTATTGGGGATGCCGACGAGGGTTTTGTGGATTTCGGGGTCGATTTGCTTTAAATCGAGCATGACGAGGCTGGTGTTGTCGAGCAGGCTTTCGAGGGTGGCGTCGTAGTGCAGGGCGTAGCCGTTGGTGTCGAGGCAGGTGTGGATGCCGTGTTCGCGGCAGGCGGCGAACCAGTCGCGGATGAATTGGTATTGCAGCAGGGGCTCGCCGCCGCTGGCGGTTACGCCGCCGCCGGTGGCGCGGAAGTAGTGTTTGTAGGAGAGGACTTGCTGCATGAGCTGGGGCACGGTGAAGTGCAGCTCTTTTTCGCTGTGCCTGTCCCAGGTGTCGCGGTTGTGGCAGTAGAGGCAGCGCATGAGGCAGCCCTGCATGAAGAGGACGAAGCGCAGGCCGGGGCCGTCTACAGCGCCGCCGGTTTCTACGGAGTGGACGTAGCCGATGCCTTCGTAGGGGCGGGCACGGGTGTCGGGCTGTTTTTTCGGCTGGCTATCGGGGCGGATGGGGATGGTGTCTGGCATGGCGGTTGGCGTGTGTTGTTTTCAGGTAGCCTTTATGGCTTGGGGCGTTTATAGTGAATTAACAAAAACCAGTACAGCGTTGCCTCGCCTTGCCGTACTATCTGTACTGTCTGCGGCTCGTCGCCTTGTCCTGATTTTTGTTAATCCACTATAAGTAGCGGGCTGAAAGCCTGCCCTGCCCTGCTTTGGCTATCCGTTTTCAGGTAGCCCGGGCACGGGGGTTAGGCTACCTGAAAACCGGGATAAACAAAAGTGCCGGAAGGGATTCCGGCACTGATTCCAGCTAGCTGGGCATGATTACATCCGGCTGGTGAAGGTGCGGGTGATCACGTCTTGCTGCTGCTCTTTGGTGAGCGAGTTGAAGCGCACGGCGTAACCGGACACGCGGATGGTGAGCTGCGGGTATTTTTCCGGGTGGTCCATGGCATCGATCAGCATTTCGCGGTTGAGCACGTTCACGTTGAGGTGCTGGCCGCCTTCCACACCGGCTTCGTGGTGGAAGTAGCCGTCCATCATGCCGGCCAGGTTGCGTTCGCGGGAGTTTTCGTCTTTGCCCAGCGCGCCGGGGATGATGGAGAAGGTGTAGGAAATGCCGTCTTTGGCAAACTCAAACGGCAGTTTGGCTACAGAAGTCAGCGAAGCCACCGCACCGCTCACATCACGGCCGTGCATGGGGTTGGCACCCGGGCCGAACGGTGCGCCTGCGCGGCGGCCGTCGGGCGTGTTGCCGGTTTTCTTGCCGTACACGACGTTGGACGTGATGGTGAGCACGGACTGGGTGGGCACGGCGTTGCGGTAGGTCGGATGGGTGGCCACTTTTTTCATGAAGCGTTCCACCAAATCGCAGGCGATGCTGTCCACGCGGTCGTCGTTGTTGCCGAACTGCGGGTATTCGCCTTCGATTTCAAAGTCGACGGCAATGCCGTTTTCGTCGCGGATCGGTTTGACTTTGGCGTATTTGATGGCGGATAGCGAGTCGGCGGCCACGGACAACCCGGCGATGCCGCAGGCCATGGTGCGTTTCACATCACGGTCGTGCAGCGCCATCAGGGCGGCTTCGTAGCTGTATTTGTCGTGCATGTAGTGGATGACGTTCAGCGCGGTAACGTATTGGGTGGCCAGCCAGTCCATGAAGCTGTCCATGCGGGTCATTACGGTATCGTAGTCCAATACTTCGTCTTTAATCGGCTCGGTTTTGGGGCCGACTTGGTCTTTGGATTTTTCGTCCACGCCGCCGTTGATGGCGTACAACAGGGTTTTGGCCAGGTTGGCGCGCGCACCGAAGAACTGCATCTGTTTGCCGATTACCATCGGACTCACGCAGCAGGCGATGGCGTAGTCGTCGCTGTTGAAGTCGGGGCGCATCAGGTCGTCGTTTTCGTATTGGATAGACGAAGTGTCGATGGAGACTTTGGCGCAGAACTCTTTGAAGCCTTGTGGTAGTTGTTCAGACCACAACACGGTGATGTTCGGTTCGGGAGACGGACCCATGTTGTACAGGGTGTGCAGCACGCGGAAGTTGGTACGGGTGACCAGCGTGCGGCCGTCCAAACCCATGCCGCCGATGGATTCGGTGGCCCAAATCGGGTCGCCGGAGAAGAGTTGGTCGTATTCGGGCGTGCGCAGGAAACGAACCATACGCAGTTTCATCACCAAATGGTCGATGAATTCCTGTGCCTGGCTTTCGGTAATCACGCCGTTTTTCAGGTCGCGCTCAATGTAGATATCCAAGAAGGAAGACACGCGGCCGAAGCTCATGGCGGCGCCGTTTTGCGATTTCACGGCGGCGAGGTAGGCAAAGTAAGTCCATTGGATGGCTTCTTGCGCGTTTTTGGCCGGGCCGGAAATGTCGAAGCCGTAGGAGGCGGCCATTTCCTTCATCTGTTTCAACGCAATGTGCTGCTCGTTGATTTCTTCGCGCAGGCGGATAACGCTTTCCAAGTTTTGGCCAGATTCCAAATCGGCTTGTAAAGAATGATACTGCTCGGTTTTGTCTTCCATCAGGCGGTCGATACCGTAAAGCGCCACACGGCGGTAGTCGCCGATGATGCGGCCGCGGCCGTAGGCATCGGGCAAACCAGTTAAAACGCCCGATTTCCGGCAGCGGCGGATGTCGGGCGTATACACATCAAACACACCTTGGTTGTGGGTTTTGCGGTATTTGGTGAAGATTTCTTCCACTTCGGGATTCAGTTCCACACCGTAGATTCGGCAGGAATCTTTCACCATTTTCAGGCCGCCGAAGGGCATGATGGAGCGTTTCAGCGGCTCGTCGGTTTGCAGGCCGACGATGGTTTCCAAATCTTTGTCGATATAGCCTGGCCCGTGGCTGGTGATGCCGGAAACCACTTGCGCATCAATCTTATACGGCGCGTGGGTTTTATTCTCCACCTTGATGCCTTCCATCACTTCCGCCCACAGCTTGGTGGTGGCTTCGGTGGCCGGCGCCAAGAAGCTGCCGTCGCCTTCATAAGGCGTGTAGTTTTTCTGGATGAAATCGCGCACGTCGATGCCGGTTTCCCAATCACCGCCGACAAAGCCTGCCCAGGCAGCCGGGCGTTCTATTGCTGAAGCCATAATAACCTCCTATTTGACATAAATAAATAAAACGACGTTACAAATTAGCATTCATTATGAAGGATAGCATGCCCCATGTTCCTTTTGGCGGGAAACCCAGCCAATCAAGCTTCCCCTTAATCCAAGTCAAACTTGATGTGCTTCATTTATGCTTCATCGGCGGATGAGGGGCAGACAATTTTCAGGTAGCCTCGTTTTCCGGCAAAGCCGCCCGGCTTCGGCATAGCTAAATTACCCTCCGGTTCGGCTTCGTTCGCAGGCAAACCAAACGCTGCTTCCGGTATAGGAGGCTTCCTTATTTCGAACGCGATTAGAACTGCTATAAAATCCCCTTCTAACCGTTTTTCAGGTAGCCTTTGCCGCATGAGAAACCACCTATAATCCATCACCGCCAACCCATTCAAGAAAGGCTACCTGAAAATGCCGCTCGTTTCCCTTCACGACTACCTCCGCCCTTGGAAGCTGTTTTCGCTTGCCTGCGGCATCGCTATCCTGATTGCCGGTTCCTACCTCCAGCCCGCACCCGACTGGGATATTCCCATCAGTTTCCTGATGGCCTTCAGCACTTATCTTTTCGCCCCCATTACCTCGCGCACACTGGCGCGGCGGCAGTGGAAATACTTGCCGCTGGCGCTGTTTGGCATGTGGTTTTCCGTTGACGGCATCTACTGGCTGTATTGGTCGTGGCGCGATCCGGTAGCACTCGAAATGATGCGCAGCGGCAATGCCCCCGCCTCTACCTGCCTGTATGGCCTATGCGCCATGATTTGGCTGCACGACGGTACCCTGCGCGAAATATTGCGCCTGAAGAAGTAAAGCGCATCGTGATTAACATAAAAATGCCGCAGCACTGACCCGCCATTTTGCGCTAGCGGAAGTTGAATGCGCTGCCCTCGAAGATTCGCCCAACTGATTAGGTGTGGCTGCCGGAATCCGAACCGACCAGCCTTGATTTGCAGAACAAACCGCACCTAATCAATCCGATAATGCAGCATACGGCTGCTTTCGCGGATAACGCGCACTAGGCGCATAATCAGGCTGGAAACAAAGCCGATGCGTTTCCACTCGGCCGGGAAATCGCCCACGATGTAGCGGTTGGAAATAAAGCGCAGATTGTCTGCCCATTGCTCCGGCTCGCGTTCGTTGTCGCAAAAGGATTCAAAACGGGCGCTAACGTGCTTCACGGCATCGTGGCGGGCGGAATTTTTGACTGTCCAGCTGTTGCACATATCGAAGGCGATTTCACTGCCGTGAAAACGGGCGGCCAGGTTTTGGAACAGGCCGCGCACCATTTCATTGGAGAAATACATCAGCACGCCTTCAATCACAAACAGGAATTGCGCATCGGGGTGGCGGGCGTGCAAATCGTCCATCCATCCGGTGTCGAAGGCGGAAGCGGCAATCAGGGTTTCGTTGCTTTGCGGCGGCAGGATGGCGCGCCGCCATTGAATCACGTCTTCCAAATCCAGCTGATAAAACGGCACACCGTCTGCTTCGCTGCCGATGCGTTCGCGGCGGCTGTCGAGCCCGCAGCCGAGAATCACAACCACCGGGCGGCTTTGGCGGCGGATGAAATCGGCGGTGAGCCGGTCGAAATAGCGGGCGCGGATGGCTGTGCCGATGCGGGAGGGCTTGGCGCGGTTAAACTTGGCAAAATCATAGTCGATCTGCGGCACCAGGCGGCAGGCGGCGGGATCGGTAAGGATGGGGTTTGCCTCTTGGGAAGAGAGGTATTTCATGTAGAGCGGAATCAGCAAGGTTTCGCTGACGGCGTTTTCGATTTTAATCATGGCGTTCTCCTGTAAATCATAGTGAATTAACCAAAATCAGAGCAAGGCGGCGAGCCGCAGACAGTACACACGTTACGGCAAGGCGAGCCAACGCTGTACTGGTTTTTGTTAATTCACTATATTTTGTCTGAAACCCGGAAACAAACCCAATCAGAGGCTACCTGAAAGCATTTCTGCCAAGCTCAAACGGGGCTTCCGCAAAGCAAAAAACAGAGGCTACCTGAAAATAATTATCAGATAGCCTCATTATACGCTTAATTTTTAAGCACGGCTTAGCCGTAGCGTTTCTGAAATTCGCGCATAAATTCAATCAGTGCCTCCACGCCCTGCAGCGGCATGGCGTTGTAGATGCTGGCCCTCATGCCGCCCATGCTCTTGTAACCGCGCAACAGGCGCAGGCCGCGCGTGGTGGATTCTTGGGCGAAGAGTTCATCCAATTCTTGGTTGCCGGTGGTGAAGATCACGTTCATTCTGGAACGGGCGGCGGGAGCGACGCGGTTGCGGTAGAAGCCGCCGCTGTTGTCGATGGCGGCATACAGGGTTTTGGCTTTGAGGGTGTTGATGGTTTCCATGTGTTCCACACCGCCTTGCGACTGCAGCCAGCGGAATACGAGGCCGGAAATATAAATGGGATAAGTGGCGGGGGTGTTATACATACCTTGGCGGTTGATGTGCGAACGGTAGTTCCACACATCGGGCACGCGGCTGGAGCAGCGATCGAGCAGGTCTTCACGGATGATGACGATGGTGGTGCCGGAAGGGCCGATGTTTTTCTGCGCGCCGGCATAAATCACGCCGAAGTCGGCCACATTGACGCGGCGGGAAAGAATCTCGCTCGACATATCGCACACCAAGGGCGGCATATCTGCGCCCAGTTTGGGCACTTCACGGTATTGCAGGCCGTGCACGGTTTCGTTGATCACGAAATGCACGAAGGCGGAGCTCGGGTCGATATCCCAAGACGCAACCGGCGGCAGGTCGGTGTAGTCGAACATTTCGCCGCCGTGCGCGGCCAGATGAATATCAACATCCGACAATTTGCCCATTTCCTGATGGGCGATGCGGCTCCAGTTGCCGCTCACCACAGAATCGACACGCTTGAAGCCGTTGCTCAGGTTCATCACGGTCATGTTGAACTGCGCGCTGGCGCCACCTTGCAAAAACAAAACCTTATAGTTATCTGGAATATGCAAGAGCTGGCGCAAATCCTGCTCGGCATGATAGAGGATGCTCATGAACACGTCGGAGCGGTGGCTCATGGTCATCACGGAAAAGCCCGTGCCGTTGTAGTCGAACATTTCGCTTTGCGCGGTGCGCAATACGGATTCGGGCAGCACGGCCGGGCCGGCGGAGAAGTTGTAAATCGGGGTATCCACAGTAAAAACTCGATTGAAAATAGGGCGAGATGCCTTAACGGGTGGGGATTCTATCGTTTGCAAACCCGTTGCAGCAAGGATTTCCGCCATTTCCCCGCCAAACAGCACAACAGTGAAAAACTATTCATCAGCTACGATTACCAGCCAGCAAAAGTGACTTTCACCATTTATTTCTAAAAAATAGAATTTATCGCCATAAATCCAATAACGGCAAGTGAAGCCCACCCTGTCGCTATTTTGGTCTTTGCCGCTTGGCAGGAGCGGCCTGGATTTCATGAGCATGGCGTTTTCAGGTAGCCGGCCGGAGAGGCTACCTGAAAATGCCGTGCCGTTAGCCCGTTATAAGAATCAACCCTCCAGCGCCGCCCTATGCCCTTCCGCCACCCGCACATAATGCGCCGCCGAATAAGGCAGAAACGCCAGCTCCTCCGCCGTGAGCCGCCGCACCTGCCTCACCGGCGAGCCCACATACAGATAGCCGCCCTCCAGCCGTTTGCGCGGCGGCACCAGGCTGCCCGCCCCAATCATCACATCATCTTCAACCACCGCATCATCCAGCACGATGCTGCCCATCCCCACCAACACGCGGTTGCCCACGGTGCAGCCGTGCAGCGTGGCATGGTGGCCGATGGTGCAATCCTCGCCGATAAGCAGCGGCGAACCTTCCGGCTTGCCGTCTGTTTTGTGGCTCACATGCAGCATCACATGATCTTGAATATTGCTGCGTTTTCCCACGCGGATGCTGTTTACATCCCCGCGCAACACGGCAAACGGCCACACCGACACCTCCTCTGCCAGCACCACATCCCCCGCCACCAAACACAGCGGATCAAGGTAACAACTGCCATGCACCTGCGGCACGGCAGACAAATAAGGGCGGATATTGCTCATGGGAAACTCCTTTTCTCATCAAACTGCGAAGGCTACCTGAAAATCGGATAACGGCAAAGCCAGCCTGGATACAGCAAAACCGGTTGGCGCTTCTTTTCTCGATTTTCAGGTAGCCTTCAGTTTTGGCATGCTGGCACGAGGCCGAACAAATAGCGTGGCAACACTGCCCGGCCTGCCTAATTCACACCGCCCTCCCCCATAACGGGAAGGCAGCGGGTTTAATCCCGCCTATTGTTTCCAGGTAGCCTTTAGGCTGATTTGCCCGCTTCGTAGTGGTAGTGCTCCAAATGGGCGCTGCTGAAATTTTGGATGAATTGGGCAGTTTGGTGCTCGTCTTTGGTGGGGCGGATGATTTGGCTTTGCACCGCCCAATCATACACCGGCTGGTCAATCGGATAGGCGGTGAGCAGGCCGCTGAGGGCGTGTTGCCGAATCCAGCGCTCTGCGTTTTCTTTACCGGAGAAGCAGGCCGACACATTCCGGCTGCCGCTGCCTTGAAACACCCAAACCCGATTATCCGCCCGGCTCATGCCGCTGCCCCTTGGCTCAGCCGCTCAAGCAGTGCGCCGTCTTTGCCGAATTCGGCCAGCGTGCCGCCTATATCGAACCAGACTTGCTGGTTAGGTTCGCCGCTGCCGTCCAGATGCCAGGCCGCCCAGCTATACACTCCTTGGAGTTCGTGGGTGCGGCCGCCGCCGGACACGTGCAGGCAAAATTCAAAGGCCACGGCGGTGCGGTTTATGGTTACGGCTTCGGGATTGCTTTCGGAGCGGGTGCCGACGGTAAGCCAATCGGGCGGGGAGGTAACGGCAAAATCGAGCAGGCGGCCGTCGGCCACTTGTTCGCGCAAAATGCTTTCGATGCTGCGGCGGATTTCCGCATAGGGTTCATCGGCAAGCCATTGCAACATATGCCGGGTTTCGTCGAGGAGTTGGAAGTTATCTTTCATTATTTTGAATTAGGTAGTTGTGGTTTCAGGTAGCCTGTATTCGGCAGACCGGGCTACCTGAAAGCGTGCGCCGCAATGCAGGTAAACGATGTTTTGGCACGGCTGAAGTAAAAGTAGATTGGGTTGACAAACCCAACACCCACAGATGATCTGACGGTTTTGTGTTGGGTCATGACCCAACCTACATCTAAAACGATGTTTCCGCGCAGTTAACAATAATGGGAAACGGCCAAGCATTTAATTCGCTGCCTTCAGCCGCTCGGTCATCCGGCTGCCGCCGAAATCGGCCAACGTGCCGTTGAGATCAAGCCAGATTCGCTGTCGCTGCTCGGCAGGCGGGCGGTTTAGGCGGCTGCCCGCCCAGGTGTATACGCCAGTGAGCTTGTGGGTTTGGCCGTTGCCGGACACATGCAGCACAAATTCAAACGCCATACCGGTGCGGCTGATGACGACAGTTTGGCCATTTTCTTCCTCCCGAATCTCCACGGTTTGCCATTGCGGCATGGAAGTGGCGACAATGTTGAGCAAACGGCTGTCGGCCATTTTTTGGCGCAACAGCTGTTCGATGTTTCGGCAGATGTGTTGGTAGGGCGTGTAGTCCAGACATTGCAGCATGGAATAGGAGCTACCTAGCAGCTGGAAATCATAAAGGTTGGTGGTGGGCGGCTCGGAAGACTGTATATCGGTTCGGCGTTGTTGGCACATGATCGCTTCCCGTCTTTGATTCTGCGTTTTTCTCCAGCCGCCCAGCAGGCCAAACACACAAGCAAATATAAAACCCCCAACCACAATCAGGATAGCAACTCCCCAAAAAAACCCGTCCGGACCAAGGAAAAGCAAGAACACTAAGACATATAGCCACTCTCCCAAAAGGAGACTGGCTATATACATCAGCACAACCGTTATAAACAGGGCAGCTAGGAAACAAACAAATTTATTAATCATCAATCTTCCAATCATCATTTGCAAACAGCCCTATCCTTTTTCAGGTAGCCTCCACCCGCTAAAAGGCTACCTGAAAACGATGTTTCTGTAAGTTCAGATTGACACTTGCCCCCAAGGAACAAGCAGATTGAAATTTTTGAGAATACCGTAAATAAACTCTACACGGTGTGTGAAGATTACCCCAACTATTCTGTTATGGCAAGAGGTTGCAAATGTTTTTCAGGTGCTTGGTCTGCAGGTGTATTGTTGTCTGCCAGGCAACCCAATACTGCCAATAATTGCTTCTTCACCCAGCCCTACTGCTTCAACCGCGACAATCTCACCACCATCAATTCGTTTCTCGACATCCTGTTTGCCAACTATGCCAAGGTGCTGCCGATACGGGTGGACTTGGAAATCATGCAGGACTATGTGTCGGCATACGGTTATGAGGAGCTGAAACTGCTGTTTACCCGTTTGCGCAACAACCTGCGCTACAACCGGCGGTTTGAACACTATGTTTCCTACCTCGCCAAGCTGGAGTTCACCCCGCTCAGCAGCTGGCACTACCATGCGTATTTCTTCTTCGACGGCCAGTATGTGTGTGACGATTACGGCTATGCTGCTTTTATCTGCGATTATTGGCGCCACACCATCACCCAAGGCCGGGGCAGAGCCTACAGCAGCAATCTGGACAACCGGATTTGGGATGCGGAACGCTATGAATTGGAAGGTATGCTGCATGGCAATACACTAGAGCAGCCGATTCATCCTAACCGCAATGCGCTGGGCAAAGTGATCGACTATCGGGATGCCGAGATGATTTGGAAGCTGAGGCAATCGGCCTATTACTTGGCCAAAGAGCAACCCGACCATCTGACGGCGAAACAGCACTACGCCAAAAGACTACGCTGCCTGACGACGGGGCAGATTCCGATTAAAGACGGGAGTGGGAGAAAGAGAAAGGTATGAGCGAAAGACCCGGTGAAGGCGAGGCAGATGGCGTGGTTGCGGGAGACAGGAGTAATTGGGGAGGGGAGGAGGTGGTAGAGGGAGGGGGAAAGAAAGGGGGGCTACCTGAAAATCTTTCAGGTAGCCTCTTCTATTTCTATACTGTACTCACCATATCAATAGTTGTATGAAACAGAAAAATAAACATCAATATCTATAAATAATAAACTATTTATTCCTCAATATTTCAATCAAGGCGGCTTTAGATTGATAGAAGTCCAAATCGAACAATGCAATACCTAGATGTTTGCAGTATTCCTCTACCATTTCTACCGTAAGCCGGTTTTTTTTCAATCTTTCGTTGTATTTTTCTGTTTGCTCAAAAGGCAATGGCGTACCATATTCGGAAAATTCAATGCGGCTAGTTTCTTTATAAAGTTGTATGATTCTAGCTTCGCACTCGTGACGAGAAATCGGCTTACTTCCGTCATACAAGCAAAATGAAACTATACCAAATTCATCTTTCTTAAAATATGGTTTCAAATATATAGTTAAGGCTTTCACTTTCCATAACATTGCTTCGTATTCTACACAGGAAAAGTCTGTACCTTCCTTATTGTTACCTATTAGCAATGACCAATTAGACTTAGTTTCTAATAGTAAATATTTAGAGGATCCAGTAATCTCAAGTGGGCTCAATAAATCTAATTTCTGACTAAGGGAATATTCCTCATTAAGATACGATAACTTTGGTCTTAAGTTCTGATAAAAATCGCTTAAATCTATACGTCTTTTCAAATAAAACTCTAATGCTTTTTCAAATGGCGCTCCAATAAAATAAAACTGTTTTAGGCTTGGGTGGCCGTCTTTTGCAAGAAAAATATCTTTGTTTATATTCATAACTTAGTCCGAGGTTTTTAAAATTACAATAGCATCTGGATCATTGCTTAACAACCTTGATGCATGTCCGGCTCCACGGTTCGAGCTGGTACGGTCGTATTCGACATAAATACGCCTCTTGGAGTCTGGTAAAGTGCCCTGAACATCCGGGCGACAGATCCCCACCCGGCACGATTGGCTGTTCACTTGCTGCTGGTTGATTCTAATATTTTCTGCATTCACCAAACGCAAATAGGTTACATCATTCTGCATGATTTGGTTTTGAGATGCACTTTCCAATTAAGGATGGAAGGGGGAAAAAGAGGAAGGAAGGGCTACCTGAAAGGTTTTCAAGTAGCCTTTTGACAGATCATGAATTACCGTGTAATCTGAATTTTATAATCTATTCCTGATAAATTATTTGTAATATTCCATATCTATAATAAATTTACCATATGCAAATATATCAAATATATATTTATCTAAAACATCAAACTCCAATATTGGATCATCTAAATCTGCATCATTTTTATTACTTAAATCACAGTGTATTTCTATATTATTTGAAAAGAATATTTTAAATATTTTATTATCAAATTTAATATCAATCAAACTTTGCAAATTAAAGATAGAAAAATTAAAACTATATACATCAATATCGTCACTATTAATTAGTGTACAATCGCATCTAATTATTTCCCAATAGCAATCTCTAATACCTATTTTTTTTGATCCTAAAATAATAGTTTTTTCTTTCTGAAGAATACTTTTTTTTGATATCTGATTACCAAAATCAAAATACAACATAGAGCCAAGATATCCTCCAGCATTAAAACATTTTTCATTTTTAAAATCATTTTTAATTATTTCAATAAATTCCAAAAACTTATTATTAATAATACGTTCCATTTTTTACCTCTTTTGCAATATCTAAAATATCCTGATAATTTAAATTTCTTCCCATCTTTCTACTCTCTCGTTCCACTGCCCTACCTAGCTCACGTCGCTGTATACTGGTTAATCTAGTTTCTCTCGCAGCATCCCGTACCTGTTTATCTTGACTAACATTTGATCTCGGTCTTCCCTTCCGTTGTTTATTATTGCCATCGTCATCTGGTGGCATAGGGGCTCCAGCAACTGATTGACTTACTGGTTGCTGTGGTTGCGGACGTGGCTGTATCGGTTTTGGAGCTGCAGTGCTGCCTTGTCCTTCATCATTACTTTCCGAGTGAAATAACCCAGAAATCCAGTTACGGAAACCTATCCATGCGCGTGCAAGACCTGAACTCTCCTCATCTCCTCCATATGGACTATTATTCCTTCTCTGGTTTCTATAGTAATTATTTAGAAGCACTTGATTATTTTCCACCGCATTCTGCCCAATCACCCCGGACACCTGCGCATTGAACGACGACCCGTTTCCTCCGCTCGCACCCACCACGGAAGCGACGGCGCTGCTGATGCTGCGGATCTCTTCTTTGATGTTTTCAGGTAGCCTGTTGGGATCAAACTGCCCGGTAACGGGATCGTTGTAGCTGACGCCGTCGTTATATTGCTCGGCCATCCATTGGGCGCTCTTCTCGGCAGCAACGGCACTGCTGCCGCCCAGCAGGGGATCGCTGTGGTTGGCATAGGCCAAGGCGGCGCCGAGCACGAAATGGGCGACGGCTTGGGCGGCTTCGTTTTTGTTTTCGCCATGGCCGACGCTGCGGCCAACGGCTTCTGCGGCATAGGGGGCGAGGGTGTTGGCGGCTACCTGAAGATCACCCTGCCCGCCAAGCGCGCCGGTAATCAAGGTAGTGGCGGCATTGAGTGCCCGGGACTTGCGACCGCCGATACCCCAGTCGACGGCTTGCTGGTCGGCAGCATAATAGTCGGGGTCGTTCTGCCGCAGATACTGCTGCTTACCGCTTTCGTTTAGCTGGAGATAGGCTTCGTAGCTGCCGTCGTTTTGGGCTTGCAGGTCGGTTTCATAGCGTTTGCGGTGCTCCTGCCGCTCTTTGGCGGCATCTGCAGCCATTCTACTTCTGAATGTTTGCACGCCGCTGCCGATGTCGGCGGTGGCTTTGGACACGATCTGCTGCCGCTGCAATACGGCTTCGAGATCGGGCAATGCCTCAGCTTGCTGATGGGCGGTGGCGGCGTCGCTGTGGATGCCGATTTCTTGGGCGGTGGTATTGCGTCCGCCGATGTTGAGGATACCGTCGCTGAGAGTGGCGTAGGTGGTGCCTTGGCTTTGCCCTTCGTCGTGCTGCGGCAGGGCAGTCGGGTGGCTGAAATCACTCTTCATGCTGCTGCCGGCAGCTTCGGAGGCACGGGTGAAGGCGTTTTGGCTGCCGTTGCCGGGGTTGTCGGTTTTGCTGCCGTAGCCGGCGCTGAGGCCGGTGCTGTCGGCGCGGTAGCTGCTGTGGTTTTCGAGGTTCTCGAAGGTGAGGCGGTTGGCGGTGAGTTGGTTTTGCTGTTTGGGGGCGGTGGAGGCGATGGCGCCGCCTTTGAGGTGGACGCTGTCGGCTTGGATGTGGTAGCCGCCGTCGCCGGCAAACAGGCCGCTTTGTTGGCCGACGCTGCGGCTGTGGCCTTCGCTGCTGCTCTTGTTGTAGTTGGCGGAAACGTTCCAGGCGGTGCCCCAGGCTACCTGAACGCGCAGGCCGCCGCCGGTTTGTTTGCTCTCTTGGTCGAGGCTGTCTTGCGGGCTTTCGATGGCGAGTTTGCCGCCGATGTCGGCGTCGATGCGCCGGGCGTGGGCTTGGGCGCCGTAGAGGGTGGTGTCGCGGCGGCTTTTGAGTTGGATTTGGTCGGCTTGCAGGACGGTGGGGGCGTGGTTGGCGGCGTCGAGGCGGTTGTGGCCTTTACCGTAGCTGGCTTCGGCGTAGATATAAACGCCGAACGAGGCGCCGAGGGAGACGCCAACGCCGACTTGGACGCCGGCATTGCGGTTTTTGCCGTCGGCATGGCGGATGTCTTGCCCGGATTGGAGCAGGATGTCTCGGGCGGAATCGAGGCGCAGGGTGTCGGCAGCTTGGGCTTGGGTGCCCTGCAGCCGGATGTCGCCTTCGCGGCTGTGCAGGCGGATGTTTTCCGCGGCCAAGCGGCTGCCTTGGTGGTGGCGGTAGCTGTCGTTCTGCTCTTTGCTGGCGGTTTTGAAGCCGAAGCCGGCTTCAACCGAAATCAGGGCGGCGCCTTGCTGTTTGCTGGCGCCGGCAGCTTGATTGAGTGCATTGGCTTTGGCGGCTTCGGCCACTTTGCCGACGGAATCGTACAGCTGGTAGCCTTGGGCGCCGGCGGCCAATCCTTGCAGGGCGCGGGTGCGGTCGTCGGCTTTGCTCTTGGCGGCGCCTTCGGCGGCGTTGACCAGGTCGATCAGCGGGGAGGGGATTTTGGCGAAGGTGCCGATTTTGACGTCGCGCTCGGACTGGTGGCGGCTGCCAGTGTTGTCGGCGGCGCTGATGTCGATGCTTTGGGCGCTGATGTCAATGTCTTTACGGGCGACGATGTCGCTGCTCTGCTGGCGGTAGGCGCCGCCGGCATCGATGGTAACGCTGCCGTCCAGGCTGCCGAGTTGGCTCTTGGCTTGGCTCAGCTGGCCGGCACGGCTGCGGCGGGTGTTTTTCATCCAGCCGCTGAAGTGCTCGGTGTCGGAGATCACAGCGCTGCCGATGCCGCTGCTGATTTGGGTTTCGCTGCTGTCTAGGGTATTGGCGGCGGAGCCGACGCGGATGTCGCGCCCGGCCGACAGCTGCAGATCGTGCTGGGCCACCACGCTGCTGCCGGTGATGTTGAGATCGCCGGTTTGCGCCTGCAGCAGGGCTCTGCCGCCGGAAGAGAGGCTGGTGCCGGTGATTTGGCTGATGCTGCCTTGGGCGTTGCCGGTGTCGTTGAAGGTGCCGAACGGGGTGAGGTGGTCGCGGTTGTCGATGGAGAAACCGCTGCGCCGGCTGCGGCCGCTTTGGTTTTGGGTATCGACCGCGAAGCCCAAATCAATGCTGTCTTTAGCGGCCAGGAGGGTGTCGCCTTCGGAAGAAAGTTTGGCACCTTGGCTGCGGATGCTGCCTTGGGTGGCGGCGATGGTGAGCTGTTTGCCGGCACTGGCGGAAGTGACCACGGCTTCGCGGCTGCTGACGTCTTGGCTGAGGCTGCTGCGGCTGCGGCCGCCGGAAACGGTGACGGCGGTGATGGCGGCTTGGGCGGCCTTGTCTGAGGCGCTGCTGCGCTGCATCCAGTTGCCGACGATGCTGTCGCTGTAGCCGCCGCCCTGCATGGAGCGGTCCCAAGCGTGTTTGCCGGCGGTGTAGGCATCGTAGGTCACGCCGAGGGCGAAGCCGGATTGTTTGCTGTGCGCTTCGCGGTGGCTGCTGCTGTCTGTATAGGCGGCATTCAGGTTGACTTCGCTGCCCTGCAGGTGCAGGTTGCCGCCGGCAGCCAGCCGGGCGGCTTCGGCAATCAGTTGGCGCTCGGCCGCAATGGTGGTGTCGCCGCGGATGCTGCCGATTTGGCTGAGGGTCAGGCTTTGGCTGCTGCCCTGCTGTTCGGTATGCTGCCGGGATTTGGCATAACCGGCGCCGGCCACGCCGTCTTTGAAGGAGGCGGTCAGGCCGGAACGTGTGCGCTCGTGGCTTTCGTGGTCTTGGTAATGGTTGCGGGCGGCGGTCAGGTCGATGCGGCCGCCGGCGGCAATCACGGTTTTGTCTTGGGCGATCACGTTGCTGCCGCGCACCGACACATCCCGCCCGGCAGACAGGACAACCTGCTCTCCGGTGATGGTGCTGCCTTGGGCTTCGTCGTGTCGGCGCCGGTAATGGTCTTGACGGGTTTTGCTGCGGAACAGGTTGCGGTTTTTGCTATATACCGATTCGTCCAAATCCAGCGTCCGGCGGCCTTCGCCGATCATCAAGCTGTTTTGCGCCTGAATGTGTACTTTGCCTTGGCCGCCGGAGAGTTCGGCCTGCCGCAGGCTGACGTCGCGGCCGGACAGGATCAGGCTGCCGTCGGTGTGGATTGTGCTGCCGGCTTCGGCGCTTTGGTGCACATGGCGGTGGTTGCGGTCGGAGAGGCTATCTGAAGATTCGTGCCGCGCCAGTCCCACCGTGCCCAGATTGAGCGCATTGCCTGCCTGCAAGACGGTTTGGCCGCCTGCTGACCGGTTGGCAATCTCCGCCCCATCCGCCTGCAGATTGTGCGCGGCATCCACCACCAGTTGCCCGCCTTCGCCGCCGGTGACATACAGCCCGGCCACCCAGTCCAATACGGTGCGGCCGTTGTGCGCATCGCCGGTGGTGGAGGTGATGCTGATGAGGTTGATGTTTTGCGCCTGCAGCAGCAAGGCGTCTTCGGCGCTGATCCGGCCGCCGGTGTTGTTCAGGGTGTCCTGCGCCTGCAGTCGGACTTTGCCGCCTTGGATGCTGCCGCGGTTGTCCAGGTTTTGCGCGCCCAGATCCACGATGCGGCGGCCGGCGATGGCGCCGCCGTTGTCCAAGCGGTCTAGCTGCCCGAGGCGGATCTGCTCGGCACTGATCAAGCCGCCGGCACGGTTGACGTCGCCCTGCCGGGCCAATACGTACACTTTGGGCACCAATACGGTATGGCGGCTGCCGTCGGCCAAGGTGACGGTTTGGTTTTCCAGCCAGACAATGTCGCTGGTGAGACGGGCTACCTGCTCGCGGCTCAGCGCAATGCCGGGCACCAGATTTTGGGCGCGGGCGAAGGTGATGCCGGCATCCATCAGGGCTTTGAACTGCTCTTCGTCGTTCTGATAGCCGTCCAGCCGGCGGTAGCCGGTGAGGCGGGCGATCTGTTCGTTGATCAGGCGCTGTTCGTAGTAACCGTCGCCCAGCCGTTTGTGGATCTGGTCGGAATCGGTGGTCAGCGCCTGCAGCATATAGTCGCTGTTGAGCCATTTGCGGTAGTCGGCAAAGGCGGGATCGGTTTCGATCAGGTAGCCTGCGCGATTGGGGTCGATGCTGTACAGGCTGCTGGTGGGCAGGCTGCCTTTGTCGGCCAAGCTGTGAATCTGCTGTGGCAGCGGAGGCCGGCTGCCGGCGGTATCGGCCTGTTCGGTGCCGACCGGTTGGGTATGACCGGCCAGCTTGGCGCTGCTGCCCTCCACGGCAGAGATGGGCGCGCTGAAGTCGTAGTGGGTTTCCTGCACCGAATCCATGGAAGCCCGGCCTTGGTCGAACCGGATTTTGCGCTTGCCGGTGCCCCATTTGCCGTGGCGGTCGAACGAACCGGCTTGGGAGCTGCCGCTGGTAACAAACTGTTCGGTGGCCTGCCTGGCCGGGTTGTTGAGGGTCAGGCCGCGGCCTTCCTGTATCTGCCCGCCGGCCAAGATAAAGCTGTTGTCGTTGTTCCAAGTGCTGCCTTCGATCTGCAGATCGCCGCCGATCAGGATTTCGGCCGGTTTGTTTTCGGTAATCCGCTCTTTGACCACCGATTCGGTGTAGTCGTAGCGGCGCAGGTCTTTGACGGCCCCGCCGCCGAAGTGCTGATGCCTGCCGTCGTTGAAATACAGATCCAAATTTTTATCAGACTGGCTGTAGTGCCCGTCCACGCCGTCGGTAAAGAACGGATCAGGTTGGCCGACATAGCCGAAAGCGGTCACGCTCCTGCTGCGCTCGACATAGGTTTCGGTGGCAAAGTGCGGATTGAGGTTATCCAGCTGTCGGGCGGCAATCCGGCCGCTGCCTTTGGCTTCGATGCGGGCACTGCTGTTGGTCAGGGTGTCGGCTATGCCGACGGCCTGCTGCTTGCCGTCCAGTGTGCCGCCAATAAACAGGCGGCCTTCGCTGGCGATCAGGGCGCCTTCGCGGTTGGTAATGTGGCCGGCGCCGATGTCCAGCCGTTCGCGGGCGGCGATGGTGGCGGCTTGGGTCTGGCCGTTGGCGCTGGTTTCTTCGCGGTTGTGCAGTTCGGCGGTGGCAAGGGCGACATGGTTGCCGTAGATGCGGCCGCTGCCGATGTTGTCGAGGCGCTGCTGGGCGCTGAGGTGGGTTTGGCCGTTGCTGTTGATCAGGCCGCGGTTGGCGAGGGTGTCGGCGTTGAGGCGGACGCTGTTGCCGGCAAGGATGCTGCCGGCAGCGGTGTTGTCGATGTCGGCGGCCTGCAGCTGCACGCTTTCTGCGCCGAGCAGCCGGTGGCGGTTGCTGAGGCGGCCGGCGGTGGTGAGGCTGAGGTGGCGGCCGGCTTCGATGTCGTTGCTGCTGGTCAGGTTGTCCTGCTGGCGGATGGCGATATCGTGCCCGGCGGCCAGGGTGCCGCTGCCGGCGAGGTCTTTGGCTTGGATGGCGGCGTCGTTGCCGGCCAGAATACTGCCTTGGCTGTTGTCGATGCGCAGGCTGTTTTGGCCGTTGTCGTGAATGGAGACGTTTTGGGCGGAGCTGATTTGGCCGCTGCGGTTGTCGAGGCTACCTGAAATCTGCAGTTCGGTGCTGTGGTTGCTGCGGATGCGGCCGCTGCGGTTATCCAGTTCGGGGGAGCGGATGTTGAGGTGTCCGGCATCGATGCTGCCGTGGCGGTTGTCGGTTTGATCGGCGGTGAGTTCGGCTTGTTGGGCGCGGATTTGGCCATGTTGGTTGTTGAGCTTCTGTCCGCCGACCTGCAGGCGGTTGAGGGCGAGTTCGGCTTGGTTGTCGAGCTGTTGGGTAACGGTGAGGTTGGCGGCGCCGTTGGCGGTGATCTGCCCGCCGTCGTTGAGCAGGCGGTCGGTCTGTATCCGGCCATCGGGCAGAATAACGGGGGCAGTTTGGGACTGGGCAACGCTGCCGCTGCCGGCAGCAGTACCGGGATGGCTTGGGTTGGTGGGCGTGGTGGGATTGGCAGGCTGGGTCGGATGGGCGGGGTTGGCGGGGTTGCTGCCGCCGGGGTTGGCGCTGTTGTCTTGGGGGGTATAGCCGATCAGGCCGTGGTTTCGGTTGTCGGCCTGCCGGCTGTGGATGGCCAAGCCTTGTAATCCGGTTTGTTGGATTTTGCCGTGATTGGTTAGCTGCGGGCTGTCGATGTCGAGCCGGGCGGCTTGGATGCGGCCGCTGTTGGCTAGGGTTTGGCCGGTGTGCAGCTTGGCGGTGTGGGCGGAGAGGATGCTGCCGCTGTTGTACAGCTCGGGCGTGTGGATACCGGTCTGGCCTTGCGCGGACAGGGTGCCGCTGTTGTCCAGTTTCTCGCTGCTGCGCACGCTGACGGCGGCCGTATCGGCTGTGCCGTTGTGATTCGGCACGGCGGCGACGATGCTGCCGCTGTTGCGAATAATGCCGTCGGCGTTGAGGCTGACGCCGCCGGCTTGGGCGAACAACTGCCCGGCGTTTTGGATGCTGCTGCCGCGGTCGGTGCTGATCAGGGTGATTTTGCCGGCATACATGCCGCCCAGAGCACCGCTGTCGATGGCGACGGCGGGAGAAGCCGGGTTGGCCGGGGCAGTATTGGGGCTACCTGAAATGTGTCCGTCGGCGGCGATGTCGTTCTGCCCGGTCACCACGTGCAGATTCTGCCCCCAGATGCCGGCTTGGATGTGGGCGGCTTGGCTGAGGATGCGGGTGTAGTCGGTATCGCGGGCGTCGAGGCCTTGGCCGGTGATGCCGATGCTGCCGCCGCGCACTTGGATCTGCTCGAGCACGCCGTTGTGGATAATGGGGCGGCCGGTGGTGAGGGTGACGCCGGCGGAGTTGATGAAGCCGCCGCCGTTGATTTGGATGCCGGCAGGGTTGGCCAGTACCATCTCGGCGCGGCGGCCGGCGATTTCAACATAGCCGTTTAACAGCGAGGGATCGGCGCTGTTGACTTGGTTGACGATGATGCGGGCTTCGCCGCGGGCGAGAAAGGGGTTGCCCTGAATCCAGCCGGCCTGCCGGGTTTGGATGTTGCGGTGGCTGTTGTTGAGGATGACGCCGCGCCCGTCCACATCGAAACGGCGGTATTGGTTGACCGATACGCCGGCGGCGCTGGGGGTTTGGATATTGACCTGCTCCAAACCATTGGCGGTTTGCAGCACAACGGGCTGCTGGTTGCGCGGGGCGGCGGGGTCGGCTTCGATGCCGCCGGCGCCGGCGGTGTTGATGGCGGCCAAACCGAAACCGAGCAACAAGGAGAAGGTGAGAACGGGGATGCCGAAACCGGACAGCCTGCCGGAGAGGCTACCTGAAATCTTGCCGGAAAAGCTACCTGAAAGGGTGGAAGCGGCATCCGAACCGTTGCCGCCGTTGCCGGCGTCGCGCTCGCCGGCGGTTTTGCCCTCACGCATGGCATACTCGGCCACCGCCATCATCACCCCGCGGGTTTTATTGAAGATGACTTTGTGGCGTTGTTGGTTCATGGTGAGTGCTCCGCAAGAGAATATTAGTTTTATGAGTGATGGTTAATGGTGGGATGAATAACTAGCAGTAGACGTTGGTTCTTTTGGGACGGGTGTGTGGTGTGTACGGATGGATTCAGTTAGTGTTTTTTTGGAAGATAGGGAACGGGCTATAAGGGGTATTCTGAATTGGCCGGGAGGATTCCGAATTTGCTTAAAACTGCTTAAAACGAGTAGTTCAGGTTAAACCCGATGGTGGTGTCGGCGGTGCGGAAGTATTCGGGCTTGTGCAGCGGCCGGCCGACAAACAGGTCGTAGTTGAGGCTGCCGGGCGCATTGAGCTGGCCGCGCCAGCCGAGGGCGGCGCCGGCAAGGTTTTGGCCGAGCTGGAACTGGGTTGACCAGCCGGAGACGTGGCCGGTGTCCAGCCCGAGATACATTTGGTGCTGCGGATGGTACTGCCAGATGAAGTCGTTACGCCAATACCAGCCGCGCTCGGCCGACAGACTCATTTCACCGTCGAAGCCGCGCACGGTGTAGCGGCCGCCGATGGCGAGTTTGTCCAAGGGGGTGAGCGGGGTGTGGTTCCACTGGATATGCAGGCGGGTGTCGTAGGCGAATGCCTGTTTGCCGAGATGAAAGGGTTGGTTGAAGCCGATGTCGGCGGTGAGGATGCGCATGCGGGAAGTGCCTTCGTCGAACACTTCTTCCGGGGCGCGCAGGGCATCGGCCATACCGGTGCCGCGTTTGTAGTTTAGGGCGGCGTCTAATGTGGCGCGGCCAAAATATTCCTTATGCGTGAGGCCGAGCTGCCAGCCGGCGGTTTTACGGCGCTGCACGTCGATTTCGGCATCGTCGATATAGCTTTTGGCCTCCCGCTGCCACAGTTTGAAGCCAAGGTGGGTCTTGCGGCGGGCGTTGCGGTACAACAGGCGGGTGAAGCCGATGTCGCTGCTGCTGCTGCTGCCGTTGTAGTCGTACACTTCGGTGCGGCCGGCTACGGCCTGATGGTAGCGGTAGTAGTTGTGGTTCCAGCTCCACAGCCAGTTGCCGAACGGCACCGAGTAATGAAAGGCATAACCGCCGGTATGGCTGTTGACGGTTTGCCCGCTCGGGCTGCGCGGATGGTCTTTGTGTCCGAGATCGTGGTGGAAGGAGGCGTAGAACAGGTCGCTCAGCCCCAAAGGGTTGTCGGCGGAGAAGGTGAGGCTGCCTTGGTATTTGCCGGTGGCCTTGCTGCCGGAGTTGTCCACATTGATGCTGAGCCGGTAGGGAACTGTCCGTTGGCGCCAAGACACCACGATGTCGCTCTCATCCGGCTGTTCGGCGGGCACAATTTGAATATCGGCTTCCGCAGTGGGAAGCCGTTTCAAGTTCTCCAGACCCTGTTCCAGGTCTCTGAGGTTCAGTATTGCGCCGCTGCCGGTGGGAAACTCGTTGGCGAAGGCGGTGATGCGCCCGACATGGGTGGCATCGGCCTGAGCAGTTTCAAACCGGATCTGCCGGATGCGTCCGGGCAATACGGTCAAAACCAATACCCCGCTGTGCAAGTCCTGCGGGGCGGCCAAAATGCGGGTGGTGGTGTAGCCGCGACCGATCAGCGCGTTCTGCGCCAACACCATAATGCGGTTGATGCCTTGTGCACCCAAACACTGCCCGGGCACGAAACCGGCTTGGGCAACGGCCTGCCTAAGGGCAAAAGAAAACTTACCGGCCGCATCGCCGGCAAGTTGAATCTCCCGAATCCGAAAGCAAGGTGTTTCCGCCGCGGGCGGATGAGCCGAACCCGGGGAAATAGCAACACCGGCACCGGCAGTTTCGTCCAGCCGCACATCCGCATTCGGTTGCAGCTGTTGCTGCATATCCTGCTGACGCTGCTCTTCGCGTTGGATCTGTTGTGACTGGATGTCGCCAGGAGCAGCCTGCACCCGCGCACCCAGCAGCAGGGCTGCCAGCGGGACAGCAATGCGGAGGGAGTGGAGGGTGCGGGTCATGGTAGGTGCCTTTGCCCAATAAAATATAAGGTTGGTGCGACTTGAATCACAAAGTTGATATAGCAGAAGATGTGCCAAGAAACAAAAATAATACTTAACAGGCTATATTTTATAGTGAAACTTATAGGAGGAAATCCAGAGGTCACCCATTGCCGGCAGAATCAAATCGGCGGCAATGTGCCACAAAACGGCATTAGTTGCCGTAAATAAAATCTGCACGGTATGTAAAGATTATATTTAATACCATAAATAACATTATGTTATAAATATTTTTTCAGATACTTGGTTTGTAAAAATACCATAGCCGCCCCACCGGCTATCGGTATCAGCAGCCATAACGGCGACAATGGCCAAGGGCAGGAGAGATAGAGCAGCATGCTGGAAGAAATAATACCGATGCGCCAGTATTTTGCCCGATGGTAAATACCGGCGCTTTCCCGTGATGCATTTTCTTGACGGATACGGCGTTGCACTAAGCCGTCTGCAGCCGTTAATACGGTCAGATAGACAGCAAGAATACTCAGAAATATGATATTGCCCAGCCGTAGGGAGATGATACGGATTGTTTGGTCGAAGCGTTCCAAGTAATCGTAACCCGGTTCCAGAATACGCTCTTTTGCATCGTAACCGGCGTCGCCCGGTTGGGCGGACAGCAGGTAATTGACAGGTATCCACTCGTATAAGACGGTACTGAAGGCGTGATAGATGTGCTTGGTCAGTATCAGGTTGATGCCTGTTGCAGACTGGTTTTTTATCCGGTCATCTGTCGCAATATCCTGTGCCCACTGTTTCCAAAGGCTCTGCTGTCCCAGTTTTTCGGTAGCATCCATTTCCTGTTGCAGCAAATCCGGCTGATGGAAATAAATCTGCAGGGCAATGGAGCTGCCAAACAGGATAAACGTAACCAGCAGCAGGATTTTCAGCCACTTAAGCGGTGCGGTTAGAAACCGCAATATCAGCGATTCGGAAATAAAATCCTGACGGGTGTGCTTAGCCATAGCTTCTGCCTTCCATGAAAATATTTTCCTCTTCGTCATTGCCGGCTTTGCTCAGCCGCGCAATTTCACGCATCCGATCGGCCATGACAGTCAGGTTTTCGGGAACATCGGCATCCGGATCGGGTAACGGCAGCGGCAGACGGAGCTTGTAAAGATTGCCTCCCTCCAGCAGGGCAAAGGCTTGCCCTTTCGGTAAGGAAGTCAGGTCTGCCGGCATCAGCATCGGTACGGTTTCCGTGCTCAGGCGGTCTTCGTTGTGGCTGGTAAAGTCTTCATATCCTTCCGGGAACGCGACATCGCCGGCACCTGAAACCAGCGTACCGGTTACCATACGACGAGCGGCTGTTGCATATGCGGGTACACCTGAGCATGAAGCAGTATTACGCCGAAGCGAAACAGACCGTAGAGCAGCTGAAAGCGGATTACACCCTGCTTGGCGAGATGCGTTTTATGTCGGAATCGCAAAATATCCCGGCAGACGTGATTGTGCGGCATGACCGCCAGGCTACCTGAAAGTGGCAGTATCAATGCCTCTGTAGATAGGTCTGATGATACCGGACAGATTGCTTATTGGTGCACCAAACGGTCGGAATATGAGCGGCGTTACAGTCTGATATGGTTTGCTGATCTGCCTGAAAAATGCTTGGTACAGAATTGATTTAAAAGCAAAGTATTTATTATTTGCAAGGTAAAATAAAGTTCTTGCAAAAGTGAAACAAAAGTTTTACTATTGTTACACTTTATTGTTTATAACCTGTACCGAATGGTAGAAGAGACCAACCATATGCTGTTTGATGCAGGGAAATATTGATGACTGGAGCAGAGCAATGAGCACGAATTTTAATATCCGAATGGATGAAGATCTCAAGGAGCAGGCATTTCCTGTCATTGAAAGTTATGGCTTGACCCCTGCCCAAGCAGTAAAGCTGTTTTTACGGCAGATTGCCGATACCAGAGTCATCCCGCTTTCCTTTGATTACAAAGCAGGGTACATTCCAAACAGCTTAACACAACGGGCAATTGAAGAAGCGCGTGCCGAGCCGGCAAAGACATTGCATTACAAGACGGTTACCGAGGCGGTCGAGGCGATACAGGCGTTGGCAGACAAGTAGCCGGTGTGAAAGTAAAAAAACACCCCTCATAATTTGATTTCTCGGTGTGTATTTCATATATTATGGTTAAATAACTTGAAAAGGTTCATTTAATGAACAAAACAACCCGAGAAATTAGTACTAACGGCAACCAGTTCAAACGCGATGTAAAGAAGCATTGTCAGAAATTGGTTACTAGGGAATGGGTGGAAGTCTTAGACTGCTTGGTTAAAGACATACCGTTACCGGAGAAATACCGGGATCATGGATTGGAAGGACAGTGGAAAGATTGCCGAGACTGTCATATCAATCCTGACTTGGTACTAATTTACCGCAAGACAGAAAACAGGTTGCAGCTTATCCGTTTGGGAACGCATTCCGAGTTGTTCGGGTAGTACCAATAACCGGCAAGCCTGATATTTTGTGTCGGGCTTTTTCTCCATTCACAAATTGAGTGTTATGGAACTGAATGCATAGCGGCAACTCATGAAAGCAGGAAGAAGCATACTTTCTCAAAGTAAATTACGGGCAGGGCTGATACGGATGACAACGGCACACAATAAGAACCACTCCGAGCAGATAAAGGCTATGGTAGCCGGTGGTGGAAACGGGCAGTCAGAACCAGCACTAACCGACGATGCTGGTAAAGCCCTTTTGGGTACACTGCTGACTGAATTGACAAAACAGACAGGCGGCGTTGTATTGGAAGATATACGTGACCGGATGCCGAACGAGCCGATTGCCTTCGGTTAGTCAGGGCTCTTCCAACGCAGTTCTTGACACCGGAAGCGAACCGGGTATAGACTCAATATACCCCATCTGTAATTTGGGTTATTTCAAACCCAAAATCCACAAATCCGGCTGTTTCCCGACTTGGAGAACAGCCGAATGTCTATTCAGCTTACTGTCCGGGGCAACCTGGGGCAGAACTGCGAACTCAAAGAAATCAAACGCAATGACGGAGAAACCGGTTTCGTGCTGAACTTTTCTGTCGCCTCCACCCGCTACAAACGCCAAAACATTGACGGACAAGACCGCTATGTGCCAGACGGCCCGGTCGAATGGATCGATTGCGAAATCTGGGGTCGGCAGGCGCAGAACCTGAGCAAGGTGCTGGCCAAAGGCATGCCTGTCGTGATCGAAGGCGAAGAGCGTATCGAGTTCTACGAAAAAGACGGCCACCCGGTCAGAACCCGCCGGCTGCGCGCGGACAATGTGTATCTCAACCTCTCTTCCGGGCGTGTCGAATCGGTATCACTGAAACCGCCGCGCACACCGTCTGCCGATGCCCCGGACGGCGAAATCCCTTTCTGAATCCGGCTGCGGGCAGCCGCCGGGTGCTTGCGGCTGCCTGCCTGTAACTTTGGTGTGGCGGTATGGCCGCCGCCGGTAAGGCCAAAGACTATGCCAAAGCCAACGATAACCGAACCTACAACGGTAAAAACACCAACCGTCCTGATGATGCGGCCGACCAGTCAACCGAATACGGCAACAATATTATGAATACACTGGTCTCTGCCGGCGCGTTCGATACCAACGGCAACGAAGCCATTGATACTAGGCCATACGGCGGCCACCAAGGATTTGTGCAAATGGCCATGAGCCTGTATGGCACCCGAATAGTGCTGACCGGAGATAAAGCCAAATCCTCATCAGCAGGCGATACCCTTGTTAATGCCTCCAAGGAACGTGTTGATAAAGCGTTGGCACCAATTTGGACTTTCCAAGATGTAGTGGAAGGCCCGAAAACAGGTTCGGTATTGACCGAGTACCAGTGCAAAGATTTCGATGTCCGCAAAGCCGACAGCTGCCAAGAAATCAAAACCGCCGATTCCGCCTTTCCCGGTACATATTGGTACATCCTGAATCTGCTGATCGGCAAACAGACTGCGTTCGGCGACAACAATTCCATGGGCGATTCTTTGCCGACCCAGATACAAAGCGGCTCCATCATGGCTTATCTGATCGACACCAAATAATACGGAAAACGCACAAATGCTGACCCCAGAACAGAGGGCGTTCCTAGACCGTCTGCCACCGGAAACCACCACCGTACTCAGCCAGGCAGCCAGAGCCGGTACCCGAATCGCCATCCAAGCAGCCGATGCGGCCGCGAAGCTGTACGGCGGACAGATGGCGGCCGATATGGTTACGGCTATGAACAAAACCCTTTCCATTGCCTATTCGGCCAATATTTCCGCCAAGCTGGATAATTCCTGTTCATTGTAGCCTTGTTTCAGATAATCGCTGAAATTACGGTACAGAGCTCGCAGTTCAATGGTTTTTGAATTTGAAAGATACATACATAAGCTGCCCAATCCGCTCAAATGATCTTTGGCGAAAAACAGATAGCCCAATACTTGATAAGTCAGCGACAGCCCATGCGTCAGAAACAGTGCTTCCAACTCGCGCAGGCTCAGCTGTTTGGCGCTCTCCGCCTGAAACATGTCGCGGATGGCGGCATAGGCCTGCGCCTTGTCCCAAAAGCACATCTCCGCCCGCTGTTCGTTTTCGATCAGGTGGGCGATCCGGATATCCGCTTCCGAGGTGTATTCGGCATAAATGGCCGGAATGGCGGCAAACCGGCCGTCGCCCGTTTCCGCATACAGTTCCTGTACGATTTTCAGGCGGGTGTTGCCGCCCTGCGAGAGCACATAGCAGCGGCAGCCGGGGCGGCGGGTGATGTGCACCGGCTGCTGCACGCCCGTTTCGCGGATCGATTCCTTGATTTGGCGGTACAGTTCCGGGTCGTGGCGGGTGCGTGGGTTTTTGTCGAAGAAGTCGATTTCCGATACCGGCACGTTGAGGAACAGGCCGGGGAATACGTCGTCTTTGACCGCGATGTCCATCCCGGTCTGCGCCGGCTGCGGCACCATCAGGCTGGCGGCTGCGGCATCCAAGGTCAGTTGCGGTTTGCGCGGCTGCACGGGCTTATTCACGGCCTCCTCCTTCCCCGGGGGCGGCATCCTCCGGCGCCAGCAGGTTTTCCAGGTTGTCGCCGAACAGGTGGCACTCGATCCCGCCTTCCCCGATTTGCGGGAACAGCTCACAGACCAAATTGATCATCTGCTGCCGGGCGGATTCCGATTTGCCCGCATGCTTCCACTCGTGGCAGTGTACGGGGATGCGCAGGGTGGCCGCTTCCTTGTAGGCTTTGGATGGGGGATTTCCAACGCCATCAGCTGTTTTTTGCCATCCAGGCTGCTGTGGAAATAGGCTTTGATGTTTTCTGCGATCATCCGTGCGTCTTTGGTGCGGTCGCGCTCATAAATCGGCGCCTTCAGCGGCGGTATCGGCAGGTTCATGGCCGCACCGTGCGACAGCCGCTCCAATGCCTCCTGCGTGCCGGAGATGAACTCGCGGGCACTCAGCGTTTCGGGCATAATGGGGAGAGCAGCAGGTTGGCGGCAAAGCAGGCCGCATCTTGGATAACGCCGACCGAGCCTTTGGTGTCGATAATGACGGCATCGTAGTTTTCGGCGATACAGGGATGAACCAGCTTGTTGCGCAGCAGGAAAGCGCGGTCGGGGCGGTCGTACACCTTGTTCTGCACGTCGTCCCGGACGTTGTTGGACAATACGATGTCCAGATTGGGATAAACTGTATTGGAGATGGCGGAGCGGATGGAGGCTTCGTCGTTTTTACCCAACAGAAGCTCGACCATGCCGTTGGGCGCACGGTAGTGCAGCGGGTAATATTTGCTGAGGGACGCTTGGGTATCGGTGTCCAGCATCAGCACTCTGAAGCCCATATCGGCCAGCACAGCGGCCAAATTGGCAGTAAGGGTCGTCTTACCAATGCCACCTTTGGTAGAGACCACAGCAATGATAACCATGTGAATATCCTTATTTATCAAAAGCATATTCACTTGGAGGCGTTAATTTTATCGCACCGTGCCCGTGCCAAACTTACGGAAAACGATGTTTCAGCGTAGTTAAAAATAATGAGGATACAGCCAAGCGTTTAATTTGCTGCCTGCAGCCGCTCGGCCATCCGGCTGCCGCCGAATTCGGCCAACGTGCCGTTGAGATCGAGCCAGATTCGTTGTCGCTGCTCGGCGGGCGGGCGGTTTAGGCGGCTGCCCGCCCAGGTGTATACGCCGGTGAGTTTGTGGGTTTGGCCGTTTCCAGACACATGCAGCACAAATTCAAACGCCATGCCGGTGCGGCTGACGGCGACGGTTTGGCCGTTTTCCTCTTCCCGAATCTCAACGGTTTGCCATTGCGGCATGGAAGTGGCGGCAATATCGAGCAAGCGGCTGTCGGCCATTTTTTGGCGTAGCAGCTGTTCGATGTTTCGGCAGATGTGTTGGTAGGGCGTGTAGTCCAGACATTGCAGCATAGAATAGGAGCTGCCTAGTAGCTGGAAATTATAAAGGTTGGTGGTGGGCGGCTCGGAAGACTGTATATCGGTTCGACGTTGTTGGCACATGATCGCTTCCCGTCTTTGATTCTGTGTTTTTCTCCAGCCGCCCAGCAGGCCAAACACACAAGCAAATATAAAACCCCCAACCACAATCAGGATAGCAACTCCCCAAAAAAACCCGTCCGGACCAAGGAAAAGCAAGAACACTAAGACATATAGCCACTCTCCCAAAAGGAGACTGGCTATATACATCAGCACAACCGTTATAAACAGGGCAGCTAGGAAACAAACAAATTTATTAATCATCAATCTTCCAATCATCATTTGCAAACAGCCCTATCCTTTTTCAGGTAGCCTCCACCCGCTAAAAGGCTACCTGAAAACGATGTTTTGGCGCAGCCGAAGCTGAGTTACCGTGAAACTAAAACGATGTTTCGGCGTAGTTAAAACAATGGAGGATACGGCCAAGCGTTGGGTTAGCCACAGGCGTAACCCAACAAAAAGAGTATCCGATTGTTGGGTTACGGTTTGCAGCCTAACCCAACCTACATCTAAAACGATGTTTTGGTGCAGCCGAAGCTGAGTTTCTGCGAAGCTAAAACGATGTTTCAGCGTAGTTAAAAATAATGGAGGATACAGCCAAGCGTTTAATTCGCTGCCTTCAGCCGCTCGGCCAGACGGCTGCCGCCGAAGTCGGCCAGCGTGCCGTTTATGTCGAGCCAGACCCGTTGGCGCTGTTCGGCGGGCGGGCGGTTTAGGCGGCTGCCCGCCCAAGTATATACGCCTTTGAGTTTGTGGGTTTGGCCGTTTCCGGACACATGCAGCACAAATTCAAACGCCATGCCGGTACGGCTGACGGCGACGGTTTGGCCGTTTTCTTCTTCCCGCACTTCCACGGTTTGCCATTGCGGCATGGAAGTAGCGGCAATATCGAGCAGGTGGCTGTCGGCCATTTTTTGGCGCAACAGCTGTTCGATGTTTTGACAAATGTGTTGGTAAGGCGCGTCTGCCAGCCATTGAAGCATGTGGTAGGACGCGTTCAGCATATTGAAATCATAGAGATCGCTGGCAGGCGACTCGGGGGGTGGCATATTGGTTCGGCGTTGTTGGTACATGATCGCTTCCCGTTTTTGCTCATGCGTTCTCCAGCCGCCCATCATGCCAAACACACAGGCAAATATAAAACCCCCAACCACAATCAGGATAGCAACTCCCCAAAAAAACCCGTCCGGACTAAAAAAAAGCAAGAACGCTAAGACATATAACCACTCTCCCAAAAGGAGACCGGCTATATACATCAGCACAACCGTTATAAACAGGGCAGCTAGGAAACAAACAAATTTATTAGTCATCAGCCTTCCAATCATCCTTTATTAAACAATCCCATCCATTTTCAGGTAGCCTCCATCCCAACCAAGAGGCTACCTGAAACCTTATCAGCTAATGCGTGTGATGGTGATGATGGTGGTGATGCCCGCCGCCCGCTTCATCACTCGGGCTTTTCACTTCCACCTGCACAGTTTGCTCGGGGGCGTGGCGGAATTTCAGCGTGAGCGGGAAACGGCTACCCGCGGCGAGGGGCTGTTTGAGGCCGATCAGCATCACGTGGTAGCTGCCGGGTTTGAGCTCGGTGCGCTCGTTGGCGGGCAGCGGCAGGCCTTGCGGCATGGCCTGCATACGCATATTGCCGCCGGCCATCACGTGTTCGTGAATTTCCACGCTTTCGGCCACGGGGCTGCTGCCGCCGATCAGCGCGTCGGCGGGGCTGCCGTTTTCCAGCTGCATAAACACGCCGCCGGAATTCATGCCGGGCACGGTAAACCGCGCCCAAGCCTGGCTGGCGCGCACTTCTGCCTGGGCGGCCGCGGCCAAAAGCAGGCCGGAGAGGATAACGATTTGCTTAAGCTTCATATGCTTTCCTTTCTATCAAACGGGATTGGACTACAGGGTGTTGAAGGCAATCAGCCAAAAAATGCCAACGAGCAACAGCGCCACCAGCTGCGCGGCAGAGCCTGCATCTTTGGCGATTTTGGAGAGCGGGTGCAGCTCTTCGGAAATCCTGTCCACCACGGCTTCGATGGCGGTGTTGAACAGCTCCACAATCAGCGAGAGCAGCGACGCGCCCACCAGCAGCATGCGCACGGGCGTATCGAAATCGAAGCAGCACGCCAGGGGCAGCAGCACGGCGTGCAGCCACACCAGCTGGCGGAAGGCGGCTTCGTTGCGGTAGGCGGCGGCGAGGCCGTCGCGGGAATATTGGGCGGCGGCGATCAGGCGCGCGAGGCCGCGTTTGCCGGGTTTCATCGATGCTCCTTTTGATGTTGGTAGTTGGAATAAAGGCAATACCAAGCGAAGGCGAAAAACACCGCCTGGGCGATATTGAATGTTGCTCCGCCGATGCAGGCCGCTGCGGCCGATTGTGGAAACAGGCTGCACACGCCCGCCACCGCAGCGCCCACCGGCAAGGGGTTTGCCCATACAGAAGCACGCGGCAAGACAGTTTGCCCGCGCACGGTTTGCACCAGCAGCACCAGCCAGCCCGCAGCCAGCAGCCCCACCGAGGCAAACCAATGTACCGCCAACATGGCATGAAATGCCCGAAATTGCGCCAGCAGCATCGGATAGGCTTCAGGCGGGCTATGCAGCAGGGTTTGCGCACTGATTCCCATATAATAAAAGCCCGCATGCCCCAAGGGCGAGAGTGCATAGCCTGCCGAGAGCAGGCTCAGTACCGCACCTGCCGCCTTGCCGTGCAGCAAACGGCGCACACCGAAAGCCGAGGCCAAATAAAACGGCAGGCTGAAAGTGGCGGGCAACACGCCCCAAAACAGCCGCTGCGGCGATCCGGCCAGCATCAGCACCGCCAAATCCACATCGTCGCCTAAGGCAGAGGCCAGTGTGTGCGAAAACAACGGATACTGCTCCGGCGACTGCACAAAGCCCACCAGCAGCATATCCGCCGCCGTCCAACACAGCGCGGCAAACAAGCCGGAGAGCAATAATGTAAGTGGTTTGGTCATATTGGCGTGCTCCGAATGATGTGCGGGGGCTACCTGAAAAATAAGTTCGGCAACAAAGTGGAAACGGGCAATCCTGCTCGACGAAGCTGAAAATATGCAGCTCGGCATGGAGCCAAACTATGGTTTGCGGTTCTGAAATTTTCAGGTAGCCTTCAATCGTGGGTATACAGCATACAAATAATTGTATACAAAAAACTTTCATTTTTCAGGTAGCCTCTATCGCTACCGTAGGCTACCTGAAAGCCGGGCTTCAATTGAGCAACGCCTATCACGCGTTGCGTTCCACCGCGTCGATGAATTTGGCGGCCACATCGAAGCCTTTTTGTTTGGTGATTTCTTGGAAACCGGTGGGGCTGGTTACGTTTACTTCGGTCAGATGGCTGCCAATCACGTCCAAACCGGCCAGTAAAATGCCGCGCCGTTTCAGCTCGGGGGCGAGGGTTTCGGCGATTTCGCGGTCGCGGTCGCTCAATTCCTGCGCCACGCCGCGCCCGCCGGCGGCCAGATTGCCGCGCGTTTCGCCCTGCTGCGGGATGCGGGCCAAGGCAAAGGGCACGACTTCGCCGTCAATCACGAGGATGCGTTTGTCGCCGTGCACGATTTCTGGGATGTAGCGTTGCGCCATGATGGTGCGCGTATCCAGCCGCATCAGGGTTTCGAGGATGCTGCCGATGTTCGGGTCGCGCTCGGTGAGGCGGAAAATGCCCATGCCGCCCATGCCGTCGAGCGGTTTGACAATGATGTCGCCGTGTTCGGCCAAAAAGGCACGCACGTCGGCGGCGCGGGTGGAAACGAGGGTGGGCGCGGTGAATCGGGAAAAATTCAAAATGGCGAGTTTTTCGTTGAAATCGCGCATGGCCTGCCCGCTGTTGAACACTTTTGCGCCCTGCTGTTCGGCGAGGGTGAGCAGCTGGGTGCTGTATAAATATTGCATATCGAACGGCGGGTCGGTGCGCATAATTACGGCGTCGAACTCGGTTAAGGCAGCCTGCACTTTGTCCTGCGGTTTGAACCATTCGTGGTCGTGGTCGTCTTTTGCGCCGATGAATTGGAAAGGCGCGGCTTGGGCCGCCACTTTGCCGTTTTGCACGGAGAGTTCGCCGGCCAGGGTGTGGTGCAGTTTGTGCCCGCGCTTGGCGGCTTCGCGCATCATGGCGTAGGTGGTGTCTTTGTAGGTTTTGAAGGTGGCCAACGGGTCGGCGATGAAGAGGATGTTCATGGGGTGTCCTTGTGTGGGAATGGGGTGTGCTGAATTATCTGCGCCCGATGCCGTAGCCGTAGGCCAGCGTTCCGTCGGCGCTGCGGCAGACCAGCGTGTAGGCATGTCGGTTGTCGGCAGCCTGTACCACGCCCAATGTGCCTTGTTCGGCGGCGCAGTGCCGTGCAAATTCTTCGGGGCTGTTTTCGCCTTGGGTTAAGGGATAAAAAGCGGCGTTTTGCTGTTCGGACACCGTACCGGTACTTTGGCAGGCGGCGAGCAGCAGGCTGGCGGTTAAAACTAGGGCAATGTGTTTCATCGGGCTTTCCTTACGGGGTACAGGCTACCTGAAATGGGCTAGCGATAGGAATCGGGCGTGGCGTTGGGCATCAGAATCCACAGGATCAGGTAAATGATGATGCCCGGCACGGCCACGCTGCAGCAGGAAATGATGACGAACAGGATGCGCGTCACCGTAGGCGACCAGCCGAAATATTCAGCAATGCCGCCCATCACGCCGGCAATCATGCGGTGTTGGCGGGAGCGGTGCAGTTTAGTCAGTTGCGGTTGTGGCATGGGTGCCTCCTTTGTGCGGGTGTTGAGGTTTCCGGCTGCGCAGATGTTCGCGGCAGTATGCAAATAAAGCAATATGATAAACCAAAAGCGCAGGCAACACCCGCCGCCGGAACGGGCGGCAAAATCGCGGCCATAAATCTGCGCTATAAACTCGCGCCAACAATTGCCCGGCGGCAGCGGCAGGGCTATACTTCGCCACCTTAACCCGCCGCTACACACACCCGATAAGGAAACCACGGATGAATGCCATTGCCGACGTGCAAAGCAGCCCCGACCAACGCAATATGCCCATCAACCAAGTGGGCATCAAAGACCTGCACTTCCCGCTGCAAATCCAAAGCGCAGAAGGCGTGCAGCACACCATCGCCCGCATCGGCATGACCGTTGCCCTGCCCGCCTCGCAAAAAGGCACGCATATGTCGCGCTTTGTGGCGCTGATGGAAGAGCGGCAGCACCTGGTGCTCGATTTCACCAGCCTGCACCGGCTCACGCTCGATATGCTGGAGCGGCTCGACACCCAAGCCGGCCGCATCACTATCAGCTTCCCCTTCTTCCGCAAAAAGGCCGCCCCTGTGAGCGGCATCACCTCGTTTCTCGACTACGCCGTCACCTGGCAGGGCGAAGTGTCGGATGATGGAGAATACAGCCACCAAATCAAAGTATTGGCTCCGGTTACCAGCCTGTGCCCCTGCTCCAAGGAAATTTCGCAATACGGCGCGCACAACCAGCGCTCGCACGTTACCGTTACCCTCACCTGCCACAAACAGGAAGTTTCCATTGAAGAAATCATCGATTTGGTGGAAAACAAAGCCTCCTGCCAGCTCTACGGCCTGCTCAAACGCCCCGACGAGAAATACGTTACCGAACACGCCTACGAAAACCCCAAATTCGTGGAAGACATGGTGCGCGACATCGCCGTGGCGCTGAAAAACGACCCGCGCATCGACCGCTTCAGTGTGGAAAGCGAAAACTTCGAAAGCATCCACAACCATTCGGCCTATGCGCTGATCGAGCATCCCTAAGCCGTATCCGCAGTCAATAAAGGCTACCTGAAATTTTCAGGTAGCCTTTCTATTGCTCGGCTATAGCCGAAATACAGCGAATATAATAAGAACGTTACCACGTTGCTCTACCTTGCCGCACTTCTGTATCACCTTATTTCACCCTGATTCCAACCCACCATCCGAATAAGGCTACCTGAAAAAAGTTTTGGCTTTCAAGCAGCCTTCACGCCCGAAAGCCGTCGCAGCCACTTCCGCCATCCGCCCCGCCGGCGGCTGCGCTATAATAGCCACCCCGCAACCACCCGCAGGCCGCCCGCTATGCAACCCTTTCCCCCCATCATCCGCCCCCTCAAATTCTACGCCGTGGTGCCCGATGCCGATTGGGTGGCACGGATGGCCGATGTCGGAGCAGACACCGTGCAACTGCGCAGCAAAACCCTCACCGGCGAAGCCCTGCGCCGGGAAATCCGCCGCGCCATCGCCGCCACGCGCGGCTCGCACAGCCAACTTTTCATCAACGACCACTGGCAGCTCGCCCTCGAAGAAGGCGCCTACGGCGTGCACCTCGGCCAAGAAGACATGGACCGCGCCGACTTTGCCGCCCTCGCCCGCGCCGGTATCCGCCTGGGGCTGAGCACCCACGACGAAGCCGAAATGGCGCGCGCCTTGGCCGTGCAGCCCAGCTACGTGGCCTGCGGCGCCGTATTCGCCACCCACACCAAAGCCATGCCCACCGAGCCGCAGGGGCTGGACAAACTGCGCCGCTACGTGCAACAAGCCGGCAACACACCCACCGTGGCCATCGGCGGCATCACGCTGGAAAACGCGCCCGCCGTGCTCGCCACCGGCGTGTCCTCACTGGCCGTGGTCAGCGCCGTTACCCACGCCCCCGACCCCGCCGCCGCCGTGCGCGCCTTCCAAAAATTGTGGCCAGAATAAGGCCGCCAACCACGCGGCCATCCGCAAGCGCAAGCTGCCGCGTAAATTAAACTCCGATATCCAAAAGGCTACCTGAAACCGCATCCGCTTTTCAGGTAGCCTGCATCACGAAAGCAAACCATATGTCCAACCGCCGCCTGATTTACGGCTTCCACGCCGTCAACGCCCGCCTGTGGCAAAACCCCAAAAGCCTCACCGAGCTCTACGCCCTGTCCGGCCGTCACGATGCCCGTATGCAGCAGGCCTTGGAAAAAGCCGTGCAGGAAAATATTCCCGTTCACTTCGTGGAAGCCGCCCGCCTTGATAACCTGTGCCACCACGCCCGCCACCAAGGCATCGCCGGATTTATCGACGCTTCGCACAACCACGTCCACCTCGACGACGTGCTCGACAACCTCACCGAGCCGCCCCTGCTGCTCATCCTCGACGGCATCACCGACCCGCACAACCTCGGCGCCTGCCTGCGCGTGGCCGACGCCATGGGCGTACACGCCGTGATTGCGCCGAAAAACCGCAGCGTCGGCCTGAATGCCACCGTGAGCAAAGTGGCCTGCGGCGCCGCCGAAACCGTGCCCTACATCGCCGTTACCAACCTCGCCCGCACCCTGCGCGAGCTCAAAGAGCGCGACATCTGGATAGTGGGCACCGACATGGGCGGCGAAGCCGACCTGTTCCACTACGACATCCCCGCCGCCGTGGCCTGGGTGATGGGCAACGAAGGCGAAGGCATGCGCCGCCTCACCCGCGAACACTGCGACGCACTTGTTTCCATCCCCATGCTCGGCACGGTGGAAAGCCTCAACGTATCCGTGAGCACCGGCATGGTACTGGCCGAAACCCGCCGCCAGCGCGCGCTGAAGGCCGGTTGAAGCAGTTTCAGGTAGCCTGTCCATCCGGGCTACCTGAAAGCCCAAACTTCAGCGAAGCTAAAGCACTTTCCAACGACCCCCTGCACAGGCAAATTATTCCGCCCTCCCCCATAACTTTCAGGTAGCCCATCCCAAAGGCTACCTGAAAACCAAAACCCAACCACCCACAAAACCCCATGCCCACCCAACGCCTCATCCTCGGCATCAGCGGCGCCGACGGCTTCCAATACGGCCACAAAGCCCTGCAACTGCTGCAAAACGCAGCCGATATCGAAACCCACCTCGTGATTTCCGAAGGCGCGGAGCACACCTGCCGGCACGAAACCGCACACCGCATCGAAGATATTGCCGCGCTGGCCGACGTGGTGCACCCCGTCCGCAACCTCGGCGCCGCCATTGCCAGCGGCTCGTTTGAAACCGCCGGCATGCTGGTGGCCCCCTGCTCCATGCGCAGCCTCGCCGCCATCGCCCACGGCCTGGGCGACAACCTGCTCACCCGCGCTGCCGACGTTACCCTCAAAGAGCGCCGCCGCCTCGTGCTGATGGCGCGCGAAACCCCGCTAAATCTCGCCCATCTCGACAACATGCGCCGCATCACCGAAATGGGCGGCATCATCTTCCCGCCCGTGCCCGCCCTCTACCTGCGCCCGCAAAGCATAGACGAACTGCTTGCCCACAGCGTAGGCCGCGCCCTCGGCCTGTTCGGCATTCGCATTCCCGATTTGCCCCATTGGAGCGGCGGCACGCCTTGAAACGCAGGAGTTAGTTGATATTGCAGCTTCGGCAGACAGCTAGGTTTCTGCAAAGCCGTAATAAAAATTTCAATATTCCAGGTAGCCTCTATACCATCCAAGTTCATAAAGGGATTCCCATGTCCCTCCATGCCCATAAACATAATCATGCCTACAGGAAATAACTTATGAACACAGTTAGAGATCATAAATTTTATATGGAAAGGAATTTAGATTTAGAACAGGGTATTGAGATATCAAATAAAGAATTAATTAACTGTATATTTGATAATTGTCATATTGGTACACGTGATGATATTACGAAATTATCTATATTTAAGAATATAGATATGACTGACTGCTTGTTGTTCAACTGCTTAATCGGCCCGGTTATATTGGAAGACATCACCATAAAAAATCTAAAAACCGGAGATATAGCCATTTTTAACCTACCATTATTAAAGCATATTAAAATTGAAGGAAAAATTGGGAAAATAAAAATAAATAATATTGGATTCAATTTAATGCCGACTCCGGAAGAAAAGAAAAAGATGATAGAAATGAAAAACAGCTTTTATCAGAAAGTTGATTGGGCTATCGATATATCTAATGCGGAATTTCTAGATTTCTTCTGCTTAGGTATCCCGACAAATCTGTTTAAAATCAATCCGGAACATCAATTTATTGCTAATCGGGATAAAATAATTGAAAGCGGTATCCTTTCGTCTAAATTCATAAATAAAAATATCGTCTTAAATACAATGTTGCAATTATTTGTCGAATCTGAAGAAAACGATATAGTGTTGGTTGCTCCTTTGGCCAGGGCAAAAAAATATAGGGAACCCATATTGTCGGATTTGCAGAAACTTCGGCAAGAGAAGATTATTTCTTAGCCCAAAAGCCGACTAAACCATACAAACCCCAATACCCACCGCCCCATTTTCAGGTAGCCCCAATCCAGCCCAAGGAGTGCCCATGTCCTTCCACACCCACGAACACAACCATGCCCACGCCCACGGCACCAACACCCGGATCCTGCGCGTATCGCTGGCCGTGATTGCCGGCTTCATGCTAGTGGAAGCGGCGGCAGGCTGGCTCAGCGGCAGCCTCGCGCTCTTGTCGGACGCAGGACACATGTTTTCTGATGCAGCCTCGCTCGCCCTCGCCCTGTTCGCCTTCAAATGGGCGGAAAAGGCTGCCAACTCGCAAAAAAGCTACGGCTACCAGCGCGTGGAAATCCTCGCTGCCGCGCTCAACGGCCTCACGCTGGTGGTGATGGCGGCGTGGATTGTGGTCGAAGCCGTTGTCCGTGCCTTCAAACCCGTGCCCGTGGCGGGCGGCGCGATGCTGGCGGTGGCCGTACTCGGGCTCTTGGTAAACCTGTTTGTCGCGTGGTATATGTTGCGCGGCGAAAAAGATAATTTGAACATGCGCGGTGCGTTTTTGCATGTGGTGGGCGATTTGCTCGGCTCAGTGGCGGCGGTGGCGGCCGGCCTGCTGATACAGTTTTACGGCTGGAACTGGGCGGACTTGGCGGCCAGCGCGGCGGTGGCACTGCTGATTGGCAAAAGCGGCTGGGGCGTGCTTTCAGGCAGCCTGCACATCCTGATGGAAGGTGCGCCCAAAGGCACGGATTTGGTGAAAATTGCCGAAGACATTCAGAAAATCAACGGTATATTAGGCGTGCACGACTTGCACGCCTGGACGATTACCAGCAAAAAACACGCCATGTCCTGCCATGTCATCGTGCCCGGCAGCCTGACCGTGGCGGAGGCCGACGCGCTGGCCAAACAGGTGCAGGCTGCCGTTCGGGCACACGGCATCGGCCACATCACCGTGCAAACAGAACCTGCCGACGGCGGCGCGGCGTGCTGCCAAGCGTGCGAGCAGGCGGCGCACGAACATGAACACATGCACGAGCATTAGCGTTTTCAGGCAGCTCGAAAACCCGAACTCAGGCTACCTGAAAATCCGAAAAGCATCAGGCAGCGGCAGCTTTTGTTTGAATTGGTATAGTGAATTAAATTTAAACCAGTACAGCGTTGTCTCGCCTTGCCGTACTATCTGTACTGTCCGCGGCTCGTCGCCTTGTCCTGATTTAAATTTAACTCACTATAATAGCCGTAGGTCGGATTCTCGAATCCAACACCCACTCAGAATACCCTATTTCAAAGGCTACCTGAAGATTTCAGGTAGCCTTTTGTTATGCCGAAAACGGCCATCCAACCTTACGCAACTTCGGGCAATTCGAAGATTTCACGCAGCAGTTTTTTGTAGAAGGCAAAAGCGGTAAGCGCGCCTTGCAGGGCCTGCTCGCGTTCGCTATCGGAAATGTCCAGGCTATTCAGCTGATCGGCAAAGCGGCGCCAGTGTTTGCCCCGGCCATCGGCGTGCGGGCCGAGGTGACGGGCACCGTGTTCGGCGTTGTAACCGAGGTTGTTTTGCGCATCTTTAAACAAGAAGGCGGCGCCCACGTTGGAGCCTTCGGCACAATAGAGCCAGCCCAATGCTTCTGCACCTTCCGGTTTGGGAATAGGCAGGGAAACGGCTTTTTCGGCAGCGTTCAGATCTTGCAGGTCGAGGATGACGTCATCGTAGCGGGCAAGCTCGGCCAGGCCGGTGATTTTTTCGTTGAGCTGCGGGTTTTTGTAGATGTCGTCCACAATTTTGTGGAACACGGCTTGCAGCTGTAGGAAGCGGATGTAGTTTTCGGTGTTGTCAAAAGGTTTAACCGACATCACCAGCTCGTCCACGCTGTCGTGGGTGGTGCGGCAGTTTTCTTTCAGGTATTGGTTGAACGGGATATTTTGCATGGTTTGTTTTCCTTAGTGTGTTGGCAACATGATTTTCAGGTAGCCTCCCAAGAAGCGCAGAGGCTACCTGAAAATGTAAGCTTCAACGTAGTTGAAATGGTTTTTTCCTTACTGCCAAGGTTTAAAACTTGGCTTCGATAATAAGGCCGAAATTACGGCCGGGCGCGCTGAAACGCTCAAGGCCGGCATGGGCGCAGCCATCGTGGTGGGCGACACCGCTTCGGTCGGTACAGTTATCCACACGGTTCACCGTGCCGAATTCGCGAATGCTGCGCAGGGTTTCCCAAGTGTAGTAATGACGGTTGAATAGGTTGTAGATGCCCGCGCTAATCGTTACATGTTTCCTAAACTGGTAGCGGGCGGTTAAATCTACCAACCAGATATTGCTGCTGTGGCGTGCATAAGGGAAAACTCTGCCCGTATTGTCGTAGGAGGCAATGGTGTCTTCCGGTTTTTTGCGCGCAAAATAGCTAACGTTCAAATCCACGCCCCAACGGTTATCCGGCTGCTGGTAACCGATACCGATCACGCCGTTAAACGGTTGGATGGCGTTAATCGGAATATTGCCGTCGGCTTCGCCTTTGGTATAGTTCGCGGCCAAGGTGGTGTACATACCGGCGGGCAGGCCGATGCTATCGAGATTCCAGCGTGCTTTCAGCTCCAAACCTTTGATTTCGGCTTGAGAACGGTTTACGTTTTGGTAAACATCGGCGTATTCGCGGTTGCTTAAGGTTTTTCTGGTGTAGTCCCAGGTCATCACCTCTTTGTAGCCGCGATTAACGAAGTCGATGAAATCGGTGTAGCGGGTGCGGTAGCCGGAAAGGCGTACATGCCCCCAGTTGCCGTGCACATCAATGCCCAGCTCAACGTTTTTGGAACGTTCTGCTTTCAGATTCGGATTGGGTTCGACATAAAACAGGGTGTTGGGGAAATAGAACCACATTTCATCGGTGGTGGGCGCGCGGAAGCCGGTGCTGTATTTGCCTTGCAGGGTAACCGACGGGCTGATGTTCCAATCCAATGCGGCCACATAGCTGGGCGAACTGAAGCGTGCCTGTTGGTTCCACAGGCCTTTAGCTTCAAGCTGGCCTTTCACATCGGGATTGAAACTTTCCGTATCCAGGGTGTGCATTTTGATACGGTCGTAGCGCACGCCGAGGTTCAGCTTAAAGCGATCGCTAAAGCGCAGGGTATTGTTCCAATAAAGATTCGTGTTATTGGATTGGGTACTAACCAAGAATTCTTTTTCATCACGGTCGGAAGCCAGGCGGTCGGGATAGAAAACGTATGTCCAATAACTGGTGTTGCTATTGGTGTTGCGTTTGCGCGATCCGCCCACGCCATAGGCCATATCCCATGTCAGGCTTTTACCGAAATCGAAATGTTTTTCGGCGGCTACTTTGAATTGGTCGGTATCGTAATTCAGGCTGCGGCGGATAAAGTAGTTTTCGGCATTCCGCCCCATCCGTTGAATGTAATCTTGCTTGGGAATATCCCAAGTCAGGGTAGTCATGCGGATTTTCTGCCGGTCTAAGCTCACAGTCAGCTTGTTCCACGGTCCCCATTCCAGCAGGTTTTCGTATTCCAAGCCAACGCGGCGGCGGTAGGCCACATCGCGGCGGTAGCGGTAGCTGGTGCTGTCATAAGTGCCAAACAAATTAGATAATTCATCCGTTTCCCGATCCTGGCGTGTGGTTTCGTAAATACCGCTCAGATAGTTGCTGTCGTTGAAGTGGTAGCCGAGGCGGAACAGGTCGGCATGATCTTCCGTGTTTTGCGGGTCGGGAGTACCGCGTGCCACACCGCTATAGGTGGTGTAACCAAAGCGGTAGTTGTTGTTAAATCGCAGGTTTACATTTTCGGCTTTGCTGTGGTTTTTAGTCTCATGCCCGTTACGCACAGTGCCCACCACCAAGGCATCAAACCCGCCCAGCCGACCGGCAGCGGTAATGCTGGCCAACCATTGTTCGGAGCGGCTCAGGTAGCCGGTTTTCATGCCCACATAATACGGCTTGTCTTCATCCACATAATCGCGCGGCGATTTGGTGCGGTAAATCACTGCGCCGCCCAATGCGCCGCTACCTGCGGTAATCGAATCCGCGCCTTTGCTGATGGTTACCTCGCTCATGTGCTCCAATTCGGCAGCGTTGCGGTTGGTGTTGAAGTTGCCATATGCGCCAAACAGTTCTTGGAAAGCAGAAGAAGAGCGGCTTTCACCTTGGTCGAGGCCGTCCACTACGATGGCTACGCGGTCTTTATCCACGCCGCGGATACTGAAACCATTGGAGCCGGCACGGCCGCCTTCGGCCACACTGATGCCGGGATCGTAGCGCACCATATCGCGGATGTCCTGCACCATTTCTTTATCCAGCTGCTCGCGGCGGATGCGTTCGCGGCCAAGCTGGCGCGGCGCATGCCTGCGACCTTGGATTTCGATGGTTTCCAACTGGGCGGAACCGGCATCGTCCGTTTCGCCCGCTGCCCAAATCGGAGCAGAGAAGATGCTGCACAGAGCCAAGAACAAAATACTTGGCCGGTGTTGATGGATATGTGTTTTCATGATTCTGTTAGCGAATTGAAAATGAAATAGAGGCTACCTGAAAATAGGATTAGGGATTAACGGGGGTTAAATCTGTGGCGGTGCTATTGGGATCACGGCGAGGATCGGTAGCAGAGCCGCCAAATACGCTGTCGAGGCTGCGGTTGCCGCTGAAAGTAACCTTGCCGCCGATTTCCGTACCGGCCGGGTTGTACCAGCCGCTCTTACCGTAGAAGCCGCCGTTCACTTGGCCGCTCACCCCGCCGGAAGAGGCTGTGCCGCTGAAGGTATTGCCGTTTACAGTAACATCGTTGAAATCGATGTCCGCACCAAAATCGGCATTGCCTTTAATCGTGCCGCCCACTTTTCCGGTGTTGAAATTAACGGTTAGCAAAGAATTAACCCGTTTGGCAGGGTTGGTATCAGTGTTATAGGAAGAGGCCACAACCGAACCGTCTTTCACGCGGAAGGCCCAAACTTCGTAGGTAGCTTTGCCGGTGGGTGTGGTGGCGCCATTGCGCTTCTGCATGTCCGCCGTGTTGGCCAATATGCCGCCCGCGAATAGATCGGTTTGCCCGTCGGCGCCAATCCATGCGCCATAACGCAGAGACTGCAGGTAGCCTGCGGGGAAATTAGCATCACCGTTTTCACAGCACACCAGCAGCTTGTTGCCATCGCTTGAGGTTTGCGGCTCCATCTTGGTGGGTTGGTTTTTATCGGGAGTAAAACGGCTAGAGAATCTTGGCGGATTAGTGAACCCATCAAAGGTATAACTTTTGCCGTTTGGCGCCTGATAGATGAGTTTGTTTTCAGACGACGGACTACCCCAATACTCCACATACCACGATACATAACGCAGCTGCCCACTACCGGTTTGGAAGGTAGTGGGCGTTTCGCCTGTGCTGGCCGGGCCGAGGATTTTGCTGGAGTCGGCCGGAGTCAGCGGTGGCACGGGAGCGGTACCGTCCGGAATGGTTACCCCACCGTTACCCGCACACCCTGCCAACGCAGCAGCCACAGACAAAGATAAAATCAGGTGTTTCATGTTAATTTAACCACGTCTTCATTAAAGGAAATGGTAATATATCTCATTTTTATAGATAAGAAAACTGTTTTGTTTGCATAAACTATTTAAACTTAACGAATTCTTATTTGTAAAACCAACATATTTTCAATAATTTATTTTCACCTATGCAGATTAAAACGAGAGTGCTTCCAATTATTGTGGCGTTGTGTATGTCGCAACAGATTTGGGGCGATACCACGCCGGATCAGGATCAGAAGCGTTTTTTGCAAACAGGGCAGCAGCAGTGGCTGCGACAGTTGGAAAACAATGAGCCAACGCCTGCAGCCAAAGATGGGCAGCAGGCCGCGCCGGTGCTTACGCAGCAGGATTTGCTGGCACGGCCGCAGCTCTTGGCGCGGATGCTGGTGCAGGTATTGAACAGCCCGCCACAGCCGGAATTGTTGTCGGATTTAACTTCACTGTATGCGCAAACGCCGCAGCCGGACATGGTGTTGCTGCGGCGTGCGCAAGGCATGCGGGCAAAATACGCGGGCGACTATGCACGCGCAGTGCAAATTTATCGGGAATTGGCGGCAGAAGAGCCGCAGGATGTGCGCATCCGCCTGGATTTGGCGGCCATGCTGGCAGAAGACAAGCAATGGCGCGAATCGGCGCAGCTATTTGAAACCGTGCAGAGCGAGCCGGAAGTGCCGGCGGAAGTGCAGAATAATGTGCGGCATTATCTGAACCATATTGCCAAACAGCAGCAATGGCAGTGGAGCGGCGGGCTTTCGCCCTCATTTGATAATAATGTAAACAACGCCCCGCCGCCGCATTGCAGCCCGTTCGGCTGCAGCCGCGAACGCGCAGAAGATGCTGTGGGCGTGGCTTATAGCGTGGGTGTGGCGAAAAACCAGCCGCTGGCCGGGCATCACAACCTGCGCGTGCAGCTGGATGTGAGCGGCACCAATTATTATTGGAGCAACAAATCGGCCTACGACAGCGCCTACGGCCGCTTGGGCGCGGGCTGGCTCTGGCAGGATGCGCGGCAGAGGCTGTTGGTGATGCCGTTTTACCAATTCCAGCTCAGCGGCACCGACAACTGGGATGGCCGCAAACCGCAAAACAACCACACGCTGAAAATGCACATGTGGGCGCACGCCCCCGGGCTGCGCACGGAATACAGCCGCCTGCTCACCCCGCGCTGGCAACTGCACACCACGCTGGATGCCTACCGCCAACACTATCGGATGGATACCAAAGCAGAAATGTATAACGGCTGGTATTTGGGCGAAAGCATCTCCCTGGCCTGGCGAGCCACAGCGCGTAACACGCTGTATGCCGGGCTGAATTTCAACCAGATGCTGCCGGAGCAATCCGCCCTGCGCGGCAGGCCGAACAATGCCGCCTACCGCCGCCACGGCATCGGCGCCGGTTGGATTCACGATTGGGACGCACTGGGCGGCCTCTCCACCCGGCTCAACGTATCCTTCGCCGAACGGCGTTTCCGCGGCACCGCGCTGAACATCACGCCGCAAGGCTTCCCGCACGAACAACGCCGCGACCGCGAAATCCAATACTCCGCTTCGCTGTGGCACAGAAACTGGACCATCCTCGGCCTCACCCCGAAGCTGAATTTCTCCTGGCAACACACCCGCAGCAGCCATGTATGGGCAGAACGCAAAAGCCGGCAAGTATTTATAGAATTGGAAAAGCAGTTTTAGCAGAAGGCTGCCCGGAATTATTCCAACTTCACTTTCAGGTAGCCTTTTGTCTGTGCAATTGGGAAGGCTACCTGAAATCCCGCCTGCACTGTTTTAGCTTCATTGCAGCTTATGCTTTCAGGTAGCCCTTCCCTGCCCCAAGCGATAAAATGCCACCCGTTTTCCACCCTAATCAAGCCAAGGATCAATATGCAATTCCACCTTCACTCCGCCGCCCTGCCCGCCAACCAAGCCGCCCGCCTGTATTTGTGCACCGCCGCCCCGGCCGATGAAACCGCCGCCCTGCTCTACGGCACGCTCACCGAAAGCGAACCCTTCGCCGCCGCCCGCATTCCCGCCAACGGCGGCTTTACCGACACCGCCGTGCTCAAGCTCGACAACACAGGGCGCGACGCGCTGGCCAAAGCCTTCCGCCACGCCGCCGGTTGGGTACAGAAGCAGCCCGCGCTCGCCATCGACTTGAGCGCCTTCGCCGCCGCCGAATTGGCCGATGCCCTCAGTGTGCTCACCACCGCGCTGGGCGAAGCCGTATACCGTTTCGACCGCTTCAAAAAAACCGCCAAACCCGCCGCCTTGCAACAAGCCGATTTCTACGCCCCCGCCGCCGACCAATCCGCCCGAGATGCACTCGGCCGCGCCCAAGCCCTGCTGCACGGCATCAATCTGTGCAAAGACCTCGGCAACACCGCCGGCAACATCTGCACCCCCGCCTATCTGGCCGACACCGCCCGCGCCGAAGCCCAAGCCGCCGGGGCATCTGCCAAAATCCTCGGTGCCGACTACATCCGCGAACACATGGGCTCGTTCTGGTCGGTAGCCAAAGGCAGCGCCCAAGAGCCGCGCCTCATCGAGCTTTCCTACTTCGGCGCGCCCGATAAAAACGCCGCGCCCGTCGTGCTCGTGGGCAAAGGCGTAACCTTCGATAGCGGCGGCATTTCCCTCAAGCCAGGTGCCGAAATGGACGAAATGAAATTCGACATGTGCGGCGCTGCCAGCGTAATCGGCACCTTCATTGCCGCCGCCCGCGCCAAACTCCCCGTCAACCTCATCGCCGTCGCCCCCGCCTGCGAAAACATGCCCGATGCCGCCGCCAACAAGCCCGGCGACATCGTAACCGCCATGGACGGCACCACCATCGAAATCCTCAACACCGATGCCGAAGGCCGCCTGATCCTGTGCGACGCCCTCAGCTACGCCGCCCAATTCAAGCCCGCCGCCCTCATCGACGTGGCCACCCTCACCGGCGCCTGCGTCATCGCGCTGGGCAGCGCCGCCAGCGGCTTGGTGGCCAACAATCAAGAACTGGCCGACAGCCTGCTCGCAGCCGCCCGCCAAAGCGGCGACAAAGCCTGGCAGCTGCCCTTGTTTGAAGAATACAGCGAGCAGCTCAAATCCAACTTTGCCGACCTGCAAAACATCGGCGGCCGCCCCGCCGGCACCCTCACCGCCGCCGCCTTCCTCGCCCACTTCACCCAAGAACAAACCTGGGCGCACCTCGACATCGCCGGCACGGCCTGGAAATCCGGCAAAGAAAAAGGCGCCACCGGCCGCCCCGTGCCGCTCTTATGGCAATACCTATGCAACCTAGCCGGCGTGTAAGGCGGCAGTCATAAGTTTCAGGTAGCCTGTGGCCAGAGGCAGGCTACCTGAAACCTAACTCCCACCAAACCAACCTTATCTACACCAGAACCATTATGAAAAAACTCACTCCCATCCTTATCCTCACCGCTGCCATCAGCGCTGCTAATGCAGCGCCTCTCAACGAAGCCCAACTTGCCGGCCAATGGCGTTGCACCACAGAATACCCCAGCATCTATGCCGCCGTTACCGACAGCCTCACCCTCCGCCCCAACCACTACGCCAACAGTATTGGCGACTATACCTTCCGCCGCCAAGGCCTTGACTTCCGTTTCCAGCAAAGCGCCACTGGCACCTGGCAACTATCCAACGATACCCTGATCCTCGTCTGGAACAGCAACCGTGCCCGCCCGCAGCATGATGCTGCTACCCGCCAAACCATCGGCAACAATCCAGAGCTCCGTAACATAGAGCACCGTATCGCCACCATCCTCGATAGTGATCGCCAGGCCAAAACCATCACCCTGCGCATCGACAGCCTCGATGCCAGCACCATGCGTCAAACCCAAATCGACGACCAAACCGGTCAAGAAATGGCACAAAGCATCTGCCGCCGTTTGCCGAACTGAAGCTTGAGCAAAACCAACCAGCTGGGTATCGGCTCACCCATACTAGGCAAACGCCCAACCCTTTCATTCACACCTGCTCTGTTTTATTTTCCATTTTTCAGGTAGCATCCCGCCCCCGAAAAGGCTACCTGAAATACAACTTCCATTTCAACTCAAGGATTTTCATGAAAAAACTACTTCCCTTCCTGCTTGCCCTCTCAGTCCTGCCCACTGCACTCTATGCCGCGCCGGCCGACGATGCCGCGCGCATCAGCGCCCTGGAGCGGCGTATTGCCGATTTGGAAGCACGCATTGCCGTGTTGGAGCGTAATCAATCTGCGAGCAACGGCAATGTGCGCGAAGTCATCATCGAGCACCGCGCAGGCCGCAGCCCGGCCTATGTGTGCAGCGTTACCCCGTTCCGCAAAACCTATGAAGCCACCAGCCACAACGAAGGCCTGGCCCGCACCCAAGTCCGCCGCGCCTGCCAGGCCGAACAAAACGCGATTTTCTGCGTGGATGCAGATATTAAATGCCGCCGTTATGATTGATTCGGGCAAGTGGCCTCCGCCAATCCAATCGCAATCAACACAAGGTGAACCAACGCTATCTCGGAAGTTAAATGGATTGGCTATAAGACCTAATAAAAATAGGCTACCTGAAAGCATAGCCCCAATCGAGCTAAACCTTTCAGGTAGCCTATTTCTATTAGCATCAGGTTGTCAGCTAGCCTGTTTATCCTGAATGGCAAACTTGCCATCAGCCGAATCAAGCCAGCGCATCCACAACGGGCGCAATCCATACTTTACGGCTAAAGCCGCCAGCAAACCCACCAGCAGCGCCCCGGCCATATCCAGCGGCCAATGCACGCCTAAATACACCCTGGACCACACCACACTCATGGCCACCATCAAACCTGCCACGCCCACCAGCCGAGTTGGGGCAAACAGGCACATGCTCATCAGCGGGGCAGTCAGCGAAGTCATGTGTTTGCTAGGGAAAGACGAGGTTGCACTGTGCGCCAAAAAATTAGTGCCCAACTGCATATCAAACGGCCGCGGCACGTGCCAGCCCTTGCGGATTAGATAGGTTGCCGCCATGCCCAACAGCAGGCTGCACAATACATTCAGCCACACAACTCGCCGACGCCGATGTTTCCAAACCAAATAAACCGCCACCGCAGCCAGCGTGATGGCGGTTAAATACTCCGCTATCAGCAAAGCCATCACTATGGCGCCGGGATGGTCATCATGATCGGCATTAATAAACAGAAACAAGGATTGGTTGATTGCGTGCAGAAACTCCATGCCCAGCCCTTCCCTCTCCAGATCATTTAGATAAGTCGAACGATACTTATCTATAATTAGCAAAGAATTAGGGAATGTTTTATCCTGTTTATCCGAGCAACCATGTATAACCATATTCCACCTTTTCTACGTAGAAAATACCTGCCAGCGCAACAAGCTGCCGATAAATATCGTGCCGCAGAATTTCGCTGCGTTTTTCAAGCATTTTGGCTAATCCCCATTTAACTGCCCTTTATTCCCCTTTCTGCCACACATATAACCAAAATATTTCATTGCCTGCCGCATTGGCTTGATGTACCAATACCGGCTGCGGCCAGACGATTTGTATGAAGGAACAACTATTTCAACAATAGATAAAGGCTACCTGAAAATTTTCAGGTAGCCTTTTTCCGCCTGCAACCAATCAACTCCGCTTCCGATACTGTATTGGCTCGTCTTACTGCATTGCTGCCCGCACCTCGCCGCCCTGCCCTGATTTTTGTTAATTCACTATAGCAAGCCGAATGGGCTTCCGATACTAGGCGGAAAACCACAAGCAGTACGGAAGTACGGCAAAACAAACCGATGCTGAGGCTAAAGCTAAGTTGGTTGGCTATATATAGTGAATTAACAAAAACCAGTACAGTGTTGGCTCGCCTTGCCGTAACGTGTGTACTGTCTGCGGCTCGCCGCCTTGTCCTGATTTTTGTTAATCCACTATATGGCCGAACGGGTCGCCAGGAGGGGTTGTGACAATTTGGTAGGCGGCGGGATTGTCGATGCCGAAGTATTCGCCGTCAAACAGGTCGTTCCAGATTTCTTCACAGCGCTTGCGGATTGGGGTTTGCCCGGTCGGGTCGAGCCACTCTTCGGCGCAGCGTTGCAAGGTATCGTCCGGCCAGAAATTGAGGCCGTAGCGGAAGCTTTCTTTGATGCGGATTTGCCGGGCAATGGGAAACCCGAGGAAATGGGGGCGCAGGTATTCGTGCGCCCAGCGGCGGACACTGCTGCTGTTGGCTAAGTTGAGGGCGGTCAGTTCGGGGTAGAGTTCTTCGCTGTAGTAGAACGGGGAGATGTCGAGGAAGTGGCGGAGGTAGTTCGGGCTGATTTTGAAGGTTTTCATGGTGTGCGGCTGGGGTTGGCGAATTTGCCGTTATTGTTTTCAGGTAGCCTGTTGCGGGAATGGCTACCTGAAATTTTCATATCCGTTTGATTCGGGCGTGTGGCTCAGGCTGCTCTGCCAAGCCCGGTCTGCCCGCCCGCTTGCAGGGGGATCATATGCTTTGCAGCAAGGCGGCCATGTCTTCTCGGCTGAAGCCTGCTTCTACGGCGGCTTGGCCGAGCCGTTTGAGGATGACGAGGCGGATTTGGCCGGCTTGATTTTTTTTGTCGTGCTGCATGTGGGCAAGCCAGGTATCAACTGCAAACTCCGGCGGGGCAACGGGCAATCGGGCGGCTTGCAGCAGGCGGATGATGCGTTCGGTATCGGCGGTTTTCAGGTAGCCTTTGCGCTCGGACAGGCGGGCGGCGAGTACCATGCCGGCGGCTACGGCTTCGCCGTGCAGCCAGTTGCCGTAGCCCATTTGGGTTTCGATGGCGTGGCCGAAGGTGTGGCCGAGGTTGAGCAGGGCGCGGATGCCCTGCTCTTTTTCGTCCTGCTCGACGATGCTGGCTTTCATCTGGCAGCAGTGGCGGATGGTGTCGGCAAGGGCGGCGGGCTCTTGCCGCATGATGCCGGGCATGGCGTGTTCGAGTTTGGCAAGGAAATCCATGTCGCCGAGCAGGGCGTATTTGATGACTTCGGCCAGGCCGGCGGAAAATTCGCGCGGGGGAAGGGTTTGCAGGGTGGCGGTGTCGGCGATGACGGCTTGGGGTTGGTAAAACGCGCCAATCATGTTCTTGCCAAGCGGGTGGTTGATGCCGGTTTTGCCGCCCACGGAGGAATCGACCTGGCTGAGCAGGGTGGTGGGGATTTGGATGAAGGGGATGCCGCGCTGGTAGGTGGCTGCGGCAAAGCCGGCCAAATCGCCGATTACGCCGCCGCCGAGGGCGAGAATGGTGGTGCGGCGGTCAGCATGGTGCTGCAACAGGCCGGTGTAGATTTGCTGGAGGGATTCGTTATTTTTGTATTGTTCGCCGTCGGGCAGGATGATCTCGCAAACATTGATGCCGAGTTGTTGACAGGCTGCTTTGACGGGGGCAAGATAAAGCGGGGCAACGGTTTGATTGCTGATGATGGCGGCTTTACCGCCGATATGTGGGCGGATGAGTTCGGCCAAGTTGTCAAATAAGCGGAAACCAATATGGATGGGATAGCTGTGACCGGGGGTATGGACGTGCAGGGTTTGCATTACAGGGTATCTCGGCTGTGTTGTTGGATAAGGTGCAGCAGTTGCTTGGTAATCTGCGGACAGGAGTGTTGTGCTGGAATGTTGAATACAAGGTGGGCAGTCTCGCGGTAGAGCGGGTCGCGCTGCTGATAGAGCTGTTGCAGCTTGGCAAGTGGATCGTTTACCTGAAGGAGGGGACGGTTTTTATCGCAAGAAATGCGCCGGTATAAAATTTCCGGGGTGGCATGCAGATAGATCACTGTACCACGCGTATGCAGACAACGGCGATTATCGGGAGACAAGACGGCTCCACCACCGGTAGCGAGAATAATGGGATGACGGCGGGTCAATTCGTCAATAACAGCAGCTTCGCGCTTGCGAAAGCCACCCTCCCCTTCCAGCTCGAAAATGGTAGGGATAGAAACGCCGGTACGTTGGCAAATCAGTTGGTCACTATCAATAAAATCGTGCTGTAACAACGCTGCCAACTGTTTCCCATGAGTGGTTTTACCCGCACCCATCAATCCGATCAAAAAAATATTGCCTGCCATGATATCCATGGCAGGCATTGTAACCGAATCAATCGGCGAAGTGTGGCTTAGTAGCGCAGAACGTTGCCTTCACTACCCATGATGCGCGGGGTGATGAAGATCAGCAATTCGTTTTTGCTGTTATTGCGTCTAGTACCACGGAATAAATTACCTACAACCGGAATATCGCCCAGCAGCGGTACCTTGTATTGGGAATTAGAGTTATCTTCCTCATAAATACCACCCAAGATAATAGTGCCGCCATCTTCCACCATAGCGCGGGTATTCAGCTCTTTAGTGTTGATACACGGAGTACCCAGTACGCTACAGTTTTCATCCACCGAGTCTTTATTCAACTTGATGTCCATAATTACGTTACCATCGGGCGTGATTTGTGGGGTAACAGTCAAACCTAACACCGCCTCTTTGAAGCTGGTACTAGTAGCACCACTGGAAGAAGCTTCTTGGTAAGGAATCTCGCGACCAGCCTTGATAGTTGCTTCTTTGCGGTCTTGAGTCAGCACGCGTGGGCTAGAAATAATCTTACCGCGGTTTTGTTCCTGCATAGCGGTCAACTCTAATCCCAAAGCACCAGAAGACAATGCCCGAACTATAGTGATAGAAGAGGTTGCTGATACAGCCGGTAGGTTCACGTTCGGTGCAATAGAGAAAGTATTACCGTTGGTGCCACCACCGCTACCTAGACCACTACCAATTCTAGTTGAGCCAGAAGTTTTGTTATAACCGAACTTCACCCCCAAGGCACGAGAAAAACCATCATTAGCTTCAACAATTCGAGCCTCAATCATCACTTGGCGGGCAGGAACGTCCAATTGTTCAATTAATCGTTCAAACTCTTTAATAACATTCTGGTTATCCTTAATAATCAATGTATTTGTAGCTGGGTCAATTACAGCCGACCCCCGACTACTCAACAAAGTATTATTATTGTTGCCACTACCTCCTGAACCACCTGTGTCACTAATATTCAGAATTTTACGAAACTCATTGACATCCTTGTATTTCAATTGGAATGTACGGGATACTAGTGGACCAAGTTCATCAATACGCTTAGCATCTTCTAAATTTTTGATGTCAATTTGTCGGAATTCATCAGCAGGGGCAACACGAATAATATTACCATTACGGCGTGCATCCAAGCCTCTCGACTGCATTACCAAATCCAAAGCCTGATCCCAAGGCACATCTTTCAACGACAAGGTCATTTTGCCAGAAACACTGTCACTGGCCACGATGTTCATATTGGATTCTTTAGCCAAAATCTGCAGAATGGTACGCACATCCACATCTTGGAAATCTAACGAAACCCGTTTACCAGTAAAGTGACGATTACGGTTACGAAGGCCATCTTCAGCTACAACAGATTTTGGAGAAACGGTAATAATATATCGACCAGCAGATTGACTGGTTTTATGTTCCCAACCGCCTTGGTTCTTAATGGTAATCTCTGTGTCATTACCTAACCGGCGTAAGCTGATGGTGCGAACCGGAGTACTGAAATCAGTTACATCCAAATTACGTTGTGCAGCAATCGGCAATTGGTTATTTTTCAGCAAAATAACCAAGTTATTGGCACGCTGTTTGATTTCAGGGGTACCACGATAACCGGCCGTATTGATTTCAATCACGCCAGAATTACTTGCACCTTTGTGAAAATCAACGGCTACGTTGGCAGTATTGCTACCAAGAGCATTCTGACCAGCAGCAGGACGAGTTTCTGTTACACCAAGAGATTCTTGTTGGATTTGGTTACTGGGAGGAGCAGCTCTTACAGTTGTAGAAGCTCCCTGGCCAGATTCATTTAGATAAATCCAAACCTCATTGCCTCTAACTTCAGCATTATATTGTCCTGGCCTATTTAGATTAAGTAGAACGCGGGTCTTATTGCTATCTTGAGCAACAGCAATTTGACTAAGCAGAGAGTCATTATATTGCAGCACTGGTTGATTAAGGTTAGCGCCAGTATTTGGGAAATCCAAAGCAATACGGGCAGGCGTAGTAGTAATAAAACCGCTAGGCTTCAACATATCCCGATCGAAACGAATTTTAATAACCTTCTGATTATTCGGTAGAGCAGAGACATTAATATCTGTAATATTACCAGCCAGTACGCCTTGCATGGCCAAGCTCATACCTAAAACGGTTAGATATTGCAGTTTTTTGATTTTCATAGCGTAAATCCCTTGGTAAGTTTAATTGGGTTTTGATTGGTTAGAAGCGTCTGGAATATTCAATTCCAATTCCGCTGTTCGACGTTGCCATGCACCATAGCTGTCTTCAGTTACCTCCGATAAAATCAGCTTATCCGGAGTAATAGCGGTAATTTGTCCATAGTTTTGGCCAAGATAATTACCTACATGTACGGTATAAGTATGACCGCCAGCTTCAACAAAGGCAGAAATCTGCCCACCCCGCTTAATAGAACCCACATAACGTAAGCTCTCCAAGCTAAAGTTTTCCAAGATTTCTTTTGGCCTATCAGGGTTCGGAGCATTAATACCCGATTGCTGATTAACACGAAGTCGCTTAGGATCAAATATATTTAACCCATTAATAACAGGATCGATATACTCAGGCGATTTCGAAATAGTCGGTATCTGGGGTTGACGAACCTTACTCTTTGCTTCAGCTCGAGCGTTATCCATCCACTGCTGCAAATCACCCTCTGTCAAAGAACAGGCAGCCAGCAAAAAAACCGCTGAGACCCATAATATATTTTTCTTCATTATAAAATCCTTTATAAAGAACCAATCTTATCACTCTGCCTTTGGTGCCGATGCGGCTGAAGCAGTAGAGGCTTCACTCTGAGGCAATGCCTTATAAGTATTGGCGTTGGCTGTCAAAGTAAGCATGCCATTACTATCCTTTGCATCTACAGGGGCAAGATTGATCTTATCCAAGGTTACAATACGTGACAAACGACCTACATCACGTATAAATTGTGCAATTTGCTCATAACTTCCCGAAATGGAAATTTCATAAGGCAATTGTTGTACGTTATCAAGATCTACCGGAGGCAAAGGTTTCACACTATTCATACGCATACTGTTTTTCGCCCCTGCCTGATGCAATTCCTGAATTAAATTTGGAATTTCTGCATCTGTAGGCAATTGTTTCAACAATACGTTGAATGCAGTACGGATTTTTTCCAGCTCATCCTTCAAAACTGGCAGGTTGGCTGCCTGATCAGCTTTGCTCTGATATTCTTGCTTCAACTGCTCTTCTTTTTGCTGCAAACCCTCATATTCTTCCCATTGTCCTTTAAACAAGGCAAAGTAGCCTGCAATCAAAAGGAGAACAACGATAACGATACCAGCACCAAGCTGAACCAGCTTGTTTTGTTTATATAGAGTATTAAGGTCAATTTTTTGTGCCATGATTTCACCCTTCCATTAATTTGCAGGAGAGGAAGTGGCTGTAGCGGATGATGCAGGTGCCACAGACGTATTGGGTACTGATGCAGGAGTATTGCTGGCAGCAGAAGCAGCTTCTGGCATTGCAACGGGAGCAATATTTATTGAATCTCCGCTCATTGGTGCGGAAGCAACTGCTACAGTCAATTCAAACTCTTGTACAGACTCTACTTTATTGATGCTATCCAAAGAGGGTTGACCAAATACATTGGTACTTGGAATTACCCGCATAAAATCAGCAATTTTACTATCACTAGTAGCCTTACCAGACAGAGTATAGGTGCTAACATCCTTAGCCTTAATACCTGTTAGATAAACACCTTCCGGCGCAACAGTGTTCAATGAATCAATCATCCTAGCTGCTTCAAAACGCTTATTCTCCAACTCCTCCACTTTCGCTTTCCGAGCTAAGAAATCGCGCTTTTCAGCTTCTAAGGTTTCTACTTCCTTAATTTGAATATTTAACTGATCAATACCGGCAGTTAGCTGTTGGTTGCGTGACTCTTGATTTAATATTAGGCCACTAAGCGATACATACGTAAATACCAACAAACCAACACCAATCAAACCAGAAAAAATCATCAATCTAGTGAACTGGGCTTTTTTCTGCTTATCCTGCTCCTCACGATAAGGGAGCATATTTAGTTGAATTAATGGAATCATTTTACAATCCTCTTACAGCCAATCCAAACGCAACGGTCAGTTGCCCGGATTCCAAATTAAATTTCGAAGTTTCGGTTTGCTTGCCGCCTTGCGTGCTGACAATAGGCTCCACTTGTTGAGTAGAGATATTGGTTTGCGCATACACGCTTTTTGCGAGGCCAAAAGGCTGCATGAATGGGCATCCCGAAATCAAGATATGCTTAACACTATCTTGATAATCGCTGCTCACCGTTGTGTAATAGAATTGCAGAACCCTCTGAATTTCTTGAGTAAGCTGACTATTAAAGTGATCAGCTACCGCACCCTGGAAATCTGCGGGCTTATTGCTTTTGAAACGCATACTCCAAGCATCATCCTCACTCAATTTATATTGCCGCTGGATATTATGGGTTAGCTGTTTGTTACCGAAATTAGTTTCTTGTTTATAAACAATACTGCCATTTTGCAGAATCAGGGCTTTAGTCTGTTCTTCATCCACATGGAAAATAGCCAGTTTCTGGTGTTCCAGATCAGGAGCAAATTGATCAATCCAAATAGAGAAAGCGTTCACAACGGCGAAAGTATCCACATCCATTTGAGACAACGGAATATCGGCATCGGCGAACAAATCCCTACGCAGATCCACATCATCACGCTTGGCCGCCGCCATAACGATTTCCTGCACATTGCCGTTTTGCAATTCGGCAGTAACTTGGAAATCATAGCTCAGATTATCAGAACCGATGGTTTGACTGGCTTCCAGCTCAACGAACTCATCTACCGGCAGATCAGCACTACGGGCATCATAAGTAATCGTTTGTATGTTTGTTAAAGCCTGCGGCAGGGCTGCTGTTACATTCTTGCAACTACTGCCGAGCTGTTGGTAAGCTTGTTGTAAATATGACACGAGTTGGTCATGATCTTCGATGTTGCCGTTTATAATAACGCCTTTAGGCAGGGGCTGGATGGTGTAATTTTCCAACCGCAGATTACTCGGAACACTGCCGGCAAGATGTACCATATTAATGGCGGTTGGCGTAATATCCACGCCCAAGCAGCCTTTGCTGCCAAAAGACATTTTAGCCTTTTGTTTTGATTTCCTTGGTTTTTTTGATATTCGCATCTTTAAGCCTCCCTTTAAAAGACCGGCTGACCGGTCACAGGTAAATTTATATCAGGTTTAGCGTTTTCTTGCATAAATTAAGGTATAGTTTACTTTAGTCAAAGTACTTATTGATAGAAAAATTTGTAACTATGTTTAGAAAAATACTTAAAACGGTTTTTGGACTACTGCTGGGACTAACCTTGTTCGGTGTTGGGCTACTGGCTATTGCAGTATTGGTGACCTACCCGAAACTCCCCAGTTTGGAGACGGTAACAAATTATCAGCCGCGGATGCCGCTGACTATTTATTCATCAGATGGCAAACTCATCGGCATGTATGGTGAGGAACGCCGCGCGTTTACCAAAATTGACGAATTCCCGCCTGTGTTGATCAATGCCGTTATTGCTGCAGAAGATAAACGCTTCTACCACCACTGGGGGGTAGACGTTACCGGCGTGGCTCGCGCCCTGATCGGCAACTTCCGTGCCGGCGGCGTACAGTCTGGTGCCAGTACTATTACCCAACAGGTAGCCCGCAACTTTTACCTCACCAACGAACGCAGCTACCGCCGTAAGTTCAATGAGGCATTATTGGCCTACAAAATTGAGCAATCGCTAAGTAAGCAACAGATTTTGGAGCTGTATTTCAACCAAATCTACTTAGGCCAACGCGCCTATGGCTTTGCTGCCGCTTCGCAGATTTACTTCAACAAACCGGTAAAAGAGCTGACTTTGGCTGAGGCCACCATCCTGGCCGGACTGCCTAAAGCGCCCTCCTCTTTTAATCCAATCGTGAACCCCGAGCGCGCCCGCTTGCGCCAGCGTTACATTCTCAACAATATGGTTGAAGAAAAGATGATTACGCCCGCAGAACGCGACCAAGCGCTGGCTGAAGAATTGCATTACCGGCGCCAACAGGTAGAGATTGACCAAAACTCTCTATATGTAGCTGAAATGGTTCGCCAAGAAATGTACGACCGATACGGCGAAGATGCCTATACGCAAGGCTTCCGCGTGTACACCACCGTTAGCTCCGAAAGCCAGCGCGTGGCCACCCTAGCCCTGCGCCGAGCCCTGAAAGGTTTCGGATTAGGCGCTTATCGTGGTGCAGAAGCATTTATCGATTTGAACACGATAGAAGCAGAGACCCTGGACGAAAACCTAGATCAATATCTGGATACGGTTTACACCGTAGACGGCCTACAACCGGCCGTGGTGTTGCAGGCCAGCCGCTCTTCTATTGAAGCCTATACGCAAGGCGGCAACCGCATCAAAATCAGCGGCAATGCGCTCAATTATGTAGCGCGCACCATCAACAACGGCAAAGACAACGCCATCCGCCCCGGTGCGGTTATCCGCGTACGCAAACTCGATCGCGGCTGGCAGATTAGCCAAATGCCCGAGCTGCAAGGCGCATTTGTGGCATTAGATAGCAAAACCGGCGCCATCCGCGCCTTGGTGGGCGGTTTCGACTTCCATAGTAAGAGCTTCAACCGTGCCACTCAGGCCGAGCGCCAACCGGGTTCTACCTTCAAACCCTTTGTCTACTCAGCCGCTTTGGCCAAAGGTATGACTGCCGCCACCACCATCAACGATGCCCCGATCGAATTGCCCGGCATGGGCACCGGCGGTCGGCCGTGGCGCCCGAAAAACTCCGATGGCCGCTATTCCGGCTTCATCACCCTGCGCCAGGCACTTACCGCGTCTAAAAACATGGTTTCCATTCGCATCGTGATGGCGCTTGGCATACACGAAGTACATCAATACGTGCAGCGTTTCGGCTTTAATGCCCGTCAGATTCCCGATTCGCTGTCTATGGCTCTGGGCAGCGGTGTGGTTACCCTGTTGCAAATGGCGCAGGCCTATGCCGTGTTTGCCAACGGCGGCTATAAAGTGTCTCCCTATGTAATCGACCGCATTGAAGACAGCCAAGGCCGATTGCGCGCCCAGATGAAGCCCTTGGTGGCCGGAGAAAGTGCACCGCAGGTTATCGACCCGCGCAACGCCTACATCATGTACACCATCATGCAAGACGTGGTACGCCGAGGCACCGGTGCCCGCGCCAGCGCTCTTGGTCGGAGCGATATTGCCGGCAAAACCGGTACCACCAACGAAAACAAAGATGCCTGGTTTGCCGGTTTCAACCCCGACTTAGTGGGCGTGGTGTATATCGGTTTCGACAAACCGCGCAGCATGGGCCGTGCCGGCTTCGGCGGCACAATCGCCCTGCCCGTATGGGTGGAATACATGCGCTACGCACTCAAAGGCGTACCACAAAAAGGCATGCCGATGCCCGCGAAAATCGTACGCAAGGGCGGCGAATACTTCCTGCAAGAGCAGCAGAGCACCAGTTCGCGCCTGGCCATCGACAACCGCGGCGCCGCACCTGATGCCGAAGATATCCAAGCCGCAGGCGGCGATCCGGTGATACCGGAAGAAAACACCGTAGAACCGATACCGCAGCAAAACGGCGGTGATGGCGGCGCAGCAAACTCGCAAGAGATTGACGCCCTGTTCTAACCCAATCACCTCCGCCTGATTGAAAAGGCTACCTGAAAACCCTATCCGGTATTTTCAGGTAGCCTTTTTCTATAGCCGCAACCATGCGGCATCACACAGCAAATACAGTAGCCGCGTGGGCATCAAGTGACTTATAGTGAATTAACAAAAACCAAGACAAGACGGCGAGCCGCAGACAGTACAGATAGTACGGCAAGGCGAGTCAACGCTGTACTGGTTTTTGTTAATTCACTATATTCTGCGCCACAGGCTACCTGAAAGCATAAGCCTTCGACCCAAATCAAACGAGCATTGCCCGTTTTCGTAAAACCAAAATTTATTTCAGGTAGCCTCCCGACCCAAACAGTATTATCTGCCCGCCAAACATCATCAAAGCAACAATATGGCAATAAAACCACATATAAAGAACCAAACGCCATTAAATACGCAATAACGTGAGAATATGCCAAAACCAGGTTTGCAAAAATCACAAACCATATAGTCAAGTCAAGCTCCTGCCCTGTATAATTCCGCCCCGGCCGCTGATTTGGGCGGCCGTTTTATTTTCCCGCCAAAGGGTGTGGTGGAAGCAATGATTTATTCCTACACGGCGACAAGCCGCAAACAGCAAAGCAATCAGCAAGGCAAGCCAACGCAGTAGGAAGCAATGCAGTGCTTTAACCATACCGAAAACCACTCCATACCCACATCACCATGAATCAAAAACCCTCCGTACTCGGCGGCGCCATGATTATCGCCGGCACTGTAATCGGCGCCGGTATGCTCGCCAACCCCACCGCCACTGCCGGCATCTGGTTTGTCGGCTCGCTCATTGTGCTGCTCTACACCTGGTTCTCCATGCTCTCCAGCGGCCTGATGATTCTCGAAGCCACCACCCACTATCCGCCCGGCGCCAACTTCGACACCATCGTCAAAGACCTGCTCGGCCGCGGCTGGAGCATCATCACCGGCCTTTCCGTAGCCTTTGTGCTCTATCTGCTCACCTATGCCTACATCTTCACCGGCGGCAACCTCACCGCCCAAGCCCTCCAAGCCCCGCTCTGGGTGGGGCAGATTGTGTTCGCCCTCGTCTTCGCCGGCTGCGTGTGGTGGTCCACCTTTTGGGTAGACCGCGGCATCACTATCCTCATCGGCGGCATGATTATGACCTTCCTCTGGGCCAACGGCGGCCTGCTCCTTTCCGCCCAGCCCGCCGTATTATTCGATACCGTCGGCAGCGGAAACGGCAGCTACTGGATCTATCTCGGCACCGCCCTGCCCGTCTGCCTCGCCTCCTTCGGCTTCCACGGCAACGTGTCCGGCCTGTTCGACTACTTCCGGGGCGACGCCAAAAAAGTGGCCCGCTCGCTCTGGCTCGGCACTTTGGTGGCGCTGGTGATCTACGCCCTCTGGCAGTTTGCTGTGCAAGGCAATCTACCACGCAGCCAGTTCGGCCCCGTGATTGCCGCGCAAGACAACGTGGCCGCCTTGCTCGCTGCCCTCGCCCAAGTGGCCGGCAGCGGGCTGGTGCGCGTGCTCTCCCTGTTTTCCTACATGGCCATCGCCTCCTCCTTCCTCGGCGTAACCCTCGGCCTGCTCGACTACCTCACCGACCTGTTCGGCTTCGGCACCAGCCGCGCCGGCCGCAGCAAAGCCGCCGCCCTCACCTTCCTGCCCCCGCTCGTTGCCTGCCTGCTGTTCCCCACCGGCTTCGTACTCGCCATCAGCTACGTCGGCTTCGCCGCCACCGTATGGACGGCATTCGTCCCCGCCTTGCTGCTCTACGCCTGCCGCAAAAAATTCGGCGAAGGCAAAGGCTACCGCGTGTACGGCGGGAAATGGCTGATGGCTTGGGTGTTCTTCTTCGGGCTGGCCAACGTCGCCGCCCAAGTCCTCAGCCGCGCCGACATCCTGCCTGTTTTTAAAGGCTGATACCCGCCCCAAAATTTCAGGTAGCCTTCTGATAGCGGCTACCCTGAAAAATGATAAGGAACAAACCTCCATCCATCCGCGGCAAAACAAAAAGCTTACCTGAAAATTTTCAGGTAAGCTTTTTGGCGTGTAATGAATCAATAAAACCTGTACCACATGAGCCCGCTTTGCCATGATGTCTGCACCATATGCAGCCAGCCGCCTTGCCGCATTCTTATTTCAATCTACTACATTTGGCATTGCAGCCGTATTTCGATACAGAAAGCGCCTTGCCCAAAACCTGCCTACTTACCTGCATCGTCTTATCCTCATAAGGAAACGGCCAGCACAATAGCAGTAATAGGTTTTCAGGTAGCCTATTCCGCCCCGCAGCTTGTATGTAAAAAACCCCATTCGCTATAATCCGCGCTTTCACATTTTCGGCTGCACACCGAAAACCATCACCCTCCAAGAGGCTACCTGAAAGAATAAATATGAAAGCTATGAATAACATCGTCGTCTATTGCGGCTCCAATCTCGGCGAAGACCCCTGCTACAGCCAAGCCGCTCGTGAGCTGGGCCGCACCATTGCCGAACGAGGCAGCCGGCTGGTATACGGCGGCGGCGGCATCGGCCTGATGGGCGAAGTGGCTTCTGCCGCCCTGGCTGCCGGCGGCCAAGTAACCGGCATCATCCCCACCTTCCTGCGCCATGAAGAAATGGCACACGGCCGCCTCACCGAGCTTATCATCACCGACAATATGGCCGATCGGCGAACCAAAATGATTGAACGGGCCGATGCCTTCATCGCCCTGCCCGGCGGATTGGGCACATACGAAGAGCTGTTTGAAGTGCTCTCGGCCGCCCAGCTCAAACTGCACAGCAAACCCATCGGCCTGCTCAACGTCAACGGCTTTTTCAACCCCATCATCACCCTGTTGCAGCACACCGCCAACCAAGGTTTCATGCCTGCCGCCAATACCGGCTTAGTGTGTACGGACAGCAGCATCCCCGCCCTGCTAGAAAAAATGGCCGCCTACCGTTTTCAAGACGCACCCAAATGGAAACGCCCCGCCTGGCAGGAACAGGCAGAGGCTACCTGAAAATCAAATACTATAGTGAATTAAAATAAGAATGCTACAGCGTTGGCTCGCCTTGCCGTATTGCTCATACTGTCTGCGGCTCGCCGCCTTGTCCCATTCTTATTTTAATCCACTATACTTGTTCCTCTTAAATACTCCGCAACAAACTCACTTTTCCAACGGCAGGCTCTCTCAAAGTCTGCCGTTTCTATTTTTACAAATCCGCACCAAACCCCTTGCCAGCACCGCCCTCCACCCCTTCCCCTCCATCAGGCCTGTATCTTTGCTCTAAAATTTTCTGACTAAAGTCAACCCATGACATTATATTTTATGATATGATGTATCAATAAATAGATAGGCATCAAAATAAACTGCCAATTCAGCCACATTTCAAGATATTGTTCTTTAAAATCAACCAGCTTTAATGCAGGCAAGGTGTGTAAATAATTTTAATATTTGCTCACTTGAACGCAACAGACAAAGCAACTGTTAATTTTTCTTAGCAGTACTTAACTGTAATCCGATATTCCATCCGCCGCCAGCCTTGGGTGCTGCAATTCTATAATCCGCCACCAAGCTGCCCAGCCAAAATATCATTAATCTTCTATTAATCACTTGCCTGCATATACCAATGCAGGTTTATTTTTTGCCCTTGTTCCGCAAGCGGCAAAACACAGGTTGCCACTACTGCCGCTGCGCCCTCCGGCACGGCGGCAACGGTAGCAAAAGCCAGCCTCCCGGCCGGCAAAAGCAGTTGTTTCTTAATTTACTTAAAGGATTTAGATCATGAAGAACATCTTATTAGGCTGTGGTCATAAGGAACTTGGTGACTATCTGAAGAGCTTGATTGACACTTTGGAAAAGGGTGGTCACACCATCCGAATAGCCCATGACCCGCAAGAAATCCTGACGTTCCTGAAACATGACGCCAGAATAGGCTCAGTGCTTTGTACACTGGATATTTTCAACCGAGAATTAGACGAACAAATTATCGCGCTCAACGACGAGCTGCCCGTATTCATCCTGAAACCCACCGATTGCGACAAACCAGTGGATTTCAGCGCCGTAGGCGACCACGCCACCTTCATCGATTGCCACCTGTTCAGCAACGAAGACGTTGTGGACAAAATTGAAAAAGCCATCCGTCACTATATCGACAACATCACACCGCCCTTCACCAAAGCCCTGTTTGATTATGTGGTTGAAAACAAATACACATTCTGTACTCCGGGTCACATGAGCGGTACCGCTTTCCTGAAATCTCCCGTAGGCAGCCTGTTCTATGACTTCTACGGTGAAAACACATTTAAATCAGATATTTCTGTTTCCATGGGTGAATTGGGCTCCCTGCTCGACCACTCCGGCCCGCACAAAGAAGCCGAAGAATACATCGCCGAAACCTTCAATGCCGACCACAGCTACATCGTAACCAACGGCACTTCCACCGCCAACAAAATCGTGGGTATGTATTCCGTACCGGCCGGCAGCACCGTGCTGATCGACCGTAACTGCCACAAATCATTAACCCACCTGTTGATGATGAGCGACATTACCCCGGTGTATCTGAAACCGACCCGCAACGCCTACGGTATCTTGGGCGGTATTCCGCAAAAAGAATTCACCAAAGAAGTCATCACCGAGAAACTTGCCAAAGTTCCGGGCGCCACTTGGCCGGTACATGCCGTGATTACCAACTCCACTTATGACGGCCTGTTCTACAACACCGACAAAATCAAAGACACCCTGGATGTGAAATCCATCCACTTCGACTCCGCCTGGGTTCCCTACACCAACTTCAGCCCGATCTACAACGGCAAAACCGGCATGGGCGGCAAACAGGCCAAAGACAAGGTCATCTTTGAAACCCACTCCACCCACAAACTGCTGGCCGCATTCTCACAGGCTTCCATGATTCACGTTAAGGGCAACCTGAACACCGCCACCTTCGGCGAAGCCTACATGATGCACACCTCCACTTCCCCGTTCTACCCCATGGTAGCCTCTACCGAAGTGGCGGCAGCCATGATGCGCGGCAACGCCGGTAAACGCCTGATGCAGGATTCGCTGGAGCGCGCCGTTAAATTCCGTAAGGAAATTAAAAACCACAAAGCCCATGCCGATTCATGGTATTTCGACGTGTGGCAACCTGAAAACGTGGACAACATCGAATGCTGGGAATTGCACCAAACCGACAAATGGCACGGCTTCAAAGACATCGACGCCCAGCACATGTACCTCGACCCGATCAAGGTAACCCTGCTCACCCCGGGCTTGGATAAAAACGGCCAGTTGGAAAAAACCGGTATCCCCGCCAACCTCGTTTCCAAATTCCTGGAAGACCGCGGCATCATCGTGGAGAAAACCGGCCCCTACAACATCCTCGTGCTCTTCAGCATCGGCGTGGACGACACCAAAGCCCTCAGCCTGCTGCACGCATTGAACGAGTTCAAAAACCTGTATGATGCCAACGCCACCGTGGAAGAAGTATTGCCGCGCGTATTCAACGAATCGCCCTCTTTCTACAAAGACATGCGGATTCAAGAACTGGCGCAGGGCATCCACAGCCTGATCTGCAAACACAACCTGCCCGAACTCATGTTCAGCGCATTCGAAGTGTTGCCGACCATGGTGATGAACCCGCACAAAGCCTTCCAGCTCGAGCTCAAAGGCCAGATTGAAGACTGCTACTTGGAAGACATGGTAGGCAAGATCAACGCCAACATGATTCTGCCCTATCCTCCCGGCGTACCGTTGGTAATGCCTGGTGAAATGATCACCGAAGAGAGCAAGCCCATCTTGGAATTCCTGATGATGCTGTGCGAAATCGGCGCCCACTTCCCCGGCTTCGAAACCGACATCCACGGTGCCTACCGCCAAGAAGACGGCCGCTACAAAGTTAAGATCGTTAAAGCTTAACCCACGCGGCACGGGGCTATATGCCCCCGCAGCATAAACCAACCGGCCTGAATAATCAGGCCGGTTTTTTATCTGCCGCTCAGCAGGATAAGTTTAAACCAACACGGCGTTGCCTCGCCTTGCCGCACTGTCCACGGCTTCGTCGCCTTGTCCTGATTCAAACTAAATCCGATATAGCAAAGGCTACCTGAAATTTTAACTGCGCAGAAACTCTGCGTTGCGTCGTGCTTTCAGGTAGCCTCTTCCATAAACATGCCAACATCAAACAGCCAGATAAATTTTCAGGTAGCCTCTCCATGCGAAAGGCTACCTGAAAACGCAGCTTGAGCCAGTTAAAGCCAACAAGACCGGTTTTGCAAAGCGAAAAGTCTGCTGGCACGCAATCTGCGACTAACGCTGCTGTCCGCGTACTGCCGTCCAAGCCGCATCCAACCGGCGGCCGGCTTCTTCCAGCGTGGTATTCGATTGCTGCGCGGCCACATCCGCCTCATTCAATTGCGTTTGCAACTGCGTAATTTCCGCCTGTTTCTGCTGCAAGGCAGTTTGCGCCGCTTCCAAACGGGTACGCAGCGTATTCACACGGCTGCCGTTATCGGTTTGCGCCTTCAATGCTTCCTGATACGCCATCTGCGCACTCAAAAGCTCAGTTTGCGCTGCATCATCCGCCCAAGCGGGCGCAGCGGCGGCCAGCAGGCACAGCCCGGCCAGAATTCCCTTGATCCGCATATTTTCTCTCCTTAATTCTGCAAAAATCACAAAGTTTTGCCGCAGGCAATTTCAAACTGTTTGCCGCCGGCCGAACCTTTCACCACCGGCTTGGCAGGCAGCCTGGCCATTTCATATTGGTTGGCAGCCAACTTGTTGCCGGAGGCATCCCACATCTCCACTGCCATCAAACGGCGCGTGCGCGCCTGGCAGTCGAACTGCCATTGGTTGACCGCCGTTTTGAAATGCGGCGTGTTCACATAATGCTCGCGCCCCACATCCGACACCGTCATCCGCTCGCGGAAGCTAACCCGGCTGCCTTCTTTCCGAATGCTGGAAGTATCTATTTCGTAAAGCATATTACCGTTCTGGCTCAAGCCCACTTCCCTCCAGCTGCCGCCCAAGCTCGGCCCGCTGCCCATACTCGAACAACCCGCCAACACCAGCACCGCGCACAGCCCGGCCCATCTCTTCAGTTGCATAAAAATCCTTTCAGGTAGCCTTCAAACGCTATAAAATCCGCGCCATTATATCCAACAAACCCCGCAAACGGAAAACTGCTCATGCCACAGCCCTCCGCCCTCAACATCCTGCGCGAAGTTTTCGGCTACCACGCCTTCCGGGGGCGGCAGGAAGAAATCGTGAACGCGCTGGCAGAAGGGCAAAACCTGCTGGTCCTGATGCCCACCGGCGGCGGCAAATCCCTGTGTTATCAAATTCCCGCCCTGATGCGGCGCGGGCTGGCCGTGGTGGTGTCGCCGCTGATTGCCCTGATGGACGACCAAGTGGCCGCCCTGCAGGCCGCAGACGTGGCCGCCGCCAGCGTGCACAGCGGCATCGGCAGCAGCCAGGTGCAGCAGATTGCCAACACCATCGAAGCAGGCTACCTGAAACTGCTCTACGTTTCCCCCGAGCGCCTGGTGAGCGAACGCTTCCTGCGCTTTCTCGACCACACCGAAATCAGCCTGTTCGCCATCGACGAAGCCCACTGCGTGAGCCAATGGGGGCACGACTTCCGCCCCGAATACCGCCAGCTCGGCCTCCTGGCCGACCGCTACCCCGCCGTCCCCCGCATCGCCCTCACCGCCACCGCCGACGCCGAAACCCGTGCCGACATCAAACACTACCTCAAGCTGGAAAACGCCGCCGAATACATCACCAGCTTCGACCGCCCCAACATCTACTACCAAATCATCGAAAAAAACAACGGCAAAAAGCAGCTGCTCAATTTTCTGCACAGCCGCCCCCACGGCGAAAGCGGCATCGTTTACTGCCTAAGCCGCAAAAAAGTGGAAGACACCGCCGCCTTTTTAAACGAACACGGCTACCGCGCCCTGCCTTATCACGCCGGCCTCACCATGACCGAGCGCAACGAAAACCAGCACCGCTTCACCCGCGAAGAAGGCCTCATCATCGTAGCCACCGTCGCCTTCGGCATGGGCATCGACAAGCCCGACGTGCGCTTCGTCGCCCATCTCGACATGCCGCAAAGCATCGAACACTTCTACCAGGAAAGCGGCCGCGCCGGGCGCGACGGCCAGCCCGCCGCCAGCTGGCTGTGTTACGGCCTCAACGACTACGCCCTGCTGCGCGAACGCATCCAAACCGGCAACAGCAGCGACTTCCAAAAGCAAATCGAACAGCAAAAACTCGAAGCCATGTTTGCCGTGTGCGAAACCTCCGGCTGCCGCCGCGCCGCCCTGTTGCGCCACTTCGGCGAAGCCATCCCCCCCTGCGGCCACTGCGACAACTGCCTGCACCCGCCCGTCCTCTTCAACACCACCGAAAACGTGCAGAAACTCCTCAGCTGCGTTTACCGCGTCGGCCAGCGCTTTGCCGCCGGCTACGTCATCCACGTATTGCGCGGCAAAGCCGACGACTGGATTCGGCAAAACCGCCACGACCAGCTCTCCACCTACGGCATCGGCGCCGCCCTGTCCGACAAAGAATGGCGCGGCATCATCCGCCAATGCATCGGCCAAGGCCTGCTCGCCACCGACCCGCACAACTACCACGCCCTCATGCTCACCCAAGCCGCCCGCCCCGTGCTGCAAGGCAAGCAGGCCGTGATGCTGCGCCCGCTCAAACGCGAAAAATCCGCCACCCGCACCCCGCGCGAACAATGGCTGCGCACCGAGCGCGAAGAACGCCTCTGGCAAGCCCTGCGCCAATGGCGCACCGAACGCGCCCGCGCCGACAACGTGCCCGCCTACATCGTGTGCGGCGACCGCACCCTGCAAGACATCGTGCAGCAACGCCCCGCCAGCCTCACCGAACTGCAAAACATCTACGGCTTGGGCGAAGCCAAAATCCAAAAATTCGGCAGCGGCATCCTCGAAGTCTGCACGCGCTTCACCCAAGACAGCGCCCCCGAAACCGCCCTGCCGGATGCCTAAGCCGCTCCATAAAAGGCTACCTGAAATTTTCAGGTAGCCTTTTTAAAGGCGGACAACACGTTTTCAGCCAATTTATAGTGGATTAACAAAAATCAGGACAAGGCGGCGAGCCGCCGACAGTACAAATAGTACGGCAAGGCGAGCCAACGCTGTACTGGTTTTTGTTAATTCACTATACTTTGCCACACATGGCGCAGCCCATATTATTCGGAGCAAGCCGGGCAATACCGAATCAGCAAAACCAGCCAGTTTAAATATAAAAACACAGGCTTTAGTCAGATTTGATGTGGCAGGGATCAACTAGCTGGGGCACAAACCGCCCTGCTCATACAGAATGATTCAGGCTACCTGAAAGCAGTCTGGCACTGCAGAACTCCGGCGGGGGATATCTGCATTGTTTGAGTGTGTGCCTTCCCGCCTCCTGCACAACAAAAAGGCTACCTGAAAACCATACCGCATAGTTTCAGGTAGCCTTTCGCGCAAAATCAAACCGCCCCACAACATGATGCCGAAGGGCGGTACTTCAACAGCAAACGGAAAACAGAACCCGGCTAAATCCCGCCTTGCGCCTTCACTTTTTCACCACCTTCCAGCTTATTCAGCGCAGAAAGATAGGCTTTGGCGGTGGCGGCCAGAATATCGGTGTCCGCACCTTGGCCGTTGGCCACGCGGCCGTTTCTGGCTAGGCGCACGCCGGTTTCGCCCTGGCTTTCCGTGCCGAAGGTTACCGCATTCACCGAATAAATCTGCAATTCGGCACCGCTCTGCACCACGCTTTCGATGGCTTTGAAAATCGCATCCACCGGGCCGGATCCGGTGGCTTCGGCATGCCGCTCTTCGCCGTCGGCGCTGAACACGATTTCGGCGCGCGGCAATTCGCCGGTTTCGGTAACGATGCGCTGGGAGATGAATTTGTAGCGCTCGGGCGCGAGGTTCGACATTTCGTCCGACACCAAGGCGTGTAAGTCTTCATCGAAGATTTCGCGTTTTTTGTCGGCCAAATCCTTAAAGCGGGCGAAGGCGGCGTTCAATGCCTCTTCGCTGTCCAATTCAATACCCAGCTCGGCCAGCTTGGCCTTAAACGCGCTGCGGCCGGAAAGTTTGCCCAAAGTCAGGCGGTTGGTAGCCCAGCCCACGCTCTCGGCGGTCATGATTTCATAGGTTTGCGGGTGTTTGAGCACGCCGTCTTGGTGGATGCCGCTTTCGTGGGCGAATGCGTTGGCGCCGACTACCGCTTTATTGGGCTGCACGGGATAACCCGTTACCGTGGATACCAATTTAGATGCGGGCACGATTTGCGTGGTGTCGATGCCGGTTTCCAAACCGAACAGGTCGTGCCGCACTTTCAGCGCCATCACGATTTCTTCCAGGCTGGCATTGCCCGCGCGTTCGCCCAGGCCGTTGATGGTGCATTCCACTTGGCGCACCCCGGCCTGGATTGCGGCCAGCGAGTTGGCCACGGCCATGCCCAAATCGTTGTGGCAGTGGGTGGACCACACCACTTTGCCGCCGTTGGGCACACTGCGGATGATGCTGCCGATGCGCTCGTACCACACGGATGGGACAGAATAGCCCACGGTGTCGGGGATATTGATGGTGGTGGCACCGGCATCGATAACCGCCGTGAAGATTTTTGCCAAAAAGTCCAAATCGGAGCGCACCGCATCTTCGGCGGAGAATTCCACGTCGTCCGTGTATTCTTTGGCAATTTTCACCGCTTTCACCGCCGCGTCGATCACCTGCTGCGGCTTCATTTTCAGCTTGTATTCCATGTGGATGGGGCTGGTGGCGATGAAGGTGTGGATGCGTTTTTTCGGCGCGGGCGCAACCGCTTCGCCCGCCTTGCGCACATCGTTTTCCACCGCACGCGCCAGCGAGCAAACCGTGGATTTGGTGATGATTTTGGCAATGGCGTTCACCGATTCGAAATCGCCCGGGCTGGCGGCGGCAAAACCGGCCTCAATCACGTCCACCCCCATTTTTTCCAACTGGCGGGCGATACGGATTTTCTCTTCCTTGGTCATGGATGCGCCGGGCGACTGCTCGCCGTCGCGCATGGTGGTGTCGAAAATGATGACGCGGTTGCTTTGCGGCTGCACGGTGTTTTTCTCCAAAGTTGTCTGCTGTTGCATAAAGGCATTCAAATCAATCGGCCTGCCCTGCGCTTCGGCCAAGGCGGTCAGCCTTTGCAGTTGCGCCAGCGGCAGCGAGCCGCGCGTGCGCCATTTGTAAATCGCCGCCGTGGAGGCAGCGCCTTCGGGATCATGTTGGCGCAAGGCCTCGGCCAACGCGTTTACGCCGCCGAAATAAGCAATCAGGAGATCGATATCGAGCTTCATAATGGACTTTCAGTCTAATTTAAACCATAAACTTGGCAAGTGTCACCATAATAGACATGTTTAGACACAAAAGCAAATCTATTTATGCAAAATTCGGCCGAATAATGAATGTTACCTATACTTATTGTCCATACTATTCACTTGTTGCACAAATGCCTTAACCTTTCCTACCAGTTTAGTCGGTTACTGGACATAAATGTAAAGAAATCGCTATAATTCAAAACAGATACAGAGGGTTTCCGAAAAAGAGGGGCTTGCTGGCATACAACAACAAACGGCATCCCGCCGCTTACCAAGCGGCAAGCTTTGGAACGCAGGCCTTACGCAGCGATACAAACAGAGAATAAACACCGATTCTGATACCTACGGCCGGACAACTTCATCCCATACAATCAAGGCTGCACTGCCTTGCCAATCAAACCAGCAAAATAATCGGGGATGCAAAGTGTTTCGTGCCACTACTTGCGGGGGACAGCGATGTTCGATTTATCTCTCTCTCTTACTTTCTTATTACTGGCATTGTTGCTATGGCTGCTGGTGCGCCTCAAACAGCACCACCGCCAACATAAGCCGCTCACCACGCACGGGCATGACGATTGCAGTTTTTTCACCCGTGAATACCACCGCGACCGACAATAGCCCATTCGTGGCAGCCGCGCGGTGCATATCTTGTTTTAACGCCGCTGAAGCAAATGCTTTCAGGTAGCCTCACTCCAAAAAGGAATCCCATGCCATATAGCCTTCGCCGGTCTACCTTCCGCAGCCTCGCCTTGGTCGCACTCTTGGCCGCCCTGCCCGCCGCCGCGCAAACACCGTCTGACGAATCTCTTAACCGGCTGATTGACCTGCAAAACCTGCCCGCCCAGCTGCGTGCCGCCATGCCCGCCGCCACCGATTTCGCCAATCAGGAAATCGCCCGCCGCATCAACGATAACACCCGCCTGAACCCCGAGCAGCGTGCCGCGCTGCAACGCGCTGCCGAACAATATGTTGCCGGCATGAACCGCGAAGTTTTCCAATCGGAAGAAATGCTGAACCAGATGCGCGAAATCGGCCGCGATGCCATGCGCCAAACCTACACGCAGGAAGAAGTGGATGCCATGATCGCCTTCTACCGTACACCTGCCGGACAGAGTGTGTTGAACAAACAGGGCGATTTGACCAAAACTATGATGCCGCCGATGATGCGTCTAATCAGCCAGCGCTACGAACAGGTAAGCCAGCGCCTTACCCCGCAGTTCCGCCGCGAAGTGGAACGCATCCGTCTCGAAGCTGAACGTACTGAGCCTCCACGCCACAGCGGCCGCGGCAAACGCCGTTAAACAGCCCGAACGACACAACGGCACGGCAAATTTCTCCCTGCAAACCCTACCCCGCCAAGCCGCTGTGCGGGTAAAATACAGCCATGCCAACAGGCTACCTGAAAATAAAGCCTCTACGCGGTTCAAACCCGGCGTAGCGGCGCGGCCAAGCCAAACTTTTCAGGTAGCCTTTAACACAGATAACCTGCAAAAATACCCTGATTGAGTTTCCCATGCCCACCCTAGCCGAATTCCTCCAGCAACACCTCGCCGAACACCACCTCCCTGCCGAATTAGGCAGCGTGGTTTCCACCATCGTCCAAGCCTGCCAAACCATCAGCGGCCAAGTGCGCCAGGGCGCGCTCGCCGGTGTCCTGGGCGAAGCCGGCAGCAGCAATGTGCAAGACGAAGCCCAGAAGAAACTGGACGTTATCGCCAACCAAATCCTGATTGACGCTTTGCGCGCCAACCCCGCCGTGGCCGGCTTGGCCAGCGAAGAAGAAGAGCAGTTCGTGCCCGCCGGCGATCAAGGCCGTTATCTCGTGCTGTTCGACCCTTTAGACGGCTCGTCCAATATCGACATCAATATTTCGGTCGGCACTATTTTCTCCATCTTGGAAAAACCCGCAGGCCCGCTCTCCACCCAATCCTTCCTGCAAAGCGGCCGCGCCCAAGTAGCCAGCGGCTATGCGCTCTACGGGCCGCAAACCCAGCTCGTGCTCTGCCTGCGCCACGGCGTGGCCGTGTTTACCTTGGATGCGGACGGCCAATTTGTCCAAACCCAGCTCAACCCGCAAATCCCGCAGGCCACGCGCGAATTTGCCATCAATATGTCCAACCAGCGCCATTGGCAGCCGCCCATGCAGCAATACATTGCCGAGCTGCTCGCCGGGGAAACCGGCCCCCGCGGCAAAAACTACAATATGCGCTGGGTAGCCAGCATGGTGGCCGAAATCCACCGCATCCTCATGCGCGGCGGCATCTTTATGTATCCCAAAGACGCGCGCGACCCGGCCAAGCCCGGCAAACTGCGCCTGATGTATGAAGCCAATCCCTTGAGCCTCATCATCGAACAAGCAGGCGGCGCGGCCACCAACGCCCGTGAGAACATGCTCGATATCCAGCCCGAAGGTCTGCACCAGCGCGTGGCCGTAATCATGGGCAGCCGCGAAGAAGTGGATTACGCCACCCGCTTGCACCAACAATAAACCCTAGGGCTACCTGAAATAATTTCGGCTTTGCCGAAACAGCTGCCCGCAACAAAATATTGCTTTACCCCCGCCGAAGCAGATGCTTTCAGGTAGCCTCCCCCTTAAGTTTTTAATCCGACATCGAACACACCATGCAAACCATCCGCGCCGCCGCCATCCAACTCGTTTCCCATACCGACCCCGCCGTCAACCGCCGCAGCGTCGTACAGCAAGTGGCCGCTGCCGCCCAAGCCGGTGCCGACTGGGTGCTGCTGCCCGAATACTGGCCGCTGATGGGCCGGCACGACACTGACAAACTCGCCCAAGCCGAACAATTCGGCCGCGGCCCCCTGCAAATCTTCATGGCCGAGCTGGCCGCCCGCCACCGCATCGTCTTATTCGGCGGCAGCATCCCCCTGCTCGCCAACGAAAGCGGCAAAATCATCAACAGCCTGCTCGTATACGGTCGCGACGGCCAATGCCTCAGCCGCTACGACAAAACCCACCTCTTCAGCTACACCGGCATCGGCGAAAGCTACCGCGAAGCCGACACCATCGAAGCCGGCAACCGCATCCCCCCGTCGGTGGAAATCGACGGCTGGCGCTACGGCCAAGGCGTGTGCTACGACCTGCGCTTCCCCGAAATCTTCCGCGCCCAGCAGCCGTTCGACGTACTCCTCCTGCCCGCCGCCTTCACCTACACCACCGGCAAAGCCCACTGGCAAACCCTGCTGCAGGCCCGCGCCATCGAAAACCAATGCTACGTTATCGCCGCCGCCCAAGGCGGCCTGCACGACAGCGGCCGGCGCACCTACGGCCACAGCATGATTATCGACCCCTGGGGCGAAATCCTCGCCGAGCGGCCGGAAGGCGAAGGCTGGATCATGGCCGAACTCAAACCCCAACGCCTGCACACCATACGCAACCAACTGCCCGCCCTGCAACACCGCCGGTTTTAAACGCAAAGGCTACCTGAAAATCAGGTGTAAATTTTCAGGTAGCCTTAGCACAGCCAACCAAGCGAATTAAAGCCTTCCCCACCATCTGATAGGAGAAAATATGAGAGCCGTCCGCACCATTCTAAGCATCGCCCTTCTCATGACCGCCCTAAGCGGCTGCCAAAACGTGGCAGACATCCTTGAAGAAGTGAATAACCTAACCACCAGCGTTAACGAGTTTGCCAACGGCCAACCCATCAGCAGCAAGAGCGCACCGATGAGCAGCGGCACCAGCGCCTCCATCACCCAATCTCTTAACCGCGCCGTGCCCAACCGCGGTGCCGCCCCGCTCTTCAACGATGCCAAACCGGCCATTGCCAACTATATCGGCCTCATCGCCTGCGGCGCATCGTCTGGCCGCCTCCAGCGCTATAGCGCACCCGGCACTCAAAGCGGCAACCTCGCCCTGCCGCACGGCAATATGGAACATCACACCGGCGGCTGCCTGCGCATTTTGCGCGTAAACAATATCCGCAAACTCGCAGCCAACGCCCTTTCCTTTGATGTTTACTATATGTCGCCGCAAAGCGAAGAAGTAGTGCGCCGAACCCATCGCGCCATCAAACAACCGGATGGCGAATGGCTGTTTAATTTCTACGGTTGGTAACCCAACCAGGCTACCTGAAACTCCAAATACCCATGTTTCAGGTAGCCCTACCGCCCGTAAAGGCTACCTGAAAGCCTGAGCCGCAAGGCAGTTAAAACCACACGGCAACCCGTTCACAAGAAAGCAAACCATGCAAAAAATCGTCGTCCTCACCGGCGCCGGCATCAGCGCCGACAGCGGCCTGCGCACCTTCCGCGACACCGACGGCCTGTGGGAAGGCTACAAAGTGGAAGAAGTGTGCACGCCCGAAGCCTTCGCGCGCAATCCCAAGCTCGTGATCGACTTCTACAACGAACGCCGCCGCCAGGCGCGGGCCGCCGAGCCCAATGCCGCCCACCGCGCGCTGGCCGAACTGGAAAAATATTATCAGGTTCAAATCGTTACCCAAAACGTGGACGACCTGCACGAACGCGCCGGCAGCAGCAACGTGCTGCACCTGCACGGCGAATTGAACAAAGCCCGCAGCAGCGCCGACGAAAACTACGTAATCGAATGGACGGGCGACCAATCCGTCAACGACACCGACCCGCAAGGCCGCCCCATGCGCCCGCACATCGTTTGGTTCGGTGAAGCCGTGCCGCTGATTGAAACCGCCGCCCGCCAGGTATCGCAAGCCGATAAAATACTGGTGGTCGGCACCTCGATGCAGGTGTATCCCGCCGCTGGTCTGCTGGAATATGCGCCCTACGAAGCCGAACGCTACCTGGTCGATCCGCGCCCGCCGAAAGGCTTGGCAAACATCAGCATTATCGAAGCCAAAGCCAAAGACGGCGTGCCGCCGCTGGTGGAAAAACTGATTGCCGAAGCCGCGCGGCACTGATTGCCGCTAGGCCGCCAGAAACATACGCTGGTTTTGCCGAAACCAGCCCGCTGTTTTCAGGTAGCCCCTCCTCCGGCAAAAGGCTACCTGAAAACCATAACCCTTTATTTCAAAAACCACTTACCTAAAATACGCCCATGACCACCATCCTGCTCTACTCCTTCACCTACCTCGCCTTCGCCGTGGCCGCCGTACTGATTTCCAAAAAACTGGGCTTGGGCTCGGTGTTGGGCTATTTGATGGCCGGTATCGCCATCGGTCCGGTTTTGGGTTTGGCCGGTAAAGAAACCGAATCCATCCAGCACGTTGCCGAATTCGGCGTGGTGATGATGCTGTTTTTGGTCGGTTTGGAGCTGGCGCCGCAGAAGCTGTGGCAGCTGCGGCACAAGCTCTTGGGGCTGGGCGGATTGCAGGTGATGCTCTCCGTGGCGGCGATTGCCGGCATCACCATAGCCATCGGCAAAAGCTGGCAGATGGGCGTGGCCGTGGGCTGCATTCTGGCGCTCTCCTCCACCGCCATCGTGCTGCAAACCTATAGCGAAAAAAATCTGATGCAGTCGCCCGGCGGGCAGGCAGGCTTTGCCATCCTGCTGTTTCAAGACGTGGCCGCCATCCCGATGCTGGCGCTCTTGCCGCTCTTGGCCGCCAGCCACCACCACCGAAGCGGCCCGCACACCACCAACCTTTTGGCCGACCAGCCCGGCTGGGTGCTCGCCGCCGTGAGCATCGCCGCCATTTTGGCCATTGCCGTGGGCGTGCGCTACCTGGTGCCGCGCATGTTCCGCTTCATCAGCAAAGTCCGCCTCAACGAAATGTTCACCATGTTCACCCTGGCCTTGGTGGTGGGCATCGCCACGCTGATGTCGCTTATCGGCCTCTCCCCCGCGCTGGGCGCGTTCGTAGCCGGCGTGGCGCTGGCCAACAGCTCCTACCGGCACGAAATGGAAAGCCACCTCGAGCCTTTCAAAGGCCTGCTTTTGGGGCTGTTTTTCGTCACCGTGGGCGCGGGCATGAATTTTGCCCTGCTGCATAAAGAATTTTGGGTGGTGGCCGCCATCACCTTGGCCACGCTGGCGGTAAAAGGCACCATCCTCTTTATCCTCGGCCTGCTGTTCCGCCTGCCGCGCATGGGCAGCAAACTGCTCGCGCTCAGCCTGGCGCAGGCCGGTGAATTTGGCTTTGTGCTGCTTACCATCGCCCGCCAGAGCCATGTTCTGCCGCGCGCCATGGCCGACCGCATTTCGTTGGTGGTTGCCCTCTCCATGCTGCTCACCCCGCTCCTGTTTATCTTCTATGACAAAGTGGTTGCCCCGCGCGGCATCGTGGAAGAAAACCAAGAACGACCGCAAGACGTGATTGAAGAGGAAAACCCTGTCATCCTGCTCGGCCACGGCCGCTTCGGCCAGCAAATCAACAGCCTGCTCACCGCCTGCGGCTTCCATACCACCGTGATCGACTACCAGGCCGACACCGTGGAAGGCCTCACCAAATACGGCAGCAAAACCTACTACGGCGACGCCACCCGCCCCGAACTGCTCAACTCCATCGGCCTGGCGCACGCCAAACTGCTCATCATCTGCATCGGCAACCGCGAGCAGTCCACCGAAATCGTGGAATTCGTCCACCGCCACTACCCCAACCTGCCCATCATCGCCCGCGCCCACGACCGCATCCACGCCTACCACCTGCACCATGCTGGCGCCAACTACATCATCCGCGAAACCGTAGACGCCGCCATCCGCAGCGGCCGCCTCGCGCTGGAAAAACTCGGCATCAACTCCGAAAAAGCCCAAGAGCTCAGCGAGTTCTACGCCGCCCGCGACCGCTACCAGATGGACAAAATGGCCGAGAAATATACCCCCGACCTGCCCGTGTTTGCCAATGAGCCCCTGCTCGAAACCGCACGCGAAATCGACGTCGAAACCGCCAAAATGATGCAGGCCATACTGCGCGGCGAAAACGTAGAATGGCAGGAAGACCCCGAAAGCTGGACCCGCCTGAAAAAAGGCCTCGCCTAAACCGCCATGCCAAGCAAAAAAGACCTCCGCCGCCACTTCCGCCGCCAACGGCAAAGCCTGCCGCCTGACGAACGGCGGCGCGCCGAAAAGCGCATCAACAACCTGCTCAAAGGCTACCTGAAACGCGGCAAACGCCTGGCCGTTTATTGGCCCATCGGCAGCGAGCTGCGGCTCGACAGCCTCACCGCCGCCGCCCGCCAACGCGGCACCGAGCTCTACCTGCCCTACATCGAACCGCGCCGCCTACGCCTGTGGTTTACTCCCTTCCCGCAGCAGGGCCGCCCCGAACGCCGCCGCCGAGGCAAGCTGCACATCCCCCAGTTTGCCGGACGCAAAATCCGCATCCACAACCTGCACGGTATCGTCATCCCCCTAGTTGGCATCGACCGGCGCGGCTACCGCCTCGGCCAGGGCGGCGGCTACTATGACGTTACCCTCGCCGCCACCCGCCACCGCCTCTGCCCGCGCAAAATCGGCGTCGGCTTCGCCTGCCAGGAAACCGACACCCTGCCCGCTGAAAAGCACGATATGCAGCTGGACGACTGGGTGTGCGAAAACGGTATCCGGCATTTCCGCCCAACCTACCGACAACAGCTGGAAACGGCCGTCAATACAGCAGGGCAAACCAATGCGGTATGAAACGTTTGAACATGAATTGAAATAATCCTGCTGCCGATAAAATTACCGAAGAAACCCACCCTTTGGATTCATTGGACAAAAAAAGGCTACCTGAAATTTCAGGTAGCCTTTTCTATTATTCAAATGTGCCTTACGCCCCCAAAAACCAGAATTTCAATGCCCACAGCACGGCCACGCCCCACACCATCGGCGGTACGTCGCGGAATCGGCCGCAGCACAATTTCACCAAGGCATAGCTGATGAAGCCCATGGCGATGCCGTCGGCAATCGAATAGGAGAAAGGCATAAACACCATGGTGAGGAAGGCGGGCGCGGCTTCGGTCATGTCGTGCCAGTCGATTTCGGTAGCCGAGCGCATCATGTGGATGCCGATATACAGCAGCGCGGGCGCGGTGGCGAAGGCGGGCACGGCTTCGGCCAGCGGCGAAAACCACAGGCAGGCGAGCATCAGCACGCCCACGGTAACGGCAGTAAGCCCAGTTCGGCCGCCCGCAGCCACGCCGGAGGCGCTTTCCACATAGGGCGTGGTGGAGGAAGTGCCCAGTGCCGCCCCGGCCACGATGGCCACGGAATCGGCAAACAGGGCTTTTTTCAGGCGCGGCAGTTTGCCGTTTTCCAACAGGCCGGCACGGTGCGCCACGCCCACCAGCGTGCCGGTGCTGTCGAACAAATCCACTAGGAAAAAGACGAAAATCACCGCAATCAGGCTACCTGAAAATAGATGGTTGAAATCCATCTGCATAAAGGTGGGCGCCATGCTGGGAATGGCCGATACCACGCGCTCGAAGCGGGTCAGCCCCAGCGGTACCGCCAGCAGGGTAACGCCCAAAATGCCGATGATGATGGCGCCGCGCACACGGAAATAATCCAGCACCACGATGATGAAAAAGCCCAGCAACGCCAAGAGCATCGGCCAATTCGGCGTATACACGCCCGGCTGCCCTTCCACCGGCAGGCGGAATTCGCCCATGTGCACCAGCGTGGCCTCATTGCCCACCACCACGCCCGAGCCTTTGAGCGTAATCAGCGCCAAAAACAGGCCGATACCGGCGGCAATCGCCATTTTCAGGCTCATCGGCAGCGCGTTCACCAACATTTCGCGCACTTTCAAAAAGCTGAACAAAATAAAGATGATGCCGGACACAAACACCGCCGCCAGCGCCACCTGCCACGGCACGCCCATGCCTTTGACCACGCTGAAGGTGAAATAGGCATTCAGCCCCATGCCGGGCGCCAGCGCAATTGGATAGTTGGCCAGCGCGCCCATAATCAGGCAGCCGATGGCGGCGGAAATACAGGTAGCCACAAATACCGCGCCAAAATCCATCCCCGCCTGCGACAGGGTGTGCGGATTCACCACGACGATGTAGCACATGGTGAGGAAAGTGGTCAGCCCCGCCATCAGCTCGGTGCGGATGGTGGTTTTATTTTCGGAAAGTTTGAAATAACGGTCTAGAAAGGATTGCATGATGTTTCAAGTGTGGTTGGGAAAAAGGGTTGAGATAAAGGTTTCTTGCAGGATTAAGCTCCGGTTTTATTTTCAGGTAGCCTCAAGGATTGCCTGCGGAAGGCTACCTGAAAACTATCCGCTATCGATCTTTGCTGCCGGAATGCAAGGCTAACCGCGCCATCCATTCGGCAATCTGTTCTGCTTCGGCAACCTGCCGGGGGTGGCTGGTTATCCAAGATTGAGTCTGCTCGTGTAGCGGCATAATCGGCTGTTTGTCGTTTGACTGCTCCAGCGTTTGGCGCATGAGGGTCCGCCCGGCAATATCGCGATAAGCGCATAAATCTGCTTGGTTTCCCGCATAGCATTGCACAATATAGCCAACAAACTGCCGCATTACCCGCCCGCGAATTTCGCTTTCCCAGCGGGCTGCCTGCTGTTTGTCCGCAAGCAGCCGGTCGAACTCTCTCTGCTGCTCCGGCGTCATGGCAAGAACGTGATCCACTACCAGGCTGGATGCTTGATCACCCAAATATTGGGCGGCCATCCGTGCCTGCCGGGCAAACGCCAACTGATCAAGCCTTTCGGCATCCTTCGCGTAAGCCGGTGCAAGCAAGCATAGCGATAATGCCGCCGCCATCATTTGCTTCATCATTTTCAGGTAGCCCCTGTCTCTTTTGCTTTGTGTTTGACGCGTTATAAAAGCTACCTGAAAACATCTGCCAAACATTTTTCAGGTAGCCTCAGTAGTTAGCCGCGCGGCTGGCGTACAGTTTTATCCGTCCAATCAACTAGCTCGTATAAGCCGTCAGCGCCGCTGTACGGTACGTCCGACAGCAGAGCGAGGCTATGCACTTGTCCGGCCTGTGCGGTTTGCGCCATGCCGCTGCCGCAAGCCACCGCTAAGATATCAGCCAACAGGGTGTGTTTGAATTTCATCATGTTATCCCTTTCTACATGCCCGACAAGTACGATTGTACGACTAAAACGCTAACAGGCTACCTGAAAATATGTACCTCAAATCAGTGGCAAGCAAATACCAAAGCGCACTGATTTACAAACCAGCCTCACGGATTATCGCAGTTATTTCAGCTGCCGCCTGCTCCGACAATCGGGGGTTCTGCCATATCCAGGCGTGGGTTTGCGCATTGAGCGGCACAACCCGCTGCCGATCGCCAGCTTGTTTCATAACAAATTCAAATATCTGATGGAAATACATATCGCGATAGGCACACAATCTAGCCGCATTGCCGGCATAACAGCGATTCATATAGGCAGGCCAGGTTTGCATGAGCTGGCGCCGAGTCCTTTGATTAAACGCATTTTCTGCCTGTTTACTTGTATTCAGCCACCGCTCTTGTTCGGGCGACATTACGGCCAAATTCGCCAGCACGATATTGCTCAGCTCGTTTTCAATATATTCGCTCGTTAGCTGAACCTGCTGATAGATTTCATCCTGGTCGAAATCCTGCTAATTTTCGGCACAGGCAGGGGCAAGCAACAAACCCAATAGCGCGGTTATCGCGATTTTCTTCATGCTTATCCTTCCTAGTAAATTTTCAGGTAGCCTGTTGTTTACTCCACCAACTCGCCGCGTAACGAGAAGGTGAAGGCTTCGGTGATTTTGATCTCTACCATTTGATTGATGAGCGACACATCGCCGGTAAAGTTCACCACGCGGTTGTTGGCGGTACGGGCTTGAAGCTGGTCGGGATCTTTTTTGGAGATGCCTTCCACCAGACAGCGCTGCACTGTGCCGAGCATGGTTTGGTTGATGCGGGCGGTTTCGGCTTCAATCACTTCGTTCAGTGCTTCCAAGCGGCGCACTTTTTCTTCGTGCGGCGTGTCGTCGGGCAGGTTGGCCGCGGGCGTGCCGGGGCGCGGGCTGTAAATAAAGACGAAGCTCAAATCGAAGGTGATGTCTTTTACCAGCTTCAGCGTTTGCTCGAACTCGCGTTCGGTTTCGCCGGGGAAGCCGACGATGAAGTCGCTGCTCAGGCACAAATCGGGGCGGATGGCCCGCAGTTTGCGGATGATAGATTTGTATTCCAAGGCGGTGTAGCCGCGTTTCATCGCGCTCAATACGCGGTCGGAACCGCTCTGAATCGGCAAGTGCAGGTGCGACACCAACTTGGGCAGGTCGCGGTAGCATTCGATGATGGCATCGGAAAATTCGCGCGGGTGGCTGGTGGTAAAGCGCAGGCGTTCGATACCGGGAATTTCGTGGACAATGCGCAGAAGGGTGGCAAAATCGCAGATTTCGCCGTTGTCCATTTCGCCGCGATAGGCGTTCACATTCTGCCCCAACAGGTTGATTTCTTTCACGCCTTGCTGCGCCAGTCCGGCGATTTCGGTCAGCACGTCGTTCAGCGGGCGGGAGAATTCTTCGCCACGTGTGTAGGGCACCACGCAGAAGCTGCAATATTTGGAGCAGCCTTCCATGATGGAGATGAACGCGCTGCCGCCTTCCACACGCGCGGGGGGCAGGTGGTCGAATTTTTCGATTTCAGGGAAGGAAATATCGACTTGCGACAAGCCGGTGGTTTCTTTGTCCACAATCATTTTGGGCAGGCGGTGTAGGGTTTGCGGGCCGAACACCACGTCCACATAGGGCGCGCGCTCGATAATCGCCTCGCCTTCCTGCGACGCCACGCAGCCGGCCACGCCGATGATGAGGTTAGGGTTTTTCTGTTTGAGCGGTTTGACGCGGCCGAGGTCGGAAAACACTTTTTCCTGTGCTTTTTCGCGCACGGAGCAGGTGTTGAAGAGGATGATGTCGGCGTTGTCGGGTTCGGCAACCTGTTCAATGCCGCCGTGTTCTTCGGCGAGGACGGCGAGCATTTTTTCGCTGTCGTATTCGTTCATTTGGCAGCCGAAGGTGCGGATAAAGACTTTTTTCATGGTTTGGTTCTTCTTTCAGGTATCCCGTAATTGCGGGGCTGATGGTTTGCGGAGGCGGCATTATACGCAGTGCGCCTCAGGATGAAAAGGCGGAATTAAAACAAAATGATGTAGCATGATTTAAGGCTACCTGAAATCCTGTTAAAGCGAGGGATTTTTCAGGTAGCCTTATTGCATGAGGCGGCGGGCTTATTCGCGGTTGCGGCCGTGCCAAAAATAGCGCAGTACGAAGCCGGGAAAGGCGAATACCAAATAAAGGCACACCACCGCCACATAAAACTGCCAATACTGGCGGTGCACGCTACCGGCCTGTGCCTCCAACATATAGGCCAGCAAGGCCACAAAGGCGAAACCGGCCAGCAACTCCGGTAAATGATGGCCGAAATGTTTTTCAGGTAGCCTTTTGAGGCCGAACCAGCGCTGCGTAACAAACGGCAGGTTGGCGCACACCAAGGCCACCAGCAACAGCAGATACATCGCCGCCGTCATCGCCCTGCCCTACCCAATATTGGTTTAGAAGGTTTTTGCCAGCGCATATACGCACCAATCCATCAGCAGGCTCGGCATCAGGCCGAACAGAAGCAAAGCCAAGGCGCAGGCCGAAAGCACTACCCTGCCCCCTACACACATAGCCGGAGCTTGTGCCGGCTCGGCAGATTCGTCCATATACATCACTTTCACCACGCGCAGGTAGTAGAACGCGCCAATCAGCGACATCACCACCGCAAACACTGCCGGCCACACAAAGCCTTGACCCACCAATGCTTTCAACACGCTGAATTTGGCATAGAACCCGGCCAGCGGCGGAATACCGGCCATGCTGAACATCACCAGCAGCATCAGGAAGGCATACCAGGGATGGCGTTGGTTCAGGCCAGCCAAATCGGCGATTTCCTCGCAATCACGCCCTTCGCGCGAGAGCAGCATCAGCACGCCGAAGCCGGTGAGCGCCATCAGTGCATAGGTAAGCGCGTAATACAGTGCGGCGCTGAAGCCTTCAAGGCCGCCCATAAACGCCAGCAGCACGAAGCCCATATGCGACACCGTGGAGTAAGCCAGCATACGTTTGATATTGGTCTGCATCACGGCAGCCAAGTTGCCCACCAAGAGCGAAGCCAGCGCCAACATATTCAGCATCGGCACCCAATCGGTGTGCAGTGCGCCCAAGCCGGTAACCAGAATGCGGAAGGCAAACACTGCGGCCGCGATTTTCGGCGCCGTGCCCACCAGCGCGGTAACCGCGGTGCTGGAGCCGTGATACACGTCCGGCACCCACATATGGAACGGCACGGCACCCAGCTTGAACGCCACCGCCACCACCACAAACACCAAACCCAGCTTCAGCAGCCACGGATTGGCCGACTGCCCCAACCCTGCCATCAGCACTTCCGGCAAGAGCAGCGAGCCGGTTGCGCCGTAAATCATGGAAATGCCGTACAGCAGCAGGCCGGAAGCCAGCGCACCGAGCACGAAATACTTCAATGCCGCCTCGCTGGCGCGGGTATCCTCGCGGCGCAGCGCAATCAGCGCATACAGCGACAACGATAGGAGTTCCAAACCGATATACAGGGTGAGGAAATGGTTGGCGCTCACCATCACGCACATACCCAGCAGCGCAAACATAGTGAGCGAATAGAATTCGCCTTTATAAATTTGGCGCGCTTTCAGGTAGCCCCTCGACACCACGAACAGCACCAGCACCACGGCATAAACCGCGAGCTTGGCCACATACGACATACCGTCCAACACAAACATCGCATTGAAGGTTTCCACCGGCTCTCCCGGCCATAAAGCTACCTGAAAAACCGCAGCAGCCAGCACGCCCAATATGGCCAGGCCGGCAGTGATGCCGCGCTTTTCGTCCGGCAGCCACAAATCCACCAGCAGCACCGCGCACAATGCCGTGAGCAGCACGATTTCGGGCATGGCGGGGATTAAGTTCAGATCAGTCCAGTTCATTCACACACCTCAAATCTTGCTTTGCGCCACATGCGCGATCAAATCGTTAGCCGCCTGATGCACCACGGCGATAAACGGCTCCGGCCACAGGCCCATGCCCAGCACGGCGGCGGCGAGGATGGCCAGGATGGCGAATTCGCGCCGGTTGATGTCTTTTATTTCGGCCACATGCGGGTTGGTTACCGCGCCGAAAATCACGCGTTTGTACATCCACAGCGTGTAGGCCGCGCCCAAAATCAGCGTCAATGCCGCCAGCGCGCCGGTAAGCAGGTTGTAGTTCACCGCACCCATAATCACCATAAATTCGCCCACGAAGCCGGAAGTGGCGGGCAGGCCGGCGTTCGCCATGGCAAACAGCATCATAAAAGCGGCAAATTTCGGCATCACGGTAACCACGCCGCCGTAGTCGGCAATGTTGCGGCTGTGCAGGCGGTCGTACATCACGCCGATGCAGAAGAACATGGCGGCGGAAACGAAGCCGTGCGAAACCATCTGCATAATCGCACCTTTCAGCGCCCACGGCTGCAACTGCACCTGATTGGTAAACAAGAACATGCCCAAGGTAGCGAAACCCATGTGGCTGATCGAGGAATAGGCCACCAGTTTTTTCATATCGGTTTGTACCAAAGCCACCATGCCGATGTAAATCACCGCAATCAGGCTGAGCACGATGATGGCGGGGGCAAAATAGCGCGACGCATCAGGCAGGATGGGCAGGATGAAGCGCAGAAAGCCGTATGCGCCGAGTTTCAGCGTAATAGCCGCCAGCACCATCGAACCGCCGGTGGGCGCTTCCACGTGCGCATCGGGCAACCAAGTGTGCACCGGAAACATCGGCACTTTCACCGCAAACGACAGGAAGAAGGCGGCAAACAGAATCTGTTGGGTAAACAACGGAATTTGTTTGATATTTTGGAAATCTTCAATCGCGAAGCTGCCGCCGGTTTGCAGCGACAAATACACCAAGGCCACCAGCATCAGCAGCGAGCCCATCAGCGTGTAGAGGAAGAGTTTTACCGAGGCATACACGCGGCGCGGCCCGCCCCATACGCCGATAATCAGATACAGCGGAATCAGCATGCCTTCGAAGAAAATATAGAACAGCATGGCATCGCGGGCGGCAAACGCGCCGTTGATCAGGCCGGACATAATCAGGAAGGCCGCCATGTATTGCGCCACCTTTTTCTGAATCACTTCCCAGCCCGCAAGCACCACCATCAACGTGATGAAGGCGTTGAGGATGACAAACAGCACGGAAATGCCGTCCACGCCCAGCGCGTAGTTGATGTTGAGCGCAGGAATCCACGCATAAAACTCGGCAAACTGAAAGCCGCCGCTCAAGCGGTCGAACTGCGTAAACAGCGGCAACGTAACCAGAAAACCGGCCAGCGCGCCAACAAAAGCCAGTATCCGCGCCAAGGGGGCACGGCGGTCGCAGCCGGTAGCCAGCACCAATAATCCGGCGGCTATCGGCAGCCAGATTGCCAAGCTGAGAAGATGGTTAGAAAACATAGTTGTAACCTGTGGTTTGAATAAATAAATCGTCGTTTTTCTGCGTTTGCCGCTTTTCAGACGGCCTCTAAATAATGCTGTTTTTATTCCCAATCAATATCAGTATTCTTACGATATTTTGCCTGTATCAAGACATCTAATTCAGCCAAATTTCTTATTTTTGATTGTTTAATCAATAGTTCTCTTAACTTCATACTCAAATCAATATATTTGGAACCTTCACTTGCCCCGCGTGCTGAACGAAACTGGTTATCTTTTAAAAATTTCTCTATAGGTTTATTAAGTAATGGATATTTATCTGGATATTCCTGACAAAGCATTTCTGAAAAAACAGAACGACGAGTAGAAACCTCACATTCTTTTAGCCAATCAATTTTCTTGGCAACAACATAATCCCTCTCAGTAGGTGGAGCATCAAAAACCGATTGGGTAGCAAAGCATAATTTTTTAAAATCTGAAGACTTACCTTTTCCCGTCCATGTTTTATCTTGAAAACGGTTACCTACACCATTACCCCCATTTTCGTTTTTCCAAGACCATAATTTATTAAACTCCATATAAAACTCATCATTATCTATCTTTCCATCGGCACATTGCTTAATAAGTTTTTTTAATTGTTTGCGTACAGTCTGATGGTTTCTCATCTGTTCTCTTCGTGCTTCAATTAGTTTTTTGTCATAATTTGGCATTTCCATAAATAATGCATCCATCGCCGATTTACTGAAGGTTGGTTTCTTATGAGTAATCCCGGCTTCTTGATATTTTTCAAGCCAATCTTCCGATACAGGAATAGATTTCATTGCAATTTTATTAGCCCAAGACTTAGCGTTTATAAATTCTTTCTCAGAGATTTCTGTCAAAATATTAGCTTCATAATTGCTATTAAATGCAGCATGAGTCAAATTTGAAGAACCAATTAAAGCATAACATCTATTTTTATCATTTTTCCAAAATACAGCCTTGGGATGAAATCCTTGAATATTCTGAGCCACCATTAATGCAAATTTCAAGCGTGCTGGAATCCATTTCAGCACCTTCCGAATAGCATTTTTTTTGGATAAACCAAAATCTTGACCAAAAATAAATTTAAACTCTTTCAATTTATCATTAAGCTTATTCTTTACATCCCAATGAGTGAGATACGCGGAAAAAATATACAATTCTACTGCCTCTGAAACAGCTTTCTCATATACTGAGTTCAGTCCATTATCACTAGAAGCCTCCGAATGTAAAAACAACTGTGTCATCTTTTTCGCTCCAGTCTCAGCTAATCTCAGCAAGTAAAATTTACGTATATGAGCTGCATGTAGATTATGTTTTCAGACGAAATCTAAACGCTGCCCTCTTTCTCAATCACCAAAATCCGCGCTTCGCCGCGCGGGTGGGCGACGTGTTCCGCGCCGATGCCGGCATAGAAGATGTCGCCGCTTTGCAGCCGCGCCACGCGCTCTTCGCCGTTTTCGCGGTAGTGCATGTCCACTTCGCCGTCCATCACGGCAAACACTTCCTCGCCGTCGTTCACATGCCATTTGTAGGGCCGGTCCGTCCAATGCAGGCGCACGGTGATGCCGTTCAGATTGGCGATGCTGCGCGCGCCCCATGCCCTCTCGGCGGTGAATTCGGCGGCGCGGATGATGTCGGTTGCGCTCATTTTTTCCTCTGTGTGTGGTGTTTTCAGACGGCCTTTTAGTTTTCAGGTAGCCTTAATTAGCTGTCCCGCCCGAACGGTTTACTTCCTGCTCGAAACGGATAAAGGCGGCAATCATGGCCTGCCACACGGCTTCCGCCACATCGGGCGACAAGCCTGCCGCCGCAGCCTGTTCGCGTCGTGCCTTCAGCACCTGCACCACCCTTTCGGGCGCGGCCACGGCCTGCGCGTCGTGTTTGGGTTTCAGACGGCCTGCCTGTGCAACCAACTGTTGCCGCCGCGCCAGCAAGCCGATGAGCTGGCTGTCCAGCACGTCAATCGCCTGCCGCACTTCGGCTAGGGTATCGGGCAAAATATCAGCATCCATTTTTCAGGTAGCCTTTATCTGAACCAAAGCTGCCAGAAGAACACCACAATCAGCACCAACACGCCGGAAACCATGGCGGCGGCGTAGGTGTAGATGAAGCCGGTTTGCAGGCGGCGTACCTGCCCTGCCACCGCGCCGACCAGTTTGGCCGCGCCGTTTACCAGGCCGTTGTCGATGATTGCGGTATCGACGGCTTTCCAGAAGAAAGTACCCAGCGCGCGCGTGCCTTTGGCAAACACGGCGAAGTAGATGTTATCGAGGTAGTATTTGTTTTCAAACAGCACATACACCGGGCGGAAGGCCTGCGCGATTTTGGCAGGCAGCTGCGGCGCTTTCACATACAGGAACCACGCAGCCAATACGCCGCCGATGGCCAGATACAGCACGGGCGTATGCAGGCTGTGCGACACCATGGCCATTGCGCCGTGGAATTCTTCCTTCATGATGTGCATCACCGGATGCAGCTCGTGATTGACATAAATCACGTCTTTAAAGAAATCGCCGTACAGCATGGGTTCGATGGCGATGTAGCCGATAATCACTGACGGAATCGCCAGCAAAATCAGCGGCAGGGTAACCACCCACGGGCTTTCATGCGGGTTGTCGGACGGTTTCAGGCCGTGGTGGTGGCCGTGGTCGTCGTGATGGTCGTGCTTGGCCTCGCGCCAGCGTTCTTTGCCGTGGAAGACGATAAAGTATTGGCGGAAGGCGTAAAACGCGGTAACGAACACGCTGGCCAGCACGGCGAAATAGGCGAAACCGCTGCCGGGCAGATTGCTGGCGTGTACCGCTTCGATAATCGAGTCTTTGGAATAGAAACCGGAGAACAGCGGCGTGCCGATGAGGGCGAGATTGCCCAGCAGCATGGTGAACCAGGTAATCGGCATGTATTTGCGCAGGCCGCCCATATTGCGCATATCCTGGTCGTGGTGCATGCCGATAATCACGCTGCCCGCCGCCAAGAACAACAGGGCTTTGAAGAAAGCGTGGGTCATCACATGGAACATGGCCACGGAATAGGCAGACACGCCCAAAGCCACGGTCATATAACCGAGCTGCGACAGGGTGGAATAGGCCACCACGCGTTTGATGTCGTTTTGAATCGTGCCGAGGAAGCCCATAAACAGCGCGGTAATCGCGCCAATCACCATAATCACGCTCAGCGCGGTGGTGGAGAGTTCGTACATCGGCGACATGCGCGACACCATAAACAGGCCGGCGGTAACCATCGTGGCGGCGTGAATCAGCGCGGAAATCGGAGTCGGGCCTTCCATGGAATCGGGCAGCCACACATGCAACGGGAATTGGGCGGATTTACCCATCGCACCGACAAACAGCAACAGGCAGGTGATGGTAATCAAATCCCAGCCGAACAGAGTGCTACCGACCACGTTGGGCAAATAGGCGAACACGTCGGCATAGCGCAGGCTGCCGCCGAAATAGGCCAGCACCAAACCAATGCCGAGCACGAAGCCGAAGTCGCCCACGCGGTTCACCAAAAAGGCTTTCAAGTTGGCGAAAATCGCGCTGTCGCGTTTGAAATAGAAGCCGATTAGGAGGTAAGACACCAAGCCGACCGCTTCCCAGCCGAAGAAAAGCTGGATGAAGTTGTTGGACATAATCAGCATCAGCATGCTGAAGGTAAACAATGAGATATAGCTGAAGAAGCGTTGGTAGCCGACTTCTTCGTCCGCCATATAGCCGATGGTGTAGATGTGCACCATCAGCGACACGGAAGTAACCACCACCATCATCAGCGCGGTGAGGCTGTCCACTAGGAAGCCGACCGAGAAATCCAGCCCGTTCATGGTCAGCCAGGTATAGACGTTTTCATCGAACTTGGCACGGCTGCCGTCGATAAACCCGCACAGCACATAGGCCGACAGCACGGCGGATACGGCCACGCCGAGTATGGTAACCGTGTGCGCGCCCCGGCGGCCGATGGTGTTGCCGAACAGCCCGGCCAGCAAACAGCCCGCCAAGGGCGTGAGGGCGATGATGAGGTATAAAGTCATGTCAGTCATGTTGTTGCCATCCTTACGGATAAATCTTTCAATTTTGTGCGGCTCGTTTTCAGACGGCCTCTTTGGCTGTCCGTCAGGCTACCTGAAAAAATAGATAATTTTACGAATTGCAAACGAGCAAATTCACTGTTTTTCAGGAAATTTGAATTCAGCTCGCTCCAATCGTTTATATGCCACTGCTAATTGCTCTTCAGTAAACAAATCACACCACGGCTTCTGTAACACTAAATATTCCATACTGTACTGTAAAGCGTGTATTCCACCACCACTCAGAATCAGTTCTGCAAAGCCACTTTGAGTACGATCGCCTGTGCTCAATAATTTATCAGCTGCCTTTTTCCCACCCAACTCATTTACCATTTGAAAAAATCGTGTTGCACGATATGGCTTCGGAAAATCTAAAGCATTGTAATAAATGTCCAGCATGGCTTTGTGAAATTCTTGTTTCAACTGTTCTTCGCCCATAATCTCTTATCTTCAGCCAATCACTTAATTTATGTTGGAATCTACCTTAGTTATGATAAGGCTACCTGAAACTTTCAGACGGCCTGTTTTCAGGCAGCCCTAGCCTTTGAGGCTATCCAAATCCGTTACGTTGATCGTGTTGCGGTTGCGGTATACCAAAACCATAATCGCCAGGCCGATGGCGGATTCGGCCGCGGCCACGGTGAGCACGAAGAAGACGAAAATCTGCCCCGCGCTGTCGCCGAGGTAGCGCGAGAAGGCGATAAAGTTGAAGTTCACCGCCAACAGCATCAGTTCGATCGACATCAGCAAAATCAGCACGTTTTTGCGGTTCATGAAAATGCCCATCGCGCTGATGCCGAACAACAGGGCGGACAGCACCAGATAATGCGTAATCGTAATCATGCTTTGCCCTCCCCTTTAGCGGCATCGGATTCGGCGGCTTCGCCGTTGTTTTCTTCGCTTTCAGACGGCCTCTGCACCACGGCTTCCATCTTCACCATGCGCAGGCGGCCTTTTTTCGCGTCCACTTTAACCTGGTCGGCCGGATTGATGTATTTCGGCTTGAAGGTTTTGCGGTGCACCAGCGCGATGGCGGCCACCATACCCAGCACCAGCAGCACGGCCGCCAGCTCGAAAGGCAGCAGGTAGGTGGTGTAAATCTGCGTGCCCAGCTCGCGCACGTTGCTGTGGTCGGCCGGCACGTCGTTCATCTGGCCGAAGGCGGCCAAATCGGTATCCGGCGCAACCAAAATCATGATCAGCGCCACGGCCATCAGCACGCCGACCACGGCGGCCACCGGCGCGTTGCGCCAGAAGCCTTTGCGCATTTCCTCCACGTCGATGTTGAGCATCATCACCACGAACAGGAACAGCACCATCACTGCGCCCACATACACCACCACCAGCGTGATGCCGAGGAATTCAGCCTGCATCAGCATCCACATCATTGCGCTCATGCAGAAAGTGAGCACCAGATACAGCGCGGCATGCACCGGGTTTTTCACGGTTACGGTTTTCAGCGCGCCGAACAGGATGATGGCGGCCAACAGGTAAAACAGGATCAGTTGAAAGTTCATATTTTTGCACTTTCCGTTTCGGGATATTTCAATCGGTTTTGCTGTGCGTTCCGGCTTGGTCGGACGCGGTTTATTGGCTGCGCCATTGGCTGCGCCAATAGCTTAAGAATTCATCTGCCAAGCCTTCCGGGTTGGCGCGTTCCGTCCACGACAAGGGGGCATCGTAATACTCCAATTCGTGTACCAGTACGGGAATATTTTTGCCGAACGTTCCGGCAATCACGCCTTCGGCAAACAGGCGTTGCACCACGGCGATTTGGGTTTCGACAAAGGCCTGGTAAAACTCACCCGATTTCTCGCCTGTTCCACTGCTTTCGTCTTCATCGTCGCCGTCAAACATGGCTTCGTATTGTTCTTCGGTGTAGGCAAAGGGCGCGTTTGCCAGCCATGCTTGGAGTTCTTGCTTGTTTCTATATGCGTCTACGCCCAACAATTCGGCTTCGTCTTGCAGCCAATAGGCATAATTCCACTTGGCTTCGTCATCCTGATTAAGCGTCTCACCCTTCTTTTCTTCAAACTGCCCGCAAGTGTTGTAGCTGACTGAAAGGCCGGGCAACCACTCATCACCGCCCCGAACCCAGAACGATAAGGCATATACATCATCCCGCATCTCTTCAGGCAGCCCGGCCAATGCGGCGGCGGTTTTCTGAAAAACCATATTGGCAAAGGCTTGTTGCTTATCCATTCTGTCTTTCCTTCAATCACGGCAGCCGGAATATTGGCTTCAGGCTACCTGAAAACTCTGCGGGCGTTCCGTTCTTTAGCGGTACGGCGCATCGGCCGCTTTGCGTTTGGCGATTTCGGCTTCGTATTTGTCGCCGATGGCCAGCAAAATCGGCTTGGTCATGTGCAAATCGCCTTTTTTCTCGCCGTGGTATTCGAAGATGTGGGTTTCCACAATCGCATCGGTCGGGCAGGCTTCTTCGCAGAAGCCGCAGAAGATGCACTTGGTTAAATCGATGTCGTAACGCGTGGTGCGGCGGGTGCCGTCTTCGCGCTCTTCGGATTCGATGTTAATCGCCATGGCGGGGCAGACGGCCTCGCACAGTTTGCAGGCGATGCAGCGTTCTTCGCCGTTCGGATAGCGGCGTTGGGCGTGCAGGCCGCGGAAACGCACGGATTGCGGCGTTTTCTCTTCGGGGAAGTAAATCGTGTCTTTGCGGGCGAAGAAGTTTTTGAGCGTTACGCCCATGCCTTTCACCAATTCGCCCAGCAGGAAGGTTTTTACTAAATTAGCCATTTTCGGATGCTCTTTTCGGATTATTCTGTTTATAGGCCGTCTGAAAGCGGTTTTTAACCTGCCGCGCCCACCATTTCTAAAAACTCTGCTTCGGTCAGCTTCGGGGTATCGTTGGCCAAGTCGTAATACGGAGCTTTGCAATCGATAAAGATTTGCGAGGTGGTTTCAAAGCCCGCGTTGTCGGCAAACAGCCCAGCGTTGATGTAATAATCGTTGCCAACTTTCACAAACAGGTGTGTGCCGCAGTGTTTGCAAAAACAGCGTTGTGCCCATTCGGACGACTGATAATGCGCAACGTGCTCGCTGCCTGTGATTTCGGGCGACTGGGCGGACAAAGTAAAAGACGCGCCGCCGCCCCATACGCGGCATTTCCCGCAATGGCAGGCGTGAAGTTCGTGGTTTTCGGCGGTTTCCAGTGATACTGCGCCGCACAGGCATTGAGCTTTCATCGGTTTCTCTCGGTTTGAAACGGTTAAAAATTTGGGTTCAGGCTACCTGAAAACTTTCAGACGGCCTCCCTGCCCTATTTCCACAAGCTCCACGGCGAAGCCATCCACAGGCCGTAGAAAACGATGGCGACAAAGCCGATGGGAATCAGCACTTTCCAGCCCAGGCGCATGATTTGGTCGTAGCGGTAGCGCGGGAAAGTGGCGCGAATCCACAGATAGCCGTAGAGCACGAAGGCCATTTTGGCAAACATCCAAATCGGGCTGGGCGTACCGACGATGCCCCAGCTTTGCGGGAAGGGCGACAGCCAGCCGCCGAGGAACATGATGGAGGTGAGCGCGCCGATTAGAATCATGAAGATGTATTCGGCGAGGAAAAACAGGGCGAAGGCAAAACCGGAGTATTCAACGTGGAAACCGGCCACGATTTCGGATTCGCCCTCGGCCACGTCAAACGGGGCGCGGTTGGTTTCGGCCACGGCGGAAATCAGGTATACGAGGAACACGGGGAACAGGGTGAACCAGTTCCACGAGAAAATCGAGCCGCCCGCAATACCGGTGCTTTGCGCGGCCACGATGTCGTTGAAGTTCAGGCTACCTGAAACCATGATTACGCACACCAAAGCCGCACTCATGGCGATTTCGTAGGAAATGGTTTGCGCGGAGGAGCGCATCGCGCCGAGGAAGGCGTATTTCGAGTTGGACGCCCAGCCGGCAATAATCACGCCGTACACGGAAAGCGAGGTAATCATTAAGATATACAGCAGCCCGGCATCGACTTTGGTTAAAAGCCATTGGTCGGAGAACGGCACCACCGCCCACGCGGCAAACGAGGGTGCAAGCGAGAGCATGGGACCGATGTAGAACAAGGCTTTGTTGGACGAGCTGGGGCGGGTAACTTCTTTAAACAGCAGTTTCAACACGTCGGCAAACGGCTGAATCAAGCCCCACGGGCCGGTCACGTTCGGGCCGACGCGCAGCTGCATGAAACCGATGACCTTGCGCTCGAAGTAGGTCAGGTAGGCCACGGTCAGGATCAGCGGCACAAGGATAATCACGATTTTGACGACAATCGACACCAAGAGGCCGATGTCGTTGCCCGCCGCGCCGAACCAGCCGGCAAACAGGGCTTGAAACCATTCCTGCATCATCAGACTCCTTCCAGTTCAATCGCGTTCATCAGCCCGCCCAACGCGGCGTTGGCCGGATGCTGCGGCAGGTGGACGACGTTGGGCGGCAATATGTTGTCGGCCATTACGGTTACGCGCACGCGGCTGCCGTTCTGCACAGCTTCGGCGGTTGTGCCGTCGGCGAGGCCGAGCGCGGCCAGCGTATCGGGATGGACGCGGGCGGCGGGCACTTGGGCGTGCGAGGTTTGCTGCAGCGCTTCGGCGCGGCGCACGATGGCGTCGGTGTGGTAGATGCCGACGCCGCCGGTGCGGATCAGGCCTGCGGCGGCAGGCGCGGCTTCGCCCTGCCAGTTGCTGCGGTTGTTCAGTTTTTCAGGTAGCCTTTGGGCATCCAGCGCGTCGTGCAGGATTTGCTCACTGCTGTCGTATTCGAAGCCTTCCAGCTCCAGCAGATTGCCCAGTACGCGCAGGATTTTCCACAGCGGGCGGCTTTCGCCCAAGCCTTTTACTACGCCGTGGAAGGATTGCAGACGGCCTTCCATATTGACGAAGCTGCCGGAAGTTTCGGTGAACGGGGCAATCGGCAGCAGCACGTCGCACACGTCGAGCAGGGTATCGCTGACGAACGGGGTGAACGCCATCACGCTCTTGGCCTGTTTCAGCGCGGCCACGGCGGCGGCTCCGCCCGCCACGTCGGCTTCCGGCTCAACGTTGAGCAGCAGCACGGCCTGTTTCGGCGCGGCAATCATTTCGGCAATGCTGCCGCTGTCGGCATTCAGCAAATCCGCGCCCACGCTGTTGGCCGCCTGCGGCAGGATGCCGAATGACGCGCCGGTTTGTTCGGCCAGCCTTTGCGCGGCGGCGTAAATCGCGGCGTAGTCGGGGTGGTTTTGCGCTTCCGCACCGAGCAGGACGGCGGCTTTTTCCGCGTCTTTCAAACCGGCGTGAATCGGGTTGGCGGCATCGGCGGACAGGGTTTTCAGGTAGCCTGCCCATTGGTTCGGATGCAGGGTTTCCTGTGCGGCCAAGGGCATATGCAGTTGCTCTTTACGCGCGGCTACCACGCTGATTTTGCTGCCTTGGTTGGCCGCCACGCGCAGGCGGGCGGTGAGCAGCGGCTGCTCTTGGCGCAGGTTCGCGCCCACCACCAACACGGCTTGCGCATCGGAAAGGTCAGCGATATTGCAGCCCAGCCATTGCGCGCCTTGCAACGTGCCTTTCAGACGGCCGTCTTGTTCGCGCAGGCGGGTGGCAAAGTGGCGGCTGCCGATGCCGTTAGCCAGTTTTTTCGCCAGATAGAGTTCTTCCAACGTGTTCATCGGGTTGGCCCAAAAGCCGATTTGCTCTTGGTTGCCGTCTTTGGTGATGCATTCGATGCCGTTGCGCACGTATTCGAGCGCGGTTTGCCAGTCCACATCGATCCATTCGCCGCCCTGCTTGATTTTCGGGTTTTTCAGACGGCTTTCGTGGTTCAGGCCTTCGTAGGCGAAGCGGTCGCGGTCGGACAGCCAGCATTCGTTGATGGCTTCGTTTTCCAGCGGCAACACGCGGCGAACGGTGTGTTCTTTGGTTTGCACGATCAGGTTGCTGCCCAATGCGTCGTGGGCAGACACGGATTTGCGGCGGTTCAATTCCCATGAGCGGGCGTTGAAGCGGAAAGGTTTGCTGGTGAGCGCGCCCACGGGGCAGAGGTCGATGACGTTGCCAGAAAGTTCGGTTTCCACGGCGCGGCCGATGAAGGTGAGGATTTCGGAATGTTCGCCGCGGTTGGCGATGCCGATTTCCTGGTTGCCGGCGATTTCTTCGGTAAACCGCACGCAGCGGGAGCAGTGGATACAGCGGCTCATTTCCTGCGTGGAAATCAGCGGACCCATTTCTTTGGCCACCACAGCGCGTTTGGCTTCGGTGTAGCGGGTGGTGGATTTGCCGTAGCCGACGGCCAAATCTTGCAGCTGGCATTCGCCGCCCTTGTCGCACACGGGGCAGTCGAGCGGGTGGTTGATGAGCAGGAATTCCATCACGCCTTCCTGCGCTTGTTTGGCCATTTTGGAATGGGTGTGCACCACCATGCCGTCGGTTACCGGTGTGGCGCAGGCGGGCAGCGGCTTGGGCGCTTTTTCCACTTCCACCAGGCACATGCGGCAGCTGGCGGCGATGGAAAGTTTTTTGTGGTAACAGAAGTGGGGGATGTAGGTGCCGAGCTTCTGCGCCGCTTCAATCACGGTCGCGCCCTGCTCTACCGATACTTCCTTACCGTCAATGCTGATTTGTAACATGGTGTATTTCCTACGTTACGGGTATTTAAAATTTTTCGTTGTGAGGCCGTCTGAAAAAAGGCGGCGGCCTGCGGGCTGTGTTTCAGGCAGCCTGTTTTCAGACGGCCTTTTTGCTTTCAGGTAGCCCAATTATTCCGGCAGCTAGCACCACTTGTGCTCTTTCATCGGTTTGCCGTGTTCGATGTAGTGGACGAATTCGTCGCGATAGTGCTTCATGAAACCGCGCACGGGGAAAACGGCGGCGTCGGCAAGGGCGCAGATGGTACGGCCGGCCATGTTGTTGCCGATGCTTTCTAAAAGTTCGAGGTCTTCCATGCGGCCTTGGCCGTTTACGATGCGGTGAACGATGCGGTAGAGCCAGCCGGTGCCTTCGCGGCAGGGAGTACATTGGCCGCAGGATTCTTCGAAGTAGAAGTAACTCAATCTTTCCAATGCCTTAACCATGCACACGTCTTCATCCATCACGATGACCGCGCCGGAACCGAGCATGGAACCGGCTTTGGCGATGGCGTCGTAGTCCATGGTGAGGGTCATCATCATGTCACCGGGAATCACGGGCGAAGAGGAGCCGCCCGGAATAACGGCTTTCAGTTTTTTACCACCGCGCACGCCGCCTGCCATGGCCAAAAGGTCGGCAAAGGGCGTGCCGAGCGGCACTTCGTAGTTGCCCGGGCGTTCCACGTGGCCGGATACGGAAAAGAGTTTGGTACCGCCTGCGTTGGGAATGCCTTTATCGGCAAAGGTTTGACCGCCGTCGCGGATAATAAAGGGAACAGAGGCGAAAGTTTCGGTGTTGTTGATGGTGGTGGGTTTGCCAAACAAACCGAACGAAGCCGGGAACGGAGGTTTGAAGCGCGGCTGGCCTTTTTTGCCTTCGAGCGATTCGAGCAGCGCGGTTTCTTCACCGCAGATGTATGCACCGTAGCCGTGGTGGGCGAAGAGTTCGAAATCGAAGCCGCTGCCCAGGATGTTTTTGCCAAGGAAGCCTGCTTCCCGGGCTTCGGCCAGAGCGGCTTCAAAGCGTTGATAGCCTTCAAAGATTTCGCCGTGAATGTAGTTGTAACCGGCACACGCGCCCATGGCATAGCCGCCGATAATCATGCCTTCAATCAGGGCATGCGGATTGAAACGGATGATGTCGCGGTCTTTGAAGGTGCCGGGCTCGCCTTCGTCGGTGTTGCAGACGATGTATTTTTCGCCGGGGAAGGAACGGGGCATGAAGCTCCATTTCAGGCCGGACGGGAAGCCGGCACCGCCGCGCCCACGCAGGCCGGAAGTTTTAACTTCGGCAATCACGTCGTCTTGCGGCGTTTTTTCGGCCAAAATTTTACGCAGGGCGGTGTAGCCGCCGCGTTTGACGTATTCGTCCAGCGTCCAGCAATCGGGATTGGCGGTATCCACTTGGTCAAAAATCACGCCTGATTGGTAAATAGCCATTTTGGTGTGCCTATGTGTTTCGGTTTCTGCTGCGGCCTTGTCGGTTTCAGACGGCCTGTCAATATTGCGGTGTTTTTCAGGTAGCCTGTTAGGCCGTCTGAAAAAGGGTTTTCTGTTTTCTTTCTGTTCGGTTTCGAGGCGACCTGCGTTGGTTTTTCAGACGGCCTTTGCGGTTTCAGGTAGCCTCTAACCCAATTCAGCGAGTTTGGCTTCAATCGCTTCTTCAGTCATGAAGCTGCACATTTTGTGGTTGTTCAGGAGCATCACGGGGGCATCGCCGCATGCGCCCATGCACTCGCCTTCGACCAAAGTGAATTTACCGTCGGGCGTGGTTTCGCCGTAGCCGATGCCGAGTTTTTTCTTCAGGTATTCGCCGGCATCCACGCCGCCACGCAAGGCGCAAGGGAGGTTGGTGCAGACAGTGAGTTTGTATTTGCCGATAGGCTTGAGATCGTACATATTGTAAAAGGTGGCAACCTCATAGGCCTGCACGGGAGGGATACCGATGTAGTCGGCAACAAATTCGATGGTTTCGGGGGCGAGCCAGCCTTTTTCGGTTTGGGCGATACGCAGTGCCCCCATGATGGCGGAGCGGTGGCGATCAGCCGGGTATTTGGCCAATTCGGTATCGATTTGTTTCAAGGATTCTGCGGATAACATTAGCGGTCTACCTCTCCGAATACGATATCTTGCGTGCCGATGATGGCAACGACGTCGGCGAGCATGTGGCCTTTGGCCATTTCGTCCATACCTTGCAGGTGGGCGAAGCCGGGGGCGCGGATTTTCAGGCGATAGGGTTTGTTGGCGCCGTCTGAAATGATGTATACGCCGAATTCGCCTTTGGGGTGTTCCACGGCGGTGTAGGTTTCACCCTCGGGCACGTGCATGCCTTCGGTAAACAGTTTGAAGTGGTGGATAAGGTCTTCCATGCCGAACTTCATTTCGGTGCGCTTGGGCGGGGCAACTTTGTGGTCGTCCACGATGACGGGGCCAGGATTAACACGCAGCCAATCGACACACTGCTGAATGATGCGCACGGATTGGCGCATTTCGTTGATGCGGCAAAGGTAGCGGTCGTAGCAGTCGCCGTTTACGCCGACGGGGATGTCGAAATCCATTTTGTCATAAACTTCGTAGGGCTGTTTTTTGCGCACATCCCATTCGATGCCCGAGCCGCGCAGCATCACGCCGGTGAAGCCTTTTTGCAGGGCGCGTTCGGGGGAGACCACGCCGATGCCGACGGTACGCTGTTTCCAGATGCGGTTGTCGGTGAGCAGGGTTTCGAGGGTGTCGATGCGGCCGGGGAAGCGTTGGCAGAAGGCTTCGATAAAGTCGAGCATGGTGCCTTCGCGGGCTTCATTGAGCTCTTTCAACACTTTGGCGTTGCGGAATTTGCTGGCTTCGTATTTCGGCATGAAGTCGGGCAGGTCGCGGTATACGCCACCGGGGCGGAAATAGGCGGCGTGCATGCGCGCACCGGAAACGGCTTCGTACAAATCCATCAGTTCTTCGCGGTCGCGGAAGGCGTAGAGGATGGCGGTCATTGCGCCGATATCGAGGGCGTGCGAGCCGATGCCCATCAGGTGGTTCAGAATGCGGGTTACTTCCGCAAACATGGTGCGGATGTATTTGGCGCGGATGGGAATATCGATACCGAGCAGTTTTTCCACGGCCAAGCAGTAGGCCTGCTCGTTTACCATCATGGAAACGTAGTCCAACCTATCCATATACGGCAGGGTTTGCAGATAGGTTTTGGTCTCGGCAAGTTTTTCTGTGCCGCGATGCAGCAGGCCGATGTGCGGATCGGCGCGGACGATGGTTTCGCCTTCCAGCTCCAAAATCATGCGCAATACGCCGTGGGCGGCGGGGTGCTGCGGGCCGAAGTTAATGGTGTAGTTTCTGAGTTTAGTGGCCACCGTAGTTCTCCTCGCGGACGACGCGCGGGGTAATTTCGCGCGGCTCGATGGTTACAGGCTGATAGATAACGCGTTTTTCGGTTTCGTCGTAACGCATTTCGACATAGCCGGAAATGGGGAAATCTTTGCGGAAGGGGTGGCCGACAAAGCCGTAATCGGTGAGGATGCGGCGCAGGTCGGGGTGGTTTTCGAAGACGATGCCGTACATATCGAAGGCTTCGCGTTCGTACCAATCGGCGCTGTTGTAAATATTGATAACAGATTGAACCAGCGGGAAATCGTCGTTTTCCGCCCACACGCGCACGCGGATGCGCTGGTTGTTTTTCACAGACAACAGCTGGCTGACCACGGCAAAGCGTTTGCCCGGCCACGGTTCATTTTTATAGGTGCTGTAATCGACACCGCACAAATCCACTAGGAGCTCAAAGTGCATTTCTTCGTGGTCGCGCAGGGTCTGCATGATATCGAGATAGTGTTCGGGGCGGCATTCGACGGTTATTTCATCCAAAGCCAGCAATACTTTGTCCGCCTTGCCTGCCAAGATGCGCTGTGCCGCGCCGTGTAAATCTTTCGGGTGCATGGTGCGCTCCTAGTTACGGGCAATGGTGTAAGTACGCTTGATTTTGCCTTGAAGCTGAATCAGGCCGTAAATCAAGGCTTCGGCAGTCGGCGGGCAGCCGGGCACGTATACGTCTACCGGCACCACACGGTCGCAACCGCGCACCACTGAATAGGAATAATGATAATAACCGCCGCCGTTGGCGCACGAACCCATCGACAACACCCAACGCGGCTCGGCCATCTGGTCGTACACGCGGCGCAGGGCGGGTGCCATTTTATTGGTCAGCGTACCGGCCACAATCATCAAGTCGGATTGGCGTGGCGAGGGACGGAAAATGATACCGAAACGGTCGAGGTCGTAACGCGCCATACCGGCATGCATCATTTCCACCGCGCAGCAGGCCAAACCGAAGGTTACCGGCCACAGCGAGCCGGTGCGCACATAGTTGAGCACCGTATCCGCGCTGGCGGTAACGAAACCTTTATTCAGAATGCCTTCTACTCCCATTCCAGCGCTCCTTTTTTCCACTCATACACAAAGCCCACACCGAGCACGGCGATGAAGACAAACATCGACCAGAAGGCAAACTGCCCCGACTGCGCCAGCAAATCTTTGAACACCACCGCCCACGGAATCATAAACGCCACTTCCAAATCGAACAGGATGAACAAAATCGCCACCAAGTAATAGCGCACGTCGAATTTCATACGTGCGTTTTCAAACGCCTCGAAGCCGCACTCGAACGGCTGGTCTTTTTCGGCATAGTGGCGTTTGCTGCCCAGCAGCGTGCCGAGCAGGATAAACAGCACACCGGCAATCAGGCCGACCAAGATAAAGATAAATACGGGAAAATAGTTAGCCAACATGGTTTGCACTCTGAAATAGACATAAAAATGCAGGTAAAACCAACTCGTATTGTAACCAAATTTTTTTCCGCATTCAAAATAAACAGGCTGGAAAATACAATATTATCATTACATTATAATGATAATAATTTTCTATATTAAAATTATGCAGGTAATCCTTAGAATATTCCGATCAGTTCTGATTTAAATCAACGCTATAAGTTTATCCGTATAAAATATATGGATATGACGCATAATTGACCAACCGCAGGCTACCTGAAAGCAGTTTGTCGCCTCAGTGCAAAAGCGTGTAGAATGCGGCGGTTTGCTATTGATGCCAGATTGGGGCTTCAAATTTATGGATCCTTCCGGTTCCCACAAGATTCTGTTTTTCCTTATTTATTCTTCCTGATTTCTCCCGTGCGCCATTACCGTGATGCACGGTAAGGAGTGCGCATGCCTACCCTACTGCCCTCTTCCGAACAGCCGCAGATCGATACCGCCCGTATCCACGAACTGGCCGACGCCCTGCTGCCGGTGTATGACACCATCCGGCCCGACAGCGTGCTGGACAACCCCTATTTAAACAGCTGCCTGGCCGAACTCATCGAAATCCTGCACGAGCTGCATCCGGCCGATATTGCTGCCGTACTCGAATCGCTGCCGCTGCAATCCCGTCTTTTGGTATGGAAACTGGTGGAGCCGGAGAGCGACGGCTCCATCCTGTTGGAAGTATCCGATGCCGTCCGCGAATCTCTGATTGAAAACATGGAGCGGCAGGAAATCCTGGCTGCCGTAGAAGACATGGACGTGGACGACTTGGCTGAGCTGGCCGACGACCTGCCGCGCCAAATTGTGGCCGAAGCCCTGCAATCATTGGGCGAGGAAGAACGCGCCCAAGTGCAGGCCTCCATGTCGTTTGCCGACGACCAAGTGGGTGCCATCATGGACTTCGAGCTGGTAAGCATCCGTGCTGATGTTACCTGCGAAGTGGTACTGCGCTACCTGCGCCGCTTCGAGAGCCTGCCCAACCACACCGACAAAATCTTCGTGGTCGACGAAAACGACGTCTTGCAAGGCGTATTGCCCATCCGCAAGCTCCTCGTGGCCGATCCCGACGAAATCGTGGAGCACATCATGGCGCGCGACATTGTGCGATTCCGCCCCGAAGACAACACCGAAGAAGCCGCGCAAGCGTTTGAGCGTTACGACTTGGTAACCGCGCCCGTGACCGATGCCGATGGTAAGCTTATCGGCCGCCTGACCGTGGACGAAATGGTGGACGTGATTCGTGAAGAAACCGAAGCCGATATGTTGAACATGGCCGGTTTGCAGGAAGACGAAGACCTGTTCGCGCCCGTGCTTGATTCCGTGAAAAACCGCTGGATGTGGCTGGCCATCAACCTCTGCACCGCCTTCCTCGCTAGCCGCGTCATCGGCGCATTCGAAGGCAGCATTGCTCAAATTGTCGCCCTGGCCGCGCTGATGCCGATTGTGGCCGGTATCGGCGGTAACTCCGGCAACCAAACCATCACCATGATCGTACGTGCCATGGCTATGGGGCAGCTTTCAGGTAGCCAGGCGCTGTACCTGTTGCGCAAAGAAGTGGGGGTGGCGCTGATCAACGGCGTGATTTGGGGCGGCGTGATGGGCGTGGTGGCCTGGCTGCTGTATAAAAACATCGGCATCGGCCTGGTGATGGTGGCCGCCATGACGCTAAACCTGCTGCTCGCCGCCACCGTGGGCGTGCTGATTCCGGTGATCATGGATAAACTCGGTCGCGATCCGGCACTGGGCAGCTCGGTGCTGATTACCGCCGTTACCGACTCCGGCGGCTTCCTGATCTTCCTCGGGCTGGCTACGATATTTTTGCTTTAATCTCAATTTCATATATAGTGGATTAACAAAAAACAGAACAAGGCAGCAAGCCGCAGGCAGTACAAGCCATACGGCAAAGCGAGCCAACGCTGAAGCATTTTTTGTTCACTCACCATAAAGTTTTCAGGTAGCCTTTCCCTACCAAGCAGAGGCTACCTGAAAATTTTTAGAGGCCCAAAACTGATTCCACCATACAGCTACAGCCCGTTCCATATCAAACCGCAACATAGCCATATATAGTGAATTAACAAAAATCAGGACAAGGCGGCGAGCCGCAGACAGTACAGATAGTACGCAAGGCGAGGCAATGCGGTACTGGTTTTTGTTAATTCACTATAAAATCAGCAGCAGCTTCAGCCTCCTTTTTTCAGGTAGCCTCATCATGAACCCATCCCGCCCCAAAGCCATATTCGTAGATGTCGATGACACGCTGGTGCGCAGCGTCGGCCAAACCCGCATCCCCATGCCCGCCGTCATCGCCCATATCCGCCGCCTGCACGATGCCGGCCACCAGCTCTATTTGTGGAGCAGCGGCGGTGCGGATTACGCCCGCGCCAGTGCGGAAGAGCTGGGTATCGGTCAATATTTCCAAGCCTTTCTGCCCAAGCCGCAAGCCTATATCGACGATCAAGCCGTTGCCGACTGGCGCTTCTGCCGCCACATCCTGCCTGCCAACAGCAGCGAAATCGAATAATCCGCCCTTCCCGAACCATCCGCCTGCAATTCACCAAACCAATATAGTGAATTAACAAAAACCAGTACCGCATTGCCTCGCCTTACCGCACTATCTGTATCGTCTGCGGCTCGCCGCCTTGTCTTGTTTTTTGTTAATCCGCTATAAAAGGCAAAAGGCTACCTGAAATTTTCAGGTAGCCTTTTGCCCAATCAAAACGCTGTCTGCAACAACGGCCGGAATGCCTTGGTTTCCAGCTTGCCTAGACCGTAGATTTTGGCCTGCCCGCCATGCGGCCGGGTTTGGAATTGGTAATTCAGGCCGGGATGCCGCCATTCCAAACCGGCGGGGATATTGGCCACCAAGCAGTCGCGGGTTCGGCTGCTGCAGAATTCCAGCCAGGCGCGGCTGTGTGAGAAGTGTTTCGCATCCGATTCATCGGCCGTGCGGATTTTGGATTGGCGGTATTGCGCCATTAAAAATTGGAGAATCGGTACGATTTTTTCCCGATTGTCCGCTTTTTGGTAGACAGCCATACTGTTTGTGCCGTTTTTCATACCATCAATCGTTATCGGGGCTACAGCCGTAATCTGCGAAGGGAATGTCCACATTTCCAAGGTGAGCGAATCATCCTGAATCAGCTTCTCGGCAAATGCCTCCAGCACTTGGTCTTCATTTGCGGCGGCAATTTTCGGCACGGAAGCCGCTTCCCGCGCGCCATTGGGCACGGCGGGGCGGCCAGCCGTTTGCGTGCCTTGGTGTTGCAGGACAACCTGTGCGCAGGCAGACGACAAACAGGCAGCGAATGCTGCTGCCAAAACGATTTTTTTCATTTTTGTTTCCTGATTAACTTAAAACACAAACGGCCCATTTTTCAGGTAGCCTGACAGGGGATGGGCTACCTGAAAACATGAGTTTCAACAAATCCGAAACCGCATACATGCGTTTCGCACACACTATCCATGCAGCTATGCTTACCAACGCTAGATTCGGGAGTGAGACCAATGGCTGCCGCCCATTTCCAACTATCGCCAAAATACTTATTCCTTCATACCGCATCGGCCAGCCTGACCATCACTATCCGTACCGTCCGCGCCCCAACGCTTGATAGGAGAAATCATTATTTCAGCTACAACCCTATCACTCATCAAGGCTACCTGAAAATATCGGGCTCGAACCAAACCAATACCCGAAACTACTGCCCCGTTTCCATCTTTGCCACTTCGTGTGGGTTGAGCCTTGCTTCATCTTCCTGCCCCAAGCCGACTAGGCGGCGCAGGCGGGTCATATAGAGGTTTACATCCAGCCCCTGTCCGTTGCGCTGCGCGCTCCAGATGGTTTCGGCCAGCGCGTCCATCATATCGTGTTCGGCGCGCACCCAGTTGCCGGCATAGCGGCCTTGCAGCTCGTGGTGGATGGCGCGGATGCCGGGCGGTTGGTCGATGTCGCTTTGCTCTTGTATGGAAAGGTGCAGCGACAGGTGCAGGAAGGGGTTGGTTTCGCCCTGCTCCGGCGTCCAGTTGTGGTCGAGGTAGCGTTCGATATTGTCGAGATAATGGTGATATTCGGGGTGGGCTTCGATGATGCGCAGAGCTTTTTGCTGGAGTTTGTCCAGTTGCAGCGGGGTAAGGCGTTGCCGCCATATGTCGGCAAAAAAGCGACGTACGTCGTGGGTGTTTACATCATACATTTTCAGGTAGCCTTTGGCGCTTAATCGCGGATAACCAAGGTTTTGGCCAGCATATCCTGCCCGGTGCGGCGGTTGCCGTCTTCCATAAACATCATCAGGATGCAGGCCGAGGCCGCCACCAAGGAGAGCATGCCGCCGATAAGCGGGAGGAATTTCAGCAAAATGGCCAGCGGCAGCAGGACGGCGGCTTCGCGCAACAGAAGGTATTGCACCAGGCTGGGTTCGCTGCCGTCTTCGCTGATCACGCGGATACCCATCATGCGTTTGCCCAGGCTTTGCCCGCTATTGGCCATCAGCATGGCCTGCCCGATTACATAGGCAAGCATCGCGCCGTAGCCGATGAGCGCAGGGTTGCCGAAATTGCTGCCGAATAGGCCGCCGACTAGGCCAGTAATAAAGTTGACACCGATGGTAAACACCAGCATTATCAAAAGATTCAACGCTGCTGCTGCCACCCGCCGCCACGGCGCGGCCAGCTCCACATTGATGCCGTCTTCATCAAACACTTCGTCTTCCAACACGGCGGAACGGAAAACTTGTTTGATCTCTTCACCTATCTGGCTGTTGAAATTGGGTTGACGAAAATCCCGCATGATTATTCCTTTCTGATTAGTCTGACGTTTGGCTTATGGGGCTACCTGAAAACCGCCTCCCGCTGTTTTCAGGTAGCCTGTGAAATGCCGCTACTGATAGCGCTGCCCGTTATGCTCCAGCCAGCCGTCCGCATGGCGGCCGGCCGGGTCGCGGTGCGTCCAGTGGATCACGCCGCCTTGGGCGTTGTATTCGTATTCGCCGGAAAAGCCCACCGTGTCGCCACGCTGCAAACGCGGAATGCGCGGCGCGAGGTCGATATTGTGTGCCACCAATACGGTTTGGCCGTTGGAGAGTTTCATGATGAAACGCTGGTGGCGCGAGCCTTGGGTGTCGTCGGGCAGGGTGCGGTGCACTTTGCCGCTGCCGCTCACCTGCACATCGCTGCGCTGCTCGGCAAAGGCTTGGGCAATCAGTTCGGCGCCGTCTGTCGCGCCCCGCTTGGCAGCAGCTTGGGCAGCATTTTGGCGTGGCGTGCGCGCCTGCTCGACTACGGCGGTTTTCGGCGGCGCCGCGCCCTGCTCCGGCTTGGATTTCGGCTGTTCGGCAAAGTGGAAATAGGCGGCGATGCCGAGCAACACCAAGAGCCACAGCCATTTGTTTTGTTTCTTATTCATTGTTGTTTGGATTGGTTGGCGGGCTACCTGAAAGCTTGCGCTTGCGGAAGCGGCGTTTTAGCTCCGCAGAAACTTAGCTTCCTTCGGAAACGGTGTTTTAGCTCCGCAGAAACTCCGCCTCCTTCGGAAACGGTGTTTTAGCTCCGCAGAAACTCCGCCTCCTTCGGAGACTCCGTTTTCAGGTAGCCTCAAATGGGTTAGTCGTCATGCCGCACATCGGGCAACAGCAGGCTCAGGAGAATCGCCAGCAGCGCGCACAAGCCCACGCCGGCGAAGCTGAAACTGCCCAGCTTCATTTCCATGCCGCCCACGCCCACGGTGAGCACCGAGCTCACAATCACCAGGTTTTTCGGCTGCATCAGGTTTACCTGTGCGTCGATCAGCGTTTTCAGCCCCAGCGAAGCAATCGTGCCGAACAGCAGAATCATCACCCCGCCCATCACCGGCAGCGGAATCGAAGCCAGGAAAGCATTGAATTTACCGAAAAACGCCATGCAGATGGCGAAGATGGCCGCCCAAGTCATGATGGCCGGATTGCTGTTTTTGGTGAGCATCACCGCGCCCGTTACCTCGCCGTAAGTGGTTACCGGCGGGCCGCCGATCAGGCCGGCCACGCACACGCCCAGGCCGTCGCCGGCCAGCGTTCTGTGCAGACCCGGCTCGGCGGCATAATCCTTGCCGGTTACCTTGCCGATGGCCATGATGCCGCCGATGTGCTCAATCGCAGGCGCAATCGCCACCGGCAACATAAACAGCGCGGCCTGCCAATTCACCTGCGGCGAATGGAAATGCGGCACGGCAAACCACGGCGCGGCCACAATCGGCGCGGTATCCACCATGCCCATGGCCAAAGCCATCAAATAGCCCGCCGCCACCCCGATTAAAATCGGCACCAGCTTCATCATCTTGCTGCCGAACACCGCCACCATCACGGTTACCGCAAACGTAAAGCCGGAGAGCAGCAGCGAATGGGTGTAGTCCAGCACCTGATTGCCGCCCGCCCGGCCCATCGCCATATTGCCGGCCACCGCCGCCACCGAAAGCCCGATCACCATAATCACCGGTCCGATCACCACCGGCGGCAGCAAACGGTTGACCACCGGCAGCCCGAAATACTTAATCAGCGCGGCAAACACAAAATACATAAAGCCCGCCGCAAACAGCCCGAACATCGTGCCGCCCATGCCCCATTCCTGCATGGCATAGATAATCGGCGCGATAAACGCAAACGACGAACCCAGGAAAATCGGCACCTTGCGGCCGGTCAGCGCCTGAAACAGCAGCGTACCGATGCCCGCGCCCAACAGCGCCATCGCCGGGTTCAACCCCGTGAGCAGCGGCACCAGCACCATTGCGCCGAAGGCCACAAACAAAATCTGCGCCCCCGCCACTGCGGTTTTGAAAGATTGAAACATGTTTCCTCCTCGAAAAATTCAGTCGGCAAAACGGGCGGGATTATACCCGAGAGCCTGTGCCTCCGCATCGCTTGGGCTACCTGAAAATGGGAATCCTGCCTGCCGGAAGAAACGCTAAAAATGATGACGGATTAAAAAACGGCACTTTCCCGAAAGGCAGAAAAGATGGCAGAATCACATACTGGCTGGAGAGCGAAATCCAGCGTCGGATTCTTGAAACCGCAGAAGCCGCCGGTAAAAATTAAAGCGGGTATAACGGCGGGCATTAAGAGTAACCATTAAAACATACCATATTATAAATCAATAATATATCCAAATTATGCTTTTATTCATCGACAACTACGACTCCTTCACCTACAACATCGTCCAATATTTCGCCGAGCTCGGCCAAGAAATCAGCGTGCGCCGCAACGACGACATCACGCTGGACGAAATTGCCGAACTCCAACCCCAATACCTCGTGATCGGCCCCGGCCCCTGCTCGCCCAAAGAAGCCGGCATTTCCGTGCCGGCCCTGCGCCGCTTTGCCGGGCAGATTCCCATTTTGGGCGTGTGCCTCGGCCACCAGGCCATCGGCGAAGCCTTTGGTAGCCGCATCGTGCGTGCGCAAGAGCTGATGCACGGCAAAGTATCGCCCGTGCACCACACCAACAGCGGCGTATTCGCCGGCCTGCCCAATCCCGTAAACTGCACCCGCTACCACAGCCTCGCCATCGAACGCGCCAGCCTGCCCGAATGTCTCGACATCACCGCCTGGACGGCAGACCGCGAAATCATGGGCGTGCGCCATAAACAATATGCCGTGGAAGGCGTACAATTCCACCCCGAAGCCCTGCTCACCGAACATGGCCACGATATGCTGGCCAACTTCCTCAAAGAACATGCTGCCCGTACGTAGCCAGTGAGCCGAACTTATCATTCCCGCATCGGCTCGCTTCGCAGAAAACTAAAGGCTACCTGAAACTTCAAATTCAAACCTCAAACAAAAAGGAGAACACCATGAGCCTGAAAGCCCGCCTCACCGAAGACATGAAAACCGCCATGCGCGCCAAAGACACGCTCGCCCTATCTACCATCCGCCTGGCCAATGCCGAAATCAAACGCTACGAAGTGGACGAGCGCACCGAAGCCGACGACGCCAAAATCACCGCCATGCTCAGCAAAATGATTAAGCAGCGCAAAGAAAGCGCCGCTATCTACCACGAAGCCGGCCGCCAAGATTTGGCCGACAAAGAGCTGGCCGAAGTGTCCATCCTCCAGCGCTACCTGCCCGAAATGCTTTCCGAAGCCGAAATCCAAAGCGCTGTGGCCGAAGCCATCGTCCAAACCGGCGCATCCGGCATGGCCGATATGGGCAAAGCCATGGGCGTGTTGAAAAAACGCCTCGCCGGCCAGGCCGACATGAGCGACGTGAGCCGCCTACTCAAAGCCGCCTTGCAGAAATAGCATCCCACAGGCTACCTGAACATGCCGACAGCTTTCAGGTAGCCTTTCTTTCCCCCGCAAAGGCTACCTGAAACGCAGTACTATATATTCACCCCATCACACCATGGCCAAGAAAAAGAAAACCCTGCCCAAAGATTTCACCGAGCTGCTAGCCGCCAACGACTTAAACACCCTCAAAGCCGCGCTTAGCCAATGCGAGCCCAATGCCTACGATCGCTATGCATTTAACAAACCCGCCCTATCCTTCTACGACATTCCCGTAGAGCTGATGGCCTGGTTGTTGGAACAAGGTGCCGACATCAATGTAAAAGACGAATACGGCCGCACCCCGCTCCACTATCACGCCCAAGTGAACAACACAGCGCAGCTCGCCTTCTTGTTGGCACAAGATGCAGACATTCACGTCCAAGACACCTACGGCAACACCCCGCTGCATTTTGCCGGATATCATGCCGATGCCGCCCGCCTGTTAATCGAACACGGTGCCGACATCAAAGCCAAAGGCGACAGGAGGCACGACGTGGTGGAACGTATGCTCAGCCGACTGAGCAGCGGCGAAATCGCCCGTGCCGCCCAAGCCGCCGCAGTGTATTTGCAGGCGGGCTACAAGCCCACCAAGCTGGCTAAAGAGCAGGTTGTCCGTATCGGCGAAGATTTCGAATTCCACCGCGCCGGCTTCAACCCCGAATTCCTGGCCGAAACCGAAGCCGGTCTGCAACAGCTCTACCGCCTGTTTGCCGTGCCGCCCGTGCCCAAACGCATCCAACACGACGGCCAATCCCCCATCATGCTCGCTGGCGATACCTGGGAACAACGCTACGAACAAGCTTGGGTGCTGCTCGTACCTGGCAGCGGCCAGGCCGGCACCATGCAGGGCGAAGCCGTACGCATCGCGGGCAAGATCAACGACGAACTCCTGCGCAACGCCATGGGCAACTGGGATAAGGAATACCGCAAAATGCTCACCGCCCTCGGCGGCTATTTGCAACAAGGCAACGCCCTGTCGGCAAGCCAACTGGCCGAAGTAGCCCACATCTCCAAACACATGTTGGAAGACGACGGCACCGGCAGCAGCCGTCTGTGCGAGCTGGCCACCCTTTGGGTGTGCCGCAACCCCGAGCCGATTGCCTTGGAAAAACCCACATACTGATATTAACCACCCCCCTTTTTCAGGTAGCCTTTCTTTCCCCCGCAAAGGCTACCTGAAATCACCCGAACCATCACACAAGGAAACCCGATGTTTACCCCCCAACAAGCCCTGCAGCGCCTGCTCAGCAACAACGAACTCTTCCACGACGAAATGACCGACCTCATGCGCCAAATCATGCGCGGCGAAGTAGCCCCCGAGCTGATTGCCGCCATCCTCATCGGCCTGCGCATCAAAGTGGAAACCGTATCTGAAATCAGCGCTGCCGCCCAAGTGATGCGCGAATTTGCCGCCAAAGTGCCCGTGTCCGAGCCAGACAAACTTGTCGACGTGGTCGGCACCGGCGGCGACGGCGCGCACACCTTCAATATTTCCAGCACCGCCATGTTCGTGGCCGCCGCTGCCGGTGCCAAAGTGGCCAAACACGGCAACCGCAGCGTGTCCTCCTCCAGCGGCTCGGCCGACGTGATGGAGCTGGCCGGCGTCTCCCTCGCCCTCTCGCCCGAACAAGTGGGGCAATGCATCGACCAATGCGGCGCCGGCTTCATGTTTGCCCCCAACCACCACAGCAGCATGAAATACGTCGCCCCCGTGCGCCGCGCGCTCGGCGTGCGCACCGTATTCAACATCTTGGGCCCGCTCACCAATCCCGCCGCCGCCGCCAACCAGCTCATCGGCGTATTCCACATTGACTTGGTGGGCATCCTCGCCCGCGTGTTCCAGCAGCTCGGCAGCAAACACGCCCTCGTGGTGCACGGCAGCGACGGGCTCGACGAAATCACCCTCACCGGCCCCACCCGCGTGGCCGAGCTCAAAGACGGCCTGATTGCCGAATACGACATCCACCCCGAACAATTCGGCCTGCCCGTGCGCGCCAACCTCAACGATATTAAGGTGGCCTCCGCCGCCGAATCCCTCGCCATGATGGACCGCGTGCTCGCAGGCGAAGCCGGCGCCCACCGCGACATCGTGCTGCTCAACGCCGGCGCCACCCTCTACGCCGGCAACGTGGCCGCCACGCTCGACGAAGGCGTGGACAGGGCGCGCGAAGCCATCGACAGCGGCAAAGCCCGCGCCAAACGCGAAGAGGTGGCCGCCTTCTCGCAAAAACTGGCCGCACAACAGGCGAAATAGTGCAGATAAATTTCAGGTAGCCTTTGAGGCAAGCCTAACATGATGAAAAGGCTACCTGAAAAAGCAACCGCCTAAAATACTGTTCAGACTGGTATTTATAGTGGATTAACAAAAATCAGGACAAGGCGACGAGCCGCAGACAGTACAGATAAGGCAACGCTGTACTGGTTTTTGTTAATTCACTATAACGCTTTCCCCTACGATCGGGGCGTCATATAAGGCTACCTGAAATTTCAGGTAGTCCCATGCCCCGCAACAACCAAGGAAACCCATGCGCGATCCCGAATTTTTCCTCCACCGCTACGCCCCCACCACCAATCTCATGGCCTTTTTGGAAGTCCCCTATGACAAGCTGGTTGATTTTATCGTGCAGTGAGTAGGGTGCGTGCGGAACGCACGCACGCGGCTGGAATAACACGGGCAACTTGGCATAACGGGCAACGGCGTGACACCTGCGGCGCACACCTACACGCCCCCAAGCAGCCGACAAATCGGATGAAGAAAGGCTGCCTGAATTTCAGGCAGCCTTTGCGTTGCAGACAAGCGCGGCGGTTTAAAAGCGCAGGCCGGCGCGGATGCCGAAGGCGTGCGTGCGGCTGGTGGACGAATTGAAATGTTGGCCGGCATGGTCGCGGGCATGGGTTTTGTAATGCTCGTAGCGGTAATAAGGGCCGAAGGTCAGCGCCAGATTCGGGGTAAATTGTTTCTGCGCATCCACACCCAATCCTAGGTCATAGCTACTGCCTTTATGCGTTTCATCGGGTATGTTGTAAGCCTGCGACCATTTGGTTTCCGCACGACTACGCAGGCTGACCTGTGCTTCCCCCCACGGGGTGATGCTCCAGCCACCGCCCAAGTCCTGCTCGTATTCCGCCTGTGCTTTCAGGTACAGAATGCCTGCATTAACGTCCACGGCATTCGGGGCATGGACTGTGCGGTGTTTGCTGGCATTGTCGCCACCATAGGTATAGCCCAAACCGCCGCCCACGCGCAGACCGCCCTGTTTGAAACCGGACGGGGAATACAGGTAGCCCGCATATAGGTCGATGTCGTCGGCTTTAGCACCGTCCACCAAAGTTACGCCGTTTGCTTTTACATCAAAACTGCGGCGGGTATAGCTCAATTCGGCACGGATGGCGTGCTGTTGCGCCAGCGGGATATCGGCACGGCCGCTTAGGACAAAGCCATCGTCGTTTTGCTTGACATCGCCGCTTTTTGTATTGCTATGTTTGTAGCCGGTGGTAACGGTATAGCGCCCGTCTTTAATCGGGTGCAGCGGGGTTTCTTGGGAATCGGGCGCGGCGGATGCGGCGGCGGCGAAGGAAAGGATGGCAAGGGCGAGTAGGGTTTTCTGCATAATTCGGTCTCCTTGGAATGGGGATTGAACGATGCTGCAAAAGCCCGAAAAAAAGGGCTGCACAGCGGGGGCTGCACAGCGGGGGCTGCACAGCGGGGGCTGAGGCGGCAAACCTGCCTGCGGCGGTTTGCCGCCTCAGCCAAACTTATTATCAATCATCCGAGCCTAGGCTTACAATTCTAGCGGCAGGTTTTGCCTTTATTAACAAAAGCTGCCGAAACAGGCGCAGCCCGCTCCGCCTGCCGTGGAAAGGCTACCTGAAAACATAAAGCCGCCCGAAGTCCCCCAGTGAGTAGGTTGGGTTAGCCGCAGGCGTAACCCAACACATAAAGTTTGGAATGTTGGGTTTGCCAACCCAACCTACCCTCTGCCCTATCAACAGGCTACCTAAAAATGAATTTCAGGTAGCCTGCTCATTGTGTGGGGTGTAGGATGTGTGCGGAACGCACGCACACGGTTTTGGAATAACGGGCAACGGCGTGCGTACCTGCGGTACTCACCCTACACACCGTGCAAACTTTCCTGTAACAAAGGCTACCTGAAACATTTTTCAGGTAGCCTTTTCGCGGTTTGGCTGGCATAAACCCCGCCCTATGCGTTCTCAGGTAGCCTTTTGATGGGCTATGCCTAGTGCCGCGGCTGGCGGTAGTTATCGAGGTCGACGATGCGTTCGAGCAGCATGTCGCACAAGTCGTCCATGCTGTCTTCGTCGAATGCGCCGTTTTCGGCCACGAGGTCTTCGAGCCAATCGAGGCTGCGGCAGAGGCGCTGGTAGTTGATTTCGGTGTAGGCGGCGGGGCTGGCGGGAAGTTCGCTTTGCAGGAGGGCGAGGCCGTCGTCGCATAGGTTGTCCCAGGCGCCGAGGCGGCAGGATTCGCAGATGTCTTCGGCGGTGCGTACCATTTCGCCGGTATCGCCGCTGCTTTCAAACAGGCGTTGGGCTTCTTTGCCGTAGGGGGTGTCTTCAAAATATTCTTGCCAGGGCTCAAAGCTGAGGCCTTCGAAGTTTTGCGGCACGAATTCTGCGGGCAGGTTGCCCAGCAGTTCGAGCATTTCTTCGGCGCTGTAGAAGCGGCCGTGCGCGCCTGCCTTGACGGGATCGGGGATTTCGCCCCAGTAAAAGCCGCTGAATTCTTCGAGCAGGATTTGGAAGGTGTTGTCGTGCCGGTCGATGATGCCGAGAAAGTCGTGGTGCTGCTGCAGACGGCTGAAGTATTGGGGCAGCTCGGCGGCGGATACGGTGATGGGGCTGCTGCCGTCGATGTGGGCGTCGTCGGTGTAGAAGGAATAGAAGATTTGGTAGGTGCGGTTCATGGCGGGGCTTGGCGAAGGGGAAAAGGCTACCTGAAAAATCGGGGGTGGCTGAAACGTTTATTTCTTCCTGCCGCATCGGTTTGCCTGGTGCGGAGAAATGATGGTTTCAGCCAAGCGCGGATTGCGGTGCGGCCGGTTGGCCGGAATGGGGCGCGGCGGGATTAGGGCCGGCCGGTACGGGGGCTGACGGTGAGGATTTCGCAACCGGTGTCGGTAACGAGCACTTCGTGTTCCCATTGGGCGGAGAGTTTACGGTCTTTGGTGACCACGGTCCAGCCGTCGTCGAGGATGCGCAGGTGGCGTTTGCCTTGGTTAATCATGGGCTCGATGGTGAAGATCATGCCGGGCTGCAACACGGGGCCAGTGCCTCTTTTGCCGTAGTGGACGACTTGCGGGTCTTCGTGGAAGCTGCGGCCGATACCGTGGCCGCAAAATTCCTGCACCACGGAGTAACCGGCGTTTTCGGCGATTTGCTGGCAGGCATAGCCGATGTCGCCGAGGGTGGCGCCGGGCTTCACGGCTTCGATGCCGGCCATCATGCTTTGGTGGGTGATGTCGATCAGGCGCTGCGCCTGCGGGCTGATGGTGCCCACGGTATACATGCGGCTGGAATCGCCGTGGAAGCCGTCTTTTTTGATGGTGATGTCGATATTGAGGATATCGCCGTTTTTCAGTGGCTTATCGTCGGGGATACCGTGGCAGATAACGTGGTTTACGGAGGTGCAGCAGGATTTGGGGAAGGGTGGGTTGCCGTAGTGCAGGGGCGCGGGGTAGCCGCCTTGCACGTTGACATGATAATCGTGCACCAGCTGGTTGAGTTCGTTGGTGGTCACGCCGGGTTTGACGAAATCGCCGATGTAGTCGAGGGCTTCGGCGGCCAGACGGCCGAGTTCGCGCATTTTTTCGATTTCTTCGGGGGTTTTGATGATGATAGCCATGTTGTTTTTCCTAATGATTCCGGTAACGGGCTACCTGAAAACGAGGCTTTGGCCGGGCCAAAACTTTTTCAGGTAGCCTTTGATGTTATTCCTGTTCGCCGTTGCGGCGTTTGCGGCGCAGCGGGATGCCGTGGGCGCCGTATTTTTGCGGCACGATGCCGCTGCGGGCGAGCAGCATGAGTGCGCCGAGCAGCATCATGCCGAGCGCGGTCAGCGGGGCGAAAGCGACAAACATTTGGTCGCGCAGGTAAACCGCGGCGCCGATATACATCAGCATGGGGCCGTGCACGATGCTTTGGGTGTTGATGCCATCGAGCAGCAGCAGGGCAAGGCCGCCCAACACCAGCGCGAGCGCCAGCAGCGTGGCGGTGGTGGGCAGGATGTCGGTGCTGCTGAGAAACCAAACGGCGCCGAAAATAATCAGTACGATGGGGAGGAAAAGGGAGGGTTGTTTCATAAGGGTTTCCTACTGGGGAAGGCTACCTGAAACCTGGCGGCACGGCATTTTCAGGTAGCCTTATAACCGGGCAAACAAGCAACTCAGCGGTTTTTCAACAGCCGCTGTTTTTCGCGCTTCCAATCGGCTTCTTTCATGCTTTGGCGTTTGTCGTGCTGTTTTTTGCCTTTGGCCAGGCCGATGTCCATTTTGATGTAGCCGCGCCGGTAGTGCAGGTTGAGCGGCACGAGGGTGTAGCCGCTGCGCTCCACTTTGCCGATTAATTTGTTGATTTCGCTTTGCTTGAGCAACAGCTTGCGCTGGCGCACCGGATCGGGCTTAACGTGGGTGGAGGCGGTGGGCAGCGCGGTGATGTGGCAGCCCACCAGGTAAAACGCGTCTTTTTTCCAGTGGATATAGCTTTCTTTCAGCTGCACGCGCCCGGCGCGCACGGCTTTCACTTCCCAGCCGTCGAGCACCAATCCGGCCTCGAGCTGGTCTTCGATAAAATAATCGTGAAAGGCTTTTTTATTGTTGGCGATACTCATGATGCTTTGCCGTTTCGTTACAGAAAGCGGATTTTAACAGCAAACCGTGCCGCTGAACATTCGCCCGGCGCTGCCCGGCCAACGGCTTGGGCAGGCAGACATAGTGAATAAAATTTAAGAATGCGACAGCGTTGGCTCCTTTTTAATCCGCGATACTTTCAGGTAGCCCTCTGCCGCCGTGCTACAATCTGCCTGCTTGAAATCAAACCCCGCCAAGGAAACCGCCATGAAGCTCTATATCTACGACCACTGCCCCTTCTGCGTGCGCGCCCGCATGATTTTCGGCCTGCGCAACGTGCCGGTGGAAGAAATCGTTTTGCTGAACGACGACGAGGCCACGCCCATCGGGCTAATCGGTGCCAAACAAGTGCCCATCCTGCAAAAACCCGACGGCAGCCACATGGGCGAGAGCCTCGATATCGTGCGCTATATAGACGAATTCGCCGGCCAAGCCCGATTGGACGAAACCATCCGCCCCGCCGTGCAGGCCTGGCTCGATCAGGCAAGCCAACCCTGCAACCATTTAGTGATGCCGCGCGACGTGCGCCTCGAGCCGCCCCTGCCCGAATTTGCCACCGCCGAAGCCATTGCCTACTTCGTACAGAAGAAAGAGCAAAACATCGGCAGCTTCGAGCAAAACCTGGCCGAAACCCACACCTATCTCGAGCGCATCCATCTCGCCCTACCCGAGCTGGCCGCGCTGTTGGGCGGGCAGCCTTATCTCAACGGCAGCGCACCCGGCATGGAAGACATCATCATCTTCCCCGTGTTGCGCAACCTCACCTTGGTGAAAGGCATCGCCTTCCCCGCCAAGTTGCAGGCCTATATCGAACGCCTGTCGGCCGAGAGCAAAGTGCCGCTCTATTCCGAGCGCGCCCTATAGCCATGAATACCCTGTCCGGCCACGCCCGAGAAGCCGCCGCCCGCGCCAGGCTGCAACGCAGCCGCCGCCAGGCCGGCGGCCTGCTGCTGGCTGCCGTATTGCTGTTTATCGTTTCCGCGCTGTTCGTGCAGCGCCACCCCGCGCTGGGCTACCTGAAAGCCTTCGCCGAAGCCGCCACCGTCGGCGCGCTGGCCGACTGGTTTGCCGTAACCGCCCTCTTCCGCCATCCGCTCGGCCTTAAAATCCCCCACACCGCCATCCTGCCGCGCAACCAAAACCGTATTGCCGACGAGCTCGGCCGCTTCATCGAAACCAACTTCCTGCCCGAGCGCCCCATCGCCATCCGCATCTACCGCCTGCGCATCGCCGAAAAACTACGCCGCTGGCTGGCGCGCAACAGCACCCGCCAAGAATGGCTGCCCGCCCTCGCCCGCCAAATCCCCGCCGCCCTGCAAACCATCCCGCCGCAAGAAGCCGCCCGCCTCGGCGCCGCCTTCTTAGCCGCACACGGCAGCGGCAAACAACTCGGCAGCGCCCTCTCACAAGCCCTGCTCCTGCTCGAACAGCAAGGGCTACCTGAAAGCCTGCAAACCGCCCTGCTCGGCCAAATCCGCCATTGGATCAAACAGCCAAACACCCGCGTTTTACTCGAAGAAAACCTCCGCGCCTGGGCTGAAAAAATCGAAACCAGCCAACCCGACACCTGGGACAAACTCAAAGCCCAGCTGCGTGGCCGCCTCGTTGGCCAAATCGACAGCTGGGTGGCGCAAAAAGCCCTCGACTGGGCCGACAACTACCTCGAAGCCGCCCTCGCCAGCCCGCAGCATGAACTGCGCACCGCCTTCCGCCGCCAATACCGCGCCCTCGCCCGCGAACTCGCCCAATCCGAAGCCTGGCAGCGCAAACTCGCCCTAGCCAAACGCCGCCTAGCTGACTCCCCCGAGCTGCAACAGCAAATCGCCCAACTGTGGCAAAGCCTCACCGTCCGACTCGCCGCCGATGCCCAACGCCCCGATTCCGCCGCCGCCCGCCGGCTGAACAGCCTGCTCACCTACCTGCTGGAGCAACACGCCGCCACCCCGCAGCAGCTGCGCCGCCTCAACGTGCGACTCGCCCTGCTCGCCCGCAGCCTGGTGCGCCGCCACCGCCACGCCGCCGCCGAATTTATCGCCGACAAAGTGAAAAGCTGGGACAGCCGCCAAATGAGCGACAAACTCGAGCTTTCCATCGGCCGCGATTTGCAGTTTATCCGCATCAACGGCACCTTGGTCGGCGGCCTGGTCGGCCTGCTGATTTACACCCTCAGCCAATGGCTGCCCTCACTGTAAGCGGGGTTCGGCTGCAAAAGGCTACCTGAAAACACACGGCACCAGTTTCTGCGCCGCCCAAACCAGTCATCCCTCCGATAAACATGTCATGCCATAGAAAGGAAGCGTCATGATCCTCACCCGCCAGCAAGCCCTCGATATTTTCCGCCGCCGCGTTTCCACCCGCCACTACGACCCCGCACGCAAAATCAGCGCCGAAGATTTCGCCGCCATCCTCGATTTCGGCCGCCTCTCGCCCAGCTCCGTCGGCTCCGAACCGTGGAAGTTTCTGGTGATACAAAACCAAGGGCTGCGCGAAAAAATCAAGCCCGTGGCCTGGGGTATGCAAAGCAGCATTACCGAAGCCAGCCACCTAGTGATCCTGCTGGCGAAAAAACACGCCCGCTACGACACTCCCTTTTTCAGCGAGCTGATGGACCGGCGCGGCTTCCCCCCAGAGCAGCGCGCCGCCGCCCTTGAGCGCTACCGCAGCTTCCAAATCCACGATATCGCCATTGCCGACGACGAACGCGCCCTATTTGACTGGGCGAGCAAACAAAGCTACATCGCCCTGGCCAATATGCTCACCGGCGCCGCCATGCTCGGCATCGACTCCTGCCCCATAGAAGGCATGGACTACGCCGCCGTGGAACACATCCTCGCCCAAGCCGGGCTGCTCGACCCCGCCGAATACGGCGTGTCCGTGGCCGCCACCTTCGGCTACCGCGCCCGCGACATTCAGCCCAAACCGCGCCGCGATGCCGCCGAAACCGTGGTTTGGGCGGAATAAAGCAGATGGCCGAGCCGATAACTTCAGCCTCGCCGCAACCCGCACCACCCGCTTTCAGGTAGCCTCAATGCACCAACAGGCTACCTGAAGCCGACTGCCCGAGAAAAACATGCCCCCACCCCTCCAAAGCCAGTTCAACGCCGTATCCGAACAATACGACGGCCAGCGCCGCGCCCTCATCCCCTGTTTCGACCTCTTCTACCAAACCGCTGCCGAGCTCGCCGCCGCCGTACCCAACGTGCGCCGCGTGCTCGACCTCGGCGCGGGCACCGGCCTGATGAGCGCCTTCGTGCACACACGCTGCCCCCAGGCCGAATTCATCCTGGCCGACCTCTCCGTGCAGATGCTCGCCAAGGCGCGGGAACGCTTCCGCGGCCTGCCAAATGTCCACTTTATCGAACAAGACCTCGCCCGGCTCGCACCCGATGACAGGCTACCTGAAAACGGCTTCGACCTCATCGTCTCCGCCCTCGCCATCCACCACCTCGACAACCCACAAAAGCAAACCCTGTTCCGCCAAATCGCCCGCCTGCTCGCCCCGCGCGGCCGCTTCATCAACGCCGACCAAGTGCTGGGCGAAACCGCAGCCGCCGAAACCGCCTACACCGAACACTGGCGGCGGCACGTAACCGCCCATCCCGATTTGTCCGCCGAAGCCAAAGCCGCCGCCTTCGAGCGCATCAAACTCGACCGCATGGCCACCCTGTCCGGCCAATTCCAATGGCTTGCCGCCGCCGGCCTGCCGCCCACGCTCTATTTCCAGCACTACAATTTCGTGGTGCTCGCCGCCGACAAACCTTAAAATTCAAACCGCCGCCTCCGCCGTGCGGCAACCCCGCTTTCAGGTAGCCCCTTTTTCAGGTAGCCTCTAATAAAGTAGCTAAAAAACCAAATATAGTGGATTAAAATAAAAATGAGACAAGGCGGCGAGCCGCAAGGCGTACAGGTAGTACGTCAAGGCGAGCCAACGCCGTATCATTGCGATTTTAATCCACTACACACAGGATATTTATGCACACACACTCTTTACGCCCGCACCTGCAGCTCCTCGGCATGGCCTTGCTGTGGGGCGCAAACTGGTCGTGGGGCAGAGCCGTGGTTCAATCCATGCCCCCGCTCACGGCTGCCACGCTGCGTTTCATACTGGCCGCCATCCTGTTGGTGGGCTGGCTGTTACTGAAAGAAGGCACGCGCCCGCTGCTCCGGCTCACCCTGCGCCAATGGGCGGGTTTGGCCGCGGCTGCGGCGTTCGGCGTATGCAGCTATGCGGTGTTTTTCATGCAGGCGCTGCAACACGTTCCCGCCGGCAAGGCCGCCACCGTGGTGGCACTCAACCCCATTCCGACACTGCTGCTGGCCGCCGTGCTGTTTAAAGAACGGCTCAATGGAGGCATAGTGGTCGGTATGGCCTTGGCCGTGTTCGGCGCGCTCACCGCCATCGCGCGCGGCAACCCCCTGTCCATATTGGCCGGCGGCCTCGGCACGGGCGAATACCTGCTGCTCACTACCGTGCTGTGCTGGACAGGCTACGCCCTCATCGGCCGCGTTTTGCTGCAAGGCATCAGCCCCCTCCTCACCACCGCCGCCACCGTAGCCATCGGCGCACTGATGCTGCTGTTTCTAACCGCATTTTACGAAGGCGGCGCGTTCACCCACAGCCTGCAGCACACGCCCGCCTGGGTATGGCTGCTGCTCGCCGCCATGTCTTTCGGCGCCACCATGCTGGCCTATCTTTGGTATTTCGACGGCATCCGCCGGCTCGGTGTCGGCACAGCCTCGGCCTACATGGCACTCGTGCCCGTATTCGGCATCGCCATCGCCACCTTTTGGCTGCACGAGCCACCGCACGTCTCATTATTGATTGGCGGCGCAGCCGTGGTGGCCGGGATGAGCCTAATGAACTTCGCCAAACGCACGAAACGGTAATAAAATATTTCAGGTAGCCCCATCCAAGGCTACCTGAAAAAAGGAAATACTATGTCCACCCCTATCCACCTCTACCGCCCTCTTCACACCCTCAAGCCCTTCGGCAGCAATATCTGGATTGCCGACGGCGGCATCGTGCGCATGGCCTTTCCGCTCGGCCTGAGCATCCCCTTCAGCACCCGCATGACGGTTATCCGCCTCGCCGATGGCGGCCTCTGGTGCCACTCTCCTATCGAGCCGAACCCAGAACTGTTATCCCAAATCAACGCACTGGGCGAAGTGCGCCACCTCGTCTCGCCCAACCGCATCCACTACGCCCACATCCCCGCCTGGCAAAAACACTACCCCCAAGCCACCGCCTGGGCCAGCCTCGGCGTATGCGAACGCGCCGCCGCCCAGCGCATCGCCGTATCCTTCGATGCCGATTTGGGCCCCAGCGCCCCACCCCAATGGGCAGACGACATCGCCCAGCTCCCCTTCCTCGGCAGCTCAGTCATGACCGAAACCGTATTCTTCCACCACGCCAGCCGCACCCTAATCCTCGCCGACCTCATCGAAAACTTCGAGCCCGCCAAATTCTCCAGCCGCTTCTGGGCGCAGGTAATGAAATGGGTCGGCATCGCCGATCCCGACGGCAAAACCCCGCCCGACTGGCGCGCCACCTTCCGCAACCGCGCCGCCGCCCGCGAGAGCCTGGCGCAAATGCTCGCTTGGCAGCCCGAAAAAATCATCCTTGCCCACGGCCGCTGCTACGAAACCGACGGCACCGCCGAACTGCGCCGCGCCTTCCGCTGGCTCAAGCCTGCCGGGTAAAACAAGAAGGCTACCTGAAATTTTCCAGCATACGAGGCAGATGCGATGGCAGTCCTTTCTTTGTATTTAAAATCAGAACGTACCGCCAAACCTATCTCATCAAAAACGGCGGATATTCCGCCAAATCTCCGCGCAAGTGCCGCGCCAACAGCATTGCCTGAATATATGGCAGTAGCCCGATTTCCACTTCCTCGCCTAAAAACGGATGCACGATTTTTTCCTGCTTTTTCGCCTGCAAGGCTTGGAACAACAGCTTGCGCGCATCGGCTTTCAAGCTTACCGCGCCGCTTGCCTCGGTAACGAAATCCTGCGGTTTGATTTGCCCTCGGTTAATCAGCGACAACACCAGCCTGTCTGCCCACCACGCGCGGAATTCTTCCAAAATATCTTGCGCCAAACTGTCGCGTCCCGGTCGGTCGGCGTGCAGAAAGCCCACTTGCGGATCCAGCCCCACGCCTTGTAGCGCGCCGCTGATGTCCTTGCCCAAGATGCTGTATACAAACGACAACAGCGCGTTCACCCCATCTCTGGGTGGACGGCGGTTACGCCCGTCAAAAGAAAAGCCGCTTTTTTCGCTCAAAAGTTGCCCGAACACGCCGAAATAACGCGCTGCCGCATCGCCTTCAATGCCGCGCACCACGTCCAGCTCCGCCGCGCCCTTCAACTGCCGCAACGAAATATTCAAAGCATCGACTGAATTTTGAATCGCCGCATTCTCGCCGTAATTACGAATCTGCCGCTGAAGCACCCGCTTACTCGCCTGAATCTTCGCCGCGATGATATTGCGCGCAATCGGTACGGGATTTTGCTCCGACACCCGATACTGCGCCCGACGCAACAGCACATTGCCGCTCTGCCGCCCCTGAAGTCGCCCCAAGAAACGTCCGTTTTCGGTAAAAAACGCCAAATTCACATTATTTTCGCCGCAAAATCCCAACAAAAACGGCGATACCAACACATTCCCGAAACAAAAAATATGCCCGATGGAATGCACCGGCAACTGCGCCACCTTCTTACGCTCCTGCTCCACCACCAACGTCTCCCGCTCCTTATGCAGATAGCTGCCTTGGGTGGTGATATAGAGGGTGTTTTGCAGTTTGCGCATAGGAAAAACTCCTTGGGTTTTGACCGCACTTTTGGGGGCGATGAGGCTGGCTACCTGAAAAATGATGGGTAAGTTGCCAATTTATAATGGTTTAGTCTTAGTTCTCAAAAAATTTTTGGGTTCAAGCACTTTTTCTTCCTGAACCAAAACTTCTACTATATTTTCAATTTCATCCCATGTCATATTTGCTCTAAAAGAAAAACTTGAGTCTGACTCATCCCATATACAGTTCATCGTCCTATCAAATAGCTCAACCGTTGTTCTTCTTGGGTTACGAGCAAGACGTGAATTAAAAAAGTTATTAACTACACTATAATGATGAGAGTGTATAAATTCAGACCAACTATCTATCAATTCATCTTCAGAACGAATATCAATAAATTCAAACTCTTCAAGATTCCTATCCTCAAAATTTCCCCAAGATTCTTTTAATAGAGAAATAGCTTCTGTATCTGTTGCTGGTGCACTATATCCAAAAACCGTAACAAGGTAAGCGCGTCTAAATGCACTCCTTACAGCCTTCCAATTATCTTGTGTAAATGGATCTGCCGCATAATTTTTCTGACGTATGGGATATAACAGCCTGCTAGGTTGGAACGGTTTTTTACACTCACGACAAACATTACCATTTAAATTTCCACCGCACTTATGCTCACTACAATATCCTACTGAAACATTACCATGTAAAAAAGCCAAATCTGGGAGATCGCTCGTAATACGAACAGCACGTTGATATGCTTGCAATAACAGCGGATCCCAATTAAAAGTTGCTACCAAGTCCTTTTGTCTTAAGGACAATAAAATTAAATCGTATATATTAGGTTCATCAGGAATTTCTAAACAAGAAAAATATTCTCTTATCTTATTATCTAATTCCTCTCTGATGAACTGACAATCAACTCGATCGTGTAATTCTGAATAAATATCCTCCAAGTTATTACTTTTGGTATTTAAATTGACATTTTTTATTATCGAAGACATCCCTAGCTCTTCAATAAAATTATTCATAACAGATGATTTTCTACCATTTTTATCGCCATTAGGTATAGCTGCCATTGTAGCCCCTGCACCAAGTAAAACTACATGTGGACGATTTTTCATTAAGAACTCAAATTCATGAGCTTGATCTTCATTCATAACATTCCTTTTATAATTACATGCTTATTAAAAGTTAATTCCCAAACAACCCCGCCACATACCCCACACTCTTATCCCGTTTCCCCAGCAACTCCGGCTGGCAAATTTCCACCAGTGAGCAGGCTTTGCAGCGTTTACCATAATCGGGTCGCGGGGTTTGGCCGCTGATTAGGAGTTCGCGGACGGCGGCGATGGTGGCGAGTGTTTGGGCACGCAGGTCGTCTGAAAACACGACGGGGACGCGATGGCGGGTTTGCATATACCACAGCGCGCCCTCAAGGACGGTTTGCCCCGTCATTTCTTCCAAGCACAAGCCTTGGGCACAAAGCTGGATTTCGTCCATCGGGTCGGGTTTGGGCTTGCCGCGTTTGTATTCCACGGGTTTAAGACGACCTGTTTTTGTATCCACTTCCACCAAATCCAACACGCCGCTGATGCCCAGTTTCTCCGCCGACACATGCACCGTCCGATCAAAGCGCACGCCCTTGCGCGTTTCCGGTTCGCCCGAATCCACCCGCTCATGCAGTGCCTTGCCCTGCGCAGTCAAATAGTTCTCCGCCCACGCCTGCTCGTTGTGAATCAGCGCGCATTGACGCGGGCAAAAGGCGTAGTGTTGCAGGGCAGAAAGGGGAATCAGGCGCGTGTCCTGATTTCCCCCTTGGGTTTCGGTTAAAAGTGCGGTCATCTTTTTAAGTGTTTTTACAGCAACTCTTCCACACTCACGCCATTGAGGCCGTCTGAAACCACACTGATGTTGTAATCGCCAAAACCGCTGGCGGGCGTACCTGATTCGCCGTTTACGCGTTCAACTTTCACGGCGTCAAACAGTTTATGTGCAGGCTGGCTGCCGAGTGCGCTGTCGTGTTTAAAAACAATCAGTTTGCGCGCCGCCATTTCGCCACGGGCGGCGGAGCGGTCGTGTTCAAACATCAGCGTCAGGGCTTGCCAGAGTTTGGCTAAGTCGTCGTCTGAAAAGCCGGTTTTAGCGGCAAGGTTGGCGGAGATAAAGCCGTGCACGCGGTAGAGCGCGTAAGGGACGATGTATTTGCGCCCCATGGTGCGTTCTTTTTCCAAGTCTTTTTCGTTGGTGACCGCCATGCGGGTGATGGAAACTTCCAGCGGCACAATCGGGTCGATGGATTGGGCAAACGCCAGTTGCACCGGACCGCGCACTTGTCCGCTGTTAACTTCGGTGGTCATCACGGCGCCGAAGGTGCGGATATCAAAGAAGTTTTTGCACATCCAGGCGGTAATGTCGCGGGCTTTGGTTTCGTCTTTAGGCAGTTTTTTGGCTTCTGACTCAATGCCGAGTGCTTCATAAGCGCGTTTGTTTTGCAGGTTCAGCACGCTTTTTTCTTTGACGTAGATTTCGTAACCGGCTTCGTTTTCGCTACTGATTTCGACAAAATTACGGATTTTGCGTTTCAGGCAGACATCGGTTACCAAGCCTTTGCTGGATTCGGGGTCAAGGCGCGGCATATTGCCCGCATCGGGATCGCCGTTGGGGTTGCCGTTGGTTACGTCAAAAAAGTAAACAAATTCATAGCGGTTTTGAATAGCAGACATTTTCTGGCTCCTTAATTTTCAATAGTTTCAGCGGTTTCTTTTTTAGCAAAATAGCTTTGTTTTTGATGGTAATAGCCGATGGCGAAGCGGCCTTGCTCGTCAATGCTCAAATGGCGCGGAAAGGTTTCGGGCAGTTTGGCAATGATTTCGCCCAAATCTTTATCCAAATTCACCGCCATGCCGGCTTTGTCTTTACGCAAGCGCGATAAATGGTGTTTTGCACCCGACAAAAGGCGCGGAAAAACCGAAAACGGCACGGCGGAGGCAGAGCCGTAATAGCGGTCGGCAATGCCGGCATTTAATTCGCCCAACGCCTGATATTGAATGCGCTCCAACACGGCAAACAGCCGCCCTAAAAGATAGGCGCGATTCGGGCTTTCATTGTTCAAACTCATAGGAACTCCTTCTTCGATAAAACCTTTTCTAAAACGCCGCTGTAATACGGCTTTCATCATTGCCACGCGCAGACCGTTCACGTCGCCGTCAGCGCGGATTCGGGTAATCAGTTGCGACAGCAAACTTAAGGGATACGGCGTGCCGCAAATCACGGCGCGGGTCATTTCGCCTGCCAATACGGGCGAGATATTTTCGCTTTTGCCCAGCACGGCAGTTTGCAATAAAAGTCGCCAAATAGACGGCGGCGTTTTCCACGCGCAAGGCTCAATGGCTAAATCTTGCCAATGCTGCGCCAAATTTTCCGCCAGCTGCCCAAACGTGGTGTCCAGCCAAAACCGAACAGAAATCCGCGCGGCATTGGGGGCAAGCCCTAAGATATAAAAACGGGTATTGGGAGAGAGTTCGGGCGCAATTTCTTGCAGCGGGCGACCTTTGCCCATTTGTTCCAATACGTTGAAAATTTTAGCACTTTCTTGTTCGTCATCCGGTGGCGTGAACACTTGCGCGAAGAAGCCCTCGGCAGCCTGCGCAGTTGCGTTATCATCCGCTTCCGCCCAAAAAACCGTGCTGGCGTCGCCGATGGTCAAACAGTGATTATTTTCGCGGCGCAACAGATAGTTCAGCGCGGTGGTGTAGGCAAAAGCGGATTGTTCGGAAACAGGGGCGTTTGCACCTTGCTCCTTACCGAAAGAGGCAAAAGCTTCTTTGTTGAACGAAATAATCGAACCGCCGGAACTTTGCCCGCCAAACACGCCTTTAATCGCGGGATGCAGCCTTGCAATTGGGGCAGTATCGCCGCTAATCAGGCACAGGCCTTCGAGCGCTTCATCGCTTTTCAGGCAGCCTGCCCACAAGGTTTGTGCAGCTTCGCGTTTATGGATAAGTGCGGTCGGTTTTTCAAGAGAAAATGCGATGTTGGCATCGAGCATTTCGGCTGGCAGATTTTCGGCAGCAAAATGTGCAGGCTGCCAGTTTTGCAGAAAACGGCACAAGGCTTGCAAGCCCTCATCTTCACTGTTTTGCAGTATATCGAGATGGTATTGCTTGAAGGCGTCCAAGGTTTTTTCAGACGACGTAAACGGTTTTTCTTTGGCTTCGGCTTTGTTTTTATTGGCTTCCACGCCAAGCGCGTAGGCGGTTTTATCCCACAAAAAATTCGGTTTGATACCCGATGTGCGTTTTTCAGGGCGCGGCACGCTCATCAGCTTCGGTTGCGGCTTTTTATCGGCAGTCAGATTCGGCACAACGGTTTTCAGACGACCTTCTTTATCCAACACCAAAATCCAGCCGATTTTCTCCTCACTAAAGCCATAAGGCGGCACTTTCGGGTTGCCCATTTCATCGGTTTCCGCTGCCAAGCGGCGGTAATAGCGGGCAAGGGACGCAAGAATCATGCTTTCACCTCCTCGGCGTAAAACGGCGGCACATCAATCACGCCGTCTTTCATTTCCGCGCGGAAAAAATGCGGCGTGTTGCCGTGGTCAAAATCAATGTCGTGCAGCATCCAACCTAAATCGCGGTTTGCCTCGCTTTCCAATAATGCCGACGGCGGCAGCGGCTCGCCCTCGTCAATCAACGCAAAATCGGCAGGAAATTCACGCACGCCCAAACAAGGCTGCTGAAAGCATTGCCCCTTTTTCGCACGGCGTTTGAACATCTCGATATGCTTGGTAACGGTCTCATCCGCCCCCGCTTTTGCCGTCAGCACCGCATGGGCTTCAATCACATAAGCCACGTCTTTAAGCACCGTCGCCGCGCGCTGCTGGCGGTCGTCTTCAATCAGCGTATATAAATCGGCAACGCTCTTACGCTTCATCGCACCGCTGACCTTGCCCGCCGAAATCTTGCCGCCCAACTCATTGCGCCGCACCGACTCAAACCGAATCGGCTTTAACACATAAATCCGGTCAATCACCCACCGAATCGCCGGCTTCCAATGCACCGCCGCCAAAATCCCGCGCGCCGCCGACGGCGTGATGACATCATAAGACACCCGCTCCACCTTCATCTCCGGACGGGTAAAACAGGCATAATCGCCCCAAATGTGTAGGCGGATTTGGTTTGCCATACAAACTCCTTAACACACAGCCGCCCGAAAGCGGCTGATTTTTACTGATAACCTATAAATTTTAGTTTCAATCCACGCACTTGATAAGTGCGATTCGCTTTAGACAGACTTTTTCTCAAACCTTAAAAAATCCGCCAATTTTTTTGATTCAACGACTTCATCATGGGAAATCAGTACATAACGCCAATGCTTACCATTGTGCTGTAACGCATAATCCGTAGCGTGTTTGCACCATTCAAAAGCTGCATCAGCTTTTGCCAAAACTTCAGGATCTTTTAAATCTTTACCTGCTTTAGTTTCGACAAGCCAGATAGAATCTTCGGTTTCTACAACAAAATCAGGGATATATTCTTTAGAATCCAAACCTGATTTCCAGTAGATCTGGAATTGTCCTTGCGCTGGTTTGAACCATTTTTGCGCGTCTCGTTCCAGAATCACAGCAAAACGGCGTTCAGTATCAGAGTCGAATTTTTGTAATGGATACAGACATTTGGAAAAGCTACCAAACAGCATTTGCTTAATACGGCTGACATCTTTTGGTGTTTGACGCACCGAATGAATCGGTTCATCAGCTGAAACAGTATAGTTGCATGGTTTGAGCGTACTAAATCCTTGGCTGACGCGTACTTCATAACTTGCCGCTTTTTCCCAAAAATGCGCCATCATTTGGGCATGGATTTCACGGGCTATCAGACGGCGTTCTTTATCCAGCACACTCAAAACTTCCTCTTCGGATAAATAAGCGCGTAGGTGCGCCACCATCTGCCCCGCCAAATCGTAAAGCAGGTCAGCCTGCGTGAAATAGTCGATATCGTCGAAATCCATCAGCGAAAAAACAATATAGTCTTCAGGGCGTTTTTCCTTCATACCCAATTCAGCAGACAGGCTACTTTGTTCATTAGTGTGCAGATTGTGAATAGTGATTTCACGTTCACTCGGTTGTAGATGCAGGCTGCTTAAATCGAGTTTGAATGGATGGAATCCCGTGCTAACTTCCCCGCTGGGTACAACTGTAATTCTAGGAATATCGATGGTTTGATTCACCATTGTTTCTGTGGTTTTAGCAACAATCTCAGCTATATCCAGCTCATCCACTAGCAATTCCCCTTGAGCCGGTTGTAATGCCGTCTGAACTTCTTGAACGATTTTTTCGCGGATTTCCACTGTCAATAATGCTTGGGAAGTTGGAGCCTCACTTGGACGGGAAGCATATTTTGCAGCAGCTTCCATTACCTTTCGGGCAATGCGTTTTTCGGTTTCAGTTTTAAAAACAGGCTGATAATCGACTGAAGAATTGGTTTCTGAAATACCTTGTTTTGTATTTTCAGACGACGTTTCCGCCAATCCCAATTTCGTTTCCACTCCGCTATACACCTGCACGCTGACTTTTTTATCGTCCGCACTTGGTGCATCCAAAATTACCTGTTTCAATTTCAGCACTGAATCACCTTTATTAGCTTCATCGATGATTTCCTGAAAGCGGTCGTGGGCGATAATGTTCAATCTATCCACCACTTCCACTCCCGTGCGTTTACCGTAAGGCAGACGCAAACCGCGTCCGATAGATTGCTCGATCAGTGTTCTAGCATTGGCAGCGCGCAACGGTACGATGGTATAAAGATTGGTAACGTCCCAGCCCTCTTTGAGCATATTGACATGAATCACGATTTCCGTCGGCTCATCCACGCTCTCCACCGCTAAAAGTCGTTCAATCATTTCTTCTTCGTCTTTGCCTGATTTACTCGAATCCACCTGAATCACTTTGCCCTGATAACGCCCGTTATAAAAGTTATCCGATTCCAGTAAAGACAATAATTGCGCCGCATGTGTGGTATCGCGGGCAATCACCAGCATAAAAGGCTTCACCATGGCAACATTATTTTCCCGAGCATAAGTCATAAGCTCGACCTTGGTGTTTTCATGCACACGCACGCCATCTTCTAACTTGATTTTCTCAATTTCTTCGGGCGTATAATTTTTCGCATCAAAATTGCGCTGTGTTACTACGGCAGGCATTTTGACAAAACCATCGTCCATTGCCCGAGCCAAAGGATAATCTACAATCACATTTTTGAACGGAATAGGTGCTTTGGTGGATTCCACAAATGGCGTAGCAGTTAACTCTAAGCCAAAAAGCGGATTTAATTCATTAATCGCCCGCATCCCCGCCTGCGCCCGATAGCGATGTGATTCATCCATCAGCAATACCAAATCAGGTAGATTTGCTAGATAATTGAAATAACTATCGCCCAGTACTTCTCGCATCCGCTTGATTTTCGGCTCTTTGCCTCCTCGCACTTCGCTATTTATCTTCGAAATGTTGAATACATTAACGGTAATCTCACCAAAAAGATTATCCATCCCCATACTCAAATTCTGCTGTTCATAGTTGTTGCCGCTAATGAGTTTGGGTGGATTTACCGCAAATTCACTGATTCCCTTAAACACATATTTCGGCGTATTCGGTGTAAAGTCTGCAATCAGCTTGTTATAAATCGTCAGGTTCGGCGCAAGTACAAAAAAATTATTGATACCGTGTGCCAAATGCAGATAGGCGATAAATGCTCCCATTAGGCGGGTTTTCCCCACCCCCGTTGCCAAAGCAAAGCACAATGACGGAAATTCCCGCTCAAAATCCTCTAAAGTAGAAAACTCTGCTTTTAAAGTATTCAACACTGCAGCCACATCTCGGTCTTTTTGTGCCATTTCCGGTGCAGCATCCAACGCCTGCTTTAACTTCGCTAAACTTTCTGCTTGCGGTGCACGCAAAGACAAACGTCCGTTGATATAGTTTTGAGTTCTGATGCTCATGGTTTTATCTCTTATCTCTTGTTTTCAGTAATCAAGAATAGCTTAATCACCGATTTGATCTTTATTCCTTTAGCTGTCTGGATTTTTTAGATAACCAAACCGCCATATGTGATCAGTTGCTCGAACATTTCGAATAACTGACATTTTGTGCAGCAAGCCAGCACAATTCGAACTATCCGGAATTTCCGGACAGCTCATCTCTTGCTTCCTGCCAATCCGACAACTCATTTTCCAACTGTTCAACTGTCGGCAGATTCGTTACCAATGGTTCCGGAAGGGCGCGCACCAATTCGTATTCTGCAATACCTATCGGCTTGTCTATGCCCGATAAGGCATATTCCGCCACCAAGCGATTTTGCGTTTTGCACAACAGCAAGCCGATGGTTGGATGATCGTCAAGGGCTTTCACTTGTGCATCGATTGCTGCCAAATAAAAATTCAGTTGCCCTGCGTGTTCGGGCTTAAATGCTGTGGCTTTTAATTCCACCACCACATAGCATTTCAGGCGGATATGATAAAACAGCAAATCAATAAAAAACTCGTCGCCGTTTACTTCCAAGCGGTATTGCCGCCCAACAAAAGCAAAGCCGTTGCCCAATTCCAGCAAAAAACGGGTAATGTGCTGCACCAAGGCATTTTCGATTTCCCGCTCTTGCGCATCCTCGCCCAAACTCAAAAAGTCGAACAAATAAGGATCTTTTAATGTTTCTTGCGCCAATACGGAAGTCGGCGCGGGCAAACGGGCGGCAAAATTGGTAACGGCTTTTCCTTGTCGCTCGTGCAGGCAGTTTTTAATGTGGACTTCTAATGTGGCGCGCGACCAATTTTCCGCTATTGCTTTCTGCACATAGAACAAACGTGCTTCTTGTTCCTTAATACGGTTAAGCAAAAGCACATTATGACCCCACGGCAATTGTCCAACAGACTGTTGGACAATTTCAAAATCAGTCCAAGCTTCGGCAAAAGCCCGCATATATAGAAGGTTGGCACGGGAAAACCCCTTCATTTCAGGAAACGCCTCGCGCAAATCCCGCCCCAAGCGGTCAATCACTTTACTGCCCCAGCCTTGCGCAGCCTGCCGCTGCAAAATATCCCGCCCGATATGCCAGTAAAGTGATACCAGTTCGGCATTTACTGCCAAAGCCGCTTTGTACCTCGCAGCCGACACTCGATTTTTAATGTCTGCCAACCATTGCACATAATCGGCGGGCATCATCGCCATTTCCTTACCCATCACTATCCTCTCCATCAAACAACCCGCCCTGATTTTTGACCGCACTTTGGCGTTTCACGGGTTTGGTTTTGGCGGCGGGTTGGTTTTCAGACGACCTTGGTTCAAGCTCTTCTTCCGCCATCGGAAGATTGGCGACGTTCAAGCTGTAATCGTCGTGTCCCCATTCGCAGCGTTTCAAAATCATTTTGGGGATTTTTTTTAGGGAAAGATTCGGGAAACGCTCTGCCGCCTGATCTGCCGTAATCCCACGCCAAGCGGAGCAGTAGATTAGCAGGCTGCGACCTGCTCCAACCTCGTCTGAAAGTACCTGCAACTGTTCAACAGATAGGCTTTGGGTGGTAACGTAGATAAAATCGTTTTCGCTGGAATAACCGTGCTGCCACCAAAGGTTTTCAGACGGCATATAAGTAAATCCCTCCAGCTTCGCCAAGGCTTCCGCCAGCATTTCAGGGTTGTAGTCGGGATTGATGATTTGATTGCCCCATTTGTCATTGACAATCAATGTTGGCGCAAGGCGGAAATAGCGGAATCCACCGCCTCCCTGCCAGTTTACTGCCTTGGAAATACCACCTTGGTCTTCGCCATCGATGACTTTTTGCAGGCGTGGGATAATGTGCGTATGGCAATGCTCACCAAGCTCCACCATAATCCAACGCCGTCCCATTTTATGGGCAACTGCGCCAGTCGTGCCTGAGCCTGCGAAAGAATCTAGAACGAGATCGCCAGGATTGGTGGCGAGGTGGATGATACGGTGAAGAAGCCTTTCGGGTTTTGGGGTATCAAAAATATCTATTTCATTAAATTTTTTCACTTCTCTTTTTGCGTCTTGATTATCTCCAACCTCTGTTCTTAACCAAATTGATAGAGGAACTATTCCACCTTGAACCTCACTCAAAAACTGTTTTACCCTAGGCTTGTTCTTTCCATTTTTGCCAAACCAAATTCTATTTTCACTAAGCCATTTTTCATAAGTAGATAGAGACGGAGCCCATTGTCTTCCTGCTGGTGGATAGTGTGTGATTCCTGAAGGAGTTACTACGGGGTATGAGTGCCCAGCTGCTTTGGTTTTTGAAGTCATATCACCACTCGACCAAGCTCCACGAGGATCATTATCAGGATTAGAAAAAGAACTATCATGCGCTTCATTTCTTGATAGTTGATTTAAAACGCATAAATTTTTATTTTTTGAATACACCAATACATGGTCATGGCTAGCTGTAATTAATTTTTCATCATTTTGAGGTGAAAATTTCTTCTGCCACACCACATTCGCCACAAAATTCCCCCGACCAAACACTTCATCACACAATACTTTCAAATAATGTGCTTCGTTGTCGTCAATGGTAATCCACAGCGAACCGTCGTCTGAAAGCAGGCGTTTGATAATCTCCAAACGGTCGCGCATCAGCCCCAGCCAAATAGAATGCTCCAGCCCGTCATCGTAATGGGCAAAGGCACTGCCTGTGTTGTACGGCGGATCAATAAACACGCATTTCACCTTACCGGTAAATTCCTGCTCCAAGGCTTTAAGTGCTAGCAGGTTGTCACCAAAAATCAATCGGTTATCAAACGCCGCCGATTCCGACCGCACTTTGGCATGATAGGATTTTTCAGGGTCTTCCAGCAAAATCCGCGCTTCTAATTTCGGACGTTTATGTTTGCCTATCCAGGTGAGTTCTAGTTTTTGGGTTTTCATATTTCTTAACTCGGTTTCTTTAGTGGGTGTAGCCGGCGTGTATCTCCACCATTTTTCCAATAACTTCCAGTATCTTTATTTGGCCATCCATAATCCGGACAAATTAAAGCATCACATAATTGCTCAACTAATTTTGCAAATCTTAATCCATCTTGGGGATAAAGATTAAACGAAAGTTCATTGAAATGTGCGCCAATAACATTTCGTGTTTGAGCAATTTGTTGTATCTCTTTTAAAATTTCACCAATTTGAATTTCTTCATTATTTTGTTCGCTTATTTTTTCAACCTTCAGCTCTCTTAGTAATTTACCATTTACAGCTCCCAATAAATCGCTTAGTACATAAGTATTTCCTACTTTTCTTGGAACTGCACAAGCATATTTTATAGTCAGGAAATCCAGCAAAGCCTCTAAAATAACGCCTGCTTTCCCAGTAATAGATTGTATGTCTGGATCAGAATCAGCGAGTAAATTTTTTAGCCGAACAATCTCTGTAATTGATCCAGTTAAAGCCATTCCACTATCCAACGACCAGTGTTTTAACTCTACAAATTGGCAACCTTGTTCAGGCTTTAAAATACCCCAGCGAAATTTCTCTCGCCAAGGTCGATAGTGTGTTGTAACGATAGTATGTTGGAATTTCTGGATTACATCATAAATCATGCCGATAACACGCTCTACATGGGGTTCATCTACACTACCCAATACATCATCTAAAACCAGTATTTTTTGTTCTGGATTTTCACGTTCAGCTAAGGCTAAAAATACACAAAGTCCCAAAGTATCCAAATGAGAATCACTAAAATATGCTTGCGGAGGGGTATCTTGTTTTCCGCCGAATTCCATTGAAATATCTAAAGAACCTCTTTTGGCTGCATCTAATGCCAGGGCAATTTTATCTAAGCCTTCATTAGGATGAATTAACTCATAAAGTTCACCGACTCTTATTGAGATTGCCTCAAGAATATTGTCTGTATATTCCTTACGCTTACTCTCAATAATATCTAGTACTCTTTTCAATTTAGGTAATGTTATAGATAACTCGTTAACAATATTTTCATTATTTGCAAGATCATTTAATGAACGTCGTAATGTCTCTATAAAGTTCTTACTATCTATGCATCTATCCGCTTCTTTTCTCCAAGATTCTTTCTTATTGTATACCGTAGTCCATTCTAACCATTGCGTTGGATCTTCAGGTGCTGGAAAAAATGGAAGATCTAGGTCTTGAATCTCAGATGTATTCAAACAGTAATTTTCTAATTTTTTAAAATCATTTCTTGTATTTTTTAAAAAATCCTCTAACTGTTGTTTCTTACTTTTTAGGGAAATTTCACTCCTCGAAACGGTTTGTTTTGCAGTATTCAATTTCCCAATCAGTCCATTTTCTTCAATCTGCTTATTTACATTCTCAACTAAATTACTTATATTTTCGGAACTTCCACAAAGTGGACATTTTTCCAAGGTATCATGTTTATGAAAATATTTTTGTGCAGCTTGAAGAATATCTATGATTTCTAAATAATTATTGGAAGCTGCTTCGCTTAACTTGGTTAGTGTAACCTGATCGTTAGCCAGTTTGGTTTCAGCATTCTCTATTTCATTACAGATTTGTAGGTACTTTTCGTATCCTCCTTCAATTTTGTTCCAATAAGAAATTAAAGCATCAATATTATTTTTCTTTTTTTCAAGATGAGCTACGTCTTTTTTTACTTCATCTTTTGCCCACGAAATAACATCATGTATTGGACAATTTACTTGTTTCCAAAAATGTTCGATAGCATTTCTATTTTCACTTACACGTGTTATTGCAGTATCAAAATCTCGCTCCTTATTATTGATTAGTTTTCGTAATGTATTTTCTGATGTTTCAATTCCAGATACATCAATAAATTGACGAATTTCCTTATAACGTTCTGCTGGTTGTGCAGCTATTAATCTTAATATCTCACTGCGGCGCAATACTGATACCTGTGGTCTTAATACTTCAAAATCAACAGATACATTTTTCTTATCTAAAGATAATATGCAGGTACCACTTGAAGTTTCTAATGAAACTTTAACATCTGAATGGGATTTCCCAACAGACGGCCAATATGTTTTTGTAGAAGATCCAACGCCCCTATTTTCCAAAGAACCAATTTTGCTATTCCCCAGTAAATCAAAAGCATCTGAAATTGTGGATTTCCCCGTACCATTTTCTCCATAAATGATCGTCAGTTTTTTGCCTTTTTCAAAATTCAGAACAAAAGGTGTTACAGAACCTCTAAGATTTTCAATAGATAAACTTTTTAATGAAATAGTGGACATTTTTATTCTCCAATTCCCATATTTGTTTTAGGGGCTGACGTAGATTAGCCCTAAATTCCACACCAATCACGCAGGATTTTAAGCTGTTGGGACGGTGTGCCAAAGTTAAATCGAAATTCGCATTCTTTCAAGAACAGCGGGAAAGATTTGCGATCGATTCCGTTGTATTTTCGCAAGACGCGTTTTGCCTGATTCCAAAAATTCTCAATGCCGTTGATATGGTTCTGGCGGTCTGCAAATTCCTTGGAATGGTTGATGCGGTGATGGATAAAACCGCTCACGTCCAACTTGTCGTAGCTGCTCAGGCTATCCGTGTAAACAATGCTGTCCGGCATGATTTTCTGTTTGATAACAGGCATCAAAGTATCGGACTTGGCATTATCTACGACAACGGTATAGACCCGTCCGTTGCGTTTCAGGATGCCGAAGACAACCACTTTTCCTGCCGCACCGCGACCACGTCTGCCTTTACGCCGTCCGCCGAAATAGCTTTCGTCCAACTCGACGGGGCCCTCGAAAACCTCATCGGCAGCCAAGGCCAAATGATGGCTGATGACCATGCGGATTTTACGGTAAAACAGAATAGCGGAGTTGGGCTGAATGCCCAAAATATCGGCAGCGGAACGGGCGGTAACTTGGAGTACGAAAAATTCAAGCAGTTTATTTTGAACTCTCTTGCTTAATTTACAATTGGTTATCTGCATTTTCGTAGCCTAGCATAACTGCTAATCTACGTCAGCCCCTTGTTTTATCTATGGCTTTTTCTATAGCCAATAACCAATCTTCCTCTTTCATTGAACCTGTTGCAATTTTCTCTTGATAGCGTTCTAAATCAGTAGCTAAAAATAGCTTTTCTTCAATTAAAGAAGGAAAAATTAATTCGATTAATTCTTCATCTGGTGATTTCATCTTACCATTTCCTCGCATAATTAGTTTTTACTACAGATGAAATATAGGAATTAAGACCTATCCCTTGTACTGCTAAATTCTTCATCTGTTCTACTGCATATCTACCTGGTTTAACATATGTATATAAATAGTTTCTATAACGCCCACTCTTAAATACAACATGAATAGAATCTTCAAAAATTTGATACGAAACGATATTAGAGTTTCTAGAAAGATTTTGATAAAGCTCCATTAAACCATCTCCCATTCAATAAAAAACAATTCTTCCTCTTCTACCGTCTGCTTCAAACTTTCTTCTAATTCTTCAATCAGCTGGTTGCGCTGCGCTTCAATTTCATCCTGTTTATCAAAAAGTTCACGGCGTTGGCGGCTGCGTTTATTTTCTAATTCGCGCTGTTTTTTCTGCCAACTTAGTTTTTCCTCTAAAGTGGCGGAAGTGGTGGCGGTGCGGCGGACTTCTTTGATTTCACGATCGGTTTCTTTAATCTCCTGTTCCAAACCTTGTTTTAAATCATCCGCCCAGTCGTCCAGTTTTTGCACTTCCTCCTCAAAATAACCCAAATTACGTTTGGTGGCTTGGTTTAATAGCGTTTGGCGGCGTTCAGCCATATTGTCGGATAAGGTCGTCTGAAATCCCATTTTTATTGTGGTTTCAGCAATACGTGCAGGCAGGCGCAGAAGTTTTTCTGGATCGTCAGCTTGTAGGACTTCACCGTTTTCAGTTATGGCGGCAATCAGTATGTGCTGCTCTGTATCACCCAATGCGCTGATGCTGATGAGTTTGGCAATAAGTTGTCCGCTTTGTCCGCGATAGGGTTTGAGTGTACTGATCCTGCCGTTATGCTCTTTATAATCAAAAATTAGACGAGCTGGTGGACAATCGCGTTTTTTGGCGCGATCGATGATAGCTTGTGCCAAGGGATGGGTGATGCGGTAGAGATAGGCTTCGCCACTTTTTCGCGGCAGTTCGTATCGTCCTGTTGGAATGTTAAGGCCGTCTGAAAGATTTTCAGGTAGCTTATTGAGTATAAAACCACCATCACAGATATCTGAACTGTCTCCAAGCTCGCTCTGGGTTAAATCCATCAGAATTTTTCCGTATTTGTTGAGTGCTACTTGGCTTTCTTCAGCACAAATACGTAGTCTTTCGCGGACTTCCTCATCAAAATTTTCCAGCAGGGTTTGACGGGCTTTCATCATGCTCTGGTTAATTTCGTCCGATAGTTCACTTTGCAGGCTATCAAAGGCAGTTTTGATATCTTCTGAGTGGCGGCATTGGCGGTAGATTTCAGCAATGCGTCGTTCGATATCTACGCCACTACCGATTGCCCCCAACACTTCGTCACTGGCACCAAATACACCATCAAAAAGCTTAAATTTTTGCTCAAGCAATTCGTAAACACGCTGGTCGGCTTCATTGGTTTCATCAACGAAATTCACGACGACAACATCGTGTTTTTGTCCATAACGGTGGCAACGACCGATGCGTTGTTCGACACGTTGAGGATTCCACGGTAAATCGTAATTGATAATGAGGGAGCAAAATTGCAAGTTGATACCTTCCGCACCTGCTTCAGTGGCAATCATGATGGTGCCGCGCTCTTTGAAATGTTCTACCAAAGCGGCACGGGTATCGGCGGTTTTGGAACCGGTAATTTTATCGCTGCCTTCATGCCGTTTGAGCCAGTCTTTATAGATTTTTTGTGCTTGGGAATCACTGTTTGTGCCATTGAATAACACGATACCTGCCCCATTCTCACCTGCATAGTCAGTTTGGGCAAGACATTCTAAGAGATAGGCTTGGGTGCGTTTGGATTCGGTAAAAATAATGGCTTTTTGCGCCGCACCAAGTTCTTTCAATTTGGCAAAAGCTGTGGAAAGTGCGGTCAGTAATGCGCGACTTTTTGCGTCTTCTCGGATGTTTTCGGCAAGTTGTTTAAAATGTTTAAGCTCTTCAATTTCATCGGCAATCGCTTGATATTCATCAGCAGTTAGAATGTTCGATTCGTTTTCTTCTTCCCATTCTTCTGCAGTTTCATCTAAGCTTTCATAATCCTCATCCAGAGTTTCGACCAGGTCTTGTGTGGTTGATTCTGCCAATACACCTTGTAGGCGTTTGGTCATAGTATCCAGTGCACCTGCAATAGCACGGCTACTAGAGGCTAAAAGTTTCCACAACACTAGGGAAATAAGCTGTCGTTGTCCTTCTGGCATTGCTTGCAGATTTGGACGGCGCAGGTATTCGGCAACCAAATGAGAAAATTCTCGTTCTTGGTCGGATGGCGTAAATTTTTGCAGGATGGCAAGGCGCTGAGTGTAGGGAACATAGGCCTGTACTTGGCGGCGTAAGGTACGCTGGCAAACAGGGCTGAGTCGCTGGCGCAGATGGGATAAGGTCTGTTCTGTGGCCTTTGCACCGAATTGAGCACGAAAACTATCTAAGTCGCCAAAAACACGATCATCTATCATGCTGACCAAGCCGTAAAGTTCAAGCAAAGAATTTTGCAAAGGAGTAGCAGTTAATAGGACTTTGCTGGATACGTTTTCCAAAGCTTCTTTTAAAGTTTTACCGATAACATTGTTTTTCTTATAAACATTGCGTAGACGATGAGCTTCATCTAATACAACCAAATCCCATCCAATTTGCTTAATATCATCCGCTTTAGATTTAGCAAATTGATAGGAGCAGATAACGGGATTTTCTTGACGAAAAGGGTTTTTACCTGTTTTTTTTATGGCATTGTAACTTTTAGCCTCCAAAATCATGCCCTGTAAGCCAAATTTTTCCTGTAACTCTTGATGCCATTGTTTGCGTAAGTTGGCCGGGGTGATAATCAGAATTTTACGTTTGCGTTCTGCCCAATGCTGCAATATTACCAAGCCCGCTTCGATGGTTTTTCCTAAACCTACTTCATCTGCCAAAATCACACCTTTCGACAAGGGATTTTTGCAGGCAAACAAGGCTGCATCAACTTGATGCGGGTTTAAATCGACTTGGGCATCAACCAATGTTGTTGCTAACGAGTCCATACTTCCGCCCTCGGCTTGACGGGTTAAAAGCCAGGAGTAGTATCGAGCTTGATGTGGTGTCAGTTGAGATTGGGACATGGTCTTAATTTTCTCCAAATTACTTTTTAGGCCATACGAAGGATATGCCTTTTAAAGGTAAAAATCAAATTAATATTCTATAAATTATAAGTTCAGTTAAAACACCAAACTTTCCCCCTTCAAAAACGCCGTATCCTCCCAAGAAAGCCCTGCCACCTCATCATACAAATCCAGCCCAATCAGCGTATAAAACTGTTTGCCGAAGTTTTTCTCGTTAATCGGTTCGATACGCCCTGCCTTGTATAAAGCGGCAAGGGCTTTTTCGGGAATTTGGACGGTGTAGGGTTGCAGTTTGCGTAAGAGTCCGCCGATGTGGTCGGCGTGGTGCAGGCTGCTAATAAGGTTTTCGGCATCAACATCGAAGGGAATAATCAGCGGCTGCATATGGCTTTCGATCATGCGGAACTTGTCGGCGATGGTTTGGAATGGGAAATCGAGGCTTTGCCCTGTGTCGTTGTGCATTTTCAGGATTTTTTTATTGTCCAGTTCACTGCCTTTTAAGTCGTAAAGGTCTTTGAAATAGGCGGTAACGGCTTGGGTGGATAAGAGGTCGTCTGAAAAGCTGTCAGCGGTCAGACGCATGACGGCGGCTTGGGTGGCAAGTTCAGGCGGGGCTTTCCATTGTTCTTCGGGCGTAAATATCCAGACAAAGCTGTTTTCAGGTAGCCTTTTGCCTTCGCGGTTGCAGCGTCCTGCGGCTTGGGCAACGCTGTCTAGGCCTGCTTCGGAGCGCATCACCAGCGGAAAATCCACATCAACGCCGGCTTCGATTAAGGAAGTGGCGATAACGCGGCAGGGTTCTCCGCTTTTCAGACGACCGCGGATTTCATCAAGCTTTTGGCTGCGGTGTTTGGCGCACATTAAGGTGGTCAGGTGGAATGTGCCGTCAAGATATTTGGCTTGGTCGTACAGGCTGCGGGCATGGCGGCGGTTATTGACGATGACGAGCATTTGCGGGTGTTCGGTAAGTTTGGCGAGCAGGTCGGCATCGGTTTGTGTGCCGATGTGTTGCACGGTGGTGCGGCGCAGTTTGTCGAAAAGTGCGGTCGGTTTTGGGGCTATTTCGCGCACGTTTTCAAAGCCGCGATAGAAGCCGTTTTCGGCTTGCACGGCTGGCTGGGTGGCGGTGCACATGACGACAGAGCAATGATAGTTTTGTGCCAATTCTTTGATGGCTTGCATGATGGGCAGCAACAGATTGAGCGGCAGCATTTGCGCTTCGTCGAGGATGATGACGGAGCCTGCGATGTTGTGCAGCTTGCGGCAGCGCGAGGAGCGGTCGGCAAAGAGGGATTCGAAGAATTGCACGGCGGTGGTCACGACAATCGGCGCGTCCCAGTTTTCCGAGGCAAGGCGCAATTTGTCTTTGGTGGCCTCATTTTGCAGTTTGCCGTCGTCGAAGGTGCTGTGGTGTTCCAACACGGCTTGTTCGCCTAATTCGCCAAAGGCTTTGCGAAACTCGGCGGCATTTTGTTCGATGATGCTGGTGAACGGGATGACGTAAATCACGCGCCGCATTCCGTGCCGTTTGGCGTGTTCCAGCGCAAATGCCATAGAAGTGAACGTTTTGCCGCCGCCGGTCGGCACGGTGAGCGTGAACAGCCCTTGCGGTTGTACCGCTTGTTCTACGGCATAATCGAGAATTTCGCTGCGCAGGCGGTTTAAGGCGGCATTGCGTTTTTCGGCTTCGGTTTGCTCTGGAGCTTGGGCAATGTGTCGTCTGAAAGCGTTGATGAATTGATTGAAATTGTGTTGTAAGGCGTTTAGTGTAAGGCGGCGGCAGCTTTTGCCCGAATTGGCAGTAGCTTTTGCACCGCCGCCGCGTAAGAAATTGTATCAGCTTTTGCATCAATTAATCCCCGTTTAATGGTCTGTTAAACGGGGATTTTCATGCTATGTCCAATGGCGGCCGGGCTACGCTATTCCTCCTGCCCGTTGCCTAAATAGCGGAAGCCTTGCACGGCGCGGAAATGACCACCGTAGCCGGTGGCACTGCGGGCTTTACCGGTATCTTTCCCGTGCTTTAAGGCGGAGCGGCGCAGACTGTCGCGGCAGCGCAGTTTGTCGGCACCGTATAGGGCAGCCGATACCTGCGTCCATTGTGGATTGCGGCGCAGGGCGGCGGCCAAGCCGGGATGAGAGGTGTTGATTAGAGTACGCAGCGGGCGGCGATAGCGGTTTTCTCCACGCAGCCACATTTCGGCACAGCCGTTTAGAAAGCGCGTACCGACTCCGGCACCCTGCCATTCCGGCAGCACCACCAGCCGGCAGGCGCGCGCTTCCACTAAACCGGGGCGCGGGCTGAAGGCAACATGTGCCACAGGCTGCCCATTAATCAACCCCATGTAATGGCTGCCGGCAATCACCGGCGGCAGTTTCAGATAATGATGCGGCTCAAACAACCGGTAGTCGGCTTGGCGGCAAGGGTATATTTCCAATTCAAATCGCGGCCGTTGCCGAAGCCACCCCCATTGGAAGCAGCCAGTTTCGGTGTCTAACACCCAATCCGGCTGTATCCAGTCGAGGATGTCGTAGTGGCAGGATAGCAGCACGACTTGTTTGTTTTGGTGCCGGCGCCAGCCTTTGGCAAACGCGCCAGCGCCCACCCGGGCGATTTGGCGGTCTACCACCGAGCTGAACTCGTCCACAACGCTGATGCCATCGGGCGCTTCGGCCATCAGCCGCGCCAAGGTGGCGCGGAACTGTTCGCCATTGCTCAACACGGGATAGGGGCGCAGCCAAGCGGGCACATCGCCCAAACCGACCGAGGATAAGGCGGCGGTTACGGCATCGAAATCGCCGTCGGCGGCAATCGCATCCACCAGCGGCCGGTTGGCCGGCCACTTTGGGGCGTAGGCTTGGCCGATGCTTTTGCCGATACTGGTTTTGCCGGAGCCGGAAGGGCCGGCCACTACGCCAATCTGCCACGGCCGCTCATGCAGCGGCAGCTCCGCCGATAGGCGGAAATCCGCGCCGCTTTCCACGTTGAATAAGGATTTGACCCGTGCGGCGCGATAGCTGTTGAAGTTGGCGCAACGGTGATGAATCTCAATCTTCATACACTCACCACCTTGAGCCGGTAGCCCTGCCGTTTGAGTTGGTTGTAGGCCTCGATTTGCTGTGCTTCGTTGGCGCAAATGATGACCACGCCGTATTGGCGGCGGTATTTAAACCCGTTCTTGCCGGGTATTTTGTCTGGCTTTCCCATGAGGCTGACTCCTTACTGAAGTTGGGCACTCGTGGGTGCTCTGGGTTGTTAAAGAACTGAATTGGTTTACTGTTTTGCAGCGTTGGCACTTGATTTGCACGGTGCCGCTGCCAACGGCCAGTAATTTGCCGCAGCTTTTGCATCGGTATTGCATTATTTTTCCTACATTGCGTGATACAATCCGCGCGCCCTCGAGGGTGGCGGCCTTGGGTCAATGCAGGCTGGTTCTGCTTGGCTGTCGCGGCGGGTGTTCCCGCACCCGCCGTGTCGCCGTCTTAGTTTTTTCCTCCCCGCCCTTGTGGCGGGGTTTTTCATGCCTGCCTTTTTAGAGCGGGCACGATAGCGGCAAGGTCGTTGGGCGACCAGCGCCAGCCGTCGGGCAGCCCCAATGCGGCGGCACACCACTCGGAGCAAAACCACTTATCGCCCCTCTGGCGGGTTTTGAATACCACGCCGACGGCGCCAAACCAGTCGTAGGGCTGGCTCACTGTGTTGCGATATAGGCGGTCGAGTTGGCCGTGCTCATTGATGCTGTCGGGCAGCGGGATTAGATCCCACTTATCAGCGGGCAGTAGCATGGTTTTGGCGCGCACACCGCCGTCGCGCACGGAAGAAGAAATGCAGTCGTACCCGCCGCCTTCGGCTGAGCCGTAGGCAATCTCGGCATGGCTGTATTGGCCGCGCGTAAGGGCACGGGTGAGCCAGTCGGTGGCTCGGGCACACCATACGCGCCAGCCGCGGCCGCTGCGGCGGCCTTTGTAGAGGGCTAGGTAGTATCTCGGTTTCATGATTACGCCTCCTCGAGCTCGGCAGCGGCGGGCTCAAAGTTGGCCGTCCATCCGCCGGAATAATCGTACGCAAGCGGTTTTTCTGCTTTGAGCATAGCGGCACGGTGTTTTTCGGCGTTGGCAAAATCGGCCTGCTCATCCACCAACATTTGCGCCATCAACTCTTCCAGCAGCACTTTGGTCATATTTATAAAGCTGTTGTCCATCGTTTTCCAAGCCAGCTTTTCAGGTAGCCTCGGCATCACGGCCAGCGCGATATATTGTGTGCGAGAGTTGTCATCAGTGTGAAACCATTTGTCCACCGATTTAACGTACACCCCATGCCGCAGATTATCGGCACGCTTGGCCTTGATGCGATCCCACATCTCATCCTGTTGCTCGGCTTTGAGCCGGGCGGCGCACTCTGGGTCGATGTGCCATTGCTCCCCGTCCCAAGTGCTGGATGGGCAGGGCGGCTGCTCGGCCAGCACGGGCTTGCCGTCCTTGCCCGGCATAATCACTTGCCCGGCGGACTGGCCGGATAGCAGTGCGGTGTGCTGCTCGGGGCTAATCTCTACCGCATCTTCAGGTAGCCTGCTGTGGATTTGGTCGTCGTAAAACGCCTGATTGGATTTTGAGTAATAGATGGTCATGTGTTATCTCCCGTTAAAACCCGATGGCCAGTACATAGCTCTTGGCAGGCTGGTGCGTGCCGACTGCCGACCAAAAATCCTCCACCAGCCTAAATTGCGATACCGATATAGGCATTACGCGAGTCAGCGCACCATAGCCGAGAGCAGGATTGGACAGGCAGGTATTGATGCTCATCGACAGGCAGCCTTGCGTAAAGGCCACCGGAAAACTGTAAACCGCACCCGGGTTGTTGCCGATGCTCGTGATGGTGTGCTCAATACACAGCCACTGCAGCAGCAGGCCGTTGGGCAGCCGCACCCAGCCGTTGGCGGATTTGTCCGCGGTAAACAGATTACCCACAGCCTGCGTAAAATCAGTAATCTCGCTGCTGCGGTGGGTGTGGCTTTTGGGTGCAACCTCGTCGCGGTCGGCCTTGCGCTGCAAATCCGCCGCCAGCGTGGCGGCATTCATCGTGCCGGCGTTGGTTACTTTGCCAAACGCCTTAATCCACATCACCACATCGTCCAGGCTGTCTTTGGCCTTGATGCACAGCACCATCGCAATGGCTTTGGGGCGTACCTCGTCTGCGGTCGGCACGGCGCGGCTGGCATCAAACATCAGTGGCGCAAAGTTGGCTGCGCCGGTCCTCAGGTCTTGGCTCCAAGACACCCAGGCGATGTTATCCAGTACCTTTTTGGACATATCCATCCACAACGCGCTGTTTGCCTTGTTGTAGGCATCTGCCACCCGTTTGCTGGTGGCGGCATCAATGTCGGCGTCGTAGCCGTAAAAATACTCACCCTTTATATTGCGGATGGCATCCCCTTGCTGCGTGCCCACCGTGAGGCCGCCTGCAGCATTGCGCACAAAGCGGTCATCAGCCTTGGGCACGGCAGTAATGCTGCCGTACTGCGCCACCAGTTTGCGGTAGAGCTCGGGATAGGCGGCCTGCGTTACCTTGGTAGCAATCTCATCGTACTTAATCCAGCCGTCCGGGATGGCCTCAATCGGGAAATAGGCGGTCATGCCTACATCGGAGCGTGTAAGGTTTGGCAGTTTGTTGCTGCCCAATACGCGGTGCAGGTCGGGATAGGTGGCCTGGGCAAAGGTGCTGCCGTCGGCTTTCAGGTAGCCTTCGGGGCTGCTGACGGCACGCGGAAAGCCGATTACTGCGCCAACGGGTAAGCCTTTGCCGCTGGCTTGCTCGTCGATGATTTTGCGCAAAGCCTCGACCACTTGGTTTGGTTTGGCTTTATCCGGCTGGATACCGGCCGCAGTCAGCACGGCCAGCAGCTCGGATTGCACTTGGTTGAGCCACCACGCGGGCAGGATGGTGCCGAGTTCGCTCACGCCGTCGCCGTCGTGGAAGGTCTTATCGGGGGTTTCGATGGGGTGCATGGTTTAGTCCTTTAGCGGTAGGTAAATCGGATGGCGGTGTGGGCGGGTTTGAGGCGGTTGAACAGGCTCTCGATCACAGCATCGCTGTATTGGCTCAGGCGGCTGCCGGCGGTGCCAGAGCCAGCGCGGAAGCGCCACACGGTTTGCGATTGGGCGGCCACGTCCACCCACCACACCCACATGATGTCTTCGCGGGCGAGGCGGTCGCCGGCGCGGTTTACGCCGGCGCGGAAGGGCTGCGGCTCGCTGATGGTGATGGTGTAGCCTGCGGCGGCAGCCAAGCCGACGAAATACGGGATGCTCAGGCCGCCGGTCTCATTGAGTTTGGCCAGCACGTCGGCCACGCGGCGGGCGTAGTTGTCGGGCTGCGGCGGGTTGATGCCGAGCAGGCGCTCCCAGCGCGTGATGTCGCCGCCGGCAGTGGGGGCGTAGGCGGCAGCCAGCAGCTGTGCCGACTGTGCCTGCACACCGTCGAATATGGCGGCTTCCGCCTGCCGCTCGGCGGCCTGCCCGGTGGCGCGCACGTCGTAGCTGACGGGCGGATAGTAGAGGGGGAGCAGGTCGGCGTAGGTCATAACAGGGTCATCTCAAACGTGCCCAAGGCGAGCCATTGGATGTGCGGGGTGATGGTGGCGTTTTGGTTGGCGGCCGGGCTGTCGAGCACACGGTCGCGCACGCCCGGGGTATCGCTAATCAGCGCCTCGATATGGCTTTTATAGACGGTGTCGCCCGGCTTGATGGTTGCAAAATAAGCCGACAAGGCGCGGGCGGCGGCATCCTTAACCGCAGGCAGGGTGTAGCCGTCGGCCAGCGATACGCGCACCGATACATTGAGCGGTACGCGTTGCGGTGCCATCACCTGCACGTTTTTGGCGGTAACCGGGCGGCGCTCGTCGATATATTGCTGCACGGCACGCACCACATCGGGCGACGGCAGGCCGGATGCGGTGAGGATGGCCACATCCACCGTGCCCAAACCGCGCCGCAGCGGATACACAAATGCCGCCTCCACCCCCGGCACGGCCATTGCCCAGCGGTAATAGTCGTAGGCATTGCCGCCGGCGGGCGGCTGGCGCAAACGCGACAGCAGCCTGTCTAACAACGCGGCATCGCTCTCGATATCGGTGCCGCCCACCATACTGGTGAGCACGGCATCTGCCTCAACGCCGGCAGGCGGGCTTTGCAGCTTGGCCGGGGTATTGTCCGGCTGATTGCCGGCGGCACCGGTGCTCAGGCAATGGCAGGCCAATACAGCCTGCCCGCTGCCGTCGGTTTGCCCGGCGGCAGAAGTCTGGTAGGCGGTGTCGCCTACTTGGGCCACCAGCCCGGCAGGCAGCACGGTATTGGGCGCGCCGCTGATGCGGATGCTACCCGCCGCAGCGGCGGCACTCTTGCGCCAAATGCGGTACATGGCGCAATGGCGCTCCAAATAGGCGGTGTCCGCCGTATCGGCAAACACCTGCCGCAAAATCCACTCTTGGTGTTGGTATTGCCCCTCGGCCAGTGCGGCCAAAGCAGTGGCGCGGGCGAAATTGTCGCTGCCGGGGTGGGTGTGGGCGGCAGGCTGCTGGTTGCTCAAATCGCGCAGGTAGTCGCTGCGCAGTTGCTCAAAGTTTTTGGTTTTCATGCCAGCCGCACCTCATGGATTAAGGATAGATTCCGGCCGCTCATGTCTTCCCCGTCAATATCCAGCCGCAGCCAGCCGCGCCGTGCCAAAGAGGCGGCCACATTGATGCGGCGGGCGCGGCGGGCATCTAAAATCGGCTGCAAAGCCTGCTCGGCATACTGCTTGGCCAACACGGCAATGCGCGGCAGGTCTTTCTGCCGGCGCAATTCGTGCAGGCGGCTGCCCAGTGCGGGTTCGGCCCAGTAGCTGCCAAGCGGGGTAACCAGCCGCACATAGACTTCGTTTTCGATGCCTTGCGCGGATTGGTTGAGCAGGTAGTCGCCGGTGGCGGGGTTAAGTAAAGCGTCCATAACCGCATTATGGGTTATGGACGCTGGGAGAACTGCTTGAGGGGCTTCAGAGGGGTGCGCCGGTGGTGCCGCCGCTGTCGCCGGGGTGCTGGTGGCCGGTGAGGGATTTGCCCGAGGCCACCACGTCTTGGTCGGTGGTGTAGTCGCCGCCGGTTTGGCGCACGTCGCCCTCGAAGGTAGCGCCGTTGCCGCCTTTTATGGCCATGCCGCCGTTGCCGTTGATTTGCCCGGCGGCGGTCACTTCGGCGGTGCAATCCACATTGGGTGCGTCGATATTGACCCCGCCCGGCGCTTTGATATTGAGCACTTGGCAGTCGATGTCGATGATGCGGCCTTTTTTCAGCACGATTTTGGCGCCGTCGGCGTTGTACACCGCAGTCTCACCCTCTTGCAGGTTGGTGATGCGGTAAGCACCGTTGCAGGTATTGACGACGATGCCGTGGCTGGTCTGGCCGCCCAAGGGCAAAACGATGCAATCGCTACCGGCAGGCGGGTGCGCGGTGAAGCCGAACTGTTCGGCGTGTTCCAGCGCCTGCACTGTTTCGCCGTCCAGCCCCTCAATCTGTGTACGCTGCACGCCGCCTCCGGCATCGGTGCGGGCGATTTTGCCCCTGAATGCCTGCCGGATGCCGCCCAGCATCCGCTTGATGCGGCCGTCTACTTGTTTAGCGTCCATTTATTGTCCTTAAATAACCTGTAATTCCCGTGCCTGACGGCCTTTCCGCCCGCCGCCGCGGCGTTTACGACTGCCCCTGCGGCGGCCTTTGCCGCCTTGGCCTTTGTTGTTTTTCGGCGGTTTGGCCTCGGGTATCCACGCCTTATCCTCTTTGAGGGTGAGGATGGTTTGCGTGGGCTTGCCGCGCCCGCCCACAAATTTTCGCGCCATCAGGAAATAGATGCCGTCCAGCCCGTCCGGCTCGCTCAACAGTTGCAGGCGCTGGCCGGGCTGCCACAGCACGCCGTCGTCGTTGCGGTGGCCTTGCACGGTGGCGGTGATGGTAAGGCCGTCCAATTTGCTGTCGCCCAGCCGCTTCTTGGCCTTGCGCTCGGCGGCGGCTTGGTTGTCTACATCCGCCTCGACGATAATCAGCGGGCGGTGCACCTTAACCGTATCGTCTTTAACCGTGGCGCGCAGGTTGTGTTTGCCGCTGTGGCTCTACCCCAAAATCGTTATCTCGCTGAAGCGCTGCGAAAAATCGCGCTCCACCTGCAATTGCTCCACGTTGTTGCCCTGCCCGTTGGTGCGCACAATCAAATCGGCCACCGGCTTGGTGGTGTAGTCGGGCCCGCCGATCACCAGCGTGCCGTCCGGCTCCAGCCACGGCCACAGCCCGTTGGCCTCGGCATACTGCGCCAAGGCATCCCAAGCCCGGCTGCCCGGCTCGATTTGCACTTTGTTGGTGCGCGCGGTTTGCGCCGCATCGATGCGGATTTTGCTGATGCCCAAGGGTTTGACGATGGTGTCGATAATCTGCTTTAAATCCATATCCTGCGCGTTAAAAATCGGGCAGGAGCAATCCAACAGGATGCCGGCATCGTCGCGGCCGGAGATGGTGAGCGTTTTTTGCCCTTTGGCGGTGCTGGTGCTCACGCGGTCGATGCGCCCGCTCAATACGGTATCCTCACCTACCCGCACCTCCACCGTGTCGCCCGGCTGCACCGCATCCGGTTTGGCGTCTACCGGCCGCCCGAGGGTTACCTGAAAATCATCGGCCGGGGTGAGGAGGTCGCTGTCGATGTCGTAGTCTGTCCACTGACTGTGGGTTTTGCCTGCAATTAAGAGGCTTACGGTGTTATTGGGCGTAGGCATTTAATACGGTTCCGCGGGCGATAAAGTTGGGATGCACAATGCCGGGATTGAGGCGCAGCAGCTCGGCTTGGCGGCTGTGGTCGCCGTACCATAAAAAAGCCAGTAGGTGCAGGCTGCTATCCTGAGGCACCACCTTTTGCACCAAGGGCGGGCGCAGGTTAATCAAGGCTTGTGCCTGCTTTTGCAGGGTGTGTGCCAACGTGCGCACGCTGTCGGCCAATTCGGCGCTGCCCTCCAAATAGGGCTGCTGCGGCAACAGGCGGCGCTGTTCCAGCTGGCGGTAGAGCTGCTCTGGGTCGGGCGGGTTGTCCTGATACAGCGAGAGCAGCAAGGCGGCCAACTGTTCGGCCTGCTCGGCGCTGGCGGAGAGCATCATCACCGCCAAGCGGTTGGCGGCCAACGCGCTGTTGAGCTGGGCGCGCACATCGGCCAGCAGGCGGCTGATTTCCGCCGGCGTGAGTTCGGGCTCGTCTTGTTCGGCGGCGAAAATATCCGCCAGCTCTTTGGCCAGCGCGGTGCTGCCCACAATGGCAATCGCTGCCGTGAGCGCGGCCACATCCGGCAAGGCGGCCTGCGAGCGGGCGGGCGTGACGCCGTTATCCAAGCCCTGCCGGTATTGCCACGGCACGGCGGCGGCCGTTTTGGTACCGCCGGCCAAATCGCGCCAGCCCGACAGGCTGCTTTCCGCCGTGCGGTGCATCCCGGCCAGCGCGCCAAACACGCCTTTGAGCTCGGTGAGCAGCACGCGCGGGCTGTTGAGCAGGTTTAGGCTACCTGAAAATACCCCGTTCACTTGGCCGTACAGCCGTCCGATTACGTTTAATACCGCCGCGTGAAAATTATTCCACCGGTGCTGCTGGGTGCGGATTTTGGATAGTGCCTTTTCCAGTACGGCGAAACCCTGAAAGGCGGCCAAGTCGGCCACCCAATCCGCCTCGTCGGCCAAGGCCAGCGCCAGCTCGCGCCCGAAAAACGGCGCGGCGGCCACGCTCTGTTTGAAGCTGATATTGATTTCGGCATAGTCCGGACTGTCCTCGCTATGCCGCACCTCGAAATCGGCCACCACCGTGTCCGGCACGCTGCCGTAAATCGGGTGCACCAGCTCGCCGCTGCCGTGTTCGCGCAGCACCTTGAGCAGGCGTTGCAGCCGCGCCTCGTAGTCGTCGCCATACAAAACGGCGGTGAGGTTAAATTCCAACGCCTCGCAGCCCGTGTCTTCAATATCCGAGCCGTCCACAAAAGGGTAGCTGTGCTCGGCCAGCGCGTGCACGCCGCGCAGGGTGTCGCCAGTGGCTTCAAACGCTACGCCCTTGTAACTGGCATCAAGCAGGGTATCTTGCCAACTCATCTGTTAATTCCTTCTGTTATCGCGCTCGGCGGCTTGCGATACGGCGGCGGTGATATTGCCGCCCGACACCGATACGGTTACCGGCACCGGCTGCCGCGCCGCTGCCGCCAACTGACCCGCCGCCGTGCCCATCAGGCGCGATGCCTCCAAAAACTGGGCGGCGGCCTGCTGGTTGTCGGATACCGCTTGTGCGTACTGTTCGCCGCTGTTTTCCATGCGTTGGGCAGCCTCTTGCAGCTGCTCGGCGCTCATGCGCAGCTCGGGACTGTCCAGCGGGGTATGTCCCTGCCCGCGTAGGTAGTCCTGATAAGCCTGCGCCGCATCCGGGCTTTGGCCGATGCGGCTTTTGAGCCACTCGCCCTTACTGTCTCCGCGAAAGCTGGGCAGATATTTATCCAACAAACGCCCGAAGCCCTGCAAACTCTCGGACCATTCGCCGTACTTATCACGGCGACCGGCCAGATAGGTAGCGCCGCCGAAGCCAATCAGCGGCAGCGAGGCCATCGCCAGCGAGCCGGTAGCGAGGCCGCCGGCCGTGCCGCCTGCTGCGCCCCCGCCACCGGCAGCACTGCCTCCGCCGAAGCCTAAAAGGCCACCGCCGGGCATAAAACCAAAAACGCCTCTGGCGGCGGCTGCCGCTGCTGCCATCCAGCCAGCACCGGTGGCTACCTGGGCTTGATCGGGGTTTTGTTTCGCCCAGCGGCCGAGTGCATCCATGCCACTACCCACTTTATCGCTTACGCCCTTAAATGCACCATATTCAGCATCGGAGTAGGCCGCTTTGGCACGTTGTGCCTGCATCCCCGAGCCCTGCATCAGGAACTCGAAATTACCTGCTACAGCACCGTTAGCGTTAGCCTGCCCCTGTTTGAGGCGGTCGGCTTGGTCGGCATTATTTACCAGCGCCAGCAAAGCCATCAGTGCCTGCCGGTCAGTTACCAGCTGCCCGATGGCCGTACCGTCCACTAAGGCTTTTTGGCTCTCCAGCAGCTCCAGTTTGGCCTCGTCGCCTTTAGCGGCATTAATTTGCTCCATCAGGGCGCGGCTGCGCTCGTCTTTGCTAATCAATTCCCGGGCAATATCCACTACCGCATCCAGCGAGTTCATGCCGTCGGCCTGCCGCTTGTTCATAGAGGCCGTGAAATCAAAGCCTTTTTGGCCGTTGATGGTGATGCGTTTAGCGTGGTTGGCAATATCCGGGCTGGTCAGTTTAGCCAATAAATTGACCACATTATTGCCCGCTTCATCCGTGCTGCCGGCCGACATAAAGCTCAATTGGTTGGCATTGAGCAGAGAGGAGAAATTTTCTAAGGTCGGCGCCATACCGGCGTTTTTCATTGCCGCCAACTGTTGCGGCAGCCAGCGCGCCATATCCTTAAACTCGAAGCCGCCATCAGCACCGGACTGCACTGCGCGGTCCAACAGCTCGGGGATATCGGCCTCCTTGAAGCCAGCCTGCAAGGCTTTAGCGATAAAAGTAGATACCTCTTCGCCAGAAGCATTAGCAGCGGTGGCGGTTTTCATGATAGTGGGCAGCAGTCTCTGTGCTGCTTGGCCGTCCACCGCGCCGCTGGAAATCAGGGTATTAAATGCCGCCAGTGTGTCTTCGCGGGAAGCAGCTCCCTCGTAGGCCGCGCCCATCACGGCACGGTTGATGTCGGCCATCCCGGCCTGCCGCTCGGCCATACTCTTGCCGGCATAAGCCACATTGGTTACATGGCGTAGCTCGGTGTCGTAATCCATCGTGCGCCGTACCGGCTGTGCCAGCACATAACCGCCCGCCACCAAGGCCGCGCCGCCTCGGGTAGCGGCATCAAAAGCCCGGCCGCCGCCGCGCATCATGCGCTGCCAGCGCCCCATCTGCCCGCTGCTGCTGCGCAATTCGCTATTCAGGCGGCGGATGTTTTGACGGTTGGCTTCCGCCGCCCGAGCCAGCTCGCGTTGCGACAGCGTGCCGGAGCGAGCCAAACGGTTGTAGGCCGCCTGCGTGAGCTGCATTTCACGGCGGATTTGCTGCTCGGAGCGGATGCCGAGCCGCTGGTAGGCATTGATGGCCTGCTGCCGCTGGCGTGAGGATTGTGCCCAAGCGCGACCTTGTGCTGCGGCGCTGCGCTCGGTCTCATTCATTAACCGCCGCAACCCTTGACTGGCGTTATCTTTAAACTTGGCAATCAGCTCTAAGGTGTTACTGCTCATGTTTCTTCACTCGCTTGCTGATAAAGGTGGTGCCGCTGGATTTGCCCGGCGGCGCGGCGGCTGGTTTGGCAGCCGGGGTCGGTACAGGCAGCGGCACTACCTGATAGGCCGACAGCAACTGGCGCGCCTGCCGCATAAAGCTGTTGAGCTCCGGCAGCGTCATGGCCAATACCCGCTGCTCAGGCAGGCCAAAGCGCCCCAGCATCAATACGGCTAAACGGTAGCGGTCGAGCTTGGGCGTAGACGCTTTTTTGCCAACAACTCTTGGGCAAAAAACAGGGCATCAAAATCGGTGGCCACTAAGCCGTCGGCCAAAATATCGGCACTGATTTGCTCCGCCGGGATACCGCCCAAGCGGTCGAGCGACAGGGCATAGCTCTCCAACAGCCGCGCCTGCCCCTCCAGCTGTGTGTCAATCGCCATATCCTCGCGCACCGTGAGCAGGTGCATGGCAAAATCGTAGTGCCATTCGCCATTGTGCAAAATGCCATATTTCAGGCTACCTGAAACCGTTAGGCCGTCTTCGGCCACAGCGAGGTTAAACTCCGCTGTCGCATTATCCAGCGGGTCGATAACAGAGGTTTGGGAATTTTGGTCAGACATAAGAAAAGCCTTTAAACGTGGATTAAACCGAATAAAAATGTAGGTTTAATTATCGTTTAAAGGCTTGGGGGGAGCTGGTTGAAACAATTCACAGGGTCGCTAGATGGCTCTCCTTACAACCATAGTCACGTCCTTACTTCCAGCGATAACCGTATATGAATAATCTCCTAATACAATCTGTTGTTTGCTATGCCCTGTTTTATTACTTTCATTTAATGCAGTAGTAAGCATTCCTACCAACTCTTTCCATTCAGGCCGTTCTCCTACTTTTTGAGAACCATGTATCGCTGCCAACACCTGCATTGCAGCAATAGAGCGGTTAAAATTAACTACCGTATCTTGTGTGTTTTGGTAGGATACAGTTACACCCATTACATTTTTTCCGGTTGGATCTGTAAATACGCCAACAAATCCAAACTCCATATCCATCATTACCAATATACCGCACTCATCATTGGTAATATCCTGTTTATAAATAGTATATGGTTGTTCTATCTGCTTTAAACCTGTTACCATGTTTTGTGTAAATTGGTCTAGTGATATACCTATCTGTGCCGTGTTACATCCAGCAGGCACATCTCCCAATGGCAAATTAGCCGGCGCCGGCTGCTCCTGCCCGCCGCAGGCGGCCAGCCCGAGAGCGATAAGCACGCCGTACAATAGTTTTCTCATTTCCCTTCTCCGTAAAAAAAGCCCTGCCGATTCAGGACAGGGCTTGATTTTACCATTTTCAGGTAGCCTTTACTCCAGCACCTTGCGGATGGCAAAGCCGGTGATGTCGATCACCATCTCGTTGTCCACCGTGTAGCTCTCGCCCACCTCGGTTACGCAAAACCCGAGGTAGCTGGTGGGTTTCGCGCCGGGCACGTCGGGCACCAGTGAGATTTTGGCGTCCTCGATGCTGCCCCAGTTGATGGCGGTGCCGTCGGTAGGCATCACGGCGGTGGCGGTGATGTCGTATTGGCCCACGCCGCGGGTGAAGCCTTTGGTGCGGCGGCTGCGGTTCATGGTTTTTACAGGCTTGCGTCCGGTCGAATCCTTGACGTCAATTTTGGTAATCTCTACCTCTGCCGCGTCGAGATAGAGGGTTACGCTGCCGATGTATTCGGTACTCATTGTTTATCGCTCCTTATAAATAGAGGTCTACCACCATGCCGACCACGTGCAGGCCGTTCACTACGTCGGATGGGATGCGCACGTCCAGCATGTTCACGTTTTGCTTGTCCCTCTCCACGATGAGGTTGGGCAGGTTGGCTTCCACCTGCTCCAAAATCTCCAGCTCTTCGCAGCGCATCAGCACGTCGATAAGCTCGCTGCGCACCCGCGCCGGGGTTTTGTCGGAGAGTTTTTCGCGCGGGAAGCGCAAGGCCACGCGCTGGATACAGGCTTTGCTCACGTAAATCAGGGTGCGCACGGTGGTTACGTCCAGCAGGCTCTCGTCGGCGGTGCCGTTGGCGGTTTTGGTGTAGGTGGTGATCGCCCGCACAATCTGCGCCCGGCTGCCGTCCGGACTGGTTTCCACCGGTGCCACGCCGTTGTAGAGCGCGTTTTCCTGCTCGGTACGCATGGTTTTATCTTTGCTGTCGCACAGGCCGATGCCTTCCAAGGCCAGCGTGTTCAACGGGCGGGCGGGGTCTTCTTCGCTCGCCATCACGGATGCAAAAGCTGCCGCCAGTTCACACGGCAGGCTGGGCGTGCCGCGATACCAAGCGCAGAGCATAAAGCCGTTGTTGAGTTTGCCGGCCAAGGTGGTGGCGGTGGCCAATGTGCCGCTGTGGCCGTACACACCGATCGCCCAGCGTTTTTCTGTGGGCGCGCCGACTTTTTCGAGGTGGGCGCGCAGTTTGAGCAGGTTGGCCTCGTCGCTGATGCCGCAGGCGATGATGTCGTGGCCGTCGGCAATCACGGCGGTAAGTGCGGGCTGGATGTCGGGGTTGGCGTCGCCGCCCGCCATCGCGGTTACCGTGGTGCTGATACCGGCGGCGGTGCAGGCCGCCAACAGGCGGATGGCATTGCCCTCGGTGCCTTTGTTTTTTGCGGTGATGGTCACCACGCCGGCGGCTTCGGCGGCAGATACGGGCAGGCCGGGCTGGGCGGCAATCGCAGCCTTGACGGCTTTGCCGACGGTATCGGCGCTGTCGCCGGCGGCCACGGCCACCATCAGCACGTCGGCGTTGCCGATGCCCACGCGCAGCACACCCTGCGTGGTGGCATTGCCGGTAATGGTGATTTTGCCTGCGGCGGCCACGCCGGCGCTGTTGTCGGCCAGCGTGATGATGCTCAGGGCGGCATTGGCGTAGGCTTTAATGGCGGTATCGGCCATTAAATGTGCCTGACTGCCCGCACCGTAGCGCTCGGCCACTTCGGCGGCGGAATACACATCCGTCAGGGCGGATACTGCGCCCAAGTCGGTGGTGTGCTGGGCAATCAACAGCACGCGCTGCCGATTGGTAGGCAGGTTGCGCATGGCGCGTTTGAGGTTCCATTCGGCGTACACGCCGGGTTTGCGCGTAGATGCCGGGATTTTGTCAAAACTGATGTTGGCGCTGGCCATTATTTGCCTCCTTTGGCGGGTTTGGGATCAGGCTCGGATTCGGCCTCGGATTCGCGCACCAAGTCGCCGCATTCGAGGCAGCGCAGATAGTAGGCGCTCTCCTCCACGGCGACGGCCTGATGCTCGTCGATATAGCGGTGCGGCTCGCCTTCCTTCGGCACTTTCAGGCCGGCGGCGGCTCTTACCAAGATACTCATGGTGTCTCTCCTGTTTTAACTTCCGCCTCGATGGCGGGGGTGGGGTTGTCGGGCGGCGCGTGCACATGCAGGTTCGCGCCTTTCAGTTCGGGGTATGGCGGGCTGGTGGCCGCCTGATAGGTCACAAAGATTTGGTCGGGGTGCGGCGGGGGCGGCGGGGCGTTCGGATTAGCCGGTGGTGGCGGTGGCGGCGGGATTTCCGGCCAGCGGCCGTTGTCCAACGCCTCCTCGATCCAATGGGTGGCAAATTCGCAGGCATACACGCTCATCGCTTCCTGCCGCTCCATCCTGCCGTTAAACAGGGTGCGCACCGCGCGCGGTTGCAGCTTGTCGATGGCCAAGCCCAAATCCTGATTGGCCAGCAGGCGGCGCACCGCGTAAATCAGTTGGTAGCTGCCGATTTCCCAGTGGCCGATGCCGCCGGCGCGGCTGGCTTCCTCGCTGCGTAACGAGCGGGCAGCCACCATCACCACAAACTTGGCTTCGGCCTTGTGCTTGGTGCGGCTGGTTTTAACGGCTTCGGTTTTGTCGATGCCGGCAAAAGTCACCCAAGCAGCGGGCAACTGCTGCACCACCTGATACAGCCCCTCGTCGTCCAGCTCGCCGCCGTAGCTGTGCACGCCGGTAACCAGCTTGCCCAAACCTTGGCGCAGGCGCTGCACGATGGCAGCCTCAATAAGGGCGATCACGGCCGAATACCTTTTGCTGGGGCTTGTTAAATATCACGGTGTCGCCGGTGCCGAGCTGGCCGTTTTCGGGCAGCCCACTGATGGTGGCCGTGCCGCGCGCCACCTGCTTGAGGTAGTCGATGGCGTTTTTGTAGCGGGTGTCCATGTCATCGTTGCCTTGGCGCATACCGGTGGCCAAGCGGTAGATGGCAATGTCGCAGCAGTACACCGTCAATAACCGCGGAATCTGCGGAAACGGCCGCGTGTAGCGGTTCAAGTAGCCGTCGATTTCGGCGGTAGCGTCCAGCAGTGCCTGCTGCGCAATGTCGGCATTGATTTGGCCGCGCCGCTCTAAGTCGGTGAGCTGCAACACGGTGTTGTCGCCGTAGCGCAGGCACAGTTCGTCGAGCGAGGCATAGCTGATCATTGCGGCACGTCCCCGTTATCGTCCGGCGCATCGGCCGGGCGGATTTCAAGATGCGGCTCGGCCAGCAGGCGCTGCCAATCTGCATCGCTCAATTCGCTGCGCTGTACCGTACGCCATTCATGGCGCACAAATTCCAAGCCGCAGCGGAAAAAGCGCTCGGTGCGCGAGCGCACGGCCACTGCATCGGCGGCAGGCGGTTCGGTTGGTTTTTCAGGTAGCCTGCCTGCATCGGCGGTGGGCTGTACAACGGCATCCTGTTCCGGCTGCTGTTCAACCGGCGCGGTTTCAGACTGCGTGGTTTCAGGCGGGGTGTCGGGATGGCCTTGCTGCTGTTCCGGCTGGTTTTCGGGCAGGCCGTCCTGCGCCTCCGGCTGCTGCTCGGTTTGGCCGCCTTGCGCTTCTTGCAGCGGCTTTTGCACTGCATCGTCTTGGGGTTTGTTTTTTGCCATTTATCTGCTCCAAAACGGCGGCTTTAAACCGGTTAAAGCCGCCGCAAAAGGGGTTACAACAGCCACGGGCTGGCCACGACTTTGACCTTGTTGTGGTGCGGGTTGAATTTGCCGTTTTCGTATTTGTCGGGTTTGACAATCGAATTGGCCAAATCTTCCATAGTGCTGGGCACCAGCAACACAGTCGGGCGGATGTCGAGCGGGCGGCCGCCGTCGCCTTTTTGACTAGCCATCGCGTTAAATACCTTGGCAAAGTTGTCCGGGGTCAGCTCCTCGGTGCTCATGCTGGCCATCTGCCAGAAGCCGAAGCCGGCATTGCAGCGGCCGTCCACGCCGTAGCGGTACTCGTTGCGCATAAACACGCCTTCGTCATCGTCTTTGGTCATCGCACTGAGCTTCATCGGCTTGCGTTGCTGGAAGATCATCGGTTTGATGGCGCGGCTGGTATCCAGCAGATACCACGGCGTGCCCTGCGTGCCGCCGGTGGCGGTAAACAGGTTTTTAACCAAGGTTTTGTTGCCGGTGCCGTCCACTTTTTCAAACACCGGGTGGTCGGTATCAAAAAAGTTTTGGCCGTCGTAACACAGGGTGGTGTTGCCTTTTTTCAACAGGCCGAACACCAATTCGTCGGCAAACACGGCAGCGGCACGGCCCAGCTCGGTTACCAGCGGCGCATAAATACCGATGTTGTCGTCTTCAATATCGTTGCGGCTGACTTTGATGGAGCTCTCAAAATGCTTATTGGCAATCGCGTAAGCGTGTGCCTTCATGTCGTTGAACACACGGTCACCCACCCATTCGCGCAATGCCGGCGCCTGTCCGAGCCAGCCGTAGGTGTTGGAGGCGGTGGAAGACGGCACCACGGTGGCAATTTCCGGGTATTGGCTCTTAGCCATTTGCAGGCCGTCCTGATAGTTCTTTTTAAAGCCGGTAAACAAGGCTTTAATTAAATCCGGGGTGATAATCATCGGGGATTACTCCTATTTCTGTTTTGCATAGTCTTCGGCAGTGATGCCCAGCATTTCTGCCACTCTCGCCTCATCAGCGCTCAAACCTTTTTCCGCGGCAGCAGGCGGGATGCCGCCGGTCTGCGTGGCGCTTAGGGCGGCCAAAGGCTGCGCCGTGGCTAAAAATTCGGCCAGTGCCTGCGGGTTGGATTTGCCCAAGCCTTCCGCCCATGCTTTTTGCGCCGGTAGCAGTCGGCCGTCGGAGAGGGCGGCGGTAATCAGTTGTGCGGTTTTTTCCGCCTCGTGCGCAGCCAGCTGCTGGCTCAGGGCGGCCACTTGTCGTTGCAAGCCTTGCAGTGCCGACAGCGGCACCTGTTGCGAGGCGGCAGCGGTATTGGGTGCGCCGGTCTCGTCATTGGCCGGCTGGCCTGCCGGTGCGGCAGGGGCGGCGGGCGGGTTCGGCTCGGCCGGTTTGTTTTCCGGCTTGGCTGCCTCTTTGGCGGCGGCCAAGGCTTCGGCCAGCTTTTTGCCGTCGGTGCTGCTTTGGATTTGCTGCATCGCGGCCAGCTGCTCCGCCTCGCTGGCGGTTTCAGGCAGCCCGAGCAGCGACAGCATCAGCTTTTGTGCTTCGTTCATTGCTTCGTCCTTTTGAGAGGGTTGGAGGGGGTTAAGTAATCGGGAGGCGGCAGCCAAGGCCACCGGGTCGAGTTGGTCAAGCGCCGGGGTGTTGGTGAGCGCGGGCGGCAACAGGCTAAGGATGTCGCCCGCAGGCGTGTACTGGAACACCGGCGAGATATAACGGTATTCGCCGCCGGCAATCCGCTCCTTGGCCGCGGCCGTCCACTGCACCTCGGCATACAACCCTTTGCCGTCTATCCATTCAAAACCGGAGAGCCAGCCCGATGCCGGGTTAGGCTGTCCGTTTTGCGCGGTAAACAAGGTTTGGTGTTCGTAGTCCACCATCAGCCGCACCGGCCGCGCATTGAGCTCGGCCACCAAGGCGGCTGCACGCTGCGGGCTCAAACGCCAAAACGGCGCATCGGCCGGGCGCCCGTCGTTGGAGCGGAACTCGCCGGCGGGAATCAGCTGGATGCGCTGCGCCGCGCCGTCCACCGGGACGGAACAGGCAGCCAGTAAAAACGGGGGAGGGGTATGTTTGTTCATGGCCGCATTGTGCAGCCGGAAGCGGGGGAAAAATCTTTGAAGCGCCTCACTTGGTTTTGGCGCAGGTGAAACAGTCGGCGGGGCGGCTGCGGTGTGATGGCTATAAAGAGGCTATAAAGCGCGTTTTTTAGCGGGGGTCTGGCGCGGGGATATACCAAACTATACCCAAGCCGTTTAAACGCCGTTTGGCGCGATTTTGGGCGGGGTGTCGTTTAACTGCCTTTCGGTAGGCCGCAGACGGAGGCCAAATAGTCGCTCACCGTCTCCACCAGCTCGTGCTCGTCTTGCGGCGTGAGCTGCATAAACGGGCGTGCCGGGATGCGGCTGCCGGGGTGCTTCACGCTTTTTACCGGATACGCCCCGGTGGCCCATGCCAGCGCCTTTTTATGGCGCGGGTAAATCATGTGCGCGGCGGTTTGCCCGCCGAAGTTGTGGATGGCGGCATAGGCCACATTAGTGCCTACCCGCGCGCTATCGTTGTCGCTGGCCTCGGTGATGCTGTTGCGCAGGCGGCCGGTGTTTTGCAGGATTTTGTGGTTGCGCACATGCTTGTCAAACCGCGCCTGCGATACCTGCCCGCGTTTCGTCAGCGCCCCGGCACGGGAGAGCTGGCTGCCCAGCTTCAGCCCCGCCCAAGCCGGGCGGCCTTGGCTGTTAAAGTTTTCATCCACCGCCTGATGCAGCCTGCCGGCAATCAGGCGCATCAGGCTACCGCGCTGCTCCAAGCCCTGCGCTGCGCGGCTGATGTTTTGCTGCAACTCTAACGTCTTGATTTCGATTTCGATCATAGCTATACTGTAATTCACAAATAGGCAGGGGTAGTTTCCAACTGGTAAAGGTTATGGTTTCCCCATATTATGCGGGTTCGAATCCCGACGCCCCTGCCTGTTTTACTTCATTCCTGCCGGGGCTTTCCCCCAAACCAGTGTATGCTGGTTCAATGCTTCTTTCCAATTCGTGATTCTGCCGCCGGTTCGCACAATATTCATCATCTCTTTGCTTTTCTTCTCCGGCTTATCCACCAACAATACCAATTTGCCCTGCTCGGTCTCATAAATAAACCATAATGTCGGATTTTTGGCATTGGTTTGTACATACACCGAGTCCGGCTTCAGCAGCAGCTCCGGCACACGCCGGATAATGGCTGCATCCAAAGCCCGACCGCTTGCCGCCTTGCTGTCGCGCAAGGCATGGGTAATGTCCGCATCCCCCATACTGATAACGGCCGACTGAGGCATGATGTTGTGGGCGGCCAGCGCATCCAGCAGCTCGGTGTGCAATACGCCCACGTGCATTATGCGGTTGCTGCCGTGACCGCCGGCGGCCAAAAAATCAAAGCGCCGGATAAACTCATCCGACAGCGCCTTAAAAAAGGCCGGCTGTTTCAACGCCTCGCCCACCGCCATACTCGCCAACCGCGGCGGTAAATCCACCGCCCGTTGCATCTGCAATTGCCCCAGCTGCGCCAAGTGTCGCTTGCCCACGTTGCCGTCAAAGCCGCGGTCGGCCATAAAGGAGCGGCCGTCGGCCAAACGGATGGCGCGGGTCGGCTCGGTGTCGCCCGCTTTGTTCACCACGCGGTACACCTCTTCCAGCCGCCCCTCGCTGTCGGCCACTTCCAGCCCGCGCCGGGTCAAATCGGCTGCGCTGTAGGCGGTTACCGTGCAACGGCAGTTAAAGCCGTTGGGCGGGTAAAAGGTATCCCAAAATGGGTCGTCGATGTGGTACACCTGCCCGTGCAGCTCGCGGTGCAGCGGGCGGGTGCGGTTGTCCATAACGGCGGTGTATTGCAGATAAGGCATAGCGGCACGGTTGTCTTGCAATTCCTGCCAACGTCCGGCCATATACGCATTTTGCATATTGGTGCGGTAAATCACCTCCAAGCGCTGCGGCGTGATGCCTTTGCCCAGCAGCTCGCCGGTGGCGGCGTCCACCATATCGCCGGCCTGATCCAGATGCAGCCCCTTGGCCGTCAGCTGCCGCTCCACCGCATCCCTAAATTTGGCAAACGGCGTGCCCTTGGCCGCCGATTCGCCCAGCGCGCGGTGGATGTCGGCCACCACATCCTGCCGGTAGATGCCGGCGATGGTCTGCGCCTTGGCCGCTGCTTGTTGCATCCGCTGCGGCCAATCGGTCGGCACCGTGTAGCCCAAAGTCTCAAAATAACGGATGGCACGCTCCGGCGGCAGGCCGAAGGCATAGGCCAAATCCACTTGATTAGCGCCCACCGATCTGCCCCCACAAGTCCGCCACAAACAGCACGCGCCCCAGCGCCTCTTGCAGCTGTGCGGTGTCCAATTGCGGGTAGGCCGCCAGCAGGCGATCGGCCGCCTCTTCATAGCTGCCGCCTTCGGCGATGGCTTGGCCGAGTTGCTTAATCAGCGGTTCGAGCAGTGCGGGCAGATCAGTATTTTTCAGGTAGCCTGCAATACCGTCATCCAACGCCAGCTGGTCGGGATAGATGATTTCGCCCTGCCGCGACAAGGCTACCTGCCGGTAGCGGCTGGCCTGCGCCTGCCGTAGTTCCGGCTGGGCGCCACGCATAGCCAGCATGTCTTGGTCGTCTGCCGCCTGCGGGATGGCCAGCTTTTCGTGCGCCCATTCCAGCGGAATTTTCATGCCGAGCTGCACCAATTCGGGCAGCGCCTCGGCATACAGCTTCATGTCTTCCGGCTGGCGGGTGTCAAACTCAAAATAGGGGATATTGTTGGGGTCGGCGATGCCCTTATTGAGATACAGCAGCGGCGCAATCAGCTGCCGGGTCAGCGTGGCCGCCAGCTGCTTGGCGTCAGACGCCAGCAAGTCGTGCCGCACCTCGTTGTGGATTTGCCCCAGCGCGTTGGTGCTGGTTTTGCCGTCTGCCTGCGTGGTCAGCGTGCCGCCCAAGATGATTTTGGATTGGGTGCGCTCGCACCAGTCCACCATGCTCATAAAGGTGTCGCCGCTGCCGCTGGCCGCGTCCAACAGTTCCAGCATCATGGTTTCCGGGATGATGCCGGCCGCATTGTGGCCGATGCCCACCAGCGCGTTGAGCAGGGTGGTTTTTTCCTTATCCGATGCGCCAGCCGGGTATTTGCCCAGCCGCACCGGCAGGCCGTAAATTTCCAAAAATTCCGCTAGGTCGCGTACCGAATAATTTTTAAACAGATACGGCCACGCTAATGACCGCATCAGCCCGCCGCGCGCCAAAAAGCCGCTGCGCGCTTGGTGTCGGTGCACAATCCAGCCCAGCGGCCACAATTCCTGCGGCTCCTGCCCATTGGTGCCCAATAATTTAAGTTGGTTGTTTTTTAATGTAAACCAACCCTGCGGGCGGTGGGTAAACTTGGCCGGCAGCCATAAGCCGTCCACCTGCTGCCAGCTGATTTCCACCGCGGCAAAGCCGTGTCCGAGCGCATCCAGCAGGTCAAACAGCAGCGCCTCAAAGTCCGGCAGGCCGTAGAGCCAGCCCGCCACCTCTTCCGCCAGCTGCCGCCCGGCCTCATCGGCATTTTTCGGAGCGGATACCCGCCAATCCAAGCCGGTTAAAGCGCGTTTGCGCTTGCTCATCTCGGCAAAGATGTGGCCGTCTTTTTCCTCCATATCGGCAAACAATTCCGACTGCGCCGTGATGTCGCCGTCTTCCGCCCCTTCTAAAATCTGGTGCAGTTTCTGCGGCGTCAACCCCTTGCTCGGATGCTCGCCGATGGTGCCGCGGGCTTTGGCCAGCTGCGCGGTCTGCTCGCCTTTGCGCGGCGCTTTCGGCGCAGGCTCGGTATTGCCTGTAATAGCGGATAAAACGGCGGTAAAACGGGATTTGATAGACATAATTAAGCGGCAAGATGCAGTTAATCTTGCCGCTATTGTCAGATGTAAGGCCGTCTGAAACCGTTTGAGCCGCCTCAGCGGGTTGTTACCAAGCACCGCTGCCGAAAGTCAGCACCCCGTTGCTGTCGTTGTGGCGCGGCACGGCGGTGTAGTCAATCGCGCCGCTGCCGCTGGTGGCCGCCATCCACAGCATATGCAGCCCGTCTGGGCCGTCGTCGTGGTCGGCGTCGGGAAATTCCCGCAACTGCTCAATCAATACACGCTGTTCCGGTAACAGTTTGATAAATCCGTTGGCAAAATGCGGTTGGATACTTTCAATCCTCATCACTTTTTCTGCGCTCGGTTTGACTCCACGTGCCGGAACATGCGCCCCCTGTTTTGCCGCCTCTTTAATCAGCTCGTCTTTGAAAAACTCTTGAAACTGTACGGTCTCGATGACCCACAGCAGGCAGCCGTATTGCTTTTGCAGTCTGATGACGTCCTGAATAATCAGGCTCGGCACACGTTTCTTGATGGATGCCTCCACAACAAACAGCGTGCCGGTAGCGCGTTGGTAGCCGCCGACAAGAATGGCGGACGGATCAGTGCCTTTACCCTGTTTGCCCAGTGAAGGATCAACCGCACCAAAATACACGACATCATGCGGCAGAGTGCGGTAATAACAGTTGTCCAAATAATCAGCAAAAATCGCATTTTCGGGATTGCCCGGCTGATTTTGATATTCACAGTTAAAAACATGGATACCGTCGCGGGCGCGGATTTTCATCAGGGCGAGCAGCGGTCGTTTGCTCCAGCTCACTTCACTGCCTTCCAGCATTGCTGATTCGTTTGCTTCATAAAACGCCTGAGCTGCCTTTTCGTTGGCGCGGTTTTCTTTCGACGTATTGCGGTAGATGTTTTCCCATTCAGCCCACAAGTCCATATTGACAGGCCACTTCATGATGGCGGAAAAGCGCACACTGCGCCAAAACGGGTTTTTCAACACACGCGCCAATACGCTGTCCAAACACAAAATCGTACCGACATATAAAATGTCGCACTTCGCGCCCGCGCCGCCCAAAGGATTGATAACGCTGCCTATCCACTTAGTCAGTTTGTCGCGCAGGCGGATGTTTTCGGTGTGTTTTTCATTTTCCAAGTCGTCGAGATAGACCGCATCGGGGCGCACCTCGCCTTTTTTCGCGCCGCGGATGCCCTGTCCTGCGCCATAGGCTTTGAATTGGTTGTTTTGGCGGGTTCGGATTTCACCGATACGCCATACCTGCCCCTGCCCGCAGACTTCGGGAAAGTCCAACTGCAACGCGGGATTGTCGGTCAGTTCGGTTTTGATGGCTTCGACGATGGCGTCGGCTTGGTCTTCGGTGTCGGACACGATGACGGTATTGTGTTTGGCATTGCGCACTTCGCGCCAAAGGGAAAACGCCTGTACGGTCAACGATGTTTTCGCTTCGCCGCGCGATGCCGCGCAACCCTGCAAGACCGACTCCGGTTCTTTTTCGATTTCGGGCAGTTCTGTGTATGCCCATGTATGGAAAACAGATTCGCTGTCGTCGGGGAAATAATGCGGCAGATAAGTCTTGCAGAAAAAACGGAATGCTTCGGGCGTACACTGCATCACTTTGGCGCGACGCTCGGCAATATCCGCAGGTGCGGCAGACAATCCGATATCTGCCGCACTGATGCGCCGGTTGATGTCTGCCCGTATGGCGGACATTCTGGCGCGCAGTTCGGATTGGCTTAATTTTCCCTGCATGATTAAAACTCTTTCTCAATGACAGTTTGAAAGCCTTGTAGTACCTCATCAAACGCAGCCAACATATCGGGATGCCGGTCTGCAATATAGGCAAACAGTTTTTCGATGACTTTAATGGCAACCGCAGATTCCTGTATTTCGGGCAATACCCGCTTGTTTGCGGCCACGGTCTTGGTAAACGCGTCGGACAAGCTCGCCAGCAGCTTTGCCCGCTCCGATGGGGGCAATTCCTCGACCGACGTATCCTGCAACATCGTCATCGTCGATTGGTACTGCACCAAAAAACCCGCCAGCAGCGAGCGGGACAAGTCTTCGATACCGCCACCGGCCAAAGTATAGGCGGCGCGCACTTTGTCCCAATCGTCGCCTTGCTCCTTGGCGGCACGCTTCCAGTTACGGGCGGTAGCCGTCGGGATTTCGCACATCATTGCAGCGATTTCGAGCGTATGCCCGTCGCTGACGTACAGCCTGCGCAGCTTGTCGCGGGTTTCTTTCGGGTGGGCCATTTCTCAAATCCTTCAAAAGCCGAATTTAGCGCGGATAAAGGCAATGCCGGTGGCCACCACGCCGCCGCTCACCGCGCCGGATACCGCACCGGCCAAACCGCCGTTGGTACGGGCAATACGCTGGCAATCGGCCTGTATTTCGGCCAGCCGTTTATCCATCGCTTCCTGTTTGGCAATGGTTACATCCTGCTTTGCGCTGATTTCGCGCAGCATTTTCACAACCGGGTCTTGGTAAGGGTTACTCATTTTTTGTCGGCCTTTTCGTTTAACTTGTCGCTAACCTCTTTGAGGTCGCTCTTGATTTCCCGTAACAACTCCAGCACTTCGCCCTTGTATTCTCGGGCTTCGGCTTTGCTTTGGTAGGATTTTTCGACTTCGTGCAGGCGTTCGCGCAGAGCGTGATTCTCGGCTTGCACGGAATCAAACTTGCCGTCCACCTTGCCGATGTAGCGCCACAGCACCGTCATCACGATGCCGACGGCACCCTGAAACACATAATCGATGGTTAAAAATTCAGCGGCCATCATCGTCTCCATCAAACACCACACAGCAATCGATGCCCTCATCGGTGCGGCTGCTCACATGCAGGCACGGTCGCTTGTCCTGCACATCAAACTCCACGTCGCCGCATTCGGCTAGGGCGGCCTTGACGGCTTGATATTGCTCTTTAAACGGGATGCGGCATGGCAGCACGGTAAACACCACGCCGAAATTCAGAGTCATGCCCATACGGTAGTCCCATCCGCCTACCGACAATTTGCGCTCCACTGCCAGTACAAACGGCTCCTGCTCGCGGGCACGGGCAAGCCGCATCTCCATGCCGGCATGACATACCGACAAGCGGCGCTGTACCAGTTCGCGGTATTTACTCACGATGCGCCCCCTGTCCGTTGCGGTACCACTGCTGCCAGCCGGAGGCCTGAGCATCGCGTTTGCCGCACCATGCGCCGTACTCGGCGGCATGGTTGAGCAGGGCTTCCGGGCTACCCGAAGCGGGCGGCGCGGGGCGTTCGTAATCCGCCAACAGTTCTGCCGGAGCGGGCGGCAAGGTCGGCCGCTCCACTACCTTAATCGGCGCTGTAACCGAGGGCTTGGCGGTAGAGCCGCAGGCCGTCAGTGCCAAGGCCGCTATGGCAGCCGCCAGCACTGTTGTCGCGTGCAATCGCATGGGGTATCTCCTGTTTGATATAGGTGGTTTGACTGTCTAGGCGGCGGTTGGCTTCGGCCAGCTTCACGGATTGGCTTTGGGCAAAATCAACCCATTTCTGCCGCTCCGCCGCCACTTCGGCCAGTTTGGCGCTGTAGGCGCGTTCCGCCTCCAGTTGTGCCTGTTGGTGTGCGGCAGCCACTGTGGCCATTTCGGTTTTAGCTTTGCCGTCGCGGTTCAGGTAGCCTGCACGGTAGCAGGTGGCCGCCACAGCCAGAGCCAACAGCAGCGGCAGCAGCTTTTTCCACAGACTGCCTGCTGGCAGCAGCTTACTCAGTAGGGGCATCCACATCATTTTCGCGCTCCGTTTCCTGTTTGATGGCCGCCAGCTGCGGGATAACCGATAAGCCGCGACGTACCAAGGCAAAACCGCCCACAATGCCGCCGTAAGCCCACCACATCCACTCCACAGACTCAGGAGCCATCACAAACTTATAGGTCATGACCGCGTAGGCGATATTGGTCCAGATTTTGGTGTGGCTGGCCTGTCCCGTGGCCGGGTTGGTAAAGTTACCGGCCAGCCAAGTGCCAAACTTATTCATCGTTTCGCCTTTCTGCGCCGCTTGGCCGCCCGTTTGGCCGCTGCCACGCCGCTGCGCTTCCAGTTCGGCAGCGGCTGATCCATCCACACATCGCGCCGTGGCGGCAGGTGCGGGTGGGTGTGCTTGGGCAAACTGCCCAAAGCCAAAGCCACCAATGTTTTCTTCAGGCTCATGCCGCCACCTCCGCCGCAATCGCTTCGGCCACCGCGCGGCAGATGCGCCATTTAGTCTGCTTCCATAGCGCCAAATCCGCATCGTTGCTGATAAAAAACGGCTCCAAGATAATGCCGCCCGCCTGCGCATAGGCCAAACGGCTGTGCTGCCCGGCATTGTCGGGCTTATAGCCACCCTCGCCGCGCAGCTTCCAGCCGCTGGCAGCGGCCACCGCCGCGCATATACGCTGGCAGGCCGCCTTGTTTTTCGGGACGGATAAGGCTTCAATGCCGGTGGCGGTTTTGTTGAGTGCCGCGTTGGTGTGAAATTCCACCGCCAAGCGGCTGCCTTTAATGAGTTTAACGGCCTCACGCAACGGCATATTGCCCTTACCCTCGCCGTCGGTTTTAACCTCTAAGCCGTAATCGGTGCGCAGAATAGAGGCCACGATATTGCGCATGTCCTGCGCAATGTCCGCCTCGCGGTCACTGCCGTTCACGGCGCCCGGGTCGGTGTTGGAATGTCCGGCTGTAATGGTAATAAACATGATAAAAACCCCAGTGGTTACACTGGGGTTATTGTCCAACGGCAGGCTACCTAAAAATGCTTGAGGCGGCTCACACGGTTAAAGCAGCGAGATTTGCCGGCTCTCCGGCGGCGGGGCATTGTCGGTCTTTTTGAGGATGTCCCACACCGTGCGGTCGGTAAGGTGGTGGCATTGCGCCAAATTCTGCACCGCCCAAAACGCGGTCATATTATCGCGGCTCACCAGTTCGTCAAACTGGCGGCGGATTTTGCGGTGCAGCAGCTCGCGCACCGCCCGCTCGCATTTCAGCAGCCACAGCCGCTGCCGCTGCCCGAAAGCGCAGCACAGCTTGTCTGCCGCCTGTTCGCCCACCACTTCCGCCAAGGCAGCGTGCGTAGCCTGCCCGGCACGCTTCACATTGCAGGACACCGGGAAGGTGGTGCCGCCGTAGGCGCGCAGCAGCGCGAGCGTCGGCTCGGCGCCAATCAGCCCCACCATTTCCATCACGCTGTCCGGCAGCAGGTGGCGCACCGCATCAAAATCCGTTTCATCGTAGTGTTCAAACGACATTATTTTTCCCCTTTCCGGCGGTTGGCATAAATCTGCAAGGCCGCCACCAGTTTGTGCAATTTATCATCCGACAGCCAATGCACTTGGTCCACGCCAAACATCCGTTTGGCCATCCCGTGCGCATAAGCCCAAGTCAGGCCGTTATCCAACAGCAGCGCCTCTACCTTGCCGATCATCTTGGAGGCCGAGCGGCGCGGGCTGGGGCGGCGCCCCATCGGGCGGCTGGCGGCAAAACCCTGCCGCTGCATGGCCGCCAGAACCGCCTCCAGCTCGCGCAGAGTCATCTTGGCACAGGAGCTTTTGCCCGTTTCACGGTGCAGCAGGGCACGGTAGGTGTCATCGTCCAACCCCAGTTGCGCTTTGCCAATATGGATTTTGGCTTTCAGTTTGTTCAGATTGGCCTGCATTTTTCAGGTAGCCTCTTGTAATGATCCACTCATGCCGCCGCATCCGGCAGCGGCATGGATTGAGCATCACCGATTCACCAGCTCTTTGAGTTGCGCGTTCGGTTTAAACTGTACCTTGCGTTTAGCTGCCACCTGCACCGGCTCGCCAGTTTTCGGGTTGCGGCCGGTACGGGCAGCGGTCTCCACCACCTTAAACGTGCCAAAGCCCGGCAGGGTGATTTTGTCGCCATTGACTAGGACGGCGATGATGGCACCCTGCACCGCCTTCAGTGCGGCCTCGGCATCGGCCTTGGTAAATTCGCCACGCTCGGCGATATCTTTGATTAAATCCGGTTTATTCATGGTTTAAACTCCTCTTTCTAGTTTAGCGTAGATATATTCGGCTTCCGCTTCGCTGTAGCCTGATTCGGCAGCCCTATCAACAAACAATCGCCAGTTTTCGCCGATAAAATCGGCAACCAACACTTTTTCGGCTTCGTCCAACATGGGTTTAACTCCTGTTTAAATTGCGGCAAACCGTGCCGCGCGGGTTTCAAAAATTCGGAAATGACACATTTACACATAGTGTAATTTTTTGATTTACGCGTCTACTACCTGCCAGCCCCATGAAAACTGCTGATAAAACTGTTCACGGGCATACTCATCCTGCTCCTCATCGCTCATTTCATACCAATTATCAGGGATTTCGGTTTCTAAAAATCGGTCTACGGCAGCGTAGTTCTTTGCCAACCCAGGTGCATCAAGGTGATAGATAATGACTTTGCTCATGATTACTCCTGCCAGCCACCCAACAATTCAGCCAACTCATCCAGTATCATAGCCAGCGCATTTCCGGCGATGATTTGCGAGGCGGCGGCCAAATCAGAGCCGCTGTCGCCGTGGCTCTGGGCATCCTCCTGCAGGTGGTCTAGGTAGCGGATGCGTTTCAGGGTCAAATCCTGCGTCAGCACCAACACCACGCGCTCGCGCCATACCAAGCCTAACTCGGCCACGCGCTTGCCGCATTTCACATGCCGCACCACTTCTTCGGCGGTCAGGTCTTCGCGTTTGATGCGTATTTCCGCGCCCATATCGCCCGCGCCCACCAAAGCCACGTAGTCGTCCAGCTCAAATTGTCCGTCGGCCTCGCCGCGCAGCAGCTATTCAGTCATCAGTTCAGATGCGGAGCGGCGGGTAACGGTGGGCTGTGCCCGCAGCCCGCCTAATGCTTCACGCAGATGGCTCAACAGGTTTTCGGCTTTGTTGCCGGTTTGGTTAATCAGCAGGTAGCCGCCAACCAAGACTGCATCAGTGCGGCTGGCGCGGGTAAAGGCCCGCGGCAGCAGCTCGTCAATAATCTGCTCTTTCAGCTCCTGCCTTTCCTTGCGGCCGACTTTACGGGCTTCCTCTGCTTCGATTTTGGCGATTTTTTCGTCCAAGACGGTTTTGATGACCGCACCCGGCAGCACCCGTTCTTCACGTTTCAGAGAGATGCCGAGCGTTTTATCTGCGGTAAATACCAGCTCGTCGCCAAACGGCTGCGGCACGGCAAAACCGTCGGTAAACCAATCCAGCCCGCAGGGCGGTGCAAAGCGGTGTTCGTCCAATGCGGCGGCTAAAACGGCCGCATCCGGGGTTTCAGGTAGCCTGTAGGCTTGGCATTGCTTAAACCACATCTTTTTGCTCCTCATCGTCGGTTACACATTTGTTGCCGTTTATCCAGCCTTCTTGGTAATCCACCTCTCCGGCTTTGACCTGTACAGCATGGGCTTTGACCTCGTCCCAATCCATGCTGTTGGCCGCCCAATCTTCGATTTCAAATTCATGCGTGGTAAACAGCCGCTCGGTTTGGGCTTTGACCTTCTCGCGGTCTTGGCCGTCGCGCTCGGCGTAATAATCGGTGTAGGCATCAGCGATAACCTGCACCGGCACGCGCCACACCGAAAAATCTGGCATTTCAACTAATAGGTATTTTTTCATTTTTTCAAGCTCCTACATAGCAAACCAAATTGCGGCACTGATGGCAAACCATATAGCCGCCCAGGCAAACCACCAGCGGCCTTCTCGGCGGTAGGCTTCAGCCGTGGCACAGTAGTGCCGTGCCAACTCCAGAGCGCGGTAGCCGCAAGTATTGATGGCGTCGGACACATCAATTTTCAGGGTGCAGTTGATTTCTCTGCCTGCTTTATCGGCGCAGGACTTGCCTTCATTCAGCATTACAGCCATCTCACACCCCCGCTAATTCCGGGTCGCTGGGTTCGATCACGATTTTTTCCACCCCGCTCATGATTTTGATACCCGGTACCTGCCCGTCGGCAAACAGCTCGGCCTCGTTGAGGATGGCCTCCTTGTTGATTTCTTCTTTCAGCCGTACAAAGCGAGCCAGCGCGGTTTTTTCCTTCAGGTAGGCCAACACCGCCGCCACACCGGTTACACGCACGCTGGGCGGGTCGGCACGCCATTTCACGGTGCCGGTCACAAAATCCACGGTCTTGGTTTTGTAGCCTTCGGTCAGCTCTTCGCGGTTGGCTTCGCAGTAGGCCTGCACGCCGCCGGTGAGCTCGGCCAGTTCGGCGCGCAGCGGGTCGGCCAGCTCGTTGTATTCCTGCTCGATGGCCGCCTGCTTGTCGCCCATCTCGGCTTCCAAGCGTTTTACTTCGCGTGCCAAGTCGCCGATGCGGCGGATTTGCGCCGAGGCTTCCACGCGGCTCTGCACGGCGGCCGTCAGCGCGGCCTGTTTAATGCGGGTTTTCTTTTTCGCTACCATTGCTTTTTCCTTTCAAAGATTTCAGCGATTATTTGATACAGTTTTTTCAGGTTTTCCCGTCCCCGGGCTTTTTCTTCCGGTGTGAGTTGCCGTTTGTGTTCCAGCTTCGGCGGTTCCGGCCTAGGCGGCAGACACCTAATCAGCATCTTTGGTGTCGGCCAGCGTTCGATTTCGACAAATAACCGGGTAAATCCCGCGGTGATTCGCCCTTTGTCCAACTGTTCGGCCCAACTGATATTCACTGAGGCGATGGCCTCCACCCATACACTGGCCGTCAATTTGATGCCGTCGGCGGGCGGCGCACCTTCCAGCCGCAGCATCATTAGTTTTTGCAGCCCGGTCAGCAGCTCATCACTGACAAACTTAGGCAGGGGCTTGCTCATTTTTCATTTCCTCCAGTTGTTGTACGGCATCCACCACTTTGCTTCCCCGTGGCCGGCTGCCGCCGATAATGGCCGGGGTGGCGGTGCCGTCGCTGATGGATACCGGCACCGATGCCACATTGCCCGCCCAGCCGGCGATAATCTCGTATAGATACCCATGCGATTTGAGCGGGGTTTTCAGGCGGCCGCTGTCGCGGGCGGCCAGCACCTCGTTAAACGCATAAGCCCAAGCGGCTACTGGGGCGGGGTAGGATTGGCCGTTGCGGTAAATCTGCCCGGCTTGGATGTCCGGCAGCAGTTCGGCCATCAGCGTGGCCATGCGAGCTTGAGAGAGCGCGGACTTGTTCGGGCGAAACAGGCCGAGATATTTCACTAACCCCAGCGTCATCGCCCCGCCGATATTGGCCAACGTCCACAAGCTCTGCCGCGCCTGTTCGTGGGCAATCAGCGCATCGAGGGAGTTTTCCGCGCCGCAGCACGGGCAACGGGTTTTCATGCTGCCGCTCCTTGCTGCTCGGCATCCAGCCGGATAAAGGTGTCGATGTTTTCGCGCTCGGCTTGCAGGGTAAATGCCTTGTCTTCGGTGCTCATGTCGCTGGGGTAATCGCGCAGAATCATCCAATCGAGCCGGGCAGTATCGGAGTTGGGGATAAGCTCCAACCCGGAAACAGGGAAGTCTTCCACTTCAAGGGCGTCATCAAACATCACGTTTACATAGCCGTATTCGTCCACTGCTGATAGCACTACGCCAACAGATATCGGCGTGGGAAAACACCTGACCTTATCGCCAAATTTAAATTGCCGTGTCATTTCTAAGCTCCTAACTTCTTCATCATCTCATCACGCCTTTTTTGCGCCGCTGCGCCGATGGCTTGATAGTGTTTGCAAGCCACAGCCTTGCGTGACCAATAGCGGCTGATTTCGCCTTTGGCGCAGGGCGCAAAGCCAAACCTCAACATCGGCGTCGGCCTAGGCTCTTCGTCTTTCCCCGGCTCGCTGGTTTTCCAGTGGCGGCAGCGGTAGCAGGTTGGTTCGGTCATTTTCAGGTAGCCTTTATCCGCCATACCTTTTCCGTTTTGCTGCTGCCTGTTCGGCTTGTTCTGCCTGACGCGCCTTGCGCTGCAATATCCGACGTTCCATCAATTGCAACTTAAATTCCTCATCGCTCAAGTTGTAGCCTCGTCTAATCGGTCGCCTAATCATGGTTTTACCCTTTCGGTTTCAGGTAGCCTGTCGGAGATGGGCTCATATACGATGCCGCTCATCCGTTCTTGGTCGCTCATGCGGCTGTAGGCCGCTTCCCATTGCGTTGCTTCGCGGTCGGCCTGCTGTTGCAGGGCGGCCATGCGGTCGGTTGCCGGCTCGGTCTGTACCAGCACCCTGTTTGCTGCCGGCTGCGGGGTGCAGCTGCCGGTCATGGCGGCATAAGCCAGCGCAATCAGTGTGCCCACCATCCAGCGCCGCAGCGCCGGTTTTAAGCTGTCTTGCCACATTATTTCCTCCCGTCTTTGATGCCGCGGAGTACAAGCTCAATAGCCCAGCCCACCCCGAAACCCACAATCGCAATGGCAAAGGCCAAAGTGAGCGCCGCGCCTATCACGCTGCCGAAATTAGCTTGGTTAAACCATGTCCAAAATTCACACATTTTTCATCTCCTCTTTGCTTAGTGAATCAACATCTCGGCAAACTGCCGTACCATTTCCACGGAGGGTGCCTGCCTGTTAATCCGGGCAAGCCGCACCACGCCGCGCAGCATCTTGTCCAGCCGGCGTGCGTTGCCTGCGGCGGTGCGCACCAGCTCGGCGGCAGCCTCCTCATCCATATCCGGCATCGCTTGGGCCACAATCTGCGCCAAATCTTCATCCGGCACGCTCTCGCCCAAGTCCAATTTAAAGGCCATGCGGCTGTAGAGCTGTTTCAATTCGCCGTTTTTGCCGCGCAGGTTCACCAGCAGGCGCGGCATCCCGGCCAACACCAAGCCGCAGCCGGTTTTGTCGTGCACGCGGCGCAGGCATTCCAGCGCCCGCAGCGGCAGGTTTTCCGCTTCATCCACCAAGATAATGCGGCCGCTGTCGCGCAATCGACCCACCACCGAATCCATCAGCTCGTTCAGGCTGCCTTTGCCCTCTGCGCCAAGCATGGCGGCCAGCTTTTGCAGCAGCACTTTGGCGGTATAGGTCGGATCGGTCTCAATCATCAGCGCGTCGGGTGCCTGTTTGCAGTATTCGCGCAGCGAGCTGGTTTTGCCCAAGCCGGCCTGTCCGAACAGCACCACTGCTTCGCCTTCCACATGTGCCAACCGCAGCACATCGCGCACCCGCTTGGCTGTTGTCGTCAGCACATAGTCCACCTCCAGCTTTCTTTCGGCTTCGCGCTCGCGCTGCTTTTGCAGATAGGCGGCAATCTTGCGTTCGATTTCCTGCACATTGCCCGGGTATTTGCCGTGCAGGTATTGGTTCACCACGGGCGAGGTAACGCCCACGGCACGCGCCACCGCCGATTGCGAGAGGCCGTTATCGCTGATATAGTCTTGTAAATCCTGTCTGATGCTCATCTTTAAAATCCTTTTAAAAAGGGGTTTCAGGGTTTTCAGGTAGCCTGTTGCCGCAGGCTGCCTGTTTTACTTCGCTTGCTGCCGCTCCCATTCGTCGCGGTCGCTTTCAAACATAAAAATCTGAGGTTTTTTCGCCGGTACGGGTTCGTAGTTCCCATTGCCAACCAGCAGGCCAAAATCGGGCTGGTGCTCGATGGCCGGGCGGGTTTCTTCTTTCGCCAGCCGGATGGTGTTTTCCGCGCGTTTGATGCGGCCTTTGGCACGCTTTTCCGCCAGCTGGTCGCGCACCGTAATCGGCATGGCCGCGCGTTTGTTGCCGTCCACCTTGGCTTTGCACACAAAGCTGCCGTCCATCTTGTACACATACACCCACTCGGCATCGTCGTAGTCGTAAGCCACCCGCACGTCTTCGCCGTGCAGCTCGGCCAAGTCGGTCGAAAAATACACATTGCCAAACAGCTCAATCTGCCCGCGTGCCGCCTTGCGCACTTCCTGCGGCCTAAACAGCACGTCCAGCTCCGCTTCGGCCAGCAGGTCGGGGGCGAGGTTTTCCTGCTGCATCCGCAGGTCGCGGTATTGCAGCGGGGTGTAGTGCACGCCCTCGGCGTTTCTCGGTAGCTCGCTGTGCGGCCGGTTGTTGTAATCTGCAATACACTGCATCACATCCGCCATAAACTGCTGCCAGCTCGGCAGCTTGGCCTTGTAGCGCTGCTGCTCGGGTGTCAATTCCTTGCCCTGTCGCCATGCGTTAAACGCGCTGTCCATCTTGCGGTAGAGCAGGTTTTGCGTGCTCCGATCCATGCTGGAGCCGGTAAAGGTTTCGTATTGCGCGGCCAGCCGGATCAGGTTGTCTTGCCACCATCTTTCGATGATGCCTCGACCCTGTGGGTTGCCCGGCAGGCCGGTTTCATGGTGGATGCCCAGCCGGGCGGTTAAGCCGGTGATTTCATGGTCGATGGTTTTGCCGGTTTGGCCGCCGCCGTTGTCGGAGTAGTACATCAGCGGCACGCCGTTGTGCTTGATGCCGATACGCAGCGCATCCGCCACCGCCACACAGCTCTCGGCGAGCGAAAAGCTAAACCCCACCACCATGCGCGTGCAGCCGTCGATAATCACAGTCACCTCGGGCTTAAACGGCTGGCCGTGAATCGGGTGCTGCACCTTGGCTTTAAAGCTGTGGCCGTCGCCGATCCACACATCATTTGGCCGTAAAGCCTGCCAGTCGCGCCGGATATAGGGCAGCAGCGATTTGTAGGCCGCACCCGTCATCCGCCCGCGCTGCTGCATAATCTGCGGCAGCCTTTTCCACACCCGCCGCACCGTATCGAGGCTTGGCAGCTCGTAGCCCGGCTGCGCGGCCAGCCAGCCTTTGGCAAATTCCTGATAGCTGTGCGCCAACTTCGGGGCGCTCGGGCGGCAGTGGTGCGCCATAAAGTCGGCCAGCCAGGCAATCTGCACCACCGGCGTCTCTTTTTTGGTCGGGCGCGGTGCCAAGGCAGCCAGCCGCTCGTTGGGTGAAGTGGCGGCACGGTAGGCCGCTACCCAGCCTTTCAGGGTGCGCACACTGATGCCGCGTTGGTTGTTTGCGCGGGCATTGGCCACCGGCACCAAATAAGCCAGCGATTCCGATAACTGCCCACTTTCCACCTGCCGCACCACAAACTGCACCGCATCCGTAATCCCAAAGCCGGTTACCTCATGCAGCCGCAATACCTCCGCCGCCAGAGCCATCCGCGCATGGGCGCAGTCGCGCTGCTTGTCGTTCAAACCCATCGCATAGTCGTCAATCGGCAAACCCAACTGCTCCATCCGCCGCACCGCCACCGGCCGCTTGGCCTTGGCCACGCTCGGCAGCACCGCCGGCTGTGATTGCGCCAGCAACTGCTCTGCCTGCCGTTCCCGCACTGCCGCTTGGATTTCTTCAGGTAGCCCGGAGAGCACAAACTTTTTCAGCCGCCCGCCGCGCCCTTGCCCTTTGATGTATTCAAACGGCCAGCCGTCGCGTTTCGCCATATGCTCAATTCCCTGTTTGCTTTTTGGCAGGATTGGCAGCGCCATTTCGGCCAATTGGGCGGAGCTCACCAATTCACTCATCATCCTCATCCTCAAAATTCAGCTCGGGGTTTTCGGCTTTTTTCACGTTCTCCCGTTGGTAGGCCAGCACGGCTAGCACATTGGTCAGCGCTTCGATGGTTTCGTCCACCCCGCTGCCGTCTTCATGCCATTTGGCCAACAATGCCAAAGCCGCTGCCGTTTGGCTCTGCACCTGCGCCATATCCGCCGCTTTGCCCTTACGCCCGCGCGGGATTTCAATCACCACCCTATCTCCATGCAGCACACTCAAATATTCGCTGATAAAGCGGCTGCCTGTTAGCGCTTCAAACTGGGCTATCCGGTTGAGCGGCAAGGTGTTATCCAACAACCAGCGGTAATAGGTTTTAAGCTCCACACCCATCAAGTCGGCCATTACCTTGGAGGGCAGCCGCCGCTCCTTGGCATGGCGCTTAGCCAGCTCAATCGCATGGTCTAGTGAGGTGGCTTTCGCCTGTCGTCTGATGGTTCTCATGGTAAAAATTTGCTGCGTGGGAATTTAAATGCGTGATTTTTTTGCTTAATTAACCTACAATTCAGGCATTCGCTACTTTTCGTAGCGTTGGTCGGAAGTTTCGAGCAGCGTAGCGCTGCGGCCAAATATCTTCCGGTTTCATGCCTAAAGCATTAGCAATAATCCGCTCTGCTTTTGGATAGGGCATTGATAAAGCACTCTTTAAGGTATTTGGGCTCAGTCCATTGGCGATGGATAGGGCGCGTAACGACCAGCCTACTTTTTTGAGCGCAGCAACCACATCCGCGCGATGCCAGTCTGCTGTATTTTTTTGCATTTCGATTACCTCCTTTTGCTTAACTTGTTTGCTTAACTGATGGATATAATACTAAACAAAAGGATTCAATTCAATCCTTTTGTTTAGAAATTTTCTAAGATTTTGGATAGTTTTCGTTATGCTTTTGTTTATATACGGATTATTTTTAAAACAAAAGTAGCCCGTTTTTGGTTAGGTGCTTGTTTAGTCCCTCTGGTTCTAAACAAAAGGATATATGAATACACTTAAGGATAGGCTGGCACTACTCTGGCCGGAAAAATCAACCAGCGAAATTGCTGACAAGATAGGGATGTCTTACGTTGGGTTGTCTAAAGTTTTTAGTAAGGACACCTTACCGAAAGCAGATACCCTATTGAAAATCCATGAAGTATCAGGATGTGATTTGAAATGGCTGATGACTGGGGAAGGTGTGCCATTCCCCAAAGAAGCGGCGGCAGGCGGTAACCAAGAGTTGCACGAGCCTGTCGCGGGCTATAATGCAAAATGGATCGCCCAAAGTATCCAGACTGCCCCGGAGGTGCGGGATACGCTCGGTAATCCCGTGGATTTGAGCGAATTCGTCTTTATTCCCCGCTACAACGTCCGAGCTTCTGCCGGCAACGGCTTCCCGGTGGGCAATGAGGAGCCTTTGTTCCCGATGGCCTTCCGCCGTTTTTGGATTGAACACTATTTAAATGCCGACCCCAAAGACTTATCGGTAATCAAAGTGCGTGGCGATTCGATGGAGCCAGTGCTGTGCAACAACGACAATATCTTGGTTAATCACGCCAAGCGTAAGCCCGGCAATGGTTTGTTTGTTGTCCGCATCGGCGGCGAGCTGGTCGTTAAATACACGCAAATCATGCCCGGCAGCAAGCTCCTGCTCAAATCTGCCAATGAGATATATGAGCCTTTCGAACTGGATGTAGCCGAGCCGGATGCCGATGTCGAGATTATCGGCCGCGTGGAGTGGTTCGGCCGTCAGGTTTAAAACCTTTTAAAACCCTTTTAAAAGGTACTCAATTCCCGTTTATTCTGGTGCAAAAGATAACGCATTTTTTATCAAACTAAAGCAAAAGCTGGTGCAAGTTTTTTCTCGCACCAGCTTCGCTCAAATCCGCACCTGATAAAGTTTTCCGCCGTTTTTTGCCTCCGGTCATCCCAGTGCAAAAATAACCACCTCCCCACATTAGATCGGGATAACCGCCGCGCTCGACACCTTTGTTTTCTAGGTTTAAATAAAAGGCTTCGGTGTCGAGATAATCGGCATCCACCAAGCAGGAATAGAGCATTCGGGTGAAGAAGGCGTAGGAGAAAAAAGGATGATGCGCGTCGGCTTTGAGTGGCGGTGCGGACAGGTTTTGAGGGAGCTTGATTTCTTGTTGCCACAAGTTATCGAGAGCGGGAATATCTGCGCCGAATTGCAAAGCCAAACGCTGTTTCAATGTGCGGCGGTTATCACCTTCACCGCTCCCGTTGGCTAGCCCTGCATGATGCCCCGCAATGCAAAACGCCATCAGCTTGCCGATAACACCTCCCCAATGCTCGACTGCAATTTTCGCTCCGGCAGTGGAATGATCCACAAATTTTATCTCTCCTTCTAAACGCTTTTGAAAGAGTAAACTGTATTTCCCCGCGTCATGAAGCTGTCCGGCATGGCGGGCAATTTCCTGCGCATCAAATACCTGGGCAAACTCCGCCGCTATTTTCCCAACATTGACTAAATGACTTTGCAAGATTTGCCAATGTTCATAAGGCAAGAGATTGCCGAGTTCGTCTTGCGCGGAATGGGCGTAGTAAGTTGTCATCTAAATCCCCTTGGGTATTTTCACAGCTGGGTTATTTCTGTTTTCTGCCGTATATATACTGCGGTTGTCCGTTTGTTTTGCGAGCTTGGAGGATATAGCGTGAAATTATGATTTTTAACCATTTATCATTATGATTAAACACCATTCTATCAAATATTACCAATCAATTATCAAGAAATATAAAGAAATGTTATTGAAGTAACTATCTTAGATAGGAAAGAGCTTTTAAGTATAGGAAATATTAGCAATATTGAGAATTTCTAGAATCGGGAAAAAGATGCCTTGCACAAATACGACGGAATTGGCTGCAAATCTTTCCCGATGTTCTTACAGGAATGCGGATTCCGGTTTAACTTCGACACGTGGTACCAACAGCCTAAAATTTTGTTGAGTTGATGTGGAATTTAAGGCTGATCTAAGTACAACCCCAAAAAACAATCCGGCCGTATCCTTTGCAGAATACGGCCGGGTGGAATGATACGACTTATTGCAAGCCTTGAATAAAGTTGCCCACGGCATCCATTTCTTCGTTACTCATGCGTTTGGCAATATCGCCCATTATTGAATTGGTGCGTTGGCCGCTTTGGTAGGAGCGGAGTTGATCCACCACATAAGACTTGTGCTGGCCTGCCAGGCGTGGGTAGGCTACTGCGCCGTCTTTCTGGGTTTGGTTGCCCGGAATACCTGCGCCGCCGGGGCCGTGGCACGACATACAGGCTGGTAAGCCTTTGGCCGGCAAGCCGCCGCGGAAAATGCGCGCCCCCAGTTCCGGATTTTCTTTCGGGTTGCTTTCGCCGGATTTCGGAATCTGACGGTTGAGGTAGGCAGCGGCATCGGAGATGTCTTTATCGCTCAAGTTCTGCACCTGCGGGCGCATGGTAACGGCTGCGCCGGTGTTGCGGTTGCCATTTTTGATGGCCAGGGTTTGCTGGATGATGTAGGCGGGGTGTTGGGCAGATAGGCGCGGATAGGTGGCGATATTGGTGTTGCCGTCTGCGCCGTGGCAGGCAGCGCACACTGTATCAACCACCCGCTTGCCGTTGGTCATATCGGCGGCGGGCGGTGTGGCCAAGGTGAAGCCGGAAACGGCCAGCAGAAGGCCGGCCAGGGTAGTGTGTTTCATGTATATGCTCCAAATCGGCGAGGCAGGAAGCCGCCGCCCAATACTCTGTTTTTATAAACGTGGTATTCTATACCAAATTTTACTTTTTGTTCTAGCCATGCCGCTTTTTAAAAACGCCAAATTTTATACCACCGTTAATCACTTAAAAGACCTGCCCAACACTCCTGCCGAAATTGCCTTCGTGGGGCGCAGCAACGCCGGCAAATCGAGCGCCATCAATGCGCTCACCGGCCACACCCGCCTGGCTTACGTTTCCAAAACCCCGGGCCGTACCCAGCATATCAACTTCTTCAGTCTATCCAACGGGCACTATATGGTGGATTTGCCCGGCTACGGCTACGCCCAAGTGCCCGAAGCCGTGCGCGCGCATTGGGTGCAGCTGCTTGGGGGCTACCTGCAAACCCGCGCCCAGCTCATCGGGCTGGTATTGGTGATGGATGCGCGTCATCCGCTCAAAGAGCTGGACAAACAAATGCTGGATTTTTTTGCCAGCACCGGCAAACCCGTACATATTTTGTTATCGAAAGCCGACAAACTTTCCAAAAACGAGCAGATTAAGACCCTCGCTGCCGTACGTCGTGCCCTCCAACCTTTTACCACACGGCAGGCAGTGAGCGTACAACTGTTTTCCAGCCTGAAAAAACAGGGCACGGAGGAAGTGGATGCCGTGGTGGCCGCATGGTTTGCGCAATGGGAAGCAGAGCATGCGCTACCGGGAAACGAACAAACCGCCGCAAATGAAGAAGAGGCTACCTGAAAACCACGCAGCCGCAATCCTTTCGAAAAGAGGCCTTTTACAACGGCATCTCAACGGATTACAAGTAACTTGGTTTAACTTTGATAGTTTCAGGTAGCCTGATATGTAGAAATCAACAGCGTTATTTACACTTTCGGCTTTTGCTGGAAGACCTGATTAAGCAGCTATCCGACATTATCAAGAATGTAGATAGACACGGGAAACCCGCTCTGTTCTTGGTGATGATGGGTAGCTGCTTAAGAATTATTTAAGTATAGTGAATTAACAAAAACCAGTACAGCGTTGGCTCGCCTTGCCGTACTATCTGTACTGTCTGCGGCTCGCCGCCTTGTCCTGATTTTTGGTAATCCACTATAAAACAAAAGCTGCCCATCTTAGAATAAAGTGCAGATAATGCGACGATTCCCTACCACCTTGGATTGGTTGGGATTATTCGTTTTTCACGATAAAGGCTTTGTTGATGCGGATACGTTCGCCGCGCCCGGCTTTTTTGATTTCCACCCAGTCGCTGTAGATGGAGTGGATGAGATCGCGGCCGTTGGCACAGCCGTATTGGATGGGGTCAATGGCGGCGGGAAGCTGTTTGACAACGTCGCCCAGCCGTGCCCAACCGTCGGGGTCGGCGGTGGCTTGGATGGCCTGCTGCACGGCGGGGATGAGCTTGGTGAAGGAGGGTTTGGCGGCTTTGGATGGGCCGCCTTCGGCTTTGGCGGGCTGGGGTTTGCGTTTGGCGGATTTGCCTTCGGCGGGCTGGTCGTTTTGCTGGCGCGGTTCGCTTGGGTTGAGGCGGGTTTCGCTCCGTTCGTTTTGGCTTTGCCGCGCTTCGCGTTGCTCGTTTGGGTTTTCAGGTAGCCTTTCGGGGCGGGTTTCGGTTTTGCGGCGTACTTGGAGTTGGTTGTTGTCGGTGCGGTGTTCGAAGATGTCGAAGGATTTGATGAGGTCGGAGAGTTTGCCGTAGCCGTAGAGGCGGGAGTCGAAATCGGGGTTGATTTTGTTGATGTAGCTGCCGATGGGGCCGAGGTTGGCCCAGCCGAGGTCGTCGGCGTTTTCGCGCACGGCGCGTTTGAGCAGGGGCAGGGCGTCGGGTGTGTTGTTGCTTTCTTCGGCGGCGGGGGTGGGGGCTTTGCCGTTGCCGCGCTCTTTGTTGGCGCGCTGTTTTTCGGGCAGGAAGATTTCGGTGTAGATGAATTTGTCGCAGGCTTTGCGGAAGGCGGTGGGGGTTTTCTTTTCGCCGAAGCCGTATACGGTGAGCCCGCTTTCACGCAGGCGGCTGGCGAGGCGGGTGAAGTCGGAATCGCTGGATACGATGCAGAAGCCGTCGAAATTGCCGCTGTAGAGCAAGTCCATGGCGTCAATTACCAAGGCCATGTCGGTGGCGTTTTTGCCTTTGGTGTAGGCAAATTGCTGCACGGGGATGATGGCGTGCGGCAGGAGGGCGGCTTTCCATTTGGAGAGGCCGTGGCTCCAGTCGCCATAAATGCGTTTCACGCTGGCGATGCCGTATTTGGCGATTTCTTCGAGCAGGCGGTCGATGATGTCGGCGGGGGCGTTGTCGGCATCGATGAGGACGGCGAGGCGGGCTTGTTGGTCGTTTTTCTGCATGGTGTTTGGTTTCTTGGTTGGGGCTACCTGAAAAATGGTTTTCAGGTAGCCTTTGGTGTTAAGGCTGTTGGTTTAACAGGGTTTTGAGGTCTTCTGCCAGCTGGGTGGCGGTTTGACCGAAGGGCTCCATCACCACGGTGCGTCCTTGGCGGTTGATGAGGAAGGTGGCGCTGCTGTGGTCTACGCTGTAAAAGCCGTTGGGCTGCGGCGGCTGTTTTGCAGCAGTAGCACCATAGAGCTTCATCACGGCTTGGGTTTCGGCTTCGCCGCCGTCGGCGCTGGTGAGCCCGATAAAGCTGGGGTTAAAGGCGGGCACGTAGCGCGCCAAGAGCTCGGGGCGATCGCGTGCGGGGTCGACGGAAACAAACAGGAGCTGCACCGCTGCGGCCTGCTCGGGCGGCAGCTGGGCAATGGCCTGGGCGTAGGTGAGCAGGTGGGTGGGGCACACGTCGGGACAGTGAGTGTAGCCGAACACGAGCACCACGACCTTGCCACGAAAATCGCTCAAGGATACGGAGCGGCCGTTGTGGCTGGTGAGGGTGAAATCGCCGCCGATGGGGTCTTGGCTGATGTCTGTGCCGTGAAACCGGGCGGCCGGGGCGGCAGAAACTTGGGATGCTGCCGATTCGGGCGCGGCAGACGGCTCGGAAGGGCAGCCGGCCAGAAGCAGGAGAGTAGAAAAAAGGAGGATAGGTATGCGCATGCGATGCATTATATATTAAGCGCAAATAGGAATTCCACCGCTATACGGGAAGAGATTTCTGCCAGCCAAAAGACAATACGGCAAGATTGAGTTACAGCTTTATTCCCATTTAAAACATTATGTTGAACAATAAATCGAAACATAGCCTGATAAAAAACTTTACAAATACAGAAAAATGCCTATAATACTATCTCTTCATCACCTGCCCAGGTGGCGAAATTGGTAGACGCAGGGGACTCAAAATCCCCCGCCGCAAGGTGTGTCGGTTCGAGTCCGACCCTGGGCACCACACTATAAAAAATAACCGCTTTCGAGCGGTTATTTTTTTGTCTAATACCGTCTAATGCCGTAAACCAAATCCAATAACCACGGGGCTTACAGGCCGATTGCTATTCTGCTTACCCCCTCCTGAATATCCAATCCCGCCTATTGCCGTGTAATTGAGTAAAGCGAAAACTGGGGGTATATTTGGGGGCATCTGAAAATACCCCCGAAAACATACCCCCAAAAATGCCCCTGAATGACCGCCAAATCAGGAACGCCAATCCGCCTACAAACACTAAGCACAGAAAGGTAAGCATGAACATCCAAATCATCCACGGCGAAAACGGCCGCCCGCAATTTGCCGTTATCAGCATCGAAGACCTGAACCGTTTGGCAAAAGGCGAAATCGAAATAGACGAAGAAGGCGAAATCTGGCAGTCCATCCCCATAGAGGCAGGCGAATTTGACGACATCACGCAGCCGCATGAAATCGTATCCATCCGCATTGATAAAAACGTGGGCAACATGGCCGCATGGCGCATCTACCGCCAAATGACCCAAAGCGAAGCCGCCGCGCAAGCAGGCATCACACAGGCCGCCCTGAGCCAAATCGAGAAAAGCAGAAACCCGCAGCGCAAAACGCGGGAGCTGTTTGCCAAAATCTACCAATGCCAGCCGGAGCAACTGGCCGAATAGGCTACCTGAAACCCGACACCAGCCGCCGCGCTGGTGTTTTGCATTCCCCGGTAGTTCGGATTGAAATCCGAGAGCCGGATTTATTTCCGTAACCCGGATTTATTTCCGAGCTTCAATATCAGGTTTACCCGTGCTGTAATGACAGGTTTTGACAAGTTTGCAGCAACCGGAGCGGCGGCAGAATCCCCGATTGCCACCCCCGAAAAATAGGGGCAGCTTGTGTGTTATACAGTAACGGATTCATTCAAAAAAAATTAATTCTTGTACTTCAAAAACTGAAGTAATTAAGCCGCCATTACTTCAATTTCTGAAGCAACGCTTGCCTAAAAAATGGGCAATTACTTCAGAAACTGAAGTAGTCAGGCCATTTTTGGCCTTCGAGTTACTTCAATTTCTGAAGTCCTATATATAAGCCATATATACCCCCATTTTTTCTTTCACCCTCTTGCACAAAATATAGGCAGAAACACACAGGCGGCACACGGCGGAAAATTTCGGGCTACCTGAAAACTTTTCACCTGATAAATTTTCGGGTAGGCAGGTAATGGGAAAACCAACCTTGGCACACGGAAGCAAACCACCTGAAAACTTGGGGGTGGGAACACCCGGCGGCCATCCCCTGCCGACCCATCCCTTGCAGACTATCTGCCCTGCATGAGCCCTGCCCCTGCCGACACCCGCAGGCCGCCCGAACGAGAGCAGCCGCGCCGGGCTACCTGAAGCAGGGCTGGCCGCATACCTGCCCCAAACCCTGCCCCAAACCCTGCCCGCTTCCTTGCCTGCCCTACCGCCCGATAACTGCCAAGCTGCCCGACACCAGCCCCCAAGTTTGGGGCTTCCCTACGCATAAAGCCCTTGCAGGCCACCAACGGCACAACACAACCCTTCGGCGTGCGTTTTTGAACCTTCGGCGTGCGTTTCCCACATGACCGTGTGAAAATCCTACGGGCATAGGAAATTCCTACGCCTGAATTATCGGAACGATATAAAAAGGGCGCGCCCCCCGTTTCAAACCTTGCCGCAATCTTACCGTTGCCATCTGCCAAACAAACCAATCCACCCCCTACCGACCGGAAGTAGAAAAGCAGCGGCAGCGCATACTAAAAAACCAGCAAGCGCAGAAATGCCCCTATTTTGCGCTTTAACGCGATTTATACCCCCACAGGCTCCTTGCCTATCCCGATACATCAAACGCAATCCTAGCGCATCCTAGACCACCTAGCGCACGTTTTGGGATATTCCGCAGGGCGAAGGCGGCAGGATTCCTGAAAATCAGAACGGGGCAAGGCCTGTTTCCCTGCCCTCCTGCCGTCCCAAGTTTGTTTTTTCAGGCAAGGCATCGGCAGGCAGCCCCACCCCTTGCCGTTTGCCGCCCACTCCCCGACACCAGCCCCGCGCCATGCAACCAATTAAACCCGCCTTGCCGAACCGCGCTTGCAAAACAACCCCACGAAAGCCCGGTTTGAAACATCAATCCCATGCAATACCCCAACCTGCCGGATTTTGCACGTGCAGAATTTGCACCTTCGGAATGCGGGCATCGCGCGTGCGAGGCAAGGGGAAAGATTTTGACTTGTGCAAAATGGGGGTATATTTGGGGGTATATTGGAATATTTAGAAAATAAAACTTTTAATAAACAGCTAATAAAAATCCTAGTTCGTGTTTGACCCTGCCCACAAACCGCTTCTCAAGCGGTTATTTTTGTTTCTACGTATCCATAAAATCTAGACCTAACGGGTAAACAGGCTGATAAAATGCGCTGACAGACAGCTTATCCCACCTACCAGCCGAAACTCTAATATCTACCATCCACCAATACAAAATTACACCTACAGCAAAAAGGCTACCTGAATTTTCAGGTAGCCTTTGATTCAATCACTTTTCTTCACGCTTAGCGGGTCGGATCGATATTGCTGCGTAAGTCGTATTGGTGATGTTCGTATTCATACGGGCCTTGCGGATCGTTGGGTGCATGGCGGTATTGATGACCCATATCATCCAAATCATGGCCAGGCTCGGTGGCCAAATTACCTATTGACACGTTGCCGACAGATTCCAGCACGATAGCGGAAGAAACATGCTCACCAACGTTATATACCATGGCCAGACCAATTTCTTCAGCCGGAATGCTCACATATTTCACAGCCGGGCTCGGATTAATATCGGTGCGCACTTGGCGGCTTTGACGGTACAGACTAAGCACTGTGCCTTTATCCAAACCATCAGCAGAACCTTTGTTCAGAATAATGGTACTGAACTGACCGGCTTCGCTGATACCATCCAACACATCCACTACGCGGGCGCGTACTTGGTTTTCCGGTTCATGCGGCATCATATTGAAGGCATTTTCCTCACCGTTATAGCGCAATAGGTAGTCGCCCTGGCGAATTTCAGCCACTTGCTCACGAATCTGCAATGCCTGTGCGGTTTCAGTCGGCACTTTTACCAACGGATGACGGCGGGTGTAGTATTGGTTATCCGGCAAGGCTTGGCGGTCACGTTCGGAACGCTCAGCCAAAGCGGTGCTGGTTACAGGCAGAGTAGCCAGCTTGCCGCTGAAGGTTACCAACTGACCGATGAATTTACCGGTTTCCGGATCGATAATGTCTTTAACCGGGCGGTAAACCAAATATTCTCCCGGCTCGGTAACACCGTAGGCATACACTCGATCACCCAAGGAGTACATGGTTTTGCCTTCCGGGCCAGCAATGATGCGCGGTGCATCTTGGGTGGTGCGGCGGGCAATCACCTGCGGATGTTTCATGAACATACGGTAGTAGTTCAGATTGAGGGTAGAGATACCATAACCGGAAGAAGTTTCGCGCACACGCGGCTGCAGTTTAACGGTGGGGATACCGCCGGCGTTGTCTATACGCAAGCGCGGCTGGCCGTTTACATAGTGCAACACCAGCACTTGGCCCGGATAAATCAGATGGGGGTTACGGATGGTGCGGCGGTTAGCGCCCCACAGCTGCGGCCATTTCCACGGACGATAAAGGTATCTGCCAGAAATACCCCACAAAGTATCGCCGGTACGCACGGTGTAGCGTGCGGGAGCGTTGGGGCGAACACGCAGAGGGCCGGCCTCGGCGGGCAATGCAGAAACAGTCAAGCCAATGGCGCAAAGCAAGGTTATAATATGTTTTCTCATGAGAGAGTTTCCCTTTAGGATTAACGAACCTGATAACGCTTTATTTACGTTGTTGTTGATGAAATTAACGGAATCATAGAACATTTTAGGTATCTTGCGCCAGTATTCAGGCGAAAAAACCGTTACAACTGCAACAAGAACGTATCATCTATACACACTTAAGAGAGAAATCAAATGGCCTTACTGAACATTTTGCGCTATCCCGACCCCCGCCTGAACCTGGTGGCCAAACCGGTAGAACAGGTGGACGAGCGCATCAAACAACTGGTGGCCGACATGGCCGAAACCATGTACGAAGCAAAGGGCATCGGCCTGGCCGCCACTCAGGTGGACGTGCACGAGCGCGTGGTGGTGATGGACTTGTCCGAAAGCCGCGACCAGCTGCAAGTGCTGATTAACCCTGTGATTCTGGAGAAAGACGGCGAAACCGTGTATGAAGAAGGCTGCCTTTCCGTGCCGGGCGTATACGACAAAGTAACCCGCGCCGAAAGCATCGTAGCCGAAGCACTGGACATCGACGGCCAGCCCTACACCATCCGTGCCGACGGCCTGCAGGCAATCTGCATCCAGCACGAAATCGACCACCTCGACGGCAAAGTTTTCGTGCAATACCTGTCGCGCCTGAAGCAGGAGCGCATCAAAACCAAGATGAAGAAACTCGACAAACACACGCTCTAACCCGAGCAAGAGGCTACCTGAAACCATGATTCGCAAAGTTATTTTTGCCGGCACCCCCGATTTCGCCGCCACCGCCCTGCGCGCCATTGCCCGGGCCGGCTTCGACATCCCGCTGGTGCTCACCCAGCCCGACCGCCCCAAAGGGCGCGGCATGAAGCTGCAAGCTTCGCCCGTCAAAGAAACCGCGCTCGAACTCGGTTTTCAGGTAGCCCAACCCGAAAGCCTGAAAAGCGAGTCTGCACAAGAAATGCTGCGCGCTGTGGAAGCCGACGTCATGGTGGTGGCCGCCTACGGCCTGCTGCTGCCGCAAACCATGCTCGACATCCCGCGCCACGGCTGCCTCAACATCCACGCCTCGCTGCTGCCGCGCTGGCGCGGTGCCGCACCCATCCAGCGCACTATTGAAGCGGGCGATAGCGAAACCGGCATCTGCATCATGCAAATGGACGCCGGGCTCGACACCGGTGCCGTTATCAGCCGCCATCCCTGCCCGATTCTCCCCAATGACAACGCTCAAACCCTGCACGACAAACTGGCCGAAATCGGCGCACGCGCCATTGTTGCCGATTTGCAACACTATTCTCAACGCAATGCCCAGCCCCAGCCCGAACACGGCATTACTTACGCCCACAAATTAAGCAAAGCCGATGCCCAAATCGATTGGACACAGCCTGCCGAAGCCATCGAACGCCGCATCCGTGCCTTCAACCCCGTGCCCGGCGCCTGGTGCGACTACCACGGCAAACCGCTGAAAATCTGGGCTGCACAAGCCTGCCCGGCCAATGGCGCAGTGGGCAGCGTGTTGCAAGCCGATAAAAACGGTATTCAGGTAGCCTGTGGCAGCGGCTCACTGCTGATTCAAACCCTTCAGCCCGCCGGCAGCGCCCGCATGGAAGCCGCCGCCTTTCTGGCCGGCCACCCTGTCGCCGTCGGCAGCCGATTCGGAGCGGAAAACACATGAGCCTGGCCAACATACAAACCCTCGCCGCCCACAGCGTGGCCGCCGTCGAAGCCGGGCGCAACCTGTCCGACGTGCTGGCCGAAATCTGGCGCGACCACCCGCAGCTCTCCGCCCAAGAACGTGGCGCGCTGCAAGATATTGCCTACGGCTGCCAACGTTTTTCAGGTAGCCTGCGCGCCCTGCTCGGCCTGATGCTGAACAAACCCCTGCCTCGCGCCGACATCCGCAGCCTGATATTGGCCGCCCTCTATCAGCTCGCCTACAGCCGCAACGCTGCCCATGCCGTGGTAAACGAAGCCGTGCGCGCCGCCGGCAAAATCGGCAAAGGCCAATACAAAGCCCTCACCAACGCCCTGCTCCGCCGCTTCCTGCGCGAGCGCGACAGCCTGATGCAGCAGGCGCAGCAAAGCCCGGAAGGCCGCCACAACCTGCCCGACTGGTGGCTCGAACGGCTGCAGCAAGACTACCCCGAACACTGGCTGCAAATCACCGAAGTCTTCAATAGCCATCCACCGATGACCCTGCGCATCAACCGTCGGCATACCGATGCGGAAGGCTACCTGAAAATCCTGGCCGAACACGGTATGCAGGCCGAAATTCTCGGCAGCCACGCTGTGATGCTGGCCGCGCCCGTACCCGTATCCGCCCTGCCGCTGTTTGCCGAAGGCGCCGTATCCGTACAGGATTGGGGCGCACAACAGGCCGCCGCTTGGCTCAACGTGCAAAACGGCGAACGCGTACTCGATGCCTGCGCCGCGCCCGGCGGCAAAAGCGGCCACCTGCTCGAATGGGCAGACTGCAAACTGACCGCCATCGACATCGACCCCGCCCGCCTACAACAAGTACGCGACAACCTCAACCGCCTCGGCCTGAGTGCCGAGCTGCACACAGCCGACGCACGGCAATGGGCTTCGTGTTATGATGGCTCCCTGTTCGACGCCGTGTTGGCCGACGTGCCCTGCACCGCCTCGGGCGTTGCTCGCCGCCATCCTGACATCAAATGGCTGCGCCGGCCTCAAGATGCCGGAAGCACCGCCGCCCAGCAAACCGGCCTGCTCGATGCCCTGTGGCGCACGCTCAAACCCGGCGGCAGGATACTCCTCTCCACCTGCTCGCTGTTTGCCGAAGAAAACGGCAGCCAGCTGCAAGCCTTTTTGCAACGCCACCCCGACGCCGCCTGCACCCGCAGCGAAACCCTATTACCCACCCCGCACCAAGATGGCTTCTATTACGCGCTTATCCGAAAAACTGCTTAGCCTGCTCGCCTGCTGCCTGCTGGCTTTTGCAGCCGTAGGCGTGCGGGCAGAGGGCATCAACGTTACCCGTTCCAGCGCCACGCTCACCGCAGACGGCCGCCTGTCGGTAAACAGCCGCTTCCAAACCGAGCTGCCCGGCCAGCTTCAGGTAGCCCTCAAACAAGGCGTGCCGCTTAATTTCCAACTCAGCTACCGCCTGCAATCGCCCACCCTGGCCGCCTACCGCTGGCGGCTCGGCCAGCTGGTCGGCTCGGCGCAAACCATCAACTACAAACTCGCCTACCACCCGCTCACCGACCGCTACCGCGTCAGCGTCGGCTCATTTTCCACCGAATACGGCACCCTGCCCACCGCGCTGAAAGCCGTCGGCGCGGTAGCCAACTGGCAAGTGCTCGACAAGGGCACACTCTCCGACACCGCTCCCGCCGACGTGGCGGCCGACATCCGCTTGAGCCTGAGCATCAGCGATTTGCCGCGCCCCTTCCAAATCAACGGCGAAACCTCGAAGAGCTGGCAGCTCGATTCCGGCTGGCGCAAACTGCTCATCAGCCAGCAATAAAGGGAAACCATGCGCCGTCTGCTCACCTTCATCGCTGTTTTGGGCATGCTCGCCCTGTATGTGCTGGCGCTCGCCACCGGCCACGCCAGCAAGCTGGCGCAGTATTTTTGGTGGATTCTCACCTTCAGCGCCGCCCTCTTAGGCATTCTGCTCACCATCCTCATCTCCCAGCTGTGGAAACTCTGGCTCGACCGGCGCAGGCGGGTGTTCGGCTCGCAAACCGCCATCCGCTTGGCCAAAATGTTTATGCTGGTAGCCATCCTGCCCGGTCTGTTCCTGTTCGGCGTGTCGGCCCAGTTTATTTCCCACAGCATCGACTCCTGGTTCGGCAACGAAACCGAAGAGGCGTTGGAACGCAGCCTGAATCTGAGCAAATCCGCGCTGGATTTGGCTCTGGATACCTCGGTGCGTAAGGCTGCCGCCGTTCAGGTAGCCTTAATCGGCGAAATGTCGTTGCAACAAGATGCAAAGCAGGCTCTGGGGCAACTCTCCGCCAACAGCGGTTTCGACCAACTCGCGCTCTACGACAGCAAAACCTTAAGCCCTGCCGCCGAATACCGCGAGCCTGATGCCGACAAATTGCCGCCGCCCGAACTCACGCGCGATATTCTCGAACAAGTGAAAACCACCGGCAGCGCCCGCAGCGTGGCCAACGTTGGCCACACGCTCTACGCTCAAGGCTGGCTTGCCCTGCCCGAATTGCACGGCCAGCACTATATTTTGTTCTTCCGCCAACCGGTGCAGAAACAAGTGGCCGACGACGTTACCCTGATTGAAGCCGCCCGCGCCCGCTACGCCGAAATCAGCTATGCCAAGCAAGGCCTGCAAACCTTCTTCCTGTTCACCCTCTTGATGGCCACCCTGCTGGCTATTCTGCTCGCGCTGGTGATTGCCCTGTTTTTCGCCCAACGCTTCACCGCGCCGATTCTCTCTTTGGCTGCCGGTGCACGCTCCGTAGCGCAGGGCGATTATTCGCAGCAGCTGGCCGTATACCGCAACGACGAGCTCGGCCGCCTCACCACCCTGTTCAACCACATGATCGCCGAGCTCAACGCCTCCCATATCCGCCAGGAGGCCGCCCGCCACTATCTCGAATGCGTACTCTCCAGTCTGACCAGCGGCGTGGTTACACTTGACGACCAAGGCTACCTGAAAGCCTGCAACAGCAGTGCCGGACAAATCCTGATGTTTGATTTGGCCGCCTGCCGGGAAATCAGCGTGTACGAATGGCATAAAATCGGCGTGGCCGAAGCGCTGGCCGCCCAAATGCTGCTTGCCATCCTCCCTACTGTCAACAGCGACAAACCCGTGCAGCTCACCTATGCCGCCCCTGACGAATCCCGCATTTTGCTGGGTAAGGCCACCCGCCTACCCGAAGACAATGGCGCCGGCACCGTGCTCGTGTTCGACGACGTAACCACACTGGTGCAGGCGCAGAAAGAAGCTGCCTGGGGCGAAGTGGCCCAGCGCTTGGCGCACGAAATCCGCAACCCACTCACCCCCATCCAGCTTTCCGCCGAGCGCCTGGCCTGGAAGCTCGACGGCAAGCTGGACGACAAAGACGCCGCCATGCTAGAGCGCGCCACCAACACCATCGTCAACCAGGTGGCTGCCATGAAAGACATGGTTGAAGCCTTCCGCAACTACGCCAAAGCGCCGAAACTCAAGTTGGAACGTATCGATTTAAACATTTTGGCTGCCGAGCTCTTGGTGCTGTATGAGGGCTCAAATTGTACATTTGAAGCGGATTTCAGTAATATAGAAGCCGTGGTCGAAGCCGATGCCGGCGCCATGCGCCAGGTGTTGCACAATATTTTGAAAAACGGTGTCGAAGCTGCCGCTGCAGACGAACAGCCGAAAGTGTTCATCCAAACGGCGGTGCAAGATGATAAAGTGCTGCTAAATATTTGCAATAACGGAAAAAGTTTCAGCGAAGACATGCTTCTCCACGCCTTCGACCCCTACGTTACCGACAAACCCGGCGGCACCGGTTTGGGCTTGCCGGTGGTGAAAAAAATCATTGAAGAGCACAAAGGCCGCATCTCGCTGGCCAACCGCCCGGAAGGCGGGGCTTGTGTGAAAATAACTTTACCCCTACTGATGGAAAACGATGCGCAGCAGTGATATTTTGATTGTAGATGATGAAGTGGGCATCCGCGATTTGCTGTCGGAAATCCTGCAAGACGAAGGCTATTCGGTTACCCTGGCCGAAAATGCCGAAGAAGCCCGCCAACTTCGAAACCAAACCCGCCCCGCCATGGTGTTGCTGGACATTTGGATGCCTGATTGCGACGGCATTACCCTGCTCAAAGAGTGGGCCAAATCCGGCCAGCTCAACATGCCCGTGGTGATGATGAGTGGCCACGCCAGTATCGACACCGCCGTGGAAGCCACCAAAATCGGCGCGCTGGATTTCTTGGAAAAACCCATCGCCCTGCAAAAGCTTTTGGCTGCCGTAGAACGCGCCTTCAAGCACAGCGCCATGCAGGCCTCATCCACCATGTCACTGGACAAACTCGGCACCAGCGAAGCCGTGAAGCAGCTCAACCAGCAGCTCGAACGCGCCGCCCGCACCCAAGCCCCCGTGCTGCTCTCCGGTGAGCCCGGCTCCCCCTTCGAACTGGTGGCGCACTACTTCCAAACCGGCAACGCCCCCTGGGTGGAACCCGGCAAAATCGAACAAATCAGCAGCAGCCCCATCGAATTGCTGCAAAAAGCCAGCAACGGCGTACTCTATCTGGGCGACATCGCCCAATACGGCAAAAGCATCCAGCAAGGTATCCTCTTCCTCTTGGGCAAGGCCGACCGCTACAACGTGCGCATCATCTGCGCCTGCAGCCAGCCGGTGCAGGAAATGCTCACCAGCCCGGATTACGACAGCCGCCTGCTCAACAGTCTCTCGTCCATCATGGTCAGCATCCCGCCCTTGCGCAGCCAGCCGGAAGACATTGTTTTCTTGGTAGAGCAGCTGATTCAAGAGTTTTCCGAAAGCCGCAAAACCGCCGTCAAATTCAACACCGCCGCCCTGAATGCCCTGCGCCAATACGACTGGCCGGGCAACTTCGAGCAGTTGCGCAGCGTGGTGAAAAGCATCGTGCTCACCGCCGAAAGCAAAGAAATCGGTTTGGAAAACGTGCAGGCCGTGCTTAGCCAATTCACGCTCAACCAACCCTCCGAACTGGTGGGCGGCTTCAACTTCGACCTGCCCCTGCGCGAATTGCGCGAAGATTTGGAACGCCGCTATTTCGAATACCACATCGCCCAAGAAGGGCACAACATGAGCAAAGTGGCGCAGAAAGTCGGCCTTGAGCGCACCCACCTGTACCGCAAGCTCAAACAACTCGGCATCCAATTCTCCCGCCGAGGCAGCAACGACAACAAATAGCTCCGCCCAATCAGGCTACCTGAAAACTCATCCAACGGTTTTCAGGTAGCCTGTAGCATTATTTGGCAGCTGCCCTATCCGCAACATCCCCAACTAGGCTACCTGAAAACACCGCTTAGAAATCAAAACCAGGTTCAGCAAAAAACCGGGCTGTTGAAAAGCTAAAACCAGCCGGACCAACGTTTATAAACATAACAAAAATTAGCAAAAGCCCCGATACAACAAAACAGTTAGCTACTTTAAAGGCTACCTGAAACCAACCCGGCCCAATAAAAATCAGCCGCAATATCTGCACAAATTGCGCATCTTAGCGTATCATTGCGGCGGTTCAGACCGCAAAGTAATGTTAAGAAACCGTCTCCACGCTACAGCTATAGATAAAACACTCTTTCATAAGCCGCAGCCAACCCATGCGGTGGGGAATCAAGTGTTTTAGCCCCCAAGCGCGCTTAGCTTGGGCTGCTTCCACCCATCGGCAGCAGCCGCAACAAGGAAACAGACACATGAAACAGATTTTTCTCGATTTCGAACAGCCCATTGCCGAACTGGTGCAGAAAATAGAAGAGCTGCGCTTCGTGCAAAATGACTCGGTATTGGATATTTCCGAAGAAATCGAACGCCTGCAAAAGAAAAGCAACGAGCTCACCAAAAACATTTTTGCCAAGCTCACTCCCGCGCAGATTATGCAGGTTTCGCGCCATCCGCAGCGCCCCTACACCCTTGATTACATCGAAGCGCTGTGCACCGATTTTGAAGAGCTGCACGGCGACCGCCACTATGCCGACGACTACGCCATCGTGGGTGGGCTGGCCAAGTTTGAAGGCCGGAGCGTAGTGGTCATCGGCCATCAGAAAGGCCGCGACACCAAGGCCAAAATCCGCCGCAATTTCGGTATGCCCCGCCCCGAAGGCTACCGCAAAGCCCTGCGCCTGATGAAGATGGGGGAGAAATTCGGCCTGCCCGTGCTCACCTTCATCGACACCCCCGGCGCCTATCCCGGCATCGGCGCCGAAGAGCGCGGCCAATCCGAAGCCATCGGCCGCAATCTGTATGAGCTCACCCGCCTGCGCGTGCCCGTTATCTGCACCGTCATCGGCGAAGGCGGCTCCGGCGGCGCACTGGCCATTGCCGTGGGCGATGCCGTGAACATGCTGCAATACGCCACCTATTCCGTGATTTCGCCCGAAGGCTGCGCTTCCATTTTGTGGAAAACCGCCGAAAAAGCCGCCGATGCCGCGCAAGCCCTGGGCATCACGGCCAAGCGACTGAAGAGCCTCGAGCTGATCGACCAAATCATCGCCGAGCCCTTGGGCGGCGCCCACCGCGATTACGAAACCGTGATGAACAACGTGCGCAAAACCATCCGCCAGCAGCTGGCCGATTTAGAACACCAGCCGGTAGATCAGCTGCTGGCCAAACGTTTCGACCGCATCATGGCCTATGGAAAATTCACCGACAATTAATCCCCTGCGGCAACACCTTGCCCAACAATGGCCGGCGCCAAACGCCGGCCGTTTTGCCGTGGAAGTCGGTTTCAGTGGCGGGCTCGATTCCGTGGTTTTGCTGCACCTGTTGTGCAGCCTCCGCAACGAATTGCCGCTGGAATTGAGCGCGGTGCACGTCCACCACGGCCTCGACGCCCCCGCCGACCAATGGGCGGAATTCTGCCGCGAATGCTGCGCACAATGGCAGGTGCCGCTGCGCATAGAGCGCGTACAGGTTCAATTCGGCAAGCTCGGGCTGGAAGCCGCCGCCCGTGCCGAACGTTACCGCTGCTTCGCCCAAAGCCGCGCCGATGCCGTCGCCCTCGCCCACCATGCCGACGACCAGGCCGAAACCCTGCTGCTGGCCGCCCTGCGCGGCGGCGGGCTGCGAGCACTTTCCGCCATGCCCGCCCTGCGGGCACTGAACAAACGCGTCAGCCTGTGGCGCCCCCTTTTAGCCGTTCCCCGCGCCGAGCTGCTCGCCTACGCCCAAGCGCACAAGCTGGCATGGGTGGAAGACAGCAGCAACGCCGACACCGCCCTGCTGCGCAACTGGCTGCGCCGCGAAGCCCTGCCCCCGTGGCAAGAGCGCGTGCCGCACCTCACCCGCCAACTGCTCGCCACCGTCGGCCGCCTGCAACACGACTTGGCGCTATTGGAAGACTACGGCCAAACCGAACACAACAGCCTGTATGACGCAGCCGGCCGTTTTCAGGTAGCCTCTTGGCGGCAGCTTCCCCCCTTACGGCAAACCCACCAGCTGCACCTATTCGCCCGCAACCACCGCCTCGGCAGTCCTCGCACCGACAGCGTGCGCCAATTCGCCGTCACCCTCGCCAATCCTGCCGTGCGGCAAGCACAATGGCCGCTGCCGCACGGCCGCGCCATCCTCTACGCCGGCTGCCTGTTTCCCGTTCCCGCCGAATGGTGCGCCGGCAAACTGCTTGCCCAACCCGAGTGGCAACCCGCCGCCCACGGGCTACCTGAAAACCTGATTCAGCCCGACAGCGGCATCTGGCGCACCCCGCAACCTAGCGATACCCTGCCCATGCCGCACGGCCGCAAAAAAATCAGCCGCCTGCTACAGGAAAAAAAAGTGCCTCCCTTCATGCGCGCCCTATGGCCGCTGTGGGTGCACGAACAACACGGCTGCCTCGCCGCTGCCAACCTGCAAACCCATTGCCGCCTCTCCGTGCCGAACGGCTGGCAGGCGCAGGCGGAAGATTTGAACCCCTTTATTTTGTCCGGCAGCGGCTTGGATAACGGAATAAAGAATTTCAGGTAGCCTTTGCATACCACGGCAGGCTACCTGAAAACCACTTCTTATCTTGCTGCAGAAACTTTTCAGGTAGCCTGATTTCATCATGCCAGGCATCAATACCCAATCCACTACCATCGGCACAATGCTTTTCAGGTAGCCTACTAAGGCTACCTGAAATTCTTCCAAACCATCGTGGATTATTTGCCAATCAGGCTGCTTTTCGGGTTACGCCTGCAGCCACTCCAACCAACAAAGCCGATATCTTTTCAGGTAGCCCGCAAGGCTACCTGAAATCGCTCCGGCCATCCTTTTCAGGTAGCCCCTACCAATTCACGCCCACCTGTCGCTCGCCTAAGAGCGACACCAGTTCTTCCAAGAGTTCGGTGGTCAGGCAAGGCTGCCAGCGGCTGTCGGGGATGAGCTCGCCGCTGGCTTGGCCGTTGGCGTAGTGCAGGCGCAGGGGGACGCGTTTGCCGTCACCGCCGCGTTGCAACAGTTCGGCCAGGCGGGAGATGTTGTGGTGGGGAGCGAGGTGCAGGGTGAGGGCGCGGGCGTAGTGGCTGCGGGCTTCCTGCAGGGTGTAAACGCGGTTGGCGATGATGCGCAGGCCGTCTTCGCCGCCGTAGTCGTCGCGGCTGATGCGGCATTCGGCAATCAATACTTGGTCGGCGCGCAGGGTGTCGCGGCCGAGCTGCTCGAGCGTTTCGCCGCTAACCATCACTTCGGCTTTGCCGCCGGTGTCTTCCAGCGTGATGAAGGCGATTTTGCCGCGCTTGCCCACCATGCTGCGGATGGCGGTGGCGAAGCCGGCCACGCGCACGTTGTCGTTGGGCTTGAGCTGGGAGAGGCGGGTGGGGGCGAATTGGCGCACTTCTTTTTCGGCCGGGCCGAAGGGGTGGCCGGAAAAATAGAAGCCGATGGCCTGTTTTTCTTCGGCCAGAAGCTCGGCTTCGCCCCAGGCGGGTACATCGATCATTTCCAAGGGGGCAATCGCGTCTTCCACCATATCGAACAGGCCGCCTTGGTTGGCATTTTCTTCCTGCTGCTCGGCGTTGCTCATGGCCAGGTCGATGTTGGCAAGCAGGCGGGCGCGGTTGGGCTCGATGCTGTCGAACGCGCCGCCGCGCACCAGGGCTTCGATGGTGCGGCGGTTGATGTGCTGGCGGCTCACGCGCTCGCAGAAGTCGAACAGGCTCTTAAACGCGCCGCCTTCTTCGCGTGCGGCCACAATGGCTTCCACCGCGGCTTCGCCGGTGCCTTTAATCGCACCCAGGGCGTAGCGGATGCGGCGTTGGGCGTCGGGCTGGAAGTGGTAGCCGGAATGGTTGACATCGGGCGGCAGGAAGCGGATGCCGTTATCGCGGGCATCGTCATAAAACAGCTTGAGCTGGTCGGTGTTGTCCAACTCGCTCGACATGGTGGCAGCCATGAATTCGGCCGGATAGTGGGCTTTGAGCCAAGCGGTTTGGTAGGCCACCAAGGCGTAGGCGGCGGCATGGGATTTGTTGAAGCCGTAGCCGGCGAATTTTTCCATGTAGTCGAAGATTTCATCGGCTTTTTCGCGGGCAATGCCCTGCTTGGCCGCGCCTTCGGCAAAGATTTCGCGGTGTTTCGCCATTTCTTCTGGCTTTTTCTTGCCCATGGCGCGGCGCAATAAGTCTGCCCCGCCGAGCGAATAGCCGCCGATCACCTGCGCGGCCTGCATCACCTGCTCCTGATACACCATGATGCCGTAGGTGGGCTGCAACACGGGCTCGAGCAGCGGGTGCATATATTCAAAGCGTGCGCCTTTCATGCGGGCGATGAAATCCGGAATCAGATCCATCGGGCCGGGGCGGTAGAGCGACACAAAGGCGATGATTTCTTCCAGCTTGGTGGTGTTGGCCTGCGCCAGCATCTTTTTCATGCCGGTGGATTCGAACTGGAACACCGCCGTGGTGTTGGCCTTGCGGAACACTTCGTAGGCTTGCTGGTCGGTGAGGTCGATGTGGTTCACATCGATGCGCTCGCCGGTGGTTTGCGCAATGAATTCCTGCGCCATTTCGATGATGGTGAGGTTGCGCAGGCCGAGGAAGTCGAACTTCACCAGCCCGATGTCTTCCACGTCGCCTTTGTCATACATGGAAACGGGCGAGGCAGATTCGTCGGCCTGATACACCGGGCAGAAATCGGAGATTTTGCCCGGCGCAATCAATACGCCGCCGGCGTGCATACCGAGGCCGCGCGTGAGGTCTTCCAGCTTTTTGGCCAGCTCCATCAGCTCTTCGGCCTCTTCCTCTTCCAACACCTTGGCGATCTCCGGCTCGGCCTCCATCGCCTTTTCCAGGCTCAGCGGCTTGTTGGCTTCCAACGGAATCAGCTTGGAGAGCCGGTCGCACACGCCGAACGGCAGCTCCAGCACACGCCCCACGTCGCGGATCACCGCTTTAGACGACAAAGTGCCGAAGGTAACAATCTGGCTCACCGCCTCGAAGCCGTATTTTTGGCGCACATATTCAATCACGCGGCCGCGGTTGTTTTGGCAGAAGTCGATATCGAAGTCGGGCATCGACACGCGCTCGGGATTGAGGAAACGCTCAAACAGCAGCGCATAGCGCAGCGGGTCTAAATCGGTAATTTTTAAGGAATAAGCCACCAGCGAGCCCGCACCCGAGCCGCGCCCCGGCCCCACCGGGCAGCCGTTGTTTTTCGCCCAGTTGATGAAGTCGGCCACAATCAGGAAGTAGCCCGGGAAGCCCATCTGCACGATGGTGCCCAGCTCGAAATCCAGCCGCGCCTGGTATTCCGGCAGCTTTTGTTCGCGTTCCGCCTCATCCGGATAAAGCGCGGCCAGCCGTTCGCGCAGGCCTTGGTTGGATAAGTGGGCGAGATAGTCGTCCAAGCTCATGCCATCGGGCGTGGGAAACTGCGGCAGGAAGTTTTTGCCCAGCGTGAGCGTGAGGTTGCAGCGCTTGGCGATTTCCACCGTGTTTTGCAATGCCTCGGGCAAATCGGCAAAACGGGCGGCCACCTCTTCCGGCGAAGCAAAATACTGGCCGGCCACAAAATCGCGCGGGCGGCGTTTATCGGCCAGCACCCAGCCGCCGGCAATGCACACGCGCGCATCGTGCGCCTTGAAATCGTCGGGGTTTAAAAACTGCGCCGGATGGGTGGCCACCACGGGCAAGCCCAGCTCTGCCGCCAATTTGAGGCTACCTGAAACCGAAGTTTCCCATTCCGGTTTTTCAGGTAGCCTTTGCAGTTCCAAATAAAAAGCATCGGGAAACCATTGCGCGTATTTCTGCGCGGCGGCGCAGGCGGCGCTGTCATGGCCGTTCATCAGCTGGCGGCCCACTTCGCCCAAATGCGCGCCGGACAGGCAGATCAGCCCTTCGTTGCCGCCTTCGGCCAGCCATTGCGGCTCCAGCTCGGCGTGGGCAACATTGCGATCCGTGCCCACATAAGCGCGGGTGAGCAGCTCGCACAGGCGGCGGTAGCCCGCTTCGTTGCGCACCAAGAGCATGGCGCGGAAAGGCTGCTCGGGGTTTTCCGGATTCGCCACCCACACATCCGCCCCCACCACCGGCTTGATGCCCGCGCCGCGGCAGGCTTTATAGAATTTCACCAGGCCGAACGTGTTCATCAAATCGCTGATGCCCAGCGCGGGTAGGCCGAAAGCGGAGGCCTTCTTCACCAGCTCTTTGATGCGCAAAGTGCCGTCGGTAATGGAAAATTCGGTGTGTTGGCGCAGGGGGATGTAGGCGGGGGCGGTCATGTTTCAGGTAGCCTGTGGGGCGGGGAATGCGGGGGCGTATTGTAACGCATTGGGGGAAAGGCTGCAGATTGGGCTGCGGGCGGTTGGAAGACGGCAGGTGGGCAAGGTGGGTAGTGCGGTGAGAGGAGGCTGCCTGAAAGCGGCAAGGCAAAAAAAGGGGCTTGCGCGCGGCAAGCCCGAAGAGAAAAGGAATGGAATGCGGTTGCGTTAGAACTTGTGCACGAGGCCGGTGCCGATGCCCCATTGGTTTTCATACGGGTTGCGCTTGCTGACACGGCTGCGGACATAGCCGAGGGTGGCGAGGGCGGTGGTGCGGCGGGAGAAGGCGTAGTCGGCGCCCACTATGGCCTGCATATAGCGGCCGCCATCGCCTACTTTCCAGCCGTTGCTGAGGGTGCTGCCGCTGGATGTGCCGTAGGCAAGGGAGATTTTGGGCGTAACCGCGCCAAACGAATAGGCGGCACTGATGGCGGCTTCTTTCAGGGTGGCGTTGTAGGGGACGTCGTAATTGGTGCCGCCAATGTTGATGGTTGCTATGCCGTACACATCATTAATGTAGGTATTGACCTGTCGGGTTACGTTGCTGGGGGCGCCGAAATACGGATACACGTTTTTGGCGTATTGCAGGCCGAGGGCGAGGTAGAGGTTGTTGGCGTCGTAACCGCCGATTAGGGCGTGGATATGGGCATCTTTGCCGCTGTGGCGGTCGTGGCCGCGCATGGCGTATTCGAGGCCGTATTTGGCGAAGAAGCCGCTGTTTTGATAATTGAGGCCGAGGCCGAAGGCGGGATTGTGGTCTTGGGTGCGGCTGTTGTAGAGATTGTTGCCGGGTGCGACCATCAGAGAGAAGTCAAAACCACCCCATTCGGGGGATTGGTATTGCAGGCTGGTGTGGCGGTTGGCGGAATATCGGCGGAAGTATTTGAGTTGCATGGGAAAGCCGGAATCGCTATCGGAGGCTTCCCATTGGTTGAAGCGCTCGGTGGCGCGGTAGAGCGGTGTGGCTTGGTGGCCTAAGGTGGCGCGGCCGAAGTTGCCTTCAAAGCCGATAAAGGTGTCGCGCCCGCCGGAGAGGCCGTTGCCGTTGACGGGGGCGCGGGTTTCAACCTGCCAGATGGCTTTCAGGTCGCCCCCGAGATTTTCGGAGCCTTTAAAGCCGATGTAGCTGCCTAAGTCTTTCACGCCCCAGGATTTTTCGTGGTCGAAGCCGCGGTTGAATTCTACGCCGGCGCTGATTTTGCCATAGAGGATTACCTCGGCAGACGCGCTGCCGCAGAGGGCGAGCAGGGATAGGGCGATGAGTGTTTTTTTCATTTGGTACTCCTAGCTTTTGGTTGGAAAAGATACCGAGAACTGCGGCGCGGGCGTTTTAACCAATAATTGCGCGAAAACGCTCGGCGGCAGAGAAATGCACTAACGGCGGAAAATGCGCCCCGTACCAATCGGTTGGAATGCGGGAGGCATCGGGGGAGTATATTATTGATGGGGGGTTAGAGGCAAGGCTCAAATGGGGTTGGTTAAGGTTTGTGTGGCGGGCGTGGGCGGGGTTTCTTGGGCGGAGACGCCCCCACCCTGCCCCTCCCACGCGGGCGGGGGAGGGGATTAGATGGTTGGTTAAGGGAAAGGCTACCTGAAAAATGGCAATACACCCACCACGCTGTCATTCCCGCGCAGGCGGGAATCTTTTTGGGGCTGCCGCTTCAAGCCAGCCCTCTCCGCCGCCTCACGCCCCCGCACCAAACGGCTTCCTCTGCCAAAACTGCTTGGGCTGTAACTGCGGCACCATCTCCCTCCCCGCGCCGAGCAGGAAATCCATCTGCCCCTGCCGAGCTGTGGTGTAGAGTGCGATGCGGTGGGCGGAGAGGCGGTGGCGCACGATGGCGGCGGGGTGGCCGTAGGGGTTGGCGAAGCCGTTGGCCGCCACCGCCACTTCGGGCGCCACCGCGTTCAGATAGGCCGAATCGGATGAAGAACGGCTGCCGTGGTGTCCCAGCACCAATAATTGGCTGTGCAGCGAATCGCCGTATGTGCCCACCAGCCAGCGCTCGCCCGTAATGCCCAAATCGCCGCCCGCCAGCACGGCCTGGCCGCCCGCCAACACGCGCAACACACAGCTTTGTTCGTTGTCGTCGGCTTCGGGGTTTCGCGGCGGGGTGAGAAATTCAAAATACACGCCGTCCCATTCCCACGAGGTGCCGCCGGCGCACCATTGAGCCGCTTCGGCATAGGCTTCCGGCTGGCCGGCATACAATTTGCGCGGCGCAAAGGCTACCTGAAACGCCGGGAAGCCGCCGTCGTGGTCGGCATCGTGATGCGAGAGCACCAGCACATCGGGCGGCGGCAGCCCCTGCGCCAGCAGGTTGGGCACCAGCTGCGTCTGCGCCGCCCCTGCCGTGCCGGTGTCGAACAGCAGCCAATGGTTTTGCGTGCGCACCTGCAAGGCGAGCCCCTGCCCTACGTCCACAATCCGCACCGCCGCCGTGCCGTGCTCCGGCGCGGGCGTGCGATACAGGCAGGATGCCGCCAACACCAGCGCCGCCCAAGGCCGCAAGCCCAAGCCGCGCGGCAACAGCCACACCGCCAGCGCAGCCAACACGGCCAGCCAAAACAGCGGCGGCAAATGCGCCAGCGCGCCGGTGGGCACCCAACTGCCCGCCCACACCACCGCGCCCATGGTGTATTCGCCGATGGCAGCCGCCATTTTCAGGTAGCCTTCAAACGGCAGCAACACCGCCAGCAAAGCCAGCGGCACCAACACCCAGGAAAACCACGGAATCAGCAGCGCATTGGCGAAAGGCGCGGCCAGCGGCACGGTGCCGAACACCTGCCCGGCCTGCCAAAACCCCAACAGCGTGGCCGCATATTGGGCGCGCAGCGCGGTGCGCCATTTGCCGGAATGCTTGGTCGCATGCAGCCAGCCGCCTTCCGGCGCATCGTCATCCGGCATGACCTCCAGCCGCCCTTGTGCCACCCAAATCAGCGCCGCCACCGCGCCGAAGGAAAACCAAAAGCCCACGCCCAAAGCCGAGAGCGGGTCGAACAATAGCACCGCCGCCAACGCCTGCCACCAAGCCCGCCACGGCGCAGGGCTGCCGCGCCGATACCATTGCCAGGCAAACACCGCCAGCATCAGCAAACTGCGCTGAATCGGCACGCCGAAGCCGGCCAATGCCGAATAAAACAAAGCCGCTGCCAAGCCAGCCGCCAAATACCAGCGTCGCGGCTCGGCCAGCGGCAGGCGCAGCAGCAAAAGCCGCGCCAGATACGCCGCCGCCAGCGCCACCATGCCGATGTGCAGCCCCGACACACTAATCAGATGATTGATGCCCAACACGCGAAACGCCTGCCAATGCTCATCCGCCAGCCCGCCGTATCCGCCGCCGCCCAAAGCCCGCATCAGCGCCGCCCCGTTCGGGTAGCTTTCCGCCGCCTGCTGCCAGGCCTGCTGCCGCTCGTAGCGCCAGTTTTGCCAACGCGATTGCCAGCCCGTGTCCGGCGGCAGCTCCACCCGCTCGCGGGCTGCCGAAGTCATACCGTCGATATGCTGGCTCAACGCCCAAGCCTCGCGGTCGAAGCCGTTTTCATTGCGTTCGCCCACCGTAGGCCGCACCCGCACCGTCATCCGCCAGCGGCTGCCCGGCCGCCACTCGCGCAAATACCGATCGGTTACCAGCAGCCGAACCCGCTCCCCCGCCTCCGTTTGCGCCCAAGCTTCAAACCGCACCGACTGCGCCGATGCCTCCGCCACCGAGGCTACCTGAAAATCCAGCCGCACCCGTTGAAACTCCGGCTCCGCCGGCCACTGCTGCGATAGCGCCAGCTGCACCCTCCACACGCCGTAAAGCAGCCCGCACAGCAGCCACCACGCCCCACGGGCGCGCCGGAAACAGCCAATTAGGGCGAGCAGCAGCGCCGAAGCTGAAGCAACGGCAACAAAATGTGCTGCCGGCAACAAAAAAGCCAGCAGCACACCCGCCACCCAACAGCACAAACCGCCCAAACGCATAGCTACCTCATTGTGTTTATTCTTTCTCATTATATAGTGGATTAACAAAAATCAGGACAAGGCGGCGAGCCGCAGACAGTACACACGTTACGGCAAGGTGAGCCAACGCTGTACTGGTTTTTGTTAATTCACTATAGTTGATTAAAATAAGAAACGAGACAAGGCGACAAGCCGAAGGCGGTACAACCAGCAGGGCAAGACGAACCAACGCTGCAACTTTCTTATTCAATCAGCTATAGATTGCCTTATAGCAAACCCCTGCCGGAATGGCAAAATTAATAAAGGCTACCTGAAACCGTTTCAGGTAGCCTGCTGGGAAATCTGCCCGGATTAAGAGCGGATACCGGATGCTTTCACGCTGTCGATGTAGCCGTGGTCGTTGATGCGGATGTGGCGGAACAGCCAACCTTCGCACAAACCAATCACTTCTTCCAAGGCCTCCTCATCACCGTTGTGATAGCGGGCTTGCAGGGTATTCAAACGGGTTACGAAGTTTTGATGCACTTTCCGGTGCTGTTCCACCAGACGGTATTGCGCCTCTTCCAGCATCATTTCTTCATAGCTGAAATGTTCTACGGTGTAGTCGATCAGATGTTGGAATTCCCGTTCGATACCTTCCTTGTCGTTAGCTTCTTTGGCATCATACAGTTTGTTAGTGTAATCAACCAATTGACGGTGCTGTTCATCGATATCCTCAAATCCGGTATCCAAATCAGAAGTCCAATATACGAAAGCCATTATTTATCCCTCATCAAGTAAACAAAAAATTGATTGCCCCGGCAGCTGAACTCCCTTGCCTGGCAGCAACCTTCACATAACCGAAAATCTGCCGGCCAAATCCCGACAGGTGGAGTGAAACAGAAATGTAATCTATCTGTTTTCAAGCAAGTATTATGCCAGCTTCCAATCCAAACGTAAATAAACCTTTCTGCCGAAACAGGAAGGTTTATTTATTGTCAAACAGTATACTGACAAAGCTGCCGGCTGGCAGGCTTAGCGGCTACCGTAGCCGTCTACCTGGATTTCCACGCGGCGGTTGGGTTGCAGGCAGGCAATCAGCTGATTGCGGCTTCCATTGTTGTCGCACTGCTTAACCGGCTGGGTTTCACCCATGCCGACTGCGCGGATTTTGTCAGCCGGCAGGCCTTGGGCTGCCAAATAACGGCGTACGGTTTCGGCACGCTGCTGCGACAGTCTTTGATTATAGGAATCTGAGCCGAGGTAGTCGGTGTGGCCGATTATGGTAATGCTGTTGAGCTGCTCAAAGTTTCTCAATTTATACGCCAATTCATTCAGCTCTTCTCGGCCGCGCAACTGCAAATCCTGCTCGCTGCTGCGATCAAATGCAAACAATACGTCGGCACTCAGTGTATAGCGGTGATATTGTTGCTGCTGAGCAGGTACGGCAGGCTCTTGCAACTGTGGCGGACAAGTGGCATGTTCCGGATCAACAGCATGCCAGTAGGTTTCATTACTGAACATATTTCTATCGAACAGTACTTTGAACTGACAGGTGGTTACGCCGTTGGTACCCTGCCCTGGGGTGTGGAAATGGAACAGGTAGTTCCATTCGCGCGGACGCCACATTTCGCCGTAGTGCGGGCGGCCGAGCAAGTAGTACAGATCATCTTTGGTCAGACCGGCCTTCACTTGCCTTAAGCTGCCCAAATCAGGGAAAGTGCCACGGGTTTTATTGAAGGTTACCCGATCCCACTTCGGCCACACCGGCTGGTCGGTAGTGCCGCTTGAGCTGACTTTAGTTAAAGAAGAACAGGCAGACAATGCCACAGCGGCTGCGGCCACAACTGCGGTACGACAAACTACTTGAGACAATTTCATAATTTTTCCTTTGAATTGGTTTATCCTGGAGAACCCGGTGAGGCTACCTGAAAACTCTATATCCAGATTTTCAGGTAGCCTCTTTTAGCTTACCACTGATAGCCTGCACCGATAGAGGCACCAAAGTTACCACGTGAATTACCGCTGCCGGTAGCTTTGATGATCCAGTTGCCGCTGTCGGAAATCGTGGAGAAACCAACAGCATAACCGGCTTCACCTTTGTAGTAACCGCCGCCTACGGCCACCATGTTCTTACCAGGCAGATAAGCCTGCGGCAGACCGGCAGTGGCAATGGCTTGAGCCACACCTGCATTGGCAGTATTGGCCACATCGTTAATCTTAGCATCTAAAGCAGCGATATTGGCATTACCTGCACCATGAATAGCACCCAAAGCTGCGTTCAACTGACTCACGTTTACCGCGTCCGTACCGGCTGTACCGTCGGCAACATTGGTAATCTTGTTGCCGCCGTTATTCAAACCGCCGGTAGTGAGGCTTACGGGGTTGCCACCGCCTGCTGCCGGAGTGATGGTCACGCCGCCGCCGTTGGTAACGGTTTGGTTGCCGGCCGCATCGGTAGCGGTAACGCTGGTTACGTTCAGGTTCGGGTTCAATCCCAGCTGTACGCCGCCGTTTACGGTAGTGCTGGTGATGTTGCTGTCGCCTTTCACGTTGATGGTGTCACCCAGCTGGTAGTTGTTGCTACCGGTAGTGCCGCCGAAGTTAATGCCTTTGGCCACGTTTTGGTTGGTGGCGTACAGCTGGCTGCCGTTTACAGCTTCGGTGCTAGTGGCGCTCAGCGTACCGGGGGCTACGTTACCCAAAGTAACCGGGCTGCCTGCAGTACCGCCTACCAGGTTCACTTTGTTGCTCGGTGTAGTAGTAGGATTGCCTGCAGTATCGGCATAGGTCATCGGGGTATCGAACTTCACAGTGGTCACACCGTTGGTGGTGCTGACATTCGCTACAGTACCTTGGCCGTTGGCGAAGTTGATGGTGTCGCCGTGGGTCACGAAGTCTTTGTCGGCACCGTTACCCTGTACGGTAAAGCCTGCGTTCAATACGTCGTTAACGGTCGCAGCGTTGTTGCCTTTGTTGTTGGCAGTCAGTGTGGCACGATCGTTGTTGGCCGGATTGGTGGTGGCTGTAGCAGTATCAGCCAGGTTGCTCTTCACGTTGGCCAATGTGGTCGGTGCAGTGGTGCTGCCAGCCGCATTCTGCATGCTGGCAATTACGTCGCCGGCGGCTACTTCGTTACCACCTGTCGGTGCATCATAGAATTTGCCGTCGGGTTGTTTGTACACCTTCGTGCCGTCGGCTTTGGTGTACACCACCGGGGTTTGGGCGTTCTGTACAACAGACTGAGAATCCAAAGCATAGGTATAGCTTTGGTTACCATTGCCATCCAATTCCTGTTTCACGGTCAAACCGTCACCGGCTTTCAGCGTCAGGGTGCTGCCGGGTTTGGCAGTAGTAGCGGTAGAAGTACCTACTACGTTACCGCCGGCGTTGATGTTGAAGCCACTGTTGTTGATGGCGTTGGCAATATCACCTGCAGTAACCAGTTTATTGGCATCAGCACCGGTTGGCGTAATTACCTTGCCAGCGGGATTGCCGCCAGTACCATCGCCTACGTTCAGCGTAGTGGTATCAGCTGCTACCGTGTAAGTCGTGCTGCCGGTAGTTGCATCCACGTTCGGGGTAACGCTAATACCGTTGCCAGCGGCTACCTTGCTAGTAGCAGCAGCCTGCGCTGCTTTCAGCTGGTCCTCAGTCGCACCGCGTCCGCTGGTGATGTTGTTCGGATCCCACGTTTTGTTGGTCAGTCCGGTTACGGTACCGGCATTGCCGTCGATCTTAACCGGGTTGCCGCCGGTGGCCGGGCCTACGGTGATGCTGTCGGCCAGTTTGAAGCCCACTTGGTTGTCGGTTACGGTGGTGACGATGTTGCTGTCACCTGTGTATTTAACGGTCTCGGTCAATTTAACGGTGTCAGGCGTACCGTTAT
>NZ_LXSQ01000008.1 GCF_001648475.1 Eikenella halliae
GGGCAGAGGATGCGGAAATCGGGCTACCTGAAAAGCTTGCAGCCTGCATCCACGGCCATGCCCACCAACACCTGCCCGTGTGTTACGCCAACGAATACGGCATTCCGACGGTGAGCAACACCATCGGTTATTATCAGGAAGAGTTTAAGCCCGACAGCCCGGCGGGACAGCAGCAAATCAAAGACGGGCTGCCGTTTTTGATGGTGTGAACCAAGCAACGCATCAAAACGACAAGAGGGATGGTTTTCCATCCCTCTTTTTTCTGCGTCATCAGGTAAAAATCAACCGTGTCATGATACTTCCGGCTGCTGCTTGAAGGCTAAACGGAGCCGTTATTCTGCATGCTCAAAGATATCGACAGGCACAAAGGCAAGATACTTAATTGATCATATTAGATAATTTACTATATTGTTGAATCAAAACGAATATTGCGGGTAACGAAAACAGTATCAACAATGAAACGATTGGCCACGAACCTAGTACACCTCCGGTCTTTAGGGGAGATAGCTGCCGGTCGTTGGTATGCATCATCACCTCTTGCTTAGGTTTTATCTTTCAGTGAGTGAAAGAACCAGGTCCTTGCAACCCTCCCTGCTTCCAAGCAAGGCTGTCTGCCTCAATACCCCTTTTGATTGCGGACTTGGTCTCGGCAATCTGCCCTTTGCCCGTCGGTATAATTTTCTGCATCGATGCGGATATGCTGTGAGTAAGCTTAAAGTGACTTTAACCCGGCATGCATCATAGTCGTTGCCGGCCGTGACTGCTGTACGGATTCCATTTGCACTAATACGCTGATCTGTTCTTGTCAACCGCCGATGAACTAGGTCCGGATAGCGCCAGCGATACCTACATCAGCACACGGGATATTGGAACCTTGTCCGCTTAATCGGCGCTTGATTAGGCCCAACAGATGGAGAAGTGTGCCTGACCAGGTTCTCCGGTTAGTGAGTTTTACTAAGCTCTCGGGCATAAATCACTTCAAAAATATCAATCCATTGATATTTAATATTATTTCTACTTTATATTAAAAACCATGCGGCACTCAGCATTAACAGAACCTAGTTCCATTACATGAATACACTTGCGGCCATCGTACTTTTTATAGGGATAACCAGCTAGCCGGGCTGCTGGCTACCTTAGACTGTAGCGCAAAAACTCGCAACAACATCGCCACCGTTATCCGGCAGCCGTTTGTTCTTGCGCTCCGCGACGGCAGGATAAAAGACAATCCCGCCCAGCATCTGGCCAATGCCAAAGTGCAGAAAGAGCCGCCTGATCCGTTCACGCTCGAAGAGGCCGAAGCCATCCTAGGCTACCTGAAAAATGAACCTGTGTTTCACAATTACTTCGAGCTGGCCTTTTTTAGCGGTATGCGTACCAGCGAGCTCATAGCTCTCACTTGGCAGGACATCGACTTCCAAAGGCAGTGCGTGCGCGTGAACAAAGCATCCGTGGCTGGCAAGCTGAAAAGCACCAAAACCCACAGCTATCGAGACATCGAGCTCAATAGCCGCGCCTTGGAAGCCTTACGTAGGCAATGGCAAAGAACAGGGCTGGCAAGCGGATACGTTTTCATCAATCCGAAAACCGGCAGCCCGTTTAAGAACGACAAAGTGCCGTGGAGACCGTGGCAGCACGCTATAAAAATAGCGGGGGTAAGGTACAGGAAACCCTACAACACCCGCCATACATTTGCTACACTCAACCTCATGGCTGGAGCCAACCCCATGTGGGTAGCCCGACAGATGGGGCACAGCACCATGAAGATGCTACTTGAAAACTATTCCCGCTGGATTGACTTGGCCGACAAGCAGCGTGAAAAGTCCAAAATCGAGCAGTTTTTTGGTGGGAAATGTGCCAATGGTGTGCCAAAAAACACAGAAATGGAGGTAAGCATAGGATACTTATCGGATATTTTGGTGGAGGCGGGGGGAATCGAACCCCCGTCCGGAAGCCCTCTACAGAGCGTTCTACATACTTAGTCTTGCCAACTTGAAATCTCGCCCCCATTCCGCCGACAGACAGGCTGTTTGGGAGCCAGTTACCTTAAATCTCATTTCCCGCCAAGTAACCCGACGGGAAACCAGTCAATGTAGAATGACGTTGCGGTAGCTTACGCTACACAGCCCATTGACCAACTGTTGCAACGGCAGGCCTTAGGCGGCCAATGCGAAAGTTTCGTCGTTTGCGACTATTTAAATTCAGTGTTTTACGGGGAATCTGAGACCCCGGTATGCCCGCATCTGCTTTGCAACCCCCGTCGAAACCAAGGTCGCCCCCAGATAAAGGGAGGTGGATTATACGCTGTCGGGTGGATTTGGACAATTCGTTTTGCTGGCCGCCACCCCAAAGGCTACCTGAAAACAGTTTCTTCAGCGAGGTGGAGCGGCGGTTGGTGTAACCAAGACCAAGTATCTGCGAAACTATAGTGAATTAACAAAAATCAGGACAAGGCGACGAGCCGCAGACAGTACAGATAGTACGGCAAGGCGAGACAACGCTGTACTGGTTTTTGTTAATTCACTATAAAAGCCTAAGCACCCTCTCCACTTCCAGCACAATAAAAAATCGGCCGGAAGATTCCAGCCGATTTTTCCAATCAAGCATTAAGCCAAAGCGGCTTTGGCTTTTTCAACCAGCTGCGCGAAAGCAGCTTTGTCGAATACAGCCAAGTCGGCCAATACTTTGCGGTCCAGCTCGATAGCGGCGCGTTTCAGGCCATTCATGAATTTGCTGTAAGACAGGCCGTGCTGGCGGGCACCGGCATTGATACGGGCAATCCACAGTTGACGGAACTGGCGTTTGCGCTGACGGCGGTCGCGGTAGGCATATTGGCCTGCCTTCATCACCGCCTGTTTGGCAACGCGGTAGACGTTTTTACGACGGCCGCGATAACCTTTGGCCAGAACTAATACTTTTTTATGACGGGCACGTGCGGTTACACCGCGTTTTACGCGTGGCATATTTCAGACTCCTTTAAGCGTAGGGCAACATTTTATGAACGGAAGCCACGTCGCGCTCGTTCACCATAGCGGTGCCGCGCAGCTGGCGTTTGTTCTTAGTGGTTTTTTTGGTGAGGATGTGGCGTTTGAACGCGTGGGCGCGTTTGATGCCACCGTTGCCCAGCACTTTGAAGCGTTTCTTCGCACTGGATTTGGTTTTCATTTTAGGCATGGGAAAACTCCATTGGTTTATCGGATTAGGCATCGGGAGGCTGCCTGCAACAGGCCGCGCTTAATACCCGAAACCACGGTTTTATGCCGCACACACAACATTGAAGCCGTTTCCCGCGTGCGGCGGAGCGGAAAACGGCGAATTATACGGTTACTTCTTCTTAGGTGCAACCATCATCACCATCTGGCGGCCTTCCATTTTCGGAAACTGTTCCACAGCGGCCACTTCGGCCAAATCGGCCTTCACACGTTCCAGAAGCTGCGCGCCCAAGTGCTGGTGCGCCATTTCGCGGCCGCGGAAACGCAGGGTGATTTTCACTTTGTCGCCATCGGCTAAAAAGCGGGTAACGTTGCGCATTTTGATTTGATAATCGCCTTCGTCGGTGCCGGGGCGGAATTTAATTTCCTTAATCTGCACCTGCTTCTGCTTTTTCTTGGCTTCGTCGCGTTTTTTCGACTGCTCGTATTTATATTTGCCGTAGTCCATCAGCTTGCAGACAGGCGGTTTGGCGGTAGGGGAAATCTCCACCAAATCCACATCTTGCTCTTCGGCCATGGCCAGGGCTTCTTTCACGGTTACGATGCCGAGCTGCTCGCCCGTGCCGCTGATTAAACGCACTTCTTTGGCGTGGATTTCGCCGTTGATCCGTGCTTCGCGTTCTTGTGCGATGATGAATCTCCTATTAAGGTTAGTTTGGTGGCAGGCCGGGTTTTGGCTGATGAGCCGACGGCATACCGCTGTGGCCGGTGTTATCGAAAGGAGCACCGGCTGCTCCAGAAATTTTCAGGTAGCCCAAGGCAGGCTATTTGACATCAAACGTATCAAATGCGGCGCCCGGCCATTTAATTTTTTTGCTGCCGGTATTCGTCTAATACGGCAACGGCATCACGTAAAGAGAGGCCAAAACGGGAGCGGATAGCTTTGATGTCGGCAATACGTACGCCACTCAGGTTTTCAGCCAGCCATTGACGGGCAGCAGGGTTATTATGGAATGCTTGCAGAGCGGCACGGTGGGCACGGCTTATCATCCAATCGTAGAGGCCATATACCAAGAGTAGGGTAAGAATGTAAACCAAGAAGTCTTGGCTACTGCCAGCTTGCCTGGTGAAATGCCACAGCAGGATAGCAAGGATAATCAGATAGACAACTTGCAGCCAGCCCCAAAGTTTGCTGCGCATCATTGATACCTCCTAGTGGGCAATTCTTAATCTGCCTGCGGCGCTTTTGAGACAGGCCTTTTCTTTCAAGTAAAGGTTACCTGATCTCTATTCTTTCCAAACCACAAACTCCAATTACAGGTTTGCCGCCTGCCGCCGCAACGCGCTCGCGATTATAGCAAGTTTCGCCCTAAATACACCAAAAACCTGCATTTAGCCGCCCAAAACGATACTTCCCGCCAACAATTCAAGCAATCCGTTTTGGCGATGTACCCGATTTTGCCTGCTTACTGCCCCAAACATACGCTGCGTATCTGCCCGAATTTTTCAGGTAGCCTCCAGCAATCTCCGATATAGTGCCGCATCTCGCTGCGAAAAACAGCAAAACACCACGCGCTCTATCTGCGGGTATTGCGGCAGCGTTTCGCGCACCGTCCGCACCGCAATTTTCGCTGCTTCGCGTGCGGGGTAGCCATACACGCCGGTGCTGATACAGGGGAAAGCAATGCTTTTCGCGCCCTGTTCCGCAGCCAAGCGTAGAGAATTGGCATAGGCTGCGGCCAGTAGTTTCGCTTCGCCACGCTGCCCGCCGCGCCACACCGGGCCGACCGTATGCACCACCCAGCGTGCCGGCAGCCGGTAGCCCTGCGTGATTTTGGCCTCACCGGTGCGGCAGCCGCCCAGCTGGCGGCACTCGGCCAACAGCTCCGGCCCGGCGGCGCGATGTATCGCACCGTCCACCCCGCCGCCGCCCAACAGCGAGGAATTGGCAGCATTAACTATCGCGTCCACCGCCAGCGTGGTGATGTCGGCTTGGCATACCTCCAAAGTGGCATTCATATTTTCCCCTTAAGTTCTAAATGAGGCTACCTGAAACTGGCTTCGGCCTTGCCACAGGCTATTTCCACTGTGTTGCAGCCAAGGTTTTCAGGTAGCCTGATTTTACGTTGGCACAATACGCTCAGTTTACCGCCCGCCCTGATTAGAGGCTACCTGAAATCTGTGCGGCCATTTCAACAACATTGAAGCCAACGCCCCAGCTTCGCAGAAATTCGGCCTTAGCTGTGCCAAAACGCCTCCCCGTTGAAGCTGCGCTTTCAGGTAGCCTTTCCCGTTTCAGGTACAATACCCGCTGTCTCTTTATTCCTACCCAACCGCCGTGCCCTACTGCCAAGTTGCCCTCAATGTTCCGCTCGACACGCTCTTCACCTACCGTGCCGACCGCATTCCCGCGCCCGGCGTGCGCGTGGCCGTGCCGTTTCGCGACAAAACCGTGGCCGGCATCGTGTGGGGCGCGTGCGAAGAGCCGGAAATCAGCCCGGACAAAATCCGCCCGCTCGCGCAAGTGTTTGAACACGAACCGCCGCTGCCCGCCGCCTGGCGCGAACTGATTGAATTTACTGCCCGTTATTATCACCATCCCATCGGCCAAACCGCCTTCACCGCCCTACCCGCCGGTCTGCGCGAAGCCAAGCCCTGCCCGCCGCCGCAGCCGGAAACCTATTTTTCGCTCACCGATTTGGGGCGTCAGCAGCCATCTCCGCCACCGTACCACCGCCGCAAGGCCGCGCTGTGGCAGGCATTGCTGGAGAGCCCGGTGAGCCAAAGCGCCGCCCGCACCATCGCGCCGCAGGCCGCCGCCCAGCTGGCAAGCTGGCAGGCGCAAGGCTGGCTGGTAGCCGAAACCGGCGCTTTGCCCGCCCGCCTGCCGATTCCGCCCTCGCCCGTGCCGCTCAACCCCGGGCAGCAGGCCGCGGCCGATGCGGTGGCGCAGGCGCAGGGTTTTGCCCCCTTCCTGCTGCACGGCATCACCGGCAGCGGCAAAACCGAAACCTATTTCGAAGCCATGGCCGCCGCACTCTCGGCGGGCAAACAGGTGTTGTTCCTGCTGCCCGAAATCAGCCTCACGCCGCAGCTCATCGCCCGTTTGCAACAGCGTTTTGCTGACGTGCCGACCGCCGTTTTGCACAGCCAAACCGCCGCCGGCGAGCGCACCCAAGGCTACCTGAAAGCCATGTGCGGCCAAGTGCGGCTGGTGGTGGGCACACGGCTGGCGGTGTTCACGCCGCTGCCGGATTTGGGGCTGATTGTGGTGGACGAAGAACACGATTCCTCGTTCAAACAAGACAGCGAGCTGCGCTACCACGCCCGCGATTTGGCCGTGTGGCGCGCACAGCAGGCCGGCTGCCCGATTGTGCTCGGCAGCGCCACACCCTCGCTGGAAAGCTGGCACAAGGCGCAAAGCGGCGGCTACCGCCTGCTCAGCCTGCCGCAACGCGCCCGCGCGGCCGCCCGCCTGCCCGAAATCCGCCTGATCGACATCCGCCGCGAGCCCTTGGACCAAGGCTTCAGCCCGGCCGCTTTCAAGCTGTTGCAGCAAAATCACGCCGCCGGCGGCATGAGCATGGTATACCTCAACCGGCGCGGCTTCGCCCCCGCCCTCTTCTGCGGCGACTGCGGCCACACCTTCGGCTGCCCGCACTGCTCCGCCAAACTGGTGCTGCACCAGCGCGCGCGCCAGCTGCGCTGCCACCATTGCGGCCTGGCCGTGCCGATTCCGAAAAAATGCCCCGACTGCGGCAACCAAGACCTCACCGCCGTGGGCATCGGCACGCAGCGGGTGGAAGAGGCCCTGCGCGCGCAACTGCCCGGGGCCAAAATCGAGCGCGTGGACCGCGACAGCGTCGCCCGTAAAGGCGACTGGCAACGGCTCTACCGGCGCATCGCCGAAAACGGCGTGGATATTCTGGTGGGCACGCAGATGCTGGCCAAAGGCCACGATTTCGCCCGCCTGAATTTGGTGTTGGTGCTCAATGCCGACGGCAGCCTCTACAGCGCTGATTTCCGCGCCCCCGAGCGGCTGTTTGCCGAACTGATGCAGGTGGCCGGCCGCGCCGGACGTGCCGAGCTGCTCGGCCGCGTGTTCATCCAAACCCGCCTGCCGGAGCATCGCGTGTATCAAACGCTGCTGCGGCAAAACTATGCCGACTTCGCCGCCGGCGAGCTGGCCGAGCGCGAAAGCTTCGAGATGCCGCCCTTCGCCCACACCGCCGCCGTCCGCGCCGATGCCGCCAATATGGCCGATGCGCTGGAAATGTTGCGCCTGGCTGCCGAATGGGTGGCGCAACAAAGGCTACCTGAAAGTGCGGCAGCCGAAGCCGCAGAAGTGCTCTGCCTCGGCCCCGTGCCCATGCTGCTGGCCAAACTCGCCGGCCGCGAACGCGCCCAGGTGTTTCTAGAAAGCCCCAACCGCAAAGCGCTGCACCGGCAAGTCTCCCTCTGGCAGCAAGCCCTCGCCGCGCTGGCACGGCAGTTTGCCTCGGCCAGATGGTCGGTGGATATCGATCCCTTGGAGATGTGAGCGGCCTGTATTCGGTGTCAGCGCCACGCTTTCACAAAAGGCTACCTGAAAAATACCCTGCCCTTTGAATGGAGCATTTTTCAGGTAGCCTTGCTGCGATAAGCTGCCTTTAGCTAAAACCGCCCAAGGCTGATACGCTTTCCCTCCCCTTCAACGCCGCCATTCAAACCTGCTCCCGCCAAACCGCTCGCTAACCGTTGAACAGAAAAAAGGCTACCTGAAAACAGCAAATCCGTTTTCAGGTAGCCTTTCTGCATTCCATAGCAAGCCATCTTAACCTCCGCTACAGCATGGCTTCACCTTACCTTACCATCTGCGGCTCGCCGCCTTGTATCGAAGCTCAGCTGGTTTACTATATGGGGTTATGCCAATACGCGGGCAAAGAGGATGTTGTCTTCCAAATCGATGTGGTCGCGCAGGTCGTCCACCAGCTCTTGAGCCAGGCTGTAGAGGTGCTGCCAGCTGCGGCAGGCATCGGCGGGGGCTTGCAGGTTGCCGGTAACTTCCAGCAGGCGCTCAAGGGCGGCTTCGTGCTCGGTGTGCTCGTGCATCATCATGCGCACGGGCATGGCGGCAGCGCGACCGGCGCCTTGTTTGAGCATCGGGAAGAGGATGCGCTCTTCCTTCATCATGTGGCTGAGCAACTCGTTTTGGATGGTGTGCAGCAGGGAAACCACCTCGGCCGGGAATTTGCCTGCGTGCACGCCGGCCACTTTTTCGGCCAGTGGAACGAGTTCTTCCAACTGGCGGCGGTGGGTGTCGTGGTAGCGCGGCAGGATGTGGTCGATGATGTCGCTGTCGGAGGCGTTTTGCCAAAGTTCGTGATCAATCATGAGTGTGATGTCCTTAGTGTTCTATAAGAAATTTCAGGTAGCCCGAAAGGCTACCTGAAAATATTGCCTTAACGGCGGCGTACCAGCTGCCAGGGGCGGAATACGTAGAATACGCTGGCAAAACCGCTCCATACGTGCACCATACGGGTGAACGGGAAGATGAGGAAGAAGGTCATGCCCATAAACATGTGCAGCTTAAAGAGGATGTGCGCATCGGTAATGAAGCCGGCGGCTTCCACACCGCGGAAGGTAACGATGTGCTGCGCCCACTGCATGAGCAGGGTCATTTCGTGGCCGTCCATGTGGCCTGCGCTCACGCAAATGGTGGAGAGGCCGAGCAGGAGGGTCACCAAAATCCACACCAGCAGCAGCTTGTCGCGCCAGGTGCTGTTGATGTTGATGCGATCGATGGTGAAGCGGCGTTTGATCAGAATCAGCAGGCCGACCAGCGCCATGGTGCCGAAGATGCCGCCGGCGGTCATGGCCAAGAGCTGCTTGGCCGCATGGCTCACGCCCAAGGCATGCCATACCCACAGCGGGGTAAGCAGGCCGACGAAGTGGCCGCCGAACACGGCCAATACGCCCACGTGAAAGAGGATATTGCCCAAGCGCAGCTGGCCGTCATACAGCAGCTGGCTGGAATCGCTCTTCCAAGTGTACTGCTCGCGGTCGAAACGCACGAGACTGCCGAAGAAGAAAATTGCCAAACAAATATAGGGATAGATGGCAAAGAAGAAGAAGTGCAGGTTACTCATATCAAAACTCCCAAGCAGGTATGCTTACTTGCTTTTTGGATAAAATTGTACGGTTTGGATGCTCGGCTTGAGCAGGGGCTCGATACCGGATACGTCGGGGCCGAAGGTTTCCATGGCTTCGTCCATATCGCGCACGGGCGGCTCGGTTAGGGGCTGCGGCTCGACGGGGCTGAGCGCCACGATATTCTCCAGCACGACGGCATAAGGCGAACCGGCGGTACGCAAGTTTTTGCCGATATGGTTGATCACGTGCACGGCATCACCGAGCAGTTTTTGCGCATCGGCAGGCGGGATATGGGCGAAAAATTCCAGCAGCGCGGGCAGGAAGTCGGGCAGTTCGTCGTCGCCCAATTCGAAGCCGTATTTGCGGTATTCTTCCAACAAATCCACCATGGCGCTGCCGCGGTCGCGGTCTTCGCCGAAAACGTGCTCGAAAATATACAGCGCATGCAGGCGGTTGCGGTCGAAGGTGGAAACGTATTCCTCCTGGATATGGCGCAGGCTGTTGCCGCCCAGATAATCCAGCAACGCTTGCAAACCCTCGCGGTGTGCGGCCAATTCGGGCATTTGGTCGAGTGCTGCCTGAAATTCAGGCAGCGCCTCCACTAATTCGGCTTCCGGATAGCACAGCAGCGCCGAGAAGAATTTGTATACCGGATTGCCCTGCATCAGCGCACCCCTTTTTCGCGGTTTTCTTCCAAGTCCTTACGGCGGTCGAAGAAGATGATGGGCGAGGCTTTGGGCTTGCCGAACAGGCTTTCTTTGGTCATGCCGTCCGAGCCGCCGGAGCAGCCGTTGCCGAAGGAGAAGCCGCAACTTGCTTTGTCTTCAAAGGTGTTTTCCACCTGTTCTTTGTGGCTGGTGGGAATCACGAAGCGGTCTTCGTAGTTGGCGATGGCCATAATCTGATACATGTCTTCCACCATGGCGGGGGTCAGGCCGGTGCCGTCCAAGGTTTGCTCCAGCGTTTCGCCGTGTACTACTTGGCCGCGTTTGTAGCGGCGCATGGCGATCATGCGTTCCAGCGCGTCTTTAATCGGCTCGATTTTGCCGGCGGTCAGCAGGTTAGCCAGATAACGCAGCGGGATGCGCATTTCGTCCACGCTGGGGATGATGCCGTTTTCGCCCACCAAGCCGTTTTCGATGGCGGATTGGATCGGGGAGAGCGGCGGGATGTACCAAACCATCGGCAGCGTGCGGTATTCGGGGTGAAGCGGGAAGGCGATTTTCCATTCCATCGCCATTTTGTAGACGGGCGATTTTTTCGCCGCATCGAGCCAGCTCTGGCTGATGCCCTGTTTCAGGGCTTCGCGCTGGATTTCGGGGTCGTGCGGATCGAGGAACACGCCCAGCTGCGCTTCGTACAGGTCTTGCGGGTTTTCTACTGAAGCGGCTTCTTCGATTTTGTCGGCGTCATACAGCAGCACGCCCAGATAGCGGATGCGGCCTACGCAGGTTTCGGAGCAAACGGTCGGTTCGCCCGCTTCGATACGTGGGTAGCAGAAAATACATTTTTCGGCTTTGCCGCTCACCCAGTTGTAGTAAATTTTTTTGTAGGGGCAGCCGGACACGCACATACGCCAGCCGCGGCATTTGTCTTGGTCGATGAGTACGATGCCGTCGTCTTCGCGTTTGTAGATGCTGCCGGAGGGGCAGGAGGCGACACAGGTCGGGTTCAGGCAGTGTTCGCACAGGCGCGGCAGATACATCATGAAGGTCTGCTCGAACGCGCCCATCATGTCTTTCTGGATGCCTTCGAACAGGGTATCTTTGGCGCGTTTTTCAAATTCGCCGGCCAAGTCGTCTTCCCAGTTGGGACCCCATTCGACCTTGTCCATTTTCTTGCCGGTGAGCACGGAAATCGGCCGCGCGGTGGGCGGAGTTTTCATGCGCGGGGCATTTTGCAGGTGCTCGTAGTCGTAGGTGAACGGCTCGTAATAGTCGTCTATCTGCGGCAGGTTGGGGTTGGCGAAGATGTTGGACAGGATTTTCAAACGGCCGCCCTGCTTGGGCACGAGTTTGCCGTTGGGTTTGCGCACCCAGCCGCCGTTCCATTTTTCCTGGTCTTCCCAGTTTTTCGGGAAGCCGATGCCGGGCTTGGTTTCAACGTTGTTGAACCAGGCGTATTCCACGCCGTCGCGGCTTGTCCATACGTTTTTGCAGGTAACGGAGCAGGTGTGGCAGCCGATACATTTGTCCAAGTTCAGCACCATGCCGACTTGTGCTCTGATTTTCATGATGTGTTCCTTAAATGATTGGTCTTTTTCAGGTAGCCTTCCGTTGGCTCTTGAGGCTACCTGAAAAACGGTTATGCCTTTTCGAATCCGGCTTTCGGACTGACAATCGAAACCAAGATGCAGTCTTCCTGGCCGCTGTTGCGGGCGCCGTGGATTTGGTGGTCGCCCACCACTACGCTATCGCCTGCGCGGATGGTGCGGCCGCTTTGCGCGTCGTCCACCAGCTCGGCTTCGCCCTGCAGCACAATCCAAATATCCACGCCGCACGGGTGGCGGTGGGCGGGCAACATGGTTTGCGGCGGAATCTGCCACAGCACCATGTTGTCGTGTTGGTCTTGATACAGTACGGTGCGCACGGCTTCGGAGGGGGTTTCCTTCAAATAATCGGAAAAACGGATAATCTGCGGGAGCTTCATGGTTTTGTTCCTTATCTGGTTTTCAGGTAGCCTTTGGTTTAGCAGAAGGCTACCTGAAAAACCTTATGCCTGATCAGCGGGTTCGTCCATCCAGTCGATGTCCTTCATCTTGCGGACAATCACCCACTCGTCGCGGTTGGAGCCGACAGTGCCGTAATAGTTGAAGCTGTACGCCAGTTGCGCATAGCCGCCTATCATGTGGGTCGGGTTCAATACCGCCTTGGTTACCGAGTTGTGGATGCCGCCGCGTTTCTTGGTGGTTTCCGCCGCAGGCGTGTGCACCAGTTTTTCCTGAGCGTGGTACATCAAAATCATGGTTTCAGGAATACGCTGGCTCACAATCACGCGGCAGGCGATCGAACCATTGGTGTTGAACACTTCCACCCAGTCGTTATCCACCAACCCTGCTTTCTTGGCATCGATTTCGGAAATCCACACGTGCGGGCCGCCGCGAGAGAGCGTGAGCATGCGCAGGTTTTCTGAATAGGTACTGTGGATGCCCCATTTCTGGTGCGGCGTGAGGAAGTTGAGCGTGATTTCCGGATTGCCGTTGGGCATTTTACCCAAGAGTTTCTTGGTGGTTTTGGTGTCCACGGCGGGGCGGTACACGCAGAAGGCCGCACCGAAATCGCGCATCCATTTGTGGTCTTGGTAGAACTGCTGGCGGCCAGTGAGCGTACGCCACGGAATCAGCTCGTGCACGTTGGTGTAGCCTGCGGTGTAGCACACTTCTTCGCTCTCCACGCCCGACCAAATCGGCGAGGTAACGATCTTGCGCGGCTGGGCAACGATGTCGCGGAAGCGGATTTGCGTGTGCTCGCTGGCGTTAATCAGGTGCGTGTGGTCGCGGCCGGTGGCTTTGCCCAAGGCCTGCCAGGCTTTTTTCGCCACATGGCCGTTGGTTTCCGGCGCAAGGGTCAGAATCATCTCGGCCGCATCGATGGCGGTTTCGATTTTCGGCTGGCCTTTGCCTGCGCCTTCGGCGCGCACACCGTTGAGTTTGCGCAGGAAGTCCACTTCGTGCTTGGTATCCCAAGCCATGCCTTTGCCGTTGTTGTTCACTTTCTCCAACAGGGGGCCGATGGAGGTGAATTTCTCGTAAATCGCGCCGTAATCGCGTTCCACCACGGTCATGGCCGGCATGGTTTTGCCCGGAATCGGCTCGCATTCGCCGAGTTTCCAATCTTTCGGATCGAAGGGCTGGCCGAGTTCCTGCGGGCTGTCGTGCATCAGCGGGGTGAGCACGATGTCTTTGCGCACGCCCAGATAGTCTTTGGCCAGCTCGCTGAATTTTTTGGCCAGGCCTTTATAGATTTCCCAGTCGGATTTGCTCTGCCACAAAGGCTGCACCGCTTCGGTAAACGGATGGATGAACGGGTGCATGTCGGACGTGTTCAGATCGTGTTTCTCGTACCAAGTGGCGGTCGGGAAAATCACGTCGGCGTACAGGCAGGTGGTGTTCATGCGGAAATCCAAGAGCGTGAACAAATCCAGCTTGCCTTCCACGCCTTCCCGCTGCTTCACTTCGGCCGGTTTCAGGCAGTCGTCTTCGTCGCTCATCAGGCCGTTTTGCGTGCCGAGCAGGTATTTCAGGAAATATTCGTGGCCTTTGCCGGACGAACCCAAAATGTTGGAACGCCAAATAAACATATTGCGCGGCCAGTTTTTCGGGTTTTCCGGATCGTCGCAGGACATTTCCAGCGTGCCTTCCTTCAAACCTTTCACGGTGTAATCCACAGGATTCATACCGGCTTTTTCGGCCGCATCGGTTATATCCAGCGGATTGGTTTCCAACTGCGGCGCGCTCGGCGTCCAACCCATGCGGGCGGCTTTAGCATTGAAGTCGATCATGGTCAGGCGGCGCATATCGTCGCCCGCGTCGGACGTGAGCAGCTCGTCGGCGGACACGGTTTCGTGGCGGTACTGACCGGTGTGACCGTAGAAGAATGAAGTACCGGCCATCTGGCGCGCGGGGCGGTGCCAGTCGAGCGCGAAAGTCAGCGGCGCCCAGCCGGACTGCGGACGCAGTTTTTCCTGGCCTACATAATGGCACCAGCCGCCGCCGGACTTGCCGATGGTGCCGCACATCATCAGCATGTTGATCAGGCCGCGATAGTTCATGTCCAGGTAATACCAGTGGTTCAGGCCGGCGCCGACGATAATCATCGAACGGCCTTTGGTGTCGTGCGCGTTCTGGGCGAACTCGCGGGCTACCTGAATCACGCGTTCGGGAGCGACACCGGTGTGTTTTTCCTGCCATTTCGGCGTGTAGGGCTTGTCTTCAAAATAATCTTTGGCTACGTTCTCGTCGCCCAAGCCGTTGTCCACGCCATATTGCGCCACCAAAAGGTCAAACACGGTGGCCACCAACTGGCTGCTGCCGTCGGCTAGGGTGATGCGTTTCACCGGCACTTTGCGGAAGGTTTTTTCTTCGTCGAACTCGCCGCCGAAATAGTCGAAACCAACGCGCACCACGTCATCGGCATAGTTTTTCAGCGACAAGGCCGCTTGAACGTCTTGGTCATCCTGCGCCTTGGTTTCCAGATTCCATTTTTGGCTGCCGTCCCAACGGAAGCCGATGGAGCCGTTGGGCAGCATCAGGCTGTTGGTTTTCTCGTTCCAAGCCAGTACTTTCCAATCGGGATTTTTCTCTTCGCCGAAGTTGTCGCTCAAATGGGAGGCGCGCAGAGTGTATTCCGGGCGGTAGTCTTCGCCGTCTTCTTTCAGGCACACCAGCACCGGCATATCGGTCAGGCGGCGGCAGTAATCTTGGAAATAGTCGGATGGATTGTCGATATGGAATTCTTTGAGGATAACGTGTCCCATCGCCATCGCCAGCGCAGCATCCGTGCCTTGGCGCGGTGCGAGCCAGATGTCGCTGAACTTGGCCATTTCGCCAAAGTCGGACGACACGGCGACGGTTTTGGTGCCTTTATAGCGCACTTCAGTGTAGAAGTGGGCGTCGGGGGTACGGGTCATCGGAATATTGGAACCCCACACCAAAAGATAATTGGAGTTGTACCAGTCGGCGGATTCGGCCACGTCGGTCTGTTCGCCCCAAGTCTGCGGCGAAGCGGGCGGCAAGTCGCAATACCAGTCGTAGAACGACAGCGGCACGCCGCCGATCAAGCCGAGATAGCGCGCGCCTGCAGCGTAGCTGATCATTGACATGGCAGGAATCGGCGAGAAGCCGATAACGCGGTCGGGGCCGTATTTCTTGATGGTGTAGCAGTTGGCTGCAGCCACCATTTCATAGGCTTCGTCCCAGTTGGAACGCACGAAGCCGCCCAAGCCGCGCTGGGATTTATAGGATTTGGAACGCTCGGGGTCTTCCACAATCCATTTCCATGCTTCGATCGGGTCTTTGGTTTTGCGTGCTTCGCGCCACAGTTCGGCCAGCGCGCCGCGCATCATCGGATATTTGATACGCTGGGCAGAGTAAACATACCAGCTGTAAGACGCACCGCGCGGGCAACCGCGAGGCTCGTGGTTAGGCAAATCCGGGCGGGTGCGCGGATAGTCGGTCTGCTGGGTTTCCCAGGTGATGATGCCGTTTTTAACGTAGATTTTCCACGAGCACGAACCGGTACAGTTCACGCCGTGGGTGGAACGGGCAACTTTATCGTGCGACCAGCGGCTGCGGTAGGCATTTTCCCACTTGCGGTCTTCGTTGATCAAAACGCCGTGGCCGTTGGAAAACGGCTCGCGTTTTTGCCTGAAGAAGGTCAGGCGGTCTAAGAAATGGCTCATGTGCGATCCCTATATGTATGCTTTGCCAGCAAAAACCACGCAAAGGTCTTCCTGTGCGAAAGCTATTCTCAAAACCGAAATACTTTTATACTCAGTGGATTGAACTATAAAGCAAGCAAGCGGCAAAAAACATGCTTCCATCAGGTTTAATTGCCATTCATTCGAATGATACAAACTAATTCTAAAGAACTAGTTCGAAATAATTATTGCCAATACTTCATGATAGAAATAGCCGATAGCGGGCTTATTTGGCTAAAATTGCCTCTCCTTTTAACTCAAGCCAAATTATGGCATTATTCACACTCGTATGTTTATGGAAAATAAAAACGGTTCACTTATGAAAACCAGCGCCCGCAACCAACTGCCCGGTAAAATCACTGCCGTTAAACACGGCCCCGTTACCAGCGAAATTACTCTCCAGCTGGCCAACGGCATGAGCTTGGTCGGCACCGTAACCGAAGAAAGCTGCCGCGAGCTCGGCTTGGCCGAAGGCGGCTTGGCCACCGCGCTGATTAAAGCCAGCAACATCATCGTGGCCACCGATCTGCACCCAATGAAACTCTCCGCCCGCAACCAGCTCTCCGGCCTGGTTACCCATGTTGAACGCGGTACGGTAAACTCCATCGTCAGCATCGACATCGGCGGCGGCCTCATCCTGACTGCCGGCATCACCATGCAAAGCACCGAAACCCTCGATTTACACCCCGGCCAGAAGGTTACCGCCATTTTCAAAGCCGGCAGCGTGATTTTGGGCGTAGTCGCTTAACACCTGTCCAAGCACAGTCACTAAAGGCTACCTGAAAACAGAGTTCCAACCGAACCATGTTTTCAGGTAGCCTTTTTTCGTTTGGCAAAATAGCGGCTGCATAGCAGATTACTCTTGAATCCAAACAAGGCGATGCAGCGCCATACCCTTAAACTTGACCCGCCATTTACCGCCCTATACCGCAATTCTATCTAATCCCTTCGGCTGATGACATATGTTCAACGAGCAAGTTAGATTCACGCAATCTTAACCAAACTATACACAAGTCATCATTATGTCTCCCCGTTTCCCCCGCAACGCCATCCTGCTCGGCCTGCTGGCCTTGGCCGCCGCCCCGCAAACCTTTGCCGAGGGCACCAATCCCGAAGACCAATCCTTCGAATTAGGCCAAATCACCATCACCGGCCGCCGCACCCGCAGCAGCGATGCCGGCGAGCACACCGTTACCGCCGAAGACATCCGCCGCGGCAACAGCCAAAATATCGCCCAAGCACTCGAACCCCTGCCCGGCATAAACATCGACTTCTCCGGCGGCCGCAACGAAACCGGCCTGCGCGTGCGCGGCTACGATGCCCGCCAAGTGCCGCTGTTCCTCGACGGCATCCCGCAATACGTCCCCTATGACGGCTATGTGGACTTCGCCCGCTTTCTCACCCCCGGCCTCTCCTCAATCCGCGTGGCCAAGAGCGGCGCCTCGCTGATGTACGGCCCCAATACTCTGGGCGGCGCCATCAATTTGGTTACGCGCAAACCGGGCAAACCGTTCGAAGGCGACATCAATGTCGGCTTCGACGACACCGTCGGCCACAACCTGTCCGCCAACTTCGGCTCCAACACCGGCCGCTTCTATGTTCAGGGCGGTTTTGCCTATTCGGATTCCGACCGCTTCCACCTGCCGCACCATTTCCGCGACCCCAAACGCCGCCCCACCGACACCGGCTCCTACCGCGAAAACGCCGCCCGCACCGACCGCCACTACTCGCTCAAACTCGGCCTCACCCCCAACCTCACCGACGAATACGCCATCGGCTACAGCGGCATCCGCAGCGAAAAACAGCAGCCCGCCTATGTCGGCACGGCCAACCAAAGCCCCCGCTTCTGGCGCTGGCCGTATTGGGACAAAGACAGCTACTACTTCATCGGCAACATCAGCCTCGGCGAAGCCAACCGCCTGAAAATCCGCGCCTACCGCGACACCTACAAAAACGGCTTGCAGGCATACCGGGACAGCGGCTACCGAGTGCCCGACGGCGATATCAGCGCCTACAAAGACCGCACCACCGGCCTGAGCGTCAATTTTTCCACCGCCGTGTGGCAAAACCAGCTGTGGCAAATCGGCTACCAATACAAAGCCGACCGCCACCACGACTTAGGCAGCGACCAAGTTTTCCGCGACGCCGCCCACCAAATCGCCATCGAACACCAAATCGACTTCACCCCCGCCTGGCGGCTGCGCAGCGGCGTAGACTACGAACGCCTCGCCGCCAAAGAACTGCCCGCCACGTTTCACCGCGGCAAAACCTCTTCGGTAAACGGCCTCGTCGAACTGAGCTACCGTCCGAACGAAAACCACAGCTTCTACGGCACGGTATCGAGCAAATCACGCTTCCCCAGCCTGAAAGACCGCTACTCCTACCGCCTCGGGCGCGCCATCCCCAATCCCGATTTGGAATCTGAGCGTGCCAACCACTTCGAACTCGGTTGGCGCGGCAAACCGTGGGCCGGGGCAGAAGCCGAAGCCGCCGTGTTCTACAGCCGCCTGCACAACGAAATTCAAAGCGCCTACGTGCCAGACCCTACCGGCCGCACCTGCCGCCGCTCCCCCGTACGCGGCTACTGCCAGCAAACCCAAAACATCGGCCGCACCCGCCACACCGGCATCGAACTCAGCCTGCGGCAGAGCATCGGCAGCCAATGGACGCTCGGCGCCGCCTACGGCTACCTGAACCGCAAAGACCTAGGCAGCACCGACACCCCGATGCTGAACACCCCCAGCCACAAATTCTCCGCCTATGCCGAATACCGCCCCGTCGAGCGCGTCAGCCTGCACGCCTCCGTGCTGGCCGAAACCGGCCGCAAATCCTCCTACGGCAACAGCACGCGCACCCTCGGCGGCTACGCGGTTTACAACGCCAAAGGGGTTTGGCGCATCCGCGAAGGCCTGAGCTGGGAAGCCGGCGTAGAAAACATCGGCAACCGCCATTACGAACTGAGCGACGGCTACCCCATGCCCGGCCGCACCTGGTTCACCAACCTGCGCTACGTGTTTTAAACCGTAAACGGCCTGCATTTTCAGGTAGCCTGACGGTTCGGGCTACCTGAAAGCACAACTGCGCAACCCATAGCAGATTAAATCGGCCGCCAACACCAGGCGGCACATTACAGGCAGCGCGCGTAGGGCAAAGCAACGCCGTGGCAACAATTCATCCGCAATAAACATTTACCTGCCCGCACATGGCAAATAAGCAGCACCGCCGCCCGGCGGCGCAATACGGCAGACTTTGCCCGCCCATATTTCCCGCCGCCAAACCGCCGCGCCTTGCAGCGAGCACAGCCACCCGCGCCTTGCCAAAGCCGGGTATGGTGCAGGCCGAATCGGCTTCCAGCACTAGGCGAACCGGCGCCGTAGCAAAAGTTAAGCCGGTTTGCTATAAATATAGATAAAGCAGGCCGACCCTATTTTCAGGTAGCCTCTCCCAAGGGCTACCTGAAAACCCAACGCGCTGGAATTTCAGCAAAATTAAACCCCTCCAACCCAAGCCGGTTCCCACCATGAACGATTTCTCCACCGCCGCCGTTATCTACAGCGATGAAGGCGATGCCGCTAACGCCGCGCTGTGGCAAGCCGCCGCCGAATTGCGCCGCCTCGGTTTCCGCCCCGGCGGCCTGCTCAACCCGCTCGACGGGCAAGGCCGCCACATCAAATCCCGCCTCGTTTCCATTGCCGACGGCGTGGAGTTTTCCATTTTCCAAAACCTCGGCAGCGGCTCAACCGGCTGCAAACTCGACGACGGCAGGCTGGCCGCGGCGGGCGCGGCCGTGCGCGAAGCCGTCCGGTCGCACGCCGATTTGGTGTTCGTCAACAAATTCGGCCACGCCGAAATAGAAAACCGCGGGCTTTTGGCCGAATACCTTGCCGCCGCCGCCGCAGGTATCCCCGTGCTCACCTGCCTGCACCGCAACTATCTGGCCGACTGGCGCGACTTCTGCGGCGGCGAAGGCGTCGAACTGGCCGTCGATGCCGATGCCGCGGCCGCTTGGGCGCTGGCCGCCATCGCCCAAAGGCGCGGAGCCGGCGCATGATCAGCCGCCGCGATTTCCTCCGCAGCCTCATGGCCGGCAGCCTGCTACTGGCCGGCTGCCGCCCCCATGAAAACGATGCGCCCGAAGCCCCCGCTTCCGCCCCCCAATCCGCCTCCGGCCTGCTGCACATCTTCGGGCTACCTGAAAACGAACGCAGTGAGTTTCTGCGCAGCAAAAGCAACACCCGCGCCTTCCGCCGCCTGTATGCCGCCGGGCCGCCCGCCGAAGTGCTGCTCTACGCACTGGCACCGGAGCGCCTCGTCGGTTGGACGGCGCAAAAACGGCCGCAGGCACTGGCTATGCTGAGCGAAGCCTCCCGCCACCTGCCCCCGCTCGGCGGCATCAACGGGCGCGGCTCGCCCATATCGCTCGAACGCCTACTGGCAGAAAAAATCGACGCAGTGGTAGACGTCGGCGTAGTGAGCGAAGCCACCGTTTCCACCGCCCAGCAAACCGCCAAACAGCTCGGCGTGCCCTACTTGCTGCTGGAAGGCAGGCTGGCGCAGTCAGCAGAACAAATCCGCCAGCTGGGCAGCCTCATCGCCTCGCCGCACACCGAACGCCTCGCCACACTGGCCGAACAGGCACTCGCCTTCGCACAACGCGAAGCCGCCGCCCGCAGCCGCCCCGTCAGCGTTTATCTGGCTCGCGGCCGCGACGGGCTGGAAACCGGCCGCCGCAACTCCATCCACACCGAAGTGGCCGAACTCTTAGGCGCGCGCAATGTGGGCGACGCACTCGCAGGCGGCGGCCTGGCACAGGTTTCCATCGAACAGATCATCCTGTGGCAGCCCGACTGGATTCTCACTCAAGAAGCCGATTTTGCCGTTCAGGTAGCCCGCAACCCGCTGTGGAAAAACGTGAAAGCCGTGCGCAAAGGCCGCATCGGCCTGCTGCCGCGCCTGCCCTACGGCTGGATCGACGGCCCGCCCGGCATCAACCGCCTGCCCGGCCTCTACGCACTGGCCGCCATCCTGTCCGGCCAGCCGCCGGCACGCTACCGCGAACAAATCCTGCCCCTGCTCGAAGCGCTGTACCACCACCACCCCGACCCCACGCAACAACGCCTGCTCGGGCTGGCCTAAACGGCACGCCCGCCCGCGGTATAGTGAATTAACAAAAACCAGTACAGCGTTGTCTCGCTTTGCCGTACTATCTGTACTGTCTGCGGCTCGCCGCCTTGTCCTGATTTTTGTTAATTCACTATAATATCGGCAATTCCGAAGCCGTGTGAAGCACGCTGCAACCCCGCTGCTTGCCAAACCCACCGAAGCCGCGCCTTCAGGCAGTTTTTTGCCGCCAAAATGCGCCGGTAAGGCATTTCGGCTATAGACAATTTCCCCGCCAAACGGCACAATGCGGCTTCTTTCCAACCCATCCTATCCAGAAAGGAAATCTGATGAAAAAATACCTGTTTGCCGCCGCCGTGCTGGCTGCCGTTGCCGCTCCTGCCGCCCAGGCCAAAACCCTGCAGCAAATGCGCAACGAATTCGTGAGCGCCTGCGCCCAGTCTGCCACGGCCAACGGCAGCTCCCTGAGCCAGCAAATGGCCCGCACCCTCTGCTCCTGCACCTTCGACGAAACTGGAAAACAATACGGCACCCGCTGGAAAGCCACACTGGATGCCTACGACCGCACCGGCAACGATCAACAGTTTGAAAGCCGTATGCGCCGCAACACCGAAGTGTACATCAACCGCCATTTCAACCGCCGCTAAACGGCATACAGGCAGCCTGCCTTTTCGCAGGCTGCCTAATTTTTATCCTTAACCCCTCCACATCAAAATTTTATGTTTAAAAAACTCCTCCCCGCCCTATTCCTCCTCGCCCTCATTCCTGCCGCTTCCGCCAATGGCCCCACATACAGCCCACGCGATTTGTTTATCAGCCGCTGCACCGGCGAAACCGCAACCACCGGCATTTCCCGCCAATCAGCAGCCAATATCTGCGCCTGCACGTTCGACCAAATCAGCAGCCGCTACGGCAACAACTGGCTGCAAACCCTCGACAGCCAAGACATCGGCAACAAACCGGAACTCACCCGCTTCATCGACACCGCTACCCGGCAATGCGTCTCCCGCCATATGCCCCGATGAATGCGGCATGATTCAAACCCAATTTTCAGGTAGCCTTTGCCCGTCATCATAAAGGCTACCTGAAAACACAAACCCCACTGCTTAAGGAAACTCATCATGCTTATTCGCCGCCTGTTCCCCGCAGTACTTGTCCTCACCGCCCTCGCCGCCTGCCAAACCACCGGCAGCAACACCGCCAACCAAGCTCCCACCACCCCGCGCAGCAGCTTCGTTAACGCCTGCGCCGACAATGCCGCCGAATGGCGGATGACCCCCAACCAAGCCGCCGGCGTTTGCGCCTGTGCCTACGACAAAGTCAGCAGCCGCTACGGCCACAACTGGATTCGCCAGCCCGCCAACCCCAACACCCCGCTGGGCCGCTATTTCATCAGCAGCGTGCGCCAATGTGCCGCCCGCCCCAACGCCAATGCCAACCCCAACCGCCGCAGCATTGCCAGCCACCGCAGCGCCTTCCTCGATCTCTGCACTTCCCGCAATATCGGTACCCCCGCCCAAACCCGCCGCATCTGCGCCTGCACCTACGACACCCTGCGCAGCCGCTACACCGCCGCCCAATGGCAGCAACATATCAACAACGACACCAACCCCGACCGTGATCCCGTGCTCAACCGCCGCATGAATGAAGCCGCCAATACCTGCGTGCGCCGCCACCTCACCCGCTGAGTTTCAGCCAAAACCTTTTTCAGGTAGCCCCAAACCGGCAAAGGCTACCTGAAAACCACAGCCGCCAAGGAAGCCCACCATGAAACCCATCCTCTTTCTATCCGTTCTACTCGTCCTTACCGCCTGCGCCTCTAATTCCGCAGTCGGCACTTCCCGCAGCGGCTTCATCGCCCAATGCACCTCGCGGTTCAACGGCCGCGCCAACACCGCCCAGCTGCGCCGCCTATGCGCCTGCACCTACGACACCCTGCGCAGCCGCTACAGCGCCCGCGAATGGCAACGCGTTACCACCGCCTACGACCGAGGCCAAAGCAATCCCGTCCTCGAACGTCAGATGAGCACTGCCGCAAACAGCTGCGTCCGCCGTTATCCCGTGCGCTGAATTTACAGCCAACTCCCTTCACCACACCTCTTTCAGGTAGCCCCATGCCCCAACCCCGCACCCTGCCCGCCGACTTCGCCGCCGCCTACCGCGAACGCATGGCCGAACTCGGCTTCAGCGAAAAACCCGCCGCCGAATGGGACGACAAAGCCCCGAGCTTCAGCGCCAAAGTCAGCCAGCCCAGCCCCTACGCCGATGCCTTTATCGCCCGAATGCACCTCCGCCCCGGCGACACCCTGCTCGACGTCGGCTGCGGCCCCGGCGTCCTCGCCCTGCGCCTCGCCCCCAAAGTGCAGCGCCTCTACGGCCTCGACTACAGCAGCGGCATGCTCAGCTGCCTGGAAGCCAACGCCCAAGCCGCCGGCCTCGCCAACATCACCCCCATCCACCTGAGCAAAGAAGACAGCTGGCACAACGTGCCCGTGTGCGACATCGTCGTTTCCTCCCGCAGCGGGCTCGACCGCGACCTCGCCGCCCTCTTCGCCAAACTCAGCGCCCACGCCCGCCGCAGCGTGTATTTCACCATCCTGGCCGACGGCCATTTCAACCCGCCCCAAATCAGCCGCCTGCTCGGCCAAGAGCGTAGCCCCTACCCCGGCTACATCTACGCCCTCAACATCCTCTACCAAATGGGCTACGATCCCACCCTCAGCTACATCACCACCCCCGGCCGCCTCGCCGACTGCACCCAACTGCCCGACTTCCTGCAGCGCATGGCCGCCGCCTACGGCGCGCTCACCCCCGAACACACCCGACTCCTCACCCAATTCTTCCACCGCCACCACAACCAATTCGCCGAAGCCCCCTTCGCCATGAAATGGGCACTCCTGAGCTGGCATACCGGAGAGGCCGCCACATAAACAAGCGGAAACAACACGACGGTTTCCCGCAAAAAAGGCTACCTGAAATTTTCAGGTAGCCTTTTCCCCGCCGCTTGACTTCACACGCGGCGGATGCTGTCTTTATAGTGCCCTGCGCGTTCGCCGCCGATCAGGCGCGGGCGGCTGGCCAGGGCGCAGACGTGGGCGCCACCCAATTCGCGCTGCTGCGGGCGCAGGGGGATTTGCACGTGTTTGATGTGCATACCGATGGAAGTGTCGCCGATGTCGAGCCCGGCGTGGGCGGTGATGAACTCCACTTCCACCGGGTCGCGCATATATTTGAAGGCGGCCAGCTGCGCACTGCCGCCTGCGTGCAGGCCGGGCAATACGTTCACGATTTCCAGCCCGTATTTTTCGGCCAGCTCCCGCTCCACGGCCAAGGCGCGGTTGATGTGCTCGCAGCCTTGCACGGCGAGGTAGATTTTGCGTTCGTTCAGGATGTCGAGCAGGGTTTTCACGATCACTTCGCCCACTTCCTGATTGGAATTCTTGCCGATACGGCCGCCGACCACTTCGCTGGTGGACAGGCCGAGCACGAAAATCTGCCCTTCGCCGATGGCGGATTGGTGCAGGATATCGAGCGCAAGGGCACGGGTTTGTTCGGCCAATTGGGTTAGATCCATGAGATGCCTCCTTTATGCTTATTTTTGCTTATTGCCGCCAATCAGGCAGCTAGAAAGATTTTAGCAGCTTCATGCGGAGGCGGTTTTGATGGAGGCTAAGATACGACTCGGCGGTTGGCAAAAGGCTACCTGAAAACGAAGCTTCAACGCAGCCAAACACAGCACAGCGGAATTTCTGCGAAGCTAAAAACTTTCAGGTAGCCTTCACACATTAGTATCCTGTTCCCCTTTGCGCCTCATGCCGGCGCAGGCACTTCCTTTTCTTTGCTTCGCCAAAGAAAAGGAAGCAAAAGAAAGGCGACTGCGGGCACAGGTTTGGCTTCGCCAAACTTCCCTCACTGCACACGGTTTTTCGGGCGGGCTCGCAACTTGCGGCTTCGCCAGCAGACGGGTGGCAAGCTTGCTTAAGGAGTGGTGCTTATTTTGTTTTTGTCGGTATTGTGAATTAGTACAAATCAATACTGCCTTGACTCATCTTATATCGATGTGTTGATTGGCCATAGATTGGCAAACTCAAACAAAACGTCGGCGTGGCAATATCAATCTACAATAAATACGCCATAACAAAAGGCTACCTGAAATTTTCAGGTAGCCTCTTTTCCTTTCCTGCCCACTGGCTATTCGCCCTCCCCGCCCTACTTTTTCACCAGCCGCCGTTCATACACGGATTGCGCCAGCGTGCCGGCGTCGATGTATTCCAGCTCGCTGCCCAACGGCATGCCTTGCGCCAGGCGGCTGACGCGGTAGGGCAGGTTTTTAAACAGCTCGGCCAGCACATAGGCGGTGGCGTTGCCTTCGGGGGTAAAGGCGGTGGCGATGATCACTTCTTCCACTTCGCTCTCTTGCAGGCGGGCAACGAGTTTGTCGAGCGCGATGTGCTGCAAATCCATGCCCTGCGCGGGACTGATTTGCCCCATGAGCACGAAATAGAGGCCGTCGTGGCAATGGGCGGCTTCCATGCCGGCCACGTCGGCGGGCAGGTGCACAATCATCAGGCGGCGGCCGTCGCGTGAGGGGTCGGCGCAGATGGCGCAGAGTTCGCCTTCGCAGAAGGTGTTGCACAGGCGGCAATGCTGCACGGCGGTGAGGGCGTGCTGCAGGGCGGCGGCCAGCTCGGCGGCGCCTTCGCGCTTGTGGCGCAGCAGTTCATAAGCCATGCGGCGGGCGGATTTGGGGCCGACATTGGGCAAAACTTCGAGGGCTTGGGTGAGGCGGGTGAAGGCATCGGTTTTTTTGCGGGTCATGGTTTGGGTTTCAGGTAGCCTGTTCACTCTTCCGGGTCGGTATGCAGGTAAAACAGGAATTCCGTGAACGAATCGGCAATCAGGATGGTGTTTTTCGCGAAGTTGGCTTCCGTGCTGATGTTGTCGCTCCACACGTCGCGCACATAGTAGTAAATCCTGCCGCTGTTTTGGTGCAGGCAGATGTAGTTGCCGCCCCAATCAAAGGCGTAGGGGATTAAATCGGGCGGCACTTCCATGTTCTCCCATTCGTTTACCGCCCTGCCCTCTAAGGTGAAATCGGGGTCGTCGCCAAAATCGCGGGCGTATTTGACGGCGATGAAATCGCTGATTTCGATATAGTCGTAATCGATGTTGGGGTTTTCAAATACGGGTTTGTTGGGTGTGCCGCCGTTCCACTTCAAATAGTGCGCCTTAAAGTCTGCGGGGAAGGAGACCTCTAATTTGTTTTCCACTTCCCGCATTTCTTGTTCGGAAATATTTTTTTCGCAATCGTGACATTCCAGCATTTTTGTGCCGCCTCCTGAATCAATCGGTATGCTTTCAGGTAGCCTTTCTTTGGGCAGGCTACCTGAAATCCTGCGGCTATTCGCTGGCTTCGCTGCTGTCTTCCGCTGCGGCGGGGCTGTCGGACGGGGGCGGGGGCGGCAGCAGGTTGTTGAGCGTGAGGGCGGCGGGGTTGAGCACGGGGTGGCCGCTGAAGGAGGCGCTGTAGCCGCCGGTGCTGTTGCCGCGGATGGTGGTTTGCACGCCCAGCGGGAAGGTGGCGATGTCGCTGATGTGGCCGAAAGGGAAGCCGGTGAGCACGGGGATGCCGCTGATGCGGCGCAGGGTGCGGATCACGCTGGAGAGGTCGTAGCCGCCGTCGTATACGTCGCGCGCGCTGCCCATGCGGAAGTTGCCGAGCACGATGGCCTGTTGCCTCTTGAGGATGCCGGCCAGATGTAGGGTTTGCAGCATGCGTTCGAGGCGGTAGGGCTGTTCGCCCACGTCTTCGAGGAAGAGGATGCCGCCTTCGGGCTGCGGCAGGTAGGCCGAGCCGGCCAGGGAGGCAATCACGCTGAGGTTGCCGCCCCACATGGTGCCGTGCAGGGTGGGCACGTTGGCGGCCTGCACTTCTGATACTTGAATGCTCAAATCGGCGCGGGTGCTGCCGTCGATAAAGGCTTGCATGGTGTACACCGAGGGCTGGGCCTTGCCGAAGGCGCTATAAAGCATGGGGCCGGCGAAGCTGCACATATTGCCTTGGGCGAGCAGGGCGAGCTGGATGGCGCACACGTCGCTGAAGCCGAAAAGCTGGGTGCCGTGTTCGCGCATGCGTGCGCCGAGCGAGGGCCAGTCGATATGGGGCAGCAGGCGCACGGCGCCGTAGCCGCCGCGCATGCCCATCAGCACTTGCGGGGTGGGCACTTTGCCGGAAGCCACGTCTTGGAAATCGGCGATGCGTTCGGCATCGGTGCCGGCAAACCGCTGGCTGCGGCGCTCCACGGCCTGCTGGTTGGTGATGGTGAAACCGGCGTTATACAGGCGCAACAGCCCGGCCTGCGCCTGTTCGGGCTTGGGCGCGAAGCCGGAAGGGGCCACCACGCGCAAGGTGGTGCCGCTGCCGCTGCGGACGGGGCGGGCCGGCGCATTGCTGCTGCCTATGCTGCTCTGGTTGGTCGGCAGCACGGGCATGGCGGGCGCACTGCATGCCTGCAACACGCCTGCCCCGGCCAGGGTGGCGGAGGCGCTGAGAAAACGGCGGCGGGAAAGATGGGGGAGGAGCATGGGGTTTCCTTAATCATTGAGTGGAGGCTACCTGAAAGCGCAAGCTTCAACGCAGTTAAAACGAAAAATCAAACTGAGGTTCAGACAACCTGTTAGTAGTGTGGAGGCTACCTGAAAATATTGTGTCAACCATGTTTCAGGTAGCCTTTGCATTGGGCAGACAACGGGCATTATACCAGCCCGTCTGTTTCTTCCCCCTTAGCCAACAGCTCGGCCACCTGCCGCTGCCAGCCTTCCGGCAGCTCGGGCACGGCTTCGCGGCGCGAGGCGGCCCAAATCGAATCGGGGAAAAACGCATCATTTTCAAAACGGGCAATCACATGCCAATGCAGGTGCGGCACTTGGTTGCCGAAGCTGGCCAGATTGATTTTAGCCGGGCGCAACACCCGGCGCATCGCCGCTTCGGTGCGCCACACCGCCGCCATCATTTCCTGCCGCGCTGCTGCGGGCAAATCCGTCATCTCGGCCACATGGTCGCGCCAAATCACGCGGCAAAACGCGGGCGCGGCGGGCGTGTCGTTTACAGCAATCACGCGCAGGCGGCAGGTTTGCCACAGCACGGTTTCATTTTCGGCACGGCACAGCGGGCAGGAGGCGGGCATTTCGGTTCCTTCGAGGTGGTTTAACGAATCGGGGCAAGGGTATAGCACGGCGGCGGGTTTGCCAAGTGCGGGCGGGAGAAAGGCTACCTGAAAGCGCAGCTTCAACGAAGTTAAAACGAAATCTTGGCGAAGCCAAGGCTGAGTTTCTGCGAAGCTAAAGCGCCGCTTCAACGAAGTTAAAACTTCTCTTTCAGGTAGCCTTTACCTCGCCCGCCGGATTGGCTATATTCAAGCTATCGCTTCCTTCCTACTGCGTTGGCTCGCCTTGTAGGAAGAAATCATGATTTCAGCCACATTCCTCCCCCTCCCAAGGATTTCCCCATGCGCTTCTTCCGCCGCCAGCAGCAATCGCGCCGCCGCACCGTGCGGCTGGTGGTGTGCTATGTGCTGGCACTGATCGGCACAGTCGCCATCACTTCCGCCGGGCTCGGCAGCCTGCCGTTTTTGTTCGGTGCTAAAGTAGGGCACAGCCTGTGGTGGTATTACCTGCCGCCCGCCCTGTTTGTGTGTGCGCTCACCATCGGCCTGAGCCTGCACCGCCTGCGCGAGTTGCGGCGTGGCGGCGAAGCGATAGCCAAGCGGCTGGGCGGCGAAGCCTTGCAGCTGGCCGACGCCACCTTTGCCGAACGGCGGCTGCTCAACGTGGTGGCGGAAACTGCGCTGTCCGCCGGCCTGCCCACCCCGCCGGTGTACCTGCTGCGCCGCGACGGCAGCATCAACGCCTTTGCCGCCGGCATGAGCCCGCGCAGCGCCGTCATCGGCGTTACCCAAGGCGCCATCAACCTGCTCACGCGCGACGAGCTGCAAGCCATCGTTGCCCACGAATTCAGCCACATCCGCAACGGCGACATGCGCCTCAACTGCTCCCTGGCCGCCTGGCTGCACGGCCTGCAGGGCATCGCCAGCAGCGGGCGCTATTTCCTCTACGGCCGCGACGACGAACACTATCTGGAATACCGCCGCCGCAAAAATGTAGACAACCATCCTTTCGACAACGGCGTGGAAATCGTGATGCAGTCCCTGCCGCTGCAAGCCCTCGGCGTCCTCCTGATTGCGCTGGGCTCGGCGGGCAGCGTGTTCGCCCTCTGGCTGCAGGCCGCCGTGTGCCGCGAGCGCGAATTTATGGCCGACGCCTCCGCCGTGCAGCTCACCCGCCAAACCGCCCCGCTCATCGAAGCGCTGCGCAAAAGTGCCCGCACCGCCTCCTGCCGCCTCGCCTCCCCCGAAGCCCCCGAATACGCCCACCTGATGTTCGGCCGCATCCGCCCCGGCGGCCTCGCCGCCACCCACCCGCCGCTCATCGAACGCATCCGCAGGCTCGATGCCGCCGCCGCGCGCCGACTGGCCGGGGAACTGGCCGACGCCGACAGCTTCGCCCTGCCCTCCTCCGTCCACCTCAGCTTCGCCGCCCCGCAGCCGATGAGCGCCGAGGCCGAAGAAGCCGAAAACCTCTACCGCCAGCGGCAGGCCCTGATGCAGGCGCGCATCCGCCGCTGCCGCCCGCACACCCCGCCGCTGCAGCTGCCCGCCGACTGGCAGGCCGCCGCCTACGACGGCGAACACGCAGCCGCAGCCCTGCTCTGCCTGTTCCAAGTGCCCGCCCCGCCCGCCGAATACCGGCACCACGGCGGCATCAGCCCCTTCGTTTGGCAACAGCTCGCCCGCCTGCGGCAACACCCCCTGCTGCCCGGCGCCGAACTGCTCGAACACCTCCTGCCCGCCCTCGTGATGCAGGAAGACCATGTCCTGCAAGCCCTGCTCGACCAAATCCGCCGCTGCCGCCCCCAGCCCGCCACTCCCGAACAAGACCACCTTTGGCTGCTGCTCGAAGCCTACCTCGCCCCCACCCCGCCGCCCGGCCGCCTCGCGCAACACCCCGCTGCCGAAGCCCTGACCCGCGCCGCCGAACTCACGCCCGAGCAGCTGTACACCGCCGTAAACGCCGCCCTGCTGCTCACCGACCCCGCCAAAACCGCCCTGCTGCGCCCCCTCGCCGCCACCCTCCCCGCCAACAGCCCCCTGCTCTGGCGCTATCTCTGCGTGCGCCTCGATGTCGGCGCCTGGCACTTCGGCCTGGCAGGCAGCAAAAGCTAAAGGCTACCTGAAACCTCCCCGCTGCCGTTTTTCAGGTAGCCTTCAGCCAAACAAAAACACATTCCAAAAGGAAAGCCATGAAACGCCTGCCTACCCTCCTCTCCTGCCTTTTTCTCCTTACCGCCTGCCAGAAAGACCCTGCCATGCCCACCGCCGCCTCCAGCCCGCAACCCCCGCAAACTAACGAACCACAAACCAGCGAGCCGCAAATTACCGAGCCGCGAACCAACGAAGAAATCCGCGCCACCGCCGAAAAATTCCTCGCCCAATACCGCTATCTCGATGCGGCCTCCTGGGCATACAAGCTCCAACAGCGCGGCGTGACCCTGCCGCCGCACCTGCAGGCCGTACTGGACGAAATGCACTACGACCCCGAAGCCCCGCTATCCACCGGCAGCATCTTCGCCCTCAGTCCGCAGCAAATCGCCCGCCTGCAACCCAAAGCCGAAAACGGCGATACCGCCGCCGCCATCCGACTCTCCCAATACTACCGCATGGCCTCCGGATTCACCCCCGAAGACAAACGCCTGGCCGACTACTGGGACGCCAAAGCCGCCGGCGCCAGCCAAGCGCAATAAAACCGCAGGCAAAAAAAGGCTACCTGAAACGCAACGCAGCAAGGTTCCTGCGAAGCCAAATTTTCAGGTAGCCTTCTTCCGCCCGCACCGCACGGATGCTTTAATCCCCCCTTCCCGCTACAATAGCCCCTTTTTTCCACCCCGCCCGCCATGAACATCCGCTTCGGCAACACCGCATTCCGCCCGCACCCGCACGGCAGCGCCGTCACCATCGGCAATTTCGACGGCGTCCACCTCGGCCACCGCCACATCCTCGAACGCCTGCGCCATGAAGCCGACGAGCGCGGCCTCGCCGCCGTGGCCATCGTATTCGAGCCCCAGCCGCAAGAGTTTTTCAGCCGGCAGCGCGGCGCAGAAAAACCCTTCCGCCTCAGCCCCCTGCGCGAAAAACTGCGCCTGCTGCGCGACACCGGCTGCCTCGACGCCGTATGGGTGCTGCGTTTCAACGCCCGCCTTGCCGCCGTATCCGCCGCCGATTTCATCCAACACTTGCTCATCGAACAGCTGCACACCCGCCACCTACTCATCGGCGACGACTTCCGCTTCGGCGCAGGCCGCCAAGGCGACTTCAGCCTCCTCAGCCGCCGCCCCGAATTCACCACCGAGCGCACCCCCTCCGTGATGGTGCGAGACGTGCGCGCCAGCAGCACCCTCGTGCGCCAAGCCCTCAGCGAAGGCCGCCTCGGCTATGCAGAAAGCCTGCTCGGCCACCCCTATTCCCTCAGCGGCCGCGTAAAACACGGCGCCAAGCTCGGCCGCACCATCGGCTGCCCCACCGCCAACCTCCACCTCCCCCCGTACCGCTACCCCCTCTGCGGCGTATTCGTCATCGCCGCCCACGGCACATTCGGCACACGCTACGGCGTGGCCAGCTTCGGCCGAAACCCCACCGTATCCAGCCTGCCCACGCAAAAACTGGAAGCCCACCTGTTCGACTTTGCCGGCCAACTCTACGGCCAACGCCTGCGCATCGACTTCCTGCACAAACTGCGCGACGAAGCCAAATTCCCCGGCCTGCCCGAGCTGCAGGCGCAAATCGCCACCGACATCGCCCAAGCCCGCGATTGGCTGGCACAACACCAGCGATAACCCCGCCATCACGCATCGGTCATATTGCCGAACCTGACTGATACACAAAAGGCTACCTGAAAAATGAATTTCAGGTAGCCTGCTCATTTGCAGGGTGTAGGGTGCGTGCGGTATGCACGCACGCGGCTTGGGAATAACAGGCAACTTGGCATAACGGGCAACGGCGTGCGCGCCTGCGGCGCACACCCTACACGCCCTCAAACAGCAGCCGATAAATCGGATGAAGAAAGGCTACCTGAAATTTCAGGTAGCCTTTGCGTTGCAGACAAGCGCGGCGGTTTAAAAGCGCAGGCCGGCGCGAATGCCGAAGGCGTGCGTGCGGCTGGTGGACGAATCGAGATGGATGCCGGCATGGTCGCGGGCGGGGGTTTTAGAATGAGCGTATTGGTAATACGAGCCGAAGGTTAGTGCCATATTTTGGCCAAGCTGTTTCTGTGCGTCCACACCTAAGCTAATGTGGTAGCCTCTGCTTTTGTATGTTTCATCAGGCACATGGGGATAAGCCTGCGACCATTTGGTTTCTTCCCGAATGCGCAGACCGACTTGGACTTCGCCCCACGGGGTGATGCTCCAACCGCTGCCCAAAGCCTGCTCGTATTCCACCTGTGCTTTCAGGTATAGGCCGCTTGAATCGTTGTCCACGAGATTCGGGGCGTGGACGGTGCGGTGTGCGCGGGCTTTGTCGCTACTATAGCTATAGAGCAAACCTCCACCCACACGCAGACCGCCCTGTTTGAACCCGGACGGGGAATACAGATAGCCTGCATACAGATCAATGATGTCGTTCTTACCACCGTCCACCAGAGTCTGGCCGTTATGTTTAAAATCATAACTCATATGGGCATAGTCCAGTTCGGCACGGACGGCGTGCTGCTGTGCCAGCGGGATATCGGCACGGCCGGTCAGGGTAAAGGCGTCTATACTGCCTTTGCTGCCATCGTTACTTTTTTGATTGGCGTGTTTGTAGCCGGTGGTAACGGTATAGCGCCCGTCTTTAATCGGGTGCAGCGGGGTTTCTTGGGAATCGGGCGCGGCGGATGCGGCGGCGGCGAAGGAAAGGATGGCAAGGGCGAGTAGGGTTTTCTGCATAATTCGGTCTCCTTGGAATGGGGATTGAACGATGCTGCAAAAGCCCGAAAAAAGGGCTGCACAGCGGGGGCTGCACAGCGGGGGCTGAGGCGGCAAACCTGCCTGCGGCGGTTTGCCGCCTCAGCCAAACTTATTATCAATCATCCGAGCCTAGGCTTACAATTCTAGCAGCAGGTTTTGCCTTTATTAACAAAGGCAGCCAAAACTGGCGTAGCCCGCTCCGCCTGCCGCAAAAGGCTACCTGAAAAATAAATTTCAGGTAGCCTGCCCATTTTTGAAATGTAGGGTGTGTGCGGAACGCACGCACGCGGCTTGGGAATAACGGGCTACGGCGTGCGTGCCTGCGGCACACACCCTACACCCCACCTTAGGCTACCTGAAAAACCATAAGCCGGATTCCCGCACCCGACGCCCTATCCAAGGCTACCTGAAATTTTAGCTACGCTACGTTTTCAGGTAGCCTTTTTGCCGCGCATCAAACCGGCCTGCCGCCGCCATACCCAAGCCCCTGCGGATTTGCTATGCTAGGCCGCATCCCTTCCCCAAACTACAAAGGAGACTCCCATGACCTACCGCGCCCCCGTAAACGAACTCTTATTCGCCCTGCAAACCCACGGCAACCTGGCCGAAATCGCCCGATGGTATGCCGAAAGCGGCCTGGACGAAGACACCGCCGCCGCCATCATCGAAGAAGCGGCCAAGTTCAGCGAAGAAGTCTTCCTGCCCACTAGCCGCACCGGCGATTTGCACGGCGCGCGCCTGGAAAACGGCAAAGTCGTCACCCATCCCGACCTTGCCGCCGCCTACCAAGCCTTCTGCGAAGCCGGCTGGCCCGGCCTGCGCGCCCCTGCGGAGTACGGCGGCCAAGGCCTGCCTGCGGTGATTTCCGCCGCGTGCGAAGAAATGTACTACTGCGGCAACCTCGCCCTCTCGCTGCTGCCCATGCTCACCGTGGCCGCGGTGGAAACCATTGCCAAGCACGGCTCCGAAGAGCAAAAGCAAACCTTCCTGCCCAAAATGGTGCAAGGCCTCTGGAGCGGCACCATGAACCTCTCCGAGCCGCAGGCCGGCACCGACCTTTCCCAAGTGGCCACCAAAGCCGTGCCGCAGGAAGACGGCAGCTACCGCATCAGCGGCCAGAAAACCTTCATCACCTGGGGCGAACACGAACTGGCCGAAAACATCATCCACCTCGTGCTCGCCCGCCTGCCCGGCACCACCTCCGGCATCAAAAGCCTTTCGCTGTTTATCGTGCCCAAATACAAAATCCAGCCCGACGGCAGCATCGGCGGGAAAAACGGCGTGTCCGCCACCGCCATCGAACACAAAATGGGTATCCACGCCAGCCCCACCTGCGTGATGCAGTTCGACGAAGCCGAAGGCTACCTCATCGGCAAAGCCGGGCGCGGCCTGCTTTATATGTTCACCATGATGAGCCATGCCCGCCTGGGCGTGGGCATCGAAGGCCATGCCGTGGCCGAGGCCGCCTACCAGCAGGCGCTGGCCTACGCCCACGAGCGCATCCAAGGCAGCGCGCCCGACGGCACCCCGCTCACCATCATCCACCACCCCGACGTCGCCCGCATGCTGCTGGTGCAAAAAGCCACCATCGCCGCCCAGCGCGCCCTGTATCTCCAGGCCGCCGCCGAGCTCGATGCCTCACACAAACACCCCGAACCCGCCACCAAAAAAGCCGCCAAAGGCCGGCTCGACTACCTCATCCCCATCGTTAAAGCCTGGTGCAGCGACAACGGCACCGTGCTCGCCAACCTGGCCATGCAGGTGTTCGGCGGCGCAGGCTATATCGAAGAAACCGGCATCGCCCAGCTCGTGCGCGACGTGCGCATCACCGCCATCTACGAAGGCACCAACGGCGTGCAGGCCGCCGACCTCGCCCGCAAAACCGTATCCGACAAAGGCAGCCTCGTGCGCACCCTGCTCGCCGAAGCCCAGCAGACTGCCAACGAGCTCGCCGCCATCGAACCCGCCACCGCCGAGCCGCTCCGGCACACCCTCGAATTGGCCGAACGCAGCACCGCCCTCCTCGTGCAGCAACACGAAACCAACCCCGCTGCCACCGCCCTCAACGCTGCCGCCTATCTGGAGCAAATCTCCCTCACCCTCGGCGCGGCCGCCCTGGCGCAAAACTTCCTCGCCGCGCGCAACGCAGAAGCACGCTTCGGCAGCGCATTCTGCCAAGCCCAGCAGCACACCGCCCGCGCCTACCTCGCCTACGTGCTGCCCCAAGCCCACGCCTGCGCCGAACGCATCCGCCAAGGCGCCGAGCCCCTGCTCGCCGTGCCGTTTAAAGCCTTCGCTTCGTCTTAAAATGCGGCATGACAAAGGCTACCTGAAAACGCAGAACCGCTTTTCAGGTAGCCTCTCAATATCTCTTCCAGCCACAAGGAAAACCGATGGAACAACACATCAACTACATTACGCTCGGCGTGGCCGACCTTGCCGAATCGCGCCATTTTTATCGGGAGGTATTCGGCTGGCAGGAAACGGCAGGCAGCAACGAAAATATTGCCTTTTTCCAAGCCGGAAACGCGCTGCTGCTCGCCCTGTTCGGCCAATCCGCCCTGGCGCGCGACGCACAAATACCGGAGCAAAGCAGCGGCTTCCCACGCTTTACCTTGGCGCACAACGTGGGCAGCGAAGCCGAAGTGGACGCACTGTTTGCCGGGTTTGCCTCAAAAAACGCCAACATCATCAAATCCCCGCAGAAAGTGTTCTGGGGCGGCTACAGCGGCTACCTCGCCGACCCCGACGGCTTTTTGTGGGAAATCGCATTTAATCCGTTTTTGCAGAAATTGCGCTGAAACCGCGCTTTCAGGTAGCCTCTACGGCAAACCTACAACCGTCAAGAGTGCAGTTTCCGCGGCGGAGTGGAAATCAACAGCGTTGTTTACACCTTCGGCTTTTGCTTGAAGACCCGTTTGAGCAAAACCAAAGCTGTCTGCCGTAGAAAAAGTGTAACCAACGCGACGCTTTCCTACACAAAAGGCTACCTGAAATTTTCAGGTAGCCTTTTCATCTTGGCGGCATTACAGCGGCAAATCTCGATTGGATTCTTCAAAACGGCCTTTGCGCAGGGTTTCCAATTCATCGAGCAGTTGCAGGATCAGCGCGGTGGCGGGCACGCTGGCCTCGAAGTCGCGGCTGATGCGGCGGGCGCGGCGGATGCGGGCGAGCTGCCAGCCGCTGAAACCGGCCTCGCGCGGGCTGCCCTGCACAGAAATGATTTCTTCCTCGATAACATTAACCACCCAATCGGCATCGCCGTCGCAGGCGCGCACGATTTCGTTGAAGGTGAGCTGAATATCTTGTTCGCGGTTCATGGTTTATCCTTTCATTCCGTAATGCTCGGCCAGCTGCTGCCAGGCTGCACGGTCGGCTTCGCTCATGGTTTCCGGCAGGGTGATGTTGATGATGAGGTAGAGGTCGCCGGCTTCTTTGGCGGGAATGCCTTTGCCTTTGAGGCGCAGGTTTTGGCCGCTGTGGCTGTTGGCGGGAATGTTGATGTTGAGTTTGCCGGCGGGTGTGTCGATGGCGGTTTTGCCGCCGAGCGCGGCTATCCAAGGCATCACATCGATGCGCTGGTACACGTCTTTGCGGTTTTTCACATACAGCGTGTCGCTTTCGCGGAAGCGGATTTTTAAATAGAGGTCGCCGTTTGCGCCGCCGTTGAAGCCGGGCAGGCCTTGGCCGCGCAGGCGGATTTGCTGGCCTTCGCTGATGCCTTTGGGGATTTTCACCTGCAGGGTTTTGCGCTCGTAGGCCATTTGGCCGCCCGCGCCGAGGGTGGGCATATCGAGGCTGAGCGAGCGTTCGCCGCCGGTGTAGGCTGCGGCGAGGTCGATCGTCAGCTCGGCGTGCTGGTCTTCGCCGGGGATGGGGCCGGTTTGGCGCTGGCGGCCTGCTCCGGCGTGGCCGAAGGCGGAGAATATGTCGTCGAAACGGAAGTCGCCGCTGCCGAAGGGCTGGCCTTCGCCGAAGCGGCTGCTGTCGAAGTGGTGGTATTGTCCGAAGTCTTGGCCGGGGTCGAAACCGCCCGCGCCGCCGTGGGCGCTGCCGGCGCGGCCAAAGGGGTTGGCCAGCATTTCATCGTATTCGGCGCGTTTGGCCTCGTCTTTCAGGGTGTTATAGGCGAGGTTGATTTCGCTGGTTTTTTGGTCGGCATCGGGGTCTTTGCTGACATCGGGGTGGTATTGGCGCACCAGCTTGCGGTAGGCCTTTTTGATGTCGGCCAGGCTGGCATCTTTGGCCACGCCGAGGATGTCGTAATAGGTTTTCTGGTTGGCACTCATAGATTGGATATTCCGTGGAATGGATAAAAATCAGGCAGCACCTCTTGCGCTGAACGCGGGGCTAGGGCTGGCTGAAAGCCGTAGTGCAGAGATGCGCGGCTGCAAATACAAGTGGGAGATGGGGCTGGACATGGGGAAATCAATACGCGGTTTGCGGCGGGCAAACTCTGTGTCCGCGCGAAAAGGCATGCTTAATCAGGCCGTTTTGTTTGCGCGATTGGGAAAGGCTACCTGAAAACCGGAAACCTGTTTTTCAGGTAGCCTCTAGTCCATTAGCCGCCATTCCAAACCGCGTGCGTGCGTTCCGCACACACCCTACGCCTCGCAATAGAAAGGCTACCTGAAAATTTCAGGTAGCCTTTTCTCAGCGCATCACATTGCGCCAATCCTGTTCGAAATAATGCACCAGAATCTGTGTGTTCAGATAGTTTGGCTGCACATCGCGGCGCACCATATCGGGCGGGAAGCGGAACATTTCGGCGGCGGTGTCGGCGTTTAGAAAGCGGGTAGGCACGCTGAATTGCGTGGGCATGGGAAAATCGGGCTCGCGGGCGGCCAGTACGAAGCCCCATTCGCCGAAGGAGGGCACATACACATGATAGGGCGCGGTGGCGAGCCCGGCGGCCTCCAGCGTGGCCACCACCGACCAATAGGCGTTCGGGGCGAAATAGGGCGAGGTGGATTGCACCACGATTTTGCCGCCGGGCGCGAGATGCCGCGCCACCAGCCGATACATGGGCACGGAATAGAGCTTGCCCAGCGAGAAGTTGGAGGGGTCGGGCAGGTCGATGATGATGACGTTGAACTTTTCCTGAGCCTGTTCCAGCCATTTGGCGGCGTCGTCGTTTACCACGCGCACTTTGGGGCTGGCGAGCGAGCCGGCGTTGAGGCGGCTTAATTCGGCGGAGGTGCGGAAGGTGCTGGTCATTTGCGGGTCGAGGTCGACCAGGGTGATGCCCTTCACTTGCGGGTATTTCAGCACTTCACGCGCGGCCAAGCCGTCGCCGCCGCCCAGAATCAGCACGTTTTGCGCCTGCCCGCCCACCATCTGCATGGCGGGCAGCACGAGGGCTTCATGGTAGCGGGCTTCGTCGCGCGAGGAGAATTGCAGGTTGCCGTTGATGTAGAGGCGCAGGTCGTCGTGCCATTTGGTGATCACCAGGCGCTGGTAGGGCGAATGGCTTTCGTACACCACCGGGTCGCCGAAATAGCTTTGTTCGGCCAGAAAGGTGATGCGGTTGGCGGCGGCGAAGGCGGCCAGCAGGCAGGCCAGCACGATGCCGCCGCGCAGCTGGATGGCGCGGTAGCGCGGCAGCTCCGCCTTGAAGGCGCGCGCGGTGAGCACGGCCACGGCGGCGTTGAGCAGGCCGAACAGCAGGGCGGAACGCGCCATGCCCAGCCGGGGCGCGAGCACCAGCGGGAACAGCAGCGACACGGCCAGCGCGCCCAAATAATCAAACGTCAGCACTTTGGCCACCAGGTCTTTAAAATCGGCCTGCCGCCGGTTTAGCACGCGCATCACCAGTGGAATTTCCATACCCACCACGATGCCCACCACCAGCACCAGCGCATACAGCAGCGTGCGGAACGGCGCGGCAGCCAGCCCGAACACCACAAACAGCACCAAGGCCGACACCCCGCCGAGGATGCCCACCAGCAATTCGATTTCGATAAAGCGCGAGAGCGCGTCTTCATCGCGGATGTATTTGGTGAGGTGCGCGCCGATGCCCATGGCGAAGAGGTAGAGGCCGATGATGGAGGAAAACTGCAAAATGCTGTCGCCCAGCAAATAGCTGGCCAGCGCGGCAATGATGAGTTCATACGCCAGCCCGCAGCTGGCCACGATGAAAACGGAGATGATTAGGGTGCGGTCGGGTTTCATGTTTCAGGTAGCCTTGATGATGGGCTGAATTATATAGCTAAAGCCATGCCTTTTTTCATCAGGTTTCTTACAGGGGCCAGCAAAGGGATGCTCGGTAGCGAATGGTAAAGGCTACCTGAAAATTAGCCAGCTGCCGCACACCTCACAAGCCGCATAAATAAAACGGCAAAGCAGGATGAACAACCGGCATTTGTATGGCATAATCAGCCGCATATCGCCGCTGTGGCGGTCCTCTTTCCACCCTGATTGCAAAGGCAACCCATGAGCATTTCTCTGCAACAATATCTGTCGTATCTGCAATACCTGGCCGTGAGCCTGGGCATGACCGCGCTGTTTGCCGCCGTGTATCTGCGCATCACCCCGGCCGACGAATTGAAGCTGATTAAAAACGGCAACCTGGCCTGCGCGCTTTCCTTTGGCGGCGCGCTCGTCGGCTTTTGCCTGCCCTTGGCCTCCAGCATCGCCCACAGTGTCGGGCTTTTGGATTTTGTGCTCTGGAGCTGGGCGGCTGCGGCGATTCAGATTGTGGTGTATTTCGCCGCCACCCGCCTCGTGCCCGATGCCGCCGGCGAGCTGGCCGGCAACAATGTGGCCGTGGGCACGCTTTGTGCCGTGATTTCCGTGGCGGTGGGGCTGCTCAACGCCGCCTGTTTGGTGTAGTAGCAACGCGTACGCAACAGGCTACCTGAAATTTGGTTTTGCGGAAATTTGCCCCATTTTAGCTGCGCAATAATGCGGCCTTGAATGCGGCCTTGGCCGTGCTAAGCTATCCGGCTGCCCCGTTGCAGCCATGCTTTCAGGTAGCCCTCCCCTTCTCCCTATCCATCAAGAAAGGAATCCCCATGCTGGGCAATTTCATCAAGAAGCAGTTTATCGACGTTATCGAATGGCCGAATCCCGAAGAAGGGCTGCTGATGTGGCGCTTCCCCGTGGCCGACCAGGAAATCCAAAACGGCGCCAGCCTCACCGTGCGCGAAGCGCAGGCCGCTCTGTTTGTGGACGAAGGCAAAGCCGCCGACGTGTTCCAGCCCGGCCGCTACACGCTCACCACCCAAACCCTGCCCATCCTCACCAACCTGAAAAACTGGGATAAATTATTCCAGTCGCCCTTCAAATCCGACGTTTACTTCTTCAACACCCGCCAGCAGCTCGCCCGCCGCTGGGGCACTTCCCAGCCGGTTACCGTGCGCGATGCCGATTTCGGCGTCATCCAGCTGCGCTCCTTCGGCATGTATGCCTACCGCATCAGCGATCCCGCCGCCTTCTTCCGCGAAGTAACCGGCGTAGGCGCTTCCTATAGCGGCGAGCAGCTCGAACAGCAGCTGCGCAACCTCGCCATGACCCAGCTGGCTGCCGCCTTCGGCACTTCCGGCATCCCCTTCCTCGATATGGCCGCCAACCAAGTGCTGCTGTCACAGAAAATGAACGAGCTGCTGCTGCCTGAGTTTGCCAAACTCGGCCTCACGCTGGAAAACTTCACCGTGGAAAGCGTGAGCCTGCCTGAAAACGTGCAAAAAGCGCTGGACAGCAAAATGTCGATGGGCATCATCGGCGACATGGGCAAATTCACCCAATACCAAACCGCCACCGCCATTCCGATGGCTGCGCAAAACGAAGGCGGCATTGCCGGTATCGGTGCCGGACTCGGTGTGGGCGCCGGACTCGGCCAGGCCATGGCCGGCGCAATGGGCGGCATGATGCAGCCCCAACAACCCGCCCAAACCGCCCCCGCTGCACAGCCTGCCGCTCCGGCTGCCCCCGCTGCTGAAGACCCGCAAGCCAAACTGGCCAAACTCAAAACCCTGCTCGACGGCAACCTGATTTCCGCCGAAGACTACGAGAAAGCCAAAGCCGAAGTGATCAAGCAGCTGATCGGCTGAGGAACAAAGGCTACCTGAAAACAGGCACAACGGAATTTCCGCCAAGCCGAAGTGCCGTTTCAAATTTTCAGGTAGCCTCAAACACGGTTTAAAGGCTACCTGAAACGATAACTTCAACATTAAAACCATGCCCGCCCAATTAAACGCGCCGCCTGCCCCCCACCCTTTGTGGCGCGACCTGCTGCCTACTTTGCTGGCCGGTGGATTTGTGGCCTGGTTTGCCGGGCAGCCCGGATATGGTTTTTCGCTGGAATTGTTTCTGCCGCTGATTGCCCTATCGCGGCTATGGCGTACAGCCAAGGCTTTGCGCCCGCCACGCCGCGAACTGCGGCGGCAACTGGCTATCTGCGGCCTGTGGCTGCTGCTTCTCGGCGGCTTGGCCGTCCTGCACAGGCACTACGTCCGCCTCGCACGGGAGGAAGCCGAACAGCTGCTTGGGCAAATCCTAAGCAGGCAGCAGCCCAACGGCAGCTTTGCCCCGATGCCGCTAACCACCAGCCCGCGCTGGCGCATCCGTTACGGCGTAAATGAGGGGAAACCCTTTCTGCACTACAGCGACACCTACAACGTGTTTGACGTGCAAATATATGATTTTGAGCAACGCCGTTGGCAGCATCGAGCCGACTAGTTGCCCACAGGCTACCTGAAAGGTGAATCCGCAATCATGTCAACCACAAACCCCGTACAAGTCATCGCCCAGCATCTGCAAAACCGACCCACCATTCTCGATTTTGCAGAGGAATTGCAAATCATTGCCGACTTGCAGGCCGTTGCGCCGGAGCAGGCTGCCGCCGATTGGGATGCGCTCAGCGCCGTGGTGAACCGCCTCCGCGATTCGCACCAAATCAACGGCATTTTCTGCCTGACGCCGCAAAACCGGCCTGTCTTCATAGAGTTTGCAGGCTACCTGAAAACCGTTGCCGACATTGCAGGCCAAGATGCCGCTCCCTTGTGCGACGGCTTCGGTTTGAGCGCCGCCGAAATCGATGCCGCCTTTGCCGCCAAGCGCGAACGCCGTTAAACCTTGAGGAAACCCATGCCCATCCGCCCTGCCCAGGCCGCAGATGCCGAACGCATCGGCGAGCTGCTCTACCAAGTGCACGCCGTACACGCCGCCGCCCGCCCCGACCTCTACCGCGCAGGCGCGCGCAAATATTCCGTTGAAGAAGTGCGCGCCATCATTGCCGATGAAAACCAGCCCGTGTTCGTGTATCAAGACGAAGGCGGCAAGGTGCAGGGCTATGCCGTGTGCCAATTTCAGGTAGCCTCGGGTCATCCCGCGCTGTTGGAACGCAAAGTGCTGTATGTGGACGATTTGTGTGTGGACGAATCTCAACGCGACAGAAAAATCGGCGAAAAGCTGTATCGCCACCTGCTCGACTTCGCCCGCGCACATGGCTGCCACAGCCTCACCCTGCACGTGATGCACGGCAACGATGGCGCGGAACGCTTCTACCGTAGGCTGGGCATGACTCCGCTAAAAACCCTTCTGGAACAAACGCTTTAAAGGCTACCTGAAAATTTCCCGTCCCAACCGCCCGCCCTTTAGGAACCCATCATGAGCGAACCCTTCTTTAAAACCGACTGCCCCAGCTGCGGCGCGCCCGTGCACGCGCATTCGGCCACGGCGGTTACGCTGGTGTGCGGCTTCTGCCACAGCCTCTTGGTGCGCCAGGGCGAAGGCATCATCGACAGCGGCCGCGATTCCGCCCTGTTGGAAGACTTCAGCCCGCTGCAAATCGGCACCTCCGGCACGTTTGCCAACCGCCCGTTTGCCATCATCGGCCGCCTGCAGGCCAAATACGATGCCGGCATGTGGAACGAGTGGTATGTGCAATTTGACGACGGCAGCAACGGCTGGCTCTCCGAATCGGGCGACCAATACGTCTTCACCCTGCCCGCTACCGAGCCCTTGCAGGAAATACCCGAATTTTCCGGCCTGGTGGCCGGCCGCAGCAGCCTGATATACCGCAACAAACGCTTTTGGGCGGCCGACGTGCGCGATATCGTGCTGGAGCAGGCCGCCGCACAAGGCGAGCTGCCCTTTGCCGTGCCGCCGCAGATGAAAAACCAGGTGGCCGACTGGCGCTGCGAACAGATTTTTCTCACGCTGGATTATGCTTCCTCCCCGCCTGAAGTGTTTGTAGGGCGGGGCGTGCAGCTGGCCGACTTGCAACTTGGCAATACGCGCAGCAGCGAGCAGGTGGCCGATAGCGCCGGTCGGCTCAAAGGCACGCGCCAGGCCGAAAGCTGCCCGAACTGCGGCTCGCCGGTGCAATGGATTACTGGCCTCACGCCGTCCATCCTCTGCCCCAGCTGCGGCAGCAGCTTGGATGCCACAGGCAAGCTGGAATTGCTGGAAGCCAACAACAGGCGCGAGGCGCAGGCTGATGCGTTCACCCTGAAAATCGGTTCGGAAGCCCGCATCAACAACCGCACCTACACCCTCATCGGCGCGGTGCGCAAAGACGAACTGGAACCGGAAGACGCGTTCAACCTGATGTTCGGCCAAAAGCCGCTCGGCATCGTGCCCGTCGGGCGGTGGACGGAATACCTGCTCTTCGAGCCGCAGATCGGCTTTATGTGGCTGGTGGAAAGCGGCGACGGCGAATGGAGCGTGTCGGAAACGCTCAACGTGTGGCCGCGCCTATATGGCGATTTGTTCCAGCCGCAAGGTCTGACCAAACTCTACGACTACGGCGGCCGCGTGGTCTTGGCTGCCGGCGCATTCTACTGGCATATTCGCCAAGGCGACGTGGATTTCTACAGCGACTACCGCCACAACAGCAACGGCAAACTCTGCGCTGAATGTAATCCTCACGAAGCGGCCTGGAGCCAAAGCACCACCGTCCCCTACCGTACCGTACGCCGCTGGTTCGGAGACACGGCCGACACCCCGCAATACAGTGCCGATATGCGCCCGGACGAACCATCACGTTGGCTGATGCTGCTGCTCACCACCATATTCGTGGTGATCAACCTGCCCGCCTGGATCAGCATGTTCGTTACCGAAGAAAATATCAGCCTGGCCGCATTCGTATCGGCCATGGTGCTGTATTTCCTAGTTAAGCGCGGCAATATATTCACCGAAAGTGATGACGAAGAGTAAGCCATGTCGAAAAACACCTACCTTATCCTCAGCATAGTCGCCATTCTCGGCAGCACCGTATTCAACTACGTCTCTCTTGGTGACATGAGCAAATACCAAAGGAGCAGCAGCTCCCCCAGCTCTCGCTCCTTCGGCGGCTCGCACAGCGGTGGTGGCTACTCATCCGGCGGGTGGCACAAATGAGCCACAGCCCCGGTAGCCACGGCCTACTTGATTTATACGGCTGCCCACCCGAATTACTGCGCAACGAAGGCTACCTGAAAACCGCATTGGAGCACACCGCCCGCCACATCGGTGCCACCGTGCTCGAAAGCCGTTTCCACACCTTCGGCGGCGAAGGCGGCGTAACCGGCGTGCTGCTCTTGGCCGAATCCCATCTCAGCATCCACACCTGGCCCGAACACGGCTTCGCCGCCATCGACATCTTCCTCTGCGGCCGCCTACAGCCTGAAGCGGCGAAAGAACCTTTGCAATACGCCCTAAAGGCCGAGCGCAGCGTGTGGCACAGCCATCCGCGTGGAGGGAATCTGTAACTCTTACGCGGATGTAACGAATAGCAGCGCAATCTATCTGAAACTTGCCCAGCAATCAAAAAGCTGTCCACAAACATGAGACAGTGGGAATTCTGCAAAGCTAACAACTTCAGACAGCTCTTCTCTTTTCTAATTATTTTGATTCCACTGATCTTTCCTTTTCTTTCTCCCCCCTCTCTTTGCATTCTCTAGTCCCATTACTCGTAGGAAATCCTCGTATTGTTTACATTTTTCTACGGCTTTCTACGCACGGACAGCGTTTGTTTTTTGCTTAACCGCTTTTTAAGCAGTTATCTATCATTTTTCAAGAACAAATCAGTTTTCCGCATCTATCGACATACTTGACAATACCAGAAGCTGCTTAATCTGATCTTCAATCAAAAGCCGAAAGTGCACACAACGCTGTTGATTTCCCCATGAAGAGAGGCCAGTTAAATATTAATACTCAGCTAGTCTCTTCAAGGTAGTCTCCTAATCAGCAAATACTATCCTCCCTTACTTATTCCTATGCCCTTATTCCTATCCCAGTTTATCTTCGCTTTTGTTTTCGCTGTATTTTCTTTTTGTTGTTTTCCACAAAGCACAACACCCCGCCG
>NZ_LXSQ01000009.1 GCF_001648475.1 Eikenella halliae
GTGACGCTTTCCTTCTCTTGTGTGTAGGCCAGCCAAATGGTTTGGCGGTGGTGTGGGGTGAGGCGGGTGTTTTTGTGCATGTTCATGTTTCAGTATTCTCCTGGAAATACTGTAAACAACGCTACTGGTTTCTATAGTGATTTAAACCAGTACAGCGTTGCCTCGCCTTGCCGTACTATCTGTACTGTCTGCGGCTCGTCGCCTTGTCCTGATTTTTGTTAATTCACTATACATAAAGGCTACATGAGACCAGAGATAAATGGTTTCAGGTAGCCTTTTTGTATTCCAACCGTGCTGTTTATTCCACCACAATCTGCGGGAAGCGGTTGCTGAAGTCTTTGCCTTTGGCGGCCACGGCTAGGGCGGTTTGCCAGGCGGCTTCGGTGTAGATTTGGGCGATGGCGGGGTGGGCTGCCTGCATTTGGGCGGCGCTGCCGTTATCCATGGCTTCGCGCACGGGCAGGCTCAGGGGCAGCTGGCCCAGCAGCGGCACGCCGAGGCGTTCGGCCAGCGCTTTGCCGCCGTCTTGGCCGAAAATGGGCTCGTGGTGGCCGCAGCGGCTGCAAATGTGCACCGACATGTTTTCCAGCACGCCGAAAATGGGGATGTTGACTTTGCCGAACATATCCACGGCTTTGCGTGCGTCGATCAGAGCGATGTCTTGCGGGGTGGTGACCACGATGGCGCCGGTAACGGGGATTTTCTGCGACAGGGTGAGCTGGATGTCGCCGGTGCCGGGCGGCAGGTCGACAAACAGGTAGTCCACATTGTCCCATTCGCTTTGAAACAGCAGCTGCTGCAGGGCCTGGCTCACCATGGGGCCGCGCCACACCACGGCTTGGTCGGTGTCGACCAGAAAGCCGATAGACATCACTTGGATGCCTTCGGCCGAGCGCACGGGGATGAAATGTTTGTTTTCCTGCTGCGGCTTGCGCTCGGGCACGCCGAGCATGGTGGGCTGGCTGGGGCCGTAGAGGTCGGCATCGAGGATGCCCACGCGCGCGCCCATGTTGTGCAGCGCCACGGCGAGGTTGGCGGCAGTGGTGGATTTGCCCACGCCGCCTTTGCCGGAGGCAACGGCGATGATGTTTTTCACGCCGCTGATGGTACGCACGCCGGGCTGGACTTTGCGGGCAGTGATTTCGCTGCGGATGTTGGTTTGCACGTTTTGGGTGCAACCGGCTTCGGCCAGCGCGGCGGCGATGTTTTGCTTGAGCCGGTCGGCAATGTGGCCGACGGGAAAGCCGAAGCAAAGTTCGATTTGCAGGTCGCCGGCGGTTGGTTCGATGGCTTGCAGGGCATGGCTGCTGCCGATGGTGAGGCTGCTGTTGGGGATGGCGACGGCCTCGATGGCGGCGCGCAGGGCATTATCGTTGTGCATGATGTTTTCCTTGAGGTGTGTGGATTGGGGAAACAGGCTACCTGAAAACGGGAAATGCCGTTTCAGGTAGCCTGTTTGGCTGGTGTGCTAGCGGGTTGGCTACGAGAACAGCCGTTTGGCCAGCTCGCTGCCGGGCTCGATGCCGACCCGTTTCATCTCGTCTTGCCGCGCCACCACATAACTGCGGATTTCTTTCAGCCATTGGGTGGAAAGCTCTTCGAGTTTGTCGTTGACCAAATCCAGGCCGAGCATGCTGGAAAGCTTAACGGCGATATCCATGAAGCGGTTGAAGTTTTTCTCGCCGTCGGGGATGTGCGGGGCATCGAACAGCATGCTGATGCCGCGATAATTTTGGGTGGAGAGCAGGGTGGCGGTGAAGGCGCTGTTGTCGAGGGTGGAGATGGCAAACAGCGGCTCGCCTTTGGCATCGTTCAGGTAGAACATACCGTCGTGGGAAAGTTCGAAGCCTTGGCGTTCTATGGCGTTGCGCAATTCCACGCCGCTCACGTTGTTGCGGGACACCAAATGGATGGCGATGGTTTGATCCACGCGGGCGCACAGATCGTCCAGCGGGCGGGCGATGGAGAGGAAGGTGTCGATGTCGGTGAGCAGCAGGCCGCCGTCCATTTTTTCGGCAAAGGCGTTGGCCTGTTCGCCGAATTGTTCCAAATCGGCAATGCTGGCCAAACCATTGCGGCTGATGGCTTGCAGGCCGATCACGAAGCCTTGGTAGTACACGCTGGGAATCGGCTCGGCGATTTGGAAGCGGTCGTCCATGGTGCAACCGGCGATGCGGAAGCGGTGGCGGCTGGAAAGGCGCGGCATGGCGTGCAATTCCTGCGGCTCTTTCAGGGAAATGTAGCAAAGGTAGTCGAAGCGGCTGTCGAACCAGGGCAGCTGTTGTTTGGCCAAGTCCTGCAAATCGAGCAGCAGCTTGCGTTTGGCGGGCGCTTGGGTTTGCGAGGGCGCGGCGGCCGGAACGGGCTGAAAGTTGAAAGCGGGGGTTTCGTCGGCGGGCTCGCTGGAGCGGTTGAATTTAACAAAGGCCGGCTGCAGGCGCGGGGCGGCTTCTGCTTCGGCAGCGGGAGCTTGCTGCTGGCCGTCGCGCACGGAATGGGTGTGGCTTTCCATCAGCGCGTCTTTATCGGCATGGCCGAATTGGGCGCGGATGGAGTCGCGGTATTTCTTTTCCTGATAGGTGTTGTACAGCAATACGCCGAACACGGGGGCGAAAATAAGGATGGCAATAATCAGAATGGTGTTGGTGCTCATTGATACTTCCGAATGGGAGCTGTCGAAACAGCGGAATTATATAGCGAAAAGGCTTTCTTTCCCATAGACGGCCGTTTCAAACCCGGCCATATTGTGTTGGCTCGGTTTGATTTGAACGATTACTGGGGCATTAGTGGGAGTAAGGCTACCTGAAAAATACGCGCTCCTGCTGCGGCAACGGCTTCCGGTTTATTTGCCTTCATCCTGCCCGCGCTCTTTTTCTTCGCGTTCTTTTTCTTCCAGCTTCTGCTGTTTGGCGGTGAGCTCGGGCAGCTCGAAGTGGATGTTCAGGCCGTTGGGCTGCACATTGGCGGCGCTGATGCGGCCGTTGTGTTTGCCGATTACATGGCGGGCAATGGCCAGGCCAAGGCCGGTGCCGGGTTTGTGCGCGCCGCTGTCGGCGCGGTAGAAGGCGGTGAAGATGTGCGGCAGCTGGCGTTCGTCCACGCCTGGGCCGTTGTCGGCAATGTCGATGTACCAATGGTGTTTGTGGCCGGAGAGGCGGATCTGGATTTTGCTGCCTTCGGGGCTGTAGGCCATGGCATTGCGCAATACGTTGTCGAAGGCGCGGTAGAGGTAGCCCTCGTTGGCGGAAACGGTGGCATCGGCATCGGCCGGGTCATAGGCAAAATCGATTTGCTGATTGTTCTGCACGGCGATGGCGCGGCAGTCTTCCACCAGGTTTTCCAAGAAGGGCACGAGCTTGAGTGGGTCTTTTTCCATTTCCACGTTGGCGGTTTCCAAACGGGAGAGGGTGAGCAGCTCGCCCACGAGTTTGTCCATGCGGGTGAGCTCGGATTCGAGGCGCTTGATGTTTTGTTCCTGTTTGTGCGGCTGCACTTGCAGCAGGGCAAGCAGAGCCTGCATACGCGCCAGCGGGGAGCGCATTTCGTGCGAAACGTGGTGCAGCAGGTGGCGTTCGCGTTCCACCAGTTTTTGCAGGCGGCCGGCCATGTGGTCGAACTGGACGGCGAGTTTGGCCAGTTCGTCGCGTCGGCCGAGCAGCTGGTGGGAAATACGGGTTTCGAGGTCGCCTTCGGCCAGGCGGCTCATGCCGCGCTCCAGCGTGCGGATGGGTTGGGAAATATTGCGGGCAAGGATATAGGCCAGAAGCAGGCCGACGATGATGATGAAGCTGAGGATGATGAGCTCGTGCCACACCGGCGCCATTTCCACGCCGGGAATCATCAGCGGGGAAGGCAGGCGGGTGGGCTGTTGTTTGTCCCAATCGGCCAGCATGAAGATATATTCTTCGCCCAAGGGGTCGTAGGCCACGCGCACGGCGCGTGTGTTGGGGTATTCGGCGGCGAATTTGCGGGCGGCCAAGATGCGCGCGGGCTCTACCTGACGCTGGAAAATATCGGTTTTGCTGTCGCCGGAAATCACGAGGATGTTGTCGAACGTGGGGGTGTTGTTCCAGTCTTGCAGGGTTTCGCGCACGCCGGAGAGGCCGCGGGTTTGAAACACGGTAACGGTGCTGTTGAGCAGGCCGGTTTCGAAGGCGCGCTGCTGTTTGAAACGGCTTTCGGCCACTCTGTCTTGCACCAGCCAGAAGGAGAAGCTGGCCACGAAAATGGCGGCGATGATGACGAAGAAGAAGGTGAGGAAAATCCGCTGGAACAGTTTCATGAATATGCTTTGGCGGGAAAGTTTGCCCGGCCGCAAAACAATGCCGCCGTCAGTCGGTTTAGGCTTGGCGGCGGCCGTTGGGTGGGGGCAAATGAAGGAACGGTGTTTTCAGGTAGCCTTTATCCCGTTCGATGGAGGCTACCTGAAAGCGTAAGCTTCAAAAATAAAATCGAAATATCAGTTTTTCACAAACAGATAACCCAGGCCGCGCACGGTTTGGATGAGCGAGGCGTCGCCCAGTTTGTGGCGGATGCTGGAGATGTGCACGTCGATACTGCGGTCGAACTTGGCCAGCTTGCGGTCGAGCGCTTCAAGCGAGAGGGTTTCTTTGTTCACCACCTGGCCGGCATGGCGCATCAGCACTTCCAACAGGTTGAATTCGGTGCTGGTGAGCTCCAGCGGGGCATCGTTGATGGTGGCTTGGCGCTTGGCCGGATAGAGGGTAACGTCGCTCACGGAAATCACGTTGGGCGTGCTGTTGTCCGGCTCGGCCAAGCGGGTGCGGCGCAGGATAGCGTTGATGCGCGCCAAGAGTTCGCGCGGCTGGCAGGGCTTGGGCACGTAGTCGTCGGCGCCCATTTCCAAGCCGATGATGCGGTCGATGTCGTCGCCTTTGGCAGTAAGCATGATGATGGGGGTTTTGCTCTGCTGGCGCACGGTTTTGAGCACGTCCAGCCCGCTGAGCTTGGGCATCATGGAATCCAGCACCACCACGTTGTAGTTGCCGTTGAGAATTTCGTTCACGCCGGCTTCGCCGTCGGGCACGCTGCTGACTTCCAGCCCTTCGGCGCTCAGGTATTCGGTTAAGAGCTCGGTGAGCAGGGCGTCGTCGTCTACCAATAAAACACGGTTCATGCTTACTCCTTAGTATTTTATGTGCCGTTGCGGCACGGAAATTTTGCCGCCGGGCATGCCCGGCAATTTGGCCAACCAACATGGTTCTTTCCAGCTCAGGCAGCTGGGATTAGGCTGGTTGGCCGTTGAATTTCAAGCGTCTTAACACTTTGCCTGATACGAGCGAACAAGCCAAATTCTTTTGCGTATCTTTGCGTAAGCCGGGTGGGATATCACGGATGTTACGCTTGTTTAAGCCGGACGGGAAATTTGGCTAAGCGAAGGCATTGGTTTGGCTGCGTTGAAGCCCGCGTTTTCAGGTAGCCTTTCCCGCCAAGTCAAACCCCACTGCCGCTGCGCGACGCCGGGCGGCTGCCGCTGTTGCCGGCAGGGGCGGAAGCATTGCCGCAAGTGAGGTTGCCGGCGGCCTGGGGCATGGTTTGCACATACAGCTGGCACTGTTCGCGCAGGGGCTGCACCACTTCGGGCGCGGCGCGGAAAGCAGCGGCGGTGCTGAGCAGACCGGGCATTTGTTTGGGGTAGTAGCGCCCCATGTTCACCAGCCAATCGGCGGCTTCGCGCGGGCGGCCTTCCTGCTCCAAATAGAAGGCGCGCACGGCGGTGTTGGCATAGGGGCGGAACAGGCTGGCGCGCAAAGCAGCATCGCGCCCCCACTCCGGCAACGGGCGCAGCCAATCCACTTTGCGGATTAAGCCCATCTGTGCGTAGTATTTGAGGAAATAGTGTTTGCCTTCCAGCTCGCGCAGGGTATCCACTTGTTTGTATTGCGGGTAGCTTTCGGTGGGATTGGCATAGGCGAATACCAGGCGGTGGTAGGCAAAGCCGTATTGCACAATGATAACGGACGCCAGCGCGGCAAAGGCCATGCCGAAGCGTTGCGGCCACTTGCCCGCCTGCGCGATATACCAGCCGGGCGCTTTGGCCGGGGTGAGGCTCATCATCACGGCAAACGGCGTGAGGAAATACACATACCACAGCGGATACTCCAGCAGGCTGTGGCACAACGATACGGTCATCAAGGCCAGCATCAGCGCCGAAGATGCGCCCAATCCCTTTTTCAGGTAGCCCTTGGCCACCGCCAACCAGCCGCCGAACACCAAGATGGCGCCCGCCACACCCATCTCGGCCAAAATTTCCAGCATACTGTTGTGGCTGTGGGTGAACAACACGCCCACGTCATAATTGCGAAACGCCGAGCCGCGCATGACCAGCGCGAAACTCTCGTGCGCATAGCCCTGCCAGCCCACGCCCAGCCACGGATGCTCCATAAACACCATCCACGCCTTCGCCCATTCCGAAGCGCGCCCCGGGCTGGCCGCATCGCCCGACACCAAACGCCCCACGCCCGAAGACTGCACATCAGGCGCCAGCCACGTATCCACCAGCCAAGGCATAATCAACTGCGCCGCCAACACACCCAAAACCAACAGCCCTGTCAGCGCGCACCAACGGCGCAGCGGGCGGCCGCCCAACACATACAGCAGCGGCATCAGCAGCAGCAACGCCCCCACATACACCATAATCGTGCGCGAAGTAATCACCCCGATTACTTGCAGCAAAAACACCGCCAGCGCCAACGCAATCAGCCCCGGCAGCCGCCGCCTGCTCCACAGGTAGCCCAGCGCCAGCACGCCCCACATCATGTAGTGCCCCAAATGATTGCGCTGCCCCACCTGGCCGAACACAAAATACTTCTGCGGCGCGCGCATCAGCCCCGGCAGCCAAGACGTGTGGCCGATAAACTGAAACACGCACACCAAGCCCTGCAACACCGCCCCGCAAAGCAGCGCCCAGGCAAAAATCTCCGCCACCCTGTCTTGCCCCAGCCGGGCTACCTGAAGCCGGCAAGCCCAAGCCAGCAGCGCCATCACGCAAAACACCGCCGCCGTCAAATCCGACATTTCCGGATACGGCAGCCGCAAAATCCGCGCCTGCACCAGCCAAAATCCCGCCAGCAGCACAAAAAACACCATCGCCCCCGGCAGCCGTGCGCGCGCCGGATTGCGCCACAGCGTGAGCAAGGCAAACAAAGCGGCAAACAGCAGCGAGCCGCTCTCAATAAACCAGCCCCCCTGCGGCCCCGTGCGCCACGACGACAAAAACGGCACCACCGCCATCAGCGCCATGCCCAGCCACACCACCCAGCTTTCCTTAAACCGTTCCCACATCATGCCTGCTCCCGTTTGCCTGAGCGCAGAAAACCCAGCGCCGATACAAAAAACAACACAGCCGAGGCCAAAGCCGCCGCCGCACAAACCCGGCTCGCCGGCTGCGCGTCAAACAACCGCACCACCGCCTCCGCCGCATAAAACAGCACCAACATCCCGCCCAGCAGGAAAGTTTGCCGGTTGCGCCGCAACACCCCCGGCAACAGCAGGCACAAAGGCAGCACCTTCAAAGCCAGCCAAGAGCCGCCCGGGCGCAGCGGCGCCAGCCACAGCTCCCAAGCCAGGGAAAGGAAAATCAGCGCAAACAGGCTGCACACAGCCGCGCGGTAGGCAAAAGATGGCGAAATCGGCATTGCTTGTTCGAATTAAAAGAGAATCGGGTTGAATGAATAAAGAGGCTACCTGAAACCGGCAGGCACGATGCCGCGCCCGTCCGTTTCGGCAGAAATTATAGCCAAAGCAATCATGTTTTCATACAAACGGCAGATACAAAAACTGCCCGAAATCCGCCTCCTCGCCCGAGGAGCGATAGAGAGGGTGGCAAACCGCAGCTTGGTTTTCATTTCTTTAGCGCTGAATTTTTCAGGTAGCCTGATGGACGCAGGCTGTTGGCGATAAATCGGATTTGTTGCGCGGGCCGGTTGGCACATTCTATTGGCAGGGGCGGCGCTGGCTCGGATTTTGTTGATTAGTCATTTTGTAGTCTCCGACTAAGATTGGATGGGATTAAAACTTTAATTGCAAAGGTAACTGTTCTCTGCTCGAACTCGCTTTCCCCAGCAGGGCAACGCATACCCCTGCCCCAAGGGTTTGGATTCTGCTCAAATTTGGAATAGCCTAATTCCGGCACAAAGGCATACATGGTTTTCTCAGCCATCAGTTCATTGGTTTTTGTATCGATAACCTTGATGGTTGTTCCCGCTATCCAATGTTTGCGGTTTTCCCAGGAAATATCGTTTTCATAGGTAACGGCATAGCGGGCACGGGGATGGGGATTCAGTTGTTTATCCTCAACCCACTCCTGATTTACCTTGTAAATGCTGTACCGAATAATTGAATTATCTTTCTGTAAAACGTCGGCATAGATATATCTTGGAAAGCTAAGATTAGAGCGGAGAAGAAATTCCTCAATATATCCCTCTCGCTTCGACTCACTCTCTACCGCCGCATCCTCCCACATCTGGTCTTTCAGCGGGTTGTAGCTATTATCCTGATACTTTTCATCATCCCCGCGCACTTTCAGCAGCAGGATGCCGTCCACATTGTCCGCCGTACGGTAGATCTTCTCGCCGGCGTTTTGGCACAGCTGGTCAAAGCGGGCTTTGGCGGGCTCATAGTATTGCTTGCGCCATGCTGCGCGTTCGGCTCTCGCCTGCTGCAATTCCTGCCGCCGCTGCGCATCCCGCTCTTTTTGCAAAAAATACGGGATAACGAGGAATACAAACAGCACAATCAGCGCGGGAACGGGCACCAGCCAGCGGTGTTTCTGCATCCACTGCGGTTTGAGGTGGTAGCACACCACTGAGGCAATGATTGCTATCATGATGGCAGCCACGATGCCGATAACTTCCAAAACATTAAACAGGGAATAGAGGAATTGGCCGAGATCGCGCGAGGTGAACATGGGGTAGGGTGTCCTTTGCTTAATTTGGCTGGGTTTTGAATCGGTCTGCCTATAAGTCTGCCTGAAAAGTTTTCGGCATGTGTGGGAGGTGCTTTCTGATTGCAGACTTGGCTTTTAAGTTTTCACTTTGCTGAAGTTTCTTATTTTCAGGTAGCCTCTTCCGCACTTGTACCCATCAAACAAAAACATCGCTGTGCGCAGCATGAAGGCCATGCTGGCGGCAGCGGTGTTGCTGTTGGTACGGCGGTACGGCGTGTTCGCGGGGGGAATCCATCTGCGCTCCGGATTGGGTCGTATCGGTTGATGTGCGGTATGGTAGCTTGGTGGCAAAATGTATTTTGGTTTTCCCTTCGCTTGCCGCAATGGAAAGGCTACCTGAAAATGCAAACGAAGGGCTTGGCGGCGCTAAAGCCGATGTTTTAGCTTCGCAGAAGCTCAGCCTTGGCCTCGCCAAGATTTCGCTTTCAGGTAGCCTCATCCGCTTCCGTGGCTTCCGCCGCATCCGCATTCGGCTTAAACAGTCGGCACATCAGCAAACCCGCCTCATACAGCGCAATCAGCGGTACCGCCAGCAGAAACTGCGAAATCACGTCCGGCGGCGTTACAATCCCCGCCACCACAAATGCCACCACCACCACATAAGGCCGCGCCGTTTTCAGTGCCGCGAGCGACACCGCCCCCATCCGATACAGCAGCACCACCAACACCGGCAGCTCAAACGCCATACCGAAGGCCACAAACATGCCCAGCACGAAGGAAAGGTAGCGGTCGATGTCCGTCATCATGCTCACCCCTTCCGGGGTGGCTGAGGCAAACACTTTAAACACCAGCGGGAACACCAAAAAATAGCAAAACGCCATCCCCGCAAAAAACAGCCCCACGCTCGAGAGCAACAGCGGCAGCACCAGCCTTTTCTCGTGCCGGTAGAGCGCCGGCGCCACAAACGCCCACAGCTGGTAGAGCGTATGCGGCAGCGACACCAAAAACGCCGCCATCAGCGCCACCTTCAGCGGCACAAACACCGGCGCAATCACATCAATCGCCTGCATATGCGCCCCCGGCGGCAGGCTCGCCATCAAAGGCTTGGCCACCAGCGCATACAGCCGGTTGGCAAACGGCACCGCCGCAAACAGGCACAGCAGCAACACCGCCGCCACCCACATCAGGCGGCGGCGCAATTCCTTCAAATGTTCCACCAAGGGCTGCGCGTTCATCTGCCCCCTCCCGCTTGTTTACGCACCCGCAAACGCGGCCGCACCCGCACGCGCAGCTGCAGCTTGCGCCGGGTTGCGCGCGCGCGCTGCCCCAGCGAAGGCGTGTGGAAGCCCGGCGCAGTCGGCGCATCCCGCAGGGCGGGCAGGCCGTCTTCGTCCAAGCCGAAATCCGCCGGCGTGCGCTGCGGCGGCAAACTCTCCCAGGCCGGCACATCCGGCGCGGCCGAAGAGCGCAGATACTGCATTTCCTGGCGCAACTCGTTGGCCGTATCCGACAGCGTTTCCTGCATCCGGCGCAAATCGGCCATATCCGCATGCTGCGCCAGCTCCGCCTTCAGGCTGCCGGCCAAGCGTTGGAGCTTGCCCGCCATCCGCCCGGCAGCCCGCGCCGCCTGCGGCAGCCGCTCCGGCCCGAGCACCACCAGCGCCACCAGCGCCGCCAGCAGCATCTCGCTGAACGCGAAATCAAACATCGCCTATTCGCCCGGCTTCTCTTCTTTGTGTTCAACAATCTGCTTGGGCGCAGCCGTTTCGCTCTCGCCCTCGCTGCCTTCGTTTAAGCCCTTTTTAAAATCGTGAATCGCCCCGCCGAGGTCTTTGCCCACATTGCGCAGCTTCTTCGTGCCGAAAATCAGCACCACCACAATCAAAATCACCAGCCAATGCCAGCCGCTAGAAATACCCATCATTCTTTCCTTTCCATTCAACGGCAGCACACATGAGGCTACCTGAAACCGGCGCGGCAGGTTTCGCCAAAACGTTGTTTCCGGCCGAATTAAACAGCCCGCCGCCAATCTGCAAACAGCCGCGATTGTAACAGCGGGCGCGGCAAACCGAAAGAACGGCGCGGCGGGCGGATGAGATGGCGGCGCGGCAGCACGCAAGCTGCGGGTGTCGGGCAAGCCATGCTGTGCCAATTTCAGGTAGCCCTTGTTAGGGCGGCGGGCAGGTATCAGGCTTATTCCGTCGGAACGGTTTTATCCTGCCAGCCTGAATGAGGCTACCTGAAAACGGGAGGCAAACCAAAAACTGACTTGGCCGCACCGCCATGTATTCCCGCCAAGCCCGCCGTTGCCATTTCAGGTAGCCTTCCGCCGCGCCGCCAAACCCGGCCGTTCGCTATATAATGCCGATTCTTTCTTCTTGCTTACTCCCGCCCGCGCTATGCTCCACCTTTATTCTTCCAACCGCCTCGAATTCCTTGCCGAAACCGCCGTTGCGCTGATGCAGGCCGCGCCACCGGAAGCGGTGTTTGCGCCGGAGGAAATCGTGGTGCAGAGCCAGGGGATGCGCCGTTATCTCAACCACTATTTGGCCGAGCGCAGCGGCATTGCAGCCAATTTGAATTTCAGCTTGCCGGCGGCATTGAGCTGGCAGCTCACGCGCCGCTTCCTGTCGGATGCGCCGCGCCTGAACCCGTTTGCGCCGGAAGTGTTGCGCTGGCGGCTGCTGCCGTTGTTGGAAAGCGCCGATTCGGCTCTGCCCGCAGTGTTGCAGGGCTACCTGAAAAGCAGCACGGCGGCGGCTTATCATTTGGCGGGGCGGCTGGCGGACGTGTTCGACCAATATTTGGTGTACCGTCCGCACTGGCTCGCGCAATGGGAGCAGGGCAAACTCAACGGCTTGGGCGCGGACGAAGCCTGGCAGGCTGCGTTGTGGCGCACGCTCGCTGCCGACACCCCCGCCGCCCACCGCGCCGCGCAACACGAACGGCTGCTGGCCGCGCTGAATCCGGCGCGCTTGCCGCAGCGTTATTTGGCGTTCGGCATTTCCACGCTGGCGCCGGTGTATCTGGATTTGTTGCAGGCCTTGGCCGAGCACACCGATGTGCACCTGTTTGCGGTTAATCCCAGCCAGCAATACTGGGGCGACATCCAAAGCCCGAAACGGCTGGCCGCGCAGGCCGAACCCGCAGCCGAAGGAGCCGGCCACCCGCTGCTCTCTTCGCTGGGTAAACAGGGGCGCGACTTTTTCGACCGCCTGGCCGTGAGCACCCGCGCCATGGAGCAGGTGGAACTCTTCCCCGCGCTGCCCGAATCGCCCAGCCTGCTGCAACGCCTGCAAGCCGATATCCAGCTGTTGAGGCTACCTGAAAAAGGCAGCGCGCAGATGGACGGCAGCATCGTGATCCAAGCCGCCCACAGCCCCTTGCGCGAGCTGCAAATCCTTAAAGAACACCTATTGCGCCGTTTGGCGGACAAGCCCGAGCTGCAGCCGCACCACATCGCCGTGCTCACCCCCGCTGTGGAAGACTACCTGCCCTTCATCCACGCCGTGTTCGGCGAAGCCGCGCCCGGCAGCCGCGCCCTGCCGTATTCCGTGGCCGACGTGCGCCTCAGCCGCAGCCAGCCTTTGATGCTGCTGGCCGAGCAGCTCATCGCCCTGATGCAGAGCCGATTCGAAACCGAACGCCTGCTGCCCCTGCTCGATGCCCAAGCGGTGCGCCGCCATTGGCAGATTGACGAAACCGATGCCGAATTCCTACGCCGCAGCGTGGCCGAACTCAACGTGCATTGGGGCGCGGATGCCGAAATGCGCGCCGAGCACGGCGGCAGCGGCAAAGCCTTCACTTGGCAGCAGGCCGCAGAACGCAGCGTGCTGGGCTGGCTGCTGCCCGAGAGCGAAGATACGCTGTGGCAGGGCGTGCACCCCTGGCCGGCCGATTTGGCCCGCCAGCCTGCCCAAGCCGCCTGGTTTGTGCTGCTGGGCAAACTGCGCGAGCACCACCGCCGCTGGCAAAGCCCCGCGTCCATCGAAGGCTGGATCGAACGTTTCCGCGCCCTCCTGGCCGATGCCGCGGGCGATACCCCCGCCGAAGCCGACCAAGCCGCCTGGCAGCAAATCAGCCAGGCCTTGGCCGCCTGGCAGGAAGAAGCCGCGCTGACAGGCTATGCCGCGGCTCTGCCGCCCGACACCGCCTGTCAGCACCTGAGCCGCTTCTTCGGCCAAAGCAGCGAAGCCGCCTTTTTGCGCGGCGGCATCACCTTCTGCAGCATGGTGCCCATGCGCAGCCTGCCGTTCGACACCGTTTGCCTGCTCGGCCTGAACGACGGCAAATACCCGCGCCAAACCCCCGCCCCCGCCTTCGATCTCATCGCCCGCCATCCCCAATCCGGCGACCGATCCCGCCGCGACGACGACCGCTACCTGTTCCTCGAATCCCTGCTCAGCGCCCGCAGCCACCTCTATCTGTCCTACATCGGCCGCGACCACCTCAAAGACGAAGCCCAAGCCCCCTCGCCGCTGCTGAGCGAACTCATCGACACGCTGGCGCAAATGGCCGGCCAGAGCAGCGCCGATTTCGCCGCCGCCCATGTGCGCCAACACCCCCTGCAAGCCTTTTCCACCCGCTACTTTGCCCCGCAACAGGATGGGGAAAGTTCGGCCGAATTTAGCAAAAACGGGCTTTCAGGTGGCCTATCCGGCCTCCGCCAAGACTACGCCCAAGCCCTCAACCAACCCGCCGCCGAAGCCGCCCCTTTTATCGGCGATACCCTGCCCGAAGCCGACACCGAGCCCGCCATATCGCTCGACAGTTTCCTAAACTTCTGGAACAACCCCGTGCGCCATTGGCTGCGCCGCGCCCTGCAATGGCAGCGCCCCTATGCCGACCGCCCCGCCGATTCCGCCGAGCCCTACGCCATCGAGCGCTCCGACGAAGTGAAACAGCGCTACCTCGACGCCCGCCGCCACCGCGAAGACTTCGCCCAAACCGAAGCCAAGTTGCAGGCCGACAGCCTCCTGCCCGCCGGCCTGCTCGGCGAAATCCTGCAAGAGCCCGAACGCACCGCCGCCAAGCAGCTCGATTCCGTACTGCTCGCCAGCTCGCGCGAGCCAGATTTCCCCTTCCGCTTCGCGCACGGCGGCCACACCCTCGTCGGTAGCCTCACCCGCCTGCACCAGCACGGCCAAATCTTCTACCGCGCCGCCGAACTCAAAGCCCCCGCCGAAATCGGCCTGTGGCTGCAACACCTGGTGTATTGCGCCGTTCACCCCCAAGCGCAAGCCACCCACCTCGTCTCCCTCGACAGCCCGCAAACCCTGCCGCCGCTGCCGCAAGCGGAAGCCGCCGAGCAACTTACCCGCTGGCTCGACTACTACCTGCTCGGCCAACAACAGCCGCTGCCCTTCTTCCCCCGCACCAGCCTGGCCGCCGCCAAAGCCTGCACCGCCGAAGACCTCGCCGCCCAAAGGCTACCTGAAAAAGCCCTCGCCGCCGCCCGCGGCAAATACCGCGACAGCCGCGACTACCCCGGCCAAAACCAAGACCCCGAAGTCGCCCAAGTGTACGGCCGCGATGAAGATGAGCCGATTAACAGCCCCCTGTTCGCCCGCCTCGTTTTAGCGCTGCTCGCCCCGCTATATTTGCGCTTGGCCGCAGAAGAAGGCACAGACAAAAAGGCCGGTTAAACAGGCAGGCGGCACCGGGAACACACCGCGCCAAAACAGAGGCTGCCTGGAATTGGCTTAGCCGCATTAGGCTGGCAAACAAGTTTCAGGTAGCCTCACTGAAAATTGCGGCATAATATAATACGCTGTATTTATATCGAATTTTTCAATTTGCGCGCAAGCTGTTAAAAAATTTTCTCATCCATGCCAAATTTCTATTGACAACGCCACCCCTCCTCTCTAAAATGCGCGCTTCCTTTCCCCGATAGCTCAGTCGGTAGAGCGACGGACTGTTAATCCGCAGGTCGCTGGTTCGAGCCCAGCTCGGGGAGCCAAGGGTCGTTAGCTCAGTCGGTAGAGCAGCGGACTTTTAATCCGTTGGTCGAGCGTTCGAATCGCTCACGACCCACCAAATTTCAAAAAGCCTAAACATCCCGTTTAGGCTTTTTCTTTATCCTCTGCCCATCATGCCCTTTCGCCACACCCTCCCCGCCCGCCGTTTATCCGTTGCTCCGATGTTGGATAGGATGGATATTTAAAAAATATTATATAAGTATCAGCTATATAAATTTTATAGAAATAAAATGGTGCAAATATGGCACATCTACACGGCTATTTTTTGGCTTGGTAAAACTGGTATAGTTTGCGCAGGGCTTCGGGGCGGGTGCCGCCGATTTCTTCCAGCATGGTTTTGAAATTATTGATTGTTTCAGAATCTGCGCGGATGAGGATTTGGGCGAGTTCGCCGCGCTCGAGTTTTTCACGCTGCCATTTGGCGGTTGTGGCTTTACGGAGGGCTTTGCTGTGTTTGGTGTTGGCGTTTGACATGGTTTTTTCTTTCGGGTAAAGTGATTGCAGAAAGGTGGTTGGGAATGGGCGGCGTTGCCGCCGCCCTTTGGTTAATCACACAGTTTTATTAGTAGGCTGGGTAGCTGATTACTAGTAAAACCACCAAGATTAGGAATCTTATCATCTTCATCACCTCCTTTCTTTTTCGGATTTCCCGCTGTTCCCGCAGCGGGATTTCTTTATTCCTAATCGTTGGAGTAATTATAGGATAACCTATAATAAAAGTCAAGCGTTTTCTTCAGTTTTTGTAAAAAGTATCCGGTTCTGCAACAAAAAAACAGGCTGCGTTTGCAGCCTGTTTGTGCTTTTCAATCTCCTTCAGGCGGAGCGGGAAGCGGTTGCCAGTGTGTAATATCCGAATACATAAAACCATACCACTTTTGCTCTTCTTTAGGTTTTTCGCGGTCATAACATAATCTGATTTTATCCACACATTGAACTAATTTGCCTCTCCAGTTTCTGCACACTAAAACAAATTCATCAATTTCAGGCAGCCTGTCCTCCACGCTTATCCAGTCGGATTGTGCGGCTTTGGCTTGCCAGCCTTCCCATTTGTACTGCGTGCCGAGGCGGCTGTATTCGTCGCCTACTCGTTCCGTCTGCGGATTGGTTGGATATAGCTCGGCCATCCACGCCTCAAACGCCAGGCGCTCTTGTTCGATTCTTTCGGGTGTCATGCTTGCTCCTTGATTTGGTTTACTTGCTGAATGCGCTCACCTATCCAGTGCATCACCGGCACGGCCATACTGTTGCCGATGGCTTTGTAGCGCGGCCCGTCTGGGCAGTCGGCGGCTGGTTTGCCACGCCAAGGTATTTGCGTGTGCCCGGCGGGAAAACCCTGTAGGCGCTCGCACTCGGTAGGTGTAAATCGGCGCACCTGGAAGCCGTCGGAAACGGCGTGCCGGTCGGTGGCGGTGAGGGTGTAGGCGGTGCCGTCTTGGATGGCGCCCATGCCGTTGCCGCCACTTGTTCCGTTTGGGTCTTTGCCTATGATGTTGCCGTTGATGCAGACAACATTAGTATTACCACTGTGCTGGCAATCGAGTGCAAATGCGCGGTTGTCGGTGCAGGGGTCTTGCCGGCCATGTACTACTAACAGGGTTTCACTACCGCCCTGCTGTGCACCGCCGCTGGCTTTTAGTGTGCCGCCGGTAGCGCTTTGGCGATACGTGCCAAAGCTGCCTTCAATAAAGGCGGCAGGGTTTTCTTGCGGCGCTCCGCCCTGTCCAGGATGCCATTGCAGGCTCTCGCGCTCAAATAGTACCGCTGCGGCACGTTGCCAGCTTCCAGCACAGCCGACAACGAAGATGCGGCGGCGGCGCTGTGGCACTCCGAAGTATTGAGCGTCAAGAATGCGGTAGGCGAACCCATACCCGAGTTCTGCCAGCCCGTTGAGGAAGGTGGCGAAATCCCGCCCCCGGTTTGACGACAGAACGCCGGGGACGTTCTCCCATACCAGCCACTCGGGGCGATATTGGTTAGCAATGGCAAGATAGGTAAGCATGAGGTTGCCACGAGGGTCTGCCAATCCGCGCCGCAATCCGGCAACACTGAAGGATTGGCAGGGTGTTCCTCCGACAAGAAGGTTAATTGGCTCATTCGGCCACTCCTTAAATTTGGACATATCGCCGCGATTGGGGACGTGCGGCCAATGGTGTTTTAAGACGGCGGCGGGAAACGGCTCGATTTCGGCAAACCATGCGGGCTGCCAGCCGAGCGGCTCCCACGCCACGGATGCGGCTTCGATTCCGCTGCACAGGCTGCCGTAGTGCATTTCAGGTAGCCTTTTCAAAAATCTGATAGCGACCGTCAGGCAGGCGTTCGGCTTCTCCGCGCGCCACCATCTCTTCGAAGTGGGCTGTGAATTTGATGGCAACGGCTGCGATGCACGCCTGCATAGCTATATCTATAGCGGTGCGCAGGTCGGGCTGCTTGAGGTTGATGACGTTGCCTAGTGTGATATCGATGTCGTCTTGTGCGGCCAGCCAGTCGATACGCTCGGTGTCGGGATGGGGGGTGAGCTCCAAATCGGCGGGATTTGCTAAGGTGTTATAGTTACCACGGCTATTCATAATGTAAGCGAAATGTTCCGATGTGTTAATGACTACACACACGCCTAGGCTCGCATCTCGTACAATGTCGCCGAATTTAAATTGCTGTGTCATGGTTGCTCCTTGTTTATCGGTTGCCCAGTGATCAGGCTCCGCGTCACGTCTTTGCCTGCCGCTGCCTTTTCTTTGTTGTTAAAAATCTCTTCGAAGATGACAAATAGTCTGCCTGATTGGGTTTTTCCGTATTTGCGCTCTAGGTAGGTTGGTGAGCTTATGATGGCGTCGATGGCATCACGCAGGCTGTCATATTCGCCGGAGCACCAACCCGGCAACATAACTTTGCCGATGGTATTTTCCTGGTCGGCAAGCCAATCCAGCCGGGCGGTATCGGCCCAGCCTTGATCTATGCTGGGGTGGGTTTCGAGGGTGTCGGCTTCGAGGTCGATTATGCGGTTGCTCGGCAAAAATACGGCTTCGAGGTTGCCGGCGGCGCGGGTGATGTGGGCGCTCTCCGCAATCTCAAGCAAGCGGATCAGGCAGCGGCGGCAAATGTCGAGGGATTCTTTTTGCAGGGATACGGGGGTGTCGTCGTGCAGGATGTTGAGGAGGTTGCCTGCGCCGATGTGTTCCCATTCGCCATCTTCGCCGCCTTCGGCGGGCGGGATGCTGCCTGCGTTGATAGCATCTACGGCAAAAGCTAGGTCGCATAAAGCATTAATATCTTCGGGGGTAGCTCGGGCGATTTTCATTTTTCAGTCTTCATATTGTGCATTTTCATCCATGTTTCGGCGGCCTGTTCGCGGCTGGATTCCAGCCAGGCGGCGAGGTCGGAAACGTTTACAAAAAAAGTCGTTTTTTGGGATTTGTCCGCCTGGAAAACCGGAAAGGGCAGGGTTTGCACTTTGGCGCGGCGGCGGGCTACCTCTATGCTCAGGTGCGGCATAAAGTCGGCGCAGGCGGTTTCGAGGGAGATAACCGGGGCGCGGTAGCGCAGGGCGAGCATAAAGCCGGTGTCGATGGTGGGATTCATCTTTTGCCTCGTTATTTGTAGGGCGTGTTTTGGATTTCGGCGATTTTTGCTTCCCGTCGCTGCAAGGCGGCGGGGCTGATGGCTTGGTATTTGTTGCAAGCCGGGGTTTTGTAGGGCAGCGAGCGCCAGCTTTCGCCGTGGGCGCAGGCTGCCATCCAGTGGCGCAGCATGGGTACGGGTTTGATTTCGCCGCTGCTGCTTTTGTAGGTGGTTTGCCAGTGGCGGCAGGTTAGGCAGGTTTTATCCATCGCTATTCGCCCCGGTAGTGATACTGTATGGTGCGGGCTACCGGCAGGCGGTGGTTGGCTTTGTTGCGGATGTCGGCATCGGCGGCGTAGAGGCTCTCGACGTAGGTATGAATGGCGGCGGTGTCGCTCTGCTTAAAGGTTTTTTCGGACACTACGTCTATTTCGCCTGGGCGCGGTTTGCGGGTGCTCCAGCTGTGCGGGGCGTTTTCGGCCGGCAGGTATCCCATGAGTTCGGCTTGGATGGTTACGGTGTTTTTGTGGTGGTTGTAGAGATAGCGCAGGTTCATTTCCCGCTCTCCGGCTCGTACACCACCCCACGCATAACTTGGTAATCGTCCATTTCTTCGTACTGTTTGGCCGCTGCCGCTGCGGCGGCTTCGGCCTGCAGGTCTTTTGCGGCGATGATTTCGGCGCTGGTGGGCTCGCTGGCGGTGTTTTGCGCGGCGAGCTGCAGATAGGGGTCGTGCGCGTCGATATTGGGCACGGCGGCCAGTGCGGTTGCGGCGATGGCGGCGCAAATCAGTTTGAGGATAACGGGTTTCATGATTTAGTCCCGGGTTGTTTTGTTTTAAAATCAGTTGATTGCTTGGTTTTAGTCCCTGCCTTGCGGCAGGCTGCCTGAAATAGGTTTGGTGCAGGTCTCCGGCTCCGTATTTGGGTGTTGCGATAAGGCCGGTCTTTGCTTTTTCCGTGGCCTGCTGCCGCTGTTTGCCCACCTGCGGCTTGGGCATGGGCACTACCACATGATTACAACAATAGGATGCAGGCTGCCTGCAGCAGCACGATGGCCTGCGTGATAATGGCTAGGGTGATAAGGGTAAGCTGTACGGTGTTTTCGTTCATTTTTTTTGCTCCTTGGCATGGGGCAGGCGGCTGTGATGCGCGGTTAAGGGAGAGACCGCTCCGCCGTTGTTGGCGGCAACCGCCTGCCCGATGCCGCCTGAATCAGGCGGCGGGAAGGTTTAGGCCGGTTTGCCGTTATAAATCGGCAGTTCTGGCAGGGCTTCGCGCAGGGCTTTGGCGATGTCTTGGGTGGCCAGCTCCATTACGCGGTGCAGCTGTTGCAGCTCGTACCACAGGATCAGGCCGCCGTTGTTTTTGTCGATCCTGAATTTGAGCAGCGCCTCGACAAAGTAGGTTTTGCCGCCCAAAAACGGGGTAAAGGCCACGCCGAATTTCTCAAAGGCTTTCAGGGTGGTATCGGTTTTGCCGGCGTCTTCGGACTGAAACACAAAATTCATGCGGCCGTCTTGCTCGCGGTAGCCTTGCTTAAAGGTGGTTTTCTCGGTGTATTCGAGGTTTAGGGCAAAATCCAACACTTCAGAGCCGGTGGGGTATTTGGCTGCCGGGTCGTCGGGGTTGGAGCTCACGATGTCGCGGGCGTTGTTGGTGAGTACGCCGGCAAACTGGATTTGATTCAGTTTTTCGCCGTCGTAATATTTCCACGCGTGGGCGGCAGGCGTTTCTACCGGGCTGTAGTCGATACCAAAATCCTTAAAGCCGCTGGCTTCTGCGGTGTCGCCGTTGAGCAGGGCGCGGATTTGGATGTTGCCATTTAAAAAGTCGGCATTGATATAGATTTCTGTGCCTTCGGTTTGATGTTTTTTGACGTAGGCGATTAGGCTGTCTAAGTCGTGGGCGTTGGCAAAGCCTTTTTTACGGTCGGGGGTGGCGCGGTATCTAGGCATGGTGTCAAAAGACCAATCGCCGTTTTCGGCCGGGGCAAACACTACCGGCGTGCCGTCGGGCATGGCGGCGATAAAGGGTTTTTGTGCCGCGTCCAGTGCGGTGCGGATGATGTTGTTTTGGTTTTCCATAGTCGGATTTCCTGTTTTAGGGTTGGTAAATGGCACTTATTTGGTGCCGGTGAGTTTGATTACTTTGGTGGATTCGCCCGTGCCCTGCAGGTCGAGCTTGGCTTGGGCGGGGTCTTCGGTGGTGAGGTTGCCTTCGGGGGTGGCGAATACGATGCCGCCCTCACGTTTTTCTTTCGGCAGCTTGCTGGCGATGTCGTGGCTGATGCGCACGGTGCCGTCTTTGATGTTTTGCGAATCAATCGTCAGCTTGAGCGTGACCGTGGCGCGTTTGCCGTGCGACAGGCAGGCGGCTACGGCGGCGCTGATGGCTTCGCCCAGCTCGGTATCGAGCAGGCCGCTGTTGATGGCGCGCAGCATCTTGGTGGCAGGGATGATTTTTTTATCTTGGTTCATGATGGTCTCCATATGAGAGGGTTAGGCGGCGGGATTGCCGTGTTTTTCAGCTACAGCGTTGAGCCAGTCTTTAGCGGCTTGGATTGCCGCCGCCAGCTCGTTGTCGCCGAGTTCGTGGTAACAAATTTCGTACTCCAGCCATGTTACCTTTGGCCGTAGTTCGATGCAGGCATATAGGATGAGTGAGCCATAGCGGCTGTTGTATTCCACATCCACCGCTAAGATGCCGTTGCCCGTGAGTTGCTGCGCCAATTTGAGCAGGTCAGCCAGCGTGGGTTTGGCTTCAGCGGGCGGGGTGTCGTCGCGCACGGCTTCGGCGATGTAGGCGTTCGGCCAGCGGCGTTTGATGACGTCGTGGGCGGCGGCTTTGTGGTCGGTGGTGACGGTGCTGCCGGTTTCGATAACGCAGCTGCCGTCGGCGTATTCGGTGAGGGTGGCGGCTTGTACGTCTTCGCCGCCGTGGCTGGGCAGCATGATGGGGTAGGTTTTCACTTGGTTTCCTTTTTAGGTAGCCTGCCCGGGCGGGCAGGCGGCTTTTTTAGTGGATAATGGGCTCGATAAAGTAGGTGCAGGATAGGTTGCGGGCTTCGGCGCAGGCTGCCACGCGGTCTGAACAAATGATGCGGTTGCCGTCGAGCATCTCGATTAGGTAGTGCGGGCGGCGGCGGAAGTTGCAAACCTGTTTGAAGATACGGCCAACGGTGCAATCTCGATGAGCGTTGGCGATGCTGGAATCCATAACGTTTGCAATGTGGATGGTGGATGACATTTGATTTGCTCCATGTGTTGTTGATTTGTTAGAGCGAATATTAGCGTAACGCTAATATATAAGCAATAGCGAAACGCCAACTATTTTATAGCGTTTTGATTTACAAAGTAATATTTTTTAGCGTTTTGCACAAAACAAGCATAAAAAAGAGGCTACCTGAAATTTCAGGTAGCCTTTATTGAGGGAAACGGCGTTATCGGAATTGTTTAAAACCCCAGCTTCCCTTTATTTTCCCAATAATATGAATATTATCCGCATCTTCCGGGCGAACTTCTTCATCGCGGTATTTGGGGTTATCGCTTATTATCAGTAAAACGCCGGTCGAGGTCATTTGCAGGCGTTTGGCTCTTCTGCCCGCTGGAGTATGGATGACATAAAGCCCGTCCCCATCAAAATAATCAATCCCAGTATCTACAAATAGGATTTCATCGGACTCTATTGTGCCGCTCATCGAGTCTCCTGTGCCAGTAATGATATGGATGCGTGATATTGCACCGCCAAAATGTGCTTTTGCCCAGGATTCAGCTACAGCCACAAAATCAACAATCTCAACGGGGGAGTCATCTAATGTTCCTACGCCCATTTTGGCTTCAACATTTAACACGCTGAATTTAATATATCCTTCCGGCACAATATAACCATCACCTAACATCATTACGCTATCCAACGGCTGATCGAACCACGCGCGCGGCTTGCCGGTGGCAATTTCTATCTCGCGCGCTGTTTCAGACTTGAGCGATCGCGGCTTGCCGGTTCGAGAATCAGGGGTGGCATTCAGCCATTGGCTGATTTGAGAGGCTGATTTGTTGATGGCTTCGCTCAATTTGCCTTGTCCGCCGTATTCGTCAATTAGCATTTGCAGGCGTTGGCGGTAGGTTTCTTCGATGGTTTTCATAAATTTTCCCTTTCCAATGTTAGATTTTAGCAATTTGCTAAATTTATACTATATGCGAAACGCTTGCTTTTTGTTTAGCGTTTCGCTAAACTACAAAAAACATTGGAGATGAAAATGAATTTAAATGAGTACCTAAAGCGCGGTGGGCGTGGTTCGTTGGTCGCACTGGCTGAAAAAATCGATGCCCCTGCGCCGGATGTGAGCCGCTGGGCTTCAGGCCGCCGACCTGTGCCGCCCGCCCGCTGCGCTGCAATTGAAGCCGCCACTGATGGGCAGGTAACACGTAAAGACCTGCGCCCGGATGACTGGCAAGAGATTTGGCCGGAGCTGGCCGCCTAGTTTCCTCTTTCTTCGGCACTCCCTCCCTTGTGCCGGGGTTTTCGGCGGCTTTCTATTCTTCTTTTCCGCCGTTTTTTATACCGCCTGCCGCTGTGTACGCAGGGGCAGGCTTTTTTTACGCCTTTTTCAGGCTACCTGAAAGCTGTGTTATGAGCCAATCTATTGATTTTGCCACTATTTCAAGTGCCGCTTTGAGTTCGGTGGACAATCTGCTGGCGGAATGGCTGCCTTCCGGCCGCTATGACGGGCATGAGTTTGTGGCGCTCAATCCCACGCGCGCGGATAAAAAGCTGGGCAGCTTCCGCATCAACACCTGCAGCGGGCAGTGGGCGGATTTTGCCACGGGCGACAAGGGCGGGGATTTAATCGACCTGTACGCTTACCTCTACAGCTGCAATACGGCGCAGGCGGCGCGCTCGATTGCCGAGCGTTTGAGCCTGGGCAATTTTGCGCCGGTGCAAAAGGTGGCGCTGGATGGCGGCAATGCGGCCAAGCCGGGCAAAAACGCGCGTTGGCAGCCAATTGTGCCGGTGCCGGAATTCGCGCTGAAAACGATGAATTTCCGCCATTCGTTCCGCCAAGGCGAACGAGCCGAGCCGGTGTTTACTTCGGTGTTCCGCGATGGCGAAGGGCAGGTGCTCGGCGCGGTGGCGCGATTTATCAAGTCGGACGGCAGCAAAATCGATCTGCCCTACACGTTTTGCGAAAACTTGGATACGCACGAAAAAATGTGGCGCTGGCGCGGCTGGCAGGGTTTGCGCCCGCTGTACGGTTTGGACGCGCTGGCGGCCGACCCTGTGCAGCCGGTGTTGGTAGTGGAAGGCGAAAAGTGCAAAAACGCGGCGGATGCGGCGCAGCCGGGCTATGCGGTGATTACCTGGCACGGCGGCGCGGGCAACTGGGACAAGACGGATTGGTCAGCGGTGCAAAACCGGCGCGTGATTCTGTGGCCGGACTGCGATTCACAGCGCGAAAAGCTGACTGCCGCCGAGCGCAAGGCGGGCGCGGATGCGGAGAGCAAGCCGTATCTGGACAAATACGCGCAGCCGGGTATGGCGGCGATGCTGGGCATTGCCGAGCGGCTGACGGCGCAGGGCTGCAAGGTGGCGTTTGTGCGCACGCCTGAGCCGGGCGTGTGGCCGGCGGGCTACGATATTGCCGATGCGCTAGCCGACCGTGGGCAGGTTATCGATGCACTGGCGGCGTTGAGTTGGCAGCATTTGACGGATTACACTGCCGAATATACCGAGGTGTTGGCGGCGGCGCAGGCTTCGGGCTACCTGAAACAGGCTGCCCCGCCTCCCGCACCCGCCACGGAGGGCGAGTCGCCGGAAGGTGAGGCACGCGAAACCACGGGGGGCGGCGGGGAAAATATGCCTGAAACCGCCGAAACACCGGAGGGAGAGAGCCGCTATCAGGAAAACTTTGACCGGCTGAAACGGGAATTTTCCCTCATCGAAGGCAAGAGCCGCGCCGTGAGCAGAAAAACGGGCGTGGAATACAGCCGCAAGGCGCTGACCGACCATTTTTGCAAAAAATCGGTGGATAACTGGTTTAATTGGGGGCGCGCGCCGGTGATGACTCAATACGAGGTCAATAAGCTCAAGCGCGACCGGGCGGCGTTTCAGGTAGCCCAAGACAACGACCTGAAAGATATGATGGCGCGCTATGTGTATTTGGACGGCAGCTCCAGCATTTGGGACAACCAACTGTGGCGCATGATTGACCAGGGCTCGGCCAAGCTGGCGATGGGCAGCCAGTTTAAGATTTGGCAAGACAGCCCGGCGCGCATCGTTAAGCGTTTCGACCGCGTGGTGTTCGAGCCGGGGCGGGATTTGTCGGACGAGTACATCAATATCTATCGCGGGCTGCCGCTGGCGGACAAGGTGCAGTTTCCGCGCCCGCGCGAGGAAATGCCGACTTGGTGGCTGGATGTGTTGGATTTGTACCCGGGCTGTCGCGCCATCCAAAAGCTGATTGCGCATTTGTGCAACCATGATTTGCAGATGATGGAGTTTGTGTATAACTGGCTGGCTTATCCGCTGCAGCACCCGGGCGCGAAGCTGACTACTTCGCTGGTGATGCACGGCGATGTGCACGGCGCGGGGAAGTCGTTGCTGTTTGAGGAGATTATCAAGCCGATGTACGGCGATTACGCGGCCACGCTGGGGCAGTCGGATTTGGAGAGTAACTACACGGGCAACCGCTCGGGCAAGCTGTTTATTGTCTTCGAGGAGGTTTTTAATACCAAACAAAAATACGACCAAACCGGCGCCATGAAGCACATGATCACCGGCAAAACGATGCGCATCGAACGCAAGTTTGTGGATTCCTACGAAGAGGCCAACCACATCAACTGCGTATTTTTATCCAACGAGGCGCAGCCGTTTAAGATTGAGGAAAACGACCGCCGCTACTTTGTGATTTGGCCAAAAAACAGGCTACCTGAAAGCCTGCGTGCGGAATTGGAGGTGGAGCTGGGCGCAGACGGGATACTGCAGTTTTTTATGTTGCTGTTGTCTTTGCCGCTCACTATCAATTACACTAGGCAGCCTGCCGACGACCCCACGCAGCCGGACGTGGTGGAGGTGATCGAAGAGGGCGGCCCGCGTTTTGACCCGCACACCAAACCGCCGATGACGGAAGCCAAGGCCAACGTAATCAATTATGGGCGGTATGGGTGGCAGACGTTTTATATGGAGTGGGAGCGCGGCGAAATCGAAAATATCCCCTACTGCGCGGCGATTACCGGCGATGTGTGGGATTTGTATTTATGGTGGTGCACCAAAAACAACGAGCGGCAGATTTCCAAATCCAAATTCCTGCAGCACATTGCCAGTAAGATGCCAAGGGCGCGGCGGTGGTGGCGTTTGCCCAACAGCCCGCGCCCGGAGGAAAAGATGCAGGATAATATCTTCCTCCCGCCCGGCACCCGCCCGCCGCAGGGCACGCCCGAAATGGACTTTATCGGCCCGCAGGTGCTTAGATTCCAGCAGGCGGTACAAGACCTGCGAAACCCGAAAGGCTACTAAAAGCTGCACAACTGCACAAAAATGCACTTTTGCCCCTCCCTGCAAATCCACGCTGGGCGGGGCTTTGTGCACTTTGTGCAGTGTGTGCAGCGTTTTTTTCGCGCACGCGTACGCGCGTTATATATAGGCGTATTTACTCCTACTCTGCCCGCCTTTTTATTTTTTTTCTCCATGCGTGTGAAAATATACTGCACATACTGCACAAAGTGCACAAATGCCCACCAGATAAGGCTTTCAGCGATTTTCAAAACTGCATAAATATGCACTTTGTGCAAAACTTATAAACACAGGATTTTTTACCGCTTTATCTGTTGTTTTATCGCGGTTTTTAGTAAAATAGCGGCACAATAAAAAAGCGGCAGAGGGCTGCCGCGTAAGAGGTAACAAAAGGGGCATGAGTATCATGCTGTGTTTGATTTTTCCGAGGATGCAAAAGATGCGCTGATGCGCGAATGGGCAAACTGGACACGCCAGCCTTTGAAGGCCGGGGTTGGCTATAAGCCGAGCAGTTTGAATTTGTTGATGGCTGGGGGTACGCCCGGCGGTGGAGGTTTTCACTCCTCCGTTTTATCCTACGGCACGGATTGCGATGCTGTGTTTGTGCTGATTGATGCGGCGGTGCGGCGCTTGCCGGTTATCCCGCGTGCGGTAATCAAGCGTTATTACCAACAAGTGGGCACGGCAGATCAGATGGCAAACGATTTGGGCATATCGAAAAAATATATGTACAAAACGCTTTACGCCACGCTTGATACCATTTTCTCGGGGCGCAAACTGCAAAATATTTTGTCCGCCGCTTGACAGTTTACGGAAACTGGGGGCAAAATAATATGCAAGCATGGGTTAAGTTGTATATAGCCCATGTATCCTTGATGCAAAAATAGAATGTTTCCAATCCGCCCTGTGTAAAAACAGGGCGGTTTTGGTTTGTTGGGAGTGCGCCGTGTTTGTTGTGTCCGCCCGTGTTAAAGCCGATACTGCCACGGCGCATCTCAATGCGCTGGAGCGCAAGCAGCTGCCGTTTGCATATTCGCTGGCGGTAAACCGCACGGCAAAACTGGTTAAGCTGGCGGAAATCGACAAAATGCGGGCAGTATTTGACCGCCCCACGCCCTACACGCTCAATAGCCTATACGTTAAACCCGGCACGAAAGCCAACCCATCGGCTTACGTTTGGCTTAAGTACGATACCTTCAAAGGCACACCGGCAGAAAAATACCTGCTGCCGCAAATCGATGGCGGCAGCCGTAGCCACAAGCGCTTCGAGCGAGCGCTGCAAGGAGTGGGGGCAATGCCGAAAGGCTATTACTGCATACCGGGCAAATTCGCGCAGATGGATAATTACGGCAACTGGAGCCGTGGGCAGATTATAAAAATCCTGTCCTATTTTCGTGCCTTCCCAGAAAGGGGCTACCGCGCAAATATGACCGATGCCGCCCGCCGCCGTTTGGCACGAGGTACAAAAAAGAAACGCGGCTATACCTTCGTGGCTATCGGTAAACACCAAGGCCGCCGCCGGCCCGGCATCTACCAAATCTTGGCAGACGGCAAACACTGGCGGCCCATTGCTCTGTTTGTTCGTCGGGCTGGGTACAGTAAACGCTTCCCTTACTTCGAGACGGCGGAACATACGATTGATCGTGAGTTCCCCGAGCAGATGCGCAAGGCCATCGAGGCTGCCATAAAATCGGCGCGCTGAAATAAAAGGTACTCCGCCGGCCGGCCGAAACGCGGGTAATTCGAACCACGATTTTTGTGAAGCGGGAGGGTGCTATAGCTTCCTTCCTCCCTTTTGACTGTGGTGGTAAGGGGTTATTTGATTCTGCCGTTTGGCTTGTTTGCCAGCGGTTTTTTTATTGGTGAGGCTACCTGAAAAGGGTGGTGTGTTGAATTTGCCCGTGTACTTATGCGGGCTTTTTTATGGAGTGTGTTTCAGGCAGCCTGTGGAAATACCGGGTTAAGACGAAATCATATATTGAGCATAGTCGGTTATTCATCCGCAGGCTGCCTGAAACACATTAAGGGGCGGCTTATGTTGGTAAACAAGCGTGAGCTGTCAGAAATCTTGGGTATCACGGAACGCTCGCTGACCGAATGGCAGAAAGACGGCCTGCCGGTGGCATCATTTGCCGATTTGCGCGGGCAGGCCAACGAATACGACACCAAGGCCGTTATCGGTTGGCTGATTCAGCGCGAACTACAGCGGATCAACCGAGAAAAGCCGCGCGACAGGTTGGACAGGCTGAAAGCCGACGCCATCGAACTTGAGATAAAAGAGCGTACCGGTGAGCTGGCCCCGGCGGCATTGTTTGAGCGGGCTTGGGCGGATCACATCACCGCCGCCCGCACCGAATTTTTAACCCTGCCTGAAACACTGGCCTCTGAATTGAGCGCGATTGTCGGGCAGCCGATAGACAGCGAACTCATCACCGCCCATGTGGAGCGGGCGCTGGAAAAACTGGCGAATTACGGAGCAGAAGATGCAGAACTCGGCGGCGATGATGCAGCAGAATATGGCGGACACGGTGCGCCGGGTGCTGCGTGAGGCGTGTAGCAAATGGGCTCCGCCCGTCAAAATGCGCATTCGCGATTGGGCGAATAAATACCGTTATCTCTCCAGCGTTGAGGCTGCCCGCCCAGGTAAATATGTTTTGGGTGTTACACCCTACCTCGAATGGGAAAACGGCCCATTGGATGCGCTGGACGATCCGAATGTGTCGGTGGTGTGCTGCATGAAATCGGCACAAGTAGCCTGGACAAGCGGCGTGCTCGGCAACTTGCTGGGGCGCACCATCGCCACCGCCCCATGCCCGATTTTGGTTTTATTCCCAAAAGAAGGCGCGGCGAAGGAATACATGGATGAAAAATTCATGCCGATGGTGGAAGCCACCCCGGTTTTGCGCGAAAAAATCGACATCCGCGTGCGGGCGCAGGGGCAGCGGCAGCTGTTTAAGAAATTCGCCGGCGGCTTTCTGAAGCTGGTGGGGTCGAACTCTCCGGCCAGCGTGAAATCCAGCCCTGTGCCCTTGGTGTGCGTGGAAGAGCCGGACGACTGTAATTTAAACCTGCGCGGCCAAGGCGACAGCATCAAACTGGCCAAAGAGCGCACCAAAACCTTTGCCAAACCGAAAATCGTCATCGGTGGCACGCCCACGGTGGCCGGGGTGAGCACCATCGAAGCCGAGATGGAATTGAGCGACAAGCGCGTGGGCATGATTCCGTGCCACGAATGCGGCGAAGCCCATGTGCTCAATTTTGACTACCTGCAATGCGACCAAGACCCGAACGGCAACCATCCCGTATTCGGCAAATTCTTGCCGGAAACCGCCTACTACGTTTGCCCGCATTGCGGCTGCGTGTGGAACGACGTGCAGAAAAACCGCAACGTGAAGCGCGGCTGGTGGCAGGCCACGGCGCCGTTTCATGGTACGGCCGGGTTTTATCTGAACGAGCTGTACAGCCCCTTCCCCGGCTCGGTGCTTGCCGAGCTTATGAAAAAATGGCTCACCGCCAAACACGAAGAGGAAGCCGGCGACATTGCGCCGATGATTACCTTCGTTAATTCCAGCAAGGGGCTGCCGTTTGAGGTGTTGGGCGACGGCCCGCAGGGCGACGAGCTGGCGGCGCGCGCGCTGGATTACGCCGAAAACACCGTGCCGCTGGGTGGGCTGATTTTGACAATGGGGGTGGACGTGCAGCACGACCGCCTGGCTTACATCATCCGCGCCTGGGGGCGGGGAGAGGAAAGCTGGCTGGTATCATGGGGCGAAATCTACGGCAACACACCCGACATCAAATCAGACGTATGGCTGGCGCTGGCGGAAAAAATCTACAAACACACCTACCGCCATGCCAACGGCGCCGCGATGCGTATTTTGGCGGTGGGCATCGACAGTTCGGACGGGCAGACCTCGGATGCGGTGTACAACTTTGTGCGCCACTACCGCCGCCACAACGGCGTGAACCTGATGGCCATCAAAGGCAGCAGCAACGAGGATAAGGAGATTTTCACCCGCCCGCGCGACATCGACCTGAAACACCGCAACACCAAAGCCGACCGGCGCGGGGTGCAGGTGTACAGCGTGGGCGTGAGCAAAGCCAAAGACCTCATCATCGGCGAACACGGGCGCGTCAGCCTTACCGGCAACGGCCCCGGCCGCCTGCACAACTACAAAGAGGTGCGTGCCGACTACTACGAGCAGCTGTTGAGCGAGGTTAAAGTGCCCAGCCGCTTAAACCGGCACAAAAAAGTGTGGCAAAAAAAGGTGGGGGTGCGCAACGAGGCGCTGGACTGTGAGGTTTACGCCCTGCACGCCGCCCGCAGCCTGAAAACGCACAGTATGTCCGAAGTACAGTGGGCGATGTACGAAAAAGCGGTGTTGCAACCGGCGCTGTTTGCCGAAACGCCCGCCGAAATGGAAAAAGAGCCTGAAGCCACATCTCCCGCTCCGGCCATTACCCGCCGCCGTGGCGGTAACTTTACGCAAAAATGGTGAGTAAATGACCGACTACGAAAAACAGCAGCTGGAACAACAGCTGGCATTCGCGCAGCAGGTGTATGCCGACCTGAAGGCAGCCTACCAAAGCCATGCCGCCAGCGGCCGCGCCTTTACCCACAGCTACAAAATCAAAGACCGCGAAATGACGTTTAATTCGCTGGCCGACCTGCTCAAGGCGCTGCGCTGGTGGGAGCAGGAAATCCTGCGGCTGGAAATCGCGTTGGGCAAACGGCCCGGCCGCGCCCGCCGCATCATCACGAGGTTTGCCGAATGAAACCACACAATCCGACCGCGCCAAAGCGCGGTTTTTTTTCGCGCCTGTTCCGGCGCGGCGGCCAAAACCAGCCAGCCCGGCGCGAACGCCATTATGCGGCGGTGCGGCCGAACGGCCCCTTGGCCGATGTGCGGCTGAATAATGCTGCCGCCGATGCGCTGGCGCGTTCCGACCTCGACAGGCTGCGCTCGCTCTCACGCAAACAGGCGCGCGATAACGACTATATGCTGCGTTTCCTGCAGATGGTGGGCAACCACGTGGTGGGAAGGGACGGCTTTTCGCTGCAGATGCAGGTGCAGATGGACAACGGCTCGGCGATGGACAACCAAGCCAACCGCGCCATCGAAGAGGCATTTGCCGCTTGGGCGCGGCGCGGTGTGTGCGAGGTGAGCGGGCTGTACTCGTTTACCGACCTGCAACGGCTGATGGTGCGCAGCGTGGCGCGCGACGGCGAAGTGTTGGTGCGCCATGTGTACGGCTCCGACAACGGGCACGGCTACGCCCTGCAGCTGTTGGACATCGACCGGCTGGACACCCAGCTCAACCGTGATAAGCAAAACGGCAAAAACGCTATCCGCATGGGGGTGGAGATTAACGACTGGGGGCGGCCGGTGGCTTATTGGCTGCGGCGGCAACACCCGGGCGATTACACCGTGGCTACCGCATTATTGGATAACGAGCGGATACCGGCGGCGGAAATCAGCCACCTGTATCTGCACGACCGCCCGGAACAGCGGCGCGGTTTCCCCTGGACAACCTCGGCGCTGATCAGCCTGCACAACCTCGGCGGCTACCAAGAGGCGGCGATTATCGCGGCACGGGTGGGCGCTTCCAAGATGGGCTTTTTCCAGCAAAAAGAGGACATCGACAGCTTCCAAAACCCGATTGACGGCCAAGCGGTGGACAACGGGCACGGCGGGCAGGACATCATCGACTACGCCGACCCCGGTACCTTTCACAGCCTGCCCAACGGCTACGAGTTCGTGCCGTTCAACCCGGACTACCCGCACGCCAACTACGATTCGTTCGTCAAAACCTGCCTGCGCAGCGTGGCGGGCGGTTTGGGCGTGAGCTACCACAATCTGGCAAATGATTTGGAGGGGGTTAATTTCTCCAGCATCCGCAGCGGGGTGTTGGAGGAGCGCGACCAATGGATGGCGCTGCAAAACTGGTATATCGACAGCTTTTTATGCGATGTGTTCGAGCGTTGGCTGGCGTGTGCCCTGCTGGCCGGAGCGATTACCTCGCCGACTGGCAAGCCGCTGCCCGCCGCCAAGCTGGACAAGTTTAAACGCTACCGCTGGCAAGGCCGCCGCTGGGCATGGGTCGACCCGCTCAAGGACATCCAATCGCAAGAGGCCGCTATCGCGCTGCGCGTTAAATCGCGTCGGGCGGTGTGCGACGAGCTGGGGGTAGATTTTGACGAGACCTTGCAACAAATTCAGCAGGAAACGGATTTGCTGCGGCAGATGGGCTTAACCGAAACGCCGCCGACCCAACCGGCGGCCAATGATGAGGATAAAGGCGATGAGCAAAACAACCGGGACTAATTCCCGCGCGCCCGATACGGCGCAGATGCAGCAGCTGCAGCGCAGCATGAGTTTTGAGCGGCAAACGGTGGATGCGGACAAGCGCACGGTGGAAGTGGCGTTTTCCAGCGAGGAACCGGTGCAGCGTTGGTTTGGCGAAGAAATTTTGAGCCACGAACCGGGCGCTTGCGATTTGAGCCGCCTCAACGGCGGCGCGGCGGTGCTGTTTAACCACAAATGGGACGACCTGATCGGCGTGGTGGAAAAAGCGTGGGTGGATGCGGATAAAAAAGGCCGCGCCCTAGTGCGCTTCGGCAATTCCGCCAGGGCGCAGGAGAAGTTTCAGGATGTGCAGGACGGCATCCTGCGCCACATCTCGGTAGGCTACCAAATCCGCGCCCTGAATTGCGAAAACCCCGATGCCAAAGCCGATGAGGAGCCGCGCTACCGCGCCACCGATTGGCTGCCGTATGAAATCTCGTTTGTAACCGTGCCGGCCGATACCTCGGTGGGGGTGGGGCGCACGTTACCCGAACCGCCGCAGACGGCCTCTGCACAACCTGAAAACTCCGATAAAGGAAAGCGTAATATGAACCAAGAAAACGAAAACACCGTACCGGCCGTTGCTGCCGGTGCACCTGCCGACACTGGCGCTGCCGAACGCGGCGCACAAGACGAGCGCAAACGCGTGGCCGAATTGCTGGCCATCGGCCGCGCCTATGCCGCACACGGCGGCATCGAAGCCGCCGAACAGGTGATTAAGGACGGCGGCGATGAAGCACAGTTGCGCGCCGCGATTATGGAGAAAATGCGCACCCAGCCCACCGCCACGGCAAACGACATCGGCATGAGCGATAACGAGCAGCGCGAATACAGCCTGCTGCGCGCCATGAACGCCGCCGCGACCGGCAAATGGGACGAGGCCGGGCTGGAACGCGAAGTATCCGAAGCCATCGGCAAACAACAGGGGCGCACCGCTACCGGCTTTTTCATCCCCACCGACTTACTGGCCGCCGCCGGCAGCCGTGCTTACAGCAAGGGCACGCCCGCCAACGGCGGCTATACCGTAGCCAACGATTTGCGCCCGGATTTGTTTATCGATTTGTTGCGCAACCGTTTGGCGGTGGCCCAGCTGGGCGCTACCGTGCTGGACGGCTTGGTGGGCGACATCACCATCCCGAAACAGCTCACCGGCAACAGCGTGAGCTGGGTAGATGAAAACGGCGAAGATTCCGGCAGCAACGCCACCTTCGGACAAATCGCGCTGAAACCGAAAACCGTTACCGCCAACACCGAATTAAGCCGCCGCTTTATGCTGCAAAGCTCGCTATCCGCCGAACAGTTCGCCCGCAACGAGCTGATTAACGCGATGATGCTCGGCATCGACTTGGCGGCCATCACCGGCAGCGGCAGCAACAACCAGCCCACCGGCATCTTGAACACAACCGGCATCGGCGCGGTAGCCATCGGCACCAACGGCGGCGAGCTGGAGTGGAAACACATTGTGGCGCTGGAAACCGCGATTGCCGCCGAAAACGCCGATTTGGGCAACCTGGCCTACCTCACCAACACCAAGGTACGCGGCCACCTGAAAACCAAGCTCAAGGCCGCCAACGTACCGGGCTACATCTGGCAGGACGGCGACACCCCGCTCAACGGCTACCGCTGCGCGGTGTCCAACCAAGTGCCGAGCAACCTCACCAAGGGCACGGCCACCAAATGCTCCCCGCTGATGTTCGGCAACTGGGCGGACTTGCTGATTGCCCACTGGGGCGTGCTGGACGTGATTGTCGACCCGTACACCCAGAGCAAAAAAGGTGCGTTGGTGATTACTGTGTTGCAGGATGTGGATATTGCGGTGCGCCACGCCGAATCCTTTGCCGCCATCAAGGACGTGGTGGTTTAACCCAGCAACAGGCTACCTGAAAAAATCAGGTAGCCTGAATTTTAGGAGGCCATGATGCCCGAGCAAAAAACACTATTGATTATGGCGCTGCGCAGCCTGTTTGTCGGCTCGCAGTTTGTGGCAGAGGATGAGGCGGCAGAAGTGCCGGAAACCGAAGCCCGCGAACTGATCCGCAACGGCTGGGCGGTGGAAACCGAACCGGAAGAAACCGATCCGGGCAAACCGAAGCGCGGCGGCAAGAGAAAGGATGCCACCCAGCAGCCGCCTGTTGCCCCGCCCGCTCCGCCTAGCGGAGAAGGCAATAGCGAAACCCCGCCGCCGGCAGGTAGCGGCGAACAACAGCCGAATGGCGAAAGCAACCCATCAGCTAACAGCGATAACGGGGAGCAGCCGCCGGCAGGCAGTGGTGAGCTGAATGTTTAACGAGCCGCTGGCGGTGTTTGTGAACCCTGCCGATTTTGGCGAAACCGCGCTGCTCGACGGGCAGCCGGTACGCTGCATTTTCGACCGCGAATACGCCGCAGATAACGGCTACGGCATCTCGGCGGGCAATGCCGACCCGTATTTAATCTGTCTTTCCGCCGAGCTGCCGGACACGGTGGCGGAAGCGGAAATACAGGTGCGGGGCATTGCCTACCGGGTTGCCGAAGTGCAGGCGGACGGCACCGGCATCACCGTTTTACAGTTGAGGGCAAAAAATGAGCCGGCACCAACTTACTGACATCCGCGCCGCCGCCGTGGCGCTGCTGGGGACTAAATTTAGACGGGTATATCCCTATCGTTGGGTCGCGCCCGCGCAAAACAAACTGCCGTGCGTGGTGGTATCGGTGGCATCCCGCAGCAGCAGCGTATTTAACGCCGCGCCGCTGGAACTGCGGCACGAAGCGCAGCTGGCCGTTACCTGTATTGTGCAGGGCAACGACAAAACCGAAGACGTGGCGGAGGAAATGACTGCGCTGGCGGAAAAACTGTTTTACGCCAACCCCACGCTCGGCGGCGAGCTGGGCGAAGATTTGCTGCCGCTGTCGCTCACCATCGAAGCCGAAGACCAAGGCGAATACGTGAGCGTGTTTTACACCCAGCTGTGGCAGGCGGTGTGGTACGAACAGGCCGGCGATTATGTGGGCGATGAAAACCACCACCCGCAGGCGCATATCGGCCCGCCGCTGCTCACCGAAGCCGCGCTGGCCACGCATTGGCAACTGTATGGCAGCAATCCCGAGATTGACGCCGAAGACAACATCCCGAAAAGCTGAAAGGGGCTTTTATGACTACGTTTTATGTGCGACCGGTTGGCGATTACCTAATCACCGACCCGGCCACCGGCGAGCCGCTGCCGAAAGACGGCGCGCAGGTGGAAAAAAACAACTACTGGCTGCGCCGCCTGAATGCGGGCGAAGTAGAGGCAGTGGCCGGCAAAGACAAAGAGGCTAACAAATGACGATTGCATTTAATGAGATTCCCGGCAACCTGCGCGCGCCGGGCAGCCGCACCGAATTTAACAACGAGCTGGCCAAAAAAGGCGCAAATATCAAGCCTTATCGCGCCTTGCTGATTGCACCCGCCACCGGCGGCAGCGCAGAAGCAGGCAAGGCCGTGCCGATTACCCGCCTGGAGCAGGCTGCCGGGATGTTTGGCGCGGGCAGCCTGATGTATTGGGCGGCCAAAGGCTGGTTTGACAACAAAGGCGGCGACATCGAGACCTTCGCCCTGCCTTTAGCCAACACCTCCGGCTCGGCGGCCAGCGGCAAAATCCAAATTGCCGGTACGGTGCAGGATGGCGGCGTGGTGTATCTCTACATCGGCGGACAGGCAGTCAAGCTGGCGGTAAAAGCCAACGATGGCGCGGCGGCCGTGGCTACCGCGCTGGCCGCCGCCGTGAATGCCGCCGCCGATTTGCCGGTGAGTGCGCAGGCAGATGCCGGCGCAGTAACGCTGACGGCCAAAAACAAGGGTTTGCCCGGCAATGAGATTGACCTGCGGCTCAACTATTATCCGCGCGACGAGCAAACGCCAACCGGCCTCACTATTTCCATCACCGCAATGGCCGGCGGCGCGGGCACGCCGGATTTGGCAGCCGCCTTGGCCGGGCTGGGTGATAAACAGTTCGACGTGATGGTGATGCCGTTTACCGATGCCGCCAGCCTGAAGGCAGTGGAAGACGAATTGGCTTCCCGTTGGGGGCCGATGCGCGCCATCGGCGGTTTGGTGTTTGTCGCCAAAGCTGACAACTACGCCGGGCTCACCACGCTGGGCAACGGGCGCAACAGCCCGTTTTCGGTAATCGGCGGCTTGCCCGGCGTGCCGAATTTGCCGGTACAGCTGGCGGCAGCGACTGCCGCACAGGCCGCGTTTGCCGCGCAAAACGACCCGGCGCGCCCGTTTCAGACTTTGGAGCTCAAAGGCATCCTGCCGCCCGCCGACAGCGCCCAGCTTACCCTGCAGGAGCGCAACCTGCTGCTGTATAACGGCATCTCCACCTACCGCACCAACGCGGGCGGTGCAGTGATGATCGATATGCTGATCAGTACCTACAAAGTGGGCAAACTGGGGCAGGCTGATGAGAGCTATCTGCTGATTAACACGGTGTGGACATTGAGCTATCTGCGCTACGACTGGGACACCTACATTCAGCAAAAATACCCACGGCACAAGCTGGCGGATGACGGCAACAAATTCCCATCCGGCCAGCCGATTATGACCCCATCCGGCATGAAGGCCGAAATGGTGGCGCGCGCGCAGATTTGGCAGGCATTGGGCTTGGTGGAAAACATCGACCAGTTCACCGCCGACAGCTACGCCGAACGCAACATCGGCAACCCAACCCGCCTCGATACATTCATGGTGCCCGACCTCGTGAACCCGTGGATTATCACCGGCAACGTGATTGCGTTTATCGTTTAACCCCTAATGCTCCGCAGGCTACCTGAAAGCCTGCGGGGTTTGGAGCAAATATCATGGCAAAATCAAACCGCCGTGCTGGCGTGATTTTTTTCAAAGTCAATGGCAACCAGCTGGATGCCAAAGGCAACTTTACCTACAACTTGGGCAAAGGCAAGCGTGAGGCGATTATCGGCGCGGACGGCGTGCACGGTTACAAAGAGACCCCGCAAACGCCGTTTATCGAGGGCGAAATCACCGACCGCCCCGATTTGAAACTGGCCGATTTAACCAGCATCGACAATGCCACCGTTACCCTGCAGTTAGCCAGCGGCAAAACTGTGGTGCTTTCCGATGCCTGGTATGCCGGCGAGGGCACGGGCAACACCGAAGAGGCTAATATTGGCGTACGCTTCGAGAGTAAATACGAAGCGCAGGAAATCTAAAGGAAAACAAGCAAATGGATAAACTTATTATTCAGTTGAGCAGCCCGATCCAGTTCGGGCGCGAGGAAATCAGCGAACTGGACATCCGCCGCCCGACCGGCCGGGATTTGATGGGCTTGGAGATTAAATTCAGCCCGGACAGCTTGATTTTGGATGCCAAAACCCTGTTTGCGCTGGTGGGCAAACTAACCAACATCCCGCCAAACGTGCTGGCGCAGATGGATAGCGCAGATGCCTTTGTGTTGAGCGCGGAGATGCAGGGTTTTTTGCTATCTGGCCGCCAGACTGGGCAGACTACGCCGCAGTAGTGGCCTACACCTTCAAAGGCAGCGCCGGCGACGTGCTGGCGCTGGATATTGACGAGCTGCAGTGGTGGTATGAGCGGGCGTGCTGGATTCGGGAACAGTTGGAAGAGTAAAATATCTGGGCTTATTTACAAGGAGAACCCGATGAAATATTTACCCGTGTTATTGGTTACGCTGCTGACTGCCTGCGGCGGCTCGGAAAAACCTGCCGAACCTGCCGCTGCTTCAGTGGCGGCGTCCGCTCCAGTATCCGCCAGCTCGGCGCAAGCCGAGCGAACCTTTACCCCAGTGCCGGACATTAAGCCAGTATGGCAGATAATGGATATTGCCGGACAGCCGCAGGCGGCGGTGGAAAAAATACTGGGCCAGCCGCAGGGCGCTTGCGAAAACAATAAATACGGCAAAAGCTGCGAATACCAGACGCCACCGGCTGAATGGAGTATCACGTATATCAATGGCCGGGCTGATTGGATTTTGCTACGTGACCCGCGCATTGATAACGCTTTAACCTCGCCCGTATGGCTTGGATTGCCGTATGAGACACCGACAACAGCGGCACCGGCACTTTTGGGATGGAGCAACTACCCCGGATTGTTGGATTTTGCCGCGCACGTCAGTATGGACAACAAAGCGCTGGAATATATTTATATTAAGGTTAGAACACCTTAATTATTAGATGTTTACATAACGCAGAGCCTGCCGCTCTGCGTTTTTTTATGCCTGGAGTAAATGATGGCAAGGCCAAAAACCGAGATAGAAGTAACCGTACAAGACCGGGCCAGCCGCGCATTACGTACCATCCGCGAACGCTTGGGCACGTTAAACAACGGGCGCGTGGGGCGGGCGATGGCGCAGGTAGCGCGGGCAACTGATCAGGCCACTGCCACCCTGAAACATTATGCGGCGGCCGGTGCGGTGCTGGCGGCGGGTAGTGCGTTTATGGTTAAAGGGGTGGTGGATACGGCCAGCGAATTTGAACGCTACCGCACGGTGCTGGAAACCATCGAAGGCAGCAGTGAAAAAGCTAGGCAGTCGATGACATGGGTAAGCGAGTTCGCGGCAAAAACACCCTACGAACTCAACGAGGTAAACGAAGCCTTTGTGAAGCTGAAATCCTACGGCCTCGACCCGATTAAAGACGGGCTGCTGACTACGCTGGGCGATACCTCCGCCGGTATGGGTAAGCCGCTGATGCAGACGGTGGAGGCGATTGCCGACGCCATGACCGGGCAAAACGAGCGCCTGAAAGAGTTTGGGATTAAAGCCTCAGCGCAGGGCAACCGCATCATCTACGAATACACCGACAAAAGCGGCCGCCAGATGCGGGCAATGGCAGACAAGAACAACCGCGAACAAATCCGCGCCACCCTGCAGACCATCTGGAACGAAAAATATGGCGGGGCGATGGATAAGCTGTCCAATACTTGGGGCGGCATGATGTCCAACCTATCGGACAATTGGGAGCGCTTTAAGCTGATGATCGCCGATTCGGGCGTGTTTAGTTATTTGCAAGATAAATTGCGCGGGCTGCTGGAAAAAATCGATGCGATGGCACAAGACGGCAGCCTGCAGAAACTGGCCGAAACCATCGGCAAAAACTTGGTAACCGCCTTTGAAAAAGCCTGGGAGTTCGGTACCAAGCTATACGATAAATTCAACGAAATCAACGATTACTTAGGCGGTTTTGGTAACACAATGCTGGTGGTGGCGGCGATTCTATCCCTGCCGCTGGTAGCGGCGTTTGTGAATGTGGCGTGGGCGGTAGGCTCGCTGGCGGTAGCGCTGATTGGGGCGCTACCGGCGATTTGGGGTTTTACCGCTGCGCTGCTGGCGAATCCGCTCACGTGGATTATCGGGCTGGTGGCGGCGTTTGCCGGTTTGGTATATGTGATATGGCGCAACTGGGACGGCATCGGCGCTTATTTCAGCCGGTTGTGGGATGAGGTGTCGGGCGCGTTTGCTGAGGCGTGGGAATGGATTAAGGAACTGTGCGCTTCGGCTTTTGATGCGATTGGCAGCCTGTTTCTCAATTTTACGCCGGTGGGCTGGATGATTCAGTCGATGTCGGCGGTGTGGGGCTACCTGAAAGGGGTGTGGCCGCAAATCAGGCAAACCTTTGTTGCCGCGCTTGCCGCCATCGGCGGGGTGTTGTCCGGCTTCTCGCCGCTCAACCTGATGCGTGGCGGCTTTGAAGCATTGAAAGGCTATATCGCCGGGGTGTGGGATTGGATACGCGAAAAGCTGCAGTGGGCATTGGACAAGCTGGAATCGCTGGGCAACACGGCGCGTTCGGTGTTCGGCGGCGGCGATGGCGCGGCGGCTCCGGTGGCCTTCTCCGGCAAACCGGCGGCGGCGCTGCCTGGGCGCGGCGGCGGCTTGGGCAAGGTGGCGGTACACATCGACCACAGCAATGTGCCGCGCGGTACGCGGATGCAGGCTCGGGCCAGCAACGGCGTGCAGTTGAGCACCAAGCAAGGCTACAGCCTGGCAACTTAGGAGTAAAAAATGGCGTGGAAAGACAGGCTGCGGCCGGCTTCGTTTCGGCAGGCGGCATTCGGCGTGGAGGCGCACAGCAGCGAGCAGGGTCGGCGGGTGGTGGTACACGAATACCCCGGCCGCGACAAGCCCTACGTGGAAGACCTCGGCGCAAAGGCGCGGGGCTTTACACTGCGCGGCTTTGTGGTGGGCAAGGACTACCAGCAAGCCCGTGATGCGCTGCTGGATGCGGCCAACGCGCCCGGGCCCGGCCAGTTGGTGCACCCGTATTTCGGCGCGCTGCGCGTGGTATGCACGGCGGTAAGCGTGAGCGAGAGCGGCGAAGCCGGCGGCATGGCGGTGTTTGATTTAACCTTTGTGGAGGCGGGCGAGAGCCGCTATCCGGCGGCGGAATCCGACCCGGCAGGCAGCCTGTTGGATGCGGCGGATACGCTGGACGGGCAGCTGGTCGAAGCCTTCGGCAAGTGGTTTGATTTGGACGGCCTGCCGGATTTTTTAAGCCGCGACAATCTGCAGGCGCTCACCGAGCGCATTCAGCGGCTGTCCACGGTGGGCGGCCTGCTGGATTTGTCCAAACAATCGCCGTTTTTGCGGCAGGTGCGGCAGTTGTTGGATGCGGTGGGCGAGCTATCGGCCTCTCCGGCGGTGTTGGGCAGCCGCATCATCGGGCTGTTTACCGATTTAACCGGCAGCTTCAGCCAGCCTTTGGGCGGCATCATGGGGCTGGCGCGGGCATTTCGCGGTGGGAAGCGCGAAGTATCGCGCGGGCTGCCGGCTAACCCCACGCCGTATCAGCGCGCCGAATCCAACCGGCAGGCGGTGCAGGTGTTGTTTGAGGCTGCGGCGCTGAATGCGGCGGCGGCTACGGCAGTGGTACGGCCGGATGACATCACCATCGAGCTGCCGCAGCCGGGCGGTAATTTCGGCAGTGGCGGCAATCAGCAGCCCAGCCGCATTGCCCCCAAAGCCGCCGCCACCCCGCTGTTTGAATCGCTGGATGAAGCCGTGGCGCTGCGCCGCCTGTTGTTGGCGTGGTTGGATGAGCTCGCGCCGCAGCTGCCGGATTCGGCGTTTTCGGCGTCGCAGGATTTGCGTGCCGCCATCGTGCAGGCGTTGCCGGACACGGAAAACGAACTGCCGCGCCTGGTGGATTACACCCCGCAGCGGCCGCTGCCGGTGGTGGTATTGGCTTATCGTTTGCACGGCGATGCGCGGCGCAGCAGCGAGATTTTGCGCCACAACCCGGTCGCGCATCCGGGCTTTATGCCGGTGCACCCGCTGCGGGTGTTGTCGGATTAAGGAGCAGTAAATGGCTATTGAGCTGTTGGTAAACGGCGTTTTGTACGGCGGCTGGACGAGCGTATCCATCAGCCGCAGCATCGGCACCGCCGCCGGTGCATTTAACATCGAGTGCACCGAAAACGTGGGCGGCGAGGCAATACATTGGCCGATCCGCCCGAACGACGAATGCGAGGTGCGGGTGGCCGGGCAGGTGGTGATTAAGGGTTATATCGACAAAACCACGCTCGATGTATCGGACAGCAGCCACGGTATTGCCGTGTCCGGCCGCGATAAAACCGGCGATTTGGTGGATTGCGCCGCCGCCGTGAAGCAATGGCGTAATGTGTCGATTTTGGACTTGGCTAAAGAGCTGTGCGCGCCGTTTGGTATCGAGGTGGTATTGGAAACCGAGCCGGGCAAGCCGCTGGCGGTGTTTAAAACCGAGCCGGGCGAAACGGTATTTAAAGCCTTGGAACGGGCGGCGAAAATCGCCGGTATTTTGCTGGTACAGGCACGCGGCGCATTGGTTTTGACCCATGCCGGGGCGCAGCAGGCGGCTACGCCGCTGGTTTTGGGCGGCAACATCAAATCCGGCACGGCCGATTACGATTATTCGGAGCGGTTTTCGGAATACACCATCACCGGCCAACGGGCGGGCAAAGACAACGACCATGGCAAAGCGGCGGCTCATGTGCGCTCGGCGGTGCGCGATGAGGCCATCAAGCGCCACCGGCCGTTTGCCAAATCCGCCGACGGACAGGCTACGCCAGAGATGGCGCAGCGGCAGGCGGAATGGGAAAAGCAGGTGCGCGAAGCGAAAAGCACCCAGCTATCCTGCACGGTGGCCGGCTGGACGCAGCACGATGGCGCGCTGTGGGACATCAACCAACGGGCACAAGTGGAAGCGGCTACGCTGGCAGTACAGGGCGAATTGCTGATTTCGGCGGTCGAGTATGGCTACGATGATTCGGGCGAGATAACCAAAATCGAGCTAATCCGCCCGGAAGCGCTGCTGCCCTCGCCCGAAGCAGCGGAAAAAGCCAACCGCAACACCGCCGCCAAACCGGCTGCCGGCAAAGGCCGCCAACGCGGCGGCAAGCGTGCTCGGCAGGGCAAGGGGCAAAATGCGGTATCCGGCGATGTGCTGGTGATCAAACCCGATGCGCAAGGCAATTACAAACCCGGAAACTTTGAAAGAGGAAAATCATAATGCAGGCGCTGAAAAACATGATCGGCAGGGCGATTTTAAATTTAATCAACGATGCCGCCGCCACCCAAACCGTTACATTGGAGGCGCAGGCTGGCGATGTGCACGACGAGGTGGAGCTGTTTCAGCCGTTCGGTTTTTCGGCGCACCCGCCGGTGGGCAGCGAGGCGGTGGTGGTATTCGTGGCGGGCAACCACGACCACCCGATTGCGCTGTGCGCCGAACACAAGGGCACGCGCCGCAATAATCTGGCCGAGGGCGAAGCGGCGGTTTACAACCTATGGGGGCATCACATCACGCTGTACAAAGACAAATGCGTGATAGAAACCCCGGTGTTTGAGGTTAATGCCGAAACATCCGCCACCATCAAAGCACCGAAAATCACGCTAGACGGCGAAGTGAGCGGCACCAAATCGGCGGTGTTTGCCCAAGATGTGAAAGACCAAGGCGGCAGATTTAGCATGGGTTGGATGCGTGCGCTGTTTAACCGCCACACCCACCACGAAAACGACGGTGGCGGCAATACCGACCAGCCGAACGAACAAATGGAGTAAGCACTATGCTGGGACTGATGCCTCAAGCAGACGGCGGCAGCCGCCTGTTGTTTGCCGGGGTGGATTGGCTGAAATCGGCAGTATGGATGAGCTTGGGCACCGACCGCCGCGCCGAAAACGACGATGTACTGCCCGGCGGCGACGGCGACAAGCGCGGCTGGTGGGGCGACAGTTTCCGCCCGCGCCGTATCGGCTCGCGGTTGTGGCTGCTGGAACGGCAGAAAATTACTGCCGATACCTTACTGCGGGCGGAGGAATACGCCGCCGAGGCGCTCGCCTGGCTCACGGAAAAGAAAATCGCAGCGGCGGTGCGGGTGCGGGCGGAACGGCACACGCTCACTTGTGCAATGTTGTATATCGAAATCGAAAAAGACGGCGGAGAAATCCGCCGTTTTGATTATTTGTGGAGCGTAAATCATGGCGTTTGAACGACCAAGCCTGCCGGAATTGTGCCGGCGGGTGGAATTGGACATCAGCAGCCGCCTCTCGCCCTACCCGCATCCGCAGGAAGGCGATGTGGCGGCAGTATTCGGTGCGGCTTTGGGGGCGGCATCGCACCTCTTGCACGGGCATTTGGATTGGATTGCCCAACAGATGCTGCCGATCACCGCCGCAGGCGATGAGCTCGACCGCCACGCCCGCACCTGGCTTACCGTGCCGCGCAAGCCAGCCGCGTTTGCCAGCGGGCAGGCCACTGTGTCCGGCAGCCTGCCTTTGGTGGGTGATGAGCTGCGGCGTGAAGACGGCGTGCGCTATTCGGTGCGCGCTGTTGCCGGAAATACAGTGTTGCTGGATGCGTTGGAGCCGGGCCCGGCAGGCAACGCCAGCGCCGGGGCAGTGTTGCGCTACAGCGGCGGCACGGCCACGGTGGATAGTGGCGGGCTCTCCGGCGGCGCGGCGGCAGAAAGCGACGAAGAGCTGCGCGAACGCTTGCTGCAGCGCATCCGCAACCCGCCGATGGGCGGTAGTGTGGCGGACTATATCCGCTGGGCGCTCGAGGTGCCGGGTATTGCCCGCGCCTGGGTTAAGCCAAACAGCGGCGAGATTAACCACGTGGTGGTATATGTGGCAGGCGGCGACAGCATCGTGCCCAACAGTACGCTGCTGGATGCGGTGCGGCAGCATTTAGAGCTGCTGCGCCCGGTAACGGCGCGGGTGTCGGTTGTTGCTCCGCGCCTGAAAACCGTGGCGCACCGCATCAAGGTTTATCCCGATACCGCCGCCGTGCGGCAGGCGGTGGAGAGCTCGCTGCGCCTGTTTTATCGGCGCGAAGCCTCGCTGGGCTCGGTTATCCGCCTCTCCCGCATCAGTGAGGCGGTTAGTTTGGCGGCGGGCGAAACGCACCATATGCTGCTTGCGCCCACAGCGGATGTGGTGTGTGAGCAAGACGAAATCGCGGTGCTGGGAGGTATCTCGTGGACTTAAGCATCAGGCAGGCTGCCTACCGCAGCCAACTTACCGCGCTGCTGCCCCCCGGCCGTGCCTGGGCAACCGAATCCGACCCGGCGCTGGCCGATTTTATTGCTGCGCTGGCATTAGAGCTGGCCCGTATTGAGCAACGCGCCACCGAACTGCTGGCGGAAGCCACGCCATACGGTGCATACGAAACGTTGCCGGAATGGGAAGCTACCGCCGGGCTGCCGGATGAATGCAGCGCAGCGGCCGCCGGCGATATTCAGGCGCGGCGCATGGCGCTGGTGGCGCGGCTGGCCGGTGGCGGTGCGCAAAGTAAGGCGTTTTATTTGCACCTGTTGCGCGTATCGGGACAGCCGCAGGCGGAAATTACCGAGTTTTTCCCGGCCACCTGCAATGATGACTGCAACGCCGCGCTGTACTCCGACAACGACAGCTATTGTTGGGCGGTATCGCTGCACGGCAGCGGAGACCACCGCCCGGCTAATTGCAACGATGATTGCAACAGCCCGCTGCAGCTGTATCAAAGCAGCGCCATTGAGTGCGTGCTCAACAAGCTCAAACCAGCACACACTTATCTAATTTTTAAATATGTTTAGGAGCGATTGATTATGCAGCGGATTTCTACTTCTTCAGCCGTTGCCGACCTGTTCGGCAGCGGCAAATCCGGCTTTAGAAACGGCGATTTACCGCGTGGGGTGCTGCCTACGGCGTTTAACGCCGAATGGTGCAACCATGTGCAGGAGGAGATTTGTAATGTGATCGAGGGTGCCGGCGTGGCACTCAATCCCGATAAGCGCGACCAGCTGCTTGCTGCCCTGAAAAAGCTGATTGACGAGCAGGCAGGCGGCAAAGGCCTGCCAGTTGGCGCAGTCATCGGATTTCCGCGCGCGGTTACCAGCCCCGAAGGCTACCTGAAAGCCGACGGCAGCACCTTTAATCAAGCCACCTATCCCGACCTGCACCGTGTATTGGGCGGCAACAAGCTGCCCAATCTCACACGCTCCGACATCGGCATGACCGCCTATTTTCCGTTTGACGACATCCCGGACGGCTGGATTAAGTACGACGAGATTGCTGTCAAGGTAACGCAGTCCGCCTATCCCGAGCTCTACCGCAAGCTGGTGGCGCAGTACGGCTCAATCGATGCCGTGCCCAAGGCTGACGACCGCTTTATCCGCAATGCTTCAGGTAGCCTCACAGTCGGCACGCAACAGGGCGACGCCATACGGAATATTAAGGGTACGTTTTCGATGCTTGAATCTCGCGGCACAGAAACAACCGGGGCGTTTAACAAACAAAGCGCCACGCTGACCCCGAGTTCATTTCGCTCTCCGGGGCAGGGTGCGAACTTTGTGCTGGAATTTGATGCCGCCCGCTCTGTGCCCACGGCGGATGAAGTGCGCCCTAAAGCCATCGCAATGGTGCTGTGCATCAAGGCTAAAAACAGCCTGGACGACGTGGTGCTGTGGATTAAGGCTTACGGCAAGGTGACCAACGCCGGTGTGCTGGATGCCTCTACATTGGCCGCCGGGCTGCAAAACAAGTCCGACAAGGGGCACACCCACCGCGCCGCCGAAATCAGCGACTTTGCCGAGGCGGTGGCCGCGCTCACCGTGCACCAAAAAATCGGCACGTTTGATATTTGCAAGCTGCCGGACGGCACGCAAATCGAATCTGGCACGGTACGCATCCAAAACCACAACAACAACCCGACAGCCCGTGTGCTGACATGGCCGCTGGCCTTTATCAGCGCCCCGGTGGTGGTCGCCACCCTGTCCGCCCCGGAAGGCAACGCGCGCGATATTTGGGTAACCATTGACAGCAGGCAGAGCAACCAGTCGGCTGTGTACTACTGGTTGCACGAGCAGATTTATAACACCCCGGATGTGACGGTTAATTTTGTCGCCATCGGGCGTTGGAAATAGGAGCAGATGATGACTGTGTATTACTACCAAAACGGATTTTTGCACACCGACGGCATGCCGCCGGAAGGCGCGGTCGCCCTCACCGCTGCCGAGCATGAGGCGCTGGTTGTCGGACAATGTACCGGACAAATCGTAATGCCCGGCAAAAACGGCAAGCCTGTATTGGCTGACCCAGCGCCCTGTCCCTCCAGCACTTGGGATGGCGAGCAATGGCATATCGACCCAGCTTGCGCCGCCCAGCTTAAGGCAGAGCAGCAGGATGAAATGTGGGAGCGCATCAAGGCCAAGCGCTACGACAACCTGCGGCACGGGGTGTTTGTCAAAAGCGTAGGCAAGTGGTTTTACACCAACAATGAGAGCCGCACCCAATACATCCTGCTGCGCACCATGAAAACGCTACCGCCGAATCTGAAGTGGAAAACGATGGAAAACGATTTTGTCCTCATGACCCGCGAGCTGCTGGATGAAATGACTACGCAGATGGTGGTGGATGAACAGGCTGATTTTGCCAATGCCGAACGCCATAAAGCCGCCATGCTCAAAGCCGAAAACCCGCTGGAATACGATTATTCAGACGGCTGGACAGTCAATTATGAACAGCCCGCCGCCGAGCTTGAGGAGGTTGCCAAATGAGCCAGCGTCCGATTTATCTCGCCTTGTACAAAGGCCGCCGTGACGGCTCCGGCTGGCGCGTATGGTGCGCCCGAGCCACCGACTGGTTCACCCGTGTTTTGACACGCGGGCGGTACTCACATTGCGAGCTTGCCGTCAAGCTACCTGAAACGGCAGACGGGCAGGAATACGCGTGCTACTCCGCCAGTATCCGTGACAAGGGCGTGCGCAGGAAAACCATGCCGCTGCCGTCTGCCAAGTGGGATTTGATTGCGCTGCCGGATAGCGTTGGCGAGCGATTGCATGGTTTATGGGAGGCAACCCAAGGCCAAGGCTACGACCTGCCCGGTGCGTTCGGCGTGGTGTTCGGGCTACCTGAAAACCGCCGCCGTTGGTTTTGCAGCGAGTGGGTGGGCAAGGCGTTGGGGTTGTCCGAAAGCTGGCGGTTTTCGCCGAATGATTTAGCCGCTATTTTTAAAGGAGAGCATCATGTTTGAGCGAGCGAAAACTTGGTATAACCGTTTGACTTCCTGCCGCTTTTGCAGATATGTGAAAGCGGCTTTGTCTTGGGCGTGGAATCTGCGCTTTTTGCCGGATTCGGCGCGGCGCTGGGTGTTTGGCACGGGCACGCGGGCGCTGCAAATCGTCAATATCGGCTTTTTGCTGGTTTGGGCTTGGGTGTTTGGCGTAAACGGTTTTGGCTCGCTGCCGCTGTGGACGGGGCTCACTAAATTGCCGCGCTGGTTTGTGGTGCTCATGCTGTTGCTGCTGGCGCTGCTGTCGGCGTGGTCGATGTGGAGCAGCAGCCCGCGCAGTCATGCGGTGGGGGTGGGTGCGCTGCGGATTACGCCGCTGATTTGGCTGCTGCTGGCAACCAGTTTTTGGGTGCGGCATACGCTGGCGGCACAGGTGGTGGGCTATGTATTCGGCATTTGGAGCTTGGCGGTTTGGCTGGTGGGCGAGCATTTGCAGGATATGTTGCGTGATGAGAGACAGGCCGCGCAGACGGCCGGAAAGAAGGCATCGTGAATGATTTGCTTGCGGGATTTTTTGCCAGCAAAACACTGCTGGCGGTGGTGGGCGCGTTTGTCGGCTCGCTGCGGGTGTCGATGCGTGCCAAAGATAAAAGCACCTCGGCCAAGTGCGGCGACCTGATTGCGGCGCTGTTTTTGTCGCTGGCAGTGGTGGACGACCTCACGCCCAAGGATATGCCGCGCTTGGCATTGATGGTGGGGATACTGGCCGGGACGATGTGCGATGTGCTGCTGGATTCGGCACGCGCGCTCTCGCCCGATACGGCGGGCGGTATCTTGGATTTTGTGCTGGGCAAGCTGGGCTACCACCGCCAGCCAGCCGCCGAGAAGCCGCCGGTGGTGGTGGCGGATGATGACGAGCCGCCACCGCCACCGGAATAGTTTTGACGACCGCCGCCTCTGCCCGCTGTATCCGAGTACGCGGCGGTTATTACTTCAGGCTACCTGAAAACCAGTTATTAAGTAATCCTTTATAACTGGCATAAGGCTACCTGAAATGCAAAAATTAAACCGTTTTAAAACAATGGTATATATTTTAATTAGGTGGATTTACACCTATTTTGCGCGTTTTGAGGCTACCTGAAAAATCAAAGATTTATGTTTCTGCCCGCCATTGTGCGGGCTTTTTTGTTGGAGGTTAAAAATGACGAAACAAACCGAATTGCCGTGGATTGCCAAGGCGAAAAGCTATCTTGGATTGCGTGAGATACCGGGCCCGCAGCACAACCCGGAAATCCTGCGCTGGCTGGTGAAGTTTGGCGGCTACAACGGCGAAGAGAAAGCCTGGTGGAAAAACGACGAGGTGGCTTGGTGCGGGTGTTTTGTTGGCGTGTGCTTGGGCGAAGCTGATCGCTTTGTCGTGCCGCAATGGTATCGCGCGGGCGCGTGGGCGGATGAACACTACCTTACCCGCTTATCCAAGCCGGCCTATGGCTGCCTGGCAGTCAAAAAACGTACCGGCGGCAATCATGTGATGTTTATCGTGGGCAAAGACAGACAAGGCCGCCTGATGGGTTTGGGCGGCAACCAAGGCAACCGCGTGAGCATCATCCCGTTTAATGCGGCGGAATTGAGCTTTTGGTGGCCGAGCTACTGGCGCGATAAGCAGTGCGTTAAATCCGAGCCAGCGGCCATCCGCTACGAGCTGCCGATAGTAGATGCCACCGGCAAACAGGGCGAAAGCGAGGCATAGTATGGCGGATGAGTGCACAGCCGACTGGGTGCGCCGCATGATTGCCGAGCAAGAGGCGGCGCTGGCAGATGCTAAAGTCATCGGCGATGCCTATGCCGCCCAGCACGCGGAGCACGAATTGCGTAACTACCGGCAGTTTTTGGCGCGGCTGGAACAGGCTGCCTGAAAAGCGAAACCCCGCAAACTGGGCTGGTTTGCGGGGTTTCTGTATTCAACCTTTGAGCGGAAAGATTGAAAACTGTATGAATGATAAACGATTTACTTTCAAAATGCTAGGAGTATTTTTGATGGAAGCAATGAATGTGAGTCCAAAAGAAGTGCGTAAAACCTTCTGGCACGTTGTGGGCGGCTTGATATTGCTGATTTTGGCTTTCAGGCTGCCTGAAATTTTGGCCGTATTGTTGAGGTAAGAAACGATGTGGATAGTTAAATATTGGAAACCGCTTGCCATTGCCGCCCTGCTGGCGGCGGTGATTGGCGGTGAATATTGGTATGGCAGGCAACGCTATCAGGCGGGCTACGATGCGGCCACGGCGGCCATCACTGCCAAGATGATAGAGCAGCATCAGCAGCATCAAAAGACCGCCCGGGCGGCGAGTGTGGAATATCAACAAACCAAGTCCGAACGGGACGAGAAAGTGAGAGTACAGCGTGAAGTGGTACAAAAAATTATCGAGCGGCCTGTGTATATTGACGATTGTACTGATGCAAGCGGGGTGTCAGTCCTCAACGCCGCCATTGCCGAACGCCGTTGAGCCACCTGCCGACTTAGCTACGCCCTGTCCAAGGCTACCTGAATTATCCGGCACAACGGGCAAGGTGATGCTGCCGTGGGCGCTGGAGGTGGTGCATCTGTATAACGACTGCGCCGCCCGGCATGATGGCCTGATAAAGGCGTGGCCGAAATAGGACAAGCCCGAACGGGTAAGCAATCCTTACTGGTTCGGGCTTTGTTTTATGCCTGTCCGATATGCTCCAACAGCCGCAGCCATTTGGTGTATGGCATATCGGCGTGGTTGGGTGCGCCGACAGGTGTTTCCCAACGGGATACGGCCACCCAGTTTTTTGTGCCGGTGATGTCGGCTGCCTGTTGCAGGGTGAGATTGTATTGTTCTCGCAGGGCTTTGAGGTTGGCTGGCGTGTAGCCCAACTCGGGATTGTCAATCATGCGATTACCTGTTATTTGGATTGGTACGGCGATTTGTACAAGCGCATATCAAATGCCATCTGCTCCTCTAAGCTGGCGGGGCGTTTGAAATTAAGCATCTCTGGGTCATCTATTTTGTCCATCAACTCAGCTACGCTAGGGTTGTTGATGGGCATTTCGCGGCGCTGGGTAATCAGTCCAAGCGCTTTAAGCGGATTGTGCGTGGCATACCGCGCCACATTGCTTGGGATTTGTGCCTTATCCTTGTAGATGACTAGGAGTAAGTCCGCAATCCACTCAATGGCTTTTAACCGCACCGCTTTTATTGGCTCGCTACCCGTCAAATGGGCTGGGATTAGCGCGAAAACTTCAGTGGGTGCCACTACTGCCACCTCCGCGCCCGATTGATGTAGCTCAGCCAACACCCTACTGGCTTCAGTTGCCGCATCCTGCGGGGTTAGGCCGCAACGCACACCGCGCTTGGTGTCGTTTTCGGAAAACAGGTCGTAAATATAACCTTTTCCGCGTTGCTCAATAATCATGGTTGTTTTCATTTTTTACTCCAAAATGACAAGTTACCGCCGTTCCCCGGCGGTATGGGTTGCCGCCCATTTGGGCGGCGCGTGAATTTAGGCGATGATGATATTTTGCAATGCTTCTTTGTGCCAGTTGCCGTTAAAGCCTTTTAGCCTATCTATGTAGTGTTTGGCATCGGTATGGGCAAAAAACGCATCGAATTGGTTTTGGATTTTAGCCGTCCAGCCATCAAGGGCTGACTCCATGCGGGGGTCGGTGGTATCTACGCCTTGAGGTAATTTCAGCCCGTAAAGGTTATCCGCATCAAGCCAAAAAGCCGTAACGGAATCCAAGATATCATTAGCCCAAGCCACTTGTTTTTCTGAGCCTGACAATACTGCCGGGCGGTTAATGCTAATCGGCAACATAGCGAATCGGTTATTGCTGCCAAAATCGCGAATTTCGTATTTCATTTTTTTATCCTTTACTTGGTTAGTCCAAATCGCTCCCTGATTTGGTAGGGTGGCTGGCCTTGTTGCCTGTCCATGTGTGTATTATGTATCTTTTAAGGATACATTGCAAGCGTTATTTTGAGATTTTATAGTTAATTTGTGTAAATGATACGCCACCGGCTCCACCGGTGGCTTTGCTTTGGGTGTGCGAAATGATTAAGCAAGAATTTGCCGGCGCAACGCTCTACTTGGGCGATTGCGCCGGCCTTTTGCCGGCGGTATTGGCTGAAAACAAGGTGGACGCGCTGATTTCCGACCCGCCATATGAGCTTTCTGCCGCCGGTGGCGGAATCGGCAGACAACGGCAATACATGGCCGACATCGACCGGCATTTGGACGGCGGTTTTGATGTAGGCTTGCTCGGACAATTTGAAAACTGGTTTGTGTTTTGCACCAAGGCGCAGCTGGTGGATTTGTTCGCGCAGGCGGAAAGACAAAATTTGCGCTGGCAGCTGCTCACCTGGAACAAGAAAAATCCTACCCCGCTTACTTGTAACAACTACCTGCCGGACACGGAATACATGGTGCACGCCTTTAAAAAACACGTTTGGGAGAGCAAAACCCGTTTTGTGGTGGGCAACGTGGAGAAAAATCCCTTTGACCATCCCACAGTAAAGCCGCTGTATGTGATGTACAAGGCCATTGCCAGCGCATCCGCGCCGGGCGATTTGGTGCTTGACCCGTTTATGGGCACAGGCAGCACTGGCGTAGCAGCTTTGCAGCGCGGTCGGCGCTTTATCGGTATCGAGCGCGAGCCGAAATATTTTGATATTGCCTGCCAGCGCATCGAGCACGCGTTGGCGCAAGGGCAGTTGTTTTGATTTCAGGCTACCTGAAAAAAGGCTACCTGAAAATTATGGCTTGACCGCCGCGCAGGCATTGGCGATGGCCTCGGCAAAGTCCAGCCTGTCGCCCCGACGCCGCAGATTGACGTAGCGCTGTAGGCTGCTCCAGCTGTCGTGCAGGGTGGTGCGCTGGATTTGCGGGATGGTGGCGCCGTCTTCTGCCAGCCGCGTTGCACCTTCGTGGCGCAGGTCGTGGAAGCGCAAATCTCGGATGTCCAGCACTTTGCAGGCGCGGGTGAATTGGGCGCTGATGGTGGTGGCTTTGAGCGGCACAAGGCTGCCCGGGCGTCCGCCGAGTCGCGCCATGCCACGCTGCACGTTATCTTGCAGCAGCTCGTCGATTACCTGCAGCGCCGCCGGGCTGATAACAAATGATTTATCGTTGCCCCGGCTGCCGTCTGGGTGTTTTACATCGTGGATCAGCCATTCGCCGTGCTCACGGTCAAAATCGGCCAGCATCATGCGGCATATCTCATCTTGCCGGCGGCAGGTGTAAATTGCCAGCCACATAATCAGGTGCATGGGTACGGCGGTTGTTTTCCGCCCGGCATACGCCTGATAAAAATGGTTGGTTAGGCTCTGCAACTCTTCGCTGCTCGGTAGGCGGTTGCGGATGGTAGGGCGGTCAACTATCCTCCCCCTTTCCAGCCCCTCGAGGGCAAAATCAATCTCTTGCCAGCTAACCTTTAGATTCCAAACATAAAATGCGTGTTTGATTACCACGCGGATATACTGTATATCCTGCAAAATAGTGGGCGGTTTTACCGGCTTTAATCCTAATTCCGGCAGGCCGTTTCGGCGCTGTTGGGCGAATAAGGCCACCTGATCGCGCGTAATTTTATCCAGCGGCAGCGCGGCAATCCGAAAGCCGCGCAGAAACAACAGCCCCTGTTTTTTGCTGCGACCAACTGCCGGCAGCTCGGCTAGGTAGCTATCGATGGCGGCGGCAAGGGTTGGCATCCGCATTTTTTGGATGCCAAATATCAAATCCGGGTTTGCCTCAATCTCCGCTTCGCGCCGCTTGAGCCATTCGGCGGCTAGTGCTTTTTTGGTAAATGTTTTAGACTCGTTATAAGCGGGCACACCCGCCTTTTTTATGCGGACTTGCGCCCGATACACCACTGCCCCGCTGGGGTTTGTGCGCTTTGTGATCGTTCCCATATTTGCACCATCGGCGAGAAATTAAAAAATGGTGCATTTATGGTACAACAAATAATCCGAAATAAGCAAAAATAAACCGAAATAATCCGAAATGATACAAACCGAAAATCTAGAAAAAGCAAATACAAACAAGCAAGATGCTGATTATATTGGCACACGCCGTCTTGCAGTAGCCCCGATGCTGGACTGGACAGACCGGCATTATCGCTACATGGCACGCCAAATCAGCCGCCATGCCTGGCTCTACACCGAAATGATCCACGCCGGCGCCATCATCCATGGCCAGGCCGAGCGTTTTTTAGGCAAAGACGAAAGCGAAAACCCGGTTGCCCTGCAGCTGGGCGGCAGCACCCCGGCCGATTTGGCCAAGGCCGCCGCCATCGCGGCAGGCTGGGGCTATGACGAAATCAACCTCAACTGCGGCTGCCCCAGCCCGCGCGTGCAAAAAGGCGCGTTCGGCGCCTGCTTGATGAACGAAGTGGATTTGGTGGCCGATTGCCTCAACGCCATGCAGGAAGCCGCGCCCGATTGCGCCGTAACCGTGAAACACCGTATCGGCATCGACCGCCAAACCGAATACCAAACCGTATGCGATTTCGTGGGCACGCTCGCCGACAAAACCGCCTGCCGCACCTATATCGTTCACGCCCGCAATGCCTGGCTGGAGGGCCTTTCGCCCAAAGAAAACCGCGATGTGCCGCCCTTGAAATACGACTATGTTTACCGCCTCAAGCAGGATTTCCCCCGGCTGGAAGTCATCATCAACGGCGGCATCAAAACCAATGCCGAAATTGCCGAACACCTGCAACACGTTGACGGCGTGATGATTGGCCGCGAGGCCTATCACAACCCCATGCTGATGCAATCGTGGGACAGGCTGTTTTACGGCGAAAGGCTGCCTGAAACCGATTTCGACACCCTGATTCCCGCGCTCTACCGCTATATGCAGCGCTCGCTCGCCGCCGACCCCGGCCTCACCATCCGCCACATGCTGCGCCACTACCTCGGCCTGCTGCACGGCCGCAACCATGCCCGGGTGTGGCGGCAGATGCTCTCTGATGCCAGCCTGCTGCAAAGCAACCGCCCCGAATTGATTTTGGAAGCATGGGAGAAAGTTTCCGCCGGGGTTTAACTGCATAAACAAAGGCTACCTGAAAACGTAGCGAAGCGAAGTTTCTGCGAAGCTAAAGTTTCAGGTAGCCTTTTGCTTGGGCGCGTGTTTGAGTAGCGGCATGATTCGGGACAGTATGGCCGGGCTGCCGGTGCAGGCTACCTGAAAACCCTATATAGCAATGTGGCCTCCGACGGAAGCCGCGTTTTAACTGCGTGGCAGCGGCACTTCACTGTGCGGAAAATCTGCTGCGTTTTTGATTTCGTAGAAACTACGTTAGCTGTGCAGAAATTCCGCTTCGCTCCGTTTTAGCTTCGCAGAAACTCAGCCTTGGCTTCGCCAAGACATCGCTTTAACTTCGTTGAAGCTTACGCTTTCAGGTAGCCTTTTGGGCGCGAAGCATTGCCTAACCGCTGGTGTCCGCTGCGGTTGCCTGCCGCGTTTCGGTTTGGGTGCCATCCGCGTCTTGCAAGGCTTGGTAGGCGGGGAGCAGGAGTTTGATGATCAGGGTGAGCTGCTGCCAGAGGGTGTGGGCGTGGGGGCTGGCGCTGCTGTCGGGGCGCAGGGCGGTGAGTTGTTGGCGCAGGGCGCTGTAGGCTACCTGAAATTCGGCTTCGGCCAGGCCGGGCAGTTGTTCGAGCAGGCGGGCGGTTTCATTAGCGGCCCGGGCGAAGGCGGCTTTGAAATCGGGTTCGATTTGGCCGGGGCTGAGGCGGCTGCGGTAGGCGCCGAGGGCGGAGATATAGCCGTTGACGGCGTAAACGGTTTTGAGCAGGGTGAAGCCGCCGGGCAGTTGGGCGGCGTATTTTTTCGGCTCGCCGGACATGTCGGAAAGGGTGCTGCTCAGTTGGGCGGCGCGTTCGTGGGCGCGGCGGCGTTCGACGCGGTAGGCGGCATCGTCGCAATGGCCGCCGTATTGAAGCTGGCCGGTGATGCTTTTCAGGTAGCCTGCGTTGCCGGCGAGGGCGCGTTGGGCGGTGCGGGCGAGGGAGAGATAGCGCCAGTCGGGCCAGAGCATGGATACGGCCCACCAGGCCAGCGCGCAGCCGACGATGGTGTCGAGCAGCCGCCAGGGCAGGGCGTCGGTGCCGTGCAGGCCGGCGATGTTGAGGTTGGTGAGGGCTTGGATGGTGATGAAGAAGGTGGAGTAGCTGTATTTGTTGGTGCGGAAGAAGAAAAACAGGGTGCCGGAGGCGGCCACTACGGCCAGCTGGGTGGCGAGCGATGGGGTGAAATAGGGCAGCAGCGAGCCGACGGCTACGCCGGCCAGCGTGCCGACCACGCGCTGGATAAGGCGGCTTTTGGTGGCGGAATAGTTGGGCTGGCACACGAATACGGCGGTGAGCAGCACCCAGTAGCCCATGGGCAGCTTGAGGCTTTCCACTAAGGCGATGCAGAAGAACACCACAATGGAAAGCCGCACGGCGTGGCGGAATACGCCGGATTCGAAGCTGAGGTGGCGGCGTAGGGCGGCCAGCCGGTTTGCCCAGCCGTCGGCATCTTCGCGCACGATGCGGGTTTGCTCGCTGGCTTCGGTGTAGTCCGCTTGCTCGCCGGCCAGGTGGGTGAGCTGGTAGTTGATGCCGTAGAGGTTGTCGATGAGACGGCGCAGGCTGCGCGGGCTTTTATCGGCTTGGGTAGATTGGTGGTGCTGGAGCGAGCGGCGGATGCCTGCGGCTAGTTTGTCCAGCTTGGCATTGTCTGGCGCCGTGCTGCCACGTTGCAGGCTGTGCGCCACGTCGCGGCAGGCCTGTGCCTGCCATTCGATCAGCCGCTGGATGCGGAAGATGAGGTCGCTGTGGCTGAGCTCGGCCACAAAACGGCGGTATTCGCCGATGTAGCTAGAGCTGGCGCGCTCGTGGATGTCTTGCGCGGCAAAGTAGTAGTGCAGCATACGGGCGGTGCGCGGGTGGCGGTGCTGGCCGCGCATGCGGTAAAACAAGGCGCTGCGCACTTGGTTGAAGGCGGCGATTACTTTGCCGTTTTGCATGGCCAGCGCGATTTGCCGCTGCTCGAGCTGGTCGGTGTCGTCGGGGTCGAAAAATTGGGCTTTGATGTCGAGATAGCCCGCGAGCTCGGTATAGGCGGCGGCCATGCTGTCTTGCACGGGGCGGTGCGGCAGGATGAGGTGCAGCAGCAGGGTGTTGCCACTGTAGAGCAGTGTGCCGCACAAAATCAGCAGGGTGTTGGCATACCAAACCATGCTGTGGTTGATGGTGAGGATGGTATAGAGCGCCACCACCAGCGTGCCGAAGGAGACGGTGCGGTAGCGCAGGCTGATGGCGCCGGACAGGGTAAACACGAAAGTGAGCAGCGTCATCGCGGGCAGAAACAGCAGCGGCCGGCCGAACGTAAACTGCACGGTGAGCGAGGAAACGCTGAAGGCGGCAATGGTGGAGAGCAGGTTTTGGATGCGGCCGGTAAGGCGGTTGTCCAAATCCACCAAGCCGCCGGCAATCACGCCGAGCACCAGCGGCATACACATCAGCGGCTTCTGCCAATACCACACGGCCAGCACGGCCATGCACATGCTAACCAGCATCGGCAGCGCGGCCAGCACGCGCGCGGAAAGCCATTTGAGCCGGGATGGGATAAGGGGCATGGTGGAATAAATGAAGGATGAGTGGGGAAGGGCGGTATTTTAGCGCAGGCAGCGCAATATGAGCGCGGTTTTGGGGTGTTGGCTTAGTTAAAATTGCGTTTTCAGGTAGCCCTATTGCCGTAGAGGCTACCTGAAAACGGAAACCGCGTGCGTGCATTCCGCACACGTCCTACCCAAGCGAGCCAAGCCCTCTCAAATAGAGGGGCTTGGTTTTAACTTCGTTGAAGCTAACGCTTTCAGGTAGCCTGTATGGCTGAGGCTACCTGAAAAACGGATTATCTTGATCGATAGCCCAAGTACTTTTTTATTTATGCGGCTCTGCCTCCTCTTGCGGTATTACACGCTGCTTGCAACGCCTCGCTTGGCAAGAAAAAATAATTGCTTTTAGCTATATACGGTGCAATCGTTCCGGCAGCGTGTTAGAATGCGCGCCGGTTTCGGGCTGCGCTTTCAGGTAGCCTCAAACCTTTGTTTTATTTCCAACCTGCCCTGCCTGTCTGAAACCCTAACCATGCGCCTGCGCCCGTGCGGGCTTATGTTTAGTGTTTTAGCGGCAGCGGCCTTCTTCTAAAGGAATCTTAATGTTTAACAAACACGTCAAATCCTTCCAATACGGCCAGCACACCGTCACCATCGAAACCGGCGAAATCGCCCGTCAGGCTGCGGGTGCGGTAAAAGTATCCATGGGCGAAACCGTGGTGCTGGTGGCCGTTACCGCCAATAAAGAAGTGAAAGCCGGGCAGGATTTCTTCCCGCTCACCGTGGATTATCTGGAGCGCACCTATGCCGCAGGCAAAATCCCCGGCGGCTTCTTCAAGCGCGAAGGCAAACAGAGCGAAAAAGAAATCCTCACCAGCCGCCTGATCGACCGCCCCATCCGCCCGCTGTTCCCTGAAGGCTTCTTCCACGACATCCAAATCGTGGCCACGGTGGTATCGGTTGATCCGGAAATCGATTCCGACATCCCCGCCATGATCGGCGCTTCTGCCGCGCTGGTGTTGAGCGGCGTGCCTTTCGCCGGCCCCATCGGCGCCGCTCGCGTGGGCTACCTGAACGGCGAATACGTGCTGAACCCGACCAAAACCCAGCTGGCCAAATCGCAGCTGGATTTGGTGGTGGCCGGCACCGCGCAAGCCGTGCTGATGGTGGAATCCGAAGCCCAAATCCTGCCCGAAGACGTGATGCTCGGCGCCGTGGTGTACGGCCATGAGCAGATGCAGGCCGTTATCCGCGCCATCAACGAGCTGGCCGATGCGGTCAACCCCGAAGTGTGGGACTGGAAAGCGCCCGAAACCGATGCCGCCCTGGTGGCCAAAGTGCAGGAAATTGCCGGGCAAACCGTGGCCGAAGCCTTCAAAATCCGCCAAAAACAGGCGCGTACCGCCAAACTGGACGAAGCCTGGGCCGCTGTTGAAGCTGCGCTGATTACGGAAGACACCGACACCCTGGCCGCCAACCAAATCAAAGGCATTTTCAAACATTTGGAAGCCAACGTGGTGCGCAGCCAGATTCTGGCCGGCCAGCCGCGCATCGACGGCCGCGACACCCGCACCGTGCGCCCCATCAACATCCAAACCGGCGTACTGCCGCGCACCCACGGTTCCGCCCTCTTCACACGCGGCGAAACCCAAGCCCTGGCCGTGGCCACCCTCGGCACCCAGCGCGACGAACAAATCATTGATGCCTTGAGCGGCGAATACACCGACCGCTTCATGCTGCACTACAACTTCCCGCCCTATTCCACCGGCGAATGCGGCCGCATGGGCGCGCCCAAACGCCGCGAAATCGGCCACGGCCGCCTGGCCAAACGCGCCCTGCTCGGCGTGCTGCCCTCGCCCGAAGAATTCAGCTACACCATGCGCGTGGTGTCTGAAATCACCGAATCCAACGGCTCTTCTTCTATGGCCTCCGTGTGCGGCGGCTGCCTGAGCCTGCTCTCCGCCGGCGTGCCGCTCAAAGCCCACGTGGCCGGTATTGCCATGGGCTTGATTTTGGAAGGCAACAAATTCGCCGTGCTCACCGACATCTTGGGCGACGAAGACCACCTCGGCGACATGGACTTCAAAGTGGCCGGTACCACCGAAGGCGTTACCGCCCTGCAGATGGACATCAAAATCCAAGGCATCACCAAAGAAATCATGCAGATTGCCTTGGCACAGGCCAAAGAAGCCCGCCTGCACATCCTCGAGCAGATGAAAGCCGCCGTGTCCGGCCCGCAGGAGCTCTCGCAGCACGCCCCGCGCCTCTTCACCATGAAGATTAACCAAGACAAAATCCGCGACGTTATCGGCAAAGGCGGCGAAACCATCCGCGCCCTCACCGCCGAAACCGGCACCGAAATCAACATTGAAGACGACGGCACCATCACCATCGCCGCCGTGAATGTGGAAGCCGTGGAAGCCGCCCGCAAACGCATCGAAGAAATCACCGCCGAAGTGGAAGTGGGCCAGGTGTACAACGGCGTGGTGATTAAGATTTTGGACAACAACGTCGGTGCCATCGTATCCGTGATGCCTGGCAAAGACGGCCTGGTGCACATCAGCCAAATCGCCCACGAGCGCGTGAAAGACGTGAACGACTACCTCAAAGTCGGCCAAAACGTGCGCGTGAAAGCGCTGGAAGTGGACGACCGCGGCCGCGTCCGCCTCTCCATGAAAGCCCTGCTGGATCAAACCCGCGAGCAATAAGCGCAGGCTGTAGGGTCTGTCGACACTTAATAGTTTCCGTGTCTTTTTGCCCCCAAGGCAGCATCTTCCACGTTGGAAATCCTCGCAAGGTGTCCAACCTTGCTGCGGTTTCCGCCTTGAATCTGCCGCCTTGGGGACAAAAATCCATTTGGAAAATTAAATGCCAACAGACCCCAGAGAAAGCAAAGGCTACCTGAAAACTTTTTCAGGTAGCCTTTATTTGAAACCACAGAGAAGCGATTTCATAGTGGATTAAGATAAGAATGGGACGAGGCGACTGGCTGCAGACGAGACCTATGTATGGTACGGCCAGGCAACACAGCAGCATTCTTATTTCAATTCACGATAATGATAGGAGAAGCCCATGCCCAACCGCCCCACATTCAAAGAAGCCGACAGCATTGACCACCGCATCCTCAAGCTCTTGCAGGAAAATGCCCGCCTGAGCATGACCGAGCTGGCTGAACGCGTCGGCCTGTCCGCCACCCCCGTCACCGAACGCGTGCGCCGCTTGGAGCGCGACGGCTACATTAGCGGCTACCACGCCCGCCTCAATCCCGCCCGCTTGGGCTATGGCTTGCTGGTGTTTGTGGAAATCAAACTGCATTCCAAATCCGGCGATATTTTTGAAGAATTCCGCCGCGAAGTGCTGAAAATCCCGCAAATCCTCGAATGCCACCTTGTGTCCGGCGAATACGACTACCTGATCAAAGTACGCCTGCAAGACATGTCCGCCTACCGCGACATGCTCGGCAAAATCCTGCTGCAACTGCCCTCTGCCGTGGAAAGCCGCAGTTATGTGGTGATGGAGGAAGTGAAGGAAAACGGGCCGCTGGCCTTGGAGGATTGGGAAGGGTAAACCGAAGGCTACCTGAAAGCGTAAGCTTCAACGCAGTTATAGTGAATTAACAAAAACCAGTACAGCGTTGGCTCGCCTTGCCGTACTGTTTGTACTGTCTGCGGCTCGCCGCCTTGTCCTGATTTTTGTTAATCCACTATACCTGAAAGCGTAAGCTTCAACGAAGTTAAAACTCAGCCTTGGCTACGGGACATCACTTTCAGGTAGCCTTGGGTTGTGCAAGCACGCGGGGAACAGGCCGATGCTACGAAGTTTGCGGCTGCCGAGTTGGCGATGGCTACCTGAAAAGCTATGCGGGTTTTCAGGTAGCCTGTGTTGCGGCGGCTGGGGCGTTTTGTCTATCTATTATCCCTTCCGCCAGCACCAAGCCTGCGGCGGCCAGGCGCGGCCAGTCGAAGAAGTGGCCGGGGTCGCTTTTGCGGCCGGGGGCGATGTGTTGGTGGCCGGTTACGGCTTCGATGGGGTAGTGTGCCGCCATGCTGTGCAGCAGAGGAATCAGGGCTTGGTATTGCGCCTCGGTGAACGGTTCGAAATCGCAGCCTTCCAGCTCGATGCCGAGCGAAAAAGCGTTGCAGCCGCTGCGGCCGCGATATTGCGACACGCCGGCGTGGTGTGCCGCGTCGTTGCCCGACACAAACTGCACCACCTGCCCGCTGCGTTCAATCAAAAAATGGCTGGACACGCGCAAATCCACCAGCTGCGGGAAAAACGGGTGCGCCTGCGGGTTGATGCGGTTGGTGAACAAATCGCGGATGGCGCTGCCGCCGTATTCGAAGGGCGGCAGGGAGATGTTGTGCAGCACCACCAGCGAAACGGTTTCGCCGGCGGGGCGGGGTGAGAAGTTGGGCGAAGGGCAATGCACCGCGCCCTGCCACCAGCCGTTGTGCCAAGTTGTGGTCATGATGGGGTTCCGAAGGGGAGAGAAGGGGATTATAGCGGGTTGGCAGGGCAGGCTACCTGAAAAGTGGTTGTAGGTTTGGCATGATTGAGAGAGGTAATCTCCAGGTGTGGGAAATAGAAAATTAGTAAGGTGGCATCACAAAGAGAAGATTATTGATATTTGATTGAATTTAAAAACAGTATTATAGTCAATTAAAATAAAAATAGGACAGTAACGCATCGTCAAATCGGGCGTAATCAGACAATACGGTTCGAAGATACCGCTTAATATTCGCCCACACCTTCTCAATCGGGTTGAGTTCGGGTGAATAAGGTGCAAGAGGCAATACCTTATGTCCCAATTTTTCTGCCATTTCCCGTAAGACACCCATACGGTGAAATCGTGCATTATCTAAAATAATCACCGATTTTTGAGTCAATGCGGGCAGTAGGCATTGCTGAAACCACGCTTCAAAAAAGACTCCGGTCATCGTATTTTGATAAACCATCGGAGCAA
>NZ_LXSQ01000010.1 GCF_001648475.1 Eikenella halliae
TTGCTCCGATGGTTTATCAAAATACGATGACCGGAGTCTTTTTTGAAGCGTGGTTTCAGCAATGCCTACTGCCCGCATTGACTCAAAAATCGGTGATTATTTTAGATAATGCACGATTTCACCGTATAGGTGTCTTACGGGAAATGGCGGAAAAATTGGGACATAAGGTATTGCCTCTTGCACCCTATTCACCTGAGCTCAATCCGATTGAGAAGGTGTGGGCGAATATTAAGCGGTATCTTCGAACCGTATTGTCTGATTACGCCCGATTTGACGATGCGTTACTGTCCTATTTTGATTTTAATTGACTATAGTATTTATATATATTGATTTTGTAAATTTAAGCATTATGTATAAATTAGAGACAGTCCTTTTCCCAAATGGAGAACGTTTTCCCCTTTTGGTTAACAAAGAAACAGGGATACCTGATTTCTATTCGACTTTATGGGTTACAGTAGAGCTACGTTACCGCTTTGCTGTGAATACGATTAGGAATAGATTAGGAGTTATACAATGGCTAATGGATTGGGAGCAAAATAATAAATTAACCATTAGTGATTTACTTCATAAAGAAGTCGCTCTAAACGAAGGTAAATTAGAGTCTCTCATTAGGCATATGAAGCTAAATGCAGTGAAACAAAAAAAGGGGCTGACGTAGATTAGCCCTAAATTCCACACCAATCCCGCAGGATTTTAAGCTGTTGAGACGGTGTGCCGAAGTTAAATCGAAACTCACATTCTTTCAAGAACAGTGGGAAAGATTTGCGGTCGATTCCGTTGTATTTGCGCAAGACGCGTTTTGCCTGATTCCAAAAATTCTCAATGCCGTTGATATGGTTCTGGCGGTCTGCAAATTCCTTGGAATGGTTGATGCGGTGATGGATAAAACCGCTCACGTCCAACTTGTCGTAGCTGCTCAGGCTATCCGTGTAAACAATGCTGTCCGGCATGATTTTCTGTTTGATAACAGGCATCAAAGTATCGGACTTGGCATTATCTACGACAACGGTATAGACCCGTCCGTTGCGTTTCAGGATGCCGAAGACAACCACTTTTCCTGCCGCACCGCGACCACGTCTGCCTTTACGCCGTCCGCCGAAATAGCTTTCGTCCAACTCGACGGGGCCCTCGAAAACCTCATCGGCAGCCAAGGCCAAATGATGGCTGATGACCATGCGGATTTTACGGTAAAACAGAATAGCGGAGTTGGGCTGAATGCCCAAAATATCGGCAGCGGAACGGGCGGTAACTTGGAGTACGAAAAATTCAAGCAGTTTATTTTGAACTCTCTTGCTTAATTTACAATTGGTTATCTGCATTTTCGTAGCCTAGCATAACTACTAATCTACGTCAGCCCCG
>NZ_LXSQ01000011.1 GCF_001648475.1 Eikenella halliae
TTCTGGTCTGCTTCAAAGAAACCGACAGAACAATGTCAAACATCGTCTTGTCTTCTTCTCAACAGTGCAGGTGTAAAACACCCACACTTATCGGTAATCTGATTGTTAAAGAGCTGCTGAACCGAACTAACACATAAACACAACCACAACTGCAAATAGCAAGCGAAAAGTAAATTGTGCTGTAAGGAACAGCGAAGATGCGAACTATACGCCTCCCAGAATACTTTGTCAAATACTAGGAAACAAAACATCTAACGGAAAACGCTAAATCACTAAGCTGAAATGAAATTTATCCTGCACAGATGCGACCAACCACTGGCTACCTGAAAACTAAACCTGAAACCGACCGCCTTTAATCTGTGAAGCGTTGTGTAATTTTGCTGCCAAACTGTGGTTACGCAATGCGTGCGTGAGTGCTACAGCCAACCCGTCAGCCGCATCAGCTTGCGGCTTCCCTGATAGCTTCAGCATCTGCACCACCATATGCTGCACCTGCTCCTTGGCCGCCTTGCCCTGCCCCACCACCGCCTGCTTCACCTGCAAAGCCGTATATTCATACACCGGCAATCCTCGCAGCACCAGCGCCGCCACCGCCGCACCGCGCGCCTGCCCCAGCATCAGCGTGGCAGCGGGATTAACATTCACAAACACCTGCTCCACCGCCGCCTGATTCGGCCGATAAGTATCAATAATCTCACCGATGTGCTGCACGATAATGCCAATGCGTCCGGCCAGCTCGTCGCCCGGGATGGTTTTGATGCAACCGGATGCCACATAGCGCTGGCTCTGCCCCAGCACATCAATCACACCAAATCCCGTTACCCGGCTGCCCGGGTCGATGCCCAAAATCCGTATCGGCTTCTGCATAGCTTTTCCATTTAAATTGCTCAAACTGGTTTTCAGGTAGCCTCACTCTTGCCAAATAGGCTACCTGAAACCGATTGGCCACATTATAAGCCAAGTTTTCAGGTAGCCTGCTACAAGCCGATATGATGCGCAGATTTGAAGTAGCCTACATAAAACGGTAAACTGCGAGCCGTTTCAATTCCTAAATTACGACTCCATCGCACCGATGAAGCCAGCATTCGACATCAAATCCGCCCGTCTCAACGCGCTCGCCATCCAGCTCAACACCACCGATCTGGCTGCCATCCGGCAAACCCTCACCGAGCGCGCTGCACAATACTGCGAGCTCAGCGATATGCCGCTGCTGCTCGACGTGCAGGCATTCGACTCGCCGGATAATCTGGATTTAGACAGCCTGCTCGGCTTGTTTGCCGAACACAGCCTGCCCATCGGCACCCTGCGCCATCACGACGAACAATGGCAGGCAGCCGCCCGCGCCCATCATTTAGCCTTTTGCAGCGATAACGCCAATGGTGAGGAACACAAAAGGCTACCTGAAAACACGCAACACGAAACGCCCAACACCCCGCCAGCCCCTGTCGTGCGCCAAACCCTTGTGGTGGAGAAACCCATCCGCACCGGTCAGCAGGTGTATGCCGAAAACGCCGACCTGATCGTGCTGGGCTTGGTAAACGAAGGAGCCGAAGTGATTGCCGACGGCCATATCCACGTTTATGCCCCCCTGCGCGGCCGCGCCCTGGCCGGCGCGGGCGGCGACCAAACCTCCCGCATTTTCGCCCAATCGATGCAGGCCGAACTGGTATCCATCGCCGGCATCTACCGCACTTTCGACCAACAACTGCCGCCGCACCTACACCGCCAAGCCGTGCAGGTTTACCTGCAAAAAGAGCGGCTGGCCATCGCCGCCCTCAGCGAGATTATTTGAAAGCAGCCCACATTTAATCGGCTACACACAAAATACAAACGGCGGCAAACCATTTTCAGGTAGCCCGCCAAGCACAACAACCCATTTCACAAAACAGATTCACTTAAGGGAAAGGACCATAACCGTGGCAAAAATCATCGTAGTAACCTCCGGCAAAGGCGGCGTGGGCAAAACCACCACCAGCGCCAGCATCGCCAGCGGCCTGGCTTTGAAAGGACACAAAACCGCCGTCATCGACTTCGACGTCGGCCTGCGCAACCTCGACCTCATCATGGGTTGCGAACGCCGCGTGGTGTACGACTTAATCAACGTCATCCAAAACGAAGCCACGCTCAACCAGGCTCTGATTAAAGACAAACATTGCGACAATCTGTTCGTGCTGCCCGCCTCGCAAACCCGCGATAAAGACGCACTCACCCGCGAAGGCGTGGAACGCGTGCTCTCCGAGCTCACTGAAGAAATGGGTTTCGAATTCGTGATTTGCGACTCGCCCGCCGGCATCGAAACCGGCGCACTGATGGCACTGTATTTTGCCGACGAAGCCATCGTTACCACCAATCCCGAAGTGTCCAGCGTGCGCGACTCCGACCGCATCTTGGGCATCCTGCAGAGCAAGAGCCGTCATGCCGAAAAAGGCGAACAGGTGAAAGAACACCTGCTGATTACCCGCTACAACCCCGAGCGCGTGGAAAGCGGCGAAATGCTTTCTGTGAAAGACATCGAAGACGTGCTGCGCATTCCCCTCTTGGGCGTGATTCCCGAATCGCAAAACGTGTTGCAAGCCTCCAACGTCGGCTTGCCCGTCATTCATCAGGAAGGCGTGCCTGCCGCCGAAGCCTATAAAGACGTGGTGGCTCGTTTGTTGGGCGAAAACCGGCCGATGCGTTTCCTGGAAGCAGAGAAAAAAGGCTTCCTGCAACGCCTGTTCGGAGGATAGGCCATGTCATTGATTGATGTATTGTTCGGCAAGAAAAACAAATCCGCCAGCATCGCCCGCGACCGCCTGCAAATCATTATTGCGCAGGAACGCGTGAAATCCCAAGCGCCGGACTACCTGCCCACCCTACAGAAAGAGCTGCTGGAAGTGCTGTCGAAATACGTGCATGTTTCGCTCGACGACATCCGTATCTCGCAGGAAACGCAAAACGGCGTAGACGTGTTGGAACTCAACATCGTTTTGCCCGACCTGCAACGCAAAAGCGAAGAGGGCTGAGCCATGACCCTGACCGAACTGCGCTATATTGTGGCCGTTGCACAAGAACGCCACTTCGGCCGCGCCGCCCAACGCTGCTTTGTCAGCCAGCCCACCCTCTCCATCGCGATTAAAAAGCTGGAAGAGGAGCTTTCCGTTTCGCTGTTCGACCGCAGCAGCAACGAAGTCAAGCCTACAGAAACCGGCGAGCGCATCATCACCCAGGCGCACCGCGTGCTAGAGGAAGCCGACCGCATCAAACACCTGGCCGCCTCCGAGCAAAACGAGCTGGCCGGCGTATTCAAGCTGGGGCTGATTTTCACCGTAGCGCCTTATTTGCTGCCACGCCTGATTTTGTCGCTGCGCAAGCTGGCGCCCGATATGCCGCTGATGCTGGAAGAGCACTACACCGCCAACCTCACCGACTCCCTAAAAAAAGGCGAGTTGGACGCCATCGTGGTGGCCGAGCCCTTCCAAGAGCCCGGCATCATCACCGAGCCGCTGTATGACGAGCCGTTTTTCGTCATCGTACCGAAGGGGCACGAGTTTGAAGAGCTCGACGCCGTATCCGTGCAGCAGCTGACAGAACAGCAAGTGCTGCTGCTCAGCGAAGGCAACTGCATGCGCGACCAAGTTTTAGAAAGCTGCAGCAAACTGGCCTCCCGCCAGCGCATTCTCGGCCTGGCCAACACCCTGCAGGGCAGTTCCATCAACACCATCCGCCACATGGTGGCCAGCGGCCTGGGCATCAGCGTGCTGCCTTCCAACGCCCTCACAGATAACGACCACCTGCTGTTTTCCATCATCCCCTTCGAGCCGCCCGTGCCCAACCGCCGCATCGTATTGGCCTCGCGCCGCAACTTCGTGCGCCCACAAGCATTGCAGGCTCTGCGCCAAGCCATTCTGAACTCCCAGCTCACCGGCGTGCGTTTTGCCGAAGCCTAGCCGGTTTGGCGGGGCTACCTGAAATCGCCCGATTAGTTTTCAGGTAGCCTCTCGGTGGAAAGCAGCGAACCACCCTGCCCGCCGAAGCAAAATGCTTCAGCCGTGCCTTCTTAAAGATGAAAAGGCTACCTGAAAATCCCGGCAACCATTTTCAGGTAGCCTTTGGCTTTGTTTTGTTTAATCGGCAAACCAAGTACAATACCGCCATTATTTTTCCAACCTTCCCGCACAACCATGCTCACCTTCCAACAAATCATCTTCAAACTGCAAACCTACTGGGCCGCCCAAGGCTGCACCCTGCTCCAGCCGCTCGATATGGAAGTCGGCGCCGGCACATCCCACCCCGCCACCTGCCTGCGCGCACTCGGCCCCGAACCGTGGTTTGCCGCCTATGTTCAACCCAGCCGTCGCCCCAAAGACGGCCGCTACGGCGACAACCCCAACCGTCTGCAGCACTACTATCAATTTCAGGTAGCCCTCAAGCCCGCCCCCGCCAATATCCAAGACCTCTATCTCGATTCCCTGCGTGAATTGGGCATCGACCCCAAAGTGCACGATATCCGCTTCGTCGAAGACGACTGGGAAAACCCCACCCTCGGCGCATGGGGCTTGGGCTGGGAAGTTTGGCTCAACGGCATGGAAGTTACCCAATTCACCTACTTCCAACAAGTCGGCGGCATCGACTGCACCCCCGTGCTCGGCGAAATCACCTACGGCATCGAACGCCTGGCGATGTACCTGCAAGGCGTGGAAAACGTTTACGACCTCGTTTGGGCAAAAACGCTCGACGGCAACACCATAACTTACGGCGATGTGTACCACCAAAACGAAGTCGAACAATCCACCTACAACTTCGAATACAGCGATGCCGACTGGCTGCTGCGCCAGTTCAACGACTACGAAGCGCAAGCCAAACGCCTGCTGGCCGTGGAAGACACCAGCCTCGCCCTGCCCGCCTACGAGCTCGTCCTCAAAGCCGGCCACACCTTCAACCTCCTAGACGCACGCGGCGCCATTTCCGTAACCGAGCGCGCCACCTACATCGGCCGCATCCGCGCACTGAGCCGCGCCGTGGCGCAGAAATACGTCGAAAGCCGCGAGAAACTCGGTTTCCCGCTGATTAAAAACAGAGCGCATGCAGCCTGAAAATGCTAGAATCATTACTTAATAAAACAGCATAAACACACCGCACCATACAGCAGGCTACCTGAAAACTTTTAAACGATTTGCTCCAATGACCACCCAGACCCTTCTAATCGAACTCCTTACTGAAGAGCTTCCTCCGAAAGCCCTGAATAATCTAGGCAACCACTTCGCCGCTTCTGTTGCCGAAGGCTTGGAAAAAGCACAACTGATTGATGGCGCGGTCGAATACACTGCCTACGCCTCGCCGCGCCGTTTGGCCGTTCAAGTCAAAAACGTTAAAGCCGTTCAAGCCGATCAGAAAATCGTAAAAAAAGGCCCTGCCGTGGCGAATGCCATGAAAGACGGTGCGCCGACCAAGGCTTTGGAAGGTTTCGCACGCGGCGCAGGCGCGAAAATCGAAGACTTGACCATCGTCCACGACGGCAAGCAGGATGTGTACGCCTACGAATACGTCCAAACCGGCAAACTGCTGGGCGAACTTTTGGAAGACATTATCAATCAAGCCGTTAAGAAACTGCCGATTCCGAAAGTGATGCGTTGGGGCAGCAGCACGTTTACCTTTGTGCGCCCCGTTCACGGGCTGATTGTGCTGCACGGCGACGACATTGTGAACATCAGCGTTTTGGGTCTGCAAAGCGGCAATCAAACCCTGGGACACCGCTTCCTTTCCAGCGGCGAAATCACCATTGAAAACGCCGACAGCTATACCGCACAAATGCGCGAGCAAGGCAAAGTCGTCGCTTCGTTTGCTGAGCGTAAAGCCGCGATTCAGACGGCCTTGAACGAGCAGGCAGGTCGTCTGAAAGCCACCGTTGCCGCCGATGAAGCCCTGTTGGACGAAGTTACCGCACTGGTCGAATACCCCGTTGTTTTGGAAGCCGGTTTTGAAGAACATTTCCTCGCCGTGCCACAGGAATGTTTGATTCTGACCATGCAGCAAAACCAAAAATACTTCCCGATGCTCGACCAAAACGGCAAGCTAATGAATCGCTTCCTGCTGGTCTCCAACCTGCAAACCGAAGACCCGTCGCACATCATCCAAGGCAACGAACGCGTCTTGCGCGCGCGCCTGTCTGATGCCGAGTTTTTCTACAAACAAGACCAAAAAGCGACTTTGGAAAGCCGCCTGCCCAAACTGGCAAACGTGGTGTACCACAACAAAATCGGTTCGCAGGCCGAACGCATCGAACGCCTGCAAAGCATCGCCGCCCATATCGCCAAGGCTTTGGGTGCGGATGCCACCGCAGCCGAACGTGCCGCGCGTTTGGCAAAAGCCGACTTGGTGACCGAAATGGTCGGCGAGTTCCCCGAACTGCAAGGCACGATGGGCAAATACTACGCCCGCTTGGACGGCGAAACCGAAGAAATCGCCGAAGCCATTGAGCAGCACTATCAGCCACGTTTTGCCGGCGATAGGCTACCTGAAAGCAAAACCGCCACCGCCGTAGCGCTGGCCGACAAGCTGGAAACTTTGGTCGGCATTTGGGGCATCGGCCTGATTCCGACCGGCGACAAAGACCCCTACGCCCTGCGCCGCGCCGCCTTGGGTATTTTGCGGATGCTGATGCAGTATGGCTTGGACGTGAACGAACTGATTCAGACGACCTTCGACAGCTTCCCCAAAGGTTTGCTCAACGAAAAAACGCCGTCTGAAACCGCCGATTTCATGCAGGCGCGCCTTGCCGTGTTGTTGCAAAACGACTATCCGCAAGACATCGTCGCTGCCGTACTCGCCAAACAGCCGCGCCGTTTGGACGATTTGACCGCCAAACTGCAAGCCGTTGCCGCGTTCAAACAACTGCCTGAAGCCGCCGCGCTCGCCGCCGCCAACAAACGCGTGCAAAACCTGCTGAAAAAAGCCGATGCCGAATTGGGCGAAGTCAATGAAAGCCTGCTGCAACAAGACGAAGAAAAAGCCCTGTGCGCCGCCGCACAAGACTTGCAGCCGAAAATTGCCGCCGCTGTTGCCGAAGGCAATTTCCAGACTGCCTTGTCCGAACTGGCTTCCGTCAAACCGCAAGTCGATGCCTTCTTCGACAGCGTGATGGTGATGGCTGAAGACCCCGCCGTGAAGCAAAACCGCCTGAACCTGCTGAACCGTTTGGCGGAGCAGATGAACGCGGTAGCGGATATTGCGGTGTTGAGTGAGTGAATCTTCTTCATCTACATACCATACTCGTATTAGAGTTTAATGCTCATTATAGTGAATTATAGCAATGCCAAATAAAACTGTTCTTTTTGGTATGCCCCCCGTATCTGGGCTTTACAAGTTAGTCCATGATAATCTGAAATATCATGGATTCTGTGTAATTGATTTAAGAGAAATAGAGGAAAATAGTTACTTCCATTATCCATCTTTCACAAGTTGGCTATACACAAAATGGAGGAAACTTGTATATAAAGATGCCTCTCCTAAAAAACATCTGAAACTGCAGGCATTGCAGAATAATATCCTTGAAAGAATTAAATCAGAAAACGGCTTGGACTATGCCTTTTTTATTAATGGAGAAACCTATAGTCAAGACTTCATTAAATTTGTTCGGGATCAAAGCAAGAACGGCGTTGTAAACTATCAATTTGATGGATTACACAGATTTCCAAAAATTTATCCATTAATTAATAGCTTTGATAGATTCTATGTTTTTGACCCAGACGATTTAAATACCCTAAACTACCAACTCCTCCCGGCCACTAATTTCTATTTTGATCATAACCTAGATAATCAATTGGAGAGAACTGTCGATTTCTACTTTACGGGAGTCCACATGAACTCAAGGGTAGGGGTTATTACCTCTTTTGGTCGCTATATAAAAGAGAGAAAAAAAACAGCTGATATTAATGTGTTATGGCGGGAGAGTGGAAATGGGAGAGAAATTTATCCAGATGACAGTATTACACTAATTGATCAATACATTGACTTCCAAGAAAATTTAGAGAAAGCTAACAAGGCAAGAGTCTTAATAGATTTTGTAATTGATGAACATAAAGGATTATCTTTTCGAGCCTTTGAAGCACTAGGAAGAAAACAAAAGCTCATTACAACCAACTCTCAAATTAAATACTATGATTTTTACCATCCAAATAATCACCTAATCTGGGATGGTACAAATTTTGATATTATTGATAACTTTCTAGATAAACCATATTTTGATATTGACGAATCTATTAGAAAAAAATATAGCTTCGGAAATTGGATAAACTATATTTTACAGATTTACCCATACCAAAGTATTGATTTACCAAAATAATAGATCTTACTCCTTATAATGAAACCCTCATCAAGCCCTTTAATATCTGTTATTATTCCGTGTTTCAATACTGCCCAATATTTACCAGAAACATTGGATAGCTTATTTTCTCAGACACTGCAAAACTTTGAAGTTATTGCTATAGATGATGGTTCTACAGATAATACGCTAGATATTTTATATAAATACCAAGAAAAATATCAGCAACTAACTGTCATGTCTCAAGAAAATAGTTACTGCATGATTGCAAGGATGAATGCTATCAAACATGCCAAGGGTAAATACTTAGTTTGTCTAGACTCTGATGACAAACTACATCCTGATTTTCTGAAAAAATGCAGCAATATAGCTGAAAATGATGAAACGGTTGCCATTGTCTGTAGTGATGTTCAATTATTTGGAGCTAAGAATCAAACCTGGTGTCGCCAATTTGAAATCAAAGACTTTCTCTTAGAAAATAGTATTTGTATTACATCATTAGTTAGAAAGTCTTTTTTTGATATGACTGGTGGATTTGATACCAGCCTAGAAATGTATGAAGACTGGGATTTATATATTTCTATATTAGAGTTTGGAGGTAAAGTTCATAGAATACCTGAACCCTTATTTCTTTATCGGCAGCGAGAGGATTCATCTTCAATATGCAATACAGCTAGCGAACAGAAAAAATCTGATAATTTACTAAGACTATACAATAAACACTATTTATTTTACAAAGAAAACGGATTATTCTTTCATGAACTATTAGGTGTATTCAAAAAACATAGAGAAAAGAAATTAGCTCACTATAATATGCCATTACGAAAAATATACTATAAGATATTTAAACCAAGTCGTTATAAGAAAATATATAATTCATAACTAATCTTAATACAGAAAGGATATTATTATGCAACATTTCTACGAATTTGCAATTCAGCCATACTTAGAAAAAATTTCTCCTAAGCACATTATTGAAATTGGAGCAGAAAGAGGGCTAAACACAACTAAAATTCTGACATACTGTGAAAATCATGATTGTCGTCTAACCTCTATAGATCCCTTCCCTTTATTTGATTTCAACTCCCTAAAAGAAAAGTATGGTAATAAATTTAATATGGTTTCTGATCTAAGTCTAAATGCGTTACCACAAATAGATCCTTGTGATATTACTATGATTGATGGCGATCATAACTGGTATACTGTTTTCAATGAATTAAAAACTATTGAAAAAATAAATTTATTGAATAACCACCCATTCCCTATTATATTCTTCCATGATATTGGGTGGCCTTATGCAAGAAGAGATATGTATTACAATCCTGAAAACATTCCTCTGGAGTTCCAACAACCACATAAGAAACAAGGTATTATTCCCAATCAAAACGAATTATCAAATGACTCACAACTTGGTTTGAACCATGATGTTGCAAATGCTATACATGAAGGTGGAGAAAAGAATGGCGTATTAACCGCTGTAGAGGACTTCATAAAAAAAAGCGAGCTCAATCTTGCTCTTTATCTAATCCATGGACAACATGGATTTGGAATCCTATTTGAGAAAAATGAATTCAATAATTCACTCTTTGATTTATTAGATATTCAAAGCAATGCTGCAAAACTAGCTGAATATGGAAGAATAAATTATATGGTTAAATACACTAACCTGTATTCAGAGAAAGAAAATAAAAAATCCTGGTGGAAAAAGATATTTTGATATTGTAAATCTAATTACAGATACAGGTAGATTCTTTTATAAATTCATCAAGCTACCTATTTAATATAAAATCTATTATATCCATTATATTATGCTACATAACTATGTAATTAGCATCAGAACTAGCCTTAATAGAAGGCAGCATATTATTAATGAATTTTCAAAATATAATATACCTTTCTCCTTTTATAATGCCATTACTCCATCTATAGAGTTAACCGAACTTATTCAGAGTGTTGCTCCTAACCTTAATCGGGTAACACATATGACAGATGGAGAAAAATCCTGTCTAATGAGTCACATTATGTTATGGAAAAAATGTGTTGATGAGGAATGGCCATATATTGCTATTTTTGAAGATGACATTTGGCTTGGTAAACAAGCAAATATTATATTAAACGAATCAAAATGGTTGGATGATTTATTTCTATTATATAAAAATTTTGTTATAAAAATTGAAACCACTTTGCAACTTTGCCAAGTAGATACTATTGACTACAAACTACCAAATTCCAATCATAGTCTAATGAAGTTGTGTAGTGATCACTATGGTGGTGGCGGATATATCTTGTCTCGCCAATCTGCTGCTTTTCTTTTAAAAAAAATAAGAGAGATTGAAACAGAGAATTTTATTGCGGTTGATGGATTACTATTTGATCATCTTCTTGCCTCAAAAAATTTATCTATTTTTCAGCTCTATCCTGCGATATGTATCCAAGAAATCATTATCAGGCCTGAAGATACCTTATTAAGCAGTCAACTTGAATCAGATAGAAAACTAAAGAAAAATAATAAAATGAATAGAAATTTAAAACAAAAAATACTACGCGAGTTATGGAGAGTAAATAAGAAATTACATCTATTTAAATATAGAAATATTCCAATGGATATAATCCCATTTGAGTAATTTTAGACTTATATATAGCCTCTTCACAGATAATGCAGAATTAAATTAAAAATGAATAATAAACTATCTTATTTTATAGAAAAAGGTAATAATAATTTTGATCTACTTAGGCTAATTGCAGCTATTATAGTTATCTATTCACATAGCTTTGAACTAGCCTTCTCATCTGGCCAATCAGATGTTTTTACTAAATTATCTAGAGGTTTGGCTAATGGTGGGGGCTTAGCAGTTGAGTTTTTCTTTCTTCTTAGTGGTATCTTAGTTACTAACAGCCTTATATCGAGTGATAATTTAAAGAAATTTATAATTTCTCGCTTTTTTAGAATATATCCACCTTTCCTTTTTGTGCTTATTACAACTGCTGTAATTATCTCCCCATTTCTTAGCTCATTAGATATAACTCAATATTTTAGCGATGGTGGAGTATCTCAATACTTACGCCATAGCGCAAAATTGAAAATCGAATATAATCTTCCGGGTGTTTTCACAGGGAATATATATAAAAATGCTGTTAACGGTTCTTTATGGACAATTCCCTTTGAAGTAGGAGCATATTTCTCTTTATTTTCTGCCTACATTATAACTGGTGGTAAAAAGAATATAAGATATTTATCAGTCGTGTGCCTACTTATTATCATACTACCTATCTTGAATATCGGTGATGGCTTATTTTTCTCAAAACAAAACTTAAGCGTTTCTTTAGCATTAGCATGCTTTGCTCTTGGTGCTTTATTCGCTATACATAAAGAAAATGTTCCAGTATCCTTAGCATACCCTATTGCTTTTTTTATAATATCCTATCTATCTGAAGAAAACTACCTGAAACATTTAACATTTTTCTATTTTTCATCAACATTATTACTTTATATTGGAACACTCAACTTTATAAAAAAAATCCGGGTACCAATAGATATTTCTTATAGCGTATATCTATGGGGATTTTTTGTGCAACAAATTGTGTATATGTATTTGCCAAATTTAAATATATATGTTAACCAAATTATTTGTATATTATTGACCATTATTATCTCTATTCCTACTTTTAAATTTATTGAGAAACCCTCAATGACCTTAGGGAAAAAACTTAATCGGAGATTTGATTGAACCTCCTCATTACCGGCGGTGCCGGCTTTATCGGCTCGGCAGTTATCCGCCACATCATCCGCCACACTCGAGATTCCGTTATCAATCTCGACAAGCTAACCTACGCGGGCAACCTTGAATCCTTGGCAGAAGTTTCAGGTAGCCCCCGCTATACCTTCGAGCAAGTGGATATTTGCAACCGTGCCAAGCTCGACCGCGTATTTGCCCAGTATCAACCCGACGCGGTGATGCATCTGGCAGCAGAAAGCCATGTGGATAGGAGCATAGACAGTGCCGGTGAATTTATCCAAACCAATATTGTCGGCACCTTTAATCTGCTCGAAGCAGCTCGTGCCTACTGGCAGGGGCTACCTGAAAACCGCCGCTCGACATTCCGCTTCCACCATATTTCCACCGATGAAGTGTATGGCGACTTGCACGGCACGGATGATCTATTCACCGAAACCACGCCCTACGCCCCCTCCAGCCCCTATTCCGCCAGCAAAGCCTCCAGCGACCATCTTGTACGCGCCTGGCAACGCACCTACGGTCTACCCACCATCATCACCAACTGCTCCAACAACTACGGCCCCTACCACTTCCCCGAAAAACTCATTCCGCTGATGATTCTGAACGCCCTGGCCGGCAAACCGTTGCCTGTCTACGGCAACGGGCAGCAAATCCGCGATTGGCTCTTCGTGGAAGACCATGCCCGCGCACTGTACCAAGTCATCAACCAAGGCAAAATCGGCGAGAGCTACAATATCGGCGGCCACAACGAAAAAACCAATCTCGAAGTAGTGCAAACCATCTGCACTCTGCTGGAAGAACTTGCTCCAGAAAAGCCGGCCGGCGTAGCGCGTTATGAAGACTTAATTACCTTCGTACCCGACCGCCCCGGCCACGATTTGCGCTACGCTATCGATGCCGCCAAAATCGGCCGCGAGCTCGGCTGGCGGCCGCAGGAAACATTTGAATCCGGCATGCGGAAAACCGTACAATGGTATTTGTCCAACCGCCCTTGGTGGCAACGCATTCTCGACGGCCGCTACCGCCTGGAACGGCTCGGCCATTCATCAACCCGATAAATTGGAGCCTCTTCATGAACATCCGCCACACCGCACTACTCGGCTTCCTTGCCCTCGGCCTTGCCCTCTCCGGCAGCGTGGAAGCCAAAACCCGCCCCCACCGCGCACCCGCCGCCACTCAGCAGCAGCAACGTGCTGACGGCAGCAGCCAAGAGCGCGCCGTAGTTATCCACGAAAACGACACCCCGCGCGGCATTGCCGCCGAAAACCGCTGGATTGCCCAAAACATGCCCGGCTACCGCAAAGTCGGCCAAGCCCTGGTTCAAGGGCAAAACGGCATCTACGACCGCATCAGCGTAGTCGGCCCGAACGGCGAGCGCAAAGAAGTATTCTTTGAAATCAGCGAATTCTTCGGCCGCTACAACGGCAAACTGCTGGGCGCGGAATAAACACCTAGCAACTCGCAACAGGCTACCTGAAAACGCTTTACCGCTTTCAGGTAGCCTTCTGCAAAGGAGAAATGAAGGAATGAAAGGCATCATCCTTGCCGGCGGTTCCGGCACACGGCTCTACCCCATCACACGCGGCGTATCCAAACAGCTTCTGCCCGTATACGACAAACCGATGATTTATTACCCCCTATCGGTGTTAATGCTGGCCGGCATCCGCGACATCCTCATCATCACCACCCCCGAAGACAACGCCGCCTTCCGCCGCCTGCTCGGCAACGGCAGCGACTTCGGCATCCGCCTGCAATACGCCGTACAACCCAGCCCGGACGGCCTTGCCCAAGCCTTCATCATCGGCGAAGAATTTATTGGCAGCGACAACGTCTGCCTCGTATTGGGCGACAACATCTTCTACGGCCAATCCTTCACCCAAACCCTGCAGCAAGCCGCCGCCCAAACCCACGGCGCCACCGTATTCGCCTACCAAGTGAAAGACCCCGAACGCTTCGGCGTGGTCGAATTCGACCCGCACCTCAAAGCCCTATCTATCGAAGAAAAACCCAAACAACCCAAATCCAACTGGGCGGTAACCGGCCTCTATTTCTACGACAAACGCGTAGTCAAATTCGCCAAACAAATCAAGCCTTCCGCACGCGGCGAGCTCGAGATCTCCGACCTCAACCAACTCTATCTCGAAGACGGCAGCCTTTCCGTACAACTGCTCGGCCGCGGCTTCGCCTGGCTCGACACCGGCACACATGAAAGCCTGCACGAAGCCGCCGCCTTCGTGCGCACCATCCAAAACGTGCAAGCCCTTCAGGTAGCCTGCCTCGAAGAAATCGCCTGGCGCAACGGCTGGCTTTCCAATGAGCAATTGGCCGATTTAGCCAAACCCATGGCCAAAAACCAATACGGCCAATACCTGCTGCGGCTGCTCAAAAAATAGTTCAGGCTACCTGAAAACCCAGTAAACCCCGTCACAGCCATCTACCATTCCAATAGTGTAAAATAGCCCGTACCGTTTTCAGGTAGCCTAGGAACATCAGCCCATGCCGTTTCCCGCCGATCATTTCGCCTCCACCGCCACCCCGCTGCTGCGTCTCAACCAAAGGCCGTGGAAAATCTTCTACCGCGGTCTCATCCCCAAACCCCTGCGCAATACAATCAACGCATACGCCAGCCGGAAACAGATGTATCACACTGCCGAATTATGGCGACCTTTCCTGCAAGCCTACTTCCAAGGACAGCTGCCCCGTTTTAATTTTCAAGCCAAGCAAGATTTGCGCGGGCAAAAAATCATCTGGCAATACTGGGGACAAGGCCTGGAACCAGAGCAACTGCCAGAAATGGTGCGCCTGTGTTTCCGCTCAGTTGAACAAAATCTCGGCGACTACCAACTTATTCGGCTAGACGACCAAACTCTGCACAATTATTTGGATCTGCCCGATTTCGTTCAAGCCAAACGCCAACATCCAGCATTCAAACCCGCTTTTTTTGCCGATCTGTTGCGTTTGGCATTATTGGATATTTACGGCGGCGTTTGGCTGGATGCCTCTATACTGCTCACTGCCCCACTCCCAAAAGAATGGGCGCAAATAGATTTCTTTATGTACCAACGCTCTCCAAAAGCTGCCCATCAGGACTTTTGGCAGAGCTTCAACGCCGATGTATTCAATTGGTCGCCCGATCATCCAGTTCAGGTAAACAACTGCATTATCGCCGCCCGACCCAGCAACTTACTGATTCACACCTGCCTCGATGTGATGTTGAATTTTTGGCAAACCCAAAACCACATACCGCACTACTTCTTCTTTCAAATCATGTTCAATGAACTGGTGCGGAACCATCTGCAAGGCCAAGCCGGCGAACCCGTAGACGACACCCTGCCTCATCTGCTCCTGGCCAAATTAGAACAACCCTACAACGCCGAAGCTTTTGCCGAAATCACTGCACAAACCCCAGTGCACAAACTCGACCGCCGTTTAAGCTTCCAACCCGGCACCTTCGGCGCACACTTGAAACAACTCTTTGATCCCACGTCATGATTCCAACTTACATTATCTCCCTTGCCAACCAGCAAGACCGGCGCGAACACATGCAGCAGGAATGTGCGCGGGTGGGCATTGAAGCTACATTTATCGATGCCGTGGATATGCGCCAAGCCAGTCAATCCGATATCGAACGTCTCTCATCCCGGCTACTACATAAAAAAACCAAAAAACAACGCTGGCTTACCCAAGGCGAATTAGGCTGTGCCCTCAGCCATCATCAGGTTTATGCCCACATTGTCCGCCAACAGCACCCCTACGCCCTGATTTTGGAAGACGATGCCGAATTTATCCGCAATCCTCAGCCCTTATTGAATGAAGGCTACCTGAAAGCCCTATCCGCCCAATATCCGTTCGACATCCTGATATTAGGTTACGTCAAAACCCTGCCACACCAACTCCCCTACTACTACCGTCGCATCCCCATCAAGCATCGTGCCAAAATGAATACAGACGGCCACGCTATCTATTTTGGCACCCCATGGGAGCAATACGGCTGCGGCACCGTTGCCTACATCATCAGCCGTGAAGGCGCGGAAAAATTGTGCCGGGCAACACAAACCCCTTGTGCCACGGCCGATGACTGGCTCTACTTCGAACAACACCACGGCCTACGCATCTTGCACAGCCGCCCCGCCTTCGTACTCGAAGCGCTAGAAAAATTCGACAGTACCATCCGCCAAGAAAAAGCAGGCTTCCTCCAGCCGAAAACCAGCAGCGTTATCATCCGCAGCATCAAAGGCTACCTGAAACATATCGGCATGAACTACCTAGGTATGAAATCATGACCAAGCTCCACACCCTCCTCATTCTCCTGCTCGCTGCCCCATTCGCCCGAGCTGGCATCGGAAATGAACCCATCAGCTTCTACAGCAACACCCAAATGCTGGGCCACCTCAACCCCAGGAACTATATCGGATCAAAATAAGAATGAGGCCAGGCAGCAAGCCGCAGACAATATACACATACGGCAAAGCCAACCAACGCAGTAGCATTTTTATTTCAATTCACCATAACCCAGGCTACCTGAAACCATGCCCTCCAACACCAACCACGTCTGCTTCCACTGCCGCACCGCCGTGCGCCGCGCCAAAACCCACGGCCAAGCCGTGCCCTGCCCCGAATGCGGCCGCCCCTGCACCCGCCTCAGCTACAAGCTCGCCATCCCGCCCAAACACCAACCCAAAGCCTGGCAGGCGCTGCAAAATAAAATTCAGGCCTACCACGCCGGCCAAGCCGCCTATGCCGACCAAATGCAGCAACGCAACAAAGCCGAGCTGCAACAGCGCATCGCCCGGATCAAGCAGCAAGCCAAACAGCCCGGCTGCGGCAGCAAAGAACACGAACACCTCAGCCGCCAGCTGGCCGAAGCCCGGCAGAAGCTCGGGCAAATCCAACGGCAACAATACATCAGCCACACCCTGGAGCATTCGTAAACCCGTTTTCAGGTAGCCCCAAAGCAAGCACAGGCTACCTGAAACCCTTTTCCCAACCCAACGCCTATTATGAACATCCTCCCCACTGCCATTCCCGACGTCAAACTCCTCCAGCCCCAAGTCCACGGCGACGAACGCGGCTTCTTTATGGAAACCTTCCGCGACAACTGGTTTCGCGAACACATCGCCCCGCGCACCTTCGTGCAGGAAAACCACTCCAAATCCGGCCAAGGCGTCTTGCGCGGCCTGCACTACCAAACCGAAAACACCCAAGGCAAACTCGTGCGCGTGATTGCTGGCGAAGTGTTCGATGTGGCTGTCGACCTGCGCCGCAATTCCCCCACCTTCGGCCAATGGGCCGGCGCCATCCTCTCCACCGAAAACAAACACCAGCTCTGGGTGCCCGAAGGCTTCGCCCACGGCTTCTATGTATTGAGTGAAGAAGCCGAATTCGTTTACAAATGCACCGACTACTACAACCCCAAAGCCGAACATTCCCTGCTGTGGAACGACCCTGCAGTCGGCATCGAATGGCCGCTGCAAGGCGAACCCAAACTCTCACCCAAAGACCTCGCCGGCAAACTGCTGAATCAAGCCGTATTATTTGATTAACCATCCCCATTTCAGGTAGCCCCATGAAACTCCTCATCACCGGCCACCACGGCCAAGTTGGCCAAGCCCTCATCCAGCAGGCCGCCGCCCACAATTTTCAGGTAGCCGCTTACGACCGCAGCGGTCTCGACATCGCCGACCGTGCCGCCGTATTGCAAGCCGTCGAGCGCGAACAGCCCGCCGTGATCATCAATGCCGCCGCCTACACCGCCGTAGACAAAGCCGAAAGCGAACCGGCCGCCGCCTATGCCGCCAACGCCGAAGGCGCCGAAAACCTCGCCCACGCCGCCCACGCCACAGGCGCCGCCATCCTGCATATTTCCACCGACTACGTTTTCAACGGCCGCACCGAGCGCCCCTACCGCGAAACCGATGCCCCCGACCCCCAAACCATATACGGCCAAAGCAAGCTGGCCGGCGAACAAGCCGTGCAGGCCGCCTGCCCGCGCCACATCATCCTGCGCACCGCCTGGGTATTCGGCGAACACGGCCACAACTTCGTGAAAACCATGCTCCGCCTCGGCCGCGAACGCGACAGCCTCGGCATCGTGGCCGACCAAAGCGGCGCCCCCACCTATGCCGGCCACATCGCCGCCGCCCTGCTGCACATCGCCGGGCGCACCCAAACCGAAAACTGCCCCTACGGCCTCTACCACTTTTCAGGTAGCCCCTACACCACTTGGCACGGCTTTGCCGCCGAAATCTTCCGCTGCGCCGCCGAACAAGGCGTTCTGCCCCACGCGCCCGAACTGCGCGCCATCACCACCGCCGACTACCCCACCCCCGCCCGCCGCCCCGCCGACTCCCGCCTCGATTGCAGCAAAATCCACCGCGCCTTCGGCCTCGCCCCCAGCGATTGGCAAAGCGCATTGGGTAATCTGGCCGACTATCTCTAGGGTCTGTTGACAGCCCTAGCCACACAAACTTTCAGGTAGCCTCCTCCCCCCGCAGGCTACCTGAAATCGTTTAGCACACTCATACATTGACGCTGATACGCCTTTCCCAATCATCAAAAACTTTCAAGTAGCCCCAAAGGCTACCTGAAAGCACAGCTTCAACGAAGTTAAAACGACACAAGGTTGGGCTAGCCGCAGGCATAACCCAACCAATAAAGTGAACCGTTGGCTTTCCCAACCCAAGCTACGCGCTGGGCGGCTGTAGGGTGTGTGCCGCAGGCACGCACGCCGCTGTTTGTGGGTTGAATAACGCGTGCGTGTGTTCCGCACACACCCTACACACCCCGCAAGGGAAGGCTACCTGAAAAGCCGTAGGTCGGACTCAAAAACACAACCTACTTCTGCTTCAACGAAGTTTAACCACCGTTGCCACTCATCCAAAAACTTTCAGGTAGCCCCAAAAGGCTACCTGAAATTCCCTACCCCTTTCCCTTTTCCCACTTCCGCCGCGCCGTGCTCGCCTCGGCAAACATTTCCCACAAGCCCGCTCCGTCTTCCTGCGCCAAACATTTGCGCAGCCGCGCCAGCTGTTGCTGTTGCCCGTCCAATAAAGCCAGCAGATTTTCGCGGTTGGCCAGCGCAATGTCCGTCCACATCGCTGGTTCGCTGGCTGCCAGGCGGGAAAAGTCGCGGAAACCGCTGCCCGCCAGCCGCAGCCATTCTTCACTCTCCGCCGCAATCGCCACCTGCCTCATATAGGCATAGGCCAAGAGCTGCGGCAGGTGCGATACCGCCGCAAACGCCGCATCGTGCGCCTCGGCATCCATGTGTTCCACCCGCGCGCCCACTGCCTGCCACAATGCTTCCACCCGCGCCAGTGCCGCCGCATCCTGCCCTTCGTGCGGGCAAATAATCAGCCGTTTGCCGGTAAACAACCCGGCCTGTGCCGCCGCCGCGCCCGAACGTTCCGTGCCTGCAATCGGGTGTGCCGCCACACAGCGTGGCCATGCAGCGGGCAAATACTGCGCAAACGCCGCCAGCGCCGACTGTTTGGTGCTGCCCACATCGCTTACCGCACACCCCGCAGGCAAGAGCGGCGCCAATTCCGCACAAATCCGCCCCAGCGCGCCCACCGGCGCAGCCAGCAGCACCAAATCCGTATCGGCCGATAAGGCTTGCCCAAGCGAAGCAACACCCTCATCCACCACGCCCAAATCCAGCGCCTGTTGCAGATTGGCCGCATCCGTATCCACGCCCGCCACGCAATCCGCCAGCCCCAGCCGCTTCACATCCAAAGCCAGTGAGCCGCCAATCAGGCCAACCCCAACCACCACCATCCGCCGCAGCACAGCCATTGTTTGTCCTTTTCCAATTCACTCATCACAGGCAAATATTCTAGCCGCAAAGCCCGCCCGGCAATAGGGCAGTTTCCTACCGCCGCATACCAAAGGCTACCAGAAAGCGCAGCTTCAACGAAGTTTCCGAAGAAAGCCGAGTTGCCGCAAAGCTAAAGCATAGCTTTGGCGAAGTCCAAACAGCGCTAAAGGCTACCTGAAACCCACACACCAGCAAAAAGGCTACCTGAAAGTTTCAGGTAGCCTTTGCTCATTCCAACTGCCTCAGCGTTTAGCGGGTAACGTTTTTATCCGCCAATTCCTTACGCAGTTTCTTAGTAACCGCCATCATCACTTCAAGCTGTTCCAAGGTTTCTTTCCAGCCGCGGGTTTTCAGGCCGCAGTCGGGGTTCACCCACAGGCGCTCTACCGGCACCACTTCCATCGCTTTGCGCAGCAGGCGTTCCACTTCGGCTTCGGTGGGCACGCGCGGGCTGTGGATGTCGTACACTCCGGGGCCGATGTCGTTCGGGTATTTGAAATCGCCGAACGCGGTGAGCAATTCCATGTCGGAACGTGAAGTTTCAATGGTAATCACGTCTGCATCCATACTGGCGATGGCGGGCAGGATGTCGTTGAACTCGGAGTAGCACATATGGGTGTGGATTTGGGTGCTGTCTTCCGCGCCGGTGCTGGACAGGCGGAAGGATTCGCAGGCCCAGGCCAGGAATTCGTCCCACTGCGCTTTTTTCAGCGGCATGGCTTCGCGGATGGCGGGCTCGTCAATTTGGATGACTTTGATGCCGGCTTTTTCCAAGTCCAATACTTCGTCGTTCAGTGCCAACGCGATTTGTTTGGCCACTTCGCCCAACGGGATGTCGTCGCGGACGAAAGACCATTTGAACATGGTTACCGGGCCGGTGAGCATGCCTTTCATCGGGCGTTTGGTGAGACTTTGCGCGTAGGTGGACCAATAAACGGTCATCGGATTGGGGCGGGATACATCGCCGAAAATAATCGGCGGTTTCACGCAGCGGCTGCCGTAGCTCTGCACCCAGCCGAACTGGCTGAAGCAGTAGCCGGCCAGCTGTTCGCCGAAGTATTCCACCATGTCGTTGCGCTCGGCTTCGCCGTGTACGGGCACGTCCAGCTCCAATTTCTCTTGGATTTCCACGCAGTAGGCGATTTCTTTCTTCATCGCGGCATCGTAGTCGGCAGCGGAGAGCTCGCCTTTCTTGAACGCGGCGCGCGCTTGGCGGATTTCAGTGGTTTGCGGGAAGGAGCCGATGGTGGTGGTGGGCAGCACGGGCAGCTTCATCCATTCCTGCTGTGCCTTAATGCGCTGGGCAAACGGCGATTTGCGTTGGTCGGCGCCTTTGGGCAGGTCGGCCACGCGTTTTTGCACGGCTGCGTTGTGGATTTTCTTGTTGGTGGCGCGGTCGGCGGCTGCGGCATCGGATTCGGCCAAGGCAGCCTGAACGGCGGCTTTGCCGTGTGCCAGCGCTTGTTTTACCACGCCCAGCTCCACCAGTTTCTGCGCGGCAAAGGCCATCCAAGATTTGATTTCGCCGTCCAGTTTTTCTTCCACGGCCAAGTCTTGCGGGCTGTGCAGCAGCGAGCAGGAGGGGGCAATCCACAAGTTGTTGCCGAATTTGGCTTTCACGGGCTCGAGCGTGTCGATGACCTTGTTCAGGTTGGCGCGCCACACGTTGCGGCCGTCAATCAGGCCCACAGAAAGCACGCGGTTGTCCGGCCAGCCGTCGGCAAACACGGAGAGCTGCTCCGGTGCGCGCACGCAGTCGATGTGCACGCCGTGTACGGGCAGGGATTTCAGCAGGTTCAGGTGTTCGGCCACGGAGGCGAAATAAGTGCCGATGACGATGCGCACGCCGGTGTTGGCCAGTTCCTGATACACGGGGGCGAATGCGTCCAGCCACACCTGCGGGGCTTCGGCGGCCAAAATCGGCTCGTCAATCTGAATCCAATCCACGCCTTCGGCAGCCAGCTCGCGCAAAAGTTGCGCATAAGCAGGCAGCAGCTTGGGCAGCAGCAGTTTGGTTACGCGGCAGCCGAAATCTTCTTTTTTCTTGCCCAACCAAGCCAGCGTAACCGGGCCCACCAGCGTGGGCTTGATGTCGTGGCCTTGCGCTTTGGCTTCTTTGATTTGGGCAATCAGGTTTTTGGCGTTTACCTTAAATTCGGTGTCGGCCGACCATTCGGGCACGATGAAGTGGTAGTTGGTGTCGAACCATTTGGTCATTTCCATCGCAAACTGGGTGGCGTTGCCGCGTGCCAGCTGGAAGTATTCCGGCAGGGTCAGCTTGGCCGCATCAAAGCCGAAACGGGAGGGGATGCCGCCCAGCGTGCAGAGTAAATCCAGCACATGGTCGTAAAACGAAAAATCGCCCACCGGCAGCAAATCGGCACCGGCGGCTTTTTGAGTAGCCCAGTTCGCACGGCGGATATCGGCCGCTACCTGCTGCAATTCGGCTTCGGATTTCGCGCCTTTCCAAAAGGCTTCAACGGCAAATTTCAGCTCGCGCTTCGCGCCGATGCGCGGATAGCCGGAGAGGTGGAATGTGTTCATAAAAACTCCTTCAATGGTTTGCAAAACGGGAAATATTTAGGAAATAAGTAAAATTTCTCAGGGGGCGAGTTTGCGGCAGGACGAGGCAAGTTGCAAGCGATAAATTTGCTGCTTTGTATGAATGAAATTAATGCAATCGGCAAAGCCAGCCCGAACTAATTCTATTTAATTTTAAGAAAAATATTATTTTTCAAAATATTGAATAAAATTCCAATATTCTACGTTCTTCTCTCCTTTCCACCTCACCCCTTCTTTATAAATAAATTTTTAATGGATAGAAGAAAAAAGTCTAAGCCGGATTGGTTCAGCCAACCTTACCGCGTTACGGCAAAAAGGCTACCTGAAAGCGCAGCTTCAACGAAGTTATAAACATAGCCGCACTCAGCTTTCAAAGCCATTTCGGCCACAGTTCACGGCTTTTCGGGTTGGCAAAAAACGGCTGCAACAGGCGTTGCAACTGCGGCAGGTAGGGGGTGGCGGCAGGGTCGTGGCAAATGGCAGCGCGGTAATACAGGGCAAAGATTTCAGCCTGCTGCTCCATATTGAGGCGGTTGAAGTGCGGTACGGTGTCGAGCATGGGCAGGCGGTAGGCGCGGTTTTTCAGGTAGCCCAAACGCAAAGCCTGCAAACTGCCGCCAAGCCACACGGGAAAGCCGTTTTGGTGCTGCCAAACATGCGTCAGCTCGTGTACCAGCCAGGCGCGTTCGATCAAGGGGCGCTGGGCGAAATCGGGGCAGAACCGGTTGGCGGGGAAGTAAACATGGCCGAAGGGGGCAACGGCGATATTGCGGGTAGGCAGCCACCACGCGCCGCCGTGCAGGCGGATGCGTTCATAGCGCAACCCGCTGCCAAACACGCTGCGGGCGAGCTTGGTTTCGGCGGGGGTGAGCGGGCGGGAACGTGGGGGCATGGGTGGTTTATCAATCCATAGGGTAAGAGGCTACCTGAAAATTGTTAGCCTTTTGGAAACAATAGCTTATAGTTTAACTAGCAGCAACTCGGCTTGCTTCACTTTGTTACAGCCTCGGCCTACTCCGCAGAAACTCAGCTTCTTGCGGAAGCCTTGTTTTAACCTCATTGAAGCTGTGCTTTCAGGTAGCCTTAAATGGCAAAACAACGCAGCTCAATGTTTACGGCTGTAGTTTTCGATGTCCTCGCACACAGTGGCGAGGAAGTCGAGGTATTTCGGGTCTTCGCCCGCCCACATTTCCTCTTCGCCCAGCGCGTAGGCGCGGATGAGTTCGTCGGCGGCGCGCTCGAAGTTGCCCAACTCAAATTGCGCCTGGCCGAGCCGCAAATGCAAAAAGGGGTTGCCGATGGCATCTGGGCAGTGCATGGCGTGACTGAGGGCTTCGCGGGCGGCTTCGTGGCTGCCGCGCAAAAATTCGGTGTCGCCCACCGCAGCCAGTATCCAAGTGGCGGCTTCCCATTCGGTTTGCGGCTCGGGCAGCAAATCCCATGCCTGCCAAAAACGTTCGATGGCTTCGGCATAGCGCTCCGCATCGGCCAGCTCGTCGCCTTGTTCGCACAGCGCGGGATTTGCTCGTAGATATGGTCGTTCAGTTCGGCCATGGCAGGCTCCTTCTTTAGAGATGCCGCGTATTATACAGGCTACCTGAAAGCCTTTATTCCTTCCTTTCAGGTAGCCTCTTCCCCTTGGGCGCGTGATAATATGCGCCGTCTTTTTGTTCACACCACCCGCCACCATGTCCACCCCCCAACAACGCATCCGCACCCTTGTGCAAACGCTCAACCGCTACGCCCGCGAATACTACACTTTGGACGCGCCCAGCGTGCCCGATGCCGAATACGACCGGCTCTACCGCGAGCTGGAAGCCCTGGAAGCCGAATATCCGCAGTTCAGGCTGCCCGAAAGCCCCACACAGCGGGTGGGCGGCGCGGTGCTGGACGGCTTTGAAACCGTGGTGCACGCCGTGCCGATGTTGTCGCTGAATAACGCGTTTTCGCCGCGCAACGACGAAACGGGCGCGTTCGACCACGCCGAATTTTTGGCGTTTGACGAGCGCGTGTGCAAAGAATTGGGCGTGTCGCAGGTGGAATACGCCGCCGAACCGAAGTTTGACGGACTGGCCGTCAGCCTGTTGTATCAAAACGGGATTTTGGTGCAGGCGGCCACGCGCGGCGACGGCACCACGGGCGAAAACGTGACCGAAAACATCAAAACCGTGCGCAATATCCCGTTGAAGCTGCACGGCGAAAAGCAGCCTGCACTGTTGGAAGTGCGCGGCGAAGTGCTGATGCTCAAAGCCGATTTTGCCGCGCTGAACCAACGCCAGCTCGAAGCCGGCCAAAAGCCCTTCGCCAACCCGCGCAACGCCGCCGCAGGCAGCCTGCGCCAGCTCGATTCCAAAATCACCGCGCAGCGCAAACTGCATTTCTTCGCCTACGGCATCGCCCAACTTTCGGGCGCGGAAAGGCTACCTGAAAGCCACATGGAAGAGCTCGCGCTGCTGCACGAACTCGGCTTTTCGCTGCCCGAAGGCTATTTCGGCGCGTACACCGGCGCGGCGGCCGTGTTGCGCGAATACGAACGGCTGGCCGAGCACCGCCCCCGCCTGCCGTATGAAATCGACGGCATGGTGGTCAAAGTGAACTCGTTGGCCGAGCAGCAACAACTCGGCTTCGTGTCGCGCGCGCCGCGTTGGGCGATTGCGCACAAATTCCCCGCCGAAGAAGCGCTCACCACCGTGGAAGCGATTGACGTGCAGGTCGGCCGCACCGGCGCAATCACCCCCGTGGCGCGGCTCGCGCCCGTGTTCGTAGGCGGCGTAACCGTGACCAACGCCACGCTGCACAACCAAGACGAAGTGGCGCGCAAAGACGTGCGCGTGGGCGACACCGTGGTCGTGCGCCGCGCAGGCGACGTGATTCCCGAAGTGGTGCGCGTGCTGTTGGAACGCCGCCCGATGGTTGAAAAGCAGCCTGCACTCGGCGGCGACTTATTTTTGCTTCGCAGAAACTCGCAAAGCTCGTTTTCAGGTAGCCTCGAACCGCTGCACGAACCGTTCAGGCTGCCTGAAACCTGCCCCGTATGCGGCAGCGCCGTCGAACGCGAAGCAGGCGAAGCCGTCGCCCGCTGCACCGGCGGCATGCTCTGCCAAGCCCAGCGCGCACAAGGGCTCATCCACTTCGCCAGCCGCAAAGCCATGGACATCGCCGGGCTGGGCGACAAGCAAATCGAAGCACTCGTCGCTGCCGACGTATTGCACAGCTTTGCCGATATTTATCAATTAGATATCGCCAAACTGCAAACCATCAAAGACAGCAAATCCGCCGCCACCAAATGGGCGCAGAACATCTTGGACAGCATCGCCCAAAGCCGCACCCCGCCGTTCGCCCGCTTCCTGTTCGCCCTCGGCATCCGCCACGTCGGCGAAAGCACCGCCAAACAGCTGGCAGCCGCGTTCGGCAACCTCGACACCGTGCGCCGCGCCCCCGAACCCATCCTCGCCTGCCTGCCCGACATCGGCAGCATCGTCGCCCACGCCATCGCCCACTATTTCAGGCAGCCTGCACAGCAAAAAATGCTGGACGACCTATTGCAGCACGTCACCCCCCAAGCTGCCGCCCCGTCGCCCCAAACCCGCGCCCACGCCGCCCCCGAACAATGGCTGCAACGCCTGCCCGGCATCAAACTCAGCGAAAAACGCGCCGCCGAACTCTGGCAGCTCGCAGGCAGCCTGCACGCCCTGCAAACCGACCAAGCCCTGCCGCAAGAATGGCAAGACTGGCGCAGGCAGCCTGCACACGCCACCTTGCTGCAAGACATCATCGCCTTCACCGAAGCGCTGCCTGAAAACAGCGCAGGCGACGTTTCAGGCAGCCTGCACCCCGAAAACAGCTCCATCGCCGGCAAAACCTTCGTCCTGACCGGCACCCTGCCCACCCTGAAACGCGACCAAGCCGCCGCCCTCATCGAAGCCGCCGGCGGCAAAGTGAGCGGCAGTGTATCCAAAAAAACCGATTTCGTAGTGGCGGGCGAAGCCGCAGGCAGCAAACTGGAAAAGGCACAGGCGCTGGGCGTGACCGTGTTGAGTGAAGAAGAGTTGCTGGGGATGCTGGGGGGAGCGGATTAAAATGCTACCTAAAAACCTGTTTCCTACCATTTAGCCCTCCCATTTTTCAGGTAGCCTTTTCTGCCCACACCGCCCCTATCTGCGCCATCCCTGCCCCGCTCATCGGCAATCTCGGGTAAGATGGCGCTTTTTTCGGAGACAGCTATGCCGCAAAAAGTAATCGCAATCGACGGGCCGAGCGCATCGGGGAAAGGCACGGTGGCGCAGCGGGTGGCGAATGCCTTGGGCTGGCGTTATCTGGATTCGGGTGCGCTCTACCGCATCACCGCGCTCTATGCGCGCAACCGCCAAATCGCTTGGGATAACGAAGCTGCGGTGGCCGCGCTGGCGCAGGCTTTGCCGGTGGAGTTTGTCGAGGGCGCGGTGCTGTTGGACGGGGAGGATGTTTCCGCCGCCATCCGCAGCGAGGAAATCGGCATGGGGGCATCACGGGTGGCGGCGCTGCCGACGGTGCGCACGGCTTTGTTGCAGCGGCAGCGCGCGTTTCTAACCGAACAGGGGCTGGTGGCCGACGGGCGCGATATGGGCTCGGTGGTATTCCCCGATGCCGTGCTCAAGGTTTTCCTCACTGCTTCGCCGCAAGTGCGTGCCGAACGCCGCGCCAAACAAATCGGCGTACCGCTTGCAGGCGCGGGTTTCGAGCGCATCTTGGCCGATATCGAAGCACGCGACGAAGCCGACCGCAACCGCGCCGTTGCGCCGCTGCAAAAGCTACCTGAAGCCCATCTGCTCGACACTTCGGCGCTGACGATTGAAGAATCGGTAAAAAAAGTGCTTGATTGGTATCGGGAAAAATAAAGTTACTGTATAATGCCGCGTTTTCGGCGCATCCGTTCCGCTTGGGCGCGGCTGTGTTGTATAAACAATTGATTTAACTCACGCCTGCCATGCCAAGGGTGGCAGGCTTCTATCAACTCCAACCCTCCGCACTCCTTGGCCGTGCGTGGAAAAGACAAAACCTTATGGAAAATTTTGCCCAGTTACTGGAAGAATACTCAGCCGTACAAGAAATGAATCAGGGCGAGGTGATTACCGCCGAAGTGGTGGCGATTACCGACAAACACGTTATCGTGAACGCCGGCCTGAAATCCGAATCCCTGATTGATTTGAACGAATTCAAAAACGCCCAAGGCGAACTGGAAGTTAAAGTCGGCGATTTCGTTACCGTAACCATCGAATCCGTAGAAAACGGCTTCGGCGAAACCAAACTCTCCCGCGAAAAAGCCAAACGCGCTGCCGATTGGCTGGCTTTGGAAGAAGCCATGGAAAGCGGCGAGATCCTCTCCGGCGTGATCAACGGCAAGGTCAAAGGCGGCCTCACCGTGATGATCAACAGCATCCGCGCTTTCCTGCCGGGCTCTCTGGTAGACGTGCGCCCGGTGAAAGACACTTCTCACTTTGAAGGCAAAGAAGTTGAATTCAAAGTGATCAAACTGGATCGCAAACGCAACAACGTAGTGGTATCCCGCCGCGCCGTGCTGGAAGAAACCCTGGGCGAAGAGCGCCAGGCCCTGCTGGAAACCCTGCAGGAAGGCACCGTGGTGAAAGGTATCGTGAAGAACATCACCGACTACGGCGCATTCGTGGACTTGGGCGGTATCGACGGTCTGCTGCACATCACCGATTTGGCATGGCGCCGCGTGAAACACCCCAGCGAAGTGCTGGAAGTGGGCCAGGAAGTAGAAGCCAAAGTATTGAAATTCGACCAAGACCGCAGCCGCGTATCTTTGGGCATGAAACAGCTGGGCGAAGACCCCTGGAGCGGCCTCGCCCGCCGTTACCCCGCCCGCACCCGCCTGTTCGGCAAGGTAACCAACCTGACCGACTACGGCGCATTCGTTGAAATCGAACAGGGCATCGAAGGCTTGGTACACGTTTCCGAAATGGACTGGACCAACAAAAACGTTCACCCGAGCAAAGTGGTTCAGCTGGGCGACGAAGTAGAAGTGATGATTCTGGACATCGACGAAGACCGCCGCCGCATCAGCCTGGGCATGAAACAATGCCAGGCCAATCCGTGGGAAGAATTTGCCGCCAACTTCAACAAAGGCGACAAACTCACCGGCGCGGTTAAATCCATCACCGATTTCGGTATTTTCGTTGGCCTGCCCGGCAACATCGACGGCCTGGTACACCTCTCCGACCTCTCTTGGAGCGAAAGCGGCGAAGAAGCCGTACGCAAATACAAAAAAGGCGAAGACGTGGAAGCCGTTGTATTGTCTATCGATGTAGAGAAAGAACGCATCAGCTTGGGCATCAAACAGCTCGAAGGCGACCCCTTCGGCAGCTACATCAGCATCAACGACAAAGGCGCTTTGGTGAAAGGCACCGTGAAATCTGTTGAAGCCAAAGGCGCCGAAGTGCAGCTGGCCGACGAAGTAGTGGCCTACCTGCCCGCTTCCGAGTTCGACAGCGAGCGCGTGGAAGACTTAACCACCAAGCTCAAAGAAGGCGACGAAGTGGAAGCCGTCATCGTTACCGTAGACCGCAAAAACCGCAATATCAAGCTGTCGGTAAAAGCCCGCACGGCCAAAGAAAACCGCGAAGCGCTCAACACCGTGAACGCAGCGGCCAGCCATGCCGGCACCACCAGCCTGGGCGATTTGCTCAAGGCCAAGCTGGGCGGCGAAAACGAATAAGGATAGCGCAAAATGACCAAATCAGAGTTGATGGCCCATCTGGCCGAGAAGTATCTGGCTCAAGGGCATTCCCGCCTGGCTGTTAAGGATGTGGAGCAAAGCGTGAAGGTTTTGGTGGATGCCATGACCCGTGCGCTGGCTCGTGGTCAGCGTATCGAGATTCGCGGGTTCGGCAGCTTCGACCTGAACCACCGTCCGGCACGCATCGGCCGCAATCCGAAAACCGGCGAAAAAGTGAACGTGCCCGAAAAATACGTGCCGCACTTCAAAGCTGGTAAGGAATTGCGCGAACGCGTAGACCAAGCCGCCAAGTAAGATTGGCATTCAGCCGAATAAAAGGCTACCTGAAAATTTCAGGTAGCCTTTTATTTTAGGGGCTGACGTAGATTAGCCCTAAATTCCACACCAATCCCGCAGGATTTTAAGCTGTTGAGACGGTGTGCCGAAGTTAAATCGAAACTCACATTCTTTCAAGAACAGCGGGAAAGATTTGCGGTCGATTCCGTTGTATTTCCGTAAGACGCGTTTTGCCTGATTCCAAAAATTCTCAATGCCGTTGATATGGTTCTGGCGGTCTGCAAATTCCTTGGAATGGTTGATGCGGTGATGGATAAAACCGCTCACGTCCAACTTGTCGTAGCTGCTCAGGCTATCCGTGTAAACAATGCTGTCCGGCATGATTTTCTGTTTGATAACAGGCATCAAAGTATCAGACTTGGCATTATCTACGACAACGGTATAGACCCGTCCGTTGCGTTTCAGAATGCCGAAGACAACCACTTTTCCTGCCGCACCGCGACCGCGTCTACCCTTGCGGTGTCCCCCGAAATAACTTTCGTCCAACTCGACAGGCCCCTCGAAAACCTCATCGGCAGCCAAGGCTAGATAATGGCTGATAACCATGCGGATTTTACGGTAAAACAGAATAGCGGAGTTGGGCTGAATGCCCAAAATATCGGCAGCGGAACGGGCGGTAACTTGGAGTACGAAAAATTCAAGCAGTTTATTTTGAATTCTCTTACTTAATTTACAATTAGTTATCTTCATTTCCGTAGCCTAGCATAGCTGCTAATCTACGTCAGCCCCTTATTTTATCCAACCGTTCCCGCAATGGCGTTATGTATGCACCTCGGTTGTTTAGATATAGCAGCCGAATCCACTTTCAAAACCATTCGGCAAGCCTCAGGCAATACAATCAGTACGGTAAAATGCGCATACCGTCATGCTTAGTTTAATCCGCCATATCTGTCCCATGCCTATCAGCCCCGGGGCTTTGAAAAGCCGCCCGTGCCTTTAAGGCACTTCGGGGAAGAAAGGCGGATGGAAGAATCCGGCCTATGACTGCTCCGCCACCTTGCATACCACGCGGGCAGCTACTTTCGATACACCTTGTAGGCGGTTAAACGGAATGCGCGCGCCTTGCGCATTGGTGTGGCGCGCCACTTCGCGCACGGTTTTTTCTGCACACTGCACCGAATAAACCTTGCTGCCGGCAGATCTGGTGTTGCGCACATATTCCGCCAGCGTTCTGCCCGGAACGACTACAAAGGCCGGAGAATTTTGGAGCACGCTCAACAAATGGATAGAGGCAATTTTGCCCTCGTGAGCGCCGCCATCCACAAAAATAAAGGTTTCCGATATATCTTGGGCGGGCGTGCCGTAGGTTTGATAGCCGTCAACCACATCCAGCGGTTTGAAATCGGCAAAACTCGGGTCTTTGGCCAAAGCTGCCGAAGCGGATACGGCCAATGCGGTAAGCAACAAGGTTTTTTTCATCATTTTTCCTTCAAGATAACGCCGCCTCGTCGGCAAAGGTGGTGCGGCACATGACGCATGGTTTCAGGTAGCCTGCAGCGGGCAGGCCGCCCAGGTAGTAAACACCGCCATTCTACACAGCCGCCTGAAGCCAGCCAATTTCCCGCATACCGGCAGGCCGGGCATGGCTGCCGCAGCGGGCAAAATAAGCGCAGGCGGTATTTATCTGCAATCCCGCCTACCTTTGCCTTACCCTTCTTTAATCTTCCGTATAACGTTAGAGGCCGCTTGAAAACCAAGGGGAATGTTTTCAAGCGGCCTCTAAATTCTCACTCAATCTTCACCCGTTTCAACCTCAAGGCATTGCCCAACACCGACACCGAACTTGCCGCCATTGCCGCACCTGCGATGACAGGGTTTAAGAAACCGAGTGCGGCGAGCGGGATGCCCAAGATATTGTAGAAGAAGGCGAAAAACAGGTTTTGCTTGATGTTTTTCAAAGTCGCCTGCGACACCAGCAGGGCATCGGCGAGCTGGTTGACCGAATGCTGCATCAGCGTGGCAGATGCGGTGTGTTCGGCAACGTCTGCGCCGCCTTTCATGGCGAAGCTGACGTTGGCGGCGGCGAGGGCGGGTGCGTCGTTGATGCCGTCGCCGACCATCGCCACGGTTTTGCCGGCGGTTTTGAGTTTCTGCACTTCGGCGGCTTTGTCGCGCGGACTCATGTTGCCGAAGGCGTGTGCGATACCCAGTTGTTTGGCGACGTATTCGACCGTGCCTTGGTTGTCGCCGCTCATGATGTAAACGTCGATGCCGTGTTTTTTCAGACGGCCTATGGCTTCGGTGGTGTCGGCTTTCAATGCGTCGGCAAGTGCGAATGCACCGATGGGCTTGCCGTTGGCGGAAACGGCGACGATGCTTGCGATGCGCCAGACGTCGTCTGAAAGGTTTTCAGGTAGCCCTAGGGCAGGCTGACGGTTTGAAATTTCGTCCCTTTCACGTCCTAAACCGCCGTCTGCCGCGTTGAAAATACTCGCAAGGTGTCCAACCTTGCTGCGTTTTTCGCCTTGCATCCGGTGGTTTATGCCGCGAAATGAACTTGAAATCAAACCATCATCCTGCCCTAATTCGGCAAAATCAAGTTTACCCGCTTTCACCAAACCCACGCCTTCAACTTCGGCGGCAATGCCTGCGCCGACGACGGTTTGCGCGTTTTGTGCGGCGGGAATGTCCAAACCGCGCGCTTGGGCGGCGGAGACGATGGCACGGGCGAGCGGGTGGGCGGCGTTTTGTTCGACGGCAGCGGCAATGCGGTACAAATCGTCTTCGTCAAAGCCGCTGTCGGGAACGTAATAGACGGCGGCAACCTGTGGTCTGCCTTCGGTCAGCGTGCCGGTTTTGTCCAACACGACGGCATCGACGTGGGCGGCTTCTTCCATCGCCGCCGCGTCTTTGAACCAAATGCCGTGTTTCACCGCCTTGCCCATGCCGACCATAATCCCGGCGGGTGTCGCCAGACCGAGTGCGCACGGGCAGGCAATTACCAAAACGGCAACGGCGTGCATCAGTGCAATCGTCCAATCGCCTTTCACCAGCCAAGTGGCGATAAAAGTCAAAAGCGCGATGCCCACGACGGTAGGCACGAATACCGCCGCCACTTTATCCGCCACGCGCGCAATCGGCGCCTTGCTGCCTTGCGCTTCAGACAGCGCGTTCATCATGTCGCCGAGCAGGGTTTGGCTGCCGAGCTGCGTAGCGCGATACACCACGCTGCCTTCGGTCATCAGCGCGCCCGCCAACACTTTGCCGCCCGCCTTTTTCTCTTCGGGATTGGATTCGCCGGTGAGATGGCTCTCATCCGCCCAGCCGCTGCCGCTTTCGATAATGCCGTCGGCGGCGATGCGTTCGCCGTGGTTGGCGCGGATCAGGTCGCCAATTTGCACTTGATCGATGGGCAGTTGTTTCCATTCGCCATCGCGTTGCACGTTGACTTGAGTCGGCGTGAGTTTCAGCAGCAGACCCAAGCTGTTCAGGCTGGATTTTTTGGTGCGGTGTTCCAAAAATTTGCCCAGAGACACAAAACCGATCACCGTCACGCCCGCTTCAAAATACACATGCGCCATGCCGTGCGCCGCGTGCGGGCTGAAAAACAGCATATAAGCGGAATACAGGTAAATCGACACCGTGCCAATGGTAACGAGCACGTCCATATTCGCCAGCCCGCCTTTAATACTCGCCCACGCGCTTTTGTAAAACGGGATTGCCAGCCAAAGCTGCACCACACTCGCCAATGCGAACTGCCACAACGGCGGAATCATCCAATCGTTTCTGCCGATCATCATCCCCGCCATGCCGATAAGGAACGGGACGTTGATGGCGAACAGCAGCCACAGCCGCCAGCTTACATGCGCGGTTTCTTCGGGTTGCGGCAGCGCGTCTTCCGTTTTTTCTTTTGCACCGTAACCGGTTTTCTCGATGATTTTGGCGATGTCGGCGGCGGAGGTTTGGCTGTCGTCAAACACCACCTGCGCCTCCTCGCTGGCGAAGTTCACCCCCGCCGATTCGACAAAGTCTTTTTTGTTCAACACTTTTTCAATGCGCGAAGCACATGCCTGACAGGTCATGCCTTCGATTTGGAAACGGACTTTTTGTTGCATGGTTTCTTCCTTCTGAATGTGGTTGGGCTACCTGAAAAAAGCGGAGCAGGGTTTTCAGGTAGCCTTTGGGGTGTTGCAGTCGATTTGTTGCGATTCGATTTACAAAGCCGCATCAAAGCCGCCGTCTTCCACCGCTTCTATCAGCGCGGCGGGGTTGGTTTGGGCGGGGTCGAATTCCACGACGGCGTTCTTGTTTTCCAGGCTCACTTCGGCCTTGTCCACGCCGTTTACGCCTTCGAGGATGCTGGTAACGCTTTTCACGCAGCCGCCGCAGGTCATGCCTTCGATGTTTAATGTGATGGTTTGCATAGGGTTTCCTTTCTGTTGGAATGAGGCTGAAGTTTTAAGGCCCGTTACCGCTAAAACTTTCAGGTAGCCTGAAATGATGGGTCTGCTCTTGCTTTCCCGCTAAGTGTCGCCACTATAAAGCTTCACCCGAAGTAAAGGTCAAGCATCATGATGAACATCAGCCAAGCCGCGGCCGAGAGCGGCCTTTCCGCCAAACAAATCCGCGACTACGAAAAGCACGGCCTGCTCGCCCCGGCCGCGCGCAGCGAAGCGGGCTACCGCCGCTACGGCCAGGCCGACCTTGCCCGGCTGCGCTTTATCCGCCATGCGCGGGAAGTGGGTTTTTCGCTGCCGCAGATCGGGCAGCTTTTGAGCCTGCAACACAATCCGCAGCGCACCAGCCGCGAAGTGAAAACGCTCACTGCGCAACACATCGCCGAGCTGGAAGCCAAAATCGAACACCTGCAGGGCATGGTGGCCGAGCTGCAACGCTGGCACGACGCCTGCGCAGGAAACGACTGCCCCGATTGCGCGATTTTGGCCGGGCTGGAGGAGCATTAGGCGGCGGGGGCAGAAGGGGAAAAGGCTACCTGAAAACTTGAGCTTCAACGAAGCGGAAAGTTTCAGGTAGCCTTTTCAGCGTTTGAGGCTACCTGAAAAATATAGCGCACGTTTTTCAGGTAGCCTTTCGGGCATGGGCAGCCTGCCCGTTATCTCAGTTGCCGCAATTTGGCTTTAGCCCCCGTATGCCCCAACCCGGCGGCATAGTAATACATGGTGCGTGCCTCGGTAATATCTCTTGGTATGCCTAGCCGACCCTGCTCATAAATTGTGCCGAGCGTATAGTAGGCCTTGGCCGCGCTTTCTATGGGTGCTGTGGCGGTAGCCTGTTCATACAGGGCTTTGGCACGGGCATAGTCGCGCTCTACCCCCCAGCCTTTCTCGTATAGCATGCCGAGATTGATTTGGGCAATGACATCACCTTGTGCTGCGGCTTTTTCAAACCAAGAGCGTGCTTGGGCGTAGTCCCGTTTCACACCCCGGCCTTTTTCGTACAGCATACCGAGATTGCTTTGGGCTCGGGCATTGCCTTGTGTGACGGCTTTTTCGTACCAAGCACGGGCTCGGGCAAAATCTTGCTTCACACCATTGCCGCTTTCGTACATCATGCCGAGATTGGTTTGGGCAACGGCATTGCCTTGCGCCGCGGCTTTTTCGTACCAAGTACGCGCACGGGCATAATCCCGCTTCACGCCCCAACCGTTCTCATACAGCACGCCGAGATTGTTTTGGGCACTGGCACTGTCTTGTTCAGCAGATTTGGCTAACCAAGCGTGTGCCTGGGTATAGTCCTGCTTCACGTCCCTGCCGTTTTCATATATCAAGCCAAGGTTATTTTGAGCTTCGGCATGGCCTTGTGCAGCGGCTTTTTCATACCAGGCACGGGCTTGGGTATCGTCTTGCTTCACACCCCAACCCTTTTCATACAGCACGCCGAGATTATGTTGGGCATAGGCATTATCTTGTGCGGCAGCTTTTGCGAACCAAGCGTGTGCCCGGGTATAGTCCTGCTTCACACCCAAACCGTTTACATACAGCACGCCGAGATTGACTTGGGCATCGGCATAGTTTTGTGCAGCAGCTTTTTCATACCAGGCAAGTGCTTGAGCATAGTCCTGCTTCACGCCCCGCCCCTCTTCATACAGCAAACCGAGACTGGTTTGGGCTCGGGCAAGGCCTTGGGCAGCGGCTTTTTCGTACCAAGCGCGGGCTTGATCGAAGTCCTGCTTTACACCATTGCCGCTTTCATACAATTCGCCAAGATTGGTTTGAGCTCGGGTATGGCCTTGCACGGCGGCTTTTTCATACCAGGCGCGGGCTTGGACATAGTCCTGCTTTCCACCACTGCCGTTTTCATGCAACAAACCCAGATTGTTTTGTGCATCGGCATTACCTTGGGCCGCGGCCTTTTCGTACCAGGCACGGGCTTGGGCATAGTCCTGCTTCACACCTAAGCCTTGTTCGTACACCCAGCCGAGACTGGCTTGGGCTCGGGCGTAGTTTTGAGCGGCAGATTTCTGATACCAATCCATTGCCTTAGCATAGTCTTGCTTTACCCCCAAGCCTTGTTCATATAGCCGGCCGAGTTCGTTTTGTGCGGCGGCGTGCCCTTGTTCGGCGGCTTGGCTGAAAAAACGGAAAGCAGTTGCGTGGTCTTGCCGCTTGAGGGCGGCGATGCCCTCTTGGTAGGCAGCTTCGGTGGTGGTAGGTGTATGGCTTTGTCGGTAATACACGCCGCCGCCAATCAGGGCGGCAGCGGCAATGGCTGAGGCAAGCAGGTATTTGGCCTTGGGCATGGGAATTTCCGGCTGGTGCTGTTTTAAAAAGCGGTATTATAGCCAAAGGGCGGTATGGTTCCGTTGGTTTCTCGGCAAAATAAAGAGGAGCAGCAATACCCGGGCACTTGCCGTTTCAGACCATGCGACCAAACAAGAAATTCGGGTTGGGCAATCCGCCGCCCAAAGTAAAGGCTACCTGAAAACCGAAAGCCGGTTTTTCAGGTAGCCTTCATGCTGATTCAAGCAACGCCGCTTTATTGCAGCTGCTGCCCGGTCATGGCTTCGATTTCCATGCCGAACAGGGCTTGCACGTCGGTGTCGTCGAACACGTATTTTTCGCCGCAGAAATCGCAGTCGATGGCGATGCTGCCTTGTTCGGCCACGATGTTGCCCACTTCCTGCCCGCCCAAAAGCAGCAGCATATCGCTTACTTTGCCGCGCGAGCAGGTGCAGGCGAATTCGATTTGTTCGGGCTCGAATACGCGCGGCGGGGTTTCGTGGAATAGGCGGTAGAGCAGGTGTTGGGCATCGAGTTTGATCAATTCCTGCGGGGTAACGGTGTCGGCCAAGGTGGTGTAGTGCGCCCAGGCGTCGGCGTCGATTTGTTGTTCGGGCAGCCTTTGCAGCAGCAGGCCGCCGGCGGCGTGTTCGGAAGCGGCGAGGCTGATGTGGGTGTCGAGCTGCTCGGAGCGGCGCATATAGGCGCTGAGCATTTCGGCGATGTTGCTGCCTTCGAGCGGCACGATGCCTTGCCAGGGTTCGCCTTCGTTGGGCTGGAGGGTGATGCCGAATACGGCGTTTTCGCCGAGCAGCTCGATCAGGCTGCGGCCGTCGTCTAAGTTGGTTTGTTCGTTCCAGCGGGCGGTGGCGCGGCAGCTGTGGTTGGAATCGGTTTCGGCCACGAGCATTTTGAGGTCGCCCTGCCCTTGGATTTGCAATATGAGCTTGCCGGGCAGTTTGAGGTTGCTGGAAAGCAAAACGCCGGCAGCCAGCAGCTCGCCCAGTGCGCTGCGGATGGCGGCGGGGTAGGGTTTGCGCTGTACGATGTGCTGCCACACGCTTTGCAGCTGAACATGCAGGCCGCGCACGGGCTGGTCGTCGAAAATAAAGCGGGTGCGCAGATTGGCGGATTGGGTGGTCATGATTGTTGTCCTTGTTGTTATCTTGATTGGGCTGCTATATGGTTTCCAAGAGCGGATATTCAAGTTTCAGGTAGCCTGAAATCGGTTAAAATACCCGCCAACCCGTTATCAGGAAAAGCTCATGACCATCATCGTTACCGGCGCCGCCGGCTTTATCGGCAGCAACATCGTGCACGCGCTCAACCGGCGCGGCATCACCGACATCATCGCGGTGGACAACCTCAGCCGCGCCGACAAATTCCGCAATCTGGTGCAGGCCGATATTGCGCACTATCTGGACAAACACGAATTCATCCGCCAAGTGCGCGCCCACCAAATCAACGGCGGCGACATCGAAGCCATCTTCCACCAAGGCGCCTGCTCCGACACCATGAACCACGACGGCGTGTACATGATGGACAACAACTACCAATACACGCTCGACCTGCTCGACTGGTGCCAAGACGACCGCATCCGCCTGATCCACGCCTCCTCCGCCGCCGTATACGGCAAAGGCCAAACCTTCCGCGAACAGCGCGAATTGGAAGCCCCGCTCAATGTATACGGCTATTCCAAATTCCTGTTCGACCAAGTATTGCGCCGCCGCATGGCAGAAGGGCTGCACAATCAAGTGGTTGCCCTGCGCTATTTCAACGTATACGGCCGCCGCGAGCAGCACAAAGGCCGCATGGCCTCCGTGGCCTACCACCACTTCCACGAATACCGCGAGCACGGCCGCGTTACCCTGTTCGGCAGCTACGACGGCTACCCCGCCGGCGCGCAAAGCCGCGACTTCATCTGCGTGGAAGACGTAGTCAAAGTAAACCTCTTCTTCTACGACCATCCCGAAGTATCCGGCATTTTCAACTGCGGCACCGGCCGCAGCCAGCCCTTCAACGACCTGGCCGCCGCCACCGTAAACGCCTGCCGCGCCCGCGAAGGCAAGCCCGAACTGCCGCTGGAAGAGCTGGTAAAACAAGGTTTGATTGTGTATAGCGACTTCCCCGACGCGCTCAAAGGCAAATACCAAAGCTTCACCCAGGCCGACATCAGTACCCTACGCGCCGCCGGCTATGCCGAAGCATTCGACGACGTGGCCACCGGCGTGCGCCGCTATGTGGATTGGTTGGCCGAGCAGGATTAAGCGCCACACCGTAGCATTCTGATTTCAATCTACTATACTTAGTTGCACTTATGTTTTCAGGTAGCCCTTCCGATATGGAGGCTACCTGAAAACATAGCAGCGCAAAGTTGCTGCCAAGCCCAAACCTTCCCGCCCTAATTTCCCCCTAATTCACGCCTGCTATACTGCCACCATACCCCCACCCCAAGCCAAACCGCCATGCGCATCCTCCTCATCGAAGACGACACCATGATTGCCGACGCCGTAGCCGGCAGCCTCAAAGACAGCGGCTACGCCGTAGATTGGATCAATAACGGCCGCACCGCCGTTACCGCCTTCGGCAGCCAAAGCTACGACCTCATCCTGCTCGACCTCGGCCTGCCCGGCCAAGACGGCCTCGACGTATTGCAGCAGCTGCGCGGCAGCGGCAACCCCACCCCCGTGCTCATTCTCACCGCCCGCGACGACCTACACAGCCGCCTCTCCGGCCTCGACGGTGGCGCCGACGACTACCTCATCAAACCCTTCGACATGGCCGAATTGCAAGCCCGCATCCGCGCCGTCCTGCGCCGCCAACACCAACGCACCAGCCCCCTGCTGAGCAACGGCGCCCTCACCCTCAATCCCGCCGCCCACCAAGTGGAAATCGTCGGCCAGAGCGAGCCCGTTGCATTGAGCAACAAAGAATTCGCCATCCTCGAAGCCCTGCTCCAACGCCCCGGCACCATCCTTTCCCGCAGCAGCCTCGAAGACAAAATCTACGGCTGGGGCGAAGAAGTGGAAAGCAACGCCATCGACTACCTCATCCACGCCCTGCGCAAAAAAATCGGCAAAGAACACATTAAAAACATCCGCGGCGTCGGCTGGATGGTGCCCAAAGAGTCCAAGCCGGATTGAACTCATGCCGCTCATCACCGCCACCCCATAAGGCTACCTGAAATCCGGCAAGCGGCTTAAAATCAGAACATTAATAAACCTTAAACCTCCATGCGCCTCCCCATCCCCTTCCGCCACTCCATCCAACTGCGCCTGGCCGCCGCGCTCAGTGCCGCCCTGCTGCTCGCCGCACTCCTGGCCGGCGGCTTTGCCTTTTACGACAGCTACCGCAGTACCAACAAACTGCAAGACGACCTCCTGCGCCAAATCGCCGCCCACATCGACCCCAACAGGCTACCTGAAAACACCGAAAGCCAGCGCGACGCCCACATCCGCATCCAAACCCCCGCCGGCGACCGCGCCCGAAGCCGCGATAGCGACGACGATGATGACGACCACATCACCCTCCCCGCCAACCTGCCCGAAGGCCTGCACACCTTCCAAGAGCCCGATGGCGACGACACCTACCGCGCCTACATCCGCCACACCCCCCAGGGGCCCATCGCCGTACTCCAAGAAAACGACTTCCGCGAAGACATGGCCGAACGTGCCGCCTGGAGCAGCGCCCTGCCGCTCATCCTGCTCGCCCCCCTCAGCATCCTGCTCACCATCTTTATCGTCCGCCGCACCATGCAGCCCGTGCACCACCTTTCCCAAAGCCTCGAAGCGCGCCACAGCAGCGACCTCGCCCCCCTGAGCACCGAAGACATCCCCAATGAAATCCGCGGTTTCATCCAAGCCATCAACCGCCTGCTTGAACGCACCCACCAAGCCATGCAGCAGCAACAGCGCTTCATCGCCGATGCCGCCCACGAACTGCGCAGCCCCATGACCGCCCTTTCCCTGCAAGCCGAACGCCTGGCCGCCAACAGCCTGCCCGAACCCGCCGCCGGCCAGCTCGCCAACCTCCTGCAAGGCATCCACCGCAACCGCCGCCTGCTCGAGCAACTCCTCTCTCTCTCCCGCGCCCAAGCTCCCGAAGCCCGGCGTCCCCAAGAGCGCCTGTCCAGCCAAGACCTCTTCCGCAGCGTGATTGAAGACCTCCTGCCCCTGGCCGAAGCCAAAGAGCAAGACCTCGGCGTATCCAGCCCCGCCAACCCCGTCTTCCACGCCAACGAAGCCGACCTTTACACCCTCGTCAAAACCCTGGCCGACAACGCCATCCGCTACACCCCGCCCGGCAGCCAAATCGACTTGAGTGCCGAAGAAACACCCGGCCACATCATCTTCCGCATCGAAGACAACGGCCCCGGCATCCCACCCGCCGAACGCAGCCGCGTGTTCGACCCCTTCTACCGCATCCTCGGCAGCGGCCAGGAAGGCACCGGCCTCGGTCTCTCCATCGCCCGCACCATCGCCGAACGCCACGGCGGCCGCATCGAACTGGCTCAAAGCCCCCACCACCCCAGCGGCCTGCTCGTGAGCGTGTATCTGAGCAAACAATATTTGTAGCGTTTTTCAGGTAGCCTTGTTCATTAAAGGCTACCTGAAAACAGTGATTGCCGGATTTTTGCAGAGAGGGCATAAATGCCCACACGGTTTTTAACTTCGTTGAAGCGGTGCTTTCAGGTAGCCTGAAAGGGATGCGTGGCAACGAGTGTCCCATCCTACGCTTGCTGTAATTCGGTTTAACCAAGAATACAAGGCCGTCTGAAAAACTCAGACGGCCTTGTATTCTTGGCATCAATTATGTAGAGACTGAACCGGCTAAGACAGCACTCCTGCCGTGCCATAAGCCAACACTTCAACCGTACCTACCACACCGCCTTGTTGCGGTTGATAGATATTATCCAAAGAGGCCGTTTCCAATTTGAAGTTCAACACGGCATTTGCCCCTTTCGCTGCGGCCTGTTCTTTTAGGCGCAGTACGGCTTCGCGCCGTGCACGGTCGAGCAAGGTTTCGTAGCTGCGGATATTGCCGCCGAAAAAATTGCGGAACGCTGCCAACATACGGCGGAAATAATCGCTGGAAACCACAACTCCCGCATAAACCAATTCTCCGCCACTGAAATCCTGCGGCGTTTTTTTAACAGCAATAACCATGATATGCCGCAGCGCAGCTTCCCGCGCCTCTATATCAGCATAATGCTTCCGCTCAATATGGCGGCCGGTGAAATAGGTGATCAGCAGCAGCCAAATCGGCCACAGGCACATCAGCAGCAGGATAACGGAAAATCCATCGTTGTCGTTCGACATCGCAGCCTCCTATTCCAAAACCACAGCTGTACCGTAGGCAAAAATTTCGGCAGCCCCTGCCGCTACGGATGCAGTGGAAAAACGCACATTTACCACGGCATTGGCCCCGGCCTGGCGCGCTTGTTCAACCATGCGTGCAATCGCCTCATCACGGGCTTCGTTTAAAAGCTCGGTGTAGCCCTTCAATTCACCGCCAACCAAGTTTTTCAAGCTCGCCATAAAATCCCGGCCGGCGTGTTTGGCGCGCACGGTCGAACCCTGAACCAATCCCAAATGGCGGACGACGGTGCGGCCGGGAACGGTTTCAATATTGCTCAGTAACATCATATTTTTCCCTTTCGTTACATTGATATTTTATGCAGGCTGCCTTGGCAGGAACCTGCGGCAGCTCCGTTATGAACAACGGCTACCCATCATATCATTTCCGCCAACACCCAAACAATTCGGCCACCATCCTTGCTTCTTCCGAGCAGGCTTCTCCGTTGGGCTGGGCAACTGCTTGCCCGCACGGGTGAATCAGTACTTATCTGCACCCCAACGTATTTTTCAGGTAGCCTCTGCCTCCCCCATAAAGCTCTCTTGCAAGATCCGCAACACGGCAGCGGTGCGAGCGGCTTGAACGCGGTGGGGCGTTACGGCATAGAGGGTAACGGCGGGTAGCTGCCAATCGGACAGGAGGATTTGCAGCCGGCCTTGGGCAACGGCATCGCGGGTTTCGCCGGCAATAATCAGGGCAAGACCGAGGCCGGCTTCGCACAGGTGGCACACGGCGGCGAGCTGGTTGCAAACGGTGCCGCGATCGATGTTGAGCAGATAGCGTTCATTGCCGCGTGCCAGCTCGATGTGCGGCGGCAGGTGGTACACCCAAGGGTGGGCGGCTAAATCGGCAGGATGGGTAATGTCGGGGGCGGTTTTCAGGTAGCCCGGAGCAGCGCAAATTTGCCAAGGCCATTCGGCCAGCCTGCGGGCAACCAGGTCGGGCTCGTCCAAGGCATGACCGCCGCCACGCAAGGCAATGTCGATACTGCCTTCGCGCAGTTCTTCGATGGCTTCGCCAAAGTGTAATTCAAGGCTGAGGGCGGGATGTTCGCGGCGGATGCGCCGCAGGGCGTGCTGAAAGGCGGCAGCATTCACTAAACCGGTGGGCGCGGCCAAGCGCACGCTGCCGGCAATGTCGGTTTTGAGGCCGTCGAGCGCGGTGCGGGTGTCTTGCACGGTGGCAAGCAGACGGCGGCAATGGGCAGCAAGTGCTTGGCCGGCATCGGTGGGAGCCAGGCGGCGGGTGCTGCGGTGCAGCAGCTTCACGCCATGCAGCTTTTCCAGCCGGCTGATGTGCTGGCTCACGGCAGACGGGGTCATGCCCAAGGCTTGCGCGGCGGCGTTCATACTGCCGTGTTCGAGCACGGCAGCAAAGGCGAGCAGGGGTTTGAGATCATCCATAACAGTTTATTTAAACAAATTTTTTGTCTTCACCGAATAAGCGCTGCCTTCAAACACGCGTATTTCAAACTCAAGCCGTGTGCAGATACTTTCCAAGGGGCGACGTTTTTTAGCGCTGAGCGTGAGGCTGTCTTGCTCTGCGGCGAGCTCGACATTTTTGATGTTTTCCTCCCGCATGATGCGGCGGATGATTTTGGCCAGCTCATGGCCGCTTGGGGCGTATTGCGAGAAAAAACAGTGTTCATGGCCGCCTAAACCGGCAAACGACAGGCTGAAGCGGTTGCCGGTTTGAACAATTTGATTGTGCATGGTTTATGTGCCCAGCAGTTGGTCGAGCAACTCATCGCTCAGCAGGCGGTTGGGCTCGCGCAGCCAATCGCCATCGGCCTCGGGGAAGGCGTTGCGGCAATAACCGGCGTGGGCGGCAAAGTCGAACACGGCGTGGATGTAGCCGTTGATATCAAGCACGGCCAGGCCGAGGTCTTCGCTCCATAGAATGCTGATTTCGGATGGGATATGACGGTCGGCTACGTCTTCCACGTTATAAATATGCAGCGCATCGAGGATACCTTCCTCTTGGTGCACGGCATAGAAATAGCCGGTGCCGCAATCGTCTTCAAACACCACGCCGTAGGGGCTTTGTTCGAAAAAAGATTCCAACACCAGCTCTTGGCCGGGGGTGAATTGCTCAGGTTCGCGGCCCAAATACAGGGTTTTTTGTGTCATGACGGTCTCCATTGTTTAGTTGGGCTTCACAGCGTAAACAGTTTACAGCGGATTATCAAGCTGGATGAATGCCCTTAGAATGCGCTCCATCATGATTAATCAACAAAACTTAAGGAGCTAAATATGAAATTCGCTGTAATCGGTGCCACCGGATATGTGGGCAACGCTGTGGTGCGCGAGCTGGCAGAACGCGGGCATGAAGTAAGCGCCTTTGCGCGCAACACGGATAAGGTGTTGGCCGCGCCGAATGTGAAAGCCGTGCAGGCCGATGTGCATGCAGCCGATTTTGCCACGCAGCTCTCCGGCTTCGATGCAGTGGTGAGCGCGTTCAACCCGGGTTGGGCAAATCCGAACATCGGCCGCGATTTCACCGCCGGCTACGCAGCCATCCTAGCGGCAGCCAAAGCGGCGAAAGTGCCCTATCTTTTGGCCGTGGGCGGCGCGGGCAGCCTGTTTGTGGCACCCGGCGTGCAGCTGATTGATACGCCTGTATTCCCAAAAGAAATTTTCGATGGCGCCAACGCCGCACGCAATCTGCTGCGCGACTTGCAAACCCAACATGCCGATGTGAACTGGGCGATGATTTCCCCGCCCGCCTGCCTCGGCGCCGACGGCGGCTTCAGCGAAGAGCGCACCGGCCAATACCGCCTGGGCGGCGATGAACTCCTGATGACGGGCGATGCACCGGCCGGCATCAGTGTGGCAGATTTGGCCATTGCGATTGCCGATGATGTGGAGAAGAAAGCCCATCTGCACCAACGCTTCACCGCAGCAGCCGTATAAATAAGGCATACCAAAAGGCTAAAAGCTACCTGAAAACCATATGGTTTTTTCAGGTAGCCTTTATTTCATTCCACAAAACGGGCACTAGCCGCCCGTACAGATGCTTTTCAGGTAGCCTCTCATAACAATGGGCAGGTATCAAACCCGCCCTTCAAACACGCTCAGCGCAGCCACTGCCAAGTGCTGCCCGGCGGCACGTGTGCCTGATGCAGCATGGTTTTGAAGTCCAGCCCGTATTGCTCGCCCAGCTTGGCGGCTTTTTTCTGCAGGGCGGCCAGCGGCTGGGGCGCTTGGTTTTGGAAGGCAAGCACGGCCACGTTGCCGTGGGTTTCGGCGGGCACGCACAACACACGCTGCTCAAACACCTGCGCGAGCCGTTGCAGGAAAAGCGGGTAGCGTTTGTCGCCGCTCCACCAGTTGGTGACGAAAATGCCGTTGTCGCTCAGGGCGGTGCGGCAGTCGGCAAAAAACGGCTCGGCCACCAGGGCGTCGATAATCTGCACGCCGTCGAAGCCGTCCACCAGCAAAATATCTGTGCCGCCGCGCAGGGTTTTGATGTATTCCGCGCCGTCGGCCTCGATGATTTCAAATTTTTCGCCCTCAAACGGCAATTCAAACAGGCCGCGCGCCACGCTGATTACCTGCGGGTTGATTTCCACCGCCGTTTGCGCCACTTCGGGCAGGTGGGCATCGATCCAGCGCACAAACGAGCCGCCACCCAGCCCGATTTGCGTGATGTGGCGCACGTTTTCAGCAAACAGGAGCCAAGCCATCATGGCGCGGCTGTAGGAAAGCACCAGCTCGGCGGGGTAATCCACATTCATCGAGCTTTGCACCGTTTCGCTGCCCAAATGCAGCGAGCGGATGTTGCCGTGTTCGGAAATGCCCACTTCGGGCAGGGCGAAACGTGCCGAACGCAGGCGGCGGTAGGGATGACGTGCCATATCAACAAGCCTTTGGCCAAAATGCGGAAGGCGGGCATTCTAGCACGGTTTTCAGGTAGCCTTATACCGCCTCCCGCCGCTATTGGGCAGAATACCGCGCTCCGCCACAGGCTACCTGAAAATATAGTGGATCAGAAATAAGAATGAGACAAGGCGGCAAACCGCAGACAGTACAGGTAGTACGGTAAGACAAACCAATGTGGTGGCGAAAGTTAAGTAGAGCCTTGCTGCCATTTTAAAGCTGCCGGCAAGCTGTCGGTGTTATACTATTGCTTTTAGCCAAAGCCGTTATTCCTTCCTGCAAAGCGAGCCAACGCCATAGGAAGAGAAGCACCCCGGCTATATCGAGCAATCCAGCACAACGGAGGCAATCATGAGCATTTTGGTTACCGGCGCATCGGCCGGTTTCGGGCGGGCCATCTGCCGCACGCTCGCCGCAGCGGGCTACCGCGTGATCGGCGCAGCGCGGCGTGCCGACAAACTGGACGAACTGCGCGCGGAATTGGGCGCCAACTTCCTGCCGCTGCAAATGGATGTGAGTGATACCGCTTCCGTGGATACCGCGCTCAAAGGGCTACCTGAAAACTTTGCCCGGATCGACTGCCTGGTGAACAACGCCGGCCTGGCCTTGGGTTTAGACCCTGCTCATCAAGCCGATTTCGCCGACTGGCAAACCATGATTCAAACCAACATCATCGGCCTCACCTACCTCACCCGCCAAGTGCTGCCCGGCATGGTGGCGCGCGGCAGCGGCTATATCATCAACCTCGGCTCGGTGGCCGGCACCTACCCCTACCCCGGCGGCAATGTGTATGGCGCCACCAAGGCCTATGTGCGCCAATTCAGCCTGAATCTGCGCGCCGATTTGGCCGGCACGGGCGTGCGCGTGAGCAACATCGAGCCCGGCCTGTGCGGTGACACCGAGTTTTCCAACGTGCGCTTCAAAGGCGACGACCAACGCGCCGCCGATGTATATAAAAACGTGGACTACATCCGCCCCGAAGACATCGCCGACACCGTGCTGTGGCTCTACCGGCGCCCCGCGCACATGAACGTGAACAGCATCGAAATCATGCCGGTGGCGCAGAGCTTCAACCCGCTCGCCGTTGTGCGCCACCCCAGCCAATAATAATAGGAAGCAGCCATGACCAAGCACTCCGCACCCGACTACAAAACCGCCATCATCGCCCGCGCCCGCGAGCAAGGCCTGCAGATTACCGCCCTGCGCGAGCAGGTGCTGGATATCGTTTTGCGGCAGGAAGGCGTGATTAAGGCCTACACCGTGCTGGCGCAAATGCAGCAGCAGAGCAACGGTGTGGTGGCGCCGCCCACCGCCTACCGCGCGCTCGATTTCTGGGCCGAACACGGCGTGCTGCACAAAGTGGCCGCAGTAAACGGCTATGTTTTATGCAGCCATGCCCGCCACCATTGCGACGACCACTGCCACAGCAGCGACGAGCAGCAACACCACCACAGCGCCTTCATTTTGGTGTGTACCGAGTGCGGCAACACCGATGAGCAAACCCTCTCCCGCGAATGGCAGGCGCTGTGCGCCGGCGTGGCCGCAGGCGGGTTTAAATTAAAAGAAGAACATGTTGTTTTAACAGGAATATGCAAACAATGTCAGAAATAAAGAAAGCAAAAGTACATCTGTTTTCCGGCTTTTTGGGAACAGGCAAAACCACCGCCCTGCGCCACCTGATGGAGCAGAAGAGCCCCGATGAAAAATGGGTGATCGTGGTAAACGAATTCGGCGAAATCGGCATCGACGGCGCCGTGCTGAGCGACAACGGCATCCCCGTGGCCGAAATCGCCGGCGGCTGCCTGTGCTGCGTGGCCGGTGCGCAGATGGGCACCACCATCAACCGCATGGTGAGCGGCAACAAGCCCAACCGCATCATCATCGAAGCCAGCGGCCTGGCACACGCCGCCAGCGTGATCGACGAGTTGCGCGCCAAACCCTTCGACCAAATGCTGGATATCGGCGCCGTATTTACCCTGGTCGACCCGCGCCAATTCACTAACCCCGACTACGCCAACCAGCCGCTCTACCGCGACCAGGTGAGCGTGGCCGACGTGCTGATCGCCAACAAAACCGACATGTGCAGCCCCGAAGAAATGGCCGCCTTCCGCAGCAAAGCCGCCCAACTCTTCCCGCCCAAAGCCGCCGTGCTGGAAACCACCGATGCTTATTTAGACATCGCCCTGCTGGAAACCCCGGTGGCAGAAAAAAGCCGCTACCGCATCAAAGAGCTGCCCGACAACAGCATGGGCCTGCAATCGCAAGGCTACACCTTCCCCGCCGGCAGCAGCTTCGACGGCGAAAAGCTCACCAAATTCTTCAACGACCTGCCCAAACTGTGCGAAGGCCTCATCCGCGCCAAAGGCGTGTTCCAAGTACTTGGCAGCTGGGTGTGGCTCAACTGGAGCGAAGGCCAATGGGGCGCCAACCAAGTGGCCTGGCGGCGCGACAGCCGCTTTGAAGTGATCGCCAAATCCTTCGACAGCGACACGCTGGAACAGAGATTGCAAGCCGCGCTGGAGAAATAAAACGGAAAGGCTACCTGAAAAAGGTTTCAGGTAGCCTTGACTTGGCAGTTGACCAGAAAATGCGGATACCTATGCGGCAGCGAAGAAACGGGTATTCATTCACAAGGAGGATGTATAGTGGATTAACAAAAATCAGGACAAGGCGGCGAACCGCAGACAGTACACACGTTACGGCAAGGCGAGCCAACGCTGTACTGGTTTTTGTTAATTCACTATAATGAAATCCGGGATGATGATTTCTCAGAAGATACAGGAAATAAGATTGGCTTTGAGGGCGCTTCCCCTGCCGCACATTTTCCTGTGCCTGTTTGTGCCACTCGGCATCGGCTCATTTTTGGCCTGCTTGATCATTGGTCTGGAGTCGACTGATTTAGCTGCCGCTCACATTCTGTTTGCTGCGCGAATTGGTTTTGCCGGTGCTGCCGCTATCGCAGCGGTGGGCACTTTGTTGGAATATGTTCAGCGGATTAAATCGTAATTTCTGAATTTCTCTGCTCCAGGTGCGTGCCAAACCGACTTGAGGCTACCTGAAAATCTATTTTTCAGGTAGCCTCTCCCTTTTTCATGCCCCGCCAAACCATCATGCTCACCCCGCAAAGCTGCGACCTGTTCCAACGCCCGTTTTTCCAGTTCGCCCAAATCCGCCAATACCAGCCCGAAACCGAAGCGCAAACCAAGGCCGACTACAAAGCCGCGTGGCAAGTGTGGCGCACGCTGGTTTTTCAGGTAGCCACCGAATTGGGCGCAGGCTTTGCCCCGCCGCATATCGAACGCTGGTGCAACGGCTGGCAGGTGCGCGCCCACTTTTTCGCCTATTTCAAATATCAAACCCATGCCGATACGGCGGTCATCCTCTCGCTGCTGCTCAACCGCCGCAGGCTCACCGCCAGCCTCGAATGGCACGAATACCGCGCCGCCCGCTCCACCCTGCCGCTGGCCTGCTACCAACAGGCTTTGGCCGATTTCCCGCACGCCGACTTTGCCGACTTCCAAATCTGGCATGGCAGCGACAGCGAATACGCCGACTACCCCGCCATCGCCGCCGTCCCGCCTGAGGCCTTCTCTCTGCGCAGCCCGCAAGACTTCCTCTGCCTCGGCCGCCACTTGGAACGCGACCAACTGGGGCAGGCCGACAGCGCGGCCTGGCTAGTCGAAACCCTGCACCGCCTGCTGCCGGTGTACGAAGCCTGCCACAACGTGCGGCTGTGAGCGAAAGCAAGCTTTCCCCCTACTGCCGTTAGGGCTACCTGAAATCTAAAAGAAACAAACAAAACCAATAGGCGGCGTATCAATGCCGCCCTACCCCATCATCAACGGAGAAACCCATGGAGCTTTCCTTTATCCTGCTGCTCATCACCGGCTTTTTGGCCGGGCTGATGGATGCGGCCGTGGGCGGAGGCGGGCTGTTGCAGCTGCCCGCACTGTTCGGCGTGTTGCCGCCCGCCACGCCCGTGCCCACCGTGCTGGGCACCAACAAGGCGGCTTCATTCGCCGGCACTTTCACCGCCGCCGGCCAGTTCGCCCGCCGCCTGAAGCTGCCGTGGAAAATGCTGCTGCCCGCCGGCGTGCTGGCTTTTGCCGCCTCGTTCGCCGGCGCGAAGCTGGTGGCCTATGTGCCGGTGCAATATATGAAACCGGCCATGCTGGTGATTATGGTAGCGATGTTTGTGTACACCTTCTTCCGCAAAGATTTGGGGCAAACCGAGCGCACCCGCGCGCTCACGCGGGGCGAAATGCTGCTGGGCACGGCGTTTGGCGCGGCCATCGGCTTTTATGACGGCCTGTTCGGCCCGGGCACGGGCAGCCTGCTGGCCTTCGTGTTCGTGCGCTTTTTTGCCTACGATTTCCTCACCGCCACCGCCTGCGCCAAGGTAATCAACCTGATGACCAATCTGGCCGCGCTGAGCTTTTTCATCCCCAGCCAACATGTGCTGTGGCACTGGGCGCTGCCGCTGGCGGCGGCCAACCTAATCGGCGGCTTCTGCGGCGCGAAACTGGCGGTGCTCGGCGGCAGCCGCTGGCTGCGCTACGGCTTTATGGCTTTGCTGTGCCTGTTGATTGGCAATTTTGCCCGCCAGCTTTGGTTATCTTAGGCAGCGGGTTTTCGGCGGCAGGCAAAAAGAGTATGCTTAAGGCCGTTTGCCGCATCGTTTATTTATAGTGAATTAAATTTAAACCAGTACAGCGTTGGCTCGCCTTGCCGTACTATTTGTACTGTCTGCGGCTCGCCGCCTTGTCCTGATTTAAATTTAATCCACTATACTATCGTGCCCCCAACAGCACGAAAATTGCTTTTCAGGTAGCCTAATCAGGCAAAATTGAGGCTACCTGAAAACTCCATCCTCCCTATTCATTCACTTGGAAAAGACACCATGACCCAACCGCTTCATCCGCAAACCCTCGCCATCCGCGGCGCCAAAGAGCAAACCGACTACAACGAACACAACCAAGCCCTGTTCCTCACCAGCAGTTTCATGTTCGATTCCGCCGCCGACGGCGCCGATTTGTTTGCCCACAGAAAACCCGGCTTCACCTACTCGCGCACCGCCAACCCCACCGTTTCCGCCTTTGCCCGCCGCATCGCCCTGCTCGAAGGCGGCGAGGCCGGCATCGCCACCGGCACCGGCATGGCCGCCATCCAAGCTGCCCTGCTCACATTCCTCTCCGCCGGCGACCACCTCGTGAGCAGCCGCAGCCTGTTCGGCACCACCTTGGGCTTTATCCAAAACCACCTCGCCCGTTTCGGCATCGAAGTTACCCTCGTGCCGCAAACCGAACCCGCCGCCTGGCGCGAGGCCGTAAAGCCCAACACCAAAATGCTGTTTGTGGAAACCCCGTCCAACCCGCTCAACGAAATCGCCGACATCGCCGCGCTGGCCGACATCGCACACAGCAACGGCGCCCTGCTCGCCGTAGACAACTGCTTCTGCTCTCCCGCCCTGCAGCAGCCGCTCAAACTCGGCGCCGATTTATCCGTGCAATCCGCCACCAAAGCCATCGACGGCCACGGCCGCGTGATGGGCGGCGTGGTGTGCGGCCGCGCCGAGCTGATGGAAAAAGTGGCGGTATATGCCAACTCCGCTGGCCTACTGCTCTCCCCGTTCAACGCCTGGGTGCTGCTCTCCGGCTGCGAAACCCTGCCCCTGCGCATGGAAAAGCAAAACGCCCAGGCGCAGGCCGTGGCCGAATGGCTGGAGAAACGCAGCGAAGTGGCCAAAGTGTATTACAGCGGCCTGCCCAGCCACCCCCAAGCCGCGCTTTCCGCTAAACAGCAATCCGGCGGCGGCATCGTGGTGGCCTTCGAGCTCAAAGGCGGGCAGAGCGCCGCCTGGCAAGTGATCGACCGCGTTAAAGTATTCTCCAAAACCGCCAACCTCGGCGACGTGCGCTCCACCATCACCCACCCCTGGACCACCACCCACTGCCGCCTCGAGCCGCAAGCCAAACTCGAAGCCGGCATCCGCGAAGGCCTCATCCGCCTCTCCATCGGCCTGGAAGACACCGCCGATCTGATTGCCGACTTGCAACAGGCATTGGAAAGCATCCGCTAAGCCCCGCGCGGCACACAAAAGGCTACCTGAAAACGAATAAAGCTTTTCAGGTAGCCTTCAATCTGTCAGCGGGCGGGCATCTGAATAGCCGGAATAATGTTTCCTTCAACACCCAGCATCGCGCCGCAGCCAGCATGGCCAATACGGTATGAAAACGAGGCATTCCGGCCATGGCCCGCCCGTTTCATCGCCTGTTCACACCTGTTCATCCCCCGCCATATCAGGCAAAATAGCAGCGTTTTTCATTCATCCAGCCTTCCAAAGGCTACCTGAAACCCACCCACCGCACATCATGACCACATTCACCCCGCCCCCCTTCGCCGGCCACAGCCCCCTGAGCTGGTATCAGGCCGCGTCCCGGCAGCCCGGCTTTATCCGCGATGCCGCCCAAGAAACCGCCATCCGCCGCCTCGACCAGCTCTGGCACGAGCTCAATGCCCACCGCCAACAGCGCGGCCGCCTGCTGGGCAAACTCTTCGGCAAAAAAAACCAGCCGCCCAAAGGCCTCTATTTCTACGGCGGCGTCGGGCGCGGCAAAAGCTTCCTGATGGACGCCTTCCACGGCTGCCTGCCGCCCGGCACCGCCCGCCGCGTACACTTCCACGCCTTCATGGCCGAAGCCCACCGCCGCATGCGCGAACACAAAAACCAAGCCAACCCGCTGCAAGCCGTGGCCCGCGACATCGCCCGCGACGCCCAAATCCTCTGCTTCGACGAATTCCACGTGAGCGACATCGCCGACGCCATGATTCTCGGCCGCCTGCTCGAAGGCCTGCTGGCCGAAGGCGTGGTGCTCGTAGCCACCTCCAACTACGAGCCGGCCGGGCTCTACCCGCAAGGCCAAAACCGCAGCAGCTTCCTGCCCACCATCGCCCTGCTCGAAAAAAGCCTCGACATCCTCAACGTGGACGGCGGCCAAGACTACCGCCAACGCAGCCTCAGCCCCGCCGACATCTTCTTCATTCCCGACAATGCTGAGAGCGAAACCCGGCTCGCCGCCCTGTTCGAGCGCCACACCGGCCAAGCCCCCCAGCCCGGCAGCCTGCCCCTGCTCGGCCGCGAAATCCCCACCCAAGGCCAGGCCGACGGCGTATTGTGGTTCCATTTCGACGCCCTGTGCCGCGGCCCCCGCTCCCAGGCCGACTACCTCGCCCTGGCCGAAACCAGCCGCATGATTTTCGTCTCGCACATCCCGCAGCTCAACGAAACCGAACGCGCCGAAGCCCGCCGCCTCACCTGGCTCATCGACGTACTCTACGACTACCGTGTCAAACTCAGCGCCAGCCTCGCCGTGCCGCCCGAACAAATCTACACCCACGGCGACTTCGCCAACGAATTCGTGCGCAGCGCCAGCCGCCTCACCGAAATGCAGTCCGAAGCCTACCTCGTCCTGCCACACCTCACACTGGACAAAGAGGCTACCTGAAAAACCAGCCTCAACCCAAACAGCCACCCCTTTTCAGGTAGCCCGAACCCATAAGGAAACCCCATGCCCATCAAACTCATCGTCGGCCTCGGCAACCCCGGCCCCGAATACGAAGACACCCGCCACAACGCCGGCTTCTGGCTGCTCGACCAGCTCGCCCAGCAATGGCACAGCCATTGGCAAGACGACAGGAAATTCTTCGGCCACCTCATCCGCAGCACCCGCCCCAGCGGCGAAATCCGCCTGCTCAAGCCGCAAACCTATATGAACCTCTCCGGCCAAGCCGTGCAGGCCGTTGCCTCGTTTTATAAAATCCAGCCGCAGGAAATCCTCGTTATCCACGACGAGCTCGACCTCGAGCCCGGCCGCATCAAATTCAAACTCGGCGGCGGCAACGGCGGCCACAACGGCCTCAAAGACATCCAAGCCCGCCTCGGCAGCCCCGACTTCTACCGCCTGCGCCTGGGCATCGGCCACCCCGGCGACCGCAACGAAGTGGTGAACTACGTGCTAAAAAAACCCCGCCGCGAAGAGAAGGAACTGATCGAAGACGCCATCGACAAATCCATCGCCACCCTGCCCGACATCCTCGCCGGCAAAATCGAAGCCGCCCAGCGGGTGTTGCACGGGAAATAGGCTATAAAGGCTACCTGAAACGCCATCCACATTTTCAGGTAGCCTTAAATTAGAAAGCAACCCAATGAAATACAAAGACCTACGCGACTTCATCGCCATGCTCGAGCAGCGGGGCAAACTCAAGCGCATCGCCCATCCCGTTTCCCCGCATTTGGAAATGACTGAAATCGCCGACCGCGTGCTGCGTGCCGAAGGGCCGGCGTTGTTGTTTGAACACCCGATTAAGCCCGACGGTACGCGCTACGATTATCCTGTGTTGGCAAACCTGTTCGGCACGCCCGAACGTGTGGCGATGGGCATGGGCGCGGACAGCGTGTCCAAGCTGCGCGAAATCGGGCAGACGCTGGCGTATCTGAAAGAACCCGAACCGCCCAAAGGCATCAAAGACGCGTTTTCCAAACTGCCGCTGCTGAAAGACATTTGGAGCATGGCGCCGAACGTGGTGAAAAATGCGCCGTGTCAGGAAATTGTATGGGAAGGTGAAGACGTTGATTTGTATCAACTTCCGATTCAACATTGCTGGCCGGAAGACGTTGCGCCACTAGTAACGTGGGGCTTGACCGTAACGCGCGGTCCGCACAAAAAACGCCAGAATTTAGGCATTTACCGCCAACAACTAATCGGCAAAAACAAGCTGATTATGCGCTGGCTGTCGCATCGCGGCGGCGCGCTGGATTATCAGGAGTTCCGCAAACTCAATCCCAATACGCCGTATCCCGTCGCTGTCGTACTCGGCTGCGACCCTGCCACCATTTTGGGCGCGGTAACGCCCGTTCCCGATACCTTGAGCGAATACCAATTTGCCGGACTGCTGCGCGGTTCGCGGACGGAACTGGTGAAATGTATCGGCAACGATTTGCAAGTGCCCGCACGCGCAGAAATCGTGCTGGAAGGCGTGATTCATCCGAACGAAACCGCGTTGGAAGGCCCATACGGCGACCACACGGGCTATTACAACGAACAGGACCATTTCCCCGTGTTTACGGTCGAACGCATCACCATGCGCGAAAACCCGATTTACCACTCCACCTATACGGGCAAACCGCCCGATGAACCCGCCGTTTTAGGCGTGGCGTTGAACGAAGTGTTCGTACCGCTCTTGCAAAAGCAGTTCCCCGAAATCACCGATTTCTACCTGCCGCCAGAAGGCTGCTCCTACCGCATGGCGGTGGTCAGCATGAAAAAACAGTACGCCGGACACGCCAAGCGCGTGATGATGGGCTGCTGGTCGTTCCTGCGCCAGTTTATGTACACCAAATTCATCATCGTGGTCGATGATGATGTGAACGTGCGCGACTGGAAAGAAGTCATCTGGGCGGTAACCACGCGCATGGACCCTGTACGCGACACCGTTTTGGTGGAAAATACGCCCATCGACTACCTCGATTTTGCCAGCCCCGTCAGTGGACTCGGCGGCAAAATGGGCTTGGACGCAACCAACAAATGGCCGGGCGAAACCGACCGCGAATGGGGACGGGTAATCAAAAAAGACCCTGCGGTTACGGCTAAGATTGATGAGATTTGGGGGGAATTGGGGTTATAGAGAAAGTGTTGAAGTATTCCAATGGTTTTCAGGCAGCCTGCAACGGATAATCCATTATTTTGATTGTATTAGGAGAGAAAAATGTCATTCACTACAATTATCTACGCGCACCCATACGAGCAAAGCTTCAATTACGGTATTTTGCAACGGGTACAGCAACTGTTAGACGAAAAAGGCGAAAAATACCAACTGATCGACTTATATGAAGACGGCTTCAACCCCGCCTACACCAAAGAAGAGCTTGCCCTGTTCAATCAAGGCAAAGCCCTTGATCCGCTGGTTCTGCGTTATCAAGAACTTTTGAAAGCCTCCAGCCGCCTAATTTTCATCTTCCCAATCTGGTGGGCGGATATGCCGGCCATCGTCAAAGGATTTGAAGACAAGGTTTTCCTGAAAACGTTTGCCTATGTCCCCACCGCCACCGGTCTGAAAGGCAACCTGACCAATATCAAAGAAGCCTTGGTCATCAGCACGTCCACCGCCCCCACATGGTATCTGAAATGGTTTTGCGGCAACGGCATCGGCAAAGCGATGGTGGGACACACGCTCAAAGGCATCGGTATCGCCAAGCGCCGATGGCTCAACTTCGGCAACATGGACAAATCCACCGCCGAACAGCGGCAGGCGTTTTTGGCAGATTTAAGTCGAAATATATGATTTTAAATCATTAAATTATTGGAAGCACTATTTCAATATCACAAAAAGCAGCCTGCACTTAATAAATCCAAAGTGCAGGCTGCTTTTCCCACCTCCGCCTTCACGCCGCCATTCCTTGCCACATGCCCAAAACCCCTATACCATTCAATCCACTAACCATCAACACGGCCAACCCTCATGCCCACATCCCTCCCCTTCTCCCCCGCCGAACTCTGGCAAATGCTGCTCACACATTTATGGCTCTCCGGGCTGGCTTTGCTCGCGGCAGTGGCCATTGCCGTGCCTGCCGCCGTGTTGTTTGCGCGCAGACAGTGGGCAGCGGAAGCGGTATTGCAGTTCACCAATATATTGCAAACCATCCCGTCTTTGGCGCTGCTGGGCTTGCTGATTCCATTTGTCGGCATCGGTTCGCCGCCCGTCTTGATTGCGCTCACGCTATACGCGCTGTTGCCGATTTTTCAAAATACCTATTTGGGGCTGACCCAAATCGACCAATCGATTCAAGATGCGTACACCGCATTCGGGCTGTCGCGTTGGCAGTCGCTGTGGCGGATTGAGCTGCCGATGGCTTTGCCTGCCATGATTTCGGGCATTCGCACGGCGGCGGTGCTGATTGTCGGCACAGCAACTCTTGCTGCGTTAATCGGCGCAGGCGGCTTGGGTAACCTGATTCTGCTCGGCATCGACCGAAACAACATGACGATGACGTTTACCGGCGCATTGCTCTCCGCGCTGCTGGCGGTCGGCGTGAGCGGCATCATTGGCCTGTTGCAGAAATCGCGGCGCAAGTTGCCGATGATTCTTGCATTGGCTGTGGGCTTTGGCGCACTCGGCCTGTCGCAGATTTCATTTACACCTGCCACAAAAAACGTAGTGATTGCCGGCAAAATGGGCAGCGAGCCTGATATTCTGATTAATATGTATAAATTATTGATTGAACGTGAAAATCCGAATATCAAGGTTACCGTCAAACCCAATTTCGGCAAAACCACCTTCCTGTTCAACGCACTGAACAGCGGTGAAATCGACATTTACCCTGAATTTACCGGCACCGTGCTGGAGGCTTTAGTGCAAGTGCCGCCCGAACAGAAAAACCGCCGCCTGCCGCCTGATGAAACTTATCGACTGGGCAAACAATTATTGGCGGAACAATATCGGCTGGAATTTCTGCCACCGATGTCTTATCAGAACACTTATGCGTTGGCGGTCAAAGAAAGCTACGGCGCGGCGCACCAACTGAAGACAATCAGCGATTTAAAGCAGGCTGCACCCGATATTCGGGCAGGCTTTTCGCTGGAGTTTACCGACCGGGCGGACGGCTACAAAGGCATGCAGGCAGCCGGTATCACGCTGAAACATATTGTTAGCTTAGAACCTGCCTTACGCTATACGGCATTGTTGAATGACAAAATCGACCTAGTGGAAGCCTTTTCTACCGATGCTGAGTTGAAACAATATCAATTACGCCTACTGAAAGACGACATTTCCCTGTTCCCCGCCTATCAGGGCGCACCGCTGATGAAAGCCGAATTTGCCACGAAGAATCCGCAAATCGTGGCCGCGCTGAACCGCTTGGCCGGCAAAATCAGCGAAGCGGAAATGAGCGAGATGAACTACCGCGTGAAAGTGCAAGGCGAAAGCGCGGAACACGTGGCGCGGGATTATTTGGAGAAGAATGGGTTGCTGGCGAATTGAAATGAGCGGCAGGCTACCTGAAAGCCCAAAAAGCAGCCTGCACATGGTTTGACAGAAACCCTGCAAACGGCAAAGCCATCCCTTTTGAAAACGCATAAGGAAAACAACATGAACATCGCCATCACCGGCTCCAGCGGCAACATCGGCGGCATGGTCGCCCGTCATCTGAACACACGTGGTCTGCCGCTTATTCTGCCGCTGCGCAACCCCGCCAAAGCGCCCGACCTGCCGAACTGCGAGGCGCGGCAGTTTGCCTATGGTGATTTGGAGCTTGCCGAGCAGGCGTTAAACGGGGTGGACGTGCTGTTTATGGTGTCCGCCGCCGAAAGCCCGACGCGTGAGCAAGAGCATTTGACTTTGGTGCAGGCTGCTTCGGAAGCGGGCGTGCAACATATGGTTTATCTCTCTTTTGCGCAGGCGGCGTTGGACAGCACCTTCACGCTGGCGCGCACCCATGCGGTTACCGAAAATGCAATCCGGCAAACAAATATGCGTTACACCTTTCTGCGCGACAATTTTTACAGTGAGATGATGGCAACGATTGCCAACGCAGACGGCATCATCGCAGGCCCAGCCGACGACGGGCGCGTTGCCTGCGTTTCGCAGCGCGATGTTGCCCAAGCGGCGGCAAACGTCATCGCCGACATCGCATGCGGCAACCACCGCCACGATAATCAGACCTATACGCTGACCGGTTCCCAATCATTAAGTTTTGCTGAAATAGCCGCCGTCTTAACCGAAATCACCGGCAAACCTCACCGCTACCACAACGAAACCCTAGAAGAAGCCTTCGCCAGCCGCAAAGCCGCTTACCCTGATACGCCCGACTGGCAGATTGAAGCATGGGTTTCCACCTACACCGCCATTGCCAAAGGCGAACTTGCCGCCGTTTCAGGCGACCTGCCGAAATTGTTGGGACGTGCACCGCTTAATTTTGAAGACGTAGTAAAGGCACAATATGCAAAATAATCTTGCCCCGTTTATCGAATTTCGCGGCGCAGGCAAGCACTATGACGGCAAATATGCTGTGCGCGATTTGGATTTGACCATTTATCAGGGCGAATTTTTCGTGTTGGTGGGCGGCTCGGGCAGCGGCAAATCCACCACTTTACGCATGATTAACGCGCTGATTGAACCGACCGACGGCAACGTTTATCTGCACGGCAAGCGGATTAAAGACTACGACATCCGCCAGCTCCGCCACCAAATCGGTTACGTCTTGCAGCAAATCGCCCTATTCCCCACCATGACCGTGGCGGAAAACATCGCGCTCATGCCCGACATTTTGGGCTGGCCCAAAGCCGAACGCAAAGCGCGCGTGAACGAATTGTTGGAACTGGTGGAACTCGACCCTGCACGCTACCGCGACCGTTATCCGCACGAACTTTCCGGCGGCGAACAGCAGCGCATCGGCATTTTGCGCGCCATTGCCGCCAAGCCCCAAGTGCTGCTGATGGACGAACCGTTTTCCGCGCTCGACCCGCTGGTGCGCACCGTGCTGCAAGACCAAATCGCCATGATTCACCGGAAATTCGGCACCACCATCGTGTTTGTGACCCACGATATGCAGGAAGCCCTGAAACTCGCCTGCCGCATCGGCGTGATGCACAACGGCCAGCTGGTACAAATCGGCACGCCCGAAGAAATCAAAAAGCAGCCTGCAAACGATTACGTGCAATCGCTGTTTTCCACCGCCGACGCACCCGATGCCGAACGCATCATCCACCAATTCTTACGATTGGATAAGCAAGGGCAGGAGACGGTGAGGCGGGCGTTGTTTTGATTCGGGGTTAAGGCTACCTGAAAACCTAAAAAGCAGCCTGCACTTTGAATTTCTCAAGTGCAGGCTGCTTTTGCTATTTTTCAAACAGTCTTCAGCTTCTAAAGGCCGTCTAAAACGCTCAAATATCCACAATCTGCCGCTCCATCCCTTTCACGGGCGGCAGCCACGGCGAGTTGATGAGGCAGCGTTGCCACAGCGCGTCGGGCAGGCGGTAGTGGTCGGCGCGGGCGGGGTCGAGATCGGTTTGGATGTCGGCATCGCGGCCTTCGCGCACCAAGTCGGCCAAATCTGGGTTAATCATCACGGTTTTGCCCAGCGCGATAAACTCTGCCCAGCCGGTATTAAACGCTTTGGCGATGTCGCTGCCGGTGTAGAGGTTGCCCACGCCGATTAAGGGCAGGCGGCCGCCGATGCGCTCGTGCAGCAGTTCCATGCGGGCGCGGCGGGTGTCTGCGCCGCGTCGGGCGTGTTTGTAGAAGTCCCACAGCGAAACGTGCAGATATTGCAGCGGTTTTTGCACCAGCGCGTCCACGAGGGTGAAGGTTTCCTCCATGGTAATGCCGTGTTCGCCCGGCTCTTCGGGCGAAAAGCGGTAACCCAAGATGAAGTCGGGTTTGGCGTGTGCTTTCACGGCGGCGGCGACGGCATCGACCACGGCCAGCGGGAAGCGCAGGCGGTTGTGCAGGCTGCCGCCCCATTCGTCGGTGCGGCGGTTGGTTTGGGCGGACACAAATTGTTGCAGCAGGTAGCCGTTTGCGCCGTGGATTTCTACGCCGTCAAACCCGGCCTGCACCGCGAGGGCAGCGGCATTGGCATAGGCGGCGATGAGCTGTTCGATTTCGGCTACGGCCAGTTCGCGCGCGCCCGTGGCTTCATCGGCGGACGGGGCGACGATGTCGGCGGAAAGTTCGGCTTTCAGGCCACCGTGATGGATTTGTAGGATGGCTTTCGCACCCTGTGCTTGGGCGATTCGGGCGACTTCGCGCAAGCTGGGCAGGTCGTCCTCGTTGATGGCGTACGGCTGGCCGTGGAAGGTTTTGCCGTTTGCCTGCACCAATGTAGCGGCGGCGATAAACAGGCCGAAGCCTTTGAAGCGGTTTTGCAGAAACGTGCGCTCTTGGTCGGTGATGTGGCCGTTTTCGTCCGAAGCGAAGTGGGTCATGGGGGCGACGGCGAGGCGGTTGGAAACGGTGGCGCCGTTATTGAAGGTGTAAGGCTGGAAGACGGGGTTCATGGGGATTCCTTTGTGTGGAGGGAGTTTCAGGTAGCCCAAAGCGGCAGGCGCATTCGGTATACACGCAATTACCGCATCAACGACATTTTGATAATTGGGCAGTTTGGCTTGTTTTTCAAGCAGAAGGCTACCTGAAAACACCACGAAGCAGCCGGCGTGTTTCCCTGATATAGCTGCTTTAACCATCCGGATGAGCCACTTTAGAGCTTTCAGGTAGCCTTTCACATCATCTCAAGCTGCTTATTCAGGCGTATAATCACTTTTGTAAGATTCTCATTTCTATTTAGCTCAACAGGCTGCCTGAAAGCAAAGCTGCAACCCAGTTTCTGTACGGCTCAAATCTCCGTTTAAGGAAATGCCTGCAGGCAGCCCGGTTCAGGAGAGATGTCATGCTAAAAATCCAAAACGCCGTCAGCGAAACCCTGCTGATTCCGCTCTACATGAAATACCTCGACGCACAACAAAGCCAGCCGATACTGAACGACCCGGCCGCCCTGCGCCTTGTGCCGCAAATCGACTACGACTTCACCCGATTCCGCTCCGCCCGTAACAGCCGTGTGGGCACAGCCCTGCGCGCCCGCTATTTCGACCAAGTGGCCGCCGATTTTATTCGCCGCCACCCCGAAGGCATCGTTGCCATTCTCGGCTGCGGGCTCGACGGCCGCCGCGAGCGGCTCGGCAGCGCCGCCGACCACACCCCCTTCTACCAGCTCGACCTGCCCGACGTCATCGCCCTGCGCGAAACACTGCTGCCGCCGCAAGCCAACGAAACCCTCGTCCCCGCCTCCGCATTCGACACCGGCTGGATGGAACGGCTGCGCCAAAGCCACCCCGCCGCCCCCGTGCTCTTTATCCTCGAAGGCGTGCTGATGTATTTTGCCGAAGTCCAAGTGCGCGAACTGTTCCAACAGCTTGCCCAACGCTTCCGCGGCGAAATCGCCTTCGACGTGGCCGGCACGTTTATGGTGAAACATTCCGACCAACACGACGCCCTCAAACACGCCCGTGCCAGCTTTGATTTCGCCTGTGACGACGACCGCCAAATGGAAAGCTGGGCCGCCAACCTCCATCTTGTGTCTGCCAAACACATGACCGACTTCCCCGAAGCCAAAGACATCGGTCTCAACTACTGGCTCATGCGCCTATTTCCCAAAATCCGCCATGCCTATCGATTGCTGCACTACCGGATTGATTAGGGCAAACAGAACAAAGGCTACCTGAAACTTCAGGTAGCCTTTTCAGCCCAACAGGCCATGCCACAAATTCAGGCATTCGAGCATTGGCGTTTGAAAATTGACAGCCCAAACCTAGATGCCCGATAAAACCTTATAATCGAGCTACCAACTTTTCAGCCCGTCTTATCCCAACACACCACAGAAAGCCCGCCATGCTCATCCTGCTCGACCAAGACAACGTGCTCGCCGACTTTGAAAGCGGATTCCGCCGCCATTGGCGCGTCCGCTTCGGCGAAGACGCGCCGATAGAAGGCAAAGAACACATTTTCTACATCCGCGACCGCCTGCCCGAGCACCTGCGCACGCACGCGACCGAACTCTACGGTGCAGTCGGTTTTTTCGAAAGCCTGCCGCCCATGCCCGGCGCAGTGGAAGCTGCCCACGCCCTTTTTGCTGCCGGTCACGACGTGCGTATCTGCACCGCGCCGGTCAACCAATACCGCTACTGCGCCGGCGAGAAAATCGCCTGGGTGGAGCAACACTTGGGCGCAGAATGGACACGGCGCGTGATTATCGCCAAAGACAAAACCTGGGTACGCGGCGACATCCTCATCGACGACAAACCGACTATCGAAGGCAGCCTGCCGCCCCTGTGGCAACACCGCCTCTATGATGCGCCACACAACCGCCACCTGAACTTACCGCGCATTGTGTGGACACAGCCGGAAACCTGGGCGGATTTGCTGGATAATTGATGCCGCCAGCTTGAAGGCTACCTGAAAAATAAGTGCACTTGTTTTTCAGGTAGCCTTTCTTATGCAAATAGCACGCCTCTCTGCTCCCCTGCCGATAATTATCTTTCCCGCTCATCCGCACCTAAATTCTGCTTATGAAGAAACTACTTTCCTGCTTTTCAGGTAGCCTTCACTATTCTGCTGAATCGGCGGGGAAATTTATTCACAGCCAATCAATCTGCCTGTTGCCTGCCGCTTTTTCCGTTGTTATACTCATTTCCCGATTAATGAAATAAATCTGCGGCCAATGTCCATCTGGCCACAAAGCTAAAGCGCTTATTTCTCCACATCGGGCAATAAACGGAGAAATTGGGCTTTGGCTTTTGCTTTTGGCGGATGCGGATTCGGCGCAAGAAAGGAGAATGCAAAATGAATGCTGTCGTTTTAGCAGTGCTGGTGATGCTGGTTTTGTCGGCGGCACGCGTACACGTTGTATTGAGCCTGGTTATCGGCGCATTTGTGGGCGGCCTGGCCGCCGGGCTGCCGCTGGCGGATATTATCGACCCGGCCACCCATGAAGTCATCACCAAAGGTGTAATCACCCATTTCCAAAGCGGCTTGGCTGGCGGTGCGAAGATTGCGCTCTCCTATGCCATGCTCGGCGCGTTTGCCATGGCGATTGCCCACTCCGGCCTGCCCTATCAGCTGGCCGGCATGGTGGTGCGCAAAATGGGCGGCGATGCCAGCCGCGACCAAATCCCCTCCGGCGTAAATGGCCTGAAATGGGGGCTGATCGGCGCGCTCTTGCTGATGAGCATCATGAGCCAAAACATCATCCCGATCCACATCGCCTTTATCCCGATGGTGGTGCCGCCGCTTTTGCTCGTGTTCAACCGCATGCAGATCGACCGCCGCCTGCTGGCCTGCGTGCTCACCTTCGGCCTGGTAACCACCTACATGTTCCTGCCTTATGGTTTTGGTGCGATTTTCTTAAACCAAATCCTGCTGGCCAACATTCAAAAAGCCGGTATGGACGTGCAGGGCGTCAACGTGATGGAAGCCATGGCGATTCCCGCCGCCGGCATGCTTGTGGGGCTGCTGCTCGCCTTCGTCCACTACCGCAAACCGCGCCACTACACCAATAACCAGGTGGATTTAAGCTCCGAGCAGGCTGCGGCCAATGCGCCGAAAATCTCCACCTACCGCAGCGTGGTGGCCGTGGTGGCGATTGTGGCTTCCTTTGTGGTGCAGCTGGTGTACGACGACGCTCTGCTCTTGGGCGCGATGATCGGCTTCGGCGTATTCATGGCCACCGGCGTGGTGCGTCGCCGCGAAGTGGATGCGGTATTCGACAGCGGCCTACGCATGATGGCGATGATCGGCTTCATCATGATTGCCGCCCAGGGCTTCGCCGAAGTGATGCAGGCCACCGGCCAGATCAAACCCTTGGTCGACACCAGCGCCAGCCTGTTCGCCGGCAACAAAAGCATGGCCGCCCTGGTTATGCTCGCCGTCGGCTTGCTGGTAACCATGGGCATCGGCAGCTCCTTCTCCACCCTGCCCATCATCACGGCCATTTATGTGCCGTTGTGCGCGGGAATGGGCTTCTCACCGCTGGCCACCGTAGCCATCATCGGCACTGCCGGCGCGCTGGGCGATGCCGGGTCGCCCGCTTCCGATTCCACCCTCGGCCCCACTTCCGGCCTGAACGTAGACGGCCAGCACGACCACATCTACGATTCGGTCATCCCCACCTTCATCCACTACAACCTGCCGCTGATGGCCGCAGGCTGGGTGGCCGCCATGGTGCTGTGATGACGCAAAACGATACCGAAGCGCGGCTGGCCGAACTGGAAATTCAGGTAGCCCTGCAGAACGACCTGCTCGACAGCCTGAACGACACCGTCGCCCGCTTGCAGCAAGCCTTAGACTTGCAACAAGCCCAGCTGCGCCTGCTCTACGGCCGCTTGCAGGAAAAAGATGGCGGCGGCGCCAACCAAGCCTTTAATCCCGCCGCCGAAATCCCGCCGCATTATTGAAGGCCAAGCGTGTATCAACCAAGAGGCTACCTGAAAACGTTTCATGTTTTTCAGGTAGCCTCTTGCCAACTTGCCCATGCCTTTTCTATCATTCCGCCCCTCATTTCAACCACAAGAAAGCACATCATGCCCTCCCCAATCTCCATCGGCCGCACCGCCCTCCTGGCCGGCCTCGTTTGCCTCACTGTCGGCTGCGCCAGCCTAGACACGCGTATGAAACGCTTTGTTGGCAAACCCATCGATGCAGTTATCAAATCCTATGGCGTCGAACCCACAGAAGGTAGAGTCAAATCGGAAAACAACCGCTATGCCTACCTTTGGCGCTATACTTATTACTCCTACGGCGGCCGTGAATACGAAGGTAGCAGTCAAAACGGTCCCATCATTACCAACTACTATAGCGACGTCTGCTACGGACAAGACCAAGACCGCATTTTCTACACTGACGATCAAGGCATCATCGTGGATTATTATTGGCAAAACAGCGACAAATGGCGCGTGAATTGCCGCACTCATCGAATTGGCCGGTATTTCCGAAGATCTCTGTAACCAACCATATCCTTCAAACTACATTGATGCGTTTGCCATAACCCAGCACGTCGAGATGGCGTTCAGCGGCTTGAAGGCCCCAGGCAGTCTCGAGCCCTTCACCAAGCTGGAAATCGAGCACATCTTGCCCGACATCCCGAAGTCGGAGCTGCGTGCCACGTGGGCAGCAGAGAACCCGAATGCGGTCTACGACGACTACAAGAATCGCCTCGGCAATCTGACCTTGCTGGAAAAACCAATCAATATCGTCGCGGGAAATGATTTCTACAAGGCCAAGCAGGCAGAATACGGCAAGAGCGGCAACTACCTGACGCGCAGTCTGGTGGCCCTGACCGAGGTCGGCCAGAATACATCGATTTCCCGGATCAACACCAAGCTGGAGGCTTTTCCTGCGTGGAATGCCGCATCCATCGAGAAGCGCCACGCGCTGCTCATCGCGCTGGCGCAGGAAGTCTGGAAGACGACTCCAACCGACGTCTGATGATGGAGGTCTATCGACATGAGTAATGCATCAGCACCTGCGCCGATGTGCGATGACTGCAAGCCAACGGGCAATGATTAACTCAGTGGCAAAGATATTGAGTGCGCCAGTGTGTTTACCGCCAAACTGCCGTTGCAACGCATCCAGCCTGGCTTTTAACTCTTCCTTTACATCGTCTTTCAATGGGGCTGACGTAGATTAGTAGTTATGCTAGGCTACGAAAATGCAGATAACCAATTGTAAATTAAGCAAGAGAGTTCAAAATAAACTGCTTGAATTTTTCGTACTCCAAGTTACCACCCGTTCCGCTGCCGATATTTTGGGCATTCAGCCCAACTCCGCTATTCTGTTTTACCGTAAAATCCGCATGGTCATCAGCCATCATTTGGCCTTGGCTGCCGATGAGGTTTTCGAGGGCCCCGTCGAGTTGGACGAAAGCTATTTCGGCGGACGGCGTAAAGGCAGACGTGGTCGCGGTGCGGCAGGAAAAGTGGTTGTCTTCGGCATCCTGAAACGCAACGGACGGGTCTATACCGTTGTCTTAGATAATGCCAAGTCCGATACTTTGATGCCTGTTATCAAACAGAAAATCATGCCGGACAGCATTGTTTACACGGATAGCCTGAGCAGCTACGACAAGTTGGACGTGAGCGGTTTTATCCATCACCGCATCAACCATTCCAAGGAATTTGCAGACCGCCAGAACCATATCAACGGCATTGAGAATTTTTGGAATCAGGCAAAACGCGTCTTGCGCAAATACAACGGAATCGACCGCAAATCTTTCCCACTGTTCTTGAAAGAATGTGAGTTTCGATTTAACTTCGGCACACCGTCTCAACAGCTTAAAATCCTGCGGGATTGGTGTGGAATTTAGGGCTAATCTACGTCAGCCCCTTTCTTTTTGGCGGTTGAACATCACAACCCCTCACTTCTGCTCTTCCCCACCCCAAACGCTTCTTGGGCACGGATATTCGTGGTGGAAACCCTGGTGTGGTGCATACCGCTTTAAAACAGCAGCCTTCAAACGGTTGCTGTTTTTGTTGCCGATAATGAAAAGGCTACCTGAAAACTTTCAGGTAGCCTTTTTATAGTGGATTCAATTTAAACCAGTACAGCGTTGGCTCGCCTTGCCGTAACGTGTGTACTGTCTGCGGCTCGCCGCCTTGTCCTGATTTAAATTTAATCCACTATAATCCACTATATTATCTGGCGTTTGCCTGGAGTACCTGCTAGCCTTTCAAGCGGGCGTGTAAATCCTGCACGCTATATACGCCGAGGAGGTTGAAGCTTTTCATTCCTTCGCTCATGGCTTCGCCGCCGGCGATGGTGGTGTATTGCGGCACGCGTTGGGTGAGGGCGCTGCGGCGGATGCTGTGGCTGTCGGCGACGGATTGCGGGTTGCTGGATACGGTGTTCACCACCAGCGCGATTTCGCCGTTTTTAATCGCGTCCACGATGTGCGGGCGGCCTTCGGGCACTTTGTTCACCGCCTGCACCACCACGCCGTGTTCTTTCAGGTAGCCCGCCGTGCCGCGCGTGGCGCAAACGCCGTAGCCCAAGGCTTGGAAGTTTTGCGCGGTTTTGACGATGTGCGGTTTGTCTTCTTCGCGTACGGACAGGAACACTTTGCCGGTCGGGTTCAGGCGCTCGCCCGCGCCGAGTTGGGCTTTGAGGTAGGCTTCGCCGAAGGTTTCGCCCACGCCCATCACTTCGCCGGTGGAGCGCATTTCGGGGCCCAAAATCGTGTCCACGCCGGGGAATTTGATGAAGGGGAACACGGCTTCTTTAACGGCATAGAAATCGGGGACGACTTCTTTTTCCACGCCTTGCTCTTGCAGGGAAATGCCTGCCATGCAGCGTGCGCCGACTTTGGCGAGCGGCACGCCGGTGGCTTTGGAGACGAAGGGGACGGTGCGGCTGGCGCGCGGGTTCACTTCCAACACGAACACCACGCCGTCCTGCACGGCGAACTGTACGTTCATCAGGCCGACCACGCCCAGCGCGTAGGCCATGGCTTTGGTTTGGCGGCGGATTTCGTCTTGGATTTCTTCGCTGAGCGAGTAGGGCGGCAGCGAGCAGCCGGAGTCGCCGGAGTGGATGCCTGCCTGTTCGACGTGCTGCATGATGCCGCCGATAACGACGTCTTTGCCGTCTGAAACGCAGTCCACATCGACTTCAATCGCGTTGTTCAGGAAGAAGTCGAGCAACACGGGGCTGTCTTCGGATACCTGCACGGCTTCGCGCATGTATTTTTGCAGCTCTTCGGCGGAGTGGACGACCTGCATGGCGCGGCCGCCGAGGACGTAAGACGGGCGCACGACCAGCGGATAGCCGATTTCTTCGGCTTTGACGAGCGCTTCTTCTTCGTTGTGGGCGATGCGGTTGGGCGGTTGGCGCAGGCCTAAGTCGTTCAACACTTTTTGGAAGCGTTCGCGGTCTTCGGCGGCGTCGATGCTGTCGGCGGACGTGCCGATGATGTTCACGCCGTTTTCAACCAGCGCGTTGGCGAGTTTGAGCGGGGTTTGACCGCCGTAATGCACAATCACGCCCCACGGGTTTTCGGTGCGGACGATTTCCAACACGTCTTCCAGCGTCAGCGGCTCGAAATACAGGCGGTCGCTGGTGTCGAAGTCGGTGGATACGGTTTCGGGGTTGCAGTTCACCATGATGGTTTCAAAGCCCGATTCGCGCAGGGCGAGCGCGGCATGAACGCAGCAATAGTCAAACTCGATGCCCTGACCGATACGGTTCGGGCCGCCGCCGAGAATCATCACTTTTTTACGGTCGGAAGGGCGCGCTTCGCATTCCTCTTCGTAAGTAGAGTAGAGGTAGGCGGTTTCGGTGGCGAACTCGGCGGCGCAGGTATCGACGCGTTTATACACGGGATGCAGCTTCAGCGCGTAGCGGTGTTCGCGCACTTCTTTTTCTTTTACGCCTAAAAGCTGCGCGATGCGTTTGTCGGAGAAACCTTTGCGTTTCAGACGACGTAAGGCGGCGAAATCCAAATCTTGCAGGCAGCCTGCACTTACCTGCTGCTCTTCTTTCACCAAGTCTTCGATTTGCGCCAAGAACCAAGGGTCGATGGCGCAGATTTCGTGGATTTCTTCCAGCGTGAAGCCCGCGCGGAACGCGTCTGCCACAAACAGCATACGCTCAGGTCCGGGGTTGGCCAGTTCGCGGCGGATTTCGGCTTTATCTTCGCTGCGCGGATTGAAGCCGCACAAGCCCGTTTCCAAGCCGCGCAGGGCTTTTTGGAAACTTTCCTGAATCGTGCGGCCCATCGCCATCACTTCGCCCACCGATTTCATCTGTGTGGTCAGGCGGTCGTCTGCGGCGGGGAATTTTTCAAACGCGAAACGCGGGATTTTGGTTACCATATAGTCGATGGAAGGCTCGAACGACGCGGGCGTACGGCCGCCGGTGATGTCGTTGCGCAGCTCGTCCAGCGTAAAGCCGACCGCCAGCTTCGCCGCCACCTTCGCAATCGGGAAGCCCGTCGCTTTGGAAGCCAGCGCGGACGAACGGCTCACGCGCGGGTTCATCTCAATCACAATCATCTCGCCGTTTTCAGGGTTCACCGCAAACTGCACGTTCGAGCCGCCCGTGTCCACGCCGATTTCGCGCAATACCGCTAAGCTTGCGTTGCGCATGATTTGGTATTCCTTGTCCGTCAGCGTCTGCGCCGGTGCAACCGTAATCGAGTCGCCCGTATGCACGCCCATCGGGTCGAAGTTTTCAATCGAACAAATAATGATGCAGTTGTCGGCCTTATCGCGCACCACCTCCATCTCGTACTCTTTCCAGCCGAGCACGGACTGCTCAATCAGCAGCTCATGCGTGGGCGACGCATCGAAACCGCGTTCGCAAATCGCCAGAAACTCGTCTTTATTGTAGGCAATGCCGCCGCCCGAACCGCCCATGGTGAAAGACGGGCGAATCAGCGTCGGGAAGCCGACCTGTTCCTGCGCCGCCAAGGCTTCGTTCATCGTGTGGCAGACAAAAGATTTCGGGCAGGAGAGGCCGATTTTTTCCATCGCCTCCTTAAAGCGGCCGCGGTCTTCCGCCTTGTCGATGGCGTCTTCCGTCGCGCCGATTAACTCAACATTGTATTTCGCCAGCACACCGTTGCGCGCCAAATCCAGCGCACAGTTCAGCGCGGTCTGACCGCCCATCGTGGGCAGAATCGCATCGGGCCGCTCCTTGGCGATAATCTTCTCCACCGTCTGCCACATAATCGGCTCGATGTAGGTAACATCCGCCATTTCAGGGTCGGTCATAATCGTGGCGGGGTTGGAATTCACCAAAATGACTTTATAGCCTTCTTCACGCAAAGCCTTACAGGCCTGTGCGCCTGAATAGTCAAATTCGCAGGCCTGACCGATAACGATAGGGCCGGCGCCGATGATAAGGATGGATTTTAGGTCGGTACGTTTGGGCATGGTATTTCCTATTGGATTAAGTCTAAAGTTAATCTAGTTTAACTGAAGGTAACGTTTTCAATGAATTGAGAAAGTTATGCCATTCTGCAACTTCCTCCTGTTTCTCAATAATTTTCCCAAATGGCAATAAATTCTCAAACGTTAGGAAATTAAAGCAAAATTCAATAGCAGCATCTATTTTATTTTTTAAATTTGGAATTTCTTTTACTTCCTTTGCCCAATATGCTAAGTCTTTGGATGATAATAAATCAATTTTATCTATTGGGAAATTGTCTATAAATTTTTTTGGGGCTGACGTAGATTAGTAGTTATGCTAGGCTACGAAAATGCAGATAACCAATTGTAAATTAAGCAAGAGAGTTCAAAATAAACTGCTTGAATTTTTCGTACTCCAAGTTACCGCCCGTTCCGCTGCCGATATTTTGGGCATTCAGCCCAACTCCGCTATTCTGTTTTACCGTAAAATCCGCATGGTCATCAGCCATCATTTGGCCTTGGCTGCCGATGAGGTTTTCGAGGGCCCCGTTGC
>NZ_LXSQ01000012.1 GCF_001648475.1 Eikenella halliae
TGGGGCTGACGTAGATTAGTAGTTATGCTAGGCTACGAAAATGCAGATAACCAATTGTAAATTAAGCAAGAGAGTTCAAAATAAACTGCTTGAATTTTTCGTACTCCAAGTTACCGCCCGTTCCGCTGCCGATATTTTGGGCATTCAGCCCAACTCCGCTATTCTGTTTTACCGTAAAATCCGCATGGTCATCAGCCATCATTTGGCCTTGGCTGCCGATGAGGTTTTCGAGGGCCCCGTCGAGTTGGACGAAAGCTATTTCGGCGGACGGCGTAAAGGCAGACGTGGTCGCGGTGCGGCAGGAAAAGTGGTTGTCTTCGGCATCCTGAAACGCAACGGACGGGTCTATACCGTTGTCGTAGATAATGCCAAGTCCGATACTTTGATGCCTGTTATCAAACAGAAAATCATGCCGGACAGCATTGTTTACACGGATAGCCTGAGCAGCTACGACAAGTTGGACGTGAGCGGTTTTATCCATCACCGCATCAACCATTCCAAGGAATTTGCAGACCGCCAGAACCATATCAACGGCATTGAGAATTTTTGGAATCAGGCAAAACGCGTCTTGCGCAAATACAACGGAATCGACCGCAAATCTTTCCCACTGTTCTTGAAAGAATGTGAGTTTCGATTTAACTTCGGCACACCGTCTCAACAGCTTAAAATCCTGCGGGATTGGTGTGGAATTTAGGGCTAATCTACGTCAGCCCCTTAAAAAATCCTAACCCATCTGAAGGCCGTTTGAAAATCCGGTTTTAAAACGACGAGCCTTCCTGTTGCAGAAATTCCAACTCTTCCGCCGTACTGTCGCGGCCGAGTACGGCGTTGCGGTGCGGATAGCAGCCGAAGCGGCGGCGGATGGTTTCGTCAAATTCGTCGCTTTTGGCGAACCAGAAGGGGCGGTTTTCTTCGGAGAACCAAAAATCGAGTACGGTTTGCAGGGTCATGTTTGATTCTCTCTGTTGGGTTAAATAAGGCAATTATGCCTGACGGATTTTTCCGCGCAGCCCGGGCGCGACAAGGCGTTTGAGTTTCGTGCCTGCCAAATCGATGTCGCCGAAGCGCGGATGTCCGCCGTTCCAGTCGGCAACGGCTTTTTCCAAGGCTTCCCGGCTGTCGGCAACGAAGTTCCACCAAATCAGCGTCGGGTGCGGCAGGGGTTCGCCGCCCAGCAGCATGATGTGGCTGCCTGCTTCGGCATGGATGCGCAGGGTTTGGGCGGTGTCGGCGCGGGCGAATTTTGCCAACTCGTTTTGTGTGAACGTCTGCCCGTTAATTTCCACTTCGCCTTTGAGTATCAACACGCCGTATTCCCAGCCTGCTTGGGCGGGGATTTCCAGCGTTTGCGCCTGATGGGTGCGGATGTCCAAGCCCAATAAGGTGCTGTGCTGTTCAGTCGGAGCGGTGCGGCCGGCGAAACTGCCGTTCACCAGCACGAAATCTGCGCCGTTGTCCGACCATTCGGGCATTTCGGGATAATGGCGGAAATCGGGGTCGATGGTTTTGTGCATGGGCAGGGCAATCCAAAGCTGCACGGCATGCAGGGTTTTGATGCCTTCTGGCGTTTGTTCGGTGTGGCTGATGCCGTGGTTATCGCCCGTGCCTGCGGTCATCAGATTGACTTGTTTCGGGCGGATGGTTTGGCGGTTGCCGAGGCTGTCTTGGTGCAGCACTTCGCCTTCCAGCATCCAAGTGAAGGTTTGCAGGTTGGTGTGCGGATGCGCGCCAACCTGCATGCCGTCTTCCTGCTCGGCAAAATGCGCGGGGCCGGCGTGGTCGAGAAAGCACCATGCGCCGATGGTGCGGTGCGTGCGGTTGGGCAGCAGTCGGGCAATCGGAATGCCGCCGACATCGTGGGTTTTTGCGGTGATTTTGGTGATGATCATGGGCTGTGTTGTTTGGAATGATTGAAGGCTACCTGAAAACAGCCTGTACCCGTTTTTCTCCATACAGGCTGCTGTTTAGCTCCTCACGCCACCGTAATTTCGCATTCGCACGCCACCTCGAAATTCAACGAATTGGCGATAAAGCACAGGCGATGCGCTTCGTGGTGCAGAGCTTTGGCTTGTTCGACGTGCTGCGCTTGGGTGATGGTGACCTGCGGGCGCAGCGTGGCTTTGACGAACTTGCCCGGCCGGGCATTGTCGCCTTCGTCCATCACAGCTTCGGCGTGGTCGGCGTAGGCGGTGACGGTGATGCCCGCCGCGCTGCACAAGTGCAGATACCAGAGTTTGTGGCAGGCGGAGATGGCGGCCAGCAGCATGTCTTCGGGATTGTGACGGGTTTTGTCGCCGCGAAAAGCGGGGTCGGACGAGCCGTGCAGATCGGGTTTGCCGGCGATTTTGACGGTGTAATCGCGCGAATAGGCGGTGTAGGACGATGTGCCGCTGCCCAAATTGCCCATCCATTCGATAGTGGCGCGGTAGGTGTGGTTTTTGCTCATAAGGTTTTCCTTTGTGGTGTGGGTTGTCGGGTTGTAGGCTGCTTTGCAAACGGCCTTTGGATAGCAATGCAGGCTACCTGAATTAAGTTGGGAAAAAGGCTACCTGAAAATAGGGCTACCGTTGTTTTCAGGTAGCCTTTGGGCGATCGGGACGGGTTCGGGAATCCGTCCCACAGTTGCTGCCTGCAAGCGTGAGTTTCAACGAGGTTAAAACCATTTGCGTGTGTTTTGTATACACCCTGCCTATGCAGGCTACACTTGCTCACACTTCATCAGCGTAATTATTTTTAATAAATTCAATACACTCTTTCAATTTCTCTATAACAATTTCAGTTGGCATGACCACTACGATTTCATCAGTTAATAGGCTGTCTATCTTTGTCATCTCTTTGCCGACAATTACCCCAAAGTGCTCTCGATACTGCTCAACTTCGCTGCCATTAGGCACTTCTTCCAATATTTCCTTCAATAGGGTTTCAGACATTTCCAATAAATGCTTAACCCCCATCCCACCGTCATCCATTAAGAAATCTGCTAACCAGCCAAAGTTCTCATACCCATTACTCTCATGAAAAAGTACTCCAAACCGGTTACTACCGCTTTGAAAGAAATCTTTTGTAAAAATTAAATTCATGCTTAAGACTCATTAATTCACTATATTTTATAAGAGGGCAAACAGCAGGCGTAGCCCGCATAGCGGTAATCGCAAGTCGGATACTTGAATCCGACATTTGGGCATAATGCCTGCTTAGCTGAATCTGCGTTTTCAGGTAGCCCGAAAGGGGCTGTCTGAAAACTGAACACCCCGTGTGTGCGCTCCGCATACCCTCTGCCAAGCGGGCTGCGTTTGCTGACTATCAAACGGATTAAGGCGGTTGAAGAAGCCCTCAACCGCTGGACGAGAAAGGCATTGGATGATGAGATGCCGGGTGATTTGTTTTTATCGGCACTTGCCAATAGCATTGAAGCGTTGTATTTGAAGTACGGATGCAAAGGTATCACAAGCCGTTCAATAACCTGCCTGATTTAAAGAGTGGTATTTGTCGCAACCACTTTGATCTCCACTATCACATACTTTGCCAAACCATTCCTTGCTAAGATGAAAATTTTGGCGCACGCCTTGTCCGTTGTAGTACATCAAACCCAAATTATACTGGGCTTGGACATCTCCCTGCTCCGCTGCTTTGCGATACCATCTGAATGCTTCGGCATAGTCTTGGCGCACACCATATCCGCCGTCATACATCACACCCAAATTGTATTGGGCAGGGGTTAACCCTTGCGCTGCTGCCTGCCGAAACCATCTGAGCGCTTCGGCATAGTCTTGGTGCGCGCCTTGTCCAGTGTAATACATCGTACCCAGATTATTTTGGGCTTCGGCATTCCCCTGTTCCGCCAACTGCAGGGTTTGCCGGAAATCCGATGCGTCATCCGCCCAAACTGCCTGATTCAAACCCAAAGCCAGCAATGCGGTTGCCAGTAATTTTGTAAAATACTTCATTTTAATTCCCTTATAGTTTTAAAAACGTTCATGTATGGGCGCGTTGTATGCGCCCGAAATCTTCGTGTTGTCTGAAAAACGGATTTTATCCCCTGCATTTCATGGCGATTATTTTGTCCCACCGTTGGGATTCCTCCCTGCTATCGCACCAACTCGCAAAACGCCTGTGCGTAACCTGTGTCATGTTTCTGTTTGGTACAGAATTCGGTTGATGCGTTTTTTTGTGATGTGCAGGCTGCTTTTGGGGATGTTTCATTGCATTGAAAAGCAGCCTGCACATTTGGGTTTGTTGAATTTGCGTTTCAGACGGCCTTTGGGCGGGCGGGACGGGGTCGAGAATCCGACATTTGGACATAACGCCTGTGTCGGATACAAGCATCCGACCTAGGCTGCTGAAAAAATTGAAATTTTTCCTACTCTAAAGGTTTATTTCTTTCGACAAAATCAAACCACATATCGTCCTGTGCTGCATTCGTGAAAATATTTGAATAATTATCCCCAAAAATATAATTAGTTATGAAGTGATCAAACGGGCATATTATCTCGATATCTACTTCAAAGCGGATTTGCTTTGAAATCCTATCAAGGAATACAGGTTCATATAGGACTTGACCTATTTCATACGCCTTATCCTTGAAAATGCTTGGTACACGAAATTGGTTGTCTAAAATTTCATCCGTACTCCAAAGGACAATATCTCCGAATGCCCCGCCATTGCATATCTTGAGAAAATCCTGATGTTCTAAAACTAAAAATTTCTTTAATTCATCAGGAATTTCGTCAATTCCATCCGGTATTTCCCCAATCAAAACCGCATCAGGAAGAATATTCAATTTGGCTCTGTAATGTTTAACCAACTCCACTAATCTCATAATAATCCCTAAAATTTAACTTTGATAATAAACATAGGAGGCGTTTATGCTCATGCGGCTTCAGACTACCTCTGTTAAGGAGCTTTTTTTAACGTACAGGTTGCTTTTTTGGCCGTTTTCGAGCTTTAAAAAGCAGCCTACACTTTCCCGGTAGTGTGAAATGGCGCATACGTTCCGTACACAACGTGTTGATTATAGGTGGCTTGATTATAGGGGCGTCGGCTACTACTTCGCCCCCTTAAACCCGCGCTTCAAATGCACCATCAGCAACGCCACTGCCGCGGGCGTAACGCCGGAAATGCGGCTTGCTTGGCCAACGGTTTCGGGTTTGTGCTGGTTGAGCTTTTGCTGCACCTCGGCGGATAAGCCTTTGACTTTGCTGTAATCAATGTTTTCAGGTAGCCTCAACGTTTCCAAATCGCGGCGGCTGTCGATTTCTTCGTTTTGGCGGTCGATATAGCCTTGGTATTTGACTTGGATTTCCACTTGTTCAATTACGTTTTCAGGTAGCCTGCACTCGGGTTCTGCGCCTTCGAGCGTCATCAGTGCGGCGTAGTCGAGGTTCGGGCGGCGCAGGAGGTCGTGCAGGTTGGCTTCGCGGCTGAGTTTTTGCCCGAACACGCGGATTTGTTCGTCTTCGGCGAGTTTTTGCGGCGTGTACCACGTTGTTTTCAAACGTTGGATTTCGCGCTCAATGGCTTCGCGTTTTTCGTTGAACATACGCCATTGTTCTTCACCCACCAAGCCGATTTTGTGGCCGTCTTCGGTCAGGCGCATGTCGGCGTTGTCTTCCCTGAGTTGCAGGCGGTATTCGGCGCGGCTGGTGAACATGCGGTAGGGTTCGTTCACGCCTTTGGTGATGAGGTCGTCCACCAATACGCCGAGATAGGCTTGTTCGCGGCGCAGCAGGAGCGGGTCTTGTCCACGCACGTATTGCACGGCATTTGCGCCTGCGAGCAGGCCTTGTGCGGCGGCTTCTTCGTAGCCGGTCGTGCCGTTGATTTGTCCGGCGAAGAAGAGGCCTTGGATGGTTTTGGTTTCAAGGCTGGCTTTGAGGTTGCGCGGGTCGAAGTAGTCGTATTCGATGGCGTAGCCGGGGCGCAGGATATGGGCGTTTTCCAGGCCTTTCATGCTGCGCACGAGCGCGATTTGGATGTCGAACGGCAGGCTGGTGGAGATGCCATTGGGGTAGTATTCGTTGGTGGTCAGGCCTTCGGGTTCGAGGAAAATCTGGTGGCTGTCTTTGTCGGCAAAGCGGTTGATTTTGTCTTCGATAGACGGGCAGTAGCGCGGGCCGACGCCTTCGATTTTGCCGGTGAACATGGGGCTGCGGTCGAAGCCTGAGCGGATAATTTCGTGTGTTTTCAAATTGGTATGCGTAATCCAGCAGGACACTTGGCGCGGGTGCATTTCGGCGTTGCCGCGCACGGAAAAGATGGGCACAGGTGTGTCGCCGGGCTGTTCGGTAAGTTGGGAGAAATCAATCGTGCGCCCGTCGATGCGCGGCGGCGTGCCGGTTTTCAGACGGCCTTGCGGCAGGTTCAATTCGCGCAAACGGCCGCCCAAGGATTTGGCGGCGGGGTCGCCGGCGCGGCCGCCTTCGTAGTTTTCCAAACCAATGTGGATTTTGCCGGACAAAAACGTGCCTGCGGTCAGCACGACGGCGCGGGCTTTAAATTCCACGCCCATCGCGGTCATCACGCCGCTGATGCGGTCGCCGTCAAGCGTTACGTCGTCAACCGACTGCTGGAAAAGTTCCAGATTTTCTTGGTTTTCCAGCATCTCGCGGATGGCGGCTTTATACAAAATGCGGTCCGCCTGCGCGCGCGTGGCACGAACCGCCGCGCCTTTGCTGGCGTTCAGACGGCGGAATTGGATGCCGGATTTGTCGGTGGCCAACGCCATTGCACCGCCGAGCGCGTCGAGTTCGCGTACGAGATGGCCTTTGCCGATGCCGCCGATGGAGGGGTTGCACGACATTTGTCCGAGCGTTTCGATGTTGTGTGTGAGCAAAAGCGTCTGCGCGCCCATGCGTGCGGCGGCAAGCGCGGCTTCCGTGCCTGCGTGGCCGCCGCCGACGACGATGACGTCGTAGGTTTTGGGATAGAGGATGGTGGGCATGATTGTGTGGGTAATAAAAAATCAAGCGATTATACGCGGTTTTGCCGCCGGATGAGGCTACCTGAAAAACGGAAAAGGGTTTTGGGCTTGGCAGAAACCCGGCTTCCTCCGGAAATCTCGTTTTGGCGAAATTCGCTTTGCTCGTTTTCAGGTAGCCTGTGCCGGGATAGAGGCTACCTGAAAAAGTTGTGCGCTTGAAAAACGGCTTTCAGGTAGCCTTTCCGGTTTGCAGCGTAGGGCAAGAGGCGGGCTGAAAGTGTTACAATACACGGTTTCTTTTTATTCGAGTTTTCCGGCTTCATCATGTGCAAACACAACCACCCACGTCACACCCGCGACAACGACACCATCCGCATCCGCGGCGCGCGCACGCATAATTTGAAAAACGTCGATTTGGACATTCCGCGTCACAAACTTGTGGTGGTCACGGGTTTGTCGGGCAGCGGCAAATCGTCTCTGGCGTTTGACACGCTGTATGCCGAAGGGCAGCGGCGTTATGTCGAGAGCCTGTCCGCCTATGCGCGGCAGTTTTTGCAGATGATGGACAAGCCCGATGTCGATTTGATCGAAGGCTTATCGCCCGCGATTTCTATCGAGCAGAAATCCACCAGCCACAATCCGCGCTCCACCGTCGGCACGGTTACGGAAATCCATGATTACCTGCGCCTTTTGTACGCCCGCGTCGGCACGCCGTATTGTCCCGAACACAATTTGCCGCTGTCGAGCCAGACCGTGTCGCAGATGGTCGATGCCGTGTTGAAGCTGCCGGAAGACACGCGCGTGATGATTCTTGCACCGGCGGTACGCGAGCGTAAGGGCGAATTTGTTGATTTCTTTGCCGACTTGCAGGCGCAGGGTTTTGCGCGCGTGCGCGTGGACGGCGAAGTTTATCAACTTGACGAAGTGCCGAAGCTGGAGAAAAACATCAAACACAATATCGACGTGGTCATCGACCGCGTGAAAGTGAAGGCAGACATCAAGCAGCGGCTGGCGGAAAGTTTTGAAACCGCGCTGCGCCACGGCAACGAGCGCGCGCTGGCAATGGAAATGGACAGCGGCGAAGAACATTGGTTTTCGGCGCGTTTCGCCTGCCCCGTGTGTTCGTACAGCCTGCCCGAGCTGGAACCGCGCCTTTTTTCGTTCAACAACCCGATGGGTTCCTGCCCGACTTGCGACGGCTTGGGCAACACCAATTTCTTCGACCCCGAAAAAGTAGTCGCGCATCCCGAATTGTCGTTGGCAACGGGCGCGATTGACGGCTGGGACAAGCGCAACCAGTTCTATTTCCAAATGATTCAATCGCTGGCGCGGCATTACGGTTTCGATGTGCAGGCTGCTTGGGAAACGCTACCTGAAAAAGTGAAAAAAGTCGTGCTGCACGGCTCAGGCAAAGAAGTCATTGATTTCACTTATCTATCCGAACGCGGCACCACCTTCAACCGCAGCCACGCCTTCGAAGGCATCATCCCCAATCTCGAACGCCGCTACCGCGAAACCGACAGCGAAACCGTGCGCGAAAAATTGCGCGAATACCAAAACCACCGTGCCTGCCCGAGCTGCGGCGGCGCACGTTTGCGCAAAGAAGCGCGCTACGTTTACGTTAGCGGCGAACCCTTGCACGAAGTTTCCGCCTGGCCGCTGACCAAAACCCACCAATTTTTCGAAACGCTGGATTTGGACGGCAACAAAAAACAAATCGCCGAAAAAATCCTCAAAGAAATCACCGAGCGGCTCGGCTTCCTGATTAACGTCGGGCTGGATTACCTGAATTTAAGCCGCTCCGCCGAAACCCTTTCCGGCGGCGAAGCCCAGCGCATCCGCCTCGCCAGCCAAATCGGCAGCGGCCTGACCGGCGTGATGTACGTTTTGGACGAACCCTCCATCGGCCTGCACCAACGCGACAACGACCGCCTGCTCGCCACCCTCAAACGCCTGCGCGATTTGGGCAACAGCGTGATTGTGGTCGAACACGACGAAGACGCCATCCGCGAAGCCGATTTCGTCGTCGATATGGGTCCGGGCGCAGGCGAACACGGCGGCAACGTACTGATTGCCGACACACCCGAAAACGTCGCCAAATGCGAAAAATCCATTACCGGACAATACCTCAGCGGCAAAAAATCCATTGCCGTGCCGTCTGAACGCACGCCCGTCAATCCCGAGCGAATGCTTGTCCTCAAGGGCGCGCGCGGCAACAACCTTAAAAACGTTACCCTCGAACTGCCGCTCGGTTTGATTACCTGCATCACAGGCGTATCCGGCAGCGGCAAATCCACCCTGATTAACGACACCCTCGCCAAAATCACCGCCCGCGAACTCAACCGCGCCCAAGAAGAACCCGCCCCATACGACGACATCCACGGCCTCGAACACCTCGACAAAGTCATCAACGTCGACCAATCCCCCATCGGCCGCACCCCGCGTTCCAACCCCGCCACCTACACCGGCCTGTTCACCCCCATCCGCGAACTCTTCGCCGGCGTACCCCTCTCGCGCGAACGCGGCTACAACGTCGGCAGATTCTCCTTCAACGTCAAAGGCGGCCGCTGCGAAGCCTGCCAAGGCGACGGCGTCATCAAAGTCGAAATGCACTTCCTGCCCGACGTGTACGTCCCCTGCGAAGTCTGCCACGGCAAACGCTACAACCGCGAAACCCTCGAAATCCAATACAAAGGCAAAAACATCAGCCAAGTCCTCGACATGACCGTCGAAGAAGCCCGCGAATTTTTCGACGCCGTCCCCACCGTATCGCGCAAACTGCAAACCCTGATGGATGTGGGCCTAGGCTACATCCGCCTCGGCCAATCCGCCACCACCCTCTCCGGCGGCGAAGCCCAGCGCGTCAAACTCGCCTTGGAACTCTCCAAACGCGACACCGGTAGAACGCTCTATATCCTCGACGAACCCACCACCGGCCTGCATTTCGCCGACATCGCCCTGCTGCTGGAAGTCATAGGCCGTCTGAAAGGCAAAGGCAACTCGATAGTGATTATCGAGCATAATCTTGACGTGATTAAAACTGCGGATTGGATTGTGGACTTGGGACCGGAAGGCGGCGATGGCGGGGGGAGGATTATTGCGGAAGGTAGCCCCGAGCAGGTGGCGAAGGTGAAGGGGAGTTATACTGGGAAGTATTTGAAGGTGGTTTTAGAATAACTCAAGTTTGCTTAAAAATATGCAAATCTTTCTAGAAGATATCTTTCAATTACCTTGTAAGAATAACCATGACTAATGGAAATATAGAGATGCAAGTTCTGAAAAAAGAAATTACTGAGCTAAAAAAGAAACTTGATGTGCGATATCCAATTGATGTAGAAGATGGATTATATAAAAAAGAAGATATATTTAAAGTACTCAATGATGCATATAATTTGCTAGATACTTTTAAACCTTATTCGGATGATATTGATGTTGCTTTTATGAAAAGTAATGTTCGTCAGAACATTAAGCAAATAACAAGACTTTTAGAAAATCAAAAATGGGTTGAGTTTAACAGGCTATTACCAACTATTCGATCTACAATATATCAAACATGGTTATTTATTTCTGTAAATAAGGATTTATATATAAATTATATTATATCGATTCATGAGGGGATTTCTGCCTTAGAGAATGAGCGAAGTAAATTAAAAAATGAATTAATTCTTTATAGGGATAAGCTTAATGAGTTCGTTGAATTGAGCGATCAAATAAAATCAGATAGGGATCAATTCGAGCAACTAAGAAAAGATTTCTTTAATTTAAAACAAAAATTAGAAAGTAACTACAATGAGTGGGAAGAGAGTTTCTCTTCTATAGAAAGCGATGCAAAAGAGACTGGACAGTTACGTGAACAAATTAAAGATATCCATAATGAGGCAAACCAGATAGTAGGGAGTTTGCGAACGAATGACACAAAAGTTATTTCAATATTACAATCATCTGAAAGACTGGATGCCAAATCAAAATTAACAGATGATCGAATTAATGAATCCTATAATGAATTAGAAAAGCTAAAAGAAAAATTTCATAAGCAGCGACAGGATATTCAGAATATAGTGGAAGATGCCAACAGAGCAAGTATGGCAGGTTCTTTTAAGACTAAGGTTGATGAATTAGAAAAACCTTTAAAAAGCTCTCAATATATAACCTATGGAGCTTTAATAATTACAGCAGCTATATCGGCATGGTTATTGTTTGAAAGTGGATTTAGTGATCAAAGAAATTTTGATTTAACTTCTTTTTTAGTAAAATTGCCAGTAGTAATACCGTTCGTATTTATTGCTTGGTTAAGCAATAAAAGAAATGCTTATTTATTTAGACTACGTGAGGATTATGCTTATAAATATGCTTCTGCAATGGCATTTGAGGGGTATAAGAAGCAGGTACAGGAGTATAATCAAGATATGTTGGAGCAACTATTAAAAATTGCTCTAGATAATTTGGGAGAAAAACCGCACAAAGTTTTTGATAAGGAAATAAAAGCTAGTCCTGTTGATGATACGGTTTCTCATATGAAGGATTTAGCAAAAATTGCAAAAGATGGTATTAATGATATTATTAATCCTATCAATAATAAAAAAGAATAACAGATGCAGCTTGGATCAAGAAAAAACCGTTGCGTTTTTCCAATAAAAGGCTACCTGAGACATACCCAGTGCAATAAAGCCGGAATATTTCTCAAGTAGCCTTTTTCTTAGTGCAGCCGCAGTTTCAAAAATCAGAAACCGCCGTTATCCGCCAAACAACGCCACCTTGCCTTCCGCGCCGGAAACATCCAGCACTTCGATTCCTTCCCCGTCCAGCACCGCCTGCGTCAGCATGGCCACGCCGCCGGAAGGGCCGATTTCCAAAATCCGTTGCACGCCCAGCGCGGCCATGCTACGGCATTCGGCCACCCAGTCCACCGGATCCATCAGGATATTGTGCGCGATGCCGCGCGCCTGTTCTGCGTCCAAACCGCAGGCGGCCGCCCATTCGACCACTTGAGCTACGGCGGGCAGCATGGCGGGGTGGTGGAAGCCGACTTCCACATCAAGCCGCCACAGCAGGTTTTCGGGCGTTTGGCTGTTGGCGTCTTTAACCGTGTCCGACAATACGCCGCACACGCGCGCCACCGATTCGGGCTTGCCGCTGACGACAAAACCGTCCGCGCTGTTTTGCAAGCCGATACACGGGCGCTCGGCCGAATCTGCGGGGAACAGTTCATCAATCACGGCGGCAATCTGCCCACGGCTCACGCCCTGCACCATTACCATCGGATGCAGGCCGTTGTGCAAATGCATGCCCGTTGCGCGCCCTTGCAGCGTGGCCGCCGCACCAATCAATTCGGCCAAAGCCAGCAGTTTAGCGGCATGCTGCGGCTCGCGTATCAGATAACGCCCGAGTATGCCCTGCGAATGCCCGATAACGCCCGCCGCCTTGCCGCTGTTCAGCCCGCGCGCTTCCAACGTGTGCAGATTGGCGATTTGCGAAAGGAAAATGCCGGGCGCGCTCACGGCGGCACGCACCAAATCGATGCCGTCCGCACCGTTTTCCGCCCATTTTATCGGCTCAAAACCTTGCGGGCGGGCGGCGGCAATCTGCCCCGCAACAGGCGCCAGAATTCGGGCGGCTTCGATGGCCACTTCATTTGCCCTGTCCCGTGCCCCGTCGGCCAAAGCCTCGCGCAGGCTGCTTATCCAATCGAAGCCCTGCCCGGAAAAGCAGAGGGCAAACGGTTCGTTATGCAGTTGTTCAAGCAGGCGGTTTTGTGTAGCCATGATGTTGCTCCCTTAAGTGATGGATTTCAGACGGCCTATGCCGTCCGCAAGATGCCAATCAATACTGGCGGATAAACTGCTTACTCTAACTATACGGGCTGTGGCCGGGTCGGGTGCTGTGTTAGGTCAAACATCGGGCTGTTTGTAGAGAGAAAGGATAGGATGCGGGGAAGGCTACCTGAAACCATGTCTTGGCATGGCTAAGGTGAAGTTTCTGTGTAGCTTGGGTTCTGCCAAGCAATAAACCCTCTCCGTTGAAACGGTACTTTCAGGTAGCCTCTGCCATACTAAAAGGCTACCTGAAAACTGCTAAATACAGTTTCAGGTAGCCTTTTCTATTCAGTGTTTAAGCTGCCGAACGCTTATTTCTTCTTGCGCTGCGGCGGCAAATCGGTGCAAGTGCCGTTGGCCACTTCTGCCGCCATGCCGATGCTTTCGCCCAAGGTGGGGTGCGGGTGGATGGTTTTGCCGATGTCGGTTGCATCGCAGCCCATTTCGATGGCCAGGCAGATTTCGCCGATCATGTCGCCCGCGTGGGTGCCGACGATGCTGCCGCCGATAATCAGGCCGCTTTCGGCATCGAAAATCAGCTTGGTGAAACCTTCGTCGCGGCCATTGGCAATGGCACGGCCGCTGGCAGCCCACGGGAATACGGCTTTGGTGATTTTGATGCCGTCGCGTTTGGCGATTTCTTCGGTAACACCCACCCAAGCCACTTCAGGGTCGGTGTAGGCCACGCCCGGAATCACGCGCGCGTCGAAGTAGGCTTTGTGGCCGGCGCAGTTTTCCGCTGCCACATGGCCTTCGTGCACGGCTTTGTGCGCCAGCATGGGTTGGCCGACCACGTCGCCGATGGCGTAGATGTGCGGCACGTTGGTGCGCATTTGTTTGTCCACTTCGATGAAGCCGCGTTCGGTAACGGCCACGCCGGCTTTTTCGGCGGAGCAGAGTTTGCCGTTCGGCGCACGACCGGCAGCCACCAGCACCAAGTCGTAGCGTTGCGGCTCTTTCGGCGCTTTTTCGCCTTCAAAGGTTACATAAATGCCGTCTGCTTTGGCTTCCACGGCCACGGTTTTGGTGTTGGTCATGATGTTGTCGAAGCGGTGGGCGTTCATTTTCTCCCACACTTTCACCAAGTCGCGGTCGGCACCCTGCATCAGGCCGTCCATCATTTCCACTACGTCCAAGCGTGCGCCCAGTGTGCTGTACACGGTGCCCATTTCCAGGCCGATGATGCCGCCGCCGATGACCAGCATTTTTTCCGGCAGTTTGCCGCCGTTTTGGCGCAGTTCCAGCGCGCCGGTGCTGTCCACAATGCGTGGGTCTTCAGGAATGAAGGGCAGTTTCACCACGCGGCTGCCCACGGCGATGATACAGTTTTTGAAGGCAACGGTTTTTTTCGCGCCGGTTTCTTTGGCTTGTTCGTATTGGGCGGATTCGGTGAGCGACACTTCGATGTGGTTTGCGCCCACGAATTGGCCGTTACCTTGGATGATGTCCACTTTGCGGGCTTTGGCCATACCTGCCAGGCCGCCGGTGAGTTTGGCGATGACTTTTTCTTTGTAGCCGCGCAGTTCATCCACGTTGATTTCGGGTTCGCCGAATTTGATGCCGTTTTTCACCAAGTGTTTCACTTCGTCAATTACGGCAGCGTTGTGCAGCAGCGCTTTGGACGGGATGCAGCCCACGTTCAGACACACGCCGCCCAAGGTGCTGTATTGCTCGATGATGGCGGTTTTCAAGCCTTCGTCGGCTGCGGCAAAGGCAGCGGAATAGCCGCCGGGGCCACCGCCCAATACCACCACGTCGTATTCGGCATCGGCAGAACCGGCAAATTGTGCCGCCTGAGGTGCGGGCGCAGCGGCTTTGGGGGCTTCTTGGGCTGGGGCGGGCGCTGCGGCGGCTTTCGGCGCTTCGGCAGCGGCAGACGCACCGGCGGCTTCGATGACGGCAATCACGCCGCCTTCGGAAATCTTGTCGCCCACTTTCACTTTCACTTCTTTCACCACGCCTGCGGCTTCGGCAGGAACGTCCATGGTGGCTTTGTCGGTTTCCAATGTAATCAGCGTGTCGTCGATGGCGATGGTGTCGCCTGCTTTGATTTCTACGGCGATGATGTCCACGTTTTCGTGGCCGCCGATGTCGGGGACTTTCAATTCGATCAAACTCATTGCGTTGTGCCTTTCTTGAGTATTAAATTAATTAACAAAGGGCTACCTGAAAAATGAAACGCCGCGATGCGGCCAAGTTTTCGGTATCCAGCCCGATTAATTGCTCAACGAGGCGAATTATAACGCACTTCTCCGCTTTCCCTGCAGCTTTATCAACGCAGGTTTTGCTGCTGCGGGCGCGGCGATGGCCGGATGGGTATATAATAGGCTATTGATTATCGAGTTTTCAGGTAGCCTCAAATGACCCAGCCACGCCCCTCCGCACAGCCCGCCAGCCGCCGCGAAGCCTTCCGCCAAAACAGCATTTACCTGCTGCCCAATGCGTTTACGCTGGCGGCCTTGTTTTGCGCGTTTTTCGCCATCACCCAATCCATGCACGGCCGCTACGATACGGCGGCGGTGGCGGTGTTTGTGTCGATGCTGCTCGACGGCATGGACGGCCGCGTGGCGCGTTGGACCAACAGCCAGAGCGCATTCGGCGAACAGCTCGACAGCCTGGCCGACATGGTAAGCTTCGGCGTGGCGCCGGCGCTGATTGCCTATAAGTGGCAGCTTTTCGAGTTCGGGCGCATCGGCTATTCAGTGGCCTTCATTTATTGCGCCTGCGCGGCTTTGCGCCTGGCCTTGTTCAACACCTTAATCGGCAAGGTGGACAAACGCTGGTTTATCGGCATCCCGAGCCCGACGGCAGCTGCCTTGGTAATCGGGCTGGTGTGGATGGATCACAGCTTGGGCAGCCTGCCGCTGGCGCGCTGGTGGTGCTTGATCATCACGCTGTTTGCCGGGCTTTCGATGGTGGCACAGGTGCGGTTTTGGAGCTTTAAGGAAATCAACGTGCGGCGCAAGGTGCCGTTTTTCGGGCTGCTCTTGGCGGTAATCGGTTTTTTGGTGATTACTTGGGAGCCGTCGCTGGTGCTGTTCCTGCTGTTTCTGGCCTACAGCCTGTCGGGCTATGTGATGTGGTTTTGGCAGCGCGGGCGCAGGCAAAAGGCGCCACAGAAGCCGGACGGTGGGCAAGAGGCTACCTGAAAACGGCCACAGCCTGAATTGTGGATGGCAAACGCCAAGCCGGTTTGGCCTGAACGGCTAAAGGCTACCTGAAAATTCAAAAATGAAATGCCGCTGCCGATTTGCTTTCCGGCAGCAGTTTTATAGTGGAGGCAAAGCAATGTGGAGCATGGAAGTGTTGCTGCCGCTGGCGGCGGTGGGCGCGGCGGCGGGGTTTTTAGCCGGGCTGCTGGGCATCGGCGGCGGGGCGGTTACCGTGCCGATTGTGCTGTGGTCGTTGGGCAGGCAGGGCATCGCGGGCGAACACGGCCAGCATTTGGCGGTGGGCACATCGATGGCGGTGATGGTGTTCACTACCTTTTCCAGCGCGTGGGCGCAGCAAAAAAAAGGCGCGGTGCGCTGGGAATTCGTGCGGCGCATGGCGCCCGGGCTGGTGGCGGGCAGTCTGCTGGGCTCGCTGGTGTCGAATCGGATTCCCACCCTCGGCCTGCAGGTGTTGTTTATTGTATTCTGCTATTCGGTGGCCGCAAAAAACCTGTTTCAGCTCAATCCGAAACCGGCAACCGCGCTGCCCGGCGGACGGGTGCAGGCGGGAGTGGGCGGGCTGTTCGGGCTGCTGTCCAGCTGGGTGGGCATCGGCGGCGGGTCGTTGTCGGTGCCGTTTATGATGTATTGCCGCGTGCCGGTGCACCAGGCGGTGGCCACTTCCAGCGTGCTGGCCTGGCCAATTGCGGTGGCGGGGGCGCTGGGCTATTTGTTTTCCGGCTGGAATGTGCCGGGGCTGCCTGCGGGCGCGGTGGGCTTTTGGTATGTGCCGTGCATCGTGGTGCTGGGGGTGTGCACGGTGCTGTTCGCGCCTTTGGGCGTGAAAGCGGCGCACCGCCTGCCGCCGGCGGGCTTGAAGCGGGCGTTTGGCGTGTTGATGGTGGTGATTGGCAGCCAGATGCTGTGGAAATTGCTGCACGGGATTTAAAACGACCCGCGCCAGTTTTCAGGTAGCCTCCAAGCCGCTTATGCAAAGCCAAGCCGATAAATGCAAAAATCCGTATCCGAACAAGCCATCGCGCGGAAAACTTGCTAAAATGCCGTCCGCCAGCCGCACGCCCGCCGGACGGGATAAACATCCGTAGCGGCCAATATATTGACAGCGAATCGGATTGGAGAACCAAATGGCCATTGAACGCACTCTTTCCATCATCAAGCCCGATGCCGTGGCGAAAAATATCATCGGCAAAATCTACAGCCGCTTTGAAGGCAACGGCCTGAAAATCATGGCCGCCAAAATGAAGCACCTCACCCGCGAAGAAGCCGAGGGTTTCTACGCCGTGCACAAAGAGCGCCCATTTTTTGCCGATTTAGTGAAGTTCATGACCAGCGGGCCGGTGATGATTCAGGTGTTGGAAGGCGAAAACGCAGTGGCTAAAAACCGCGAGCTGATGGGCGCCACCAATCCGAAAGAAGCCGCCCCCGGCACCATCCGCGCCGATTTCGCCTCTTCTATCGACGCCAACGCCGTGCACGGTTCAGACAGCTTGGCCAATGCCGCCATCGAAGTGGCCTATTTCTTCGGCGACCAGGAAATCTGCCCGCGCTAACCCGGCCCGGCCTCAGGCTACCTGAAAGTTTCAAATCCATTGGAACTCGGTTTTCAGGTAGCCTTTAAGCCCTTTAATCAACTATATTGAATTAAATTTAAATCAGGACAAGGCGACGAGCCGCAGACAGTACAGATAGTACGGCAAGGCGAGGCAACGCTGTACTGGTTTAAATTTAATTCACTATAATAACAACCAAAGAACACAAACCGCCGACCGCAGCACCCCATATGAAAACCAACCTGCTCAACTACGACCTTGCCGGCCTCACTGCCCATTTCGCCCAAATGGGGGAGAAACCCTTCCGCGCCCGCCAAGTGATGCGCTGGATGCACCAAGGCGCGGCCGGCGATTTCGATGAAATGACCGACCTGGCCAAATCGCTGCGCGCCAAGCTCAACGAGAGCGCGCAAGTGGGCGTGCCCGCGCTGATGGCTGCGCAGGAAAGCCGCGACGGCACGCGCAAATGGCTGTTGGACGTGGGCACCGGCAACGGCGTGGAAACCGTGTTCATCCCCGAAACCGACCGCGGCACGCTGTGCATTTCCTCGCAGGTGGGCTGCGCGCTGGAGTGCACCTTCTGCTCCACCGGCCGCCAAGGCTTCAACCGCAACCTCTCCACCGCCGAAATCATCGGCCAATTATGGTGGGCAAACAAAGCCCTGGGCGCCACGCCTAAAGACGAACGCGTGATTTCCAACGTGGTGATGATGGGCATGGGCGAGCCGCTGGCCAACTACGATAATGTGGTGACCGCACTCTCCATCATGTTGGACGACCACGGCTACGCCCTCAGCCGCCGCCGCGTTACCGTTTCCACCTCCGGCATGGTGCCGCAGATGGACAGGCTCAAAGAAGACATGCCGGTGGCGCTGGCCGTATCGTTGCACGCCCCGAACGACGCCATCCGCAACGAAATCGTGCCGCTGAACAAAAAATATCCGCTCAAAGAGCTGATGGCTGCCTGCCGGCGCTATCTGGTCAAAGCCCCGCGCGACTTCGTTACCTTCGAATATGTTATGCTCGACGGCGTAAACGACAAACCCGAACACGCCCGCGAGCTGTTGGAATTGGTTAAAGACGTTCCCTGCAAATTCAATCTGATTCCGTTTAACCCCTTCCCCAATTCCGGCTACAACCGCTCCAGCGATGAGAATATCCGCGTGTTCCGCGATATCTTGTATCAGGCCGGCTTGGTGGTTACCGTGCGTAAAACGCGCGGCGACGACATCGATGCAGCCTGCGGCCAGCTGGCCGGACAGGTACAAGACAAAACCCGCCGCCAACAAAAATGGCTGCAATTACAAGTTGTGAAAGGTTGATTATCATGAAAAAAGGTTTAATTGCCTCCCTGACGACGCTCGCTTTGCTCGCCGGCTGCGGCGGCATCACCATCCACACCGGCAACAAAGAAGTGCGCAACCGGCCGGAAGAAATTGCCGCCATCAAAATCCAGCTGGCTATCGAATACATGAATTCGCACGACTACCGCGCCGCCGTATCGGCGATTGAAGAGGCCTTGCAGGTTCAGCCGCGCAACGAAAACGCCTGGCTGGTGCGTGCTGAAATTTATCAATATCTGAAAGTGCCGGAGAAAGCGGAAGAAAGTTTCCAGCGCGCCCTGTCTATCAAGCCCGACAGCGCGGAAATCAACAACAACTACGGTTGGTTTTTGTGCAACTCCGGCGGCCGCGCAAACCAGGCCTTGACCTATTTCGACCGCGCCCTGGCCGACCCCACTTATCCCAGCCCGCAGGTGGCCTACATGAACAAAGGCATCTGTAGCGCCCGCCTGGGGCAATACAACTTGGCCATGGCCTATCTGGAACGCTCCCAAGCCGCCGACCCGAGTTTCGCCCCCGCGCAAAAAGAAATGGCACGCGTGCGCATGCTCGAAGGCAATTTGGGCGAGGCCGACCGCCAGTTCCGCCAATATCAAAGTAAGGTAGACCGGCTAGGCGCCGACGATCTGCTGCTGGGCTGGAAAATTGCCCGCGCCCGCGGCCAAACCCAGGCCGCCTACGAATACGAAGCGCAGTTGCGCACCAACTATCCGTATTCACCAGAACTTCAAGAAATTACCACAGGAAGACCCCAATGACCGAGATCTCAACCCCCCAACTGGCCGCCGCTGAAGAACTGGGCAAATTGTTGCGCCACAACCGCGAACAGCAACAGCTGTCGATCGGTGACGTGTCGGAACACCTCAAACTGCCCGCCCGCCAGGTGGAGGCGTTGGAAAACGCCGATTTCAGCAAACTGCCCGAGCCCGTGTTTGTGCGCGGTTTTCTGCGCAGCTACGGACGCTACCTGAATTTGGACGAAACCGTATTAAACAACTATCTGGAGCAGATAATTGCCCCCAGCCAATTCCAAAGCCCATCGGCCAAAGAAGACGGCAATGTGAAGATGACCTACCACACCACCCCGATTAAAAAACCCTTCCCGCGCTGGATTTTCGGTGTGGCCGCCGCTGCCGCGATTGTGGGCGTCGTGGTGTTGTGGCAGATGAAGTCCAACACCGAGCATCAAAAACAGAATGCCCAAACCAGCATTCCGGAAAATCAAATCCTGCCGCCCAACTTAGACAGCAGCAATGTACAGGTATTGCCCTTGCAAGAGGCTTCTGCTCCTGCTGCTTCCCTACCCACGGTTTCAGGTAGCCAGCCGCAGCCGGTGGAAAACCCTGCTTCCGCACCTGCCGCCGCAGGTATCCAATCGACTCAGGGCGAATTGGTACTCAAACTGCGTTTCCGCTCCTTCCTCACCGTAACCGATAAAGACGGCCAAATGCTGATTGCCAAAATCGTGCCGGCCGGCAGCGAACACCGCTTCTCCGGCAACGGCCCCTACCGCGTACGCATCGGCTTTGCCAAAAACAGCCTGGCCAGCTACAGCGGCCGCGACATCAACGTGGCCGAGCATATGGTAGACCACAAAACCGCCGCCTTCACCGCCGGCGGATCAGACGATGCCGCCAAACAATAATACCCGTTTATGAACACAACCCTTCCTTCCCGCCGGCACACGCATCAGGTAGAAATCGAACACATCACCGTCGGCTCCGAATCGCCGGTGGTGGTACAATCGATGACCAACACCGACACCGCCGACGCCAAAGCCACCGCCTTACAGGTGAAAGAGCTCAGCGAAGCCGGCTCGGAAATGGTGCGGATCACGGTAAACAACCCGCAGGCCGCCGCCAAAGTGGCCGAAATCCGCAGCCGGCTCGACGACATGGGCTGCCCCACCCCGCTCATCGGCGATTTCCACTTCAACGGCGAGCGCCTCCTGGCCGAGTTTCCCGAATGCGGCAAAGCCTTGGCCAAATACCGCATCAACCCCGGCAACGTGGGCAAAGGCGCGAAAGGCGATGAGAAATTCGCCTTTTTAATCCGCACCGCGGCCGAAAACGGCAAAGCCGTGCGCATCGGCGTGAACTGGGGTAGCCTCGACCAAAGCCTGGCCAAACGCCTGATGGATGCCAACCGCAACCGCCCCGAACCGCTGCCGCCCGAAGCCGTGATGAAGGAAGCATTGGTGCTCTCTGCACTGGAATCCGCGCAAAAAGCCGTGGATTTGGGGCTACCTGAAAACAAAATCATCCTGTCGTGCAAAGTCAGCGCCGTGCAGGATTTGATTCAGGTATACCGCGACTTGGGCAGCCGCTGCGCCTATCCGCTGCATCTGGGGCTCACCGAAGCCGGCATGGGCAGCAAAGGCATCGTGGCTTCCACTGCCGCACTCGCTGTACTGCTGCAAGAAGGCATCGGCGACACTATCCGCATCTCCCTTACCCCCGAGCCCGGCAGCTCGCGCACGCAGGAAGTGATTGTGGCGCAAGAAATCCTGCAAACCATGGGGCTGCGCTCCTTCACCCCGATGGTTACCGCCTGCCCAGGCTGCGGCCGCACCACCAGCACCGTATTCCAAGAGCTGGCGCGCGATATCCAGCTACACCTGCGGATGCAGATGCCGGTGTGGAAACACAAATATCCCGGCGTGGAAAGCCTGAATGTGGCCGTGATGGGCTGCGTGGTCAACGGCCCGGGCGAGAGCAAGCTGGCCGATATCGGCATCAGCCTGCCCGGCACTGGCGAAACCCCGGTTGCCCCCGTGTATGTGGACGGCGAGCGAACGGTAACGCTCAAGGGCGACAACATGGCTGCCGAGTTTTTGCAGATTGTGGAAAACTACGTGGCCGAAAACTACGGCGAAGGCGGCAAAAAACGCCTCGGCCAAACCGCTAAAATCATCCCCATCCGCCAAGCTTAGCCAGATTGGCGCGCAAAAAACAAAACCTTTGCCAAACCGGCAAAGGTTTTTTATTGGGGCTAATATAGTGAATTAACAAAAATCAGGACAAGGCGGCGAGCCGCAGACAGTACGGCCAGGCGAGGCAACACTGTACTGGTTTAAATTTAATTCACTATAAAACCTGTAAACAAAGTGATTATTCTCTATAGCTGGCGTAAGCCAAATCGGCTTTCACTATAAGGCGGCAAACCGCAGGCAGAACAGGAGCATAACAAGACAAGCCGACGCTTCAGCGAAAGTTCAGTTGGCTTGCCATAAGCCATCCAAAGCTATTTCAAATATCCCTCAAACCGCGTTTGAAGCGCTTGGGGCTTATTTTTTCAGGTAGCCTCTTAGCCCACTTATCTCTTAGCCCACTTATTGATTATTGGCATTGAGCGTGTTCATGCAGAAGCGGTACTCCTCTTCGCCGATGCGGTCGGCGATGCGGTTTTTAGTCTCGGCACTGACCGAGGTTTTTGAATCGGCAGGCACGTTGGTACGCTGGGCTTTGCTGATGGCGATACTGATGGCACTGAGCGTCAGCCTGCGGGATTCTTCGTTTTGGGCGGCAGTTGTATATTTCTGGCGCAGGCGGGCTTCGGTGTCAGCCGGTTTTTCGCCTTCCAAGCGCGCCAAAATGGCATCATGGGAAACGGCTGCCGAGGTTTTGCAGTAGCTTTCCGCATCGGTTACCGTTTGCCGCTGCACTTCGCCTGCAGCTGAGGCAGGCGGTTTGGCGCAGGCAGCCGCGGTGAGCAGGGTGGCGAGGCAGAGGGCGGTTTTCCATGTTTGCATAATATTTCCTTTCATTTATAGCGTTGGCAGGATGATCCTGCTCAAGCCGCCTCTTGGGGTTTCAGGTAGCCTGATGGGGATTCTGGTTCAGGTTTAATCGACAAACTGCCGCAGCATACTCACAGCCAAATGGCTGAACTGGCGGTATTTATCGGTTTTTTCGATTTTGTCTTTATCAAGCCCGATTTCGATGATGACGCCGGTTTTGTTGCCGTAGAGCACGGTGTTTTCAATTTCGTAGGCGCTGTGGGTTTTACCTTTGCTGTCGGGCGTGGGCACGATGAAGGCCTGCAGCATTTCGCCGCCGGCCAGGTTTTGCAGAATCAGGCTTTTCTTCACGTTCTCGGCCAAATCGCCGCTCACATATTGGAAGGGGTTGGTAGCCACATCGGTTACGCCGCGATAAGTGTAGATGTAAACCTTATGTTCGAGTTTGGGGTTGTTGAGCAGATAGAGTTTGAGCAAAAGCTGACGGAGGTCGGCGGCCATGATGTTTCCCTTTGTATGCCCGCTATAGCTGCGGTTGGGGCATTATAGCCAATCTGCGGATACTAAAGCGATAGCCCCGGTATATTTTTGGCGAATTAAAATAAGAATGCTGCTGTAATGATTCGACGGGGGAAGTTGGAAACCGTTGTGGTGCTTAGCACTTCCTCTTTGCAGATGGATTTCACTTCCCCAAAAATAACTTATCAGGCGATTATCCGTCATTATCATTTAAAGAAGGCGGATTTCTCGTATCTGCTGATACCCCCGACAATATCGGATGCCAGGCAAGAACCTAAGATGTAAACAGCGCGACGATTTCCTACACTTTATAGTGAATTAACAAAAACCAGTACAGCGTTGGCTCGCCTTGCCGTAACGTGTGTACTGTCTGCGGCTCGCCGCCTTGTCCTGATTTTTGTTAATCCACTATATTTTTAGCCTGCTACCCCGTAGCGGTCGCGGTAGGCCTGTACCGGCTCGAGGTATTGCCGGAACTGCGCATCGTCTTGCAAGAGCGCGAGCAAATCGGCCAGGCTGGCAATCGGCACCACCGGCAGCCCGAATTGCTGGCGCACCTCTTGCACCGCCGATTGGTTGCCCGTGCCTTTTTCCATACGGTCGAGCGCAATCGCCACCCCGGCCGGCGTAGCGCCCGCCTGCTCAATCAGGCGCACCGACTCGCGCACCGAAGTGCCGGCGGAAATCACATCATCGATAATCAACACCCGACCGGCTAGCGGCGCGCCCACCAGCGTACCGCCTTCGCCGTGGTCTTTGGCTTCCTTGCGGTTGTAGGCAAAAGGCACATTGCGCCCTGCTTCGGCCAACATCATCGCCGTGGCCGAAGCCAGCACGATGCCTTTATAAGCCGGGCCGAACAGCATATCGAATTCCACTCCGCTCTCGAGAATCGAACGCGCATAAAACCGCGCCAACGCAAGGGTGGCGGCGCCGTCGTTAAACAGCCCGGCATTGAAAAAATAGGGCGAAAGCCGCCCGGCTTTGGTAACAAACTCGCCAAAGCGCAGCACATCCTGCTCCAGCGCAAAGCGCAGAAAATCCTGCCGAAAATCGCTCATGATACCTTCCCTGAAATCAAGAATTGGAAACGGCGGCATTATAGCCGATTCTGCGGCACTCTTCGGCGGATATATAGTGGATTAAATTTAAATCAGGACAAGGCGGCGAGCCGCAGACAGTACACACGTTACGGCAAGGCGAGCCAACGCTGTACTGGTTTTTGTTAATTCACTATAAAAAGGCTACCTGAAAACCGGCAGGCGGGTTTCAGGTAGCCTTTGCTGATATGCTCTGAGGCTTTTCAGGTAGCCTTAGTCCAATTTCTTAAAGTGGCGGCGGCGTTCCAATTCGCTCAGGTAGCGTTTGCGCAGACGGATGGATTGTGGCGTGATTTCCACCAGTTCGTCGTCGTCGATAAATTCCACTGCGCTTTCCAGCGTGAGCTTAATCGGCGTGGTCAGGCGCACGGCTTCGTCCGTTCCGCTGGCGCGCACGTTGGTGAGTTTTTTGCCTTTGAGCGGGTTCACCACCAAATCGTTGTCGCGGCTGTGGATGCCGATAATCATGCCTTCGTAGATTTTATCGTTCGGCGACACGAACATGCGGCCGCGGTCTTCCAAGTTCCACAGCGCATACGCCACGGCTTCGCCTTGCTCTTGGGAAACCAGCACACCGTTGTGGCGGCCGGGCATATCGGGTTTGACCGGTCCGTAGTCGTCGAACACGTGGCTCATCAGGCCGACGCCGCGCGTGAGGGTCATGAATTCGCCTTGGAAGCCGATGAGGCCGCGGGCGGGAATGTGGTATTCGAGGCGGGTGCGGCCGTTGCCGTCGCTTTCCATATTGGTGAGCTCGCCGCGACGGCGGCCGAGTTCTTCCATCACCGCGCCTTGGTTTTCATCGGGCACGTCCACGGTGAGGTTTTCATACGGCTCGCATTTTTGGCCGTTGATTTCGCGGTACACGACGCGCGGTTTGCCCACGGCCAGTTCGTAGCCTTCGCGGCGCATGTTTTCCAGCAAAATCGTCAGGTGCAGCTCGCCGCGGCCGGACACGCGGAATACGTCGGCATCGGCGGTGTCTTCCACGCGCAGGGCGACGTTGGTGAGCAGTTCGCGTTGCAGGCGGTCGCGGATTTGGCGGCTGGTGACGAATTTGCCTTCGGTGCCGGCCAGCGGCGATGTGTTCACCATGAAGTCCATGGTGAGGGTGGGTTCGTCCACGCTGAGCATGGGCAGGCCGACGGGGTTGTCTTTGTCGCAAATGGTTACGCCGATGCCGATGTCTTCGATACCGGAAATAATCACGATGTCGCCGGCTTCAGCTTCTTCAAGCGGCACGCGTTCCAAGCCTTTGAAGCCTAAGAGCTGGTTGATGCGGCCTTGGGCGATTTGTTTGTCGTGGTTCATCACGGCCACGGTTTGGCCGGGACGGATTTTGCCGTTGAGAATGCGGCCGATGCCGAGGCGGCCGGTGTAGTTGTCGTAATCAAGCTGGGAGATTTGCAGTTGCAGCGGCGCATCGGGGCTACCTGAAGGCGCGGGGGTGTATTTGAGAATGGTGTCGAACAGCGGGCGCATATCGCTGCTCTCGTCTTCTTCGTTCAGCTTGGCGAAGCCGGAGAGGCCGGAGGCATAGACGATGGGGAAATCGAGCTGCTCTTCGCTGGCGCCGAGGTTGTCGAACAAATCAAAGGTCTGGTCGATGACCCAGCTGGCGCGGGCGGTGGGCTTGTCGATTTTGTTGATGACTACGATGGGTTTCAAGCCCAGCGCGAGGGCTTTTTTGGTGACGAAGCGGGTTTGCGGCATCGGGCCTTCTTGTGCGTCCACCAGCAGCAGCACGCAGTCCACCATGCCGAGTACGCGTTCTACTTCGCCGCCGAAGTCGGCGTGTCCGGGGGTATCGACGATGTTGATGTGGTAGCCTTCGTATTCGATGGCGGTATTTTTGGCGAGGATGGTGATGCCGCGTTCTTTTTCAAGGTCGTTGCTGTCCATCACGCGTTCGTCCACGTGCTGGTTGGCGCGGAAGGTGCCGGATTGGCGCAGGAGTTGGTCTACGAGTGTGGTTTTGCCGTGATCGACGTGGGCGATGATGGCGATGTTGCGGATGTTTTTCATGGGGTTTGTCTGCTGTTTTGTAATCGGATTGGGAATGGGAAAAACTGTGTATTATAACACGGTTGGGTATGCAGTTTTAGCTTCGTTAAAACCGCATTTTCAAGTAACCTTTGAGTCATTTAAGGCTACCTGAAATTTGAAAAAAGTAGCCTGCACCCCAAAAACTTTCCCACACAAGGGAAGAGAGACAAACCAGCGCCACTCCGCCATTTGCCGCAGCAACCCAAACGCGGCAAGCGTAGCCCGATTAGGTAGAGGGTATACGATACACACGCGATTTTCAGTTTTCAGGTAGCCTTTTGCAGGCTGCCATCGGTCTGATTTTTTGATTCAGCCGACCGATATGCATACCTGCGATGCTGCCTTTGCCCCATCCACATCCCGTTTTCAGACGACCTTCAGGCTACCTGAAAGCGCAGCTTCAACGAAGTTAAAACGCAGTTTCTGCAAAGCTAAAACACCACACACACAAGGAATCCCCCATGCCCAACCGCACCGCCGCCATCCTCGCCACTGCGCTCGCCCCGCTGATTTGGGGCAGCACCTATCTGGTCACCACCGAATTCCTGCCGCCGAACCGCCCGTTCACCGCCGCGCTTATCCGCGTGTTGCCGGCCGGGCTGTTGCTACTGGCATGGACGCGCAGGCTGCCGCAACGTGGCGAATGGGGCATTGTCGCCCTGCTCGGTTTTCTGAACATCGGCTTTTTCCAGGCCATGCTGTTTGTGGCGGCATACCGCTTGCCGGGCGGTTTGGCGGCGGTGCTGAGTTCCACGCAAACGCTAATGGTGCTGGTGTTCACTTGGCTGATTGGCAAAACCATGCCGCCGAAAGCGGCTTGGGGCTGGGCGGCGGCGGGCGTGGCGGGGATTGCGTTGTTGGTGCTGTCGCCGCAGGCGCGCTACGACACGCTCGGTATTTTGGCGGCACTGGCGGGCGCGGCGGCGATGGCCTTGGGCGTGTATTTGTCGAAACACCGCCGCACTTCGCTGCCCGTGTTGGCGTTCACCGGCTGGCAGCTGTTTATCGGCGGACTGTGCCTGCTGCCCGTCGCCCTGCTGGCCGAACCGCCGTTGGAAGCGTTAAGCGCGGCCAATCTCGGCGGCTACCTGTATCTGTGCCTGTTCGGCGCGGTGCTGGCCTATGTGCTGTGGTTCGACGGCATCGCCAAACTGCCGCCCGCCGCCGTGTCGTCGCTGGGATTACTCAGCCCCGTCTGCGCCTTTGTACTGGGCTGGCTGTTCCTCGGCCAGGGCATGGATGCGAAATCGCTGGCGGGCTTCGCGCTGGTGCTGGCTTCGATTTTCGGGGTACAGCGGGCGGTGGGGAAGGCTGGCTGAAATTGGAAAAAACAGCCTGCACCAAATCGCAGCAAACCCCAAAAGCCCTCCCTCCAGCCCTCACACACAGGGGAGGAAGCGGGTTGCCCCCAAACCCCGCCGTTTGCATAAAACCGCAGTCTTCATTTATTTTTGATGCAAGGAATTCCAAAACGAAAGGACTAAAAAATGGCTATTTCGATTAAATTAAAAAGACGCTGGGATGTTTATACAACCTTGGAAGAAATATTGTCGGCCACCCAGAATCTAAGCGTCTCACCGTTCGGTTTGACAGAAGGGGGCTTGCAAGACTTTCGTGGGATTAAGCTCATAGGTGAAAGAGCGCAAGTTCCTTTGCGAAATGGATATATGTGGGAAAATATATCCAAACCTCTCCATACCTCCCTATCCTATGCCGATTTTTCAGGCTCGGTGTGGCAGTATTTTGCCATTGAAGAGACAGACGATTTTATTCCTGTGATCGACCACGTTATTTTCGACGAAAGCATGTTTCAATTGAGCGCCTATGCTATTTGCGGAAATGGCGCTACCTTCTTATCGTGCAGTTTTGCTGGTTGCAAATACAAATGGGGAGATTTTATAGGGGCTACATTAAAAGACTGTCGTTTTACCCAAATCAAAAAGAATATCCGCTTAAAGTTCAATAGTTGCAAACTGTTAGAGAACTGCCTATTTAGCGGAGAAATTCACAAGGCGCTTTTTGGGCATTCCAATCTGAAAAACTGTACCTTTGAAGGGCTGTTATACGACTGCTCGTTTGAAGGGGTTGAAAAGATAGGGAACCTGCGTAAGGGTGAGATTATTCCGCCTGAAAAGGTAGATAACAGAATGGATGGACTGGATTTTTCTAAGGCGGATATCATAATGTGCAGCCTTTGGTCATTTTGTTATTTAGATAAAGTGAAACCCTCAAAAAACAATTGTGTATTCAAGGTAACCGATGAATTTCATAACTATTTGCTCACTGCTATTGAAAGCAGCGATAGTCCTTTAAAAGAGAAATTGATAGAATACGCAAAATTATTCTACGCTCCACATACTACAACCCCTTACAAAGTAGCACATCCTAATAATTTTTCATTCAAACATCCAGAAGAAGCAGAACTGAGTCAGCAACTCTACGATTTCGTGTGCAAGGCAGCGGAAGCTACGGGGTGTCGGATCTGTTAGCCGCCGCAATGTGGATTTTTGAATCCGACACCCGCCCGGGCATAGCCCGTTGGGGTAAAGTATATGCGGAACGTATGCACGCGGTTCTAACTCAGTTGAAGCCCATGCTTTCAGGTAGCCCGCCCATCCTCCTTTCAGGCTACCTGAAAGTGCAGGCTGCTTTTGAAGCCGTCTGAAAGCCCGAAAAGCAGCCTGCACTTTGTGTTGTGAATGTGCAGGCTGCTTTTTTATGCCCGAACCGCAACCCCATCAACAATCGGGTCGCCCCCCGCCCGCTTTACGCGTATCCTAACGCCATGAAACTTCAAAACAACCCCATGTCTCCGAATCAAACCCGCCAATTCCTCCGCATTGCCCGCGCCATCGAATACCTTTACGACCATGCCGCCGAACAGCCCGATTTGGCGCAAGTGGCGGCGGCAGTGCACGTCAGTCCCGAACATTTGCAGCGCGAATTTTCCGCATGGGCGGGCATCAGCCCGAAAAAAATGCTGCAACACATCAGCATCAGCCGCGCCAAAGCCGCCCTGAAAAACAGCGAAAGCGTGGCGGAAGCGGCGCACAGCGGCGGATTGAGCGGCACGGGGCGGCTGCACGACTTATTTGTCGGCATCGAAAAAATGACCCCGGGCGAATACAAAAACGGTGGCGCAGGCCTGCAAATCCATTACACCCTGATTCCCGGCCCCTTTGGCGACCTGTTGGCAGCAGCAACAGACAAAGGCATCTGCTTCATGCGTTTTTCAGACGACCCTTCCGCCGCCCTGGACGAATTGCGCGCCGAATATCCGAACGCCCGCCTAATCGGGCAGGAAACCGCATTCCACCGCCAAGCCGCCGACATCTTCCGCACCCAGTGCGGCCGCATTACCCTGCACATCAAAGGCACGCCCTTCCAGCTCAAAGTCTGGCAGGCGCTGCTCGATATTCCCGCAGGCAGCCTGCAAAGCTACGGCACAGTGGCGCAGGCCGTCGGTTCGCCCAACGCCGCGCGCGCCGTAGGGACGGCCGTCGGACAGAATCCCGTTGCATTACTCATTCCCTGCCACCGCGTCATCCGCGAAAGCGGCATCATTGGCGGTTACCGCTGGCAACGCGGGCGCAAAATGGCGATATTGGCGCACGAATTGGGAGACGCTGATGACGCTTGACCTCTTCCCAGAAACCGCCAACCCGCACGCCAACCTCCTGCCCTACGACGGCATCGTCAGCGATTTCGGACGGATTTTCACCGCCGCCGAAGCCGACCGTTATTTTGAAATTTTGCAGCGTGATATTCCCTGGCGGCACGACGAAGCCGTGATATTCGGCAAGCACATCATCACTGCCCGCGAAGTTGCGTGGTACGGAGACACGTCCTACAACTACGGCTATTCCGGCGCAAACCGTATTGCCCTGCCGTGGAGCGGTGTCTTGCACGAACTCAAAAACCGCGTGGAAGCCGCCATCGCCGACATCTGCCCCACCCGCTTCAACTCCTGCTTGCTCAACCGCTACAACAACGGCAACGAAGGCATGGCGTGGCACAGCGACGAAGGGCAGGGGCTGGTCAAAGACAGCGCCATCGCCTCCTTAAGCCTCGGCGCAGCGCGCAAATTCGCCTTCAAACACAAAGAAAGCAAGGAAAAACGCGAAATGTGGCTGGAACACGGCCAGCTCATCGTCATGCACGGCGAAACGCAGAAACACTGGCTGCACACCATCCTGAAAAGCACCCGCATCCAAGAGCCGCGGATTAATCTGACGTTTCGGGTGATGGCGGGGCAGTAAAGATGGCTACCTGAAAACGGAGTTTCTGCGGAGCTAAAACGCGAAAAGCAGCCTGCACTGTGCTTAAAACACGTGCAGGCTGCTTTGTATTTATTGGTGCGGGGCTCGAGTTTCGCCGCCATCCGCTTCGCTGATTTGAACTTCACCGAAGCTTATGCTTTCAGGTAGCCTTCCGGCCGGTATGGCATTGAAGGCTACCTGAAAGTTTATCCGCTTATTCGCACTTCTGCTCGCCCACGGTTTCGGCCAGGGCTTTGAGGCGGCGTTCGGATTTTTCCACGTAGGGGTTGTTGCTGTCCCAGGCGTAGCCGGCGAGGATGGAGCTGATCATGCGGCTGATTTCGGGGTTGCGGTTGGAGGCGTAGATGGCGTCTTGGAAGCTGCCGTCATACCAGCCGTTCACATAGGTGCGGAAGGCGTTGACGCCCGTCATCAGCGGTTCGGCAAATTCGCGCTGCCAATCGGCTTCTTGGCCTTTGAGCTGGCGGGCGAGCAGGTCGGCGGCGAGTTTGGCCGAGTGCATGGCGATGGTGACGCCGGAGGAGAAGACGGGGTCGAGGAATTCGGCGGCGTTGCCCAAGAGGGCGAAGTGGCGGCCGTGCAGGGTTTTGACATTGGCGGAATAGCCTTTGATGTGGCGGAAGGGGAAGTCGTTTTCCCATTGGGCCTTGCCCAAAATGCGCGCGAGCATGGGGATTTCGGCGGCGTAGCGGCGCAGGATGGCTTCGGAATCGCCCAGGCCGGCGAAGCGTTCGGGCAGGCCGACCACGCCGATGGAGCAGCGGTTGTCGCCGAAGGGGATGAGCCAGAGCCATACGTCGCGGTGCACCGGGTGGGTGGAGATGAGGATTTTGCTGCGGTCGAAATCGGGGTCGGCGATGTTGTCGTCGATGTGGGTGAAGTGGGCTTCGCGCATGGGCAGGTCGGACGGAGTGTCGAGGTCGAGCAGGCGGGGGAGGACGCGTCCGTAGCCGCTGGCGTCGAGCACGAAGCGGGCGGTAAGTTCGTAGGCTTCGCCGTTGTCGGTTTCCACGCTGAGGCGGGCGGTGTCGCCGCTGTTGTCGAAGGCGGTAACGGCGTGGCCGAAGCGCACGTCGGCGCCCTGCTTGGCGGCTTCGTCGATCAGGATCTTGTCGAAAATCTCGCGGCGTACCTGGAAGGTGGTGCCGGGGCCGGCGGTGAATTTGTCGGTGAAGTCGAAGTAGGTGTAGCGGCTGCCCCAGGTAAAGGCGGCGCCGTTTTTAAACTGGAAGCGCTTTTCGGCTTCGACGGCGGGCAGGAAGCCGGCTTCTTCGATGAATTCCATGCAGTGCGGCAACAGGCTTTCGCCGATCACGAAGCGGGGGAAATGCTGTTTTTCGAGCACGCACACGGAAAAGCCGTGTTTGAGCAGCAGGGCTGCGGCGACTGCGCCGGAGGGGCCGGCGCCGATGATGGCGATATCGCAGGATTGGGACATGTTTGGTCTCCTTAGGGATGGGGGTGTGGGTTTCAGGTAGCCTTTCAGACGGCCTGGAAGGCTACCTGAAAATCGTGGGATAAGGTTTGCGCGGCATCAATATATAAAACCGTATGAGTTTAAGTTTCAGACGGCCTTTTTATATTGGGCGGGCAGCAGAAGAGGAAAGAGAAGTTCTGTCACGGCGGGGTTTCCTTTGAGGTTGGATTGGGGTGCAGGCTGCCTAATCGACGCGTCGCAGCTGGCTTTTGTGGATATAGCCGTCAATATGTTCGTTGTTGCCGTATTCGTCTTTTTCGGTATAGGCACCCTGATTGGTGTAATACAGCCAGTCGCCCCTGTTCAATTTCGGAATAATCTGTGCGCGCGTGCCGTTGGGCAGGGTGGTGAGGATTTCGGACTGCCCTGTAATCGGCTGGCCTTCATCTATTACGTTGTGGCGGACGTTGGCTGAGCCGTCGGGGCTGGCGACGATGTAGTTCTGCACGATGTAGCCCTGGCTTTGGTGGACGTAGCCCGTGCGGCCGCCGTTTAGTTGGATACGCAACCATTTGCCCTGCCTGCCGAGGATTTTGCGTTGCGGGCTGTTGGAATCCAGTACGGTGAGGATTTTGCTGTGCGTGCCGGGCGCGGCGCGGACGTTGGCGCTGCCGTCGCATTCGGCATCCGGCAGGAAGTAGTCGGCGGCTTGGGCGGGCAGCATGGCGGCGGCAAGCAGGAGGGGGAGGAGGAGTTTTTTCATGGTGGGGTTTCCTTTGGAGTTGGGGTACAGGCTGCTTTTTGCGGCTAAATGGCGGAAAGGCAGTGTTGGTCTGAAAGAGAGGTGGCAAAACCACACCGCAGAAATAGCGTGCCGAAGCCTTCTCGCCCGTTGGACGTAGACTCCCATGTTTTGCCACGCTTTCAGACGGCCTCCCGCCCCGCTCCTTCCTTCTTCAACAGCCAGGCCGAGAGCAATACGTTCAACCCCACGCCTAGCGATACGGTGATGCCGAAGGCGGCGACGGCGGGGGTGATGCTGATGGCGAGCAGCAGGAAGGAGATGGCGGTGGTGAGGGCGGCGAGGAGGATGCCGCCGAGTTTGGCGGCGGGGGTTTCGCGGGCGGTAAGGGCGTAGACGGCATAGTCCGCGCCCACGGCGGCCACCAAGAGCAGGCCGAACATGGCGAACAGGCTGATGGGCAGGCCGAGCCAGCCGAGCAGGCCGACGGTGGCGGCGGCGGAAATCATGGGCACGGCGAGGATGAGGCTGCCGCGCCGCGCGCCGAAGATGCGCCACAGCACGAGCCAGGCCAGGGCGAAGGAGGCGAGTTTGAGCCAGGCGGCGTGGTTGCGGGTGTGGCGGAAGAGTTCGTTCAGCCGGGCGCGTTTGTCCACCAGCCGGGCGCAGGTACCGCTTTGGTTGCAGGGCAGGGCGGAGAGCGCAGTTTGCACGGCGGCGGCATCGTTCAGGCCTTGCACGCGCACGAGGGCGGCTTCTTGGCCTTGGATGTTGCCCAGATAGAGGGTGCGCCAGGCTTCGGCGGTTTGCCCGCTTAAGGCTTGATCAAGCGGGACGACGGGCTGGGCGGCGGCCTGTTGCAGGGCGGTGTGGATGGTGTCGGGCTTCAGGCCGAGCTGGAGCATGGGGTCGGCGGCGGGGGCGGGCTGTTCGGCCAGGCGGCGCAGTTGGGCGAGCAGGGCTTGCTGCTCTTCGGCGGGCAGCAGCCATTGGTTGAGCGACTGCACACCGCCAATTTTGCCTTTGCTTGCCAAGGGTTGCAGGGCGGCTTCCACTTGCGCGCTGCGGCGCAAGAGTTCGTCTGCGTTACCGGCTTGCACGAGGATGCTGCGGCCGCCGGTGTCGTTGCCGCTGATGTCGGCCACTTGGCGCATTTCGGCGATGAGTTGGGGCGACAGGGCCGCCCAGTCGCGGATGTCGTCGCGCCAGTCGGTTTTCAGGTAGCCTGCGGCGGCCAGCGGCAGGATGGGCAGGAGCAGCCAGTGCAGGCGGGCGGCGGCGAGTTTGTGCATGGCGGCGGCAAACCAAGCGGCGCGGGGGCGGTAGCCGCGAAACAGCGGCGGCAGCAGGAGCACGGTGGCGGCAAACGCGCCGCCGAGCGCGGCCACGGAAAACACGGCGGTTTGGCGCAGCACGGGCAGCGGGGTGAAGGCGAGCAGCAGGTAGCCGGTGGCGGTGATGCCCAGCCCGGCGAGGAAGGCGGGCAGGACGCGGCGCATGGCTTCTTTGGCCGCCCAGTTGGGAGAAAACACCGAAGGCGTGAGCCAGTGCAGCGGGAAATCCACCAGCATCCCCACCAGGCTGGTGCCGATCACGACGGTGAGGATATGAATCTGCCCGAACGCGCCCACCACGGCCGCCGCGCCGAGCAGCATGCCCGCGCCCAGCGGCAACACCAGCGCAAACACGCGCGGGCTGCGGAACACGGCCAGCAGCAGGGCGAAGGTGAGCGTGAGGCCGATGGCGGACATCAGGCCGCTTTCGCGTTCGGATTGGGTTTTGGCTTCGGCGGCAAACAATGCACCGCCGGCGGCCAGCAGGCGGTAGCCGCCGCGCTCGGCTTGGGCGCGGGAATCAGCCAGAAGCGGCAGCAGGCGTTCGGCCTGATCGGCGGCGGCTTTTTCAGGTAGCCTGGCGCGCAGCCACACCCAAGTGATGCCGTCTTGCTCGCTATACATCATGCCGTTGCCGCTGTGCCATTGCAGGCGGCCGGCGGGCTGTTTTTGCTGCACGAAGCGGGCGAAGCCGAGCCAGTCGTCTTCCAGCGGCACGATTTGCGCGGTAAACGGGTTGGCCGCGTCTTCGGCGCGCTGTTGGAAATAGGCGGCGGGGTCGTGCAAGAGCAGCTGCTGCTGTTCGCGCGGCAGGGCGTTCACGCCGAGGCGGCGGATTTCCTGCCGCAGTTGCGCCAAATCGGGGTTTAGGCGGCTGTCCACCGCGGCGAACAGGCCGCTTTGCCGCCAGCGGCCGGCCACCTGTTCGGCGGCGGCGAAGGCGCGGTCGGCATCTTCGCTGCCCACCAAGAGCAGGATTTGGCCGTTGAGCTGTTTTTCACCCGCTTCGTCTGCCGCGCGCCACACCGCGTCCACCTGCGCGTCGGCGGGCAACAGCGCGGTGAGGTCGGTTTGCAGACGGCCTCCCTGCGCTATCCCCCAGCCCAGCCACGCGGCGGCGAAGGCCAGCAGTAAGGCATACAGCCACGCGAGCCTAGTCATGCAGCGCCACCCTGCCCGAAGCGCAAGGCGTGTCGCCCTGCCTGATGGCGAAATGGATTTTGTTTTTCGCCGCGTCGTGCCGCAGCGTGAGCTGCACGGTGTCGTGCGGGCGCACAAAGTGTTGGTATTTCAAGTTTTCGATGTGTTGCACCGGTTTTCTGCCCCAGTCGAAGCGTGCGGCCAAATCCATCGCCCACTGCACTTCGATCACGCCGGGCACCAGCGGGAAATCGGCGAAATGGCCGCCGAAATACGTTAAATCCAGCGGCACCGTGCCTTCAAACGCATATTCGCGCGTTTCTGCGTTTTCGTGCAGCAAAGCCCACTGCGGCGCGGTTTGCGGCACGGTAAAGGCCGTCTGAAAATCCTGTTCGCGGATTTTCGCCTGCGGGTTGCGCGGCAAGGCGGCGGCGAAACGCCAATAGCGCGGCAGCGCGGCGGTGTCTTGCGTTTTGGCCAGATGCTGTTTCAGGATGTGCACCACGGCGGCGCGCCCCTGCTCGCGCAGCGCGGCAATGCCCTCGGCGGAAAGTGCCGCCCAGGCGGCAATCCGGCCGTGCTGCGGATGGCGGGCGCAATGCGCGTCGGCCACCCAGGCGTGGGCGAGCAAATCGTGCTCCAGCTGCGAGAGCGACACGCGCTTGTCTTCCAGCTTGATGATGCGGTCTTGGCGGCCGAGCAGCTCCAATCGGCGGCCGTCCAGCCGCACCGCATCTGCGGTTTGCCGCACCCCGCCGCTCCACGGCGAGGCTACCTGAAAAATGTTTTCTGCGTTTACCGAAGCCTCCACTTCGGGCAGCAGTTCCCACGCACCGCCCTGCCGCAGCGCGATGACGCCGGTTTCCGTGCTGCCGTACACATCGTGCGGCGCAAAGCCCAGCTTCTCTTGCAGCAGCGCGGCGGTGGCCTCCGGCAGCATCCCGCCCGCGCTGATGATGCCGCGCACATGCTGCCGCAGCCGCGCCCAATCGCGCCCTTCGCCCAAGCGGTTCAACAGCGCGGGGCTGGCAATCCACACGCATTCGCGGCGCGAATCGGCCAGCAGCAGTTCGGGATACACGCACTGCCGCCGCCCGATTGCCCAGCCCGCCGCCAGCGACACGAACACGCGGAAGGTCAGCCCGTATAAATGCTGCGGACTCACGCTGCCCACGGCGGCCAGACCGCGCCAGCTTTCAGGCAGCCTTTCGGCCAGCGCCGCCGCTTCGGCCAGCATCTGCGCACGCGTTTTGGTTTCCACCTTCGCCTCGCCCGAAGAGCCGGAAGTTTTCAGATACAGCACGTTTTCACGCGGCCATTCCAACGCTTCCGCCGGCGCGGCCGCCTGCTCCGCCGCCCCGTCGTACAGCCAGAGGCCGTCTGAAACTTCCGGCACATCGCTCAACCACACCGCCCCGCCCGCTTCCGCCCAACGGCGGTTTTCCTCCGCCAGATTCGGCGGCAGATACACCTCCGCCCCCGCCAGCCAAGCGGCCAGCAGCGCGGAAGCAAACCGCGCCGCATCGTCGAACCACAGCGCGGCGGCCTGCACCCTGTGCGCACGCAAACGCGCGGCCAGCGAGAGCGTGGCGGCGGAAAACTGCGCGGCTGTCCAATTTTCGGCCAACGGGGAATCGGGGGAGCGGTTTAAAAGCGGGAGGATGGGCATGGTTTCGGATTGGCTGTCGGATAAGGGATTAACGGTGTTTCAGGTAGCCTTGAAGGCTACCTGAAAGCGCGATGGGCATGAATGCCCGCCTACGGCTGCTGCAAATCAAACAATATTTGCTGGTGTTCTGCCGCAGCGGCGAAATCGGGAACGGTGTGCATGCCTTCGGTTAAATCGCGGTACACGGCGCGGTAGGCACCTACGAGGTTTTCCTGCGCCGCCGTATGCGGTGCGAAGGTTTCGCGGCTGCCGTTGCTGCGGGCGATTTCAATGGTTAGCGGCTGGTATTGGATGTGTCCGTTGGCGGCAGTAATGGTAATGCGGGCGTGTTCGCATTCGATGCTGATTTTCAGACCTTCCAAGCTGCCGCCGTAAGCCGCGTCAATCAAGCCGCCTTGCGCGGTGCGGGCATGGAAAAACACGTGGTCGGTGGCGGTGCGGTGCACGGTTTCGCCGGTGTCTTGCAACAGGATTTCGGCATATTGGCAGGCGGTGAGCGCGTGCATTTGGTTCAGGCTGCCAAACAGGAGGTGCAGGGCGGAGAGCAGATGGCCGAAGGGGATGGTGAGTGTGGTTACGCCGTTTTCCTGAAATTGGGCGTAGCGGTAGCGGGAAAGGGAAGTGCGGGCACGGGAAGGGTCGCTGCCTTGAATGGTGCAGGCGAGCATCCGTCCCGTGGCAGGGTTGTCCAGCAACTGTTTGATTTTATTTACATAGGGCGAATGCAGGGCTTGCAGGCCGATGAAGTTTCGGCAGCCGTATTGGGCGGCTAGGGCGGCGAGATGGCGGGATTGGTCGGGGTCTGTGCCCAGCGGCCATTCGCAATAAACGGCTTTGCCGGAAGGCAGGATTTGTTCCAGCAGGGCTTGGTGTTGCGGCAGATTGACGGCGACCACCAGCAAATCCACGTCGCTGCGTGCTGCCAATTCCGCCGCGTTGTCGGTGGCAAACGGCACGCCGTATTTTTGTGCGGCGGCTTGGGCTTTGGCGGGTGTGCTGGCCGTCAGGCCGGTGATTTCAAACAGTTCGGGCAGTTTGGACAGGGATGGGTAGTGTGCTAATGCGCCCCAGCCGCCGTCCGCGCTCAGTCCGATGATGCCGACGCGGATTTTGCGGGATTGGGTTGGATGGTTCATTCGGATGTTCCTGAAGGAAAGGATTTCGGGTTTTCAGGTAGCCTTGGAGGGGCTACCTGAAAAATGGCGGCTTATTCGCCCAAGGCCTGTTGGGCGGCGGGGCTGAGCGGCTGGTTGGTTTGCAGCTGGTTAAACTGCATCACGGTGCGGTCGCCCTGTTTTTCGTCCAGCTCCACTTTCTGTACCAGCTGGCCGCCGCTGATGACGATTTTGTTGAACACCTGCTGCATCACGGCGGTTTTCGGGGTGAGGGTGAGCTGCCATTGTTGGGCGTTGCCGGAAAGGGCGAGGTTGAAGTGGCGCTGCAGTTCGACGGTGTCGCCACCGAGTACGGCCATGAAAAGTTTCACTTGCGCGGCCTGCGCGGTTTGGCTGCCGTTGGCGCGCCACTGGCCTTGCGCGTCTTGGCGGCTGATGCCGTCGCGGCGCACGCGCAGTTTCATTTCAAACGGTTTTTGCAGGTGCCAAAACAGGCCGCGGCCGGGGCGCAGGGCGAAGCGGCCGCCGGTTTGCACGGGCTTGTCTGCCGAACGCAAAAAGCGCTGCTGGATAAAGCTGCCTTGCACGCTCTGCGGGGCTTGCAGCTGGGTGGTGAGCTCGGCGGTGCTGAAGGCGAGCGCAGGGAGGGCAGCGAGGGAGAAGAGGAGGCTGAGGAGGAGTTTTTTCATGGTTTCCGGAGTAATGCGGGGAGTAGGAAAAGGAGCGTAGTATAGTGGACTTGCGGGCGGCTGCGGTTTTTCAGGTAGCCTCTGCCTGCCCGCTGGCTTCTGCGGCATCGGGGCGGAGGCGGTTTTGCGGATCGAGCTCGCGGGTGGCGGCGCGCAGCCAGGTCCAGGACAGGTCGTATTGCTGTTGGAAGGCGTTCCACAGGGCGTCTTCGCTCATGATGCTGTATTCGCCTTCAGTGGCCAGGGAAACAGGCAGGCCGTTTTCGATGGCTTGGTGCAGCGGCATGTATTCGCGGTCGTAAAAATCGGACATTTCGTGCATCAGCCGCATGGCGTGCTGCCATTGTTCTTGGGCGGCCTCCAGCTCGGGCAGCAGGCGCTCCCATTCGCGGTAGAGGGCTTGGATGCGGTTGATGCGCGCTTGGGCGGCTTCGGGGGTGAGGTTCGGCATGGGTGCCTCCGGTGTTTGTTGATATTGGCGGCGGGTGCTCTGGGTTTCAGAGTGGATTACATTTAAAACGGGACAAGGCGACGAGCCGCAGACAGTACACACGTTACGGCAAGGCGAGCCAACGCAGTAGCGGTTTAAATGTAATCCACTGTGCTGAAAACCTATAGCCCGAATTCCTGCAGGAAGCGGGCATCGTCTGCCCAGCCGGATTTCACTTTCACCCAAACTTTGAGGAACACTTTGGTTTCAAACAGTTTTTCCATATCCATCCGAGCTTCGGTGGAGATTTTTTTCAGTTTTTCGCCGCCTTTGCCGATGATGATGGCTTTTTGGCTGTCTTTATCCACCAACACGGCGATGTAGATGCGGTATAGCCCGTCTTCTTCTTCAAACTGCTCCACCGCCACGTTGGCGGCATAGGGCAGCTCTTCGCCGAGGTGGCGGAACAGTTTTTCGCGCACGATTTCAGCGGCGAGGAAGCGGGCGGAGCGGTCGGTTACCGCGTCTTCGGGGTAGAGCGGCACGCCCTCGGGCAGGTGGGGGCGCAATATGGCGAGCAGCTCGCCGATGCGCAGGCCGTGTTTGGCGCTCACGGCTTCCGCGCCGGCAAAATCAAACTCTCGGCGCACGGTTTCGATAAATTCTTCCAATTCGGCCTTGCTCTTGGCGCGGTCGATTTTGTTCACCACGAGGATGACGGGCAGGTGTTTGGGTAGCAGGCGGATCACGGCGCGGTCGGCTTCGCTGAAACGCATGGCTTCCACCACGAAGGCCACCACGTCCACGCCGCCGAGGGCTTCGGTAACGTTTTGGTTGAGCCGGTCGTTGAGTGCGTTGCGGTGGCGGGTTTGGAAGCCGGGGGTGTCCACGAAGATGAACTGGCTGCGCTCATCGGTATAAACGCCGGTGATTTTGTGGCGGGTGGTTTGAGCCTTTTTGCTGGTGATGCTGATTTTCTGGCCGATGAGGTGGTTCATCAGTGTGGATTTGCCCACGTTCGGCCGGCCGACGATGGCCACGAAGCCGCAGCGGAAATCGGAAGGGGGTATTGTTTGGTTCATGTGTTTTTCCTGACGATATATTTTTCAGGTAGCCTCTAACCCGCTAGACACAGGCTACCTGAAAGTTTGGCGGACGCTATTTTTTAATGCGAATTTTGCTTTCGGGGCTGTCAAACACGATTTCGGGCAGATGCCATTGCGCCATGAGTTTGTTCAGCGCCTTGATTTTCATCATGCGCACGGGTTTGCCGGCCAGAATGGGAGCGTTGATGGCGAAGCGGTTGATGCCGAGCAGGAAGTTAATGCACTCCTGCACCAACATATCGTTGCCTTCAAAGCGGATTTCGGTGGCGCTGGTGAGCATGCCGGTGCCTTTGGCCCACACGCCTTTGTCGTTCAGTTTATAGCCGTTCTCCTTTGCCCAAGCCTGCCATTCGGGTGAGTTTTCCGCACCTTCCGGCACGTGGATGCGCAGCTCGGGATAGTCTTTTACCGCGTTTTTGGAGGAGAACCATAAGAAGAAAATGCCGATAAATGCCCCGAATAAGACGCTGAACACAAAAACCATGATTGAATCCTTTATTAAGTTGAAAATGAGTAGCTAATATATAGCATGCCGTTTTCTGTCGGTAAATCTTGCCTGCAAGGCTTGTTTGCATTAGCTCAAATATTATTGGCCTGAATGATAGCGGCATCAGCAGCGATTCAGGCACGGGATTTGCGCTGCTTTTTGTTTTTGCCGGGCAGGGGGTGCTGCTCCTGCAGCCAATCCAGTGCCTCTTTGGCCGCAGCCTGCTCGGCGGCGCGGCGGCTGGCGGCTTGGGCGCGGGTGATGTGGGCGAGTTCGCCCAAGTCGCAGGAGATGTCGAAACGGGCATCGCAGCCCTCGCCGGATTGGTGTTCGATGCGATATTTGGGCAGGGGCAGGCGACGGGCCTGCAGGGCTTCTTGGAGCAGGGTTTTCGGGTCTTTGCCTTGGTTGCTCAAGTCGATGTTGGCAATGCGCCGGGCAAACAGGCGGCGCACGGTTTGCTCGGCAGCGGCAAAATCGGCATCGAAGCTGATGGCGGCCAGCAGGGCTTCCACGGCGTCGGCCAGGATGGAGGGGCGGTCGAAGCCGCCGCTTTTGAGTTCGCCCACGCCCAAATACAGCGCGTCGCCCACGCCCATGCTGCGGGCGATTTCGGCGAGCACGTCTTGGTTGACCAGATTGGCGCGCAGGCGGGAGAGTTCGCCTTCGCTATAGCTGGGGAAGGCGTCGAACAGCATTTTGGCCACGCTGTAATCGAGGATGGCGTCGCCGACAAACTCGAAGCGTTCGTTGTTTTGGGCGCTGTAGCTGCGGTGGGTGAGCGCCTGCTCGAGGAGGCGGGGATTCTGGAAGCTGTGTCCGAGGTGGCGTTGCAGCTCTTCGCCGGCCCGGGCGCGGCGCGGATCGGGCTTCGGGAGCTTGCGGGGTTTGGCGGTGGGTTTGCTCATGATGGCGGGATTATATCGGGTTTGGCGGCGCGGCGCAGACAATAGATGGTTTTCAGGTAGCCTCTATGCGGTTTGCGGGAGGCTACCTGAAAATGGCGGATTATAGTGAATGAAAATAAGGATGCTGCTGCGTTGGCTCGCCTTGCCATACCGGCTGGCCTATCTGCGGCTTGTGCTTTCAGGTAGCCTTTGTTTGCCGGATAAAGGCTACCTGAAACCTTGTTTACACGGTTTGCGAATACTTGGCGGCAGTGTCGCGGGAGCGCAGGTGGCGGTCGAATACCATGGCGATGTTGCGGATGAGGAAGCGGCCTTTGGGGGTGACGGTTAGGCCGGTTGCATGGAGCTCAAGCAGGCCTTTGGCGGCGAGGGCGGCGGCATCGGCCAGCTCGGCGGCAAAATATTGGGCGAAGGGCTGGCGGCATTCGGCTTCGTAATCGGCAAACTCGAGGCCGAAGCGGCACATGAGGTCTTGGATGAGGCGGCGGCGCAGCAGGTCGTCTTCGTCGAGCAGGTAGCCGCGGAACAGGGGCAGCCGGCCGGCATCGAGGTCGGCATAGTAGGCTTCGAGCTGGCGCTGGTTTTGGCTGTAGATGCGGCCGATTTTGCCGATGGAGGAGAGGCCGACGGCGATGAGATCGCAGTCGGCGTGGGTGGAATAGCCTTGGAAGTTGCGTTGCAGGCGGCCTTCGCGCAGGGCGACGGCGAGCTCGTCTTGGGGCTTGGCGAAATGATCCATACCGATAAAGACGTAGCCTTCGCTGCCCAGCCGCTGCACGATTTGCTGGAGCATGTCGAGCTTGGTGTTGCTGTCGGGCACGGCATTGGTGTCGATGCGGCGCTGGGGTTTGAAGATGTGCGGCAGGTGGGCGTAGTGGTAAACCGCCAGCCGGTCGGGGTTGAGGGCGAGCACTTTGTCCAGCGTTTGCTGCATGGTGGCGGGGGTTTGGTGCGGCAGGCCGTAAATCAAATCGACGCTCACGGATTGGAAGCCGGCTTCGCGGGCGGCTTCGATCACCACACGGGTTTCTTCTTCGCTCTGGATGCGGTTTACGGCTTGCTGCACTTGGGGATCGAAATCCTGAATGCCCACGCTCATGCGGTTGAAGCCGAGCGAGCCGAGAAACAGCACGGTTTCGCGGCTTACTTTGCGCGGGTCGATTTCGATGGAGTATTCGCCTTGCGGCATCAGGGTGAAATGTTCGCGGATGAGGCCGAATACGAAATCGAGCTGGGCATCGGAGAGGAAGGTGGGGGTGCCGCCGCCGAAGTGCAGCTGCGCCAATTCGGGCTTGCCTTGCAGGAGTTCGGCCTGTAGGGCGAATTCTTTTTTCAGGTAGCCTAGGTATTGGTCGGCGCGGGCGGTGTCTTTGGTGATGATTTTGTTGCAGCCGCAGTAGTAGCAGATGGTGTTACAGAAGGGGATGTGGATATAGAGCGAGAGGGGGCCGGGCGTGCGGTTGCGCACGGCTTGGATGTAGTCTTCGGCGGTAAAGCCTGCGTGGAAGCGGTCGGCGGTGGGGTAGGAGGTGTAGCGCGGGCCGTTGGCGGGCAGGGAGGCGATGAGCTTGCGGTCGAAGATGATTTCTTGGGTGCGGTTGGCAGACATGATTGTGTTTAACTTGATGTTATTATTTGGAAAATATGCGGCAATAGGTTTTGTTTGTGAAATCGGGTAAAATGCGGATGTTTGGCAAATTGCTCCGACTATTGCCGGGCGGTAAGTATAAACGATAATTGCCGCCGCTTCATAAGCTCAGTTTGCTTAGAAAGTTAGCACACACATGAAAGCCATGCCCCTCGCCACGACTTGTTCGCGCTGCGTTTTTAAAGAGTTATGCCAGCCCAATGCCGCGATTGCGGTGGCGGTGGAGCGCGTTGATGCGGTTATCAAGCGCAGCCGCCGCCTGAAAAAGGGCGATTTCCTGTTCCGCAACGGCGACAGGTTTGATTCGCTGTTTGTGGTGCGCACCGGTTTCCTGAAAACAGTTGTTGCCAGCCAAGACGGGCGCGATCAGGTTACCGGTTTTTTTATGTCGGGCGAGCTGGTGGGCATGGACGGAATCTGCAACCAAATGCACTACTGCGATGCGGTGGCGCTGGAAGACACGGAAGTGTGCGAGCTGCCCTATGCCAATATGGAGGAGCTTTGCGCGGCGGTGCCGGAATTGCAGATGCATTTCTACCGGCTGTTCAGCCAGGAAATCGTGCGCGACCAAAACGTAATGCTGCTTTTGGGCAATATGCGCGCCGAAGAGCGGCTGGCCGCCTTTCTAATTAACCTGTCGCAACGCCTGAAAAAACGCGGCCTCTCGGCCAACGATTTTATTTTGCGCATGTCGCGCGAGGAAATCGGCAGCTATTTGGGGCTGAAGCTGGAAACGGTGAGCCGCACGCTCTCTAAATTCGGCCAGGAGGGGCTGGTGGAAGTGGAATACAAACACATCCGCCTGCTCAAGCCCGAACGGCTCAAACAGCTGGCTTCCGGCACCCAGCCCGCTGTGGTTTGAAGCGGCTTTCCGCATTTGTCTTTATTTCCCAACCGCTTGGCAGGCTACCTGAAACTTCGGCCGCCAAGCCCAACCTTCCAATATGAAAATCCTCATCTTAGGTAGCGGCCAAGTGGGCACCGCCGTGGCGCAGAATTTGGTGGAAATCCCCAACCACGACGTTACCATTATCGATAACGATCCCGAAGCCCTGCGCAACATCGGCAGCAAGCTCGATGTGCAAACCCTGCTGGGCAACGGCTCTTCTCCTGCCGTGATGGCCGAAGGCGGCGCCTACGACACCGACCTGCTGCTCGCCCTCACCCGCCACGACGAAACCAATCTGGCCGCCTGCAAGCTGGCTTCCAGCCTATTCAACATCCCCAACCGCATCGCCCGCGTGCGCCTTTCCGATTATTTAGAGTTCACCGGCCCCGACGCCGAAGAAGATAACGACGGCCGCGGCACGCTCGATTTGTTCGGCGTGAGCGAATCCATCTGCCCAGAACAACTGGTTACCGAGCGGCTGGCCGATTTGCTCTGCCACCCCAGCGCCCTGCAGGTGCTCACCTTTGCCGAAGATAAAGTGCGCATGCTCGTGGTGCGCGCGCAAAGCGGTGGGCGGCTTTTGGGACAGCCGATCCACACCATCCACGAACACCTGCCCGAAGGTACCGACTGCCAAATCTGCGCCATCTACCGCAACAACAAGCTGATTATGCCCACGCCGCAAACCGTGATTCAGCAGGGCGACGAAGTCTTCGTGGCCGCCGCCACTTCGCAAGTGGCCGAAGTGTTGCGCGAATTGCGCCCGCAACAGCAGCCCACGCGGCGCGTGATGATTGCCGGCGGCGGCCAAATCGGCTTCCGCCTCAGCCGCCAGCTGGAAGACCGCTTCGACGTGAAAATCATCGAAATCAACGAAAAACGCGCCGAATGGCTTTCGGAAAACCTCAACAGCGCCCTCGTGCTGCACGGCTCCGCCGCCGACGAGAGCCTGCTGGAAGGCGAATACATCGACGAAATCGACGTATTCTGCGCGCTCACTAACGACGACGAAAACAACATCATGGCCGGCATGCTGGCCAAAAGCCTCGGTGCCAAACGCGTTATCGCCATCGTCAACCGTTCCAGCTATGTGGATTTGCTGCAAGGGAACACCATCGACATCGCCGTATCACCTCATTTGGTAACTATCGGATCGATTCTGGCGCACATCCGGCGCGGCGACGTGGAAGCCGTCCACCCCCTGCGCGGCGGCAATTCCGAAGCCATCGAAATCGTGGCGCACGGCGACAAAGATACTTCCAAGCTGGTCGGCCGCCGCGTGAGCGCCGTGCGCTGGCCCAACGGCTGCCACGTTGCCGCCGTGGTGCGCGGCGACGAAGTGTTTATGGGGCACCAAGACGTGCAGCTGGCCGACGGCGACCACATCATCCTGTTCGTAGCCCGCCGCCGCGTGGTGAGCGAGTTGGAAAAACTGATTCAAGTGCGCATGGGCTTTTTCGGCTAGAAACCGCGGCTTGGGATACACAGAAGGCTACCTGAAAAACGATTTTCCGTTTTCAGGTAGCCTTTCCATTGGCTCGGCGCAAGCCGAAGCTTTTCAATATCCCGCGCTTATCCGCCACATTTTCCGGCCGAGGAAATACGGCACGCAGAACAACACCAGCACAATGCCAAGCGTTACCGCCGTGCTCAACAGATAGTTTTGCAAGGGCACGGCTTCCTTGCGGACGTAATACACCGAAAAAGCGAAACCGCAGAATATCAACAGCATAAACCCCCTTGCCGCCCAACCCGCACCGTGCAGCCCCTTGCTTTCGCGCCCCCAGCCGTGCAGCAGTGAAAGGCAGGCCACCGGCACGAGGTAGAAGGCAGACTTGATATATTCGTTCATGTTCGGATCGGGGTGGTGCGGCTCAAACTTCAGCCCGAACATCAACACTGCCCAAGCAATCACGGTCAATTGAATCAATCGGATTAATATCGACACTTTTGCTTTCCCGTTTATTCAAAAATAAAACATCGGATTATAACGATTTTGTGGTTTTTGGCTATCCTATCCGGTTAAGGAAAGCATCCCGCCAAATATAGTGGATTAAATTTAAATTAGGACAAGGCGGTGAGCCGCAGACAGTACAAATAGTACGGCTAGACGAGCCAACGCTGTACTGGTTTAAATTTAATTCACTATAAAAAGGCTACCTGAAAATTTTCAGGTAGCCTTCATCACGCTAAGCGGCTGATACTTATTTGTCGTCTTTCACTTCTTCAAACTCGGCATCTACCACATCGTCGCCTTTTTTCTGCTGCCCATTGTCGGCAGACTGGCCGGCTTGGGCTTCCTGAGCCTGTTTCTGGGCATCGGCATACAACATTTCGCCCAGTTTCTGGCTGGCTTTGCCCAGCTCTTCGGCTTTGGCATCGATAGCGGATTTGTCGTCGCCTTTCACGGCTTCTTCGGCCTCTTTGATGGCGGCTTCGATTTTTTCCTTCTCGGCTGCGTCGAGTTTGTCGCCGTAGTCGGCCAGCGATTTCTTCACGGAGTGAATCAAGGCTTCGGCCTGGTTGCGGCTCTGCACCAGCTCGTGCAGTTTTTTATCCTCTTCGGCATTGGCTTCCGCGTCTTTCACCATGCGTTCGATTTCTTCCTCGCTCAAGCCGGAAGAGCCTTGGATGGTGATGTTGGCGGCTTTGCCGGTGCCTTTGTCTTTGGCAGACACGTGCAGGATGCCGTTGGCGTCGATGTCGAAGGTTACTTCAATCTGCGGCATGCCGCGCGGGGCGGGGGCGATGTCGCCGAGGTTGAATTGGCCGAGCGATTTGTTGGCGGAAGCGCGTTCGCGTTCGCCCTGCAACACGTGGATGGTTACGGCGCTCTGGTTGTCTTCGGCGGTGGAGAACACTTGCGAAGCCTTGGTGGGGATGGTGGTGTTTTTGTTGATGAGCTTGGTCATCACACCGCCCATGGTTTCGATACCCAAAGACAACGGGGTAACGTCGAGCAGCAATACGTCGCTGCGGCCACCGCCCAACACTTCGCCCTGAATGGCGGCACCCAAGGCCACGGCTTCGTCGGGGTTCACGTCTTTGCGCGGTTCTTTGCCGAAGAATTCTTTCACGGTTTCCTGAACTTTGGGCATACGGCTCTGGCCGCCCACCAAAATCACGTCGTCGATGTCGTTCACGCTCAGGCCAGCATCTTTGATGGCAGTGCGGCAGGGCTCGATGGAACGCTCGATCAGGTCTTCCACCAGGCTTTCAAACTTGGCGCGGGTAATCTTCATGGCCAAGTGTTTGGGGCCAGTGGCGTCCATGGTGATGTAGGGCAGGTTCACTTCGGTCTGCTGGCTGCTGGAAAGCTCGATTTTGGCTTTTTCGGCAGCTTCTTTCAGGCGCTGCAAGGCCATCACGTCGGTTTTCAGGTCGATGCCCTGGTCTTTTTTGAACTCGGAAATGATGTAGTCGATCAGGCGTTGGTCGAAGTCTTCACCGCCGAGGAAGGTGTCGCCGTTGGTGGAGAGCACTTCAAACTGTTTTTCGCCGTCCAAATCGGCAATTTCGATGATGGAAATATCGAATGTGCCGCCGCCCAAGTCGTACACGGCGATTTTGCGGTCGCCTTTGCTGCCTTTGTCCATGCCGAAAGCCAGTGCGGCTGCGGTTGGTTCGTTGATGATGCGTTTCACATCCAAACCGGCGATGCGGCCGGCGTCTTTAGTGGCCTGGCGCTGGCTGTCGTTGAAATAGGCCGGCACGGTAATCACCGCTTCGGTTACTTTTTCGCCCAAATAGGCTTCGGCGGCTTCTTTCATTTTGCGCAGCACTTCGGCGGAAATCTGCGGCGGAGACAGCTCTTTGCCTTGCGCTTCCACCCAAGCGTCGCCGTTTTTGGCTTTCACGATTTTGAAAGGCATCAGGTCGATGTCTTTCTGTACTTCTTTGTCTTCAAATTTGTGGCCGATCAGGCGTTTTACCGCGTAGATGGTGTTTTTCGCGTTGGTAACCGCCTGGCGTTTGGCCGGCGCGCCCACGAGGATTTCGCCGCCGTCCAGATAAGCGATAACGGAGGGGGTGGTGCGTGCGCCTTCGGCGTTTTCAATTACTTTGGTTGTGCCGTTTTCGGAAATGGCGACACATGAGTTGGTTGTACCCAAGTCAATACCGATAACTTTTGCCATAATGGATTGCTCCTTAGAGATTAGTAGAATTCAGACAGCGCCTTGCTGGCGCTTTAACTTGCCCAGTAAATGGGTTTGGCCGTTTTTTTTTCAAGGGAAAAGGCTATTTTCGTTTTAATATGCTGATTTTTATATGATTAAATAATTTCAGATAGCCTTGGGCAACAAATTTCCGCCCGGCCTATTGAATTTCTGCCACCAGCCCTAATTAAGAATGACTGTTGTTCCCGCATATTTGCACCGATACGGCGTTACCGGAGATTATAGCTAAAAATAATTTATATTATTTGAACTATAAATTATACAAATCGCTGGGTAACGGCTAGAATGCCGCCTTGTCGATACGCTGTATCCCGCAAATTCATCTTCATCTGCATTATTTAACAACCTGATTATAAGGAGCCTGATATGTCTATCAACATCAAATCCCGTGACCAACTGGTTGGTCAGCAAGTTCCGAAAGTAACCTTCCACACCCGCGTGGCCGATTCTTGGAAAGACGTCACCACCGACGACTTGTTCAAAGGCAAAAAAGTAGTGGTATTCGCCCTGCCCGGCGCGTTCACCCCCACCTGCTCTTCCAGCCACCTGCCGCGCTACAACGAGCTGGCTCCTGCATTTAAAGAAAACGGCATCGACGACATCCTGTGCGTATCCGTAAACGACACTTTCGTGATGAATGCCTGGGCGGCCGACGAAGAAGCCCACAACATTACCATGGTTCCCGACGGCAACGGCGAATTCACCCGCGGCATGGGCATGGAAGTGAGCGATGAAGACATCGGTTTCGGCAAACGCTCTTGGCGCTACTCCATGCTGGTGGACGACGGCAAAATCGTAGAAGCCTTCATCGAGCCGATCAAAGAAGGCGACCCCTTTGAAGTTTCCGATGCCGACACCATGCTGAAATTCGTGGCTCCGAACTGGAAACCGCAAGAATCCATCGCCATCTTCACCAAACCCGGCTGCCCCTTCTGCGCCAAAGCCAAAGCCGCTTTGAAAGAAAAAGGCCTGGCCTACGAAGAAATCGTGTTGGGCAAAGACGCCAGCATCGTTTCCGTACGCGCCATCACCGGCAAAGTAACCGCCCCGCAAGTGTTCATCGGCGGCAAATACATCGGCGGCAGCGAAGACCTGGACGCATATTTGGCCAAACGCGCCTGATTTTCCAGCTATCCAGTTGCCAATACAGTAGATAGCTTTGCGAGCCGCCCGAATAGGGCGGCTCTTTTCCCAAGACCTTTCAGGTAGCCTGTTACCCCGCAGCAGCCGATATTTTTCAGGTAGCCTTTTGCCAACCATACAGGCTACCTGAAAGGTCTTCCCACATAAGGAAAGCAGACATGAAACACCTCACCGCAGACGTTGTCGTTATCGGCGGCGGCACCGCCGGCATGGGCGCCTTCCGCAATGCCCGCCTCTACACCGAAAACGTTTATCTCATTGAAAGCCACGTTTTCGGCACCACCTGCGCCCGCGTCGGCTGCATGCCCTCCAAACTCTTGATTGCCGCCGCAGAAGCCCGCCACCACGCCTTGCACACCGATCCCTTCGGCGTGCATCTGGACAAATCCAGCATCAGCGTAAATGGCGAAGAAGTGATGAGCCGCGTCAAATCCGAGCGCGACCGCTTCGTCGGCTTCGTGCTGGAAGACGTAGAAGCCTGGCCCGCCGAGCGCCGCATCATGGGGCATGCCAAATTCATCGACGAGCACACCGTACAAATCGACGAGCACACCCAAATCCGTGCCGAACGCATCGTAATCGCCACCGGCTCCCGCCCCATCGTGCTGCCGCAATGGCAGGCGCTGGGCGACCGCCTCATCATCAACGACGATGTATTCTCATGGGACACACTGCCCGAAAGCGTGGCCGTATTCGGCACCGGCGTGATCGGCCTCGAGCTCGGCCAAGCCCTGAGCCGCCTCGGCGTGCGCGTGGAAATGTTCGGCCTGGGCGGCCTCATCGGCGGCATTTCCGACCCCGTGGTGCTGGAAGACGCCAGAGCCATCTTCGGCCAGGAAATCCCGCTCCACCTCAACGCCCAAACCGAAACCCGGCTCAACGATAAAGGCCAAGTGGAAGTAGCATGGACGCAAGACGGCGAAAGCGGCGTATTCACCGCCGACTACCTGCTCGCCGCCATCGGCCGCCGCCCCAATGTGGACAACATCGGGCTGGAAAACCTCAATATCGAGAAAGACGCACGCGGCGTGCCCGTAGCCAATCCACACACCATGCAAACCAGCATTCCGCACATCTTCATTGCAGGCGACGCCTCCAACCAACTACCCCTGCTGCACGAAGCCGCCGACCAAGGCAAAATCGCCGGTGAAAACGCCGGCCGCTACCCCGATGTACAGGACGGCTTGCGCCGCAGCATGATCGGCGTGGTGTTCTCCAACCCGCAAATCATCAGCGTGGGCGCGCGCTTTGCCCAGCTGGAAAAAGAATACGGCAGCAAGCTCGTGGCCGGCCAAGTATCCTTCCGCAACCAAGGCCGCAGCCGCGTGATGCTGGTAAACCAAGGCAGTCTGCGCGTGTATGCCGACCGCGAAACCGGCCGCTTCCTCGGTGCAGAAGGCATCGGCCCCGCGCTGGAACACATCGCCCACCTCCTCGCCTGGGCGCACCAGCAGCACATGACCGTGCCGCAAATGCTCGACATGCCCTTCTACCATCCCGTAATCGAAGAAGGCCTGCGCACCGCCCTGCGCGACGTAGCCGCCAAACTGGCCTAAAGGCTACCTGAAAACACTGTCTTGGCGTAGGGCTGAGCTTCATCAAAGCGGCGGCTTTAATAAAGCGCGGCTTTAGCCGGATGAGAAACAAAACGGCAAACGGATTGATTCCGTTTGCCGTTTTCGTTTACCTAATTAAGCTAACTCTAGACAGCTAAATAAATCTTAAGTATGGAACTTAATAACAACCAAATATCATGATTATCTATCAATAACTTAAGCCTACACTTACCGAATAATAGAGTATAAACTATTATTATCTTTTAAGCTCATTTATTGATAACTCGTAAAGACTATCAACTAAAATATCGCCCCTTGATTTTATAGAGTTAGTATCCCAAGTTTCACAGTTTTCTACTACATTTTTTGTGGTTATCAATTTATTCCTTTCAAGAATAATTTTTTTCTTTTCTAAAAATGGTTTATTTCCAATTAAACTGTTTATATCCCTATCAAGCAAAACTAAATTTCCCAAGCTTTGAATACTCGATTTTTTAAATGTATTATTCATGATAGAGGTTGGGTGCAAGTGCTCTAAACTTAGATTGTCAAAAAATACATTCCAGTTCTGTTCCTTCATCTCTATTTTATAAAGACAATAATATGCTAGATTCTTGGCTTTCCTATCATCAAATTTACTTGTATCTTTGAAAAAATAAACTCTAGAATCAAAATATTTTCTAAAAGTATCTAATGGAAGTATTTTCTTAATAATTTTTTCTCTAAATTTAGTTAACTCTGTATGTGCATCTTGTCTATTTTTCGAATTAAATAATCTAATAGCATGGCTTGGATACAACTTCTCAAAACCTGCTAACCTATTAATACAAATAGCATTATTAATGAAATGAAAATTATCTAAACTTCTTAAAGTTTTTATTAAAAATTCTGATGATATATTTTTCTTCCTAAATGCCCTAATTAATGACAATAAGAAACTATCTACCACCTCAATATTGAATACTATTTTAATATTATGTAAGTGATAATATACTTTTCTCATATGCAAATTTGATTGATTGATCCAATCACCCTCTACTGGGTTTTGAATTTGACTATATATTTCAGAATCGTCCAATAAATCATTAACAAATGATTTTATATTGAATCCTTGCTTGGATACTAATTCAGTATACTCTTTATAAAACTTTTCATTGCTAATATTAACTTTGTATCTTGATTTCCAAAATGTTAAGAAGAAGTCTTCACCTTTATCACCAAAATTAGAGCATATTATTTTCCATTTTTCTTCTAATTCTTTAGGTTTTGATTTCGGTGATTCATACCTATGAAATATATCATTCTTAATTAAATCAACAAATGTTAAATCTTTTCCTTTTGCATTTAATGTCATAAATATAGAATGGGCATTAATTCTTCCTTTTGATGCAACAAAAATTAACTCTAGTTTCAAAATTGCATCTACTAATTCTTCTAATTTCTCCTTTTTTAGTTTTTTTAATCTATCAAAAAGATAATCATACGCATAAATAATATTTTTCTCTCCACTATTCTTAGGTTCACTAAAATTATCTGGCTTAGGAAACTCCTGAACATATTCTTGGAACAATGGATATGGCATATCCGTCTTTAATATTGGATAATTCTGATTTCTTCTATCTTTTTTAAAAATATAGTTATCATTTATACCATTTGTTAAATCACTATCTCCATGTATCTTAGAATAGATATCTCTAATCGCACAAAGTAAAATTGTTAATGTTGTAATTCTCTGTTGACCATCTACTACAAAAAACTCACTATCACTCATCTGTCCATCAAAAACAAAGTGTCCTATAAAATAGTCCTTGTTTATATTACTCAAAATATCATCTATAAACTCACTAATCTCATCCTCACCCCAATCAAATGGTCTTTGGTAATCGGGAATAATAAACTTACCTTTATTAAACATTTGTTCAACTGTCATATTCACAGCTTGCACATCCATTTCATTATCTCCTATGCATAAAGACCATATGAATAAGCAGTATAGCAATACCTTTTATTTTCTACAATTTTTCTAACAAGCGAGCGAAAGATGGGTATTCATTGCCCACTCCACGGCTATCCTCTACCCGCACCCCATACTATGCTTGCTAATCAGCGTAGCCTCATAAGTTAGGGTGTGCACGGAATGTATACATGCGGTTCGATCTATCAATGCAGCACACATACTACACAGACCCTAGACTAGCTGAAAATTTCAGCTTCATAGAAACTTCGTCGCACTGCGTTTTATAGTGGATTAAAATAAGGGTGAGATAAAACAGCGTACCGCAGACAGTACACACGTACGATAAGGCGAGCCAATACTGTAGCATTTTTATTTTAATCTACTATAACTTCGTTGAAGCTAGATCTTTCAGGTAGCCACCCCGCCTATGCCTGCCAGATAACAAACAAAAAGGCTACCTGAAACCGTTTATCTTCGGTTTCAGGTAGCCTTTATCTTGCTTTAGCAGCTGTTAGTCTTATTCGATACCGGCCAGATGGGCGGTATCTTGGGCAATCATCAACTCTTCGTTGGTGGGGATCACCATGGCCAGCGGAGTATGGCCGGCTTGGCTGATGATGCCGCCTTCGCCGAAACGGGCGGCAAGGTTGGCTTTTTCATCTACGGTGAGGCCGAGGAAGCCTAGGTAGCCGATGGTTTTGCTGCGGATGGTATTAGAGTTTTCACCAATGCCGCCGGTGAACACCAACGCATCCAAGCCGCCTGCGGCGACGCTCATGGAGGCAACGTATTTGGCCAAGCGATAGGAGAATACTTCCAGCGCAAGTTTGGCGCCTTCGTGGCCTTTGCCGGCAGCTTCTTCGATTTCGCGGCAGTCGTTGGAAAGCTCGGAAATGCCGAGCAGGCCGCTTTGTTTGTGCAGCAGGTCGGTGATTTGCTCGATATTCAGGCCGGCGTTATTGTGCAGGAAGGGGAACACGTTGGCGTCGATGTCGCCGCTGCGGGTGCCCATCACGAGGCCTTCAAGCGGGGTGAGGCCCATGCTGGTATCACGGCATTTGCCGCTATTGGCGGCGGCGATGGAAGCGCCGTTGCCAAGGTGGGCAATCACGAGGCGCAGGCCTTCTTCGCTGCGGCCGAGCAGGCGGGCGGCTTCGGCAGCTACGAAGCGGTAGCTGGTGCCGTGGGCGCCGTAGCGGCGCAGGCCGTATTTGCGGTAGAGCTCGCGCGGCACGGCGTAGGTGTAGGCGTGCTCGGGCATGGATTGGTGGAAGGCAGTATCAAACACCACGGCGTGCGGCACATGGCTGAAAATGCTCATGGCGGCGCGGATGCCGAGCAGGTGGGCGGGGTTGTGCAGCGGGGCGAGCATGATGCACTCTTCTATGCCTTTGATCACTTCATCGTTAACCAGGCAGGATTCTTTAAAGCGTTCGCCGCCGTGCACCACGCGGTGGCCGACTGCGCCGATGCGTTTGTCGAGCTTGCGCGCTTCGAGTTCGGCCATCAAGGCTTCCACAGCGCCGGTGTGGTCGGGCTTCTCGGCCAGGCTCACGGTGTGTTTTTCACCGTTTGCCTTGAAGATGATGCGGGCATCGGGCAAGTGGAGTTTTTCAGCCAGGCAGCTCAGCAAAACTTCGCCGTTGGTGCTGTCCAATACGGCGCCTTTAACGGAAGAGCTGCCGCAGTTTAATACCAGAATCAGTTTGTCAGACATGATGTCCCTTTATATATTTTTGTGAATTACATAAACACGGCGGCTGCCCGCCGGCTGCTTGTTTTTCTTGCGGATACAATGAACTTGCTAAGAAAATTGGCGGCTATTGTAACAAAACTGCTTTATCTTCTCTATGCCTGCGGGCAATCTTATGTGGTTGGGGTATAAATTATAGTGAATTAAATTTAAACCAGTACAGCGTTGGCTCGCCTTGCCGTAACGTGTGTACTGTCTGCGGCTCGTCGCCTTGTCCTGATTTTTGTTAATCCACTATATTTTCAAACATCGTTTCAACGCAAAGCCTTGTCGGCAATATCGCGGCGGTATTGCATGCCGGGGAAATCAATCTCGGCCACGGCGCGGTAGGCCTGCTGTTTGGCGGCGGCCAAATCGTCGCCCAAACCCACCACGCACAGCACGCGGCCGCCGTTGGTAAAGGTGTGGTCGGCATCCGCAGCCGTACCGGCGTGGAATACTTTACCGATGCGGTTGGCGGCTTCGATGCCTTCGATGATGTAGTTTTTGTTGGAACGTTCGGGATAACCCTCCGAAGCGAGCACCACGCCCACGGCGCTTTGCGCTTTCCATTCGGCTTTGGCCGTATCCAGTTTCCGATCCAATGCGGCTTGAATCAAATCCACCAAATCGCTGTCCAAACGGCTCATAATCGGCTGGGTTTCCGGGTCGCCGAAGCGGCAGTTGAATTCCACGGTATAAGGCGCACCATCGGCACCAATCATCAGGCCGGCATAGAGAAACCCTGTAAATTCATGGCCTTCTTCGCGCATGCCGCGCACGGTGGGCAGGATGATTTCTTCCATGGCGCGTTGATAAACTTCGGGCGTAACAATGGGCGCGGGGCTGTATGCGCCCATGCCGCCGGTATTCGGGCCGAGGTCGCCGTCGAGCAGGCGTTTGTGGTCTTGGCTGGTGGCCATCGGCAGCACGTTTTCGCCGTCCGCCATCACGATAAAGCTGGCTTCCTCGCCCTGCAAAAAGTCTTCAATCACCACGCGCGCGCCGGCATCGCCCATTTTATTGTCGAGCAGCATTTGGTCGATGGCTTGGTGTGCCTGCTCTTCGGTTTGCGCCACCACCACACCTTTTCCGGCGGCCAAGCCGTCTGCCTTAATCACAATCGGTGCACCTTTGGCAGCCACATAATCATGGGCGGCAGCCGCATCGGCAAAGGTTTGATATTGCGCGGTGGGAATGCCGTGCCGCGCCATAAAGGCCTTGGCGAAATCTTTGGAACTTTCCAGCTGGGCGGCGGCGCGGGTGGGGCCGAACACGGGCAGGCCTGCGGCGCGGAAATCGTCCACTATGCCGGCTGCCAATGGTGCTTCGGGGCCGACCACGGTAAAGGCAATCTGCTCACGGCGGCAGAAATCAATCAGTTCCTGATGCGTTTTCAGAGGCAGGTTTTGCAGCTTGGGTTCTTGCGCCGTACCGGCATTGCCGGGTGCGACAAACACGGTTTGCACTTTGGGCGACTGCGCCAGCTTCCACGCCAGCGCGTGTTCACGCCCGCCGCTGCCGATAACGAGTAATTTCATGAAGTTATCCTTTTCAAATAAGATTTCGTTGGCTATAAAGGCTACCTGAAACTTGAAAACAGATTTTCAGGTAGCCTCTTCGTTTTCTTGCACGTCTTCCAAAATTTCCACCGCGCGCGTTTTCTACCAGGCATCCAGGCAGGCGGCATAATTGGCCAGCGGCACGGCGCAATGCAGGCGGCAATCCAGTTGCAAATCCTGCTGCAACACTTCCGCGCCGTACTGTTTAGCCAGCCGCAAAACCTCGCTCAAATGCGGGTAATCGCAGCGCAAGACTACACGTTTTTCAATATTTTTTTCCACCTGCGCGGTTTGCTGCAAGGCCATTTGGGTGGCGGTTTTGTAGGCATGAATCAGGCCGGGCACGCCCAGCAGCGTGCCGCCGAAATAACGCACCACCACCACCAAAACATCGGTCAGCCCGGCCGAATCAATCTGGCCCAAAATCGGCCGGCCGGCGCTGCCGGAAGGCTCGCCGTCGTCGTTGGCACGAAACTGTAGGCCGTCCGTACCCAAGCGGTAGGCATAGCACCAATGCCGCGCCTTGTGGTGTTCCTGCCGTAGTGCGTCCACATGGTTTTTCACTTCTGCCGCCGTACGTACGGGATAGGCAAAGGCGATAAAGCGGCTGCCTTTGTCTTTAAACTCGGCCTGGCCGGGTTCGGCCAAAGTGCGGTAGGTGCAGGGAATATCAGAATTCGGCATGGCGGCGGCGGTGTCGGGAAATAGGCAGATTATATAAGAAACAGGCTACCTGAAAGCAGATTGTTTTCAGGTAGCCTGTCGTGTTTCACGTGAAACACGAACGCATGAAACACTTAGTTGCCCAATGCCGCAGTCAGCTCAGGTACGGCTTCAAACAGGTCGGCCACCAAGCCGTAGTCGGCAATATTGAAAATCGCCGCTTCCGGATCTTTGTTGATGGCCACAATCACTTTGCTGTCCTGCATGCCGGCGGTGTGCTGGATGGCGCCGGAAATACCGATGGCGATATACAGCTCCGGCGCCACCACTTTGCCGGTTTGGCCCACTTGGCAGTCATTGGGTGCATAATCCGCATCCACCGCCGCGCGGGAAGCGCCAATGGCTGCGCCGAGCTTATCCGCCAACGGTTGCAGCAATTCGTTGAACTTTTCCACACTGCCCAAAGCCCGGCCGCCGGAAACCACCACTCTAGCCTGCGTCAGCTCCGGGCGGTCGGATTTCACCAGCTCGCGGCTGATGAAACGGCTCAAGCCCTGAGCCGAAGCGGCCTCTACCTGCACCACTTCGGCCTGACCGCCGCTGGCGGCGGCTTCGGCAAAAGCGGTGATGCGGAAAGTGAGTGCCAATTTATCGGCATCGCTGGAAACAGTGGCAAAGGCATTGCCGGCATAAATCGGGCGCACAAAAGTTTTACCGTCCACGATTTCGGTTAAATCAGACACCTGCGGGCAATCCAACAGGGCGGCCACGCGCGGCATCAGGTTTTTGCCGAAGGTGCTGGCGGCGGCGGCAACGTAGCGGTAATCCGACGCCAGTTCCACCACCAAAGGCGCCAGTTCTTCGGCCAACCCGCCGGCATAATGTTCGGCATCGGCCAGCAATACTTTGGCCACCCCGGCCACCTGTTTGGCCTGCTCGGCCACCGCTGCCGCGCCGTTGCCGGCCACCAATACGTGCACTTCGCCCAGCTTGCTGCCGGCGGTAACGGCATGCCGTGTGGCGGCGGCCAAATGTTGGTTGTCGTGTTCGGCAATAATCAATACAGTCATGGCTTTATCCTCAAATTACTTTGGCTTCGTTTTTCAATTTGGCCACCAGTTCGGCCACGCTTTGCACCTTCACGCCGCCGCTGCGCGGTTTGGGCTCGGCCACTTTCAGCCGCTGCAATTTGGGCGCAATGTCCACGCCCAATTCTTCCACCGCAAGCTTTTCCAGCGGTTTTTTCTTGGCCTGCATGATGTTTGGCAGCTTCACATAACGCGGCTCGTTCAAACGCAAATCGGCGCTGATTACTGCCGGCAGCTTCAGGGCCACGGTTTCCAAACCGCCGTCCACTTCGCGCACCACGGTTACTTCGTTTTCGCCCAATTCCACCTTGCTGGCAAACGTGCCCTGCGGCGCATTGAGCAAGGCGGCCAGCATTTGCGCGGTTTGGTTGGCGTCATCGTCAATCGCCTGTTTGCCCAACAAAATCAGCTGCGGCTGCTCGCGCTCGGCGATTTTGCGCAGCAGTTTGGCTACGGCCAAAGGCTCCAAATAGTCATCGGTCTGCACATGGATGGCGCGGTCACCGCCCATCGCCAGTGCGGTGCGCAGCGTTTCTTCGCACTGCTTCACGCCCAGCGATACCACCACGATTTCGCTGATCTTTCCGGCCTCTTTCAGGCGCACGGCCTCTTCCACGGCAATTTCGTCAAACGGGTTCATCGACATTTTCACATTGCCGATGTCTACATCCGAACCGTCGGCCTTCACCCGCACCTTCACGTTGTAATCCACCACCCGCTTTACGGCAACCAGTGTTTTCATGAAATTTCCTTTTCCTTCTATCTAGTTAGTGATTCACTTATCCGGCAAAACGGGCTGATTGTGCCGATTTGGCGGAAATAATGCAAGTATGGCCAAAACCCGGCCGCAAACGCTTGGGGCTACCTGAAAACCCCCCGCCCGGTTTGATAAGCCTGCTCCAGCAGGAGCAACCGTTCCAATACCTCCTCCGGCTGCGGCGGGCAGCCGATACCGCCCATATTCTCCGCCCAAGCCGAGGGCTGCACGCCGGTTTTTGCCGGATCGCTGTCGGTATAAATGCCGATCAGCGGCTTATCCAGCGCATTGGCCAAATGCAGCAGACCGGTATCCACGCCGATAACGCTGCGCGCACCACGCAATACATAGGCCGCCTGCAGCAGGCCAAGCTTTTCTTCCGGCACCTGCGCCGCCTCTATCTGATTGGCCAAGGCCAATGCGCGCTGCCGCTCCGACTCGCTGCCCCACGGCAGCCACACCGCCGCACCGTCTGCCGAATGCAGCCGGTTCAGCAATTCCACCCAGTATTCGTCTGGCCACAATTTGCTCTCGCGGCTGGTGGCGTGCAGGGCCACGCGGTAGTTTTCAGGTAGCCCCTGCACCGCCGCGCCATCCGGCACACGCACACCGAAATCCGCCACGCCGTCAAACCGATAGCCGAACACTTGGGCAAACAGCTCGCGGTTGCGCCACACCGCATCGCGCCCTTTGGCTACCTGAAAACCTTGCGCATAAAACGCCGCCGCCCAGCCCTCGCGCGCGCTGTGTTTGTCCAAACCCTTCACCGGCACGCCCGCCTGGCAGGCAAACCATGCGCTTTTTATCAGGCCTTGGCTGTCGAGCACGAAATCATAGCCGCCACCGGCCAACTCCTGCTTCAGCGCGCGCATCTGCCGCCGCGTATCCGCCGCAAACAGGCGCTTGCGCCACTGCCGCCAGCGCATCGGAATCACCTTGGCCACAAACGGATGCAGCCGCGCAATATCGGCAAACCCGGCCTCAGCCAGCCAATGCAGCTCCACCTGCGGGCAATGCCGCGCCAAATCCTGCACCGCCGGCAGGGTGTGGATAAGATCGCCCATGCTGGAGAGGCGCACCAGTAAAATCTTCATCGGAGGGAAAGCCTGTGGTTGGAATGGGTGGAATTATACAAGATGAAGCTTGGCAAGTAGGCTGCATGACGTTTTCAGGTAGCCCAAGGGAAAAGGCTACCTGAAAACAAACCATAGTCAAATTTAATCGGAAAGACAGGCAAACATATTTCCCGTATGATGGCGGCTGCTTTATGCAGATTTTCCGGAGTTTTTATGAAACAGCGCACCCTAGCCCAATCCGTTCAAGCCACCGGCGTCGGCCTACATTCCGGCGAGCGGGTTTTGCTTACCCTGCATCCGGCTGCCGAAAACAGCGGCATCGTATTCCGCCGCACCGATTTGGCCGGCGAACAGAGCCGCCCGATCAAGCTCGTACCCGAACTGATTAACGACACCCGCCTCTCCTCCACCATCGTTACCGAAGACGGCGTGCGGGTGGGTACGATTGAGCATTTAATGTCGGCACTGGCTGCCTACGGCATCGATAACGTGTTGATTGAATTGAATGCGCCGGAAATCCCGATTATGGACGGCTCCAGCCTGCCTTTTTTGTATCTGCTGCAAGATGCGGGCATCGTGGATCAAAGAGCCGAAAAACGCTTCCTGCGTATTTTAAAGCCGGTGGAAGTGCAGGAGCCGGGAAAATGGGTGCGCTTCACCCCGTATGACGGCTTTAAAGTCAGCCTCACCATCAATTTCGACCACCCCGTGTTCAACCGCAGCAATCCGACCTTTGAAATCGATTTCGCCGGCGCATCCTATGTGGAAGAAATCGCCCGCGCCCGCACCTTCGGTTTCATGCAGGAAGTAGAAATGATGCGCGCACACGGCCTAGGTTTGGGCGGCAACTTGAGCAATGCCGTGGTGATTGACGACAATGACGTGCTCAATCCGGAAGGCCTGCGCTACCCCGACGAATTCGTGCGCCACAAAATCCTCGATGCCGTGGGCGATTTATATGTCATCGGCGCACCGATTATCGGCGCATTCGAAGGCCACAAATCCGGCCACGCCATCAATAACGCCTTATTACGCGCCATTCTCGCCGACCCGGAAAGCTACGAATGGGTCACTTTCCCACATAACCAAAACCTGCCCGCCGCTTTCCACGCCCTGCCTGCTGCGGCATAAACCGGCAAGCAGATATAGTGGATTAAAATCGCAATGATACGGCGTTGGCTCGCCTTGACGTACTACCTGTACGCCTTGCGGTTCGCCGCCTTGTCTCATTTTTATTTTAATCCACTATAAAAGGCTACCTGAAAACCAGCAAAAGGTTTTCAGGTAGCCTTTAATTTTGAAGTGCCACTAAGCTACATCAGCTTTCAGGTAGCCTCAAACATTGTAGGCGGTGGAAGCGGTATCGCCGCCGGTGCCTGTCCAGTTGGTGTGGAAAAACTCGCCTTCCGGCCGATCGATGCGCTCATAGGTGTGGGCGCCGAAGTAGTCGCGTTGCGCCTGCAACAGGTTGGCGGGCAGGCGGCCGCAGGTGTAGCTGTCGAGGAAGGAAAGGGCGGATACGGTGCAGGGCATCGGCAAACCGTGCTGCATCGCGGCGGCGGCCACTTTGCGCCAGCCCGGCAGAGCCTGCTGCAACAGGTTTTTGAAATAGGCATCGCTGCCAAGGAACACCAAATCCGGATTGACGGCGTAGGCATCGCGGATGTTGCCTAAAAACGCGCTGCGAATGATGCAGCCTTCTCGCCACAACAAAGCGGTATTCCCGTAATCCAAATCCCAGCCGTAATGCTCGCTGGCCTGACGCATCAGCATAAAGCCTTGAGCATAAGAAATAATTTTGGAAGCCAGCAATGCTTGGCGCAAAGCAGCCAGCCATTCCTCCCGCTTGCCGGACACCGGCTCGATTTTATGCCCAAAAGCCGTTGCAGCCTGCACCCGCTGGGTTTTTAAGGCGGAAATGCAACGGGCAAACACCGCTTCGGTAATCATCGTGAGCGGCGTGCCCAAATCCAAGGCATTGATACCGGTCCATTTCCCGGTGCCTTTCTGGCCAGCGCGGTCGAGGATTTTTTCTACCAGCGGCGTGCCGTCTGCATCGTTTGTGCCCAAAATATCGGCGGTAATTTGAATCAGATAGCTGTTGAGCTCGGTCTTGTTCCATTCGGCAAAGGCGGCCTGCATTTCGGCATGGCTCATACCCAGGCCGTCTTTCATAAACTGGTAGGCTTCGCAGATAAGCTGCATATCGCCGTATTCGATGCCGTTGTGCACCATTTTCACAAAATGGCCGGCACCGTTTTTGCCCACCCAGTGGCAACATACCTCGCCACCGGCCGTTTTGGCAGCTACTGCCTGTAGAATCGGCTTCACTGCTGGCCAGGCTTCCGGATTGCCGCCGGGCATGATAGACGGCCCATGGCGCGCGCCTTCTTCACCGCCGGAAATACCGGTGCCAATAAATAAAATACCTTGTACGGCCAGCTCGGCGGTACGCCGTTCGGTATTGGGATAATGGGCATTGCCGCCGTCGATGATGATGTCGCCCTTATCCAGAAACGGCACCAGCTGCGCAATCAACTCGTCTACCGCCCGCCCGGCCTGCACCATCAGCATCACCTTGCGCGGCCGCTTTAATTGGCTAATTAGTTCTTCCAAGCTGTAGGCGCCGATAATTTTTGTGCCCTTGGCCGGGCCGTTGAGGAATTGCTCGGTTTTGGCTGCCGTGCGGTTGTAGGCGCTCACTTGGAAGCCGTGATCGTTCATGTTCAGAATCAGGTTCTGCCCCATAACGGCCAGGCCGATAACGGCAATGTCGCTTTTATTGTAAAGAGAGTTTTGCATGATATTTTTAGATTACGAAGTTTGAGATTTAGTATTGGGTTAGATTGAACTAAGTTGGTTTTCTTTAATCTAAATTTTCTAATTAATTTTTTGTTGTTTATGTTGAAGCAGCATAAAAATAGTGGATTATCCAGAAAATCCATTAAAACTATTTAGATAGGCTAATTAAACCCTGTTGTTTGCTTGTCGTTCAACTGTAGATTGTTGTGGAATAGTGGCTGGTTTAATCGGCTGTTTGTGGATAAATTGATCATTTGTCTGCTTTATCCGCAGAGAATAGTGGAAATAAGCCATTGTCGTGCTGAGCCAGTGCCCTATCATTTAAGCGGCTGATTCCGGCGGCAATACGTTCAAATATTTCAAAGACAACAGCTGCTGTTCGGCATCCAATTGAGTAACGGCCAGTTTCATGCGGGTTCTAGGCGGGATGTCGATCGGCACGCCGTGCACGCGGCCCACCAGCGGCAGGCCTTCGATGCGCACCAAATCTTCTTTCAGCAATACGGCGGTCAGCTCGCGCAGGTTTTCCTGCTGCATATACACTAGGCTCCAATAGGCTTCCATTTGGCGCTGGAAATCGGCGTAGGCGGTGTAGGCGGCATCGAAATCGCGTAGGGCGGCAAACAGATCGCTGCTGTTTTTTTCAAAACGCGGCGGCAAATCGGGCTCGATTAAGCTGAGCAGCTGGCGCTGGTTGATGCAGTCGGCGGCGCGGCGCAGCGGGGAGGTAAACCAGCCGTAGTGCGCCAAGTTCATGCCGCTGTGCGGCTCGGATTGGGTGCTCATGCGCACTTTGCCGCCGGTTTGCACGCGGAAAAGGCCGGGCAGGCCGTTTTCGTCCAGCATTTGCGCCCAAGTGCTGTTGGCCAGAATCATCATTTCGGATACCAGCGTGTCGATGGGCGAGCTGCGTTCGCGGCGGCTGATGCGCACGCTGCCGTCGGGATTGAATTCGATGCCGTAGTCGTATTGCAGGGTGCGGTTTTCTTCGTAGCGGTCGCGCTGTTTTTGGCGTTCGACGGCGAAGCGGTACAGCCAGCGCAGCTGCGGCTGGCAGGGGAATTGTACGGGTTCATTTTCGGAGAGGCCGGTGTCAGCGTTGAAATGCGGCTCGATGTCTTGGATGCGCAGGTTGTGTTTGATGGTTAGGTTTTCGAGGCGGGTTTGCGGCGTTGAGGCTACCTGAAAATCCTCGCCCACTTCCACATACAGGCTCAATACCGGCCGTTTGCCTTCGTCTAGGCTGAAGGTTTGAATCCAGTTGTCCGGCAGCATGGTGATTTTGCCACCGGGGTAGTAGGCGGTGCTTTGCCTTTGTTTAATAAGGGTTTCAATCGGACTGTTTTCGGCAATGGCCAGTGTGGGCACGGCGATGTGGATGCCGACGCGTTTGCCGCCGCCTGGCAGGTCTTGCACAGAAAGCGCGTCGTCGATTTCGCTGGTTTCGACATCGTCAATGGAGAATACGGGCAAATCGGCTGCATCTGGCAGTTCAGGGACAGCGGGCACGGTGGTTTCCGGTGCGGCGGTGCCTTGCGGGAAGTGTTTGCAGCAAAATCCGTCGATCAGGTATTGCGGCAGCGAGCCCACGCCGCCAGTTTGCCGGGCGAGCTGATAGGCGGAAATTTTCAGTTCGGCGGCGGCTTTGGTGAAGGCTTTGTAGGTGAGCGATTGTTTGTCCGGATTGTGCAGGATGCTGCGCAAATCGGTGGCGATTTCGGCGGGCAGCCGGCCTTGTGCCAATTCTTCCGCCCAAGTGGCTATTTGCGCGTCTTGCTGTTTTTTGCGCTCGATGGCGGCCAGCGCCTGTTTCAGGGTGTCTTCCGGTGCGGCTTTGAATACGCCTTTGCCCTTTTTGTAGAAATACATCGGTGCGGCGTAAAGGGCAATCAGGGTGGCGGCCAGTTCGTGCTGGCTTGGGGGGTGGCCGAAGTATTCGGCGGCGATGCTTTGGGCGGTGAATTCGTCTTCGCCGCAAAATTCCCACAGCAGGTCGGTGTCGATTTGTGCGGCTTCGGCCTGGGCGCGTTCGAGAAAAGCGTCCATCGGCTCGGTGAATTCCACGAAAACGTTGTTGGCTTTGATTTTGGCGCGTTTGCCGTGTTGGGTGGTGGCCTGATAGGTGCTATCGTTTTTTTGCACCACGGCGGCCACTTTGAATTGGCCGCTTTCTTCGTAGAATATATTCATTTAAAAGGGAAAACCGCTTTATTTGGTTGGAATATTGAGATGGCGGATTTTAGCATAGAAACTGCTGGTTTCTAAGGCGTAGGAATCCCTAGCGTGGTTTGCAGATGGAAGAAATCTCCGGGTTGTCCATGCCTTGACGGAAATGAGGTACGAGAAACAGTTTTTTAATAGCCTGAAATAGTAGTAGAAGAATTTGTGCGGCTTCATTAATCATCACAATATGATGAAGCCGCACCACGGTTTGGACGACAATATGCCGTTTAAAGTGTTACAGGCTTTTTTTCTTAGCCTGTGATGAACTGACTGGGTTATTTTCTATGAATAAAAGCTACCTGAAATTTTTGATGCTGAAGCAGATTAACAATTGTGCCGGTCTAGTAAGCAAGGAGGAATGAAAGGAACAGCTTGAATTTTTTGCGCTCATCGGTTTTTGTTAATCCGCTACATGCCGCATGCAACGTGTTTATGCTTCTGCCTGACTGTATTTCTGCAATAACGTGCGAAACGCTTCCGCCGTTTCCGGGTGTTTCAGCCCGTAGGCCAGCGTGGCTTCCAGGTAGCCCAGTTTGCTGCCGCAGTCGTAGCGTTTGCCTAAAAAGGCGTGTGCCAGCACCGGTTCGTGTTCCAACAGCTTGGCGATGCCGTCGGTGAGTTGGATTTCACCGCCCGCGCCGCGCCCTATGGTTTGCAGCAGGGAGAAAATGCGCGGCGTGAGGATATAGCGCCCCACCACAGCCAGGTTGGACGGCGCTTCTTCCGGCTTCGGTTTTTCCACAATGCTTTGAATGCGCTGATATTGCTGCCACGGCGACACTTCCACGATGCCGTAGGAGCCGGTTTGCGAAGGTGCTACGGTTTCCACGCCCAGCACGCTGTTGCCGGTTTGGCGGTATACCTCGGCCATTTGCGCAATCGCACCCTGCGGCGCATCGATTAGGTCGTCGGCCAGAATCACGGCAAAGGGTTCGTTGCCCACTGCCGCGCGGGCACACAGCACGGCATGCCCCAAGCCCAAGGCCTCGGCCTGGCGGATATACAGGCAGGTAACATCGGGCGGCAAAATATCGCGTACATGCGAGAGCAGCGAAGTTTTGTGGCGCTGTTCCAGTTCGGTTTCCAGCTCATAGGCCTTGTCGAAATGGTCTTCGATGCTGCGTTTGTTGCGGCCGGTCACAAACACCAATTCGGTGCAGCCGGCGGCTACGGCCTCTTCCACTGCATATTGAATCAGCGGCTTATCCACAATCGGCAGCATTTCTTTGGGGCTGGCCTTGGTGGCGGGCAGAAAGCGCGTGCCCATCCCGGCCACGGGGAAGACGGCTTTCTTAATTGGAACAGGATTTTCCATGGTTTTGCTTCGGTATCGGTTGGAAAGATGCCGCATTATAGCAGCGGCTGAATATAGGATGTTTTAAAGGCTACCTGAAAACATAAGCTTCAACACAGTGTTTCAAGTAGCCTTTAAACCGCATGCGGATTAAGAAGCCATGTGTGCCAACACGTCTGCTGCGATTGCCACGGTTTCCGCCACCAGTTCTTTCGTGTGCGCCGCCGATACAAATGCCGCTTCGTAGGCTGAGGGGCCGAAGGCCACGCCGCGGTCGAGCATGCCGTGGAAAAAGGTTTTGAAGGCTTCGATATTGGAGGCGGCCATATCGGCATAGTTCTGCGGTAGGCTACCTGAAAAATACAGGCCGAACATGCCGCCCACGCTGTCGGCGGTGAAGGTGATGCCAGCTTGCTCTGCCGCCTGTTTCAGCCCGTGCACCAGCTGCTCGGTGCGTGCGGTGAGGTTTTCGTAGAAACCCGGGCGCTGGATGATTTCCAGCGTTTTCAAGCCTGCCGCCACGGCCACGGGATTGCCCGAGAGCGTGCCGGCCTGATACACGCCGCCCAATGGCGAGATGCAGTCCATGATTTCACGCTTGCCGCCAAAGGCCGCCAGCGGCATGCCGCCGCCGATGACCTTGCCCATGGTGGTTAAATCGGGCGTGATGCCGTGCAGCGATTGCGCGCCGCCAAGCGCCACGCGGAAGCCGGTCATCACTTCGTCGTAAATCAGCACCGCGCCGTGTTTCGCCGTCAGCTCGCGCAGGGCGCGGATAAATTCGCGCGTTGGGCGCACCAGGTTCATATTGCCGGCAAACGGCTCCAAAATCACACAGGCGATTTGGTTGCTGGCTTGGGCGAAAGTTTCTTCCAGTTTGGCTACATTATTGTATTCCAAAACTAAAGTATGTTTGGTGAAATCGGCGGGCACGCCGGCGGAGGAAGGGTGGCCGAAGGTGAGCAGGCCGCTGCCGGCTTTCACGAGCAGGCTGTCGGAATGGCCGTGGTAGCAGCCTTCGAATTTCACAATTTGGTCGCACCCCGTGTAGCCGCGTGCCAAACGGATGGCCGACATGGTGGCCTCGGTGCCGGAGCTGACCAGTCGCAGCCGCTCTACGCTGGGCACCAGGCGGCAGATTTCTTCGGCAATTACGATTTCGGCTTCAGTGGGGGCGCCGAACGACAGCCCGCCCAAAGCCGCTTCGCGTACCGCTTCCAACACTTCCGGATGCGCGTGCCCCGCAATCGCCGGCCCCCATGAGCCGACATAATCGATATAGCGTTTGCCGTTTTCGTCCCACACAAAAGCGCCCTCAGCCCTTTTGATAAAGCGCGGTACACCGCCCACGCTGCCGAAGGCGCGCACAGGCGAATTCACGCCGCCGGGAATCACGGCTTTGGCGCGGGTGAAGAGTTGTTCGTTGCGGTCGGTCATGGGGAAATCCTTGCTAGGAAAATGGGAATAGGCAGATTTTAGCAGATTACAAAAGCAGCCTGCACGGCGGTTGGACGCGCCACTGGGGCAGCAGCCGCGCCTTCGCCACATCGTTCAACATCAGCGTGCAGCGCAGAAACTACCGCGGCCCCGACATCTTCAACATCCAGCGCCGCGACACCGAATACTTCACCCGCCTGGCGCTGTCGCACAACCGCCTCTCCTGGAAAGGCTTCACCCCGCGCCTGAACTGGACCTGGTCGCACATCCACAGCAACCATTTCTATTACCGCTATAACAACCACCGCGTGTTTTTGGATGTATTCAAGCAGTTCTGATGAAAAAGCAGCCTGCACTTTATCGGTTACAGTAAAATCAACAGAGTTGGCAGGTTGAAAATATTAAGCGGCAAGCAGAAGCGGAAGATATTGCCGAATTGGAAGCGTTGAAACGGTAGTTTCAGGTAGCCTGAAAGGAAAAACGCCATGCAAAAATTTTTGTCCGGATTGCTGAACAAATTGGGTTTTGCATCATCAAGCCAAACCGAAAGCCAAGCTGCAAACCAAACCGCGATGCCGGAAATCCACACACAGCCCGACCGGCCGCTGCCATTCGGTTTCAAAACCAATTGGCTGGCGGTCAAATCTGATTCGCCCGAAGCCGTATTGGAAAAGCTGCCGTTGCAAAACATACAGCCGGCCAACTGGCAAAGCAGTTTTCAAATCATGGAAGCAGCGGATTATCAAAGCAGCCTGCAGCCCGTTTTCGTATCGTCCTGCATTCGCGGCTGGGTGTTCGTTGTCAGCCATTTGGCTCTGCCGTGCCTCCATCCGGAACACCCGTTCGATATGCTGACCAAGCCATTATTAGACCGATTCAAAGAAGTACAATATTTCGGTTCTTACCGTGTAACGGATTATCTGGCATGGGCAAAGGCGGAGGATGGAAAATGGATACGGCGTTTTGAAACTTCCGACAGCTGTATCTTGGAAAATTTTGGCGGGCAAACCGCCGCCGAAAAATCCTTAAACCTTGTATATGTCGAATCCGAAGAAGAGTTTGAACAAGGCGAAGTATTTGAAAAATGGATAGCCGCGCAAGATGAAGAAACGCCCGCGCAACTGGCGGGTTTGTGGAGTATCAATCCCCTAGAATTGGAAAATATGGATTCGCCACCTTCTACCGGCTATCTGGGCTATTTTGAGAAAACAGAAAACCCTTAATTTCAGGTAGCCTCAAAAGCAGCCTGCACCCCATTCACACAAGGAACTTTATGAACATCACCCAAATCCTCTCCCAAGAACTCTCCGCCACCGCCGCGCAAATCACCGCCGCCGTTTCTCTTTTGGACGACGGCGCGACCGTGCCCTTTATCGCCCGTTACCGCAAGGAAGCCACGGGCGGACTGGACGATACCCAACCTCTCATCAAATCTTCTTATGACCAAACAGCACAAAACCCTGCCATCTGTCATCAAAAGCGGCAACAACCGCAACACCGTCGCCTAGGCGTATCATCCTGAACCACCCGCGATGCCATGAGCTCTCTCCACCACATCACCACCCTCTACCGGCTTGATCACACCCGCTGTGGCCTGTCTGAACACCAAATAGCCGCCGCCGAACAGCGGCTGGGCATACGCTTTCCCGCCGTGTTGCGCGAATATTTGCTCACATTGGGCGGCAATGAAGCGGTCAATCAATCGTTTAACCGCCTGCTGCCCTTAGGCGAAATGGATTTTGACGGCGGCTATTTGGTGCTGACGGAAGAAAATCAAGGCGTGTCCCGTTGCGGCATAGCCAAAGCCGATTTGGCGCAAGACAATCCGCCCGCCCACATCGGCTTTTATATTGGCGAAACCGACAACTACGAATGGCAGCCGCATCTGCCCGACACCCGCGCCCTGCTGCTGGAACTGGCCTGCACCAACGCCACTATGGGCGGCTTGCCCTACTGCGCCAACATCATGGACGAAGAATCGGTAAGCCCCCAATCTGTGCAGTTTATCCGGCAAAACCGCAGCGAAATCGTCGAGCTTCGCCAAGAAAACCAACGCTTCTATACCGATGGCTTCCACGAAATCACCCTGCTCTGCTTTGCCGAAAACGGCAACGTCGGCGGCGTATTTATCGGTACAGCCGAGCAAGACCGCTTCGACACGCTGCTCGAACTGTTCGGCTGGGACAACTGGCTCTACACTTCTTATGACGACGAGGATGACGAAGAATAAACCGCTGATATTTTCAACTCCGCAGAAACCGCATTTTAGCTAACGCAGAAACCCAGCCTTGGCTTTGCCAAGACATCGTTTTCAGGTAGCCTCAAAAGCAGCCTGCACCCCATTCACACAAGGCCCCCCATGAACATCACCCAAATCCTCTCTCAAGAACTTTCCGCCACCGCCGCGCAAATCACCGCCGCCGTCGAACTTTTGGACGACGGCGCGACCGTCCCCTTTATCGCCCGCTACCGCAAGGAAGCCACGGGCGGGCTGGACGATACGCAGCTGCGCCAGCTTGCCGAGCGGCTGCAATACCTGCGCGAGTTGGAAGAGCGCAAAGCCGTTGTGTTAAAAAGCATTGAAGAGCAAGGCAAGCTTTCAGACGACCTCAGGGCGCAAATCGAAGCTGCCGACAACAAAACCGCGCTGGAAGACCTGTATCTGCCCTACAAGCCCAAACGCCGCACCAAGGCGCAAATCGCGCGCGAACACGGTTTGCAGCCGCTGGCGGATTTGTTGCTTGCCGAGCAGCCGCAGGACGTGGAAGCCGCCGCGCAGGGCTACCTGAACGAAAACGTCCCCGACGCCAAAGCCGCGCTGGATGGCGCGCGTGCGATTCTGATGGAGCAGTTTGCCGAAGACGCGGAACTCATCGGCACGCTGCGCGACAAGCTGTGGAACGAAGCCGAAATCCACGCGCAAGTCGTTGAAGGTAAAGAAACTGAAGGCGAAAAATTCAGCGATTATTTCGACCACCGCGAACCCGTCCGCGCCATGCCCAGCCACCGCGCGCTGGCGGTTTTGCGCGGCCGCAACGAAGGCGTGTTGAACATCGCGCTCAAATACCAACCCGACGACACGCCGATTACCCAGCAAAGTGAATACGAACAAATCATCGCCCGCCGCTTCAAGGTTTCAGACGGCCACAAATGGCTGCGCGACACCGTGCGCCTGACTTGGCGCGCGAAAATCTTTTTGTCGCTGGAACTCGAAGCCTTAGGTCGTCTGAAAGAAGCCGCCGATACCGATGCGATTACCGTGTTCGCCCGCAATCTCAAAGACTTGCTGCTCGCCGCGCCCGCCGGACGGCTGACCACTTTGGGTCTCGACCCCGGCTACCGCAACGGCGTGAAATGCGCCGTGGTGGACGACACGGGCAAGCTGCTGGATACGGTCATCGTCTATTTGCATCAAGAAAACAATATGTTGGCAACGCTTTCGCGCCTGATTAAACAGCATGGCGTGAAACTCATCGCCATCGGCAACGGCACTGCCAGCCGTGAAACCGACAAAATCGCGGGCGAACTGGTGCGCGGAATGCCGGAAATGGGGCTGCACAAAATCGTCGTCTCCGAAGCCGGCGCGTCGATTTATTCCGCGTCCGAACTGGCGGCACGCGAGTTCCCAGACTTGGACGTTTCCCTGCGCGGCGCGGTGTCCATCGCCCGCAGGCTGCAAGACCCGCTCGCCGAGTTGGTCAAAATCGACCCCAAATCCATCGGCGTGGGCCAGTATCAGCATGACGTGAACCAAAGCCAGCTCGCCAAATCGCTGGACGCGGTGGTCGAAGACTGCGTGAACGCCGTCGGCGTGGACGTGAACACCGCCTCTGCCCCGCTCTTGGCGCGGATTTCCGGTTTGAATCAAACCCTTGCCCAAAACATCGTCGCCTACCGCGATGAAAACGGCGCGTTCGACAGCCGCAAAAAATTGCTGAAAGTGCCGCGTTTGGGCGAAAAAACCTTCGAGCAAGCAGCAGGCTTTTTGCGGATTAACGGCGGCAAAGAGCCGCTGGACGCGAGCGCCGTCCACCCCGAAGCCTATCCCGTCGTCGCCAAAATGCTGGCGCAACAAGGCATTACCGCCGCCGAACTCATCGGCAACCGCGAGCGCGTGAAGCAAATCAAAGCGTCCGACTTCACCGACGAACGCTTCGGCCTGCCGACCATTTTGGACATCCTGTCCGAGCTGGAAAAACCCGGCCGCGACCCGCGCGGTGAATTTCAGACGGCATCATTCGCCGAAGGCATTCACGAAATCAGCGACTTGCAAGTCGGTATGATACTCGAAGGCGTGGTTTCCAACGTCGCCAACTTCGGCGCATTCGTGGACATCGGCGTCCATCAGGACGGCTTGGTGCACATCTCCGCCCTGTCCAATAAATTCGTCCAAGACCCGCGCGAAGTGGTGAAAGCCGGCGACGTGGTGAAAGTGAAAGTGCTGGAAGTCGATGCCGCACGCAAACGCATCGCGCTGACCATGCGGCTGGATGACGAAGCGGGTGCAGAAAAACGCGGGCGCAGGCTGCCTGAAACCGAAAAACGCAGCGCAAACAGCCGCCCCGGCAAGCCGCAGCGTGAAAAGCAGCCTGCAAATTCGGCGATGGCGGATGCGTTTGCAAAGTTGAAAAGATAGGGCTACCTGAAGAGTGACTTAAAATAGTTTGTTGAAACAATATATTAAAAACGACTTGTAAAAAAAATCCCGTTTTTTTATCATATCGAAGCGATATAGCAAAAAAACGGGATTTTTTTATTATTTAACCGAAACCCTAAAATGTACTCAATCGAACAATTTCCTCCCGAAATAGATTTCGAAACAGTCGCCGTCTTGAAAAAACTGGCTTCCGCCCATCGTTATCTGGCCGAATTAAAAGGCATCTGCCGCAGTATTCCCAACCAAGGCATTCTGATTAACACGCTGTCTTTGCAGGAAGCCAAAGACAGTTCCGAAATCGAAAATATCATTACCACCCATGACGAGCTGTTCCGCGCAGGAATATCGGCAAGCCCGTCTAGCCCCGCCATCAAAGAAGTGCAGAATTATGCTTCCGCACTGCATTGCGGCTTCGGCCTTATCCGAAAACACGGAATGCTGACCAACAATCATATTTTGACGATACAGGCCGAGTTGGAAAAGAACCGCGCCGGATTCCGCAAACAGTCGGGAACGATGCTGAAAAACGACCGTACCGGCGAAACCGTCTATACGCCGCCGCAACATATGGACGACATCATTCGCCTGATGGGCAGATTGGAAGCATTTATCAACGACGACAACACAGAAAAACCTATCGACCCGCTGATCCGCATGGCGCTGCTCCACCACCAGTTTGAAAGCATTCACCCGTTTTACGACGGCAACGGCAGAACAGGCAGGATTATCAATGTGCTGTATCTGGTTTTAACCGGATTGCTGGAGATTCCCGTCTTATACCTCAGCCGCTATCTAGTACGGAACAAAAGTGAATATTACCGCCTGCTGCAACACGTACGCGATACGGGTGAATGGGAAGGTTGGCTGTTGTATATGCTGGAAGCCGTGGAACAAACCGCCAAGGACGGCATCGATACCGTGCAGCACATCCATCAGGCGATGCTGGACTACAAACACCGCATCAGGCAAAACTTCAGCTTCTACAGCCAAGACCTGATTAACCACCTGTTCAATCATCCCTACACAAAAATCGATTTCCTGATGAAAACGCTGAACGTTTCCCGCCCCAGTGCCGCTAAATATCTGGACGAACTGACGGAAGGCGGATTCCTGCACAAAGAAAAGATAGGCAGAAGCAACTACTATATCAATATCACGCTGATGAATATTTTAATGCCGAGAGCCGTCTAACACATCTTATTGCTGTCGCCCGAATCCTTGCTATGCCATAAGCCCATAAAACGGCAGGCTGCGGCGGCATCAGCGTGCCAAGTGGCATAGAAAGGCACAGTAAGAGGCTACCTGAAAAACCTTCTGTCGGTTTTCAGGTAGCCTCTTATGCCTTTTCCCTCTAAGCATATTACCAATACTTCTTTCTCAAGCAATGAGGCGGTTTTTATAATGCCCGCTTATTTTCAATTTTGCCTGATTATGAACTGGTCTTATTTTTGGCGTGTGGCGCCGAAGTTTGCCGATGCCGCGCTGATTACGTTGAAGCTGTCGGCCTACAGCATTGCGCTGTCGCTCCTGCTGGGGCTGACGGTGGCGGTGGTAACGGCTTATCGCGTGCGGCCGCTGTATTGGCCGGCGCGGGCGTATATCGAGCTTTCGCGCAACACGCCTTTGCTGATCCAGCTGTTTTTCCTGTATTACGGCCTGCCGAAGGTGGGCATTAAGTGGGACGGCTTTACCTGCGGCATCCTGGCGCTGGTTTTTCTGGGCGCGAGCTATATGTCGGAGGCGCTGCGGGCGGGTTTGCTTTCGGTGCCCAAGGGGCAGGTGGAGGCGGCTAAGGCGATTGGTTTGTCGCGCTGGCAGGTGTTCCGCTTTGTGGTGCTGCCTCAGGCTTGGGCGGTGGCTGTGCCGGCGGTCGGGGCGAATGTGCTGTTTCTGATTAAGGAAACTTCGGTGGTGAGCGCGGTGGCGGTGGCGGAATTGATGTTTGTTACCAAAGACATCATCGGCATGGACTATAAAACCAATGAGGCGCTGCTGCTGCTGTTTATCAGCTACCTGATTATTCTGCTGCCGGTGTCGCTACTGGCGCGTTGGGCGGAAAGAAGGCTGCGGGAGGCGAAATATGGTGCTTGAATGGCTGTTTGCCGGCCAGAATGCGGCGCGTTTGGCGCAGGGCTTGTGGCTCACGGCGAAGATTTCGTTGATTTCGGTGGCACTTTCCTGCGTGCTGGGCACGCTGTTCGGGCTGCTGATGCGGGTGCGCCAGCCGCTGGTGCGGTTTATTTGCGCGCTGTATTTGGAAACGGTGCGGATTGTGCCGATTCTGGTGTGGCTGTTTGTGCTGTATTTCGGGCTTTCGGCTTGGACGGACATCCATTTGAGCGGCGTGTGGGTGTGCATTTGGGTGTTTGTGGTTTGGGGCACCGGCGAGATGGGCGATTTGGTGCGCGGCGCGCTGGAATCGATTGAAAAGCATCAGGTGGAATCGGCCAAGGCGCTGGGGCTGAACCGGCGGCAGGTGTTTTGGTATATCGAGCTGCCGCAGAGCGTGCAGCGGGCGCTGCCGGGGGCAATTAACTTATTCACGCGCATGGTGAAAACCAGCTCGCTGGCCGCCCTGATCGGCGTGGTGGAGGTGGTGAAGGTGGGGCAGCAGATTATCGAGAATTCGCTGCTCACCATGCCGAACGCTTCGTTTTGGGTGTACGGCCTGATTTTCATACTGTATTTCTTGTGCTGCTGGCCGCTGTCGCTGCTGGCGGGCTATTTGGAAAAGAAATGGGAGAGCTGATATGGCTTTGCTGAATGTGCGCCACCTGCGCAAGGGCTACGGCGACACAGTGGTGCTGCAGGATTTGGATTTGAGCCTGGAGAAGGGCGAAGTGGTGGTGATTTTGGGCCCGTCGGGCAGCGGCAAAAGCTCCCTGCTGCGCTGCATCAACGGCTTGGAGCCGCACCAGGGTGGCAGCATTGAAATGGAAGGTGTGGGCGAATTCGGCAAAGACGTGCCGTGGGAAACCGCCCGCCAGAAAGTGGGCATGGTGTTTCAGAGCTATGAATTGTTTGCCCACATGAACGTGATCGACAACATCCTGCTCGGCCCGCTGAAGGCACAGGGCCGCCGCCGCGAAGAAGTGGAGGCGCAGGCCGACAAGCTGCTGGCTCGTGTGGGCTTGCTCAACCGCAAAACCGCCTTCCCGCGCGAGCTTTCCGGCGGGCAGAAGCAGCGCATCGCCATCGTGCGCGCGCTGTGCATGAACCCGGAAGTGATCCTGCTGGACGAAATCACCGCCGCGCTCGACCCGGAAATGGTGCGCGAGGTGCTGGATGTGGTGCTGGAGCTGGCGCGCGAGGGCATGAGTATGCTCATTGTTACCCACGAAATGGAATTCGCCGCCAAAGTGGCCGACCGGATTATCTTTATGGATCAAGGGCACATCATCGAGGAGAGCACGCCCGACAAATTCTTCACCAAACCCGAAAGCGGCCGCGCCCAGCAGTTCCTCAGCGGCATGGACTATTCGATTTAACCTGGTTTAAAAACACTGCCGTATTTTCAGGTAGCCTTTACGGCGGTTTCACCCTACCTCTAACAGAAAAGGAAACATCATGCAGTTACACCAATCTTTCAAAACCCTATTGGCCACCGTCGTGCTCGGCTTCGGCCTGGCCGCCTGCGGTGGCGGCGGCTCGCAGGGCAGCAGCGAGCAGCCCGCTTCCGGCAGCAACGCAGCCAACGCCTCCGCCGCTTCCGCCGCCGCCAGCGATGACGCACTGGCCAAAATCAAAGAGCGCGGCGTAATCCGCATCGGCGTGTTCGGCGACAAGCCCCCCTTCGGCTATGTGGACGCCAACGGCAAAAGCCAAGGCTTCGACGTAGAAATCGCCAAATATCTGGCCAACGACCTGCTCGGCAGCCCCGACAAAGTGGAATTCGTGCTCACCGAAGCCGCCAACCGCGTGGAATACGTGCGCTCCGGCAAAGTGGATTTAATCCTCGCCAACTTCACCCAAACGCCCGAACGCGCCGAAGTGGTGGATTTCGCCAGCCCCTATATGAACGTGGCCTTGGGCGTGGTTTCCCCCAAAGGCGCGCCGATTACCGACCTTTCCCAGCTGGAAGGTAAAACCCTGTTGGTGAACAAAGGCACCACCGCCGATGCCTACTTCACCAAAAACCAACCCAACATCAACCTGTTGAAATTCGACCAAAACACCGAAACCTTCGATGCGCTGAAAGACGGCCGCGGCGTGGCATTGGCGCACGACAACGCGCTGCTGTGGGCATGGGCTAAAGAAAACCCCAACTTTGAAGTAGCCATCGGCAACATCGGCCCGGCCGAACACATCGCCCCCGCCGTGCGCAAAGGCGACCAATCCCTGCTCAACTGGGTGAACCAGGAAATCGCCGCCATGAAACAAGACGGCCGCATGCACGCCGCCTACGAAAAAACCCTGCGCCCGGTATATGGCGACAAAGAAGCGGAAATCCTGACCAAATAAAACGGTTCGGCAATCCGATTGAAGAAAGGCTACCTGAATATTCAGGTAGCCTTTTGTTTGATACGCAAACCGGCTTTCAGGTAGCCTAAATCCTGTATAGTGAATTAACAAAAATCAGGACAAGGCGACGAGCCGCAGACAGTACAGATAGTACGGCAAGGCGAGGCAACGCTGTACTGGTTTTTGTTAATTCACTATACAAAATGCCAAGAGGCCGCCTGAAACCCCTAACCGGCCTTGGCGAAACCCCCGCTTCGTGCCACAATCCATGCCGTTCCCATCCTCAAGCCGCCCATCATGCCCCCCATTCTCGCCTTCGATATCGAAACCGTTCCCGATGCCAACGGCATCCGCCTACTGCACGGCCTACCCGCCGACACGCCCGCTGCCGACGTGGTGGCTTGGGCGCAGCAGCAGCGCCGCGCCACGCACAACGGCAGCGATTTCATGCCCTATCATTTGCAGCAGGTGGTGGCCATTTCCTGCTGCATGCGCTGGGGTAGCGACAAAATCCACGTCGGCACCATCGGCGAAATCGGCGACAGCGAAGAAACCATCATCGCCAAATTTTTCGAGCTGATCGAAAACCACACCCCGCAGCTGGTGAGCTGGAACGGCGGCGGCTTCGACCTGCCCGTGCTGCACTACCGCGCCCTGATTCACGGCCTCTCCGCCGCCCGCTATTGGGACACCGGCGAGGGCGATTTTGGCGACAGCCGCGACTTCAAGTGGAACAACTACATCAACCGCTACCACAACCGCCATTGCGACCTGATGGACCTGCTCGCCCTCTACCAGCCCCGCGCCAGCGTGCCCTTAGACGACATGGCCAAGCTGTGCGGCTTCCCCGGCAAGCTGGGCATGGACGGCAGCAAAGTGTGGCAGGCCTTCCACGAAGGCCGCCTGCGCGAAATCCGCGACTACTGCGAAACCGACGCCGCCAACACCTACCTCATGTTCCAACGCTTCCGCCTGATGAGCGGCGCGGCCGATGCCGACGAATACGAAATGGAAATCCGCCGGCTCAAAGGCTACCTGAAAACCCAGGAAGACAAAGTGCACTGGCAGGAATTCCTGGCCGCATGGCGCTGAAATGCCGAAAGGCTACCTGAAATTTCAGGTAGCCTTTATAGTGGATTAAAATCAATGTGCCAGTCGGCGGGTAGCAGGGCATACAGAGAGTACATCGAGGCGGGCCAACGCGGCAGCATAGCGATTTAACCCGCTATCATCCGCTGCCGGATAAGGCTATAGTGAATTAACAAAAACCAGTACAGCGTTGGCTCGCCTTGCCGTAACGTGTGTACTGTCGGCGGCTCACCGCTTTGTCCTGATTTTTTTAATCCACTATACAAACCTGAGTATCCCGATTTAGCCGCCGCACGCCGGTAGCGCCTGCAAACACCGGATTACGCTCGCCGCCTGCCCGCTGCAATTTCAGCTAGCCTTGATGCGGCCGGTTTCGCGTAAAACCACTTCCGCTCCCATGCCGCCTTCCCCCTGCTTATCGGGGGCGGCCACATCTCATCCCCGCAATATGGACTTCCTCTTCGAACTCCTGCTCCGCCTGGTTTTCCTCCCCATCGAGGCTCTGCTTGAATGGGTGCTGGAAAGCGCGTTCAAACGGTATCCGAAACTCGCTGTCGGCCTCATCGGCCTGTTCACGCTGCTGTTTCTCGCCCTGGCTCAGCGGCATTTCGGCACGCTGGTTTGGTATGCCTGGCTGCTCGCCCCCATGGCCGCCATGCTGTGCGCCTTGCCCCTAATCGGCATCTGGCATGTTGTCGGCCGATTGTGCTTTCGGTCGCACCCGCCTGCGCAGTCGCCGAAACAAGGCAAACGGCGCAGACGCTGAAAGGTTGCCATACCGCAAGGAAGCTACCTGAAAGCAGGGATGGCTTGGGGAAAATGCCCATAAACAAGGGTGGGCAGCCCGCTACCCGTTCGATGCCGCCGCTGTTTGATTTTTCAGGTAGCCTTCCCGGTAGGATCGCGGATTAAAATAAGAATAGGGCAAGGTTGGCCAACGCCGAAGCGTTTTTTGTTATAGTGAATTAAATTTAAACCAGTACAGCGTTGGCTCGCCTTGCCGTACTATCTGTACTGTCTGCGGCTCGTCGCCTTGTCCTGATTTTTGTTAATTCACTATAATTCACTATACATCGGCTATTTAGCCGGAAACAGCCAGACAAAAGGCTACCTGAAAATCGGTTCGATCCGTTTTCAGGTAGCCTGTTCCTAGGTATTCAAACCGGCATCAGCCCGCCGCGCGTTTTTCCAGCACGGCCACGCCGGGCAGCTGTTTGCCTTCCAGGAATTCCAAGAACGCGCCGCCGCCGGTGGAGATGTAGCTGATTTTATCGGCGATGCCGAATTTGGCGATGGCGGCCAGGGTGTCGCCGCCGCCGGCGATGGAGAAGGCGCGGCTTTCGGCGATGGCTTCGGCCATCACGCGCGTGCCTTCGGCGAAACGGTCAAACTCAAACACGCCCACCGGGCCGTTCCACACAATCGTGCCGGCTTCGCGCAGCAGGGCGGCAAGCGAGGCGGCGGATTGCGGGCCGATGTCGAGAATCATGTCGTCTGCGGCCACCTCGGCCACGGCTTTGGTTTCGGCTGCGGCATCGGCGGCAAAGGCTTTGGCGCACACCACGTCTTGCGGCAGCGGCACGGCGCCGCCTTTGGCCGCCATTTTTTCGGCCACGGCGCGGGCTTCGGCGGCTAGGTCGGCTTCGGCCAAGGAGTTGCCGATGGGCTGCCCGGCGGCAAGCAGGAAGGTGTTGGCGATGCCGCCGCCCACGATCAGCTGGTCCACTTTATCGGCCAGGCTGTTGAGGATGGTGAGTTTGGTGGACACTTTGCTGCCGGCCACAATCGCCACCAGCGGGCGGGCGGGGTTTTTCAGCGCCTTGCCCAGCGCGTCCAATTCGGCGGCCAGCAAAATGCCGGCGCAGGCAACGGGCGCGGCTTCGGCCACGGCCACCAGCGAGGCTTCGGCGCGGTGTGCGGTGCCGAAGGCGTCGTTCACATAAATATCGCACAGCGCGGCATAGGCTTGGCCGAGCTCGGCGTTGTTTTTCTTCTCGCCTTTGTTCACGCGCACGTTTTGCAGCATCACCACTTCGCCGGGCTGCGGGCACGGCGGATTTTGCCGCCAATCGCTGCTCACAGGCACGGTAAGGCCGAGCAGGCTGCCCAAATGTGCGGCCACGGGCGCGAGGTCGTCTTCGGGCTTGAACTCGCCTTCGGTGGGGCGGCCGAGGTGGCTCATCAGGATAACGGCCGCGCCGTTTTCCAGGCAGTGGCGCACGGAGGCGAGCGAAGCGCGGATGCGGGTGTCGTCGCCGATTTTGCCGTCTTTAATCGGCACGTTCAGGTCGGCACGGATCAGCACGGTTTTGCCGCGCACGTTTTGTTCGGTGAGCTTGAGGAAGGACATGGTTATCTCTTTTGGTTTCAGTTATTTGGTTGGAAAAATCGGGCGGCTGTGCCAGCCGCGCAAAACGCCGCCATTATCTTATAAACGGTTGGGCGGCGCAAACGGGTGGAATGGGGTAGTTTGGTTTTCAGGTAGCCTTTTCCAATCCTCCCGTTCTAGTAAAAAAGCAGGCTTTTCAGCCTGCTTTCTCTATGCCCGACCGGGCGGTTCAAAGTTTATTCGATGTTCAGCTTGCCGCTGGGTTCGGCGCGGTGCTGTTGTTTTTTCTCTTTGTGTTTGAGTACGGCGCGGTCGAGTTTGTCCACCAAAAGGTCGATGGCGGCGTACATGTCTTTATCGGTTTGGTCGAGGTGCAGGTCTTTGCCGGCCATATGCCAATCCACTTCTGCTTTCTGCACCAGTTTGTCCACCGACAGGGTGACGGTGGCGGAAATCACGTTGTCGCTGTGGCGGACGATGCGTTCGAGTTTGCCGCTGATGTAGTCGTTCAGGGCTTGGGTAATCTCGATGTTGATTCCGTTGATTTTCAGGTTCATGGCTCACTCCTTTTCAGGTGGGTTGGCTGCGCGCGGCGGCAAGCTAGGCTTTCTGCTTGCGTTGGTGCGCAGGCGGGAAATTGAGTTCTTCGCGATATTTGGCCACGGTGCGCCTGGCGAGTACGATGCCTTGCAGGGCGAGCCGCTCGGACATGGCTTGGTCGGAGAGCGGTTTGCGTTTGTCTTCACCGGCAATCAGGCTTTCGATCAGGGCTTTCACGGCGTTGGCGCTGATGCCGTCGCCGTCTTCTTCGTTGCTGTAGGCGGCTGCCTGGCTGAAAAAATAGCGTAGCGGAAATACGCCTTGCGGGCAAGCCAAATATTTTTGGTTCACGGCGCGGGACACGGTGCTCTCGGCCAGGCCGAGGTTGGCGGCGGTTTCTTTAATGGTGAGCGGCACAAGGCCAATAGCGCCGAAGGAGAAGAAGTCGGCCTGACGCTCCAAAATGGTTTCGGCCAGCCGCAACACGGTGCTTTTGCGCTGCTCCAGCGAGCTTAGCAATACTTTAGCTTCATTGAGCTTTTGTTTCAACTCCGGCGCTTCGCTGCCGTATTCGGCGAGCAGGTCGGAATATTCCTGATTGAGCTGCACTTGCGGCCAGGCCTGGCGGTACATGCCCACCGTCCATTCGCCGGTTTCGGGGTCGGGGCGGATCCACACGTCGGGATCGACGTATTCGGTGTGGCCGGAGCCGGAAAGGCCGTAGGCGGGGAAGGGGTTGAGGGAGGCGACGAGGGCTTGAGCGGCTTCGATGGTGGCGGCGCTGTATTGGGGGAATTTTTTGCGCACTTGCTGCGGCAGGCTGCTTTTGGCGATGTCGGGCAGGAAGTGTTTCACCAGCTGCACGGCGCAGAATACGGTGTCGTCCGGCTGCCGCCGCGACAGCTGGAGCAGTAATGATTCGCCCAAATCGCGCGCGCCCACGCCGGGGGGGTCGAACTGTTGCAGGTGGCGCAGGGCTTCGGCCATGTCGTCTTCATCAAGCATCCATTCGAGCGGGGAGTTTTCCACGATGTCGGTGAGGCTGTCGTTCAGGTAGCCTTGGTCATCGAGATAATCAATCAGCAAATGCACGCGGGCGGCTTGGTCTTCGTCTAGCGGGTGTTCGCACACCTGTTCGTGCAGCATGCGGCGGAAATCGGCTTCGTCGGCCACGGTTTCCCACACGTCGCTCTCTTCCATGCTGTTGGTTTTGCGGGTAACGGGCAGGGCGGCGGAATAATGGGGTTCGGGCTCGCTGCTGTCGGCCGGGTCGTGTTCCGGCCGTTCAAGCAGAGGGTTGTCGGCCAGCCAGTTTTCCACTTCTTCGGCCAATTCCAGCGACGACATATGCAAAATGCGCAATGATTGCTGCTGCTTCTGATTAAGCTGCTGGGTTTGGCGCAGTTTGAGTTTGACGGATTGCTGGGTCATTTGAGGCTACCTGAAACCTTAGTAATCGAAGTTTTCGCCCAAATACACGGCGCGGACTTCTTCGTTGCCCACCAATTCTTCGGGGCGGCCGCTGGCCAGCACGGCGCCGTTGTTGATGATATAGGCCCGGTCGCAGATGCGCAGGGTTTCGCGCACGTTGTGGTCGGTAATCAGCACGCCGATGCCGCGCTGTTTGAGGAAGTTGATGATGTTTTGAATGTCGATAACGGCAATCGGGTCGACGCCGGCGAAGGGCTCGTCCAACAGGATGAAACGCGGGCTCATGGCCAGCACGCGGGCGATTTCCACCCGGCGCCGTTCGCCGCCGGAGAGGGCGGGGGCGGGGCTTTGCCGCAGGTGGGTGATGTTGAGGTCGGCCAGCAGGTCGTTGAGGTGCGCTTCGATGGCGTCGCGGTCGGTTTCGTGCAATTGCAGGATGGCGCGGATGTTTTCCTCCACCGTCATCTTGCGGAAAATCGAGGCTTCCTGCGGCAGGTAGCCCAGGCCTAGGCGGGCGCGCTGATACACGGTCATGTGGCGCAGCTCGTGACCGTCCAGCCGGATGGTGCCGTGGTCGGCGGCCACCAGGCCGACAATCATATAAAAGCTGGTGGTTTTGCCCGCGCCGTTGGGGCCGAGCAGGCCGACTACTTCGCCGCTTTCGATATCGAGCGAGAAATCCTGCACCACTTGGCGCTGTTTGAAACTTTTGCGCAGCTGTTTAACGCTGAGGCGGCTGTGCGGTGTGGTCATGGTTTGGTTTTCCCTTGTGTTTGTTGGGTATCGGAGGCAGCTCTGGGGTTACCTGAAAAATAGGGTTGCCATATGCGGTTTCAATGTGTGGCAGGGTTTTGCAGCTGCATTATTTGGTCTCGCTGCACCTGCAACACGCCCGGCACGCGCTCCAGGCTACGGATGGCCTGTGCCATATCTTGCTGCGGCGGGATGCGAGCGGCGATGCCGTTGATGTTTGTATAACGGTACACCAGCTCGGCCTGCATTTCGCGTACGGCCTGAAGCAGCGGCTCCGCGCCGACGGCAGGGTCGTATAACACAATCAGCACCCGGTTAGCTGCCTGTTCCGGCTGGGCACTGAGTGCACTTGGCGCGGCGGTGGCGGCAGGCTGCGGGGCGGTGCAGGCGGTCAGCATGGCCAGGCAGACGAGGAAGAGGGCGCGGATGTTCATGGTTGCTTGGTTTTCGGTTTCAGGTAGCCTGTGCGGCGTGGGGCTGGCTGGATATTCTGTTCAGCAATGCAAAAAGCGTTTTATTTTTCAGGTAGCCCCTCAAATGCGGGCTGCCTGAAACCGCTTGAGGCTACCTGAAACCGGTATTGCAGGCTTTCAGGTAGCCTGTTTCCTGATCTTGGCTTTGCCTTGCGTGAGGCGGAAGCTGTCGTCGATCAGTTGGCGGATGAGCGCGTCGTCGGCCTGTTCCAATTCGATGCTCAGCCAGTGTTCTTTGCTCATGTGGTAGGCGGGCAGGATGCCGGTTTGGGCGCGCATGGCGCCGATGTGTTCGGGGCGGCATTTCACATTGAGCAGGGGCACGGTGCGGCCGGGGGCGCGCCCGAGTTTTTCCGCCGGTACGGGCAGGTACACGCCAAACCATTTGCGGTTGCCGCCGTGGCGGAATACGGCGTATTCGGGGAAGCGGGAAAAGGGATGGTCGGGCGCGGCGCGGTAGCATTCGGCCATTTCGGCAAACAGGGTTTCGGCCTTCATCCCGCTTTCCTTATTTCTGCTGCGGCTGGATGGTGATGCTCACGCGGCCTTTGTTCGCGTTGCTGCGGCTGCCGCCCAGCACGGTATAAACTTCGGTGCGGGTGTTGTAGGTAATGGTGTCGCCGCTGGCCCGGTCGCCGCCGCGTTCGAGCTTGGCGCCGCCGCTGAGTTTCACGATGCCGGTGGCGGATTGGTATTCCACGCGGGCGGCCTGGCCTTTCACGGTGCCTTGGCGGTCGAGCTGCTGGCCGAAGTGTACGGGGCTGCCGGAGGCGGTCATGCTTTGCGCGCCATCGGCGGCTTTCACCACGCGCACTTTGGCGGCGCGGATATACATGGTGCCCTGCTGGATAACCACGTTGCCGGAAAATTCGGTGCTGCGGTTGCCTTGGTCGAGCGAGCCTTGGTCGGCTTCGATTTGGATGGGCTGGTTGCGGTCGGAGGTGAGCGCAGAAGCCGCGACGGGCAGCAGCAGGGCGGCGAGGAGGAGGGCGCGGGCGGGTTTAATGTTGTTGTTTGGGGTCATAAATCACGGCCTTAATGCGGGAGGAGAGGTTGAGCAATCCTTGTTTGTGGTTGTAGGTCATGCCTTGGGCGGTGCCGTGGGAGGCGCCGTATTGATAGTTCACCAAATCTTGGGTTTGTGCGGTTTGGGTTTGGGTGTTGACGGTGAGGCTATTAGTTTGAAGGCGGCCGGCGGGCTGGCCGTTCATGGCGGGTTTGTCGAACACCACGTTTTTCTCGAACACCACTTGGTTTTCGCTGCCGATATAGTGCGCCTGATCGGCGCTGATGCGGTACACCATCTGCCCGCCTTGCGAAAACATCACGTTGGGCTCGGCCAGGTAGCCGTCTTGGCGGTTGGGGAACTGCCAGGCGCGGGTGGCGGTGAGCTGTTGGGTCAGGCTGCCGTCGGCGGCGAAGCGGCGGCCCCGGATGCCGAAAATCTGGTATTGCGGCTCGTGCGGGTCGAGCGGGGTGTCTGCGGTTTCGAGTTGGCTGATGCGGTCGAGCCAGAAGCTCACGCCGCCGAGCGCGAGTGCCAACACCAGCGGAAACCACCAGCCGCCGAATCGTTTAATCATTCTGTGTATTGCTCCCAAGCGGTTTTCAGGTAGCCTTTGGCCTGCATGATGACTTCGCACAATTCGCGCACGGCACCGGCGCCGGCCGGGCGGCGGGTGATGTAGGCGGCGTGCTGCAACACCCATTCGTGCGCCTCGGGCACGGCGGCGGGCAGGCCGCAGCGCACCATCACGGGCAAATCCACCACGTCGTCGCCGATGTAGGCGCATTCGTGTTCGGCCACGCCGGCGGCTTCGCGCAATTGAGCGTAGGCGGCGCGTTTGTCGCTGATGCCTTTGAAGTAGTGCCGGATACCGAGCTGTTTGGCGCGCACGGCCACAGAAGGGGCATCGCGGCCGGTGATGATGGCGGTTTGCACGCCGCATTGGTGCAGCATTTTGATGCCGTGCCCGTCGAGCGTATGGAAGGCCTTGATTTCTTCGCCGTTGTCGCGGATGAAGATGCGGCCGTCGGTGAGCACGCCGTCCACGTCCATAATCAGCAGTTTGATTTCGGCGGCACGGCGGCGCAGGTATTCGGGCAATTCGGGCAGAATAGGGCTCATGCGGGCAATCTCAATTTCGAATTAGACCCATGATAACATGCCCTAGCACGGGCACAAACCCGTTCGGCACGGTTTTTGCTTGGCACGGCAGCGCAAGGAAAAGGCTATCTGAAAACATTCAAATGGTTTTCAGGTAGCCTTTTTGGGATTTGGGTTAAGATAACAATCTGATAAGAATGAAAAAATATATTTTCAGGTAGCCTGTTCGGCCGGTAGCCCGTCTGCGCGGGCTGTTTCGATAGCCATCGGCTTGAGGCCTTGTGTTCTTCACTTAAGTTTGCGCTTTTATTCCGCCAAAATACCGGCTCGGGCTTCATCGAAACATCGGTTCAGTGCGTTAAAACATTGTTTAATTTTATTCTCAGTTACATTTATTTTGTTCTACTTCTGCAGGTTATTTGCAAGCTTCTTTACGCATATTGACTTATTCTGTTGCTTTCCAGTATAAGCAAAACTAGGTTGTCCGTTTTTGCAGCAGGCAGCCATAGCAAAAACACTTATTTTTTCATGCCGGCGGCAAGCCGGAGGCAGTATGGCAAGGCAAGCCAACGCGGTAATGAAGAAACAGGTGCTTTGGCGATACCCCAGCAATACACCGTCAAACCGCCCCGGGGCGGCTAGGAAAATCAAGGAAAACAACAAGGAGCAGAGCATGAACCCGATGTACATCACCTTCGGCATCTATCTGGTTGCCGTCCTGCTAATCGGCCTCGCGGCCTATTTCTCCACCCGCAATTTCGACGACTACATCCTCGGCGGCCGCAGCCTGGGCCCGTTTGTTACCGCCATGTCGGCCGGGGCTTCGGATATGTCCGGCTGGCTGCTGATGGGTCTGCCGGGCGCAGTGTATTTGAGCGGCCTGAGCAAATCTTGGATTGCCATCGGCCTGATTATCGGCGCGTACCTCAACTGGCTCTTGGTGGCCGGGCGGCTGCGCGTGCACACCGAATACAACAACAACGCGCTCACCCTGCCCGATTATTTCCACCACCGCTTCGGTGCGCACGGGCAGGCAATGAAGGTGATTTCCGCGTTCATCATTCTGTTTTTCTTCACTATTTACTGCGCCAGCGGCGTTGTGGCCGGCGCACGCCTGTTCCAAAGCCTGTTCACCGGCATGAGCTACACCAGCGCCATGTGGCTGGGCGCGGGCGCCACCATTGCCTACACCTTCATCGGCGGCTTTTTGGCGGTGAGCTGGACAGACACCGTGCAGGCCACGCTGATGATTTTCGCCCTCATCCTCACGCCGGTGATGGTGTATTTGGGCGCGGGCGGCGCAGATGAAATTTCCGCCCTCATCCAAACCGCCGCCGCTGCCAACGGCAAGGAATACGGCAGCCTGCTGCACGGCACGACCTTCATCGGCATCATTTCCACCGCCGCCTGGGGCTTGGGCTATTTCGGCCAGCCGCACATTCTGGCGCGCTTCATGGCCGCCGAAAGCGTGAAATCTCTGGTGGGCGCGCGCCGCATCGGCATGACTTGGATGATTTTGTGTTTGGGCGGCGCGGTGGCCGTGGGCTATTTCGGCATTGCCTACTTCGGCGCGCATCCCGCCGATGCCGCCGCCATGCAGGGCAACCACGAGCGCGTGTTCATTGCTTTGTCCACCCTGTTGTTCAACCCGTGGATTGCCGGCGTGATTTTGAGCGCGATTCTGGCGGCCGTGATGTCCACCCTGTCTTGCCAGCTTTTGGTGTGCTCCAGCGCCATCACCGAAGACTTCTATAAAGGCTTCCTGCGCCCGAACGCGCCGCAGAAAGAATTGGTGTGGATCGGCCGCATCATGGTGCTGGCCGTGGCCGTTATCGCCATCCTGATTGCCGCCGACCCCGAAAGCAAAGTGCTGCAACTGGTGGAATTTGCCTGGGCAGGTTTCGGTGCGGCATTCGGCCCCATCGTCATCCTTTCCCTGTTCTGGAAACGCATGACCGCCAACGGCGCGTTGGCAGGCATGATTGCCGGTGCTGCGGTGGTGGTGTTGTGGGTGCAGGTGGTGAATCCCGCGCTGGCCAACGCCGGCATGGCTACGCTGTATGAAATCATCCCCGGCTTCATCGCCTGCGGCCTGACTGCCGCGGCTGTATCGCTGATTGGCAAAGCGCCTTCCGAGGAAATCTGCCAACGCTTCGAAAAAGCCGATGCGGATTACCGCGCCGCGAAATAAAGGCGTTTAAGGGCTACCTGAAAATTTTCAGGTAGCCTCATTTAAGCCTGTATCAAGGAATAAAGGCTACCTGAAACCGCCCCCGGCCTTTTCAGGTAGCCCTTAACCGATTAACCAACCCCCTCCCCTACCAAACATTCTTTCACATTATCCGCAGTTTGGTTTATGATGCCGTTTTACCGACGTTCAAACCAAGCAGCTATTCATAACGAAACAGAGGCTACCTGAAAAAGCGGTTCATCGGGCAGCCCCGCCAACCACGGAGACCAACCATGTTCCAATTCGCCCATCCCCAACAAACCAACCTGCGCCAGGCCGTTACCGATGCCTACCGCCGCGACGAAGTTGAAGCCGTGCAGGATATGCTCGAACGCGCCCAGATGAGCCAGGACGAGCGTACCGCCGCCGACCGGCTCGCCCGCCGGCTGGTGAAACAGGTGCGCGAAGAGCGGCGCCGCGCCAGCGGGGTGGACGCATTGATGCACGAGTTCTCCCTTTCCAGCGAAGAAGGCATCGCCCTGATGTGTTTGGCCGAAGCCCTGCTGCGCATTCCTGACAAAGCCACCCGCAACAAACTCATCCACGACAAAATCTCCGGCGGCGACTGGAAAAGCCACCTCGGCAACAGCCCCTCCCTATTTGTAAACGCCGCCGCCTGGGGCTTGTTGGTAACCGGTAAGCTCGCCGCCCCGCCCAGCGGCCAGAGCCTCGGCAACGCGCTCACCCGCATCGTGAGCAAAGGCGGCGAGCCGCTCATCCTCAAAGGCGTGGACTACGCCATGCGCATGCTCGGTAAACAGTTCGTTACCGGCCAAACCATCGAAGAAGCCCTGAAAAACGGCAAAGAACGCGAAAAACTCGGCTATCTCTATTCCTTCGATATGCTCGGCGAAGCCGCCATGACCGAAGCCGATGCCGAACGCTACTATCAAGACTACATCAACGCCATCCACGCCATCGGCCAAGATGCCGCCGGCAAAGGCATTTATGAAGGCAACGGCATTTCCGTCAAACTCTCCGCCATCCACCCGCGCTATTCCCGCGCCCAGCACGGCCGCGTGATGGGCGAGCTGCTGCCGCGCCTGAAAGAATTGTTCCTGCTCGGCAAAAAATACGACATCGGCATCAACATCGACGCCGAAGAAGCCAACCGCCTCGAACTCTCGCTCGATTTGATGGAAGCCTTGGTTTCCGACCCCGACCTGGCCGGCTACCACGGCATCGGCTTCGTGGTGCAGGCTTATCAGAAACGCTGCCCCTTCGTAATCGACTATTTAATCGACCTCGCCCGCCGCAACAATCAGAAGCTGATGATCCGCCTGGTGAAAGGCGCGTATTGGGACAGCGAAATCAAATGGGCGCAAGTGGACGGCTTGGACGGCTACCCCACCTACACCCGCAAAGTCCACACCGACATTTCCTACCTGGCCTGCGCGCGCAAACTGCTCGACGCGCAAGACGCCGTATTCCCGCAATTCGCCACCCACAACGCCTACACCCTGGCCGCGATTTACCAGATGGGCAAAGGCAAACAGTTCGAACACCAATGCCTGCACGGCATGGGCGAAACCCTGTACGACCAAGTGGTCGGCCCGCAGAACTTGGGGCGGCACGTGCGCGTGTATGCGCCGGTGGGCACGCATGAAACCCTGCTGGCCTACTTGGTGCGCCGCCTGCTGGAAAACGGCGCGAACACCTCGTTTGTCAACCAGATTGTGGATGAAAACATCAGCATCGACACCCTCATCCGCAGCCCCTTCGACACCATCGCCGAACAAGGCATCCACCCCAACAACAGCTTGCCGCTGCCGCGCAATCTGTATGGCGGCGAACGCCTCAACTCGCAAGGCCTCGACCTGAGCAACGAAAACACGCTGCAGGAATTGCAGGCCGCCATGAACGCCGCAGCCGCCGCGCCGGTGCAGGCCGTGCCGCTTTTGGCCGTGGCCGCCCCGACCCAAGCCGCGCATGAAGTGCGCAATCCGGCCGACCACAGCGAAGTGGTGGGCAGCGCCGCTTTCGTAGAAGCTTCTGCCGTGCCGGAAATCATCGCCGCCGCCAAAGCCGCCGAAAGCAGCTGGGCTGCCGTTTCCGCCGCCGAACGTGCCAATATGCTGCGCCGCCTGGCCGACCTGATGGAAGCGCACATGCCCGAGCTGATGGCCTTGGCCGTGCGCGAAGCCGGCAAAACGCTGAACAACGCCATCGCCGAAGTGCGCGAAGCCGTGGATTTCTGCCGCTACTACGCCGACGAAGCCGAACACACGCTACCTGAAAACAGCCAGGGCGTGGGCACCATCGTTACCATCAGCCCGTGGAACTTCCCGCTGGCCATCTTCACCGGCGAAGTGGTGGCCGCATTGGCCGCCGGCAACACCGTGGTGGCCAAACCCGCCGAACAAACCAGCCTGATCGCCTACCGCGCCGTGCAGCTGATGCACGAAGCCGGTATCCCGCGCAACGTGCTGCAGCTCGTGCTCGGCGCGGGCGACGTGGGCGCCGCCCTCACGCAGGACGAACGCATCAACGGCGTGGTGTTCACCGGCTCCACCGAAGTGGCCCGCCTCATCAACCAATCGCTCGCCCGCCGCAGCGGCCAGCCCGTGCTGATTGCCGAAACCGGCGGCCAGAATGCCATGATTGTGGACAGCACCGCACTGGCCGAGCAAGTGTGCGCCGACGTACTCGCCTCCGCCTTCGACAGCGCCGGCCAGCGCTGCTCCGCCCTGCGTATCTTGTGCGTGCAGGAAGACGTGGCCGACCGCATGGTGAACATGATTCGCGGCGCGATGAACGAATTGCGCGTGGGCAACCCCGCCGAACTGAACACCGACATCGGCCCGGTTATCGACGCCGAAGCGCAGGCCAATCTGCAAAGCCACATCGACCGCATGAAAGGCATCGCCAAATCCAGCCACCAAATCAGGCTACCTGAAAATGCCGATAACGCCACCTTCATCGCGCCCACCCTGTTTGAATTGAACAATTTAAACGACTTGCAGCGCGAAGTATTCGGCCCGATCCTGCACGTTATCCGCTACCGCGCCGACGAGCTCGACCAGCTCATCGACCAAATCAACGCCAAAGGCTACGCCCTCACCGGCGGCATCCACAGCCGCATCGACGGCACGGTGGAACACATCCGCCGCCGCATCGAAGCCGGCAACCTTTATGTGAACCGCAACATCGTCGGCGCCGTGGTGGGCGTGCAGCCCTTCGGCGGCCACGGCCTCTCCGGCACCGGCCCCAAAGCCGGCGGCCCCTTCTACCTGCAACGCCTCAGCCGCCTCAACAGCTGGCGCACGCCCCCGCTCACCCGCAGCGGCCAGGCCGACGAAGACGCGCTCAACCGCCTGCAAACCCTGCTGCAAAGCCTGCCGCTCACCCAAGAGCAGAAGCTGGACTTAGCCGGCAGCCTCGGCCGCGCCCGCGTACATACCCTGCGCCAAGCCGAGCAAGTGTTGCGCGGCCCCACCGGCGAACACAACGTGCTGGGCTGGCAGGCGCCCAAACGCGTATGGCTCTACGGCGGCAGCCTGCCGCAAGCCTTCGCCGCCTGGATTGAGCTCGCCGGTTCCGGCATCACCGCGCTGGTAGACAGCCAGCACCCGCTCGCCGCCTACGCCAGCGAAGCGCCCGACCTGCTGGAAACCTCCGCCACCCCCGCTTCCGCCGACATCAGCCATGTGGTTGCCCTGGAAGAATTGCCGGTGGAAATCAAACAGGCACTGGCCGGCCGCGATGGCGCACTGGTGCGCATCATCAACGCCCAAAACGGCGTGGACGTGCTGCAGCTATTTGAAGAAACCTCCTGCAGCATCAACACCACCGCCGCCGGCGGCAACGCCCACCTGATGGCCGCAGGCGATTAAACCAGCGCTATAAAGGCAATGAAAAGGCTACCTGAAAAGTTTCAGGTAGCCTTTATTATTGTTCAAATGGGAATGGGGCAAGGCGGCAAGCCGCAGACAGTAGCGCTGGAACGGCCGGGCAAACCAATGCAGTAGCATTCTTGTTTGCATTCACTGTATTGAGAATATCGAATGCTTTGCCCGATGTTAAGTATCCGGCCTGTTGTATAGATAAGAAAAAGGCTACCTGAACCTTTTAGCTTCGCAGAAACTGTGCTGTGCCGCGTTTTAACTGCGTGGAAGCTGCGTTTTCAGGTAGCCTTTCGTTGCGTTATGCGCCAACTCAATCCTGCCGCCGGTTTTCCCACAGCTTCATCAGCGGCAACACCACCGCGCAGGCAACCGCGCCCACGGTGAGGCCGATGAGCAGGGAAGCGAGCATACCGGCGAGGCCGCCGTCCCAGTGGTGTTCGTGCAGCCAATGGTGCAGCGCGCCCCAGTTGTGGGCGAAGATGCCGCCGCCCACGAGGAACATGGCCAGCGTGCCGATGATGCTGACGCCGCGCATAAACCACGGCATAAACAAAATAATGGCTTTGCCGGCGGCGGCGGCGGCCGGGCGGCGCATCAGGGCGAGGCCGAAATCGTCGGCCTTCACAATCACCGCCACGATGCCGTACACAAATATGGTGAGCCCGATGCCGACCAAGATCAGGCTGACGATTTGGGTGGTGAGCGAAGAGCCGGCCACCACGCCCAGGGCGATGATGACGATTTCGGCGGAGAGGATGAAATCGGTGCGGATGGCGCCTTTGATTTTGGCGTTTTCGTCGATCAATTCGTCGGGCACGCTATGGGCGCTGCCGTCGCGGCGGTGCATCAGCTTGTGCAGCAGTTTTTCCACGCCTTCGAAACACAAATAGCCGCCGCCGAACATTAAAAGCGGCGTAATCAGCGCGGGCGCGAACACGGAAAGCAGCAGGGCGGCGGGAATCAGAATCAGCTTGTTCACCAGCGAGCCTTTGGCCACCGCCCACACGATGGGCAGCTCGCGGTCGGCGCGCACGCCGGTTACCTGGTTGGCATTGAGCGCCAAATCGTCGCCCACTACGCCGGCGGTTTTTTTAGCGGCCACTTTGGTCATCAAGGCCACGTCGTCGAGCACGGAGGCGATGTCGTCGAGCAGGGTGAGGAGGGAGGAGAAAACCATTTTGAATCCTTGTGATATAAATTTCAGGTAGCCTTTTGGACATGGCGGAAGGCTACCTGAAAATCGTGATGCTGTTGTTTTTGGGTGTGTTGGGCTGGAATACGGCGGCATTATAGCCAAAGTGCTTATTTCCTCATACGGCGTCGGCTCACCTTGCCGTACTGCCTGCGGCTTGCCGCTCTACCCCGTGCTTAATTTTTGCCCGACGGGGTTAAAAATGCAGTTGCTATTCGTTAGTTTAAATGATCAGGTAAGGGAAACCCAAGATTTTTGTCCCCATACCAAGATAAATTTTCCTTTTTCCAATAATCTGTGTGAGACAGGATAACGCCGAGCTTAATCATGGCTAAATAAATGGCTTGCAGCATATCTTCACCGATTACCCTGCCTTCATCCAAATAATCCTGTTTGCTTATTTTATATGGGCAAATATATGCCTTGTATTCGTCGGAAAAAAAGGGCTGATACAAGGCAATCTCAACAGCTTCGCCGTTTCCTGTACGTAATTCTCTGTATCCTATGATTCTATGCATACATTCACCATGCGGGCAGGTTGGAACGAAAGGCTACCTGAAAAATGGAAATCCGGTTTCAGGTAGCCTTTATCATGTGGGCTTATTCGGGCTTGGCTTTCACCGCCATCAGCGTGTGCAAGCGGCGGTTGTCGGCGCGGGCCACGGTGAATTGCAGGGGGCCGATAACGGCTTTTTCGCCGCGCACGGGCAGATGGCCGAGCTCTTTAATCACCAGCCCGCCGATGGTGTTCACTTCTTCGTCGCTGTAGTCCGTGCCGAAGAATTCGTTCACGTCTTCGATTTCGGTAACGGCGTTGATGCGCCAGCGGTCGGGGGAAACGGCGAAGATGTTGTCCGCGCTGTCGTCTTCGTCGAACTCGTCTTCGATGTCGCCCAAAATCTGCTCGATTACGTCTTCCAGCGTGACCAGGCCGCTGATGCTGCCGTATTCGTCCACCACCACGGCCAGGTGGTTGTGCATATCGCGAAACTCTTTAAGCAACACGTTCAACGGCTTGCCTTCGGGCACGAACACGGCCGGGCGCAGCACGTTTTCAAGCTTGAACTGTTCGGGATTGAGGGTGTATTTGAGCAGGTCTTTGGCGTGCAGGATGCCGAGCACGTTGTCTTTGTCGTCGGCAATCACGGGGAAGCGGGAATGGGTGGTGCCCACCACATAGGCGATGATGCGGCTGATGCTGTCGCCGGCCTTCACCACGTCCATTTGGGCGCGGCTGATCATGGCGTCGCGCACTTCCAGCCCGCGGAAATCGATGATTTTTTCCAGCCATTGCTGGGTGTCTTCATCGAAGATTTTCTGTTCGCGCGCTTGGCGCAGCAGGGCGAGTATGTCTTCGGGGGAATCGGGGCTGTCGCCGGCGAGGCGGCCGAACAGCCGTTCAAAAAATCCGGGCTTGGCCGGGTGGTCGTCCATTTCAGTCTGCATCCTGTGCGTAGGGGTTGGGGTATCCTAACTGATTCATCAGGCGGATTTCAAGTGCTTCCATGGCTTCGGCTTCATCGGGCTCGATGTGGTCGTACCCCATCAGGTGCAGCACGCCGTGCAAGGTGAGGTGGGCGAAGTGTGCTTCTAAGGTTTTGCCTTGTTCGGCAGCCTCGCGCGCCACCACTTGCGGGCAGATAACCAGGTCGCCGCGCAAAACGGGCAGGCTACCTGAAAGCCCGGCCAAAGCGGCCTGCTCGCCTTCATCCAGCGCAAAGCTGAGCACATTGGTGGCGTAGTCTTTTTGACGGTAGTCGCGGTTGTAGGCGCGGGCGGTTTCTTCATCGAGCAGCAGCAGGCCGATTTCGGCACGGCGGTACTGCGATTTCACGGCCTGCCAGGCCCAGCGGCGGAATTGCGCCTCGCCCGGGCAGCCGGGCAGCCGGGCTTGGTCGGCAAAATACAGTTGCAGGCGTTGGCGCAACAGATCGGGAAAGGGATAACGTTTGGCGGTTTTCATGGTTTGATTGGAATCGAAAAACGGGCGCTATTATAGCGGGAAAGGCTACCTGAAAACCCGGAAATGCGTTTTCAGGTAGCCTCTATTTTATGCCAAACCGCACGCTAGCATTCTGCCTTTGCCGCTGCCGCCGCCCGCTTCAATTCGGCAGCCAGCTTGCTTTTCTCTTCCTTGTTCAAGCCTGCCACTGCCAGCAGCTTTCTATCCAGCGCCACCGGCACGCCGCCGCCATTAGGCACGAAAGCCAGCAGGTAGTGCTGCCCGCCGGGGGTTTGAAACGTCCAAGCACGGTTTTCCTGTTTGCCGAAGCTGAGGCTGATTTTGCGGGTTTTGCCGTCGATTTCGGCTTGATATACCGCGTCTTTACCCGCATTGCCGGTACTCAGGCAGGGCACGGCGGCCAGCTGCCAAGGCTGGGCTTCGGGGCGGTTGATGGCGGCCAAAATCCGGCGGTAGCGCGGCACACGCACCAGCGCGACATAAAACGCGGCGCCAATCATCAACAGCCCCAGCCCGCCAAACAACAACACACCCATGCTGCGGTTAACCACTTTTTCCACCGCCACATCCAGCGTCAGGCGCGAGGGATCGTTGGCGTCGGCCAGCGCACGGGCGTAAATATCGCCGCCAGTACTGAAAAAGCTAAAGGATTTTTTCACTGTGTAACCGCGGTATGTGATGGTAGTTTTGCAGCTGGTGAAGATGGATTTGCGAGTGGTGCATTCACCATCGATCCGCGCGTTTACCGGCACGGCATGTTGGCCGATTTGGTAGTCTTGATAAATTTCGGCGGCAACATGACTCTGCCACGCAACAAATATCGCGCCCACCGGCAGCATCAACAACAGCGCCACCAAAGCCATCATAATCGGCCGATGCGGCCCGATGCCACGCATTTGGAAGGGCTTAACCGGCATGGAAAAAGGCAGAATATGCATAAAAGGCTCTCCTCGAGAAATAAACGGCACTATAAAAGAAGCCTATACGGTTTGCCAAATTGGCAAGGCTACCTGAAAGCAGAAAAGGCTTACCGCTAGCCATCTCTCTCGCTCCGGGCTACCTGAAAACCATCTGCTTCCACTATAATCCGCTCTTTACGCCAATAATTTTCAGGTAGCCTCCGATGCTCGACAAATACGCCCCCTCCGAAATCGAATCCAAACACTATCAAAACTGGGAAACCCAAGGTTATTTCCAGCCCGATATGGATTTGACCAAACCGTCTTTTTCCATCCAGCTGCCGCCGCCCAACGTAACCGGCACGCTGCACATGGGCCATGCCTTCAACCAAACCATCATGGACGGCCTGACCCGCTACTACCGCATGAAAGGCTGCAACACTGCCTGGATTCCCGGCACCGACCACGCGGGCATCGCCACGCAAATCGTGGTCGAGCGTCAGCTTGCCGCGCAAAACGTGTCCCGTCATGACTTGGGCCGCGAAAAATTCTTGGAAAAAGTGTGGGAATGGAAAGAAGTTTCCGGCGGCACGATTACCCAACAAATGCGCCGCGTGGGCTGCTCTGCCGACTGGACGCGCGAGTATTTCACAATGGACGACGTGCGCGCCGAAACTGTTACCGAAGTGTTCGTGCGCCTGTTTGAACAAGGCTTGATTTACCGCGGCAAACGCTTGGTGAACTGGGATCCGGTGCTTGGCACGGCGGTGTCGGATTTGGAAGTGGAAAGCGTGGAAGAACAAGGCTCCATGTGGCACATCCGCTATCCGTTGGCGGACAATCCCGCCGAAGCCGTTATCGTGGCGACCACCCGTCCCGAAACTCTGCTGGGCGACGTGGCCGTTGCCGTCAATCCTGAAGACGAACGTTATACCCATTTGATTGGCAAGGAATTGATTCTGCCGCTGACCGGCCGCACCATTCCCGTGATTGCCGACGAATACGTCGAAAAAGACTTCGGAACCGGCTGCGTGAAAATCACGCCTGCACACGACTTCAACGACTACGAAGTCGGCAAACGCCACGACACGCGCCTGATTAACGTGTTCGATTTGGAAGCCAAAGTGCTGGCAAACGCCGAAGTGTTCAACTTCAAAGGCGAAGCGCAGCCGGGCTTCGGGCTACCTGAAAAATACGCGGGACTCGACCGCTTTGAAGCGCGCAAACAAATGGTGGCCGATTTGCAGGAACAGGGCTACCTGAAAGAAGTCAAACCGCACACGCTGATGACCCCGAAAGGCGACCGCACCGGCTCCGTGATTGAGCCGATGCTGACCAGCCAGTGGTTTGTCGCCATGAATGCCAAGCCGCAGGGCATCGAGCCGAACAGCGAATACCGCGGCCTGAGTTTGGCGGAAAAGGCGAAAAAGGCGGTGGACAGCGGCGCGGTACGCTTCATCCCCGAAAACTGGGTCAATACCTACAACCAATGGATGAACAACATCCAAGACTGGTGTATCTCACGCCAACTGTGGTGGGGGCATCAAATCCCCGCGTGGTACGACGAAGCAGGTAATGTTTATGTCGCCCGTAGCGAAGCACAGGCATACCTGAAAGCTGTTGAATATTATTTGTCCAATGGTGGTAATACTAATATGTTGGGCGCGATAGCGATGTATCTGAACCAAGTTATTCGCCAAGAGCAGGAAACTTGGTCAAAGCCCAATCTAACCGCCGAATACCGCATCGAACGAGAAGGCTACCTAAAAGAACTACTTGACGATATTGTTAGGACTTATATCGAACCGCAAGGCATACGGCTCACGCGCGAAGAAGACGTATTGGACACATGGTTCTCCTCCGCACTCGTGCCGTTCTCCACGCTCGGCTGGCCGTCTGAAACCGACGAACTCAAAGCCTTCCTGCCGTCCAACGTGCTAGTTACCGGCTACGAAATCATCTTCTTCTGGGTGGCGCGCATGATTATGATGACCACCCACTTCACCGGCAAAGTACCGTTTAAAGACGTGTATATCCACGGCATCGTGCGCGACCACGAAGGCAAAAAAATGTCCAAATCCGAAGGCAACGTCATCGACCCTGTGGATTTGATTGACGGCATCGACTTGGACAAGCTGCTGGTGAAACGTACGACCGGCCTGCGCAAACCCGAAACCGCACCGAAAGTGGAAGAAGCCACGAAAAAACTCTTCCCCGAAGGCATCCCCAGCATGGGCGCGGACGCATTGCGCTTCACCATGGCGAGCTACGCCAGCCTCGGCCGCAGCGTGAACTTCGACTTCAAACGCGCCGAAGGCTACCGCAACTTCTGCAACAAAATCTGGAACGCCACCAACTTCGTCTTGATGAACACCGAAAACCAAGATTGCGGCCAAGACGAAACCCAGCCGCTGGCCTACACCTTCGCCGACCAATGGATTATCGGCCGCCTGCAACAAACCGAAGCCGCCGCCGCCGAAGCATTTGAAACCTACCGCTTCGACTTGGCCGCGCAAACGCTGTACGAATTCGTGTGGAACGACTATTGCGACTGGTATATCGAATTGGCCAAAGTGCAAATCCAAACCGGCTGCCCCACCACCCAGCGCACCACGCGCCGCACCCTGGTCCGCGTGCTGGAAGCCACCCTGCGCCTGCTGCACCCGATTATCCCGTTCATCACCGAAGAACTGTGGCAGACCGTCGCCCCGCTGGCCAACGCCAAAACCGCCGACAGCATCATGCTGGCCGCCTACCCCGAAGCCGACCCGGAAAAAATCGTGCAGGCTGCTTTTGACCAAATGGCGCAACTGCAAGACCTGGCAGGCACCGTGCGCAACCTGCGCGGCGAAATGGGCATCGCCCCGAACGTGAAAGCGCCGCTGTTTGTGGAAGGCAGCGTGCCCGAAGCATTACTGAAATACCTGCCCGCCCTCACGCGACTGACCGAAGCCAAAACAGTGGACAGGCTACCTGAAAACGAAGACGCCCCCGTCGCCGTCTGCAACGGCGCGCGCCTGATGCTGAAAGTGGAAATCGACAAAGCCGCCGAAACCGCCCGTTTGAGCAAAGAAGCCGAGAAACTGCAAAAAGCCTTGGATAAACTCAACGCCAAATTGGGCAAACCCGGCTATGTGGACAAAGCCCCCGCGCATTTGGTGGAAAAAGACAAAGCCGAACTGGCGGAGTTGGAAGAGAAGATGGCGAAAGTGCAAAGCGCATTGGCGAAGCTTAAAGAGTAAACCTTTCCTGCGCTTGAAGAAGGCTACCTGAAAAGCCGTTTCAGGTAGCCTCAAAAGCAAATTAGACTCAACCCTTGGAGGATATCTGAAAGATTTAGCTTCAATAAAGTTTAAATAAAGTCGGAGAATATCGATGTTTACAAAAAATGATTTGATTGAATTAGTACAACAGTTCCCGTTTGATGAAACACAATTCAGTTTTCCAGAAGGTTGGGACTTCTCTGGTATAACGCAGTGCCTGAAATATTCCTCATACGGATTTTATTGTCCAAATGAACAGTACATACGTATTACCCGAGCCGATAAGCACATACAGCAGCAATTCCCTGGGAGATACCCAAATAAAAATTTGCTATTTTGGATAAACTCAGAAACTTATGAAGGCTTTTTCATGCCTATGAAAGAGCTTTATCAGGATCATTTAATAAACGCCCTATTTGAACCGCTCAATGTTCAAGCTTGGGAAAAATTAGTTGCGGATTGGTGCAGTGATTTAAAATCTCCTCCTACTTTGCCGCTTAATCCAACTGATACCTTTATTCGAGGCATTCTGTTACATGACTTCAGAACAGATCTCTGTATATCAGCAGTTGCAGAATACCAAAATGAATTGATTCACTTTTTATGGGAGACGAGTGCTTGATTCAATTACTTTTAGGCAGCCTTGCCAAACAAGTCAAATAAAAGGCTACCTGAAAACCATTTTTCAGGTAGCCTCTTGCCGTCCCGCCCAAGCAACAAACCACACAAACCGTTCCGATAGGTTTAGAATGCCCGCAAGCTGGCTCTAAACTGGGCAGCGGCAAGGATGGCGCAGGAGGCAGATTGCGCCGCCCGCTGGAATCAAATAGAATGCTTGGTCTAGAGCTAAAGCCTCAATCCGGATTTCCAAAATAAACTTTTGGCAACAATGCATTGGAAATTCCGACGCTGCGCAAGCACAGTGCATTGCCTGGCTTTTCTCCCACTATATCAAGCTGCTTTTGGCAGCATTAAGGATACCCATGAGCAATTTCGTTCCACAAAACAGCTACACCAAAGAAGAACTCTTGGCCTGCGGCCGCGGCGAGCTTTTCGGCGCGGGCAACGCGCAGCTGCCGCTGCCCGATATGCTGATGATCGACCGCATCGTGAACATCAACAACACCGGCGGCAAATACGGCAAGGGCGAAATCATCGCCGAATTGGATATCCACCCTGATTTATGGTTCTTCGGCTGCCATTTCATCGGCGATCCGGTGATGCCCGGCTGCCTGGGTTTGGACGCCATGTGGCAATTAGTGGGCTTCTTCTTGGGCTGGACGGGCGCGCCCGGCCGCGGCCGCGCCTTGGGCTGCGCCGAAGTGAAATTCACCGGCCAGGTATTGCCCAAACACAAGAAAATCACTTACCACATCCACATGAAACGCGTGATGAACAGCAAGCTGGTGTTGGGCATTGCCGATGCGGAAATGAGTGTGGACGGCCATAAGATTTACGAAGGAAACGGCCTGCGCGTAGGTTTGTTTACCAGCACAGACGATTTCTAGCCAACGGGCTACCTGAAAACACCGGCTTTAATCCAACAGAAGCCACTGCGTTTAATTTTCAGGTAGCCTACTTTCCTAACGGAGTTCATTATTATGAAACGAGTAGTTGTAACCGGTATAGGCATCGTGTCCAGCTTGGGCAACAACTGCCGCGAAGTGCTCGAATCGCTGCGCCAGCTCAAATCCGGTATCGCTTTTGACGAAAGCTACCGCGAAATGGGCCTGCGCTCGCACGTGGCTGGCAACATCAAAATTGACACCAAAGAGCATATCGACCGCAAAATCCTGCGCTTTATGGGCAACGCCGCCGCCTATGCCTATATCGCCATGAAAGAAGCCATCGCCCACGCCGGGCTCACCGAAGAGCAGGTATCGAATGTGCGCACCGGCATCGTGGCCGGCAGCGGCGGCGCCTCCCCCGCCTCGCAAGTGGAAGCCGCCGACACCCTGCGCGAAAGCGGCGTGAAGCGCATCGGCCCCTACGGCGTAACCAAAACCATGGCCTCCACCGTGGCCGCCTGCCTGGCTACCCCGTTTAAAATCAAAGGCGTGAACTATTCCATCAGTTCCGCCTGCTCCACTTCCGCCCACTGCATCGGCCACGCCGCCGAACTCATCCAGCTTGGCAAACAAGATATCGTGTTTGCCGGTGGCGGCGAAGAAGTATCGTGGCAGATGAGCTCCCTGTTCGACGCCATGGGCGCGTTATCAAGCAAATACAACGACACGCCCGAACAAGCCAGCCGCGCCTACGATGCCGACCGAGACGGTTTCGTGATTTCCGGCGGCGGCAGCATTTTGGTGATGGAAGAATACGAACACGCCAAAGCGCGCGGCGCCAATATCCTGTGCGAACTCACCGGCTACGGCGCCACTTCCGACGGCCACGACATGGTACAGCCGTCCGGCGAAGGCGCAGTGCGCTGCATGCAGATGGCACTCGCCCAGCACGGCGGCAGTGTGGACTACATCAATGCCCACGGCACGTCCACCCCGGTGGGCGACACCAAAGAACTCGGCGCTATCCGCGAAACCTTTGAAGGCAAAGACGTGCCGCTCATCAGTTCCACCAAATCCCTCTCCGGCCACGCGCTGGGTGCGGCAGGCTCGAACGAGGCGATTTATTCCATCCTGATGATGCTCAACGATTTCGTATGTGCCAGCGCCAATATCCTAAATTTGGACGAAAAAGCCACCGGCCTGCCGATTGTGCGTGAAAACATTGCCAAAAAGCTCAATGCCGTGATGTCGAACAGCTTCGGCTTCGGCGGCACCAATGCCACGCTGATTTTCAGCCGCGTGTAGAGGCTACCTGAAAAACAGCCGAACCTATTTTGAGGTTCGGCTGTTTTTATGTGGCTTTTTCTGACGTAAAAACTGGCAACTTCAGCATACTGTATCTATTCACCTGATAATGAGGCAAAACATGCAACAGTGTTTGTAAAATTTTTGCCAATTATTTCAGGTAGCCTTGATAATTATCTAGCCTACCATTATCTTAGCAACGATAGATTTTTAAAAACATACTTGCTAATGTGATTTATTTTGATTTTTCGACCAAGATGCCTTTTTAGGCAGACAATTTTGCCCAGCATGGTCAATAACTTGACTTTAATCAAGAAAATCAATTATCCGCACACTATAGGCTTGAGTTATATAATAAACTGAACAATACCCTGATTGTTAATAGGGAATTAATTATAAAAAACCACACAAAAATGTTGCCAACTACTTTATCTGTACCAAGGGAGATCGTGATGATCAAGCATTCCAAACATTCTTCGCTCAATATTGCGTTAATACAGGCGCGCGAAGCGTTGATGACGCATTTTCGCCCGCTGCTCAACGAAATCGGCCTGACCGACCAGCAATGGCGCATCCTGCGCCTTTTGGCCGAAAACGGTACGATGGATTTCCAAGACCTGGCACGCAGCGCCTGCATCCTGCGACCCAGCCTCACCGGCATCCTCACCCGCCTGGAAAAAATGAAACTGGTGGTGCGCCTGCGCCCGGCCAACGACCACCGCCGCGTTTACCTCAAGCTCACCGAAGAAGGCGAGCGTACCTTCAACGACTTTGTTGGCAAAATCGATGCCTGTTACGACGGCATCGAAAATCAGCTTTCTAAAGAAAAACTGGAACAGCTGCATGAGTTGCTGAGCCAAATGGCCGCTATCCATGTGGCCACAATGGCAAGGATGTGAGGCACGCCAAATCCAACCGCCTGCACCCTAAAACCCAGCCTGAGCCAATTCTTCCAACAGCGCCGGCCGGCGCGGTTTGACGCTATACCGCGCCCTGATTTCGGCGGCGAAGTCTCCTATTGCCTGCCGTTGTGCGGAATATTGGCGGCGGAGGACCTTTAATTGGTTAAAGAGCTGGTGGTATTGCTTACGGTTGCTTGCCTTATTGATTTCAGCCGCAAAGATTTTCAGGTAGCAAGCTACGATTTGATCGTGATACGGCTCGGGGAAAGACGGGGCAAAACGTTCCATCATGTACAACGAAAGATGTTGCTGCAATAGGGCGAGCAGCAGATCGAATTCCTGTTCATGCTCCAATATTTCAGCTTGCAGCGAATATTGACCCGACAAACGCGCAAGCAGGCGGTTGAATTCATTCGGCCATTCGGTGGCGGGAAACGTGGCTTTCCATGCCTCGTAATGTGGCAATGAAAGGCTGGTGGAAAATGCCAAATCCGCTGCGATTTCGCGTACATTTTTACCGGTTTCCTTCAATACATCGAAAAGTTGCAGCTTCCATTTGTGCGCTGTGCCGAGTGTTCCTTCATCTTCGGCAATGCTGATGCCTTCGCGCAAGAGGCGTTCCGATTCCGCCCAATCTTGCTGTCCGACTGCTTGTTCTACCGCAATTTGTCTGAATTGCGGCAGGTGCAGATGTCGTCTGAAATAATCCTGCGCGGCAGCAGTATCGCCTTTCGCCTGCAAAACCTGCCAACCCTCGAATGCCCAAAGTTCATGTTCCCAACCCGACTTGGTAACAGCCAAACGTTTAGCCACATAATCTTGCCACGCCTGCCATTCGCCGCGCAGCCGCCAGATTCGGGCGCGGATTTGGTAGATTTTATTGCCTGCCTCCGAGAAATCAAAATAGCGGCTGTCGTCCAAACATTTGTCCAAAAAATTAATCAAACGCTTCGGGACGTTTTCCATGACCGCCTCTTCCAGCAGGTCGATTGCCATATACATAGCATCGCCCAACATACCGTCCGAATCGTCCGCCTTTTCAAAAGCATCCTGCAAACGCGGTATCAACAGAGGTAAAGCCTGCTGCAACGCCGCCGTCCCCTCCTGCGCCACATCTTCCAACCAGTTTTGCAACCTGAAGCCCAAATCAGCGGCTTCGTAGTAATCATAATATCGGGTTCGGGAAAAGATTCGGGAGAGCTGCTGCCGATACGGATTGCCGCCCTGTTTAGGCTGTTGCGCGTCGGTTTCGTCAGGCTGCCCGTCCGGCGTTTGGGCGCGCACCGCATACCACAACGCCGCCATATGCTTGCACGCCCAGCCATAAGGACAATCGCAGCCCCCGTCCTTAATGTACAAATCACTATCCAGCTTCAGCCATACCCAATAGTTTTCCGAACCGCACACTTCCGCCCGATAACGCCCAGCGGAAGTTTTTTGGACATCGCGAACCTTGCCCTGCTGAAAATACAACAGGCCGCGTTCGGCGATATGGGGCGGGAACAGATGGAGCGGATGGATACGGGGCATGGTTGGCTTCCAAAAAGTTGTTGAAATATGGGGAGTTTACTGGTTCGGGCGACGTTTGGGGAGAGGGGGGCGGGAATTCTTGTTTGGCAAAGTGGCAAAAGGTCGTCTGAAAATGGGTTTCAGACGACCTTTTGGACGGTTGGAAAAGGAGTAGTTTAGAAAGACCGCGTGCGTACCGCACACACCCTATACAAGGATTCCAAGTTTTGCGTGATTTGTAGGTAGTGTGTGTTTTGAAAGGCAGGTACGCGGCTTGATGCAAGCTACGGTTTGCTATGATTTTCTGCTGAATTTAAATTTAAATAGCTATATCTGTGCCCTTGTTTAACGGGATTAGTATTATATACATATCTTATAAAATCATTCCAGTTTAGATGTTTAGTTTCTTGTATGACCTTGTCTAAAATATAGTCATAATCTCTGGATTGATTAGATAAATTTAATGAATTATCAGCTAATTTGATTTGTAATTTTGGGGTGCCATATATAGTTTCATCATCAATAGCTTTAAAAATAGAATTATTTTCAGCTTCATTTTTTATAGAATCAACATATGGACCATAGTTATCAAAATACCATCGTATTTTTGTAATTGGAATATTACGAGTTTCTATTGAGAATAAATCTGCTAAATATACCATTTTAGTTAGTCTAGCATTAGATATTTCATTTTTATGAGGGTAATTTTTACAGAAATAAGCCATTACATATGCTAAATCATTCATGATTACTCTCCTTAGCAATATTAATTCGATCTTGAACAACCTTATACGCATCTATAAGCTCAACAAGATACATATTATTTCTTCTAATGCATTCATTAATATTATCTTTTTGTTGATGCATAAAAGAACTATTATCTTCTTTTACTTGCTGAACCCTTGTGGATTCAATCATTACAACTCCCACTTCATTTTCATTTTTTATAATAGGGAAAAGTAAGAACTCTGTGCTCTTCATAGTAAAATTTTTCGATATCTCTCTTGGAATTCCTAATTCTTCAGAGAACTTTGCAAACTTTTGGTTTGTGTGGCCACAATGATATATTTTATTGAAAGAAAATCCATTCCTGTTGTTCCAGACATGACCTAATACCCCCTCATCATCTGAAAATGTTTTCCTATGCTTTTTACAAAATTTGGTATTTTTTGAGAACCTTGCAACCAAATTAAACATATTACCCTTAGGATCATGAGCATAAACAGATAATCTATCATAATTATTAAACTTTAGTTCATATGCCAACATCCTTAAGAATTGTGAGCTTATTAAAAATAAATCATCTATATTTTGTGATTTTATTACCAATATAGCATCTTGAGCCTCATCTAAACTATCTTTTAAATTTTGTATTTCATCATTTTTATTATCTATTTCTTGTGTAAGCTTAATTTCTTTAGGTGTTTCAATAGATTTAAAATACCAACAAAGAGCCAAAAAAATTAGAATAGGCAATATATATAATAAATCAATCAAATCATTTTGATTTAACAGATTTAAATTTGTAATGTTTGAATATTTTTCATAAAGCTTAGGAAGTTTTATACCATACCATAAAAACACTCCCCCAGTAATCCAATTTTCAAATTTATTATAAAGTAAACCAACCTTCTGTTTTGATATTTCCATAAATTTTAGTTCCAATTATTTTTCTTCTTAACTATATCAATTATACGTTATCATTGATGAGTTAGTCATATGAGATAAAATCTGTACTATACATTTTCCCACTCCTTCAACAACCTCTTCACCGACACCGGATACGGCGTCTTCAACTCCTGAGCAAACAGTGACACCCTCAATTCTTCAATCATCCATTTAAACGTGGCGAGGTCGTCTGAAACGGGGAGGCCTTGTTTGATCAGGCTGTCGTTTTTTTCCTGCCACATTTGTTCCAATTCCTGTATATCGGCTTCGCGGGCTGCGTCGCGGGCGGGGTTGCCGCTGTATTTTTCGAGGCGCAGGGTCATGGCTTTGAGGTAGATGGGGAGGCGCGGCCATTGTGCCCACGGGGTGCGGGTGGCGAAGCCGGCGGCGAGCAGGGTTTGCAGGCGTAGTCTTAGGAGGTGGGTGAGCGGGTGTTTGCCGAGTTTGCCGTTGAGTTCGGCGTAGGCGGCGGCGGTTTCCTGCAGGTAGCGGCTGAGGGCTTCTTTGACGGCGGGCAGGCGGCTGCGGGCGCGTTTGATTTGTTCTTTGAAGGCTTTTTCGTGACGCGGCAGCTCGTCTTCGCCGATAAAGGCGCGGTCGCAGACGGCTTGGGTGAGGTCGTCGCGCAGGGTGTCGGCGTTGATGTGTTTGAGCAGCATGGCGGCTTGGGTGAAGCCTTGGATGCCTTTGTTCAGATCTTTAACTTGTTCTTTTAGTTGCAGTTTCATGAGCTCGATTACGCCTAATCGGTGGGCTTGTCCGGCGGCGGCGGACGTGTCGAACAGGCGCAGGGCGATGCGGCCGTCTTTTTCTTTTTGCAGGCCGAGGTAGCCGGTGAGCTGCTGTTTGCCGCGGGCGAATTTGATGGATTCGGGCAGGGTGCCGATGTCCCATGCGGTAACGTTGTCGCGCTCGAATTCTTGGGTGTTGTCGCGGAAGGTGGTGGCGGCGGCTTTGCCAAGTTGTTGTTGGATTTGGATGAAATCGCGCCCCATGGCTAATTCTTGCCCGCCGTCGTCGATGATGCGGAGGTTGAAATAGCAGTGTTCGGGCAGCCTGAACGCGGCCCATTCGTCTTGGTTGATTTGCTCCAGTATGCGGATGTCGCCTGCGGTTTTGGCGATGGCTTGGGCGAGTTGGGGCAGGATGGGGGCGTTGCGGTCGGGGTTTTGGCTTAAAAATTGGGTGATGAATTCGGGCACGGGTACGCAGATGCGGCGGATTTGTTTGGGCAGCGCTTTGATTTGCAACTGGATTTTTTCGCGTATCATGCCGGGCACAAGCCATTCGAGGGCGGCGGGGCTGATGCGGTTGAGCACGGTAAGCGGCAGGGTGAGGGTAACGCCGTCGAGCGGGTGGTGCGGCTCGAAGCGGTAGCTGAGTTTGAATTTGCCGTCTGCGGTTTGCCAGTGTTTGGGGAATTGTTCTTCGGTGATGTGCGCGGCGGCGTGCTGCATGAGGTCGTCGCGGCTGAGGAACAGCAGGCGCGGGTTGTCGCGCTCGGCGGTTTTGAGCCAGGCTTGGAAGGTGCGGATGTCGGCGAGGGGGAGGGGTTTCAGACGGCCTTTTGGGGGTGCAGGCTGCTTTTTGGGTTTGGGGTCGTCTGAAACGTTTTGTAGGGTGTGTGAACTCGGTTCACGCATGCGGTTGTCCGTATCTTTGGAATCCGCGTGCGTGGCTTGCGCCACACACCCTACGCTGTGCAGGCTGTCTGAAATCGTTGAAGCTGCGGCACCCTGTTCCCTCTCCTGCGGGAGAGGGTTTGCTGCGGTTGCGGAAACGTTGGCTTGTGTGGCAACTGTTTTGCCCTCTCCCCAGCCCTCCCCCACGGGGGAGGGGGTGGTTTGCTGCGGATTTGTAGGACGCAGGTCGTCTGAAAACTGGGGTGTGTGGTTTTCAGGTAGCCTTTGGGAGTGCAGGCTGCTTTCGGTTTTAGTTTTAGCTTCGCAGAAATTCAGCCTTGCTTCGCAAGACATTGTTTTCAGACTGCCTGAAACCGTTGAAGCTGCGGCACTCTGTTCCCTCTCCTGTGGGAGAGGGTTAGGGAGAGGGCTTGCTGAGGTTGCGGAAAACTTGGTTTGTGCGGCAACTGTTTTGCCCTCTCCCCAGCCCTCCCCCACGGGGGAGGGGGTGGTTTGCTGCGGATTTGTAGGACGCAGGTCGTCTGAAACCGCGTCCGCCGTATAAAAATCGGGCAGTCGTTCGTTATAAAACGCAAACAGCGCTTCGTCATCAACCAGCACGTCTTGCTTGCGCGATTTGTGTTCGAGTTCGGTAATTTCCTTAATCAGCTTTTTGTTGTGGACAAAAAAGTCCGCTTTCAAATCGCATTCCTGCGCCACCAGCGCGCTGCGGATAAAGATTTCGCGCGCTTCTTCGGGAGCGATTCTGCCGTAGGACACGGGGCGGCGCGGCAAGACGGTCAGGCCGTAGAGCGTTACCCGTTCGCTGGCGATGACTTCGCCGCGTTTTTGTTCCCAGTGCGGCTCGAAATAGTGGTAGCGGACGAGGTGCGGCGCTTCCTGCTCGATCCATTCGGGTTGGATGGCAGCTAAATCGCGAGCATAAAGTTTTGTCGTTTCAACCAGTTCTGCCGCCATCACCCATTTGGGTTTGGCTTTGAACAGGGCGGAGGCGGGGAAAAGGTGGAAGCGGCTGCCGCGCGCGCCGGTGTAGTCGTTGCCGTCGGGCGATTTCATGCCGACGTTGGCGATGAGGCCGGTGAGCAGGGCGCGGTGGATTTGTTCGTAGCCTGCTTCTTTGGCAGCGCGGATTTGGGCGCGGTGTTGTTTCTTATCCAACTGTTTTTGTTTGAGTTTGGCGGATAGGTCTTGGTCGCCTGCATTTTCAGACGACGTGAGCTGCTTGACTTCGGGAGGCCGTCTGAAAGCGGCTTCCTTGGTGGTCAAACCCATTTCAATCGCGGTTTGGGCAAGCTGGTGGTGCAGCTCGCGCCATTCGCGCATCCGCAGGTGCGACAGGAAATATTGGCGGCACCACTGCACCAACTGCTTGTTGGACAAGCCTTTGTCGCGCTCGCGCTGGAAGCTGTCCCAAATGTTCAGGTAGGCAAGGAAATCGGACTGCTTGTCGGTAAAACGCTCGTGTGCCTTGGCGGCGGCATCGCGTGCTTCAAGCGGCCGTTCGCGTGGGTCTTGAATCGATAGCGCGGACGCGATCACCAATATTTCCGCCATACAGTCGTGTTTCTTCGCCGCCAGCAAAATGCGTGCGATTTTCGGGTCGATGGGCAGGCGCGCCATTTGTTCGCCGAGTTTGGTCAAGCGGTAACGGGGAGAGGGTCCAGACAGACTTGGTTTGTTTGGACGGGGGAGCAGGCTGCCTGAAAGGGGGACAGAGGGTGTGTTATAGTGGTTTTTGGTGTTTTGCATAATTCGTAGGTCGGCTATTTATGTCCGACATGGTTTGAATGAAGTTGGCTTTCTGTCGGACATAGAATTTCCTTTTGATATATTAATGTTATCAGATAATATTTTTATTATTATTCATAATATTCTCAACAATTTTTTTAATTACAGGAACACTAACGGCATTTCCAAGTTGTTTATACGCAGAAGAATCTATCGGATGTAATATGAAATCATCAGGATAGCCTTGTAGTCTTGCACACTCTCTTGGCGTTAACTTTCTTATTCTATTGTTATGATAAACGCCTAATCGATTTGAATCTGAAGCTGTTAACGTAATAGAAATACTCTCAGGATCAAGGAATTTAAACACTTCAAAAGACATATTGCCAGCTACAAGATTGTACATACCATCATTTTCCTTAATATAATTTTTATCCAATAGAGATTTGATAACAATATCAACATCTGTATGTTTGTAGAACGTTTTAATTTGTTCTTTACTCAAAGCTTTTCCATCTTGATGCGTTCCAAAAATTTTTTTTCTGCGATTAGCAATTAATAAGTTCATAAACTCAATCTCATTTGGTTGGCATTCACCTTTTAGACCTAAATCCCACGAATGTAGAGAATTGCCATTTCTACTATCAATCAAACGCAATCCATGGAGTTTTTTTAAATTATTTTTTAAAGCCTTTTTTAACTGGGAAACAAATTTTTCTGAACAGTCATATTTTTTATCAGGATTATTTTCTAAAATATCTTTAACTAAACAATGATGATAGTTGTCAAATAAAGGCGATTTTGTGTACTCTTGAAAAGAATGAGAGTCCTTTGCTCCCAAATCAGAATTTAGCGTTAATACTGGTTTAATCTTCTTAGTTGCGATAATGTAAATTCGCACCCTGTTTTGTGGCACACCAAAGTTACTTGAATTAAGCAATCGATAATCTACAAAATAGCCTAAATCAGAAAGTACATTTTTTATTGTATTAAAAGTTTTTCCATGATCATGTGATAATAAGCCGCGAACATTTTCAAGTAAACATAATGATGGCTGATATTTCTTTATCAACCGAGCTATATCAAAAAATAAAGTACCTCGTGTATCTTGAAAACCTAACTGCTTTCCTGCTGATGAAAATGCTTGGCATGGAAAACCTGCTAACAAAACATCAAATGGTTCTATATTTTCTAATGTAGTTACATCGCAGTATGGATTTTCACCAAAATTTAATTCATAAGTCTGACAAGCTGCTTTATCAATCTCTGCACTTTTCACACACTGAGTTTTATATCCAAGTTCGTGCATAGCACTTTCAAATCCTAATCGAATGCCGCCAGTTCCTGAAAATAAATCTACAAATCTAATCATTTTTATATGTTTTCTTCTATGTATTTAGCTAATCGTTGCAAACCTATGTCAGAAAAATTTACTGTGCAATCGCTATAATTCAATATAGTCTGAATCGCATTTTTTCGCTGAAAATTACCTGACCCGTCAATCAAATAGGCTACTTTATGCCCATATTTGTGAGCTAACTCTTGTCTATTTAAAGCATTTTGTGCTTTTCTTTCAATAACAGAATTGGTGGTTACCTGGAAACTGATTTCAATACCAATAGATTTCTTAGTCTTGCTATTTGTAATGACTAAATCAAATTTGGTTAGGTTATTTGAATTTTGTGTAACATTTTCTAATGTGTGTCCATTTGCTGAATAGTTTTCGGGCAAATAGGAAAGTAACTTTTTCTTTGCAAATCGTTCACAAGCATAGCCTAAATCATTAGCCTCTGAGCCACCTGTTTGTCTACTCACATATAAATATCGTTCTTTAACATATTTATCCAGTTCTTCAGGCTTCCCTATCAAACTACCAATGACACATTTTTCTAAAATTTCATCAGGTAATATGCTACTATTTTTAGCCTCAGATCCCCACAATAGCAGCATACATACATCAAGCATTGATTCAGTAAAATCTTCGCGGTTTTCTAATAAAACAGATTTTTCAACCCTTAGTTTTTTATTTGTCCAATTAACTTTTCCACTTGACGTATGAAACTTATGAATAAATGATTCTCCACAAAACTCAAAATGTAATTCAGATGAAGGAAATAATTTATCAAAGTCTTTACTAAATCTTTGCAACCTTTCTCCACCAATATCAGATAGCACCATAAGGTGTTTCAAAAATAAATTAGCAGACAATTTACTATTAGATCTAACTATATCTTTCCATATATATGGTGTTTTATCTGCCACTTTCAAAATACTTAAAAATATATCTTGTGTTTCCAGTAAAGGCATTAACGTGCTTGTTTCTGCTGCTTCTTCAGATAACTCTGTTGGCCAATAATTACAAGCATCTAATGCCAAATCATTAACTGTCTTAATACAATTCTCTTTTTGTTCCATATCATGTAATACCTTATTCAAGAAATATCTAAAAATTAATCAGAAAAATACCCATACTACCACCCTTATTCTCTTTTCGAGAAATAACAATCACAACACATTTCCCTGTTTTCAGACGACCTCCACCGCCCCCAATTCCAACAACACCTGAAACCCATCATTGATATACCGCGAGTCAGGTATTTCTAAAAACGGGAACGCCGCTACGTCGCCGAGTTTCAACGCTGCCATGCGCAGGATGACGGCGGCCAGGTTGCTGCGGACGATTTCGGGGTCGGTGAATTCGGGGCGGCTGTTGAAATCTTCTTCTGAAAACAGTCGGATACACACGCCTGCGGAGACGCGTCCGCAGCGGCCGGAGCGTTGGCGCGCGGCGGCTTGGGAGATTTTTTCGACATGGAGCTGTTCCACTTTCGCCCGTGCGGAATAGCGTTTGACGCGAGCGAGGCCGGTGTCAATGACGTATTTGATGCCCGGCACGGTGAGCGAGGTTTCTGCGACGTTGGTTGCCAGCACGATGCGGCGTTTTGCGCCGGTGGGGTGAAAGATTTTGTGCTGTTCGGCGTGCGATAGGCGCGCGAACAGGGGCAGGATTTCGTCGTTGCGGCGCAGCGTGGATTTGCGCAGGGCTTCGGCGGCTTCGCGGATTTCGCGTTCGCCCGGCAGGAACACCAAAATATCGCCTTCGCCATATCGCGCCAATTCGTCCGCCGCATCGACAATCGCGTTGGTCAGCTCCACTTCCGCGTCGTCTTCGTCTTTGCTGGTCAGCGGGCGGTAGAGGATTTCGACGGGATAGGTGCGCCCGCTCACTTCCAGCACGGGCGCGCCGTTGAAGTGTTGGGAGAAGCGTTCTGCATCTATGGTTGCCGAGGTGATGATGACTTTCAAATCGGGGCGGCGCGGCAGCAGCTGTTTCAGGTAGCCCAGCAGGAAGTCGATGTTCAGACTGCGTTCGTGCGCTTCGTCGATGATAATCGTGTCGTAGGCGGTGAGATAACGGTCGGTCTGGGTTTCCGCCAGCAGGATGCCGTCGGTCATCAGCTTGACGCAGGCATCGCGCGAGGTGTGGTCGGTAAAGCGCACCTTATAGCCCACCGCGCTGCCGATTTCCGATTTCAGCTCTTCGGCAATCCGCTCCGCCACCGAGCGCGCGGCCAAACGGCGCGGCTGGGTATGCCCGATCAAACCCGCCGCCCCGCGTCCGAGTTCCAAACAAATCTTGGGCAACTGCGTGGTTTTGCCCGAACCGGTTTCGCCGCAAATAATCGTTACCTGATTTTCGGCAATGGCTTTTTTGATTTCTTCGAGCTTTTCGTGAACGGGCAGAGTGTTGTCGAACTCAGGTTTGGGCAGTTTGGATAGGCGTTGCAGATAGAGGTCGTGCGATTTTCGGTATTTTTCTTCGACTTTGGACAAGCCGCCGTATTTGTTGGGATTTTTGAAGGCGGATTGCAGGAAGTGGCGGTCTTTGGAGAGGGTTTGGGAGAGGTCCATTTGGCTGGGGAAAATCGAGTGAAAACAAGGATGGGATTATAGCAAAAAGCGTTTGGTTGTTCGGCGGCGGGAGCAGGAGAAAGGCTACCTGAAAACCCATTTTCGGTTTTTCAGGTAGCCTTTTTTCTTATGTATGGCGGTTTCGCTTATAATCCCGGCGTTTAAACAAATTGGCCATAAACCTTCAATACGGTATCGGTTTTGCCGCCATCCCCCCAAAGGCTACCTGAAAGAATCCAACTATGCTCAAACAACGAATCCTCACCGCCCTGGTTTTACTGCCGCTGATGCTCGGCATGCTGTTTGCCGCCGGCAGCGGCTTATGGGCGCTGTTTTCCGGCCTGATTGCCCTGCTCGCCCTGTGGGAATACAGCCGGCTGTGCAGCATGCCGGAGCAAGTGCAGCGGCCTTATTTGGCCGGCACTGCGCTGTTTATGGCGCTGGCCTGGGGCGGCGGCTGGCGGCTGCCGGCGGCGGCGTGGGCAGCCGTGCTCACCTTCTGGCTGCTCGGTATGCCCGCCTGGCTGCGTTTCAAGTGGCGTTTGCAGGCCGATTGGAAAGGCTTGGCTGCCGGTTGGCTGCTGATGCTGCCATTCTGGTTTGCCCTGCAGGAACTGCGCCCCGACAGCCAATCCGCGCTCCATCTTTTGGCCGTGATGATGCTGGTGTGGGTTGCCGACGTATTTGCCTATGTGTTCGGCCGGCTGTGGGGCAAACACAAACTCGCCCCCGCCATCAGCCCCGGCAAAAGCTGGGAAGGCGTGTTTGGCGGGCTGTTGTGTGTGCTGGTGTACGCTTCATTGGCGCGTGCTGCAGGCTGGTTCGGCTTTAATATTTCCTGGCTCGGTATCATGCTCACCGCCTCCGTGCTCACGTTCGTGGGCATCGGCGGCGACCTTTTGGAGAGCTGGTTCAAACGTGCCGCCGGGGTGAAAGATAGTAGCAACCTGCTCCCCGGCCACGGTGGCGTGTTCGACCGCGTGGATTCGCTGATAGCCGTATTGAGCGTATATGCCGCCATCGGCGCGTTGTTCGGCTGAATAGGAAAGGCTACCTGAAAAGTTTTCAGGTAGCCTGAAGCAATATTTCGCCATCAATTCGGATATTATAGTGGATTAAATTTAAATCAGGACAAGGCGGCGAGCCGCAGACAGTACAAATAGTACGGCAAGGCGAGCCAACGCTGTACTGGTTTAAATTTAATTCACTATATTTCTCACGTATCATCATAGAAAAGCCATCATTTACCCGGCTTGCCATCGCTGATCAGCGAGCAGGCCGGATTGATGAACCTGACGGTTTTCAGGTAGCCTTTCCCGTTCGGTTTCATAGGGTGGCAGCCAGTGCCCGCCCGCCAATGCAGCCTATACAGCTCGGAATCCGATTGCCGGAGCGAACGCTATCCATGCCAGAACTGCCCAATAATCAGGAAACCCCGATGACCTTCGCCTATTTCAGCATACTCGTTTTTGCTCTGCTCAACAGCCTGTGTTCCCTCTTGGCCAAAAAGTCCGCCCGCCTGCTTGATGCCGAAGCCAACCGCGAGCCCCGCCGCCACAGCGCACAGGCATCTGGCAAAGCGGCACGGCTTTTTGCCGCAGAACAGAACGGCTACGAAATGCTGCCGCTTTATGCCGCCGCCGTCATCATCGCCCACGCCACGGGCGAAGCCGCGCAAAGCACGGTCAATATCCTATCCGCCCTGTTCCTGCTACTGCGCGCCGCCTATATTTGGGCATACGCACAGGATAAGGCCGCCTTGCGCTCCAATATCTGGTACGGCTGCTTGATGTGTATCGTTGCCCTGTTTATCGCCGCCTGTTAGGTTTTCGCAAACCACGCAGGCATAAATGCCCTGCGTTCAAGCCATATCACTTTTCAGGTAGCCTCCAAGCCCCCAGCATATCCACCATACCTGAAAACGGATACGCTCCGTAGGGTGGGCACTTATTGCCCACGCGTCGTTCCAAGGCAGCTTTCAGGCAGCCTGAAACCCCAAACCAAGCTCCCCATGCTCAAATATTTCCAACACCTCAGCCTCCGCCTATTCTTTGCCATCCTCGGCATCCTCCTCCTGCTCACCGTGTGGGCACTGGCGCACGGCAGCCCCTACGTCCCCCACCTGCTCGCCGCCAACCTCGCCGTGCTCGGCACACTCGCCTGGTGGCTTGCCCGCAGCATCAGCCGCATCCGCCATTATGCCGAAGCCATGGCCGCCAACCGCCCAGCCCCGCAACCCCAATTCGGCGACAGCTACCTCTACCGCCTCGTCAATGCCGTCGCCCACCTGCGCGACGAACTCGACCACCGCCAACACATTGAAAATTATGTCTTAGGCCTCACCCACGAACTCAAAACCCCGCTCACCGCCCAGCAGGCTGCCCTCGAACTGCTGCAAGACAGCCCCCTCAGCCCCGACCAACAGCAGTTGCTCGACCGCATCCGCCGCAACACCCAAAAACAAAAGCAACTCATTGCCCGCCTGCTCGAACTCGCCCGCCTGGAAAACCGCGACAGCCTGAACGACATCCAAACCGTTGATTTGTCCAGCCTGGCCGCCCAAGCCGCCCAAGAAAGCCGCGCCGCCCTGCAAACCAAACAACTGCACATCGCCCTCAACTGCCTACCCCACGCCGTTCAAGGCGACCCGTTGCTGCTGCGCCAAGCCATCGACAATCTGCTTTACAACGCCATTGATTTTGCCGAAACCGGCAGCGAAATCCGCCTCAGCCTCACCCGCAGCCGAAACCGCACCGAACTGGCGGTTTACAACCAAGGCAGCCCCGTTCCCGATTACGCGCTGGCCAAAATCCCCCAACGCTTCTACTCGCTCCCCCGCGCCGACGGCAGCCGCAGCAGCGGGCTGGGCTTGAGCTTCACCACCGAAATCATGCGCCTGCACCACGGCCGCCTGATGCTCGCCAACCGCGAAAACGGCGTGGAAGCGCGGCTGGTGTTTCCCGATGTGAAAGAGGCTACCTGAAAATTTCAGGTAGCCTGCCAACATTGTGTTATCCCATTCCGCCTGCTGACCGAAACAGCCCATCTGTCTTGCACCCGTGTATAATCACGCTTCGCACAAAACCAATCTTTCCAACCCATTACGGCTGAAGCAATGTTCCTCCTGCCGGGTAGTATTGTCGGCGGGAGAAAATCAACACTTTAACCCCATAGGAGCAAACACATCATGACCTTAGCCTACTGGTGCATCTTTTTCGCCATTTTCCTGCCCATTTTCTGCGCCGCCTATGCCAAATACCGCGCCGGCTTTTCCCCGGCCGACAACCACAACCCGCGCGCCTTCCTGGCCCGCGCCCAAGGCAAGGCTGCGCGCGCCGATGCGGCACAGCAAAACAGCTACGAAACCTTCCCGCCGTTTGCCGCCGCCGTGATCATCGCCCACGCCACCGGCAACGCCGCCCAGTTCACCATCAATTTCTGGGCGCTGCTCTTCGTGGCCAGCCGCATCGCCTTTATCTATTGCTATATCAACGATAAAGCCACGCTGCGTTCGGCCATGTTCGGCGTGAACCTGCTGTGCATTGTGGCTTTGTTTATTGCCGCCGTTTGATTTTCAGGTAGCCTTATGGAACGCCCCGTTAAGGTTTTGTTCGTTTGCCTGGGCAACATCTGCCGCTCGCCGATGGCCGAATATCTCTGCCGCAGCATGGCCGCCGCCCGCGGCCTGCCGGTGCACACCGCCAGCGCGGGCACATCCGGCTGGCACGACGGCGAAGGCATGCATTGCGGCAGCCTGGAAATCCTCTCCGACGAAGGCATCGACAGCAGCGGCTTTATGAGCCGCCGCGTGCGCACGCAGGATTTGGCCGATTTCGACTACCTGCTGGCCATGGACGACGACAACCTGGCCGAACTGGAACAACGCTTCGGCCGCCACCCCGGCAAAATCTTCAAGATAACCGACCTTCTGCCCGATAGCGGTTACAGCCACGTTCCCGACCCGTGGTATACCGGCAATTTCAACGAAACCCGCCGCATCCTCACCGCCTGCTGCTCTGCGTTGCTGGATAAGATTGAAAAAGATTTGGCCAACCGGCCTTAGTCAGACGAATGCTATAGTGGATTAAATTTAAATCAGGACAAGGCGGCGAGCAAATAGTACGGCAAGGCGAGCCAACGCTGTACTGGTTTTTGTTAATTCACTATAAAAGGCTACCTGAAAAACTTTCAGGTAGCCTTTTCCTGCTTTTCCAGCCGACGGTAGGCAGCTTCCACTTCCTTCACCGACAAGGGCGCGCCGCAACGGATGCATTTCGTGATAAACGGCGATACGCCGCGCGAGGTGGAAATTTCGCGGCCGGTCAGGGTATACACCCGGCCGTTGAGGCCTTGGGTCTTATGGCAGTAGGGGCAGCTGCCGAAAAGCAGGGTGAGACCGATGGCCAGCGGCCAAACCGTAAACAGATAGCAAAACCCGAAGATGATGAAGCCTTCGACCGGCTCACCGGTTAGCTTTTCATACACCATGGCTATGAACAGTGGCAGGAATCCGGTGAGAAAACCGAATTTTGGATACAGCAGCCTCCGCTGTATCCGCCGCGCCGTTTCCAAATCACGCTCTTTGTTGGCGGGGTCTGGTTGGTAGGGTTTGCCGGCGGGGTTGGGGCTGAAGCGGTAGGTTTTGGGATATTGTTTTTGTCCGGTCATAGAAGGTATGTGTTGTTGGTGGCTGTCTTGCGTCAGGCTACCTGAAAATTGCTTTCCAAATTTTCAGGTAGCCTTTATCACGGCCGTATCCAAGCCCTACCACTCAAACGGCAGCCCGAGCTCCTCGGCCAAGCGGCGCATTTCATCCAGCGTTTTGGGCAGGATGGGGATGCCGCTTTGTTTGCGTTCGCGGCAGCATTCGGTTTCTTTTTCGCCGTGGATGTAAATCCGCTCTTGGCCGGCGGCTTTCGCCGATTCGCGCAGCTCTTGCAGGTAGGCGCTGAAGCGGCTGCGGATGGCTTGGGCATCGCCGAAGATTTCCGGATTGAAGGCAGCGAAATGGTGGCAGATGCCGGCATGGCCGTTTTTCATGGTGTGGTTGGACGTGGTGCCTTGCGAGAGGCAGGCGGAGAAGAATTCCACCAGCACGGCGTAGCCGTAGCCTTTGTGGCTGCCGAACAGCTCGCTGCTGCCGCCCAAGGGATACATGCCGCCGCCCAAGCCTTGGCGTACGCATTCCACGATAATCTGCGGGTCGGTTTCGTCTACGCCCTGGCTGTTAATCGCCCAGCCCAGCGGGGCGGTCAGACCTTTTTTGAGGTAGACCTCGGGTTTGCCGAAGGCAACCACGGAGGTGGCGGCATCAAGGCTGAAATCGGTCGGGCTGGCTGGGATGGCCACGGCGATGGGGTTGGTGCCCATCATCGGGGTGCGGCCGTAGGTGGGCACCACGATGGGGAAGGAGTTGGTCATGGAAATGCCCACCAGGCCTTGGCTGGCGGCCATGCTGCTGTAGTAGGCGGCGATGCCGTAATGGTTGGAGTTGCGCACCGACACCATGCCGATGCCGCTTTGTTTGGCCTTGTCGATGGCAATCTGCATGGCATAGCGGGCAACGAGCTGCCCCATCGCGGCATGGCCGTCCACCACGGCCGACACGGGCGTTTCAAACACGGTTTCCGGTCGGGCGCCGATGCGCACGAAGCCGCCGTTGATGTGCTGGCGGTACATTTCCAGCCGCTGCGAACCGTGCGTGTCCACGCCGCAGAGGTCGGCCGCCATCAGCACGTCGGTAATCTGCGCCGCTTCGTCCGGCACGAAGCCGTATGCCTTAAAGGCGGCCTCGGTAAATGCGCGTAGGGCTGCGGCATCAATTTTTTTAATCGTTTGCATTGCTTATCCTCCTCCGCTTCTGCGGCAACAAAAAACCGGTTCCGGCCTGATGTGTTTTGCCCGCCCGCGGCTGCGGCGGCAGGCTGATTATTTATTGTTATATTGCCATTTTCATCCCAAACGGCAGAGCGTGCAAGCCTTGAGGAAACAACGGCGCGGCCAGGTAGCCTGCGCGGCGTTTTGGCCACGTTGAAGCTTCGCTTTCAGGTAGCCTTTAATCGGTAAACAAGCCCGGTTGGGGAAGCTGCATCCTTGAAAGAGTTGGCAAAAAAGAATATGCTGCGCCCACAGCATCGATCGAATGCTGTTTATGTTATCGGAAGTGGGCAACCAGCCCCGCAATTCTTAGGAGAACCAACGAAATGGCTAAAAATCTGAACGTTTTCGACCGCGAATACGGTCTGCTCATCAACGGCGAGTGGACAAAGCCCGGCAACCTGCTGGAATCGCACAACCCCGCCAACGGCGAACTCTTGGCTAAATTTACCGATGCCACCGACGCCGACGTGGATGCCGCCGTAGCCGCCGCACAGGCCGCGTTTAAAACCTGGCGCAAAACCACCACCACCGAGCGCGCCGCCATTCTGAACAAAATTGCCGATGTGATTGATGAGCATGCCGAACTCTTCGCCCTGCAGGAAACGCTCGACAACGGCAAACCCATCCGCGAAACCCGTGCCGCCGACATTCCATTGGCCTCCGACCACTTCCGCTATTTCGCCAGCGTGATCCGCGGCGAGGAAGGCACGGCCAACCAACTGGATGAAGAAGACCTCTCCATCGTATTGCGCGAGCCCATCGGCGTGGTTGGCCAAATCATTCCGTGGAACTTCCCCTTCCTCATGGCCGCCTGGAAAATCGCTCCCGCGCTGGCCGCCGGCTGCACCATTGTTATCCACCCCTCTTCCAGCACCTCACTGAGCCTGCTGTCTTTCGCCCAAAAAGTGAACCACCTGCTGCCCAAAGGCGTGCTCAACGTGATTACCGGCAAAGGCAGCAAATCCGGCGAATACATGCTGCACCACAAAGGCTTCAACAAGCTCGCCTTCACCGGCTCCACCGAAGTGGGCCGCCGCGTGGGCATCGCCGCTGCCGAGCTGCTGATTCCGTCCACCCTGGAATTGGGCGGCAAATCCGCCAACATCTTCTTCGACGACATGCCTTTCGACAAAGCCTTGGAAGGCGCGCAAAAAGGCATTTTGTTCAACCAAGGCCAAGTGTGCTGTGCCGGTTCGCGCATCTTCGTGCAGGAAGGCATTTACGACAAATTCGTAGCCGCGCTGGCCGAAGAGTTTAAGAAAGTGAAAGTCGGCCTGCCTTGGGAAGACGACACCCAAATGGGCGCCCAAGTGAACGCCGGTCAGCTTGAAACCATTTTGAAATACGTCAAAATCGGCGAGCAGGAAGGCTGCCGCATCATCACCGGCGGTAAAAAAGTAGAAGGCGAATTGGGCAAAGGCGAATTTGTCGAGCCCACCCTGATTGCCGCCGACAGCAACCACAGCCGCATCGCCCAAGAAGAAATCTTCGGCCCGGTGGCCACCGTGATTAAATTCAAAACCGAAGAAGAAGTTATCGCAATGGCCAACCACAGCGACTACGGCCTCGGCGGCGGCGTGTGGACGCGCGACATCAACCGCGCCCTGCGCGTATCCCGCGCCCTGGAAACCGGCCGCGTGTGGGTGAACTGTTACAACCGCCTGCCCGCCGGCGCCCCCTTCGGCGGCTACAAAACTTCCGGCATCGGCCGCGAAACCCACAAAATGATGCTCGCCGCCTACACCCAGGTGAAAAACATCTACATCTCCACCCGCGAAGAGCGCGAAGGCATGTATTGATTTGCCGTGTGCCGAAACGCGAAAGCTGCCGGAAATTCCGGCAGCTTTTTTGCGCCCGATAGGCGGCTTTGCCTTGACCGTTTGGTTTTTCAGGTAGCCTTCTGATGGAACAGGCTACCTGAAACCTGCCAAGCAGCCTTTTTGACTTCCACCCATGCCCCCGCTATGCTTTTCCCTTTTTCACCGCCTCTTTCAGGAGACCGCCATGCCGGATACCAAACAAACCGTCCTTGAAGCCTTCCACCGCCGCTATGCCTGCAAGAAATACGACCCGGCCAAAAAGATCAGCCGTGAAGATTTCGAATTTATTTTGGAAACCGGCCGCCTGTCGCCCAGCTCCTTCGGGCTGGAGCCGTGGCGTTTTCTCGTGATCCAAAACCCCGCGCTGCGTGCCGAGCTCAAACCGCTGGCTTGGGGCGCGGCAGATAAAATCATGGATTGCAGCCACTTTATCGTATTCCTCGCCCGCACCCAAGCCGCAATGCAGCCGGACTACCGGCACAAAATGTGGAGCGGGGTGCACCATATTCCGCCGCACATCGTGGAAATGCGCGAAGGTTTCTTCCAGCAGTTTGCCGAACACAACTTCCGCATCACCGAAAGCCCGCGCACCTTCCACGATTGGGCCAGCAAACAAAGCTATATCGCCCTGGCCAATATGATGACCGCCGCCGCCTTTATCGGCATCGACTCCACCCCGATCGAAGGCTTCCGGCAGGAAGAAGTTAATGCCTTCTTGGCCGCAAAAGGCCTGTTCGACCCCGCCGAATACCGCGTCAGCCTCATGGCCGCCTTCGGCTACCGCAACGAAGAGCCGCGCGCCAAAACCCGCCTGCCGATGGAAGAGATTGTGCAATGGGTGGAATAAACCTTTGATTATCCAATTTCAGGTAGCCTCCGTCCCGCACAGAGGCTACCTGAAAACCCAGTTTCATCGCTATTAAACCAAGCCCCCATGTATATCGGACGCTTCGCCCCCAGCCCCACTGGCCTTTTGCACATCGGCTCGCTGCTCACCGCCCTGGCTTCCTACGCCGATGCCCGGGCGCAGGGCGGGCGCTGGCTGGTGCGGATGGAAGACCTCGACCCGCCGCGCGAAATGCCCGGCGCCGCCGCCCATATCCTGCGCACCCTCGAAGCATTCGGCTTCGAATGGGACGGCGAAGTGGCCTACCAAAGCCGCCGCCACCCCCTCTACCGCGCCGCCCTGCAAAGCCTGCAGCAAAGCGGCCTCGCCTACCCCTGCTATTGCAGCCGCAAACAATGGCACGCCCAAGCGCGGCAGGGCGCGGACGGCTTCGTTTATAACGGCGCCTGCGCACAGCTCGCCGCCCCGCCGCCCGAAGCCGCCGGCAGAGTGCCCGCCTGGCGCCTGCGCGTGCCCGATGAAACCATCGCCTTCACCGACGGCATCGTCGGCCGTTATGCGCAAAACATCGCCCGCGACATCGGCGACTTCGTCCTCCTGCGCGCCGACGGCCTGTGGGCCTATCAGCTCGCCGTGGTGGCCGACGACGCCGAACAAGGCATCACCCACATCGTGCGCGGGCAGGATTTGCTCGTGTCCACCCCGCGCCAAATCTGGCTGCAACGCTGCCTCGGCCTGCCTACCCCGCACTACGCCCACCTGCCCCTGCTTACCAATGCCGAAGGGCAGAAATGGTCGAAACAAACTCTCGCCCCCGCACTGGATTTGCAACGCAAAGAAACCCTGCTGCGCCAAGTGATGGGCTACCTGAAACTGCCGCCCGCGCCCGCAGTGGATAAGCCGCAAGAACTGCTGGATTGGGCAGTGCAACACTGGCAGCTGCAAACCGTGCCCACCCGGCCGATCGTGGCTGAGGCAGCAGCAAATAAGGCTACCTGAAACTTTCAGGTAGCCTCTGCGTTATAGCGGATTAAGATAAGGATGCTGCTGCGTTGGCTCGCCTTGCTGTATTACTTATATACTATCTGCGCTGCTTTATCTTTATCATCCGCAATCAAACCCCGGCGCATTTTAACTGCGTTGAAGCTTCGCTTTCAGGTAGCCTTTTGCATGGCGGCGGGGTACGGTGTTGGGCCAAGGCAGCCCGAAACCGCCAAACAAGTAATCAACGGTTTTTCAAAGACAGCCTTGCCCTCTGCTACTGGCAAATGCAGAAATCGGTGCAAAACCGTAAAAGTAAAAAACAATCTATAAGGAATGGATTTATGAGTACAAAATTTCATATCGACAACGGTTGCATCGATATCTATCCGCCAACCAAGCTGGAGGAAGGCTTGAGATTTGCTAAATTGGGGAAAAGGACTGAATGAAAACACCAACGGACTCATCCGACAATATTTCCCCAAACAAACCGATTTCCGAAACATCGGTGATCGGGAGATACGCAGGGTTCAAGATGAGTTGAACCGCCGGCCGGGAAAACCACTTGGCTGCGAAACGCCAAGTGTTTTATTATTGAATCTATTCCAACCGCTAGTATCCGAGTGTTGCACTTAAAATCCGAATTCAAGGTTGTCTGAAAACGGAGCTTCCGAAGGAAGCGGAGTTTCTGCGAAGTTAAAGCACAGTTTCAACGAAGTGAAAAGCAGCCTGCAACGAAGCCAAAACGACAAACCGCATCGTAAACCACCTAACCCATAGGAGAACCCCCCATGCAAAACGAAACTATCAACCTGAAACAGCACCTTGCCGCCATCAAAGAATACTGGCAGCCCGAAATCATCAACCGCCACGGGTTCCAATTCCGCCTGGTCAAACTTTTGGGCGATTACGGCTGGCACACGCACGGATACAGCGACAAAGTGCTGTTTGCCGTGGAAGGCGACATGGCGGTGGACTTCGCCGACGGCGGCAGCATGACGATACGCGAAGGCGAGATGGCGGTCGTACCGAAGTCGGTATCGCACCGCCCGCGTTCGGAAAACGGCTGCTCGGTGGTGCTGATTGAGCTACCCGACCCGTCCGAGCAAGCGTAGCCCGCGTGGTAGGGTGTGTGCGGAACGCACGCACGTGATTTCAGTTTTCAGGTAGCCCCTCGCAGGCTACCTGAAAAAACACAGCACCAACGCAGTAAAGTAGGTTGGGTTGATAAACCCAACATTTTTCAGGTAGCCCATCCCCCATCAGGCTACCTGAAAAGCCGTCAATCGGATTCTTAAGCCCGGCGGCCACCCAAAGGCTGCCTGAAAGCGCGGTTTCGGCAAGGTGCAAACCCGGCGCATTTTAACTGCGTTGGAGCTTCGCTTTCAGGTAGCCTTTTGCATGGCGGCGGGAAATGGATAAAGCCCGCCGAAGCCCGCCGATACGCTGGTTTGCCGCCCTGCGCCGTCCGTTGCCCGGCCGCCCGGTGCGGAGTAAACTGCCGCCTTTTTCGCCTGCCGCGCTTCGGCTAAGGAAACACCGTGCTTTACCAAATCATCGCGCTCCTGCTTTGGAGCAGTGCCTTTATTGCGGCCAAATACGCCTACACCATGACCGATCCGCTCCTGATGCTGCTGTGCCGCCTGTTGCTGGCCGCTATCTTGGTGCTGCCCGCCGCGCTGCGTTTCGGGCGCGGCTTGGAAAAACGGCATTGGCGGCCGCTGCTGTGGCTGTCGTTTTGCAACTATGTGGTGGTGCTCGCGCTGCAGTTCGTGGGGCTGAAATACACTTCCGCCGCCAGCGCTTCCACCATCGTCGGGCTGGAGCCGCTGCTGATGGTGTTTATCGGCCACTTCTTTTTCCACGACCGTGCCCGTTGGTATCACTGGCTGTGCGGGCTGGCGGCCTTTGTCGGGGTGGCGCTCCTGATTGGCGGCGGCGGCGGGGAGGGTGGCGTCAGCCTGCTCGGCTGCCTGCTGGTGTTCGGCGGCGGCATCGTGTTTTGTGCCACCATGCGCCCCACACAGCGGATGGTGGCCCAAATCGGCGCACCCGCCTTCACGTCGCTTTCCATGGCTGTGGCGCCGCTGTTGTGCCTGCCGGTGAGCCTGGCTTTTGCCGACAGCCTGCACATCAATTGGAACCTGCCCGGCACGCTGGGGCTGCTTTATCTGGGCGTGTGCTGCAGCTGGCTTTCCTACACGCTGTGGAACAAGGGCATGAGCAGCGTGCCGGCCAATTTCTCCGGCATGCTCACCGCCTCCGAGCCGGTGTTCGGCACGCTGCTGGCGGTGCTGGTGTTGGGCGAGCGCGTTTCCGCGCTGTCGTGGCTGGGCATTGCGCTGGTGATTGCCGCCACGGCGGTTGCGGTGGTGGCGCCGAAGCTGCTGGAGAAGCGGCAGGCGGCATAAGGCTGCGTGAAACGTCACGGAAGGGATGATGCCCGCCGCCAGGCAAAAGGCTACCTGAAAAACAGCCCCGGTCTGTTTTCAGGTAGCCTTTTTCCATTACAATACCGCCAAACCGCTTTAAATCCTCCCTAACGCCGTCCTCATGCGCACCCTCGTTTTCTTCCTCTTCCGAACCCTGGCCGCACTGCCGCTTTCCGTGCTGCACTTCATCGCCCACTGCGCAGGCGGCCTGCTTTATTGTTTCGCCCGCGCCGACCGCGAACGCATCCGCAACCACCTGCACACCGCCGGGCTGCCCAACGATGCCGCCCACGTCCGCGCCGTGTTCCGCGAAACCGCCAAAGGCGCGCTCGAGCTGCCGCTGGCCTTTTTCCGCAGCCCCGAGCAGGTGGCCGCACTATTCGTGGAAACCCACGGCTGGGAACACATTCAGGCCGCCCTCGATGCCGGCGAAGGCCTGCTGCTCATCACCCCCCACATCGGCAACTACGACCTCGCCGGCCGCTACATCAGCCACCGCCTGCCTTTCCCGCTCACCGCCATGTATAAGCCGCCGAAAATCAAAATATTAGACGACATCATGCAGGCCGGCCGCGTGCGCGACAAAGGCCGCACCGCCCCCACCAACCTGCACGGCGTGAAGCAAATCATCCAAGCCCTGCGCCAGGGCGAAGCCACCATCGTTTTGCCCGACCACGTGCCCGACGAACACGGCGACGGCGTATGGGCGCCCTTCTTCGGCCGCCCCGCCTACACCATGACCCTGGCCGGCCGCCTCGCGCAAGTAAAAAACGTGCGCCCCCTGTTTTTCGCCGGCATCAGGCTACCTGAAAACCGCGGCTTCGCCCTACACGTTGAGCCTGTGGAAGACAGCTTCAACGGCGACAAAGCCCACGACGCCGAAATCATCAACCGCAACGTGGAAAACTGGGTGCGCCGCTTCCCCGAGCAATACCTGTTTGCCTACAACCGCTACAAACATCCCGCCGGTGCGCCGCTGCCGCCGCAGGAATAAGCAGTGGTGGCGGGCAAAAGGCTACCTGAAAGCCGCCGCAGGCAAGCACGGCATAAAATATTCCGTCTTCCTGCCGAGCCGGTTTACCGTGCCGCCCGAGGCGGGGCAATCATTGTTTCAGCTATAAAATACCGCCAACTTGATTTAGGAAAACCGCTATGCAACAGCAGCCAGACGACCAGCAGGAATGGGTAAGCAAAACCCGCCGCAAAAAAGAAATGCACGATTTGCAGGATTTGGGCATGCAGCTTGCCCGCCTTTCCGGCGACACCTTGAAGAAAATCGAATTGCCCGAGGAATTGCGCGAAGCCATTGCCATGTATAAGAAAATCAACAGCAACGGCGCGCTCAAGCGGCAAACGCAATACATCGGCCGCCTGATGCGCGATCTTGATCCGGAGCCGATCCGCGAGTTTCTCGACAAACTGCAGGGCAGCCACGCTGCCTACAACGCCTTCTTGCAGCGTGTGGAGCAGATGCGCGAAACCCTGTTGGAAAACGACGATGCGCTCACCGCCTTCCTGCGCGATTACCCTGCTGCCGAAGCCGGCCAGTTGCGCACCCTGATTCGCAACACGCGCAAGGAACGCGAGCAGACCAAGCCGCCCAAACACTTTCGTGCGCTCTACCGCTACCTGAAAGAAGCGATGGAGGCAGACAACCCCGCTGCAGATATGCCGGAGGAGGAAGACGGGCAGGGCGGAGAGCAGGAATAAGCGGTTTAGCCCTGGCCAGCAAGAACAGGCTACCTGAAAAACGGTTTTCCAGTTTTCAGGTAGCCTTTATTTTGTTTGCCGGTGGTGTCGGGGCGAGGTGATAGCGGATGAAAATCAAAATGGGGCAGGGCAACGCCGTATTTAATCCGCGATAAAACACCAAACGTCTTCATAGCCATCATGGTCGATGATAAATCCGAACCCTTCCGATAAGGCCAAATAAGGCAGCACTTCGGGCAACATTTCGGCCAAATGGGAAACGTGAACCGGGCTGAAAAAGTCGTCGTCATCAAGATATTCGCCGCAGTAGATAAACCAAGTGATTTCGTTGGGATCATGGCTGAGTTTCACTTCCCGGCGCCCGGCTATCGGCTGCAGGCCGATGGAATCCAACGCGATAGCAACCGTATCGTCTGGCCGGAGCGGTGCAAACGCTGAGCCGTATTGCGTGCAAATTTTTTGCTGGGCTGCGGCCAGCTGGGCTTGATTGGGCATCGCGATTTCATCCTTTTGATTTCGCTGTTTGGGATATGCTGAACAGGGGGAGGGCATCCATCCCGATTGTGGCTTAACCTTGCCGTTTCGGCAAACGCGCTATAATGCCGCGTTTTCCAGTTTTACCCCGCAGCGGAGCAGCACCATGACCTCATCCAGCCAACGCCCAGCCGATTCTTCCCATACCGACGGCCAAACGCCGCCGCGGCGCGCGTGGGCGGGCTATACCGACCGCCGCGCCATCGCCATGCTGTTGCTCGGTTTTGCGGCGGGGATTCCGATTTTGCTGATTTTCTCCAGCCTCTCGCTGTGGCTCACCGAAGCCGGCGTCGACCGCGCCACGGTGACCATGTTCAGCTGGGCGGCATTGGGCTATTCCTTCAAATTTATCTGGGCGCCCTTAATCGATGCGCTGCCGCTGCCGTGGCTCACGCGCCGTTTCGGGCAGCGGCGCGGCTGGCTGCTGCTGGCGCAGGGGCTGATTATCGCCGCGATTTTGGCGATGGCCGCGCTCAATCCGGCCAATGCGGCGGTGTTGCCGTGGATGGCGGCAGCGGCGGTGTTGCTCGGCTTTTCTTCGGCCACGCAGGACGTGGTGATTGATGCCTACCGCATCGAAAGCGCGCCGGGCGATGCGGCGATGCAGTCGGTGATGTCGGCCACTTATACGGCGGGCTACCGCGTGGGCATGATTGTGGCCGGGGCGGGCGCGTTGTGGCTGGCCAGCGGCTTCGGCTCGGAAAAGGGGCATTATCTGTATGCCGCCTGGCGCAACACTTATTGGCTGATGGCGGCCACCATGGGCGCCGGCGTGCTCACCACGCTGTGGGTGGCCGAGCCTGCGGTAAAACGCGAACGGCCGGCCGGCTTGGCGCTGGGCGACAATGCGCGGCTGGTGGGCTTGTTTGTGTGCGCGGTAGCAGCCTTTGTGCTGGTGTTCCGCTGGGCTGGCGGGTGGCTACCTGAAAACCAAGGGCCGCTGCTTTCCCTGTTGTGGGAAGGCGCTCGGCTTTCGGCGGCGCTGATGGCGGCGGTGCTGACGGGTCGGCTGTTGGTGTTGCTGGGGCTGGTGCGCGGCGAAGTGGTGCGGCAGACTTGGGTGTTGCCGCTGGCCGATTTTTTCCAACGCTACGGCCGCCATGCCGCGCTGCTGTTGGCCTTAATCGGGCTATACCGCATTTCGGATATTGTGGCCGGGGTGATTGCCAATGTGTTTTATGCCGATATGGGCTTCAGCAAAGACGAGATTGCCGGGGCGGTGAAAACCTTCGGCGTGCTGATGTCGATTGCCGGCGGCTTCTTCGGCGGCCTCTTGGCGCAGCGGTTTGCCGTGATGCGCATGATGATGCTCGGCGCCGTGCTGGCTTCGGCCACCAATTTGCTGTTTATCCTGCTGTTTTGGCAGGGGCACAACCTGCCCTTCCTCTATTTGGCCGTGGCCTTCGACAATCTGGCGGGCGGCTTGGCCAGCGCCGTGTTCGTGGCCTTCCTCTCCTCGCTCACCAGCATCCGGTTTACCGCCGTGCAATACGCCCTGTTCAGCTCGCTGATGACGCTCCTGCCCAAAACGCTGGGCGGCTATTCCGGCAGCATCGTGAACCAAATCGGCTACGACGGCTTTTTCCTCTTCACCGCGCTTCTGGGCCTGCCGGTGCTCGGCCTGGTGTGGCTGGTGGGGCGCAAGCTGCCGCTGCAGGGGTAGGTTTTCAGGTAGCCTCAAGCAGGGCAGAAAGGCTACCTGAAAATCGAAATCCCAACGAAACCAATCTTGATTGACTATAGTGAATTAACAAAAACCAGTACAGCGTTGCCTCGTCTTGCCGTACTGGTTTTTGTTAATCCACTATATTTGTACTGTCTGCGGCTCGTCGCCTTGTCCCGACTTTTGTTAATTCACTATAAAAATATTGATACAAAACAAGCCGTAACCTTCCCATGTAGACACGCCGCCCGCCTTTTGGTGTAGACTGCGCGCCACCCAGCGTTTTTATTCTTAGGAGCAACTCATTATGCTGAAAAATATTCTTACCGCCGCCGTATTGTCCGCCCTGCTCGGCGCCTGTGCCGCCACCGGCAGCGGCGAAGCCTTCCCCGCCCGTGCCGACCAGCTGTCTGCCCGCACCGAACAGGCAGCAGCCGCCGTGCGCCAGCGCGAAGCCAAGGAAAACATCATCGCCTACTACGATGCCGACGGCGATGTCGCCGAACGCCCGATGAAAGGCGGCTACTACCGCGTGCTGCTCGGCCGCACTGCCGAAGGCCGCGCCGTAGTGCAGGATTTCTACCAAGACAGCCGCACCAAGCAAATCAACCCCGTGGTTATCGGTAAAGACAGCGAGCTGAAAAACTTCAGTTCCGATGTGATTGAAGGCTTGGTGGTGTGGTACACCCCAGAAGGCCGCCTGACCAATTTTTCTGAAATGCACAACGGCAAACGGCTGCGTGCAGGTATGTATGGCGAAAACGGCCAGCTGGCTGTGAGCATTGTGGGCGAGCCCGATGTGAAAGACACGCCCTTCGAACTGAGGGGTTTCTATGAAAACGGCAAACCGATGTTCGATATTATCCACAACCACACCGACAACGGCATAGTGCGCACCTACTATTACGCCAACGGCAACAAGCTGATGCAGCAGAGCGTGGGCAAAGAAGATGCCGCTAAAAACGAATATTGGAAAGAAGACGGCAGCAGCGCCACGGCAGAAGAAGTGCAAACCCAGATACGCGAAGCTTTTCAACGCATGAACTATCTGATAAGCAAACACCTGCGCTAAGCCGGCGCAAGCTGTAACAGGCTACCTGAAAATTTCAGCTCCGCAGAACGTGCAGAGCCTGTTTGCAGGTAGCCTTTGTTTTGGCCGCGGCAAGTGCCCTTTGCCGAAAATTTCGGTATCATGCAGCCTCTTCCCGTTTTTAGGAAAACTTATGTTCCGTTCATTGCTTGTGGCCGCCGTGCTGGCGGCTTCTGTGGTGCCGGCGGCGGCAGAAACGCAGTCGCGCGTGCTGGCCAATGGTATGAAAGTGATTGTGCGCGAAGACCACCGCGCGCCGGTGGCGGTTACGCAGTTGTGGTTTAAGGTGGGCAGTGCCGACGAGCACACAGGCAAAACCGGCCTGAGCCACGCCTTGGAGCACATGATGTTTAAAGGCACGCCCACCGTGCCCGCCGGCGAATTCAGCCGCCGCATTTCCGCACTGGGCGGCAGCGACAACGCCTTCACTTCGCGCAACGAAACCGTGTATCACCAAGAATTTGCCGTGGGCAGCCTGCCGCAGGTGCTGGAGCTGGAAGCCGACCGCATGGTGAACCTGAATTTCAGCGATGCTGATTTTGAAAACGAAATGAAGGTGATCCGCGAAGAGCGCCGCCTCACCACGGATAACGACCCCGACGGCAAAATGTGGGAGCAGATTAATCTGAATGCCTATGCCAAGCCGGAAAACCGCGCGCCGGTTATCGGCTATGAGGCGGATTTGCACACGCTCAAGCCGGAAGATTTGCGCCAGTGGTACCGCGCCTGGTATGCGCCGCACAACGCCACGCTGGTGATTGTGGGCGACGTGAAAGCGGGCGAAGTGCTGAATAACGTGGAAAAACTGTTCGGCCGCCTGCCCGATCATCCGCTGCCCGCGCGCAACGATCTAACCGAGCCGCCGCAAACGGCCAACCGCTCTGCCCGCTCTACCGCGCCGGTAAGCTCGCCGGTGGTGGGTTTGGCCATTCAGGTGCCCGCCCTGCGCAAAGTGGACGACAATCTGCCCTATGCGCTGAATATGTTGGCCGATGTGCTCGACGGCAGTATGTCTGCCCGCATCGAGCGCAATCTGGTGCGCGGCCGCAAAGTCGCTGTGGAAGCCTCGCTGGGCTACGATATGCTCACCCGCTCGCCGGATGTGCTGCTATTTAGCGGTACGCCCGCGCCGAATGTGAAGCCCGAGCAGCTCACGGCAGCGTTTTTGAACGAAGTGCGGCAGATTGCCGAGCACGGCGTAAGCGAAGATGAATTGGCACGCGTGCGCAACCGCAGCCTGGCCGCGCGCGAGTTTGGCAAAGATTCGATGGAAACCCAGGCCACCAACATCGGCTCGCTGGAATCGGCCGGCTTCTCCTACACGGATGAAGACGAAATCCGCCGCCGCCGCTTGGCCGTGAGCGCCGAAGAAGTGCGCGAGGCCGCCCGCTGGCTCCTCACGCAGAAACACACCACCGTGGTGCTGTATCCCGAATCCAAGTAAGCGGCAAAGGCTACCTGAAAACGTAGGAGTATTTTTCAGGTAGCCTTCCGGTTCTAAATTAAACAGGCTACCTGAAAGCGCCCGCTTCAGCGCAGCCCAAACCGTATCCAAATTTAGGAGTGAATCCCCATGAAACCCCTGTTCCGCACCCTGCTGCTGGCCTGCCTGCTGCCCGCCGCCGCGCTGGCCGAGAATATTCCGATTCAGCGCTGGCAAACCGCCGAGGGCACCAAAGTGCTGCTGGTGGAGCGGCATGAAAACCCGATTGTCGATATCGACGTGGCCTTCGATGCCGGTAGCAGCCGCGACAGCGCCGACAAAATCGGCGTAGCCGATTTTGCCGCCGGCCTGGCCGACACCGGCACCAAAAGCCTGGGCGAAGAAGCCCTGCTCCAGCGCGTGGCCGATTTGGCCGTGAGCCTTTCCAGCTACAACACCGCCGACACCTCCGGTGTGCGCCTGCGCAGCCTCTCCAAGCCGGATATCCTCAACCCCGCCCTCGGCCTGATGCGCGACGTATTGGTTGAACCCCGTTTCGATCCCGCCGTGCTCAAACGCGAGCAAGACCGCGCGGTGGAAACCCTCAAGCAAAACCGTACCCAGCCCGATTTCCTCGCCTCCGTGGCCAACACCCGGCAGGTGTACCCCACCCATCCCTACGGCTATTCCGCCCGCACCAGCGAGCAAACCATCCGCCGCATCACCCCTGCCGACCTGCACCGCTTCCACCGGCAATATTTCACCCGCCGCAACGCCGTGGTGGCGATTGTGGGCGATGTCAGCCGCAGCCAGGCCGAAGCAATCGTGAGCAAACTCACCGGCGACCTGCCCGCCGGCCAAGCCCTGCCGCCCCTGCCCGAAGCCGCCCATGGCGCGGCTAAAACCCAAACCCTGCCGCACAGCGGCACCCAGGCGCACATCGTGTTGGGCATGCCCCTCCTCACCCCGAATGACCCCGACTACTACGCCTTAGCCGTGGGCAACTACATCCTCGGCGGCGGCAGTTTCGACAGCCGGCTGATGAAAGTATTGCGCGACCAACACGGCTACACCTACGGCGCCTCCTCCCGCCTCACCCCCCTGCGCGCCCGAGGCCCGCTCACTATTTCCTTCGCCACCGAAAAATCCCGTGCCGCCGCCGCCCTGGCCGACACGCAGAAAGTGTTGCAGGAATTCGCCGCCAACGGCCCCACCGAAGCCGAGCTGGCGCAGGCCAAGGCCAGCCTCGTGGGCAGCTTCCCCCTGCGCTTCGACACCAATGCCGAACTGTTGGGCTACCTAAAACTCATCGGCCTCTACAACCTGCCCGACGACTACCTCAGCCGCTACCCGGCAGCCGTTTCCCGCTTAAGCGCCGAAGAAGTGAAAGCCGCCTGGCAGCGCCGCGTAACCGGCCTGCACACCACCGTGGTCGGCATGCCCCAAGCCGGCAAACCCGCCGCCCGCCGCAGCAACGGCAGAAGGCGTTAGGCACAATCCGCCTGATTGATCCGGGCGTGGGCAAACCAAAAGGCTACCTGAAAGTTTCAGGTAGCCTTTTTGGTGTGAGATTTTGCATGGGCAACACATGCCCAAGCTTCATGGATATAGTGAATTAAATTTAAACCAGTACAGCGTTGGCTCGCCTTGCCGTACTATTTGTACTGTCTGCGGCTCGCCGCCTTGTCCTGATTTAAATTTAATCCACTATAGATTTTCAGGTAGCCTCTCCGTGATTATTTGTTGGCCGGTGCGCCGTAGTATCGCAGGATACGTTCGATATTACTTCTGGCGGCAGCGCAATACTGCCGAGAGACAGGCCGGTTTCGTGCTTCTTCAGCAAGCGACAGCATGGCCTTTTCATCAACCACGTTTGGACAGTTTCGCTCCATATAGGTCTGATCAATTCGATAGGCAATCATTTCAAGTTGCGTTTCAACTTGCCGTTGTTGTTGAGGGCTGAGACAACGAGATATATAAACTGCCAAATCAGCAGTATCACGCATATAGCTATGGCATTGCTGCTGGGAGGCTGGAGGGGGAGCTTCCGCACCATAACGAGCCAATTTGCGCTCTACTTCGTTTTTGGTGGACAGACAATATTGCCTGTCTGGGTCAAGCGGATGCCTTTTTAAAATAGCTAGGGTTTCTTCTTCACTGACCATGTTGCTCTGATTACATCCAGCTGTTCGCATTTCTTGACCGATGTTGCTTACAGCTAGGGAGTAACGTTCCCGCCCTTCCGGCCACACCCCTCTGCTGACACACGTTATTCCATACTGATAGGCACTATTAAGCAACGACATGTCATTCATGTAATTCAGACATTGCTGTTTTGTAGCCTGCGGTACGGGGGCGGTATTGGCTAAACCGGGGAGAAGGGTAACTATGAGCAGGATAGTAAGACGAAGATTCATTAGATTTTCTGATAGGGTAGTCACGGTTGAGAGAGGGCTACCTGAAATATTTTTCAGGTAACCTTTGTGTGGCTTTACAACTTCAACACCCACTTGCGGTAGGCGAATTCGCCGCCCATCAGGATACCCATCAGGATGTAGGCGATGATGCCGGTGTAGACTGCCCACCAGCGGTATTGTTCGAGCAGCACGAGCAGGGCGGCGAGGCTGCCGTTGAGGGCGAAAAAGCCGCACCAGATTTGGGTAACGCGGCGGGTGTAGGCCACGCCTTCGGGCGGGAGGTCGGGGTGTTGCAGGCGGGCGAGGCGTTCGATGATGCTTTGTTTTTGCGTGAGGCTGAGGCCGAACAGCAGCAACAGCAGACCGTTTACCCATACGGGATACCAATACATGCTGCCGGGTCGCTTCACAAGGAGGATGGCGGCGAAGAAGGCGGCCACCAGCAAGGAAACGCGCCGCTGGCCGGGATCGCGCTGCATGGCGGCGCGGGTGAGCCAGAGCAGGAGCATGAAACCGGCCAGCGGATAAAACCAGCCCTGCTCGCGGCCGTAATACCAGAGCAGAGGATAGAGTACGCTCAAGATGCCGAGCAGGATTTTGGCGGCGGTTTTCACGCTTCGGGCTTGGCTTCTTGGTAGAGCTTGGACACAGCGGCCACGATGTCGTCGATGGTGCGGACGTTGCGGAAGTCGTCGGCTTGGAGTTTGTAGCCGGTTTGGCGTTTGATTTGGTCGAGCAGGTCGATGGCGTCGATGCTGTCGATTTCGAGGTCTTCGTAGAGGTTGGTGCTGCCGGTTACGTTGCTGGTGTCGATTTCAAACATGTTTTCCAGTATGTCGAACAGGAAGGCGCGGATTTCGGTTTCGGTCATAGGTGTTCCTTAAATGATAGGTGGCGGCCGGGCAGGCATGCCCGGCCTATGTTTCAGGTAGCCTGCTACCTTTGGCTTGGCGGAAGCCCGCTGCACTTGCTTTCAGGTAGCCTTTGGCAAACGGCTTGGGCTTAGGCGCGGTGTTTCTGCACAAAGGCGGCGAGTGTGGACACATTGGCGAAGCTGTCGCGCAACTCCTGGCTTTCGCCGTCGAGCTGGAAGCCGAAGTGTTTTTGCACGGCCAGGCCGAGTTCGAGTGCGTCTACGGAATCCAGCCCGAGGCCGCTGTCGCCGAACAGGGCTTCTTCGTCGCCGATGTCGGCGGGAGTGAGGTCTTCCAGGCCGAGGCTGTCGATAATCAGTTGTTTGATTTCTTGTTTCAAATCAGTCATTTTTGTAGCTTCTTTCATTGAAGTATTGTTGCAGGTGGTCGTTGAGGCGGCGGGCGGCGATGGGCAGGGGGTGTTTGTTTAACCAATCCTGCGGGTTGATGTCGTCGCCGACGATAAAGCGGTAGGCCGGTTTTTGCAGCGGGATTTTGTACCACGGCTGGCCTTTTTTGAAGTTCGGCGGCTGCATTTTGATCACCACGGGGGTGATGACCTGCGCACTTCTGAGGCCGATAGACACTGCGCCGCGATGAAATTTCACCACGCCGTCCCAGCCGGTGCGCGTACCTTCGGGAAATACTAACAGGCATTGCTGCTGTAAAACTTCGTGCACTGCATCGACAAAATCCAAATCTTCCTGATTGGGCAGGTAGCCGCAGGCGCGAATTTGCCCGGCCATGGCCGGATTGCGCTGCAAATCGGCTTTCACGATGCAGTTGGCTTCGGGCACGCGGCCGAGCAGGAACACCACATCAAGCAGCGAGGGATGGTTGGCCAAAATCAGCTGGCCGGGGCGGCCGAGCCGCTCGAAGCCTTCAAATTCCGCGCTCAAAATGCCGGAGCGCATCAAATAATAGCTAAACCACAGCCAAGTGCGCGTCACCATGCGCCGCGCCTGCTTTTGCTGCGCCAAATCGGGCGAGCGGCGCAGCAGCCAGGGTAGCAGCACGATTTGCAGCAGCACGCCGAACACGCCGAAAAACACGAAGCCCAGCCCGGTGGCCAGCAATCGCCACAGGCGGTTAAGGCGGGCGCTTAGGGGGTAAGCCACTGCCATTGCCAAGCCTTGTCTGCATAACGGTTTATCCACTGGCGGCTGCCTGAGTGCTGTTGCCGCAGCCATTCGATTGCGCCCCAATAGCCGCAGTTTGCCGTGCCGCCGTCATCGGGCGCGACGGGGGAAAGTTCCCATTCTTCGCCGGCGGTAAGCAGCAGCGCCAGCGCGTGGGCGAAGGGCGCGCGTTCGGCCGGTGCGGCGGGGTATTGCGCCTGCAAGGGTTCGTCCGCCACCACCACCAACACGCGCTCTGCCCCATCGGCCAGCAGGCCGGCGGCTTCGAGCACGGCGGTTTCCAAACCGTCCTGCCGTACGGAAAGTGCGGTGTATTCGCTCATGTCGCCGCGCAGCATCGACCACTGCCCGGCCAGGGCGTTGTGCACGGACAGGCCGAAGGAAGTGGGGGAAACTTCGTTGTCGCGCAACAGCGTGGTCCACAAGCCGAAGCTGCGGTTGATTTCGCCGTCGTGCGAAGCGAGCACCAGCGGGCAGGGTTCGCTTTCCGCCAAGAGCGGATGTGCTGCCGCAAACAGCAGCCGCGCCGAGAGGCCGAGCCGCCGCCGCTGCATGGCGGGCAGGAAATCCACCTTCGGCGGCGTGTCGGGCAAATCGGCGGCGTTTAAGCGGCCGGATGCCCACGCGGACCAGTCTTCGCCCGTGTGCAGGCGGGTGGAGGCGGCGTGCCAGCTTTGGATGGAAAAGCGGAGGCGGAAATCGGCACTCATGGTTTTCAGGTAGCCTTTTCGGGCTGGTAAAAAGTGGCGCGATTATAGCAAAAATGTGTTATGCGGGGGCATCTTGCAGGCTACCTGAAAAATGCAGGTTGTATTTTTTGGAAAGAAAAGTGTCAGACGGCGGGGGGTTTGGGCTTGATGCCATCTGAAAGCGCCCTAGGTAAAGCGGTATAGCAGCTGCTTTTCCACTGCCTGCCATGCGCCGAAGCCGCGCCATTCCCATTCCGCAACCACCCCCGGCGGCCATACCGCGCCGCATAGCCATTCCCCGCCTAACAAGAATACCGCGCCCTGCCAAAAGCAGCCGCCCGCGCAGAGCCGCCAATCCCGACCCTCCTGCCGCAGCCCTACTTGCGGCATATCGGCCAGCCTCAATCCTACCGCCTTGAGCAGCGCCTCTTTCAGCGTCCACAGCGCATAATAATCGGCCAAATCGGCATGGCTTTGCAGCCATTGCACTTCGCTTGCCTGCAACACCCAATCCGGCCAGGTATCGAAACGGCGCGGGCGCAGCCTTTCCAAATCCACGCCAACGGGGAAATCGGCAGACGGCACGGCCAGCACCGCATGGCCGCCGCTGTGGCTGAGGCTACCTGAAAAATTCGGATTGCCTGAAAACCCGTCTGCCGCCGCCTGCTGCTTAAGGAAACGGCTTACCTGCCAGCCGGTTTGCGCCGCGCGGGCAGGATGACGCGAAAGGTGCAGGCGGTCGGCCTCATCCAGTAATTCGGCACGGTAGCGGGCGGCGCAATCGGGTGTGGCAAGATAGAGGCGGAGGATGGGTTTTGGCGATAGGCGGGTAGGCATGGGAAAGATTTTTTAATATACTTTAATTTTTGTGAATTCACGGCTGAGTTTGCCGCGGATTTTTGGTTTTCCAACCCAGCTTAAGAATAGGGAGCAAATATGAAGTCTCGCAAAATCATGCTGGCGGCTGCGATTGTAGCCGCTTTCGGCCTTGCCGGCTGCCAAAACAACCGTGCACCGGAAAACACCGACAGCCAGGCCAGCCGCGCCGAATCAGGCCGCACTAGAAGCAGCCGCAACGAAACCGCCCAAACCACCGGCCGCGTGTGCCGCTTGCTGCAGGATGACGACCCCAACCGCGGCGGCCGCAAAGTGGTGTATCGCTGCAACGGCCGTGCCGTGCTGGCTTCCGAAGAAGCCAAGAGCTTGCTCAACCCCAGCGTGCCGGTGAGCTTCGGCGGCGGTGGCCGGGTGATTCAGGCCAATTTGTCTACCCGTCAGGCAGCCAATGCTTCCAACAAATCCGACGAAGCCGCCTGCGAACGCGCCTTTATCAACGCCGCCCATAAATTCCAGGAAACTGCTCAAGCCCGTGGCGCCAACCGCGTAACCAACTTCCACAGCTACTACAACCGCCAAGTGTTGCGCGGCGGCCAGTATGACTGCGAAGTGGGCACTTTCCACGCCCGCGTGGTTATTCGCGGCAACATTGCCCGCTAAGCCGATTGCGGCATAAAGGCTACCTGAAAACCCGATTGGCGGTTTTCAGGTAGCCTTTTTGTTAATCCACTATATTTTTCAGGTAGCCTCCGCTCCAATCCAAAGGCTACCTGAAAGCGAGGTTTCAACGCAGTTTCAACCCGATTACTCCTTCCCTTCCGGTTTGCCCAGCGCATACCAATCAATCTCCCTTGTGTAATACATCACCGCAAACAGCGCGGCAAACAGCAGGCAGGAACCGGCCAAGAGATTATATTGCTGCATTTTCACCAGCACAAACATCATGCCGTAGGCCGCCATGAGCAGCGCCGTCATCATATACACCCCGCGCGTGGTGGCCAGCACGAAATGCAGATACCAAAACAGCAAGCTGATACAGGCAAATGCGCCGATGGAATAAGCAGCGGTAAAACCGATGTGCTCCGCCAGCGAAAGCAGCAACAGATAAAATATCGACAACGCCGCGCCCACCAACAGATACTGCATCGGATGGATGCGCCACTCCTGCAACACCTCGCTCAAAAAGAACGAAGCAAACACCAGCACTACCAACACCATGCCGTATTTCACGCTGCGGATAATCATGCGGTAGTCTTCTATACTCAACAACGCGCTGGATTGGTAATAGCCGCGCTGCTCCGCCAAGCCGTAAATCGAAAATAGCACCACGGCAAACACGATACACAACCCAATCACACTCCATATTTTCTGGCTCATTTTTTGCTCCATCTAAAGAATTGAATACGGCCAAGGCACACGCCCGCCAACGGCACACAGTATGCCCGGCCCGCATCAATTTTTTGTGGAACAATGATGAAGATTTTATGAAGATTGCCACTCACAAGCGTGTGTAACCCACCGTATTTGCGTAGAATTAGCGGTAGCTTAACTTCCGCTGCCGCACTACTTCGGTGTTTGTAGTTTGCCGCCTAGTATCCAAAGCTTATGAATCCGCCCTCCCCATGAACCCGCATATCCTCATCATCGAAGACGAACGCGAAATCGCCGAACTGGTCGAACTCTCCCTCGCCCGCTCCCATTTCACCGCACGCATCGCCCCCACCGCAGAGCAGGCACGGCAACTGCTCGCGCGCGAACACTTCAACCTGCTCCTGCTCGACGTCGGCCTGCCCGACACCGACGGCTTCGAACTGCTCAAAACCCTGCGCCCGCAACATCCCCAGCCCGTCATCATGCTCACCGCCCAAGACGAAGAAACCGACCGCATCCTCGGCCTCGAACTCGGCGCAGACGACTACATCGGCAAACCCTTCAGCCCGCGCGAACTCGTCGCCCGCGTAAAAGCCGTGCTGCGGCGCACACAAACACAGCCAGCCGCCGAAGCCGCCCCCATCTGGCACGACGACGCGCCCGCCTGCTGCATCCGCCACCAAGGGCGCGAACTGCCGCTCACGCAGGGCGAATACCGCCTGCTGCGCACCCTGCTGCACCGCCCCGGCCGCGTGTTCAGCCGCGAAGAACTGCTCACCGCCATGTTCGGCGGCAACCGCCCCTCCGACCCGCACACCATCAACACCCACATCCGCGCCCTGCGCCACAAACTGCGCGAAGCCGGCATCACCGACGAATACATCCGCACCCATCACGGGCTGGGGTATAGTTTTAACGAAACCTGAAGCACGGTTTTCAGACGGCCTTTCAAGCTGTTGCAACTATCCACAGGAGTAACACCATGCCTTCCGCCAAACTCATCCAATCCAAAAACTCAAACCCGCCCTGCAAAATCAGCTTCCGCCCGAACAAGACGGCATCTTGTTGTGCCTCGATTCCGACAACGTAACGGGCGACAACGCCAAATACATGAACATGTACAACCGCCTCGCCCGTTGGTACGACTTCGGCGAACGCTGGATAGCCCGCCTCAAATACGGCAACAGCATCAACGAAATGCGGCGCAGCCTGATGGGCGAACTGGAATGGCGGCAGGACTGCACCGCGCTCTACGTCTCCATCGGCACAGGTACCGATTTAAACCACCTGCCCGCCAACATCGACCCCGCCGCGCTGGATTTGACCGGCGCCGACCTGTCGCTCGGTATGTTGGCACGCTGCCGCAACGTATGGCGGAAAAAAGCGGCGGGCTTGGACTTGGTACACTGCAACGCCGAAGACTTACCCTTTGCCGACAATATGTTCGACGTCGTATTCCATGTGGGCGGCATCAATTTTTTCAGCGACAAACAAAAAGCCATCAACGAAATGCTGCGCGTCGCCAAGCCCGGCACCAAAATCATGATTGCAGACGAAACCACCGACTTCATCCAACAACAATACAAAAAAAGCCTATTCACGCGGAACTACTTCCAAGACACCGATTTCGACCTGACACAAATCGAAAACTACATTCCCGAAACCGTACAGGAAAAGAAAACGCGACTGCTGTGGGACAACCGCTTTTACTGCATTACCTTCCGCAAACCTGTTTGAAACAGCCGCCGCATTTGCTTTTTCAGACGACCTTAACATCTGAAAAACGCCATAAACGTAATCGAAAAGAAAATATGTCAAACCATCAAAATCGGAGCAAAATATGAACATTCCCTTTGCAGCGGCCGCCCTGCTGTTGGCCGTGGCATTTTTTGCCCATCTTTTTGTCGGCACCCGCGAAACCTTAAGTCAAAAACCCGATGAAGAAAACACTACGCAACAGGGTATGCGCAACTGGATGCAGGCTGTGTGCGCTTTTCAGTTGGTCAGCATAGATTTACTGCTGCTTGCCGCCGCAGCCTGCCTACTTGCGTTTACACGGGTTTTCGACAGCATGGAAGCCGCCGCTGCCCGTTTTTTTGCCGTTTATCTGGGCCTATGGTGCACCGTGTGGCTGATACAGCTTAAAATGGCCGGTGCGCGCGGCAAAACTTATTTCCTGCTCGGCCAATGGATATTGTTTTTACTGTGCGCCCTGCTGATGCTGTGGGGTGCGTACTAAAAAAACCGCGCCTGCCCAGGTAGGGCGGATAGCGCTTAAGGCCGTTTAAAAGTGCAGGCTGCTTTGATGCCGTCTGAAAGCCCAAAAAGGCAGCCTGAAACCCGCTCGCGCCGTAGATAAGGGTTTAGAATGCTTTGCCGGACATCAATGTCCAACTCGCAAGCTCAAATTAGGAGAAGATCATGGATCAAAAAGTAAAAAATCTGCTGGATGATTGGCAAAAGAGTAATCCTGCCTTGTATGAAATCGCCAATAGTGTGCGCACGAAAATAGGGCAACTGGCAGACATGGCGAGCGAAGAAGTGAAATATGGCGGTATTTTGTTTGCCGCACCCGAACCGTTTTGCGGCATTTTTGTTTGTAAGCAGCATGTAACCGTGGAATTTGGTCATGGCGCCGAGATGGCAGACCCGCACGGTTTATTGGAAGGCAAAGGCAAAGGACGTCGCCATTTGAAATTACATACGCTTGAAGATGTAGAAAATAAGCATTTGGCGGATTACTTGCGATTGGCGCAAAAAGCAGCAGAATAAAATGCCGGGCTGAAAGAGCGCTGAACTACGACGGCAACCGTTTTCAGGCTGCCTTGAATGCTGTCTGAAAACCCGTTTGCGGGCTTCGCACGGAGTTTGTAGGTCGGTGCATTTATGCCCGACAAACACAGATAAATTTTAAAACGTCGGGCATAAATGCCCCGACCTACGGCTGCGCTTGCTTTCAGGCTGCCTATGCCTATCATCATGCCGTCTGAAAAACCCAACCCATCCGAGCCACACCCCCCAACCCACATCAGAAAGCCCCCCATGCCCACCGAAATCCGTATCACCTATTCCCGCCTGAAAATGTTTGTGATGTCGCTCGTTCTGCTCGCCATCGCCGCTGCCGCATCGCCGCTGCTGTTTGTTGGCAGCCTAAAATCTGTCCTAAGCGGAGCTTTTATCGTTTTGTTCTGCTTGGTGTTTGCCGCCCTTTTGCTCTACCACGCCGCCGATAGCCGCACCAAACTGGTGTTAAACGCCGACGGTATCCGCATCGTCCAAGCGTTTACCGAAGAAGAACTCGACGGGGTTGGCGCGAAAAGCGGCAGCAAAACCAAGCGCGAAAACGTTTTTTATCCGTGGGAGCAGATTAACAGCGTGGTTTTCGTGTATCCGTTTCCCGCCACCCTGTACCTGAACAGCGAGCCTGCACGCAAATTCAAAGCCGAACTGGAAGAACTGGAAGCCGAGCAGCCGCTGCCCGATAACGCCACGCTCGAGCAAATGGAAGCGCGCGTCGCCAAATATCTGCGCCTGTCGGAAAGCATGACCCGCCAGCGCGACTTCTCCATCACCCTGCCCGTGATGTACCTGCTGCACGGCAAACACCTGCCCGATTTAATCTGCACGCTGGCGGCAGAACCCGACAAAAGCCGCCGCCAAGCCGTGCTCGACGGTTTTTGCCAAACCTTTTTCCCCAAAGCCCTTGGTTCGCGCCCCGTCGCGCCACCCGAACCGCGCGAGTTCCCCGTCTGCCTGCCCACCCAAGTCAGCATCCGCAGCATTGGCGGCGGCTATCCGCTGGCAAACATTTTGTGTGCCCTGATGCTTATCGGCAGCCTTGTTTTTGCCGCCGTAATCGTGCGCAACGCCGCCGATCCTGCCGACATCCGCGGATTTCTGCCGCTGCTGCCCTTTGCCGTCATTACCGCCGCCGCATGTGGGTGGCAGCTGTCCCGCTACCGCCGCCGTCGCGCCGTGCTTGCCGCCATCAACCGCCCCGAAGCGCAGCCGTGGAAACTCGTTGCCATCCCGATTTACATCGCCGGCACCAATCGCAAACTCAGGCGGACGTATTATTTCTACCCCGCGCCCATCAACGGCAAAATCCGCAAAATCACATTTAGCGACCACAACTTCCAACCCGTCCGCCGCCACGGACAATATCTCGCCTTCGCCCCGCAAGGCGGCGGCGCGCCCGTTCCCGTTGATGCCGAGTTGCGCAATATCCGCGGTCTGAACGAAAGCGAACGCCGCGGGCTGCTGCGGCAAATTAAAGAGCTGGCGGCAGAATGAATGCCGCAGGCAGCCTGAAACGCCGTTTGCCGTTTTCAGGCTGCCTTTAAGGACAGCCGCCGTAGGTCGGGCATTGATGCCCGACAAATCCCATCCGCAAAGTTCGGGCATAAATGCCCGACCTACACGGCTAAATTAAATTTCCAGCCAACCAAGAATATTTCCAATGAATATAAAAACAGCAGAAAATATCCAGTGCGAATTTGAATATCTGGTATTAGACGGCTATTTCCCGATACATTTCGCATCGCACGGGCAAGAACGCAGCGACTGGCAGTTTGCGGTTGAATTCATATACCGTCTATTTGAACGCTTATAGCAGCCTGCACCCCGCCGTTTGTATCAACCCAAAGTGCAGGCTGCTTTTGTATTTTTCAGGTAGCCTAAAAGCAGCCTGCAGGCAGCCCCCCTCGGAAAGGAAAAACCATGCCCAAGCCCACCCGACAAGACTTCGCTTTTTTAAATGACGCCAAAACCGAAGCCGTATTGCTCGACCTCTACACCGCCGCCGTACGCCAGATTCCCGGCCTGATATGGCATTTCCTGCCCCAACTGCCCAAACTGCTGGGCAAAGGCAGCGGCTGGACGGGCGAAAACGAAGCCTATTTCGACGACAAATACATCCCCATCGTCCCGCAGCAGGGCGCATTCCTGTATATGCAGGCTTTGGCCAAGGGCGCGAAAAACATCGTCGAATTCGGCACGTCTTACGGCATTTCCACGCTTTATCTGGCCGCAGCGGCCAAGAAAAACGGCGGCCGCGTCATCACCACCGAATACCTGCCGCACAAAGCCGAAGCCGCCCGCCGCCACTTCGCCGCCGCAGGGCTGGCCGACTACATCGAACTGCGCGAAGGCGACGCACTGGAAACGTTGCAAGACATCCCCGGCGGCATCGATTTCGTTCTGCTCGACGGCTGGCCGAACTTGGTTTACCCCGTGTTCAAACTGCTCGAACCCAAACTCGCCCCGCGCGCCGCCGTCGCCGTGGACGACGTGGAAGGCTACACCCCCGCCATGCAGGATTATCTGGACTACGTCCGCAATCCCGCCAACGGCTATGTTTCCGCCACCCTAAAGCCGCATAAGGCCTTGGAATACAGCGTGAAAACAGGCGGGTCGGATGCCGAATGAAGGCTACCTTAAACCCCAAAAAGCAGCCTGCACCTCGCTCCCTCCCCCGTGTGTGGGGAGAAACCCGAACGAAGCGACAGAAACCGTATTTCCCATCCACACACAAAGGATTACAAAATGACCAAAAAACAACCGACTATGCCGAAAACCAGCATCAGGAAAAAACTCAAAGCGGGGGATTACTTTGCCGTGCCGCTGGCAAACGGGGAATATGGATTGGGGCAGATATTGGATATGGTTGAATTTATTGATAACGCCGCGTGCGTGCTGTTTGACCAGAAATTTGTCCTCGGAGCGCCGATTACGGTCACGCCCGACAATATTGTTGCCGCAAGGTATGTAGTCGCCCAGCTGCTGAGGCGTTACTTTCCGATTGTGCACACGGGAGAGGCAGACCCCCGGCTATTAAAAAAATATTTCCCCGAAAATGAAAGATTTAAGCGGGGGGATGTGGTCGGTATGAGGAGCTATCAAACCGGCATTGTCGAAATGTTCCTCAATGCCTATTTCGGCCTAACGCCCTGGGACGAATGCTATGACCCGCATTATTATGATAATTTGCTGGTCTCTCCCGATAAAAAACCGTCGAATTTAATTTACAGCAAGTAGCCGCATGTCGGGCACTCAAATCCGACAGCCCGCCAAAAGGCTGCCTGAAAGTGCAGGCTGCTTTCAGGCAGCCCGAAAGTAGCCTACCCAATCCCCCAATTTTCAAAGAAAAGAGATGAACATGACACCGAACAACCCAACAGGCGCATCTTGGTATGCCGACCCATCGCAGGGCAGCCTGCCCGATTCGTTCAACCTGTTTCAGGAACAATTCTTAAAGCCTTTGGGCAAAACCACTGCGAACATCGAACGGGAAAAAGAAAGCGCCGAATACGGCGCGGTTCGTTTTGAAATGGACGGACAAACCTGTTTGTTTCGTCAGACCAAACACACGCCCCAAAAAATCGGCCAATTTGTCGTGCTTTGGAAACGCCCGGCAATGTCCGGCGAAATCGCGCCGTTTGACCGCGACGACGGCATTGATAAGGTGATTGTCCTGGCAGACGAACATCCGCGCTTCGGCGTGTTCGTTTTCCCATGCCGGCTGCTGGTCGAAAAAGATATTTTTTCTGAGCAATCCATAGGGGGAAAACGTGCGTTTCGGGTTTACGCGCCTTGGGTGATGCCGTCGGCGGCACAGGCCAAGCGAGCCAAAATTTGGCAATGCGCCCACTTTGTGGAACTTACAGATGCAACCCAAGGGCTGGCGCAATTAGCCAAGGTGCTTTAAGCCCAAAGGCAGCCTGCACCCCAACCAAACAAGGACTTACCATGACCATCCTCCAAGCCGAAAACCTATCCTTCGCCTTCGGGCACGTTGCGCTGCTCGACAAAGCGTCTTTCCAACTGGCCGCAGGCGACAAAGTCGGCCTGATCGGGCGCAACGGCGCGGGCAAATCCAGCCTGCTGAAAATCCTCGCCGGCGTGCAGAAACCCGACGACGGCCAGCTCATCCTGCAAAACGGGCTGAAAACCGTGTATGTGCCGCAGGAGAGCTTTTTCGACAGCGCGGCCACCGTGTTCGACATTGTGTCCGAAGGGCTGGGCAGCCTGCGCGACGTGCTGCGGCGTTACCACGAAATCGGCCGCGAACTGGCGAACGGGCAAAATGACAGCCTTATCAAAGAATTAAACGAACTGCAAAACCAAATCGAAGCGCAAAACGGCTGGCAGTTCGATGCGCTGGTGAGCCAGACCATCGGCGAGCTGGGGCTGCCTGAAAACGAAAAAATCGCCAATTTGTCCGGCGGGCAGAAAAAGCGCGTCGCGCTGGCGCAGGCGTGGGTGCAGAAGCCCGACATCCTGCTGCTGGACGAGCCGACCAACCATTTGGACATCGACGCGATTTTGTGGCTGGAAAACCTGCTGAAAAACTTTTCAGGCAGCCTGATTGTGATTACCCACGACCGCCGTTTTTTGGACAATGTGGCCAACCGCATCGTCGAACTCGACCGAGGCAGCCTGCGCTCCTATCCCGGCTCGTTCGCCAAATACAGCGAGAAAAAGGCGGAAGAACTGGCCGTGGAAGCCGAACACAACCGCCTGTTCGACAAATTCCACGCGCAAGAAGAGGCGTGGATTCGCAAAGGCATCGAAGCGCGGCGCACGCGCAACGAAGGCCGCGTTAAGCGTTTGGAAGAATTGCGGAAACAACGCGCGGCGCGGCGCGAACGGCAGGGACAGGTGTCGTTCAAACTCGATTCGGGCGAGAAAAGCGGCAAAATCGTCGCCGAGTTGGAACACGCCTCATTTGCGTACGACAACAAACTGATTATGAAAAACTTTTCCGCCGTGATTCAGCGCGGCGACAAAATCGGCCTGATTGGCGCGAACGGCATCGGCAAAACCACGTTTTTGAAGCTGATTTTGGGCGAACTCGCGCCCACCGGCGGCAAAATCCGCCTCGGCAGCAAGCAGGAAGTGGCGTATTTCGACCAGTTCCGCAGCGCGCTGAACGAAAACGACACCGTGTTCTACACGCTCGGCCAGGGCAACGATTATGTGGAAATCGGCGGCAAAAAGTGGCATGTGATGGGCTATCTGGAAGACTTCCTGTTCCACCCTGCCCGCGCCCAGTCGCCCGTGTCATCGCTTTCCGGCGGCGAGCGCAACCGCCTGCTGCTGGCCAAACTGTTCACCCGCCCTGCCAACATTCTGGTGCTGGACGAGCCGACCAATGATTTGGACATCGACACGCAGGAATTGCTGGAAGAACTGCTGCGCGACTACGCCGGCACCGTGTTCCTCGTCAGCCACGACCGCATGTTTTTGGACAACGTGATTACGCAGAGCATTGTATTTGAAGGAGAAGGCCGTCTGAAAGAATACATCGGCGGCTATCAGGACTATGCCGATGCGAAGGCGCGCGAAGAAAAAGTGCAGGCTGCCTCCGCCCCCGCCGCCAAGCCCGAAAGGCCGTCTGAAAAAGACAAACCCAAGCCCAACCGCACGGCCAAGCTGTCGTACAAAGAACAACGCGAACTCGACGCCCTGCCCGACGAAATCGCCGCGCTGGAAGCCGAACAGGCCGATTTAAACACCCAACTTTCCGACCCCGAAATCTTCAAAGACTACGAAAAAGCCGGCAACCTGCAAGCGCGCGCGGAGGAAATCGAAACGCTGCTGCTGGAAAAATTGGAGCGGTGGGAGATGCTGGAAGGGAAACAGAACGGGGGGTGATTTGGGTTTCAGGTAGCCTGATGGGGCGTTTGGAAGGCTGCCTGAAAAATACAAAGCAGCCTGCACCTTGGTTTTCCGCGTGCAGGCTGCTTTCAGGTAGCCTAAATGACGCCATAAAAGACTCTCTAAAAACGAAGCCTTTTCAAGCAAGCCCGGTTTCTGCGAAGCTGAACATACGGGCTTCCGCCTGCAAACCTATTCCCAGCCTGCCACCACCAGCTTGCCGACCATATCCCCGCGTTCCACCCGCTCATGCGCACGGCGCAGGTTGGCGGCATTGATGCCGTGCAGGATTTGGGTGGCGGTCGGGCGGATGATGCCTTCGTCCACCAGCCGCGCGGTTTCGGCCAGGATTTCGCCCTGCCGTTCGATGTCTGCCGTTTCGCGCAGCGGGCGGGTAAACATAAATTCCCAATGCAGCGACAGGCTTTTGCCTTTGAGCGGGTTCACGTCCAGCGTTTCGGGGTCGTCAATCAGCGCGATTCTGCCTTGTGGGGCGATGAGTTCCACGATTTGCGGCAGATGGCGGTCGGTATGATTGGTGGAAAAAACAAACGATGGCGCGCCGATATTTAACGCGGCAACCTGTTCCGCCATGTTTTCATGATGGTCGATGACGAAATCCGCCCCCAATTCCTTCACCCACGCGCGGCTTTCGGGGCGGGAAGCGGTGGCGATGACTTGAATGTCGGTGCGCTTTTTCAGCAACTGGATGGCAAGCGAGCCAACCCCGCCTGCACCACCGATTAAGAGCAGCGCATTGGCGCCGCCTGCCACGGGTTTGTTCACGTCCAAGCGGTCGAACAGCGTTTCCCATGCGGTAATCGCCGTCAGCGGCAGCGCGGCGGCTTGGGCAAAATCCAGCGAACACGGTTTTTTGGCGGCAATGCGTGCGTCCACCGCTTGTAATTGTGCGTTCGAACCTTGGCGGTTGATGGCGCCCGCGTAATACACTTCGTCGCCGACTTTGAAATGCCGCACTTCGCTGCCGACTGCCTGAACGATGCCAGCCGCGTCGTAACCCAATACGCGGTACTGCCCTGCCGCAGGCGTATGCGCCGCCCGAACTTTCACATCGGCAGGATTCACCGAAACCGCCTGCACGGCAACCAAAATATCGTGCGGCCGCAGTTCGGGTTCGGGCAATTCGATGTCGAGCAGGGCTTCAGGGTTGGAAACGGGCAAAGGGCGGTTGAAACCGATGGCTTTCATGATGTTCTCCTGTTAGGTCGTCTGAAAGCGTGTATCATGCGCCTGAAGCACACCATTAACAAGAACGCACTTATTTTTCATATAGTTACATAAAGGATACTGCCATGCCACGCACACCGCACCCAAGCTACGACTGCGCCGAAGGCTGCTCGGTGGAAGCCGCGCTTTCCGTTATTGGCGGCAAATGGAAAGGCACGATACTCTATCGCCTGCACACGGACGGCATGCTGCGCTTCAACCAAATCCGCCGCATCCTGCCCGATGTGTCGCAGCGCACGCTGACCGCACAACTGCGCGCATTGGAAGCCGACGGCATCATTTCGCGCACGGTGTATCCCGAAGTCCCGCCGCGCGTGGAATACCGGCTAACGGATTACGGTAAAACGCTCGCACCGGTGCTGCTGGCATTGAAGGCATGGGGCGACGGCTTAAAAGGGAAACGCGCGGCGGGCAAGGTGTAGAACGGCAACACCGAAAGGCTTCCGAAATCTTCAAAGACGACGAAAAAGCAGCCTGCACGCGCGGAGGAAATCGAAACGCTGCTGCTGGAGAAATTAGAGCGGTGGGAGATGCTGGAAGGGAAGCAGAACGGGGGGTGATTTGAGGTTTCAGGTAGCCTGAGAGGCCGTCTGAAAGGCTACCTGAAAAATAAAAAGCAGCCTGCACATTTGGAAAACAAAGTGCAGGCTGCTTTTCATACACCAACCACGCGCACACCCATGCTTTCAGGTAGCCTTTAAACAACAAAAATAAAACACAAAAGCCAAAAAACGCCCAATTATTTCTTATTGAGAAAATATATTCTTCTCCAAACGGGATTGTTCGCACAAAAGTTTCCCGTAAAATCATCCGCTTCAAAACGAATTGGGAAAAACCATGAACAAAATGCCCGTATTGTTTGTCGGACACGGCAGCCCGATGAACGCGCTGGACGCGGAAAACCCGTTCAACCAAGGCTTCCGCCGCATTGCGCAGAAATTTGCCAAGCCCAAAGCCATTCTGATGATTTCGGCGCACTGGTACGGCAACCGTTTGCAGGTAACGTCCGGCGAACGCCCCGAAATAATTTACGATTTTTACGGCTTCCCCGCAGCACTCAGCCAAGTGCAATATCCCGCGCCCGGCTCGCCCGAACTGGCGGGGCAGGTGCGCTCGTTGTTGCAGCCTGCAAATGTGGAAACGAACCCGGAACGCGGCTTCGACCACGGCGCATGGGCGGTGCTGAAACACCTGTATCCCGAAGCCGACATTCCCGTGGTGCAGCTCAGCCTGAACCTGATGCAGCCTGCACAATGGCATTTTAATTTGGCGAAAAAACTCGCCCCGCTGCGCGAACAGGGCGTGCTGGTGGTCGGCAGCGGCAACATCGTGCACAACCTGCGCGCCATGCGCCGCGAACCCGCCGCGGGCTACGACTGGGCAATAGACTTCCGCAATGCCGTCAACCGCGCCCTTGCCGCGCAGGACAACGACACGCTGGTGCATTACGAACGGCTGGGGGAAGCCGCCACGCTCTCCGTGCCGTCGCCTGAACACTACCTGCCGCTGCTCTACACCGCCGCGCTGCGCGAACCGCAGGACGATATGGAAATATTTAATGACGAACTTGCCTTCGGCTCAATCAACATGACTTCCGTTTTGATAGGGTGAGAGACAATGACAAAACAACGCGGACCGGAACCCCTGCGCGCCTGCCCAAAAGCCCGCTACGAAGACGGCTTAGACACGGCGAAATCGGACGTATTGGCTGACGTATTGCGACAAATCGGCTGCACGCAGGCAGCGGAAATCCTGACCAACCTCGCCGCCGAAGCGCAAGCCAAGCAGCGCATTGCCGACGGCGCAAACCTCGTCCGACAATTCGGCGTGAGCGGCGTGCCGTTTGCGGTGCGGCAAACCGAAAGCTGCTGGGCGCAGATTGCTTCGAACAGTTTGGGCTAGGATGGGTTGCAGGCGGATTGAACATGGTTTTCAGGTAGCCTTTTGGCTGTACAGAAACTCGGTTTCAGACGGCCTGGAGCACGGCTACCCGTTTCATCGGCCATGATTCCGTTGTCCAAACGCGTGCAAATTCTTCGGCGAAACCGTGTTGCTCGGCGTAGGTTTGCAATTGTTGCAGCCAGGTTTTCGGGGCGATGTCGGCGGCGGCGCGGGTGGTGTGCAGCAGGTAGGGGCGTGTGTCGTAGGCGCGGATGATGTGTTGGCTGACGGCATTTAAGGCTTGGGGATTGTGGTCGGTTTGTCGGGCGATTTTTTCGTATTGCGACAAAATGGACGTCCGCACGGTTTCGCGTTCGGCGGCGGTGCGCGGGTCGGGTCGGGCGGTGGTGGCTTGGATGACGATTAGGGGTGGCAGTTGCCCTTCGGCGAGCGCAGCGGCGAGGCGCAGGTGTCCGTCTAAAATCAGCCAGCGGCTAGACAGGGCGGTGAGTTCGTACACCAAGACGGGCGGCAGTTGGTTTTGCCGTGCGCGTTTGCGCCAATATTTCAGACGGCCGTCTTCGGCGTGGTGGGTTTTCAGGGCGATGAAGCGTTCGGCTTGGGTATAAAAATTGTTGTCCAGCACGTCGAAACGGCTGCCTGAAAACAGCCATTGGGCGTAGTTTTCGTCGGTTTCGGGCTGCCCTAAGGCAGTGTCGTGCCAACATTCGCCCCATTGCGGGGGCAGGGTTTGGGCTGGGCGGTAGTCGAAGTGCCATTCGCCGATGCCGAGCAGCCCTGCGTTGTGGGCGGCGAGTTGTTCGATGAAATATTTGTTCCACAACAGGCCTTGCTCTGCGGCGGGTTGGCGGGCGATGCGTTCGTTTACGCGGCTGCCGATGTGCCCGACGGGCTGGTATGCCTGCCAGCTTTCGGCGTAGCTACGGACGAGGTAAACGTCGTATAAATCGTGGCTGAAGAACGACCAGAATACGGGTTCATCGCGGCAAGTCAGGCTGAGGCTGATGCCGTCGGGTGTGTGGAGTTTCAGGTAGCCTGGCGTTTGACGGTCGATATGCAGGGCAAGGCTGCTGGGTGAGGCGGGATTCTGGGTCAGGTTGCCGCTGTATTGTTCCAGCGCGGCGTTGAGCGATTGGTAGTGCACGGGGTGTCCTTTGTGCAGGCTGCTTTTTTGGCTTTAACTTTGCGGAAACTCCGTTTCTTGGTGGAAACGGAGTGTTTATTTTACTGAAGCCTCTGCTTTCAGACGGCCTGAATGTGGTCAGCGGATGTGTGGGGGAATCACTATCCGTTGATGTGAAGCCATTTAGGATGCAGGCTGCTTTGGAACAAACACGCGATACGCGCCGCGCAGGGCGAAAAATAACAACGCGCCGATGAACAGCAGCCCGATGGAGAGTGCAATCGGTTCGTCAATATTGCGCCACCAGCCGATGCCCGCCCATGCAAAGGCGGCGGCAAGCGGCAGATACCAGCAGCACAACACGGTGTATTTCCACCACTGCGGCGTTTCGTCCGGCACGGTTTCGCCTTCGGCCAACGCATTCTGCCAATCGTCGAAGCGGCGGTGGAACCACATCAGCGGCAGGGCGAACAGCGGCACGGCGATGAGCGCGTCCAGCAGGGCGGATTTGCGCTCGCGGTTGAATCGGGCGGCTTGTTCGGCATAACGGTAGAGTTGCACGCCGTCCACTTCCATTTCATACAGGCGCGATCCGCTGTATTTCACTACGGCCGGTTTGCCGGCGTGGGCATAGGCGAGTTCGCAGGCGTCGCGCAGGTCGGCGGCGCAGTTCAAATGCAGGGTTTCACCGCCGTTGGGGAAGGGAAGGTAGTTGGTGCCGCTCACATGGCGGCAGGGGCGGCCGAGTATGAATTGGACAAACTCGTTTTGGGATACGGCATCTTGCCTGGCATAACATTCGGTTCTTGCGTTATACGGTTTGGCGGGCACGATGCCGCGTGCTTCGCGCAATTCGCCGTATGAGGCCGCCGTGCCGCCGTAAAAGGCGATGACCATACCCGTAACGGCAATCAGCAGATAAATCCATTGCAGCGAGGATATGCCGCTTTTGCCGGCGGGGAATCTGTCGTAAAGCCGTTTCTCGCCACGTGCCAGCGAGCGGATGCGCAGATACAGCACCAGCGCGGTCGCCAGCAGTATGCCCCATAGCACGCCGTTCACGGGCAGAAACCAGCCGATACCGAATGCGGCAACGATGTAGAAGAACATGGCGCGGTAGAGCGCGTGCGGGGTTTTGGAGATACGGGTGGGGAGGTTGGGCACGATGAATTCTCCGAGAATAGGCTACAGGCTACCTGAAAATGTTTCCAGCCTGTGTTCGCATAAACCATAGCAGGTTAAATTGGCTTTCGATGCAAGGCGGAGCAACGCTATGGCGAAAGTTAAATTGGTTTGTCGGATATGGTAAGATGGGCTGGCCATTTTAAAACATTTCCAGGAGACCGTGATGCTGTGGATTCTTTTGCTGCTGGGCGCATGCGGCGTGGTGGGCGTGATGGTGTACAACCGATTGGTAATCGCGCAAAACCAATACCGCAACGCCTTCTCCCAAATCGGCGTGCAGCTGCAACGCCGGCATGATTTGATTCCCAATTTGGTGGCTGCCGCCAAAGGCTACCTGAAACATGAAAACGACACATTTACGCAGGTGACACAGGCGCGCAATCAAGCCGCTGGCGTGTTGGGCGGCACACGGCCGGAAAATGCGGAGGCGGTGGCGCAGCTTTCTGCCGCCGAAACCCAGCTCACCCAAGCCGTGCGCAGCCTGATGGTGCAGATTGAGGCCTATCCGGATTTGCAGGCTGCCGCCAATATGCGCCAGCTGGCCGAGGAAATCACCAGCACAGAAAACCGCATCGCCTTCGCCCGCCAGGCTTATAACGATGCAGCCATGGGCTACAACACGCTGTGCCAACTGTTTCCGCACAAAATCATCGCCGCCTATTTCGGCCATCGGCAACCGGCACAGCTGCTAGACTTCCCCGACCGTGCCAAATATCAAACGCCGCCCGAGGTGAAGTTTTAAGGGCTGGTAATCTGGAATACGTTTAAAGGCTACCTGAAAGCGGGTTTTTCGTTTTCAGGTAGCCTTTTTGCGAGTCGCCGGATTGCATCGGTTGGGCTGCCTGAAAATGAGGCTTTCTGATGCTGGGTGTCGGGCGGATTTTATAGTGGATTAACAAAAATCAGGACAAGGCGGCGAGCCGCAGACAGTACACACGTTACGGCAAGGCGAGCCAACGCTGTACTGGTTTTTGTTAATTTACTAAATTTGGCAAACGGGTTGTTTGCAAGCGCAGTTCCAAATCCGAGCCATATAGCCAATTGAATTCAATTAACCTGGCTGCCTAATGTGGAAAGGCTACCTGAAAACGGATGGTTTGGTTTTCAGGTAACCTTTTATGCCGTATGGAAACGGTTATACCAAGAATTTCTTGATGTCGATACCTTTTTTCTGGGCTTCTACAATCCATTTCGGCCGTTTGCCCACGCCGCCCCAAGTTGCTCCGGTTTGCGGATTGCGGTATTGCGGGCGGTTTTGTTTTTCTTTCAGACCTGCTTCGATATCGGCAATGTTGATTTCAAAGTCTCGCATGATGGCCAGAATCTGATTGACTTTCTTTTTGCGCTCGGAAGTCAAACGGCGTTGGATACGGTCTTCCAGCATTCTTTTCTGTTCTAAAAGTTGGTCTAAAGTTTCGCGTGCTGCCATGATGTTTCCTTTGCGGAGGTTGTTAAAGTTTATTTCGGGGTCGATTATAAGGGTATTTCGGCTTTTTGTGCCAGAAGTAAATTGCCGGTCGGGCACAGATAGGCGCCCAACCGGCTCGGTTTCTTTATTGGAAATCAGGCTTCGGCTTTCAGCAAATCTTGCAATTCGCCGGCTTCATACATTTCCATCAGAATATCGGATCCGCCCACGAATTCGCCGTTCACATACAGTTGCGGGATGGTGGGCCAATTGGCGTATTCTTTGATGCCTTGGCGGATTTCGGGGTTTTCCAATACGTTTACCGTAACGAAATCATTGCAGCCGGCGGCCTGCAGGATTTGCACGGCGCGGGAGGAGAAGCCGCATTGCGGGAATTGTTTGGTGCCCTTCATAAACAGTACTACGCGGTTGCTGTTTACGAATTGTTTGATTTCTTCTTGGATGCTCATGGTGTTTCCTTTTATGGATTAAATTAGGGATCAAAATTCGGGTGAGAAACGGCGGCCATTATAGCGGATTACATTTGCTTTCGATACCGGAAGCGGCAGCAAAACGGATGCGCCATAGCCGATTCATTGTTTATTCCGGGCGTGTCCACACGGCGGCGAAGAAGCCGTCTGTGTGGTGTTCGGCGGTGGAAAGCTGCAGATAGGGGCTACCTGAAAATAATTCCGGGCAGTCAGGCAGGAGTTCGGCGGCGTTTACCGGCTGCCAATTGGGGTGGGCGGCGCTGAAGCGTTCGGCTTGGTGTTCGTTTTCAGCCGCAAGCACGCTGCAGGTGGCATACACCAAACGGCCGCCGGGGCGCACCAGGCGGGCGGCGGCTTCGAGGATGGCGGCCTGTTGCTTTGCCAATTCGGCGAGGCGTTCGGGCGATTGGCGGTATTTCAAATCGGGGTTGCGGCGCAGGGTGCCCAGGCCGGAGCAGGGTGCGTCCACCAGCACGCGGTCGGCTTTGCCAATGAGGCGTTCGAGGCGCGGGTCGGTTTCGCTGCCGATGCGCTGCGGGCTGATGTTGGTGAGGCCGGCGCGCACCATGCGTGGCTTGAGTTTGGCCAGTCGCTTTTCGGCCACGTCGAAGGCGTAGAGGCGGCCGCTGTTGTTCATGGCGGCGCCCAGGGAAAGGGTTTTGCCGCCTGCGCCGGCGCAGAAATCGACGATAATTTCGCCGCGCCGCGCGCCGGTGAGGCGGGCGAGCAGTTGGCTGCCTTCGTCTTGTACTTCGATGGCGCCTTCCAAAAACAGCGGGTGGCGCATGAGGGCGGATTTGTCGTGCAGGCGGATGCCCCACGGCGAATAAGGCGTGGCTTCGCAGCGGATGCCTTCATCTTGCAGTTGGGCGAGCACTTTGTCGCGTTTGGCTTGGAGGGTGTTCACGCGCAAATCGAGCGGGGCAGGAGTGGCGGTGCTGCGCCCGAAGGCGAGGATGTGTTCGTCGCTCCAGCCTTGGGTGCGCAGTTGGGCAATGAGCCATTCGGGCAGTTCGGCGGCGGTGTTCAGCTGCGCGGCAAACTCGGTTTTTTTGGCTTTCAGGCAGCCTAGAAACTCAGTCTCTTCGGCATGGGCGCAATCGGCCAGGGCGGAAATGCTGATGCCGCGACCCAATACCAGGGCGGCCAGAGCGGCGCGGCGGGATTGGCGCACGGGATCGGGCAGCACGCTTTGGATTTTCTGCAAATGGCGCAGGGCGGCGAACACGGTTTCGGCAATTTCGTGCCGGTCTTGGCGGCCGAGTTTTTTGTGGCTGCGGAAATAGGCGGAAACGAGGGCGTCGGCGGGCTGCTCGAAGCCGAGCACTTGGCCGAGCAGGGTGGAAGTATGGAGGAGTTGGGTGGGGGTCATTTTGGCGTGGTGGTTTCAGGTAGCCTGGGAAGGGGGAAAGGCTACCTGAAAACGGGCAGATAAGAAACAGACAGGCTGCGGGGCGGCTTGTCTGTTTGGTTTGGGTTTCAGGTAGCCTGTGTTGCTGCTTACTTGGGCGGCTGCAGGGGCGTGCCGTCGATTTTGCCGCTGCGCAGTTTGAGCTCGTAGGTTTTGCCGTCGTCGGTGTATTTGATGAGGGCGGGGATGTTGGCGAAATCGGGGGCGAAGGAATATTCAATGGTGTCGTCGCCGCGCTGCACGCGGAAGCGGTTGACGGCAATGCTGGCGCCGTTGATGTTGTAGCGGGCGGGGGGCAGGCGGGTCATGCCGCGCACGGGGTAGACGCGTTTGCCGTTGGTGATGTGCAGGTTGGCGGGCAGTTGGCCGTTGTTGAGTGCGAGCTGCCAGGCCAGGGTGAAGAGGTCGAAAGTGGGGCCGCTGATGGGCTGGCTTTCGGTGTGGCCGGCTTTGCCGTAGGTGATGGTTTTGCTGCCGTAGTCGAAGGTGGCGCCAGCATAGGCGCGGCCTTTGCGGGTGTCGCTGTAGCGGGCGGGCTGCAGGCGGTTGCCGCTGATGCTGCCGTTGGAGGAAAAGCGCATTTTGTAGAGCGGCACGTTGATGTCGGCGTTTACGTTGTAGCGGCCGCCGTTTTGGTTGAAGGTCATCACGGCGGGCACGCCGTAGGGGCCGATGTAGTGCAGCTCGGCGTTTTTGGGAAAGGCGGTTTCGGCAGCGGCGGCGGGCGCGGCCAGCGCGGCGGCGCACAGGGCGGCGGCCGTGCCGAGGCGGAGGGTGAGACTGGTCATTTGGGGTTCCTTTGCTGAAAAAAGGGAAGGTGCGCTGCGAATCAGCGGCTTTGGGGCGGCATTATAGCCTTAAGTTTTGCATCGGGGGCGTGCGGTTACATGGTTTGACGGGAATTTTCAGGTAGCCTGCGGCGGGGGAGGCTACCTGAAAAACCAAGCTGCGGTTTCAGGTAGCCTTCGTGACTGCGGTTGTGGCCTTATTGCTGGGAAGAGGGTTGGGGCGATTTCCAGAGGTATTCGGGTTTGATGATGTCTTCCAGCCAGTTCCAATATACCACCAGTTTGATTTCGCCGTAGGCAAAGCCGGAAATCTCGTAGGGCGGGTAGCGGAATTCGATGCCGTCGGTGGAGAAGATGAAGTTTTCGGTGAGTTCGGGTTTGCCGTTGAGGCAGCTGCATTGCTGCTGGTATTGGTCGTATGCCTCTTTCAGCTTTTCTTTCAGCTTGCCTTGCTGGCCGGGCCGGATGATGTCTTGCAGGCCGAGGGCTTGTTGTTTGTTCAAATCGACCATGAGGTATCGGCTGCTATATTGGCCGTGTGCGCCGCCGGTGTATTCGTCGTGAGAAAACTCGAATACGGCGGTGTTGCCGCGCTGGTAGAGGAAGTGGACTTGATCGGTTTGGTTGTTGTATTGGCCGAGTGCGGATTTTTCTTCGGCGGAATATTGTACGATTTCATATAAATCGTTTTGAATCTGCTGATAGGCCTGGCGCAGCTCTTCATCGTTTCTCACAGGCTTTTCTTTGGTGGAATAGCTTTCGTATAGCTTCTGTTTGAGGAGTTGGTCGAGCCAGGCTTGGCCGGTGTCGGGCAGGGTGAGGCTGGTTTCGGCGCAGTAGTCATTTTTTTGTACACAGCGTTTCTGGCGGAAGAAATCGCGGGATGCGGTGGCCAGCACGGGCGCGGTGGTGCCTGCGGCGGGTTGGGATGCAGTGCCGGTATCGGAAGCAGACGAAGCGGTGTTCGGAGAATCGGCAGCGGGTTGGCCGCAGGCGGCGAGCAATAGGGCGGAAACGAGGGGGAGTAGGCGGATGCGCATGATGGTGCTTTCTAGATGATCGGTTGGGTTTCAGGTAGCCTGATTATAGGCGGGCAGGAGGCTACCTGAAAATGGCTCAGGCGGGGTGGAGGCTATATTTATATAGATGAGGATGCTCGGATACGGAAAAGGCTACCTGAAAAACCGTTTTCAGGTAGCCTTCCGATATTTTAAGGGTTTAACGCCCGGGGAACAGGCCTTTCATACCATGCGCCATGCGCATGAGTTTGCCCATGCCCTTGCCGCCGAACATTTTCATCATTTTTTGCGACTGCTCGAACTGCTTGAGCATTTTGTTCACTTCCTGCACGGTGGTGCCCGCGCCGGCGGCGATGCGGCGTTTGCGGCTGGCTTTGAGCAGGGCCGGATTGGCGCGCTCTTTCGGGGTCATGGAATTGATGATGGCTTCCACTTTGCTCATGGCTTTTTCCGCCGTGCCTTCCGGGATTTGTGCGGAAAGCTGCCCCATTTCGCCGGGCAGTTTGGACATCAGCGATTCGATGCCGCCCATATTGCGCATCTGCTGGATTTGGGCTTTGAAATCGTTCAGGTCGAAGCCTTTGCCTTTGTGCAACTTTTTGGCCATGCGTTCGGCCACTTCCTGATCGATGCCTTTTTGCACGTCTTCAATCAGGGAAAGCACGTCGCCCATGCCGAGAATGCGGCCGGCGATGCGGTCGGGGTGGAAGGGTTCGAGGCCGCCGATTTTTTCGCCGGTGCCGATGAATTTAATCGGTTTGCCGGTAACGTGGCGCACGGAAAGTGCCGCGCCGCCGCGCGCGTCGCCGTCCATTTTGGTGAGGATCACACCGGTAAGCGGCAGGGCTTCGTTGAAGGCCTGGGCGGTGTTTACGGCATCTTGGCCGAGCATGGCATCCACCACAAACAGGGTTTCCACCGGATTCACGGCTTCGTGCAGCGCCTTGATTTCGGCCATCATGACTTCGTCCACCGCCAATCGGCCGGCAGTATCGACCATCAGCACGTCGTAGAAATGCTTTTTGGCGTAATCCAGCGCGGCCTGGGCGATGGCCACGGGCTGTTGGGAAACGTCGGAGGGGAAGAAATCCGCGCCTACTTGCTCGGCCAGGAGGCGCAGCTGCTCGATGGCGGCGGGGCGGTATACGTCGGCCGACACCAGCAGCACTTTCTTGCGCTGCTCTTCTTTGAGCAGGCGGGCGAGCTTGCCGGCGGTGGTGGTTTTACCCGCGCCCTGCAGACCGGCCATCAGCACCACGGCAGGCGGCACGGCGGCCAGATTGAGGCTGCTGTTCTGCGTGCCCATCAGCTCGGTGAGCGCTTGGTTGACCACGCCGATAAAGGCCTGGCCGGGCGTGAGGCTGCCGATTACTTCGTGGCCGACGGCGCGCTCTTTCACGCTGGCCATAAAGTCTTTTACCACCGGCAGCGCCACGTCGGCTTCCAACAGCGCCATGCGCACTTCGCGCAGGGCTTCTTTGATGTTGTCTTCGGAGAGGCGCGCCTGGCCGCGCATTTTTTTGGCCCACTGGCTGAGGCGGCCGGATAGGTTGTCTAACATAGTTTTCCTTGTCATGCTGGGGAACCGCCCAAATGCTGTATTGGCTCGTTTTATTGCTAGCGGTTTCGCCCAGCCGATAAATGGGTTTGATTCGGGATCAGATAGCGGATTGGTTCACTTTGCCGAAGCGGGGCGTAGTTTTGCAGAAACTTCGTTGCGTGGCGTTTAATTGCGCTGAAGCTTTGCTTTCAGGTAGCCCCTAGCAGGCGGCAAAGTTTGCTAAAATCGCGGCATTTTACACTATTACGCGCAGCCTTTGCGGCTTTCCTGATGGAAAAGCGGGCGCGCAACACACGGAAAAAGCATGGCTGTATTGTTTGTCTTGCTCGCGCTGCTTTATGGCGGCATGGGCGTGTTTGCCTGGTGGTTCGGGCGGCAAAATGCCCGGCGGCCATATCCGCTCAAGGGCGAGCTGCTGTTGCTGGCGGCGCTGCTGCCTGCGCACGCGGCGGCGGTGTGGCAGCCGCTGCTGCTCAGCCGTTTCCCCAACGGCATCGGCTATGCCCTGTGCCTGATTACCTGGCTGATGCTGCTGTTGTATTGGTGCGGCAGTTTCTTTTATCCGCTGAAGGGCTTGCAGCTGCTGCTCTATCCCTTTGCCGCGCTTTCCATGCTGGCCGCCGCGCTGTGGCCTGCGCCGGGCGCGGATTATGCGGTGGACAATATGCCCTTCGCGCTGCATGTGGGCGCATCGGTGTTTTCCTACAGCCTGTTCGGCATTGCCGCGCTGCTGGCGCTGCTGATCCTGCTGCTGAACCGCCGCCTGCGAAACCACCGCATTTCGCCGCTGGTGTCTTTCCTGCCGCCGCTGTTGAGTCTGGAAAAACTGATGTTTCAAAGCATGCTGGCGGGTTTTGTGCTGCTCACGGTATCGGTGGGCGGGGGGCTGCTGTTTTCGCCGGAAATTTTTGGCAAGCCGCTCGCGCTCACGCACAAAAGCGTGTTCGGCGTGCTTTCTTGGCTGGTGTATGCCGGCATCCTGCTGCTGCACCGCACCCGCCGCTGGCGCGGCCGCACGGCGGCGCTGTGGTGCGTGGCGGGATTTGTGTGCCTGATGCTGGCCTATGTGGGCAGCAAGTTTGTGTTGCAGGTGTTGCTGCATCGGGTGTGAATGTGTTGGGATGAATGGAAAAGGCTACCTGAAAGTTTTCAGGTAGCCTTTGTTCGCACCATTTTTGGCATACATCAAATAAGCGGCAGATAAGCCCGTCTGCAGGTTTGACTGTTGCCTCGTTGCTGTTATTCTGCGCCGGATTCTTTTGTTTCCCCTTGATTTCAACCACAGGAGATACCCGATGAAAAAATTGATTTTATCCGTTGCTATTGCTGCTTTGCTGGCCAGCGCCGGCGCTTGGGCGCATGGTACGCCGGCGGCGAATGAGCCGAGCAAAACGCCGGTAGACCGCAGCATTCAGGTGTACAAAGCAGCCGACTTCCAGCAGTGGGACCGTGAAAAAGCCGCAGGCGGCGAGGGCAAGCTGCTGGGGCGTTTCGCCTACACCCGCCACCAAACCGGCGAGCAGGATGCGATCCGCGAAATCGGCTGGCTCACGCTGCCGCCGGGCGCGTCTATCGGCCTGCACAAGCACACAAACAATGAAGACGTGTACCTGATTGTGGAAGGGCGCGGCACATTTGTGGGCTCAGATGGCAAGGAAGTGCCGGTGTCTGCCGGCGACGTGACCATCGCCCGCCCCGGCCAGTCGCACGCACTGAAAAACACCGGACGCCGCCCGCTGCGCTTTATCAACTTTATCGGCCAGCTGCCGAGCGCCGCTTCGCCTGTGCAATAGCTTTGCCTGATAGAAACAGAGGCTACCTGAAAGTTTTCAGGTAGCCTTTACCGCCTTATCCCGTATGGAAAAATAATGAGTTTGGCTATAAAATTGCCCAGTCTGCCCATCGCGCAGGTATTCACCAATTCCAACGGGAAAGTCTATGAACAAACTCTTCGCCACCGTAGCCACCGCGCTCTTGCTGGCCGCTTGTAATCCCAATCAAAACAACAGCCAAAATAATGCGGCATCTGCGCCGCCTGCTGCTTCGAACTCCGCTGCAGCCCAAGCCGAAGGCCAGCAGCCGCCCGCCATGGCGCTGCCTGCCGATGCAACAGAGCTTGAAGCGGCTGCCGCCAAAGCTGTGGAAGGCTATCAGCCCGCTGCCGAGAAGCAGGTGATTTATTTCGACAAAGATTCCAAACCCACCGATAAACCCAGCCCCGGCGGCTATTACCGCGAAGTGTTAGGTACCATGCCCGACGGTCGCTTGGTGGTGCAGGATTTCTACCAAGACAGCGGCAAACCGCAGATTCTGCCTGCCATTCTCTCTAAAGATGGCGATCCGAAAAATTTCTCCACCGATGTGAACGATAGCCTAGTGGTGTGGAAAGAGGAGGATGGCACGGTATCTTCCGCCAGCAAATTCATCCAAGGTAAGCTGGACGGCTGGATGGGCATATACCGCGACGGCCGCCTGGTTATCCAAGGCCGCGACAGCGATCCTGAGTTGGAAGGCGAAGTTGTATTCTTCTATAACGACGGCAAACCGATGATGTGGGTGCGTCCTGCTGCCGACAAACAGCACGTTATCCTCAGCACCTACTACCCGGGCAGCGGCAGCATTCTATTCAGTGCCATCCATAATGCTAATGGTGAAGGAGATCCTGTGATGTCCGCCTGGGACAAACAAGGCAAACCTACCGAACTGCCTGCCGTTCGGGCGGATTTGGAAGCCGTGCAGGCGGCCATGACCGATCTGCAGGAATATGCAAATCGGCACGGAGCCCTGAAGGACGGTGGCGGGCAATCCGCTTCCACACCTAAGTAATTTATGACCTTACAGCCGCTTAACACGAAGTGATGCCAACGTTCCCATGCTAAGCGGCTGATTCTTTCCCCACCCCCCGCTTTTCACACAAAAGGAGCTTCAATATGTCTCAATTCGACGTAGTGGTCATCGGTGCCGGCCCCGGCGGTTATGTTGCCGCCATCCGCGCCGCACAGCTGGGTTTCAAAACCGCCTGTATCGATGCCGGCGTGAACAAGGCCGGCGACGCCCCCGCTTTGGGCGGCACCTGCCTGAACGTGGGCTGCATTCCTTCCAAAGCCCTGTTGCAATCGTCCGAGCATTTCCATGCCGCACAGCACGACTTTGCCGAACACGGCATCACCGTGGGTAATGTGCAGTTTGACGCCGCCAAGATGATCGAGCGCAAAGACGCCATCGTCACCAAGCTCACCGGCGGGATTAAATTCCTGTTTCAGAAAAACAAAGTAACCAGCCTGTTCGGCACGGCCTCCTTCGTGGGCAAAAACGGCGATTTCTGGCAGCTGGAAGTGGACGACAAAGGCGCAAAAACCACGGTTGAAGGCAAGCACATCATCGTGGCCACCGGCTCCACCCCGCGCGCGCTGCCCTTGGTGGACATCGACAACGTGAACGTGCTGGATAACGAAGGCGCATTGAATCTGACCCAAGTGCCGGCTAAGCTCGGCGTTATCGGCGCAGGCGTTATCGGTTTGGAAATGGGCTCGGTGTGGAAACGCGTGGGCGCGGAAGTCACCATTTTGGAAGCCTCCCCCGTGTTCCTCGGCGCCGCCGATCAGCAGATTGCCAAAGAAGCGTTCAAATACTTCACCCGCGAGCAGGGGCTTGATATCCAGCTGGGCGTGAAACTGAATAAAATCACCAGCGGCAGCAAAGTGGTGGTGGAATACAGCAACGCCAAAGGCGAAGCGCAAACTGCCGAGTTCGACAAGCTCATCGTGGCCATCGGCCGCGTGCCCAACACCCACGGCCTGAATGCCGAAGCGGTCGGCCTGCAGAAAGACGAGCGCGGCTTCATCGTGGTGGATGGCGAATGCCGCACCAACCTGCCCAATGTATGGGCCATCGGCGACGTGGTGCGCGGCCCGATGCTGGCGCACAAAGCCAGCGACGAAGGCGTGGCCGTGGCCGAACGCATCGCCGGGCAGAAACCGCACCTCGATTTCAACACCATCCCGTGGGTCATCTACACCGACCCAGAAATCGCTTGGGTGGGCAAAACCGAAGAGCAGCTCAAAGCCGAAGGCGTGGACTACAAAAAAGGCACGTCCGGCTTTGCCGCCAACGGCCGCGCCCTGGGTTTGGGCAAAGCCAAGGGTACGGTGAAAATCCTGGCCGATGCCAAAACCGACCGCATCTTGGGCGTGCACATGATCGGCCCGATGGTGAGCGAGCTGATTAGCGAAGGCGTGGTGGGCATGGAATTCTGCGCCAGCAGCGAAGACATCGCCCGCATCGTCCACGCCCACCCGACCCTGTCGGAAGTGGTGCACGAAGCCGCCCTGGCCGCCGACAAGCGCGCCCTACACGGCTAATCCCGCCGCCGGCCTGCCTTGTGCGAAATGGCGCACAGGGCAGGCGGGATGTGATGAAGGCTACCTGAAATGGTTTGCAGATTTCAGGTAGCCTTTTGTGTGCCTGCCGATTATGGAGCGGGCTTGGTTGGGGCGACCTGAAATGCCGGGGAGGCGGGTTTGATGATGTGGGAATCAACGGTGTTGTGCCGCTCGGTTTTCTTCTCTTTCCCATTCGCTATATATCCGCCCTGCTGCCATAGCTAAGGCTACCTGAAAATAGGGCGAACGTATTTCCGGCTTCGTTGATGCTTTGCTTTCAGGTAGCCTGCAATGTTGCCGACGGCAGCCGATTTCGTGGAGCGAGGTTGATATAGTGAATTAACAAAAACCAGTACAGCGTTGGCTCGCCTTGCCGCACTATTTGTACTGTCTGCGGCTCGCCGCCTTGTCCTGATTTTTGTTAATCCACTATAATCCGCCCGCCCAAGCTGCTGATGCCGTGCTAAAATCCGCCCGTTGCCAGATAGGGATAACGGCCATTCCGTTGGCCGATTGATTTTCAGGTAGCCTCTCCTCAGCTTGAGGCTACCTGAAAATTTTCATCTCCCTCCGGCCGCTCTTGCCATCCATTCAGAATACGAAAGCCCATGATCCGACACCGCTTCCTCCCAATCTTTGCCGCCCTCCTGCTCGCCGCCTGTACCGGCCTTGGCACGCAAATGTCTGCCGAAAGCTGGCGCGACGATGCCGCCACGCCCGAGTTTGAAGCCTCCGGCCGCATGGGCGTGAAGGAAAACGAACGCGGCAGCTATGCCAATTTTGATTGGCTGCGCACGGCCGCCGTGCAGCTGTTTGAAGTGAAAACCCCGCTGGGCAACAGCGTGGGCCGGTTGTGCCAAGACGGCGGCGGGGTGCAGGCGGTGGCGTCTAACGGCCAAGTTTACCGCGCCGCCACCACCGCCGAACTCAGCCGCCAGCTGCTCGGCTACGACCTGCCCGTGGCCTATATCGACCGCTGGGTCAACGGCCTGCGCGTGCCCGGCGAGCCCTACAGCGTGCTGCCCGACGGCCGCCTGCAGCAAATGGGCTGGAAAATCCAACGCAATTTGGGTGAAGACGGCCAAGTGCGCATGCTGCTGCTGGAACGCACCGGCCTGAGCCTGCGCCTGGTGTTCGACCGCTTCGGCCAACCGGAGCAGCGCCCCGGCAGCTGCGCGGATCATGCCGGGCAGGCCGTATGATGCAGCCGCACCCCGCCGCCCGAGCCTTTCCCGCCCCGGCCAAGCTCAATCTCGACCTGCGCATCATCGGCCGCCGGGCCGACGGCTACCATTTGCTCGAAAGCATCTTCTGCCTGATTGATTTGTGCGACACAATATGGCTGTTGCCGCGCGAAGACGGGCAAATCATCCTGCACAACCCCGCCGGCGGCATTCCGCCCGAACAAGATTTGAGCCACCGCGCCGCCCGCCTGCTGCAACAGTTTTCAGGTAGCCCCGCCGGCGTGGAAATCTGGCTGAGCAAACATATCCCCAGTGGCGGCGGGCTGGGCGGCGGCAGCTCGGATGCCGCTACCGTGCTGCTTGCCCTCAACCATTTGTGGCACACCGCCGTGTCGCCCGAAACGCTGCGGGCACTCGGCCTGAAGCTGGGCGCGGACGTGCCGTTTTTCCTGTTCGGCCAAAGCGCTTTTGTGCAAGGCATCGGCGAAATCCTGAGCCCGCTGGCCGTGCCGGAACAGTGGTATGTGGTGGTGCGCCCCGATGCGCATGTGGCCACGCCGAAAATCTTCGCCCACCCTAATCTCACCCGCAACAGCCCGCCCTGCGCGCAACCCGGTTTCACGCAACTGCAACCTTTCCGCAACGATATGCAGGCCGTGGTGCTGGCCGAATATCCGCCCGTGGCCGCCGCCTTTCGCCTGCTGCAAAACTACGGCACGCCGCAGCTGACCGGCTCCGGCGCCTGCCTGTTTATCGCCTGCGCCACGCAAGGCGAAGCTGAGTATATCTATGGCAGGCTACCTGAAAACCTGGCCGCCTGGTGCGTGCGCGGTTTGGATCGGCATCCTTTGCAAGCCGTCTTGGAAAATAACGAAAATATCAAACATGCTTGACAAGATACCGAAAAAAACGCATAATTCGCGCCTTTCCTGAATCGCCTGCCGCAACAGCAGGTTTGTACTGGGGATTCGCCAAGTTGGTTAAGGCATCGGATTCTGAATCCGACATGCGTAGGTTCGAATCCTACATCCCCAGCCAGATTCGTCAATAATACATTTGGGGATTCGCCAAGCTGGTTAAGGCACCGGATTTTGATTCCGGCATGCGTAGGTTCGAATCCTACATCCCCAGCCACCTTACAAAAGCATGTACGCGTACATGCTTTTATTTTTATCGTTGCGTCATGCGGCGCAACAGGCTACCTGAAAATAAGCGCAGCACGTTTCGCCAAAACAAAACCGGCGCGAAAACCGGAGAGGCGGGAATTTTCTTGCCGTGAAACCGCGTTTATCCGGTTTTGATTGCTTTATTGGGGATTGGGACAAACCCCGCGTAGGCATCCGTTGCCCAATCCCGACATCGGGCCAACACAAACGGCGGATATTCCGCACAAACAGCACTTTGGTTTTGCCTGTGCTCGGCGTATAATCCGCCGTTTGCAAGCCAGTCAAACCCAAACGCGAGGGAGCGGCAATGTTTCCCACAGTCGGCGGCGAGACCGCAAACAACACAGGTAATGAAGAAATGGCATATGAGAGTTTAATGGTATTCGCCGGCAACGCCAGCGCCGGCTTGGCTGAAAACGTGGTCAAACACCTCGGTATTTCCTTGGGGCGCGCCTCCGTGGGCAAATTTTCCGACGGCGAAATCGCCGTGGAGCTCTTGGAAAACGTGCGCGGCCGCGACGTGTTTATTTTGCAGTCCACCTGCGCCCCCACCAACGATAATCTGATGGAGCTGCTCACCGTGGCCGACGCGCTCAAACGCGCTTCCGCCGGCCGCATCACCGCCGCCATCCCCTATTTCGGCTATGCCCGCCAAGACCGCCGCCCGCGTTCCGTGCGCGTGCCGATTTCCGCCAAGCTGGTGGCCAATATGCTCGCCACCGCCGGCATTGACCGCGTGCTGACCGTGGATTTGCATGCCGACCAAATCCAAGGCTTTTTCGATATTCCGGTGGACAACATCTATGCCACCCCGATTTTGGTGCACGATATCCTGCAACAACGCATCGAGAACCTCACTGTGGTTAGCCCCGACATCGGCGGCGTGGTGCGTGCTCGTGCCGTGGCCAAGGTGCTGAACACCGACTTGGCGATTATCGACAAACGCCGCCCCAAAGCCAACGTGGCCGAAGTGATGAACATCATCGGCGATGTCCAAGGCCGTACTTGTCTGATTGTGGACGACATGATCGACACCGCCAACACCCTGTGCAAAGCCGCTTCCGCCTTGAAGGAGCGCGGTGCGGAACGCGTGCTGGCCTATGCCACCCACCCCGTGTTCTCCGGCGAAGCCGTGAGCCGCATCGCATCGTCTGATATCGACCAAGTGGTGGTTACCGACACCATTGCCCTGTCTGATGCCGCCCGAAACTGTGACCGTATCCGCCAGGTTACGATTGCCGGCTTGCTGGCCGAAACCATGCGCCGCATCAGCAACGAAGAATCTGTCTCATACCTCTTCAACGAGGATGTGGCATCCCCGGGAGCATTGTTCCTCCCGTAATCCCCGCCGTCAGGGTTGGTCGCAGCCCGGCAGACGGCTTTTTTAACTTAAATGGAGTTTTACCATGTCTTTCAAAATCGAAGCCCAAGTGCGCGAAGAGCAAGGTACTGGTGCGAGCCGCCGCCTGCGCCGCGAAGGCCGTGTGCCTGCCGTAGTTTACGGCGCCGGCTCTGACGCCACTGCTGTTTCCGTTGACCACAAAACCGTATTCTTCGCCCTGCAGAAAGAAGAGTTCCACACCGCCATCATCAAACTGGCGCTGAACGGCAAAGAGCACGACGTGATTGTGCGCGACTTCCAGATGCACCCTGTTCGCCGCGAAGTGCGCCACATCGACTTCCAAATCGTGGAAGCCGGCAAACCGATCAAAATCCGCCTGCCGCTGCACGTGGTTAATGCCGAGAAATCTCAGGCCGTTAAACTGCAAAACAGCCGCGTGGCTCTGCTGAGCACCAGCGTGGAAGTGCTGCTGGATCCGAAACATATCCCGTCCGAACTGGTTTTGGATTGCGAAAAAGTTGTGGCAGGCGATGTATTGCACCTGTCCGACATCCAATATCCGGAAGGCGTGGAAAGCACCTCCCTGCGCCGTGGCGCCAACTTGGCCGTAGCCACTGTAACCGCCGCAGGCAAATAAGCCGGACGGCTTTGATAACAAACCCCGCTGCCAAGCGGGGTTTTGTTTGGCCGGTGTTTCGGTGTGAAGGCTACCTGAAAAGTTGTAGCCCTAGTTTTCAGGTAGCCTCTTTGTATTTGGAAAAGGCTACCTGAAAAAGCTTCCCTGCCTTCTTCAGCCCGCAGCCTTTCTGCGTTTGGTGTTAAAATCCTGCCCAAACCCAATTACGGAAAAACCATGGACCACACTCTTGAAGTCAGCCCCATCAGCCGCCCCGTGCTTGTTCCGCCGGGTGGGCAAAATAAAGTCTTGCTTCACTCCTGTTGCGCCCCGTGCAGCGGCGAAGTGATGGAAGCCCTGCTTGCTTCCGGCATCGACTACACCATCTATTTCTACAACCCCAACATCCACCCGCTCAAAGAATACCTGCTGCGCAAAGAGGAAAACATGCGCTTTGCCGACAAATTCGGCATCCCATTCATCGATAAAGACGACGACTACGAAAACGACCGCAAAGAATGGTTTGAAAAAGCCAAAGGCATGGAATTCGAGCCCGAGCGCGGCATCCGCTGCACCATGTGTTTCGACATGCGCTTTGAAAAAGCCGCCCAATATGCCCACGAAAACGGCTTTCCCGTGTTCACCAGCAGCCTCGGCATTTCCCGCTGGAAAAACATGAACCAAATCAACGATTGCGGCCGCCGTGCCGCCGAAAAATACCCCGGCCTGGTGTATTGGGATTTCAACTGGCGCAAAGGCGGCGGCAGTGCGCGCATGATCGAAATCAGCAAGCGCGAGCGTTTCTACCAGCAGGAATACTGCGGCTGTGCCTATTCCCTACGCGATTCTAATGCCCACCGTAAATCACAAGGGCGGCCACCGATTAAAATCGGGGTGAAGTATTACGGTGATGAGGAGGATGCCGGTTGATTGCTGCCGGTTGTATGGAAAGGCTACCTGAAAATTTTCAGGTAGCCTTTATAGCAAGCCGAATTGGTTTTCGATAAAAGAAGGGCGGGCTAAAAACAGTATGTTAAGTCGAGCCAATGCTGTAGCGAAGTTAGGCCGGTTTGCTCTATACATTTGCACACGGCATGGCCAAGCCATCCAACGGTTGATACACGATTATCAGTAAGGGGCTGTTTATGCCCCTTTTGCTTATTTTTTAGCGGAATCTGAGGTTTTCTCGTCATCTCATATTTACAAATATTTTCATTTTACATAAGCCTAAGCGGGAGGGAGTGTAAGGGTTTATGCATAGGCGAATTTAATGTAAATATATAATTTAATAGAATATAGTTTATTTTGTAGCAAAATTATCTATATGGAAATAATCATGGTGTACTGCTTCTTGAGGTGTTCTTGACTTGCATCAATGAAAGGGGGTTAATGTTTCTTGACGAAGATTATTGCTAATATTAGGATTATATTAGCAATTCTTCTTGGTTAATGCGGCAATTAGGCTGCATTGTTCCAACCAGGATGTCAAAACATGTGCCGCCCGGCGGCAGCTTTATCACCCGACGGCGGTACTGTAACGGCAACGGCAAGTGGCCGTTGTACAGAGTATGGCCGATTCAACGAATACCGACACAGGTATCTTGCTGTATTGTAAGGCGGATTCTTCTGTGATGTAACGCCAGGTAACTCGGCGGGTTGGCCGGATTTCAAGTGAACCTATTAAAGAGGACGCTATGATGACTACGTCAACCGAAAAAAGATTCTTCGGCCATCCGCGACAGCTGGGTACGCTGTTCTTCATCGAAATGTGGGAGCGCTTTGCCTACTACGGTATGCAATCCATCCTTGTTGTTTATATGTATACGAAGGTTACCGAAGGTGGTCTGGGCATGGATGAAGGATTGGCCTCTGGTATCGTGGGCGCATATGCTGGCAGTATCTACCTTACCACCATCGTGGGTGGTTGGCTGGCCGACCGCGTGTTGGGTACGAAAAACACCCTGCTGCTTTCCACGGTGGTAATGATGGTGGGCACCATCCTCGTTACCCTGCTGCCGGGTTATTCCAGCCTGGTCGGCCTGCCGTTTATCTCGTTGGGCAGCGGCAGCTTCAAGGCCACGGCCAGCGCCATGGTGGGGTCGCTGTATGAGGCCGAATCCGAGCAGAAACTGCGTGATGCCGGCTTCTCTATTTTCTACACGTCCATTAATACCGGGGTGTTTATCGGCACGCTGCTGGCCGGCTATCTGCAGCCGAAATACGGCTTCCGCATGGTATTTGCTTCGGCTGTGGTGGGCATGGTGCTCTGCCTGCTGACTTTCCTGCAGGGTAAAAGCAAATTGCCGGAAACGCCCGTGCCCAACCCGTTGCCGAAGGAAGCACATGGTAAGGCTATCGGTATAGTGGTGGGGATTTTGGCCGTTATCGGAGGACTGATTGCCACTGGCCTGTTGAATTTGGATAATTTATCCAAAGTACAGCTTGGTGTAGTGGCCGTTATTAGCCTCGGCTATTTCTTTGCAATGTTTAACGACAGGCATTCCACCGAAGCCGACAGGCGCCATCTGATTGCCTATATCCCGCTGTTTGTTGGTATGTGCTTGTTTTGGGCGGCTTATTTGCAGATGTATACTGTCGTAACCGCATATTTCGACAAAACCGTGCCGCGCCATGTCGGTGGGTTTGAAGTGCCGGTTTCCTACCTGCTCGCTTTCCAGAGTACCGCCGTGATTGTGCTTGCCAGTACGATGGCCGCGTTATGGACCAAAATGGGCGACCGCCAGCCGAGTTCCCAAATGAAATTCGCTTTGGCTGCTTTGGTGATAGGCGGGGCTTACGCCATCTTCATCCCCTACCTTTCCACCCAAACGCCGATGCCGCTGGTTGTTTTGATGGTGGCGCTGGTGCTGATTACCGTGGCCGAGCTGCTGCTCTCGCCGATTTCTCTCTCTTTTGCCACCAAAGTTGCCCCGCAGGCGTATAAGACCCAGATGGTGTCGTTCAACTTCCTCACCCTCTCCCTGGGGTTTACTTTGGGCGGTGTGCTGGGTGATACGCTCTACACCGCCGAAACGGCCTCCCGGTTCTACATTATCCTGACCGCGCTCGGTATTGGTGCCGGCGTGGCCCTGCTTTTAATGATGCCCTTCCTTAACCGCTTGCTGCACGATGTGGAATAAGGCTTGGTAGTTTTCAGGTAGCCTTTGCCTCCTCACAATAGAGGCTACTTGAAAACTTGGATCTGACTCTAACACCTTCACTTCTCACGCTATTCTGCCTATACCTTTGCAAGGTGGATGAGCCTACCTCCAAGCAACAACGCGACTACAACCACGGCACCGGCCACGGCGTGGGTTACTTCCTCAACGTGCACCAAGGCCCGCAGATTATTTCCTACTTCAAGCCCGTGAACGGCCAAAACGTGATGAAAGCCGGTATGCTCACCTCAGACGAGCCCGGCCTCTACCGCCCGGGCAAATGGGGCATCCGCATCGAAAACCTGCTGGTTACCCGCAAAGTGAAAAACCCCGAAGAAACCCAGTTTGGCAGCTATTTGTGCATGGAACCGATCACCTTCTGCCCGATCGATACCAAACTCATCGACCGCTGATGACCGAAGACGAAATCCAATGGCTGAACGACTACCACGCCCTCGTGCGCGAAAAACTCGCCCCACGCACTCAAGGCACGGCCAGGGAATGGCTGGAAAGAAATACCCGGCCGATTTAATCGGTTGGCTTATTGGATAAATCAGCTAAGTTGAAATAGCTGGCGCAAGAAAGGTTACCTGAAAGTTTTCAGGTAGCCTTTTTATTGCAACCGGCGGAAATGAAACAATCCGGCACACAGCTTGCCGCAAAAGGCCGGGCAATATGCCATTGCGGGCTTGGAGTCCGCCCGCTGCCATGCCAAAGGCTACCTGAAAATTGGGCCGTGCCGCCCAATCGGTTTGGGCGCGGCAACGCGGCTTCGCCATTTTCCCAGCAGGGTAGGCGGTATCTCCATGTCGTTGGATGAGGCTACCTGAAAACCCAACGCACATTTTCAGGTAGCCTTTGGCGCTATGAAAGAACGAAAAACCGCCAAGCCGAACCCTTTATCCGGCTTGCCCGAAAATCCCCGAAAGGCACGGTATTCGGCGCTTGTAAAGCATTTTAGTTTGGCGGACGGGAAAATAAATGTTGGGAAATGCAAATTTGTGCTTGCGTGTAGGCGCAGCGCATACTATATTTGTCGCACCAAGTCCCCCTTTGTGCAAGGAAAAGCGGATGCGGTTTTCATTTGGATACCGCCCGTATTTTTCTGCCAAAGGAGGAATTATTTTTTGTTGCAACAGCGCCGCTTGGCCGGAAGCAGGCTTGCCATGGTTGGACGGGGCGCAACGCAGCATTTTTCAGGTAGCCTGTACGCAGGCATGAAAGAAAAACCCTCTGATAAGGAATACCTTATGACCACTCCAACCGATGATCGTTTTGCCTCACCCGCCACAGCAGGTAGTACGCCGAAAGGTGATTTTTTCGGCCATCCACGCCAACTGGGCACGATGTTCCATATCGAACTGTGGGAACGTTTCTCTTTTTACGGCATGCAGGCCATCTTGCTGATTTATCTATACTATGCTACCAAAGACGGTGGTTTGGGTATTGATAAAAATCTGGCCGGAGGCGTGGTAGGCGCATATAGCGGCAGTATCTATTTGGCTACCATTTTGAGCGGCTGGCTGGCTGACCGCGTATTGGGTGCGGAGAAAACACTATTTTGGTCGGGCGTAGTGGTTATGCTTGGACATATCGCCCTGGCCGTATTGCCGGGTTTTGTTGGGTTGATAGCAGGCCTGGTTCTTATCGCCTTCGGGAGCGGCGGGGTAAAATCTTCTGCCGGTGCCATGGTGGGATCGCTGTATGAAGACCCTGCGAAGCGGCATCTGCGTGATGCAGGCTTCTCGATTTTCTACACCGCCATCAATATCGGCGGCTTTATCGGCCCATTGCTCACCGGCTGGCTGCAGCTGAAATACGGTTTCCACTACGGCTTTGGCGCGGCGGCGGTGGGTATGGCTTTCGGTTTGTGGCAATACTGGCGCGGTCGCAGCCAATTACCGCCCTCCCTGCCTGCCAACCCCTTGCCGCCAGAACAACGCAAACTGGCAGTATCTGTTGCGTTAATTGCTTTAATGGTGCTGGGTGGTAGTATCGCGGGCAAGTTGCTGCATTTGGGAAATTTCTCACGTGTGCTTTTAGCCGTGGTCATTATTGCAAGCCTGACTTATTTCGTGCGTATGTTCACCAGTTCACGTGTTTCTTCTGTGGAAAAACGCCATATTCTGGCCTATGTGCCGATGTTTGCAGTAATGTGCCTGTTCTGGGCGGTGTGGTTTCAGATTTACACCGTAGTAACCATTTACTTTGACGAAACGTCCAACCGGGTGCTGTGGGGCTTTGAAATTCCCGTGGCTTGGCTGGCTGCTTTGCAGAGCATGTGGGTTATCATATTTGCCGGCCTGATGGCTGCGATGTGGACAAAAATGGGTACCCGTCAGCCAAAAACGCCTATGAAATTTGCTTTGGCAATGTTGATTATGGGGGCATCCTACCTGTGCTTCATCCCCTTCATTTCCTCTGGTCAAGTAATGCCGCTGGCAGTGATGGCGCTGCTGGTTCTGACGATTACCATCGCCGAACTGCTGCTCTCGCCGATTTCTTTGTCGTTTGCTACTAAAATTGCGCCGGAAGTATTCAAAACGCAGATGGTATCGTTCAACTTCCTCACTATTTCGCTGGGTTTCACACTGGGTGGGGTGTTGTTTGACGAGTTGTATAATGCTGCTAAAGTGGTTGAATTCTATCGATTGTTAGGTATCCTCGGTATTGGTTCGGGTGTAGTATTGCTGGTGATGCTGCCGGTATTGAACCGCCTGCTGAGTGACATCGACTAAACAGCATAATTTTCAGGTAGCCCCAAACTACTGCCCAAGCCAACCGCCGCCGGCCAATGCCGATGTGGCGGTTTTTTGTACTTTTTTGATGGGCAGTTTGCTTGTGACAGTTTTGTTCCTGAAAAGCATATTTGCCGCTTTGCAAGCGAGCTGTTTTCAGGTAGCCTTACAGCTGTCGGTGGTGCTTAATATGAAAACAATGGCCGACAGCCACACACACTTTAATCAGGCAGGTTAAAACAGCAACACCTTGCATCAGCCAGCATCTTTCCAGCAACCGTCAAAGGAGCAAACCATGAGTAATATTCACGCGCAACGTCTCGCCGCCCTGCGGCAAGCCATGAAAGAACAGAAAATCGATGTTTGGATCGCGCCCTCTGCCGACCCGCATATTTCCGAGTACCTGCCCGAACATTGGCGCGGCCGCACTTGGCTCTCGGGCTTCGACGGCTCGGTTGGCACGTTGGCCGTGAGTGCCGATTTTGCCGAATTGTGGGTGGACAGCCGTTATTGGGAACAGTCCAAACGCCAGCTCGAAGGCAGCGGCTTCGTATTGCAAAAGCTTGGCCAGGGTTATCCCACCATGGTTGAATCTTTGGCCAAAAGGCTGCCTGAAAACGCCGTAGTCGGTATTCCGGCAGATGGTTTGTCGCTCTCGCTCAAGCAAGAAATGCAAGCCGATTTTGCCAAGAAAAACATTCAACTGCGGTTCGATATCGACCTACTAAACAGCTTCTGGCACGACCGCCCAGGCTTGCCGGACAACTCGATTTTCGTGCACGAAGCCCGTTTCGAGCCCGAGAGCGCGTCGGAAAAACTCGCCCGTGTGCGTGCCGCGATGAAAGAACTCGGTGCAGACCACCATTTGGTTTCTTCGCTCGATGATATTGCCTGGATGACCAATCTGCGCGGCAACGACGTTCCGTTCAACCCGCTGTTTATCTCCTATTTGCTGATTGGTGCCGAACGGGCCACTTTGTTTGTAAACCCTGCCAAGCTCACCGATGCCTGCCGCAAAGCGCTGAACGAGGCCAAAATCGATGTGGCCGAATACCGCAGCGTGGTGGATGCCGTGGGCAAACTCAGCGGCAGCCTCTTGGTCGATCCCGATCGCACCGCCGTTTACACTTTGGGCAAACTGCCTGCCGGGGTGCGCATTATTGAAGACATCAATCCCAGCACCCTGTTTAAAGCCTGCAAGCCTGAAGCTGAAATCGAACACACCAAAAACGCCATGGTGCGCGACGGTGTGGCTTTGTGTGGCTTCTTTGCCGAACTGGAGCAGAAACTGGCTGCCGGCGAAACCGTTACCGAGCTGGATATCGATACCATGCTAATCGACCACCGCAGCCGCCAGGCCGATTACGTTTCACTCAGCTTCGATACTATTGCCGGCTTCAACGAAAATGCTGCCTTGCCGCACTACGCCGCTACGCCTGAACACTACAGCACTATCAAAGGGCAGGGCATTTTGCTGATCGACTCCGGCGCACATTATTTGGACGGCACGACCGACATCACCCGCGTTACCCCCATCGGCCAGCCTACTGCCGAGCAGAAACGCGACTACACCCGCGTGCTTAAGGCGCATATTGCCTTAGCCGAGGCCGTATTCCCGGAAAACCTTTCCGGCCAGATTTTGGATACCATCTGCCGTGTGCCGCTGTGGAAAGAGCAGTGCGATTACGGCCACGGTACCGGTCACGGCGTGGGCTATTTCCTTAATGTGCACCAAGGCCCGCAGAAAATTGCCTACAACACTTCCGGCCTCAAGAGCAATAATATGAAGGAAAACATGATTACCTCCAACGAGCCCGGTTTGTACCGTCCGGGCAAATGGGGTATCCGCATTGAGAACCTGGTGGTGACCCGCCGCGTGGAACAGCCGAAGGAAACCGAATTCGGCCAATACCTCTGCTTCGAACAGCTCACCCTGTGCCCGATTGATACGCAGTTGATCGAACGCAGTATGCTGAGTGATGAAGAAGCCGCTTGGCTCAATGGCTATCATGCTTTTGTGCGCGACAAGCTCGCCCCGCATACTAAAGGCGCGGCCAAAGAATGGCTGGAAAGGAATACCCGGCCCATTTGATATACGGCTTCGACAACGCGTTCACAAAAGGCTACCTGAAATTTCAGGTAGCCTTTTTGCGTTTTATAGTGAATTAAAATAAGAATGCTACAGCGTTGGCTCGCCTTGCCGTAACGTGTGTACTGTCTGCGGCTCGCCGCCTTGTCTTGATTTTTGTTAATCCACTATAGCCGGATTTTCCCCCGCTAAGCGGGAATATTTTCTATTTTATGTAAAGAACTTTTTACATAACTTATTTTTACAAATAATAGAGTTACGGCCAGTAGGGGTGTCTTTTACGGTTTTGCCAGTGAAAAACATTTGGCAGTCGTTTGGCAGTTATGCTACTATTTCGTCGCGCAGTAAGAAAAAAATTTTAAGAATTGCGCTATGTTAGCAATAGAAGAAATAGAGAAGTGAGTTTGCATCCGTTTAAACGCATTGGAATTCAGCAATTTGTTACTTGGTTAATAAAAAGTAAAATGCTAAATTTTGTTTAGGCGGATTGCAGAGTCAGCGGGCAAATTCACAAAACTACACAAAAAACGCAAAACATACACTCATCACTCCAAATAAAGAGTTTTTCCCATTGCTGCCGCTGTGGTTTGGCGGTAGTGTTTTCCACATATAGGAGTTTGATATGACGTTTTTGAAAGTAGCAGCCAGCCCGTCTGTTCAACAGGGCTTCACCACCGAGTTAGACGTGGTGGACGTACAAGGTGCCGACCTCGCAGGTATTGGTGCTGTTGTTGCTTCTACTGCCGATGCAGCCAAGGCTGTGGAGCAGGTTGAAGCCACCGGCTTCGGTATTCCGGTATTCGTTGCCCTGCAACCCGGCGAAAGCGTGCCTGAAAGCCTGCTGACCCGCATTAACGGTGTTATCCAGCTGGGCCGCGGCAATGAAGAGTACTACGGCAAACAGGTAGCCACCGCCGTAAACCAATACGGTTCCAAACTCGCTCCTCCCTTCTTTGGCGCACTGAAACAGTATGTGAACATCGGTAACGCCCAGTTCGATTGCCCCGGACACCAAGGCGGCCAGTTCTACCGCAAACACCCTGCCGGCCGCGAATTCTTCGAATTCTTCGGTGAAAACGTATTCCGTGCCGACTTGTGCAACGCCGACGTTCGCTTGGGCGACCTGCTGATTCACGAAGGTCCTGCCTGCGCGGCTCAACAACACGCTGCCAAAGTGTTCAATGCCGACAAAACCTACTTCGTTCTGAACGGCACTTCTTCTTCCAACAAAGTGGTAACCAACGCCTTGCTGGCTAAAGGCGACTTGGTATTGTTCGACCGCAACAACCACAAATCCAACACCATCGGCGCGCTGATCACTGGCGGCGCCATCCCGGTTTATCTGCAAACTACCCGTAACCCCTACGGCTTCATCGGCGGTATCGACAACGCTTGCTTCGAAGAAGCCTACATCCGCGAACAGCTGGCTAAAGTTGCTCCGGAACGCGCTAAAGAAGAACGTCCGTTCCGCTTGGCCATCATTCAGCTGGGTACTTACGACGGTACCGTGTACAACGCCCGCCAAGTAGTAGACCGCATCGGCCATTTGTGCGACTACATCCTGTTCGACTCTGCTTGGGTAGGCTACGAGCAATTCATCCCGATGATGCGCGACTGCTCACCGATGCTGCTGGAACTGAACGAAAACGACCCCGGCATCTTCGTTACCCAATCCGTACACAAACAACTGGCCGGCTTCTCTCAAGCTTCTCAGATTCACAAAAAAGACAGCCATATTAAAGGCCAGAAACGCTATTGCAGCCACAAACGCTTCAACAATGCGTTCATGATTCACGCTTCTACCAGCCCGTTCTACCCGATGTTCGCTTCTCTGGACGTGAACGCTCGAGTTTTGGATGGCGAAGTAGGCCGCAACCTGTGGCGCGACTGCGTAACCGTCGGTATTGAAGCCCGTAAGATGCTGCGTGCAAGCTGCAAGCTGATCAAACCGTTTATTCCGGAAACCATCGACGGCAAACCGTGGGAATCTTACCCGACCGAGAAGATTGCCAACGACCTGCGCTTCTTCGAATTTGAACCGGGCGCCAAATGGCACTCCTTCCCCGGCTACGGCAAAGGCCAATACTTTGTTGACCCGTGCAAATTCCTGTTGACCACTCCCGGTATCAACGTGGAAACCGGCGAATACGAAGACTTCGGTGTACCGGCCACCATTTTGGCCAACTTCCTGCGCGACAACGGTATCGTCCCGGAAAAATGCGACTTGAACTCCATTCTGTTCCTGATGACCCCGGCCGAAGACCTGGCCAAGATGGAACACTTGGTTGCCCTGATCGCCCGCTTCGAAAAACACATCGAAGCCGACAGCCCGATGAGCGAAGTGGTGCCTACCGTATACGGCCGCAACGCCGAATACTACAAAGGCTACACCATCCGCCGCTTGTGCCAAGAAATGCACGACTTCTACAAACGCAACAACATGAAACAGTTGCAGAGCGAGATGTTCCGTGCCGACGGCTGGCCAAAACAAGCCATGCTGCCCTACGAAGCACAGCAAGCCTTCATCCGCAACGAAGTGAAACTGGTTCGCTTGAGCGAAATCGCTGGTCAAATCGCTGCTGAAGGTGCTCTGCCCTATCCTCCGGGCGTACTGTGCACCATCCCGGGTGAAGTTTGGGGCGGTGCGGTGCAGAAATACTTCTTGGCTCTCGAAGAAGGCATCAACTGCTTGCCTGGTTTCGAACCCGAGCTGCAAGGTGTATATCTGCAGACCGTGGAAGACGGCAGCCGCCGTGCCTTCGGTCATGTAGTGGTTAAAGGCTAATAAGCCGTATCAGGCTACCTGAAACGGTTTCAGGTAGCCTTCAGATAAATTTGATTGCGCGGCAGCGCAGGCTTCGCCGGAATATCGGCCAAACCCGCCTGCCGCATTAAGAAGGATTAAGTATTATGTCAACCTCTCAAAACAAGATGGGCGTGGTACAGCTGACCATTCTCACCATGGTGAATATGATGGGCTCAGGCATCATCATGTTGCCGACCAAATTGGCTCAGGTTGGTACGATTTCTATTTTGTCGTGGCTGGTTACCGCAGGCGGTTCGCTGGCCTTGGCATATGCGTTCGCCAAGTGCGGCCGCTTCAGTAAAAATGCCGGCGGTATGGGTGGTTATGCCGAGTATGCCTTTGGCAAATCCGGCAACTTCATTGCCAACTATACCTATGCCGTTTCCCTGGTAATCGCCAACATCGCCATCGCCATTACCGCAGTAGGCTATCTTGCCCAGTTGATGGAATGGAAACTTGAGCCTACCCAAGTAACCTTGTGGACCATCATCTTCGTATGGGTGACCACTGTGGCTAACTTCGGCGGTGCATCCATTACTGGTAAAATCGGTGGTTTCACCGTGTGGGGTGTGGTTCTCCCCGTGCTCGGCATTTCCATTATCGGCTGGTACTGGTTCAGCCCTTCCATGTATGCCGATGCCTGGAACCCGCATAATTATGGCGTTTTCGAAGCTCTACCGAAATCCATCTCAATCACCTTGTGGTCATTCCTTGGTTTGGAATCTGCCTGCGCGAACTCCGATGCTGTGGAAAACCCCGAGAAAAACGTGCCGATCGCCGTATTCGGCGGTACCCTGCTGACTGCCATCGTGTATATCGTTTCCACCAACGTGGTGGCCGGTATCGTGCCGAATGCTGATTTGGCTGCTTCCGATGGTCCGTTCGGTTTGGTATTTGCCCAAATCTTCACCCCAACTGTGGGTAAAATCGTGATGGGCTTGATGGTATTGGCCTGTACCGGTTCTCTGTTGGGCTGGCAGTTCACCGTGGCACAAGTGTTCAAATCCAGTGCCGACCAAGGCTACTTCCCCAAAGTGTTCAGCAAAGTTACCAAAACCAACACTCCGCTGGTGGGCATGATTATCCTGTGTATCGTGCAAACCCTGCTCTCCCTGATGACCATGAGCCCCAGCTTGAGCGAACAGTTCGACGTATTGGTGAACTTGGCTGTGGTAACCAACCTCGTGCCCTACGTGCTGTCTATGTCTGCCCTGTATGTGATGCAGAAAGTCAGCAACGTGCCGGCCGGCGAGTTGAAAGTAACCACCATCGTTGCCTTGATTGGTAATATCTACAGCTTCTACGCCCTGTATGGTTCAGGCGCAGACGCCATGCTCGGCGGCGGTTTGGTAACCTTCTTCGGTTGGGTAATTTACGGCCAGGTTGCAGGCAAAAAATTCGACCTGAAAGAGCCGTACTAATCGGTTGCAGCAAACCGGTCTGAACACAGTTTAGACAAACCTGCTAAAAGCAGCCCCCGAATTCTAATAGAGGAGAATTCGGGGGCTGCGCTTTTTCAGGTAACCTCACGGATTGAAGGCTACCTGAAAAATACGCCCCGGCTTTCGGGCGTTCTTCCCGAATCTGTTACAATACGCCCCTTAAATTTAACGCATTAAACACCAAGACAATAATTATGGAAGCCGAACGCATCAACCTACTCAACAACACCCTCGCCGATTTGGAAAAACGCAGCGGCGAAATTCGCGTGTATCTCGATTACGACGGCAAAAAAGACCGGCTGGAAGAAGTGGTCGGCCTCTCCGAAGACCCCGAGCTTTGGAACGATCCCAAACGCGCCCAAGAAATCGGCAAAGAGCGCAAAGTGCTCGAAGGCATCGTGCTCACGCTCGACAACATCGCCGGCGGTATCGACGACAACCGCCTGCTTATCGATATGGCGCTGGAAGAGGGTGATGAAGACAGCTTTGCCGCGATTGAGGAAGACGTAGCCGAGCTGGAAAAACAAATGGCCGAGCTCGAATTCAAGCGCATGTTCAATCAGCCTGCCGACGTGAACAACTGCTTTATCGACATCACGGCCGGCGCCGGCGGCACCGAAGCCGAAGACTGGGCTGGCATGCTGCTGCGCATGTATGTGCGCTATGGCGAGCGCAAAGGCTTCAAAGTGGAAATCATGGAGCAGGACGACGGCGAAATTGCCGGTATCAATCGCGCCACCATCCGCTTGGAAGGCGAGTACGCCTACGGCCTGTTGCGCACCGAAACCGGCGTGCACCGCCTCGTGCGCCACTCCCCATTCGATTCCAACAACAAACGCCATACCTCCTTCGCCTCCGTGTTCGTCTATCCCGAAGTGGACGACAGCTTCGAAGTGGAAATCAACCCGGCAGACGTACGCACCGATACCTTCCGTGCATCCGGCGCCGGTGGCCAGCACATCAACAAAACCGATTCCGCCGTGCGCATGACGCATATCCCCACCGGCATCGTGGTGCAGTCGCAAAACAGCCGCTCGCAGCACGACAACCGCCGTGTGTGCGAAGAAATGCTGCGCGCCAAACTGTTCGAGCTGGAAATGCGCAAACGCAACGAAGAAAAACAGGCGCTGGAAGAAGGCAAATCAGACGTGGGCTGGGGCAGCCAGATCCGCTCCTACGTGCTCGATTCTTCCCGCATCAAAGACTTGCGCACCAGCCACGAAACCGGCAACACCAAAGCCGTGCTCGACGGCGATTTAGATGACTTCATCGAAGCCAGCCTGAAACAGGGCGTGTGATTACCGCCTCAGCAAATTGAACGCAAAAGGCTACCTGAAGAAGATTTAGATAGGTTTCAGGTAGCCTTTTACTTACTCAGTGAGAATAGTGCGATTGGCATGAGAACTGCCGAAGCCGATGGGAGAGTGGGTTTTGCAAAAGCTCAGGCTACCTGAAAAACGTAATGAGAATTTTCAGGTAGCCTCAACTGTTTAATCCGAAAGATAAAATGATGACCAAACGACAATGCGAATATACGTTTCGCCCAAACGACAGCTGTACCCAACTGGTGCAGCTGCTGGCGGCATTGGTGTGCCTGAGCCAATTATTGAGCTGGCTGCTGCTAATGGGAGCGGTTTTACCGAAAGCATTGGGTTGGCTGGAATTATCGGACGAGGTGCTTGATAGCCTGACAAGGGTGGCGGAGTTTGGCGCTTGGGTGCTGATTGGTTTGGTGTTGTGCTCGGGTTTGGTGTTTTTATGCTGGCTGTACCGAGCGGCCTGTAATGCGCTGGCTTTAGGGGCGCAGGGAATGCAGGTGAGCCCGGCTTGGGCGGTGGGCGGTTTTTTCGTGCCGATTATCCATCTGTTTCTGCCTTATCAGGCAGTGAAGGAAATTTGGGTAAACGGGCCGGTGGATAGTGAGCCGGACAGCATATGGCTGAAGATTTGGTGGTTCTGTCTGCTCGGCAGCATGGCGTTGAGCCGGTTTGCCGATATATCGGTAGGCTGGGAAACGCAGGGCGGCGAATGGGGTATCAGGCTGTTGCTGTTTACGCTGTCGGCTTGGCTAACGGCGGCAAGTGCTTATGCTTTGCTGCGGCTGGTGGGCGAAATCAATCGGCGGCAGAATAGATTGGCTGGGGAATAGAGATTTCAGGTAGCCTGAGTGCATGATAGAGGTTACCTGAAGTTTGTCTGAAGAGAGTAATTCTGCCAATAAAAGGCTACCTGAAAGCGGTGTACCAACTTTCAGGTAGCCTTTAAGATGGCAGGGCAGTTAGCTTTGCTGCTTCAGCTGTTTGGCTGCTTCGATGGCGTAGTAGGTGAGAATGCCGTCTGCACCGGCGCGTTTGAAGGCGAGCAGGCTTTCAAGGATAACTTTGTTACCGTCCAGCCAGCCGTTTTGGATTGCGGCTTGGAGCATGGCGTATTCGCCGGATACTTGGTAGGCATAGGTGGGTACACTGAATTGGTCTTTCACACGGCGGATAACGTCGAGATAGGGCAGGCCGGGCTTCACCATCACCATATCTGCGCCTTCCTGTAGGTCGAGCGCGATTTCGTGTAAGGCTTCGTTGCTGTTGGCGGGGTCCATTTGATAAGTGCGTTTGTCGGCCTTGCCTAAGTTGGCACTGCTGCTCACTGCATCGCGGAACGGGCCATAGAAGGCGGAAGCGTATTTGGCAGAATAGGCCATCAGCCGGGTGTGGATGTGGCCGGCATCTTCCAAGGCTTCACGGATGGCGCCGATGCGGCCGTCCATCATGTCGGATGGAGCAATCACTTGTGCTCCGGCTTCGGCATGGCATAGCGCTTGTTTGATTAGAACTTCCACGGTTTCATCATTTAATACGTAGCCATTTTCGTCAATCAGGCCGTCTTGCCCGTGGCTGGTGTAGGGGTCGAGCGCCACATCGGTCATCACGCCCAGTTCTGGAAAGCGCTCGCGCAAGGCGCGCACGGTGCGTGGTACGATGCCTTCCGGGTTGTAGGCTTCACTGGCGGTTAAATCTTTGTGCGGCACGGAAGCAGGAAATAAGGCCAGCATTGGAATACCCAGTTGGCACGCCAGCTCAGCTTGACGCAGCAGATTATCCAAGGTTTGCCGCTCAATGCCGGGCATGGAAGGGATAGGTTCGTTGCTAGAACCTTGCTCCAACACGAATACGGGGTAGATTAAATCATCAACGCTGAGGGCATTCTCACGCATGAGGCGGCGGGAAAAGTCGTCTCTACGCATCCTACGCGGGCGGATGAAGGGAACTTGGCGGAATGGGAAATTCATATTGAGAACCTATGGGATGTTGTAACGACGTGTATTTTACGCTGCTGAGCGGAGAAATGGGTGAGTTAAGAGCAGCGATAGAGGTGCTGCGCAATTTTCTGCTAATGAAATTTTGTTTTGTGTTAAAGGCTTAATCTTATTTATTGGATATTTTGTTTTTAGGTATTTGACAAAGTATTCTGGGAGGCGTATAGTTCGCATCTTCGCTGTTCCTTACAGCACAATTTACTTTTCGCTTGCTATTTGCAGTTGTGGTTGTGTTTATGTGTTAGTTCGGTTCAGCAGCTCTTTAACAATCAGATTACCGATAAGTGTGGGTGTTTTACACCTGCACTGTTGAGAAGAAGACAAGACGATGTTTGACATTGTTCTGTCGGTTTCTTTGAAGCAGACCAGAA
>NZ_LXSQ01000013.1 GCF_001648475.1 Eikenella halliae
CAACCGGCCGTGGCCAACAACAATACTGCCGGCAGTGATAACCGTTGGCAGCTGGCCAACCGACCGGAACGGGCTTATGCCAACGCCTTGATGGCCGGATCGGTCATTCCGGCCATCGCCATCAGCGGCATCAACTCCGACCTGCCCGGCCAGGTCATGGCGCAGGTATCGCAAAACGTATATGACAGCCGCACCGGCCGCCGCCTGCTGATCCCGCAGGGTACCAAGCTGATCGGCTCATATGACAACAATGTGTCATTCGGCCAGAAACGCCTGTTTATCGCCTGGAACCGGCTGATTTTCCCAGACGGCCGCTCCTTAGACATCGGCTCCATGCCCGGCTCCAACGGCGCCGGCTATCCCGGTTTCCGCGACAAGGTCAATAACCACTACATGCGGATTTGGGGCAATGCCCTGCTGCTGTCGGTGATTAGCGCCGGCATATCTTACGGTACCGACCGCGACCGCGGTAACGGCAACAACAATAACAACACCACCTTCAACAGCGAATTGTCTACCAACTTGGGGTCTACCTTCGGCCAGGCCGTTACCCAAACGCTGCAAAAAAACCTGAACCTGTCACCGACACTGGAAATCCGTCCCGGTTACCGCTTCAACGTCGTGGTAACCAAAGACATCCTGTTCTAACCAAGCAAAAAGGAGCTTATGATGAAAAAATTGTTATCCGTCCTGCTGTTGGGTCTGACTCTGCTGCTGAGCGCCTGCGGCGACAAACCGGGGGAGCAATTTGTAGGGACATGGCAAAGTTCAGACAACCGCTTTCAATACGAAATCAAACGGGACGGAAATTCCCAAGACGCCTTTGTTGTTAAAATTACGGAGACTAATCCTTCACATACTGCTTCACACACAGCAACAGTAGCAGGCAAATTATTGGATGACACGCTAATAATCAGTGGAACCTTCCAATTTACCATCGATCCCAATACCGGAGAAATGATTGATCATGATATTGGTGAAAGATATAAAAAAGCAGAATAATCTGAATATAATTTATTGTTTTTACAAATAGAAACTTTAGAACGGAGTTGAACCCATGAAACTTTCCAAATTATCTGCGGTAGCCATCATAATCGCCACTCTTGGCTTATCCGCCCTGCCCGCCCAAGCCGGCGGCATCCCGACCTTTGACGGGGCCAACGTGACCCAGAGCACCATTTCCGCCCTGCAAGACGTACAGTCCGTGTTAAAACAGATCGAGCAATACCGGCTGCAATTGAAACAGTACGAAAACCAATTGCGCAATACGGCGGCACCGGCAGCCTATATTTGGGACCGCACGCGCCAAACCATCGACGGGTTGAATCAAGCGATGGCGGAATTACGGGCCAAACGGCAACAATTGGGCAATATCCGCGAATTATTGGACCGTTACCAGTCTTCCGAATATTACAAAGGTTCGCCTTGTTATCGCCTGCGCGGCTGCACGGCAGCGGAACGGGCACGGTTGGAACGTAATCGTGACCAGATCTCCAACCTGCAAAAACTGACCAACGACAGCGTGTTGATGGGCATCGACCAGCAATTGGAATCCATCAAACAGGACTTGGTCACCTTGGAGCGGCTGCAACGCGCTTCGCAATCGGCCAAAGGCCAGATGGAAGCGATCCAGTATGGCAACCAACTCCGCAGTGCCCAACTACATCAATCCATGCAAATGCGCCAAGTGACGTTGATGCATATGCAAGCGGAAGCCGTAGAACGACAGGCACGCATCGACCAACAGGCGCGGGAAGCAGCCGCTTCCAAACAGTTTTGGAGCCACTAGTCCTCAATATGTTGCATAAATTAAGGAGCTCGTGATGACCACGCTATCTGACACGACAGCGCTAACCCGGAAACAACGAGTACAACGTTGGCTGCCATTTTGCCTGCTATTGTTGGGACTGCTGCTGTTTGCCGCCGGAGCTTGGGGGGCCAACCCCCAACCGGCGGGGGCATCCGAGCCCAAACAGCAAACCGTCGAACAGCCCACGGCTGCTTCCGAGCCCAGAATCGTGTCAGCCGGCGGGGAAGCGGTGCTAATTAACCCGCCCAAAAATGACGCGGCTACCGAAGAATCAATGCCGGTAGAGAGCGATGCCCAAAAATTCTCCATGATTGAAAGGGAATTCAAGGATAAGGCACAAAAATGGAGCGACGTCTTGGTACAACGCGCCACTTGGCTGTTTTTCGCCTTGGGCGCCATCAGCCTAACTTGGACCGGAATCCAGATGGTGTTCCGCAAGGGGGATATTGCCGATTTCTTTGCCGAAACGGTACGCTTTATCCTATTTTTCGGTTTTTTTCTGTGGCTGCTGCAAAACGGTATCGACATCGGTACCGCCATCATCGACTCTTTTGTGCAATTGGGTGAATCCGCCGGGCAAACCGGCCCCATCACCCCTTCGGACGTGATGTTATTGGCCTTTCAACTGTGGGCAGATACTGTCAAAAGTACTAGTCAATTAAGCGGCGCTCAGCTGCTGGCCGGCATCCTTATGCTGGTCTTGACCACGGTGTTTATCGCACTGATCGCGATTAATTTCCTGTTACTCAAAATCTCGGTCTGGCTGTATTTGTACGCCGGCATATTCGTATTGGGCTTCGGCGGCTCGCGCTGGACTTCGGATATGGCGGTGGCCTATTTCAAACAGCTGCTGAATATCGGGTTGCAACTGATGACCATGATCCTGATGATTGGTATTGCCAAAAACGTAATGGGAGAAGCCACTGCCGCAGTGGCATCCATGGCGCTCTTCAAATTCGTGGTGCTGCTGCTGGTGGCCATCACCCTATTCATCTTGTCCAACAAAGTCCCGCAAATGGTCGGCTCGATTGCCGGCGGCGGCGGCAGCAACGGGGTCGGCGCCTTCGGTGGCGGAGCGGTGATGGCGGCCACGGCGGCTATGACGGGCGCGGCCTTGGAACTCGCCGGTTTTGCCAAGGCCGTACGCGAACTGAAAAAAGACAGTGCCAGCCAAGGCGGTAAAAACCAAGGCGGCGGTACGCAAAGCGAAACCGGCGACAGCCACCGCAAGAGCAGTGCGACGGAAGCCCTGAGTGATTCCGGTTCGGCCGACAACAGCGCCAGCCAGGACGGTCAGCCGCTGATCGCCGAAGGCAACCGCAACGCCGCAGCGACCGCCCAAGCCACCAACGTTGCCAGTGGCGGCAACAGTATCAGTTCGCCGGAAGCCTCCGGCGGCAAAGCCGACAGTGGCGGGCAAAAGGGCGGCGATGCCGGCGGCCGGGCCGCTTCCGGGCAAAACGATGCGGCAGCGGCGGAAGGGGCCAGCAAAACCATTGCCATGAGCACCATTCAAGCCATCAGTACCGCTGCCGGCCGGATCCTGATGAATCAAACCCGCGGCGGAAAGCTGGCCAACCAAATCCGTGAAGAGCGGGAGCGCCGCCAACAACGTGAACGGAATCCGGATCACGATCCGGAAGCATAGATTTGACGCCAAGGAGAATACGGGTGGGAACCGCCTGGCCCCTTGGCTATCCCAACCCTGATAAGGAGTAGCTGATGAAATCTTTTGCCTTACTACTGACAGCCGGATTGGTTGTCTGCACCCTGCCGGCAGCGGCACAAAATGCGCCGGGACGGACTGCTTGGAAACAGATGCCGGAAATCACCTTTAATTTCTACAGCAAGACCGGCACCCCGCAGCAGGCGCAAACCGTGCGCGAAGTGTGGGGCAACCGCCTGCGGCCACGGGATGTGGCGTTCGCGCTGCTGGCCGAAGCCGATACCGCCGAGAACCACTATATTTTCTCGATGCTGAACAATAGTGACAACCCGAACAATAACTGCCTGGCTCCTCCCAACGGCGACGGCTCGACAAGGGCACAACCAACCTACTTCACCTGCCCAATGCGGGTGGTGCAACGCCATAAAGCCAGCGGCCGCACCACAGTGCGCGACCTGCCCAATTACTGCTACCTGAATCTGGATGACGAACCGGGTAATCTGGCCCGGCACCATACCGAATATGCTTATGATGCCGCCAACAAAATCATCCGTTTCCGCACCATCATGTACGGTCGGCACGAACGCACATGCGATCGCTCTATTCAGCTAAGGTAAGCCCATCATGCAACGGCTAACGGCAATCTGGTGTCGACTGATCGGTTTGTGCCTGTTGTTTCTGTTATCGACGACAACAGCGACGGGGAAAGTAACCTACTTTTCCCAGCAACGTGCCACACATCAACAAATTGTTGATGCTGTTCGCAATTCACCCTATGCCAGCCCTTGGTTAAAACAGAATGCCGACGCCGTGGCTAATCTAGCCATCAATGTAGAAAGTGGCGGTTATCTACACCTCTATAACGGCTCCTGCTGCTTCGGTGTCTTGCAACTGAACCGCGGCAATATCCGCGCTTATGCCGGTATGTCGCCGGAGCAATACAAACTCGCCAGTCTGCAAACCCAGCTTAATGCCTGGTCAAAATTGACTACGGACGGGTTGCGCAATCCCGTGGTGCGACGACTGATACAAATGAAAACCTTTGACGGCCGGCCCGTGACAGGAGAGCTGGTTTTAGCCTGTGTGCAACTGGGGGTCGGCAACTGTCAAAAAATGCTGAATTCCGGCCGTTGCGGCGGTTTCCGCGACATCAATAAAACTTCGATCTGCGATATGGCCGACAAAATGGCCAAGGGACGTGGCACCCCTATCCAACCAATCGAAGACGGAGATCCGGAAAGCGCCTCGGATGCGGAAAAACTTGACCCCGGCAACAATCCGGCAGATGCCAGCGTCTTGGATCGGATAATGGAAACTTTCCGCGATGGCACCGGCAAATGGGTCACCGCCCTGACCACTGCCGCCAGCTGGTTGTTTTGGTCACTGGCCGCCATCAGCGTAGTTTATACCGGCATTGATCTGGTCTTCCGTAAAGACGATATCGCCGCCTTCTTCGCCGAAACCATCCGACTGATTTTGTTCATCGGCTTTTTCTGGTGGCTGCTGCAAAACGGTTTTGCCATCAGTGAATCCATCATCAATTCATTCAGCCAACTGGGGGTTGAAGCTGGTACCGGCGGCGAAACACAAAAAACGGCCGGCTTCGTACAATCATTATTTGATATGTGGAACCGTGCTGCTGCCGCCAACTCGATCCGGGCAGTCAAAATACCCGACCTAATAGATATTACTAATGCAGCCTCTTGGCTCAATCCGGAATTGTTTGTCGCCATCCTGATGATGGTGGTTACTTTCTTTGCTTTGGTACTCATTGCAATCAACTATGCCCTTTTGTATATCGCTGCCTGGATATACATGACTGCCGGACTATTCGTACTGGGCTTCGGCGGCGGGCGTTGGACCTCCGATATGGCTATCTCTTATTATCGACAGCTGCTGAATATCGGGTTGCAACTGATGACCATGATGCTGATGATGGCAATTGGGAAAAACATTATTACCGACATGGTGAGTCAAACGGAAGGCTTCATGCTATTCCACTATACGGTATTGTTGCTGGTCGGCCTGACGCTGGCGATTTTATGCACCAAGGTGCCGCCAATGGTGGGCAGCCTGGCCGGCGGCAGCGGTAACGAAGGCATCGGGTTTTCGGCAAAAAGCGTGGTGGGTTCCATGCTCAATGCCGCACTGATGCTGCTGGGCGGAGTCGGTTTAGTACGCCAAGCGCTCAAAGAAGTTAACGCCCGCAACCGGGCGCAGCAACAACAGCAGCAATAATTTTAGGGAGGATTTATGAAAACACGCCAACTTGCGATCATGCTGGCCGCCTTGGCCTGCACCGGCCTCAGTTTCGGCCAGAACCTGAACGATGCCCTGAACTCGGCTTCCAGCGGTCGTACCGCCACCGACGGCCGCAGTTATAACCGTAACAACGGCAACCAGCAAAACAACACGGCAGCACCGGCCAACACCGGGCAAACCGGCGGTAACCGTAACGGCCGGCAAAACAACCGGCCGTCCGCCGAAAGCGTACTGACCGGCGACCCCAAACTGGCTTGCGAAGCGATCCTGTGCCTGTCTTCCGGCAAGCGGCCGACGGAATGCACCCCGTCGCTGAACCGCTATTTTTCTATCCAGCACCGCAAGCTACATCAAACCTTGAACGCCAGGAAAGATTTTCTGCGCTTGTGTCCCTCCAGTAACGAAGACAATATGCCTGAGCTGATTGACGCCATTGCCAACGGTGCCGGCCGTTGCAATGCGGCTGCCCTGAACCGGATCAACCGTGCCACCTATACCAAACGCGTTTGGGTCGGCACACAACGAGACGGTGGCTGGCAAGAAGTCAAAGTACCTTATATCCGCAATGCCAAACCCAGCTATTGCCAAGCCTACCATCAGCATCAATGGACGACGAGCGGCGAACGGGTGCACTATGTCGGCGACGAACGCAACGGCGGCCGTTGGGTTGATCGCTAATGGCCATAGATCTGCCGCCGGCCGTACAGCAGGAACGGGTGGTCTGTTCGATGCAAGCCGCCGCCCAGTACCAGCTGGATCCGTTAATTCTGTTGGCCGTAGCAAGCAATGAAAACGGCCGGCCCGGCCAGTGGATACGAAATAAAAACGGCACCCATGATGTCGGTGCCATGCAGTTGAATACCGCGTATTTGGCCACACTGGCCAAATACGGAGTCACGCCGCAAGATGCGGCTCGGCCGGGCTGCTATTCCTACTTCTTGGCCGCTTGGCGCATCAAGCGGCACATCGTGCGCGACCGGGGGGATTTATGGACCCGGGTCGCCAACTACCATTCCTACACCCCGCGATTCAACAGCCGATACCGGCAAAAACTGATCCGGCATGCGGAGATGTGGCGCAATTGGTTTCAAGCGCACGGCATCCGAACGGCCAACTTACCCAATTCAACCGTTCCAACCCAAGCGGTTGCAGCCGAACGTAACCGGCCGATTCGGCGTGAGCCGGTTAGACGCCAGGAAAGACGGCCGAGCCAACAACCGGCAGCAGTAGTCAGGGAGCGAACTGCCACTGCCCGTTATACAGACCCGAGAACCACCAGTTCGGTGGTTTGGCGGGCGAATAATCCGGCCATAGAGCAGTAAAGTAGCAAAAGCCCGGCACTAATGTTAATGTACCGGGCTTTTGCCATATTATGAACCTATTATCTATATTAGGTTCATTTTATAAGAGTTCTATTTTAAGTTGCCATTTAAAACAAATCAGAATGGCTGCCTAAACGGATAAGCTGTAGTATATTCTCTTCTGTAATACTATATATTAATAGTATATCTGGTTTTATATGGCACTCATAACAATCTTGCCAGTCGTTTTTTAATTTATGGTTTCTGTACTTTACTGGGAGAGATAGACCCTTAATTAAATTTCTAAATACTTCTACCCACTCCTCTGAAACCAACTCTAAGTGATACTTCTTTATATCACGCTTAAACTGCTTAGACATACTGATTTTTCTTAATGTACCATTCATATTTTCCTTTCAGGAAAAAACAAAAAAGCAATACAACCATTATAAGAAAATCAGCTTACCGATATCTATTCTATAAGCTATTCTCCGCAATGCTTCGTATTGCACCAAGAGCCTCAGCAACCGTATTATACTGTTGAACTATTGTTGAACCAGAGCGTACTTCCCCAATCGCCTGTTGTGTCAAATGATTTGGAAGATGTTCCGCTTTATATTGAAAAGAGAGCGGAATAACTTTGGTATCAGCAATTTGCCGCAAAAACAGCTTGACTGCTTGAGCAGGAGTCAGACCATAACTTTCAATAATCGGAAATGACTGCTCCTTGAGGCTTTCATCCATACGGATGTTAAAATTTACACTACGCATTACAAATATCCTCTTAAATTGGCTGCAATTGTAAAACAAAAGTTTTGCATTTGCAATCAATCCTACATCTATTATCGAAGCCGCCGACTATGCGTCTGCTTCATCGACCGGCTGGCCGTCAGGCTGGCTGCCTTGGCTTGCCCCTTACCGATGCTATAGCGCTGCCCTACCCTTACCTGACCGGCCAACTGCTCGGTATTCTGATGTCGAATCAACCCTTGTTTGGTTTTTTGGAAAATCGACGCATTATCCTTATAGATAACTTCGCCTTCATAAGATTGGTCGGCCGCGGCCGGTTTGGCCGTGCCCAAAGGATAAATACCGGCCTTCATCCCCTCTGCCGGCATCCGCTCGACATCCTGCCAGGCATCGCCGCTTTTCCGTTGCAGCACAACACCGGATGAATTGACCACCGCCCGTACCTGGCTGTAATCGAGCTCTTGGCGAATTGCCCGCTCCACCGCAATCTGCCGAAAAACCGAAGGCAAATCTATCTTGGGGTAATACTGATTCAACTCTTCCAAGGAGCCCTGCAAGCTAACGTACGGGTTAGGATTCATATGAGTCAAGTTTTTCAACTGCTCGGGACGCCGGCTCAAATTCAGTTCGGCCAGGGATTTATCCCGGGCGATATACATCTCCTTCTCACTGACTTTACTGAAATCCAGTTCCACTCCGGAACTGGCCGCCAACTCTTGGACAAAGGCTCGATTCACCCTGCTGTTACCATCCCAAAAAGCATGCAGATAGTCGACCTCGGCATAAACTTGAGCCAACCGTTGCACCTTCTCCTCAAATGGTAAATCTTTGGTACTGGCATATTTGGCCAGCCCAATGACCCGTTCCACCTGTTGATAATCGGCTTGTTCCAACGGCGAATAATACGTCTCATACGGATACGGAGTGATATTAAAGCGCAACTTTCCGCCCCAATCATCTCTTGCCGGCCGCATCTGATAAAAATTATTCATTTCTGCCCGAATTCTTTCCGGTAAATCCGGAGCAGGATAAAAAGTCGTATCGTGCAACCTTTTCAAGCCATCAAAGGAAAAATCTTGACTCTGTCTCAACTCCTCGCGGCCATGCAATAAATTTGTAGACATGGCACGGTCGAATATAGCTTGTTCCTGTACTGTTAATCCCATCATCAACCTCTATAGGTCTTGCCATGACAGACCAAGCTCATGTAAACGGGCAACCTTCCGCTGAATCCGTTTGGTCTCTTCCGGTATTTGCTCCAAAATAATTGCCCTTGCTTGCTCCTTCGTTAATTCCCCACGGATCTCCTCCATTGTGACCACCTTGCCAAAATCATCCGGGGCATGCCCCTCCAATGCACAGCTGGCCACCACCTGAATATAGATTTCTTTCCCAGACCGGATCTCTTCCGGGCTGTATTTCACCACCTTGGGCCGTTCAAATTCGGCCAACAATTTCTGTTTCTGTTCGTGAGTTAATTCAGCCATCACCCTTCCTTTCATCTTTATGCTGTTTTATTGTATTCCGCCCTGCTTATCGAAGCCGACGACCTTGCGTCTGCTTCAATGCTTTTAACTCTTCACGCAACTTTTGTACTGCTGGAGAATCCACAGTGTAATGCAACTCAGCCTCTATTTTCTTGCAGTACTCCTTGTCTTCCATCATCCGGCGGTTTTTCTTACAAGCTTCTTTTATCATCTTAATGGTATCATCACGACCAGTAGGTTTAATTGTATTCATAGTCAGTTCCTAATAAGTTAGTTATCTCTTTTTGTTGTTAAAGATGAAACGACCTTTTACCACTTCATCGCATGCCACCGACTATCTGTTGCTCATACCCTGCTCCCAATACAATCTTTCTTGCTCCGTTACTGCCTGGCCAAGTTTGATTTTATTCCCAATCAAAATCGCCCGTACCCCATCGAAAATTTCACTATCCGGATTACCGATGTGGTTCTCTATCGTGGTTTCATAATCACGATAAAACTCGGCAACACTTCTTTTTTCAGTATGTCCCATGATATTTCCTTTCTTCGTTAAAGACTGCTCCGGCAAGTTTTCCACAAAACCTGTTCATAACCCCATGAACAACGGCTGCCAGCCCGGCATAAATACTTGAATTTATGCTAGCGCACCGGCTCTGCCTATTTTTCGGGCAGCTTATTGCCGGAAACCCTGTATTCACCAGCCTGTATTTTCCGCCAGATTCGCTTAACTGTGCCTGGCGAACAACTCAATGCTTTGGCGGTTTCCGCGATTGACAAACCTTTTTGACGCCAAAAGGCTACGGCATCGATACGCTTCTGGTCTATTCTGCGCCCACCCACGCTGCGCCCCTCTGCCCGGGCTCGGGCGAATCCGGCAGCCTGCCGCTCGCGGCGCAGTTCGTAATCATCGCTGGCCGATTTCATGGCGATCTTCAGCAACAAATTTTGCACCGCTTCCATCACAATACCGGCCATACTGTCGGCCGGATACAGCTCATCCAGATCCACTACACCTGGCATCGCCAACCTTGCGCCTTTGGCTTTGATGCGGCCGACTAGCTTTTCTGCCTCTTTCACGGGTAGGCGGGTTAAGCGGTCGATATTTTCAATCACCACCACCTCGCCCTCCTGCAAATCTTCTATCATCTCGGTTAGCTTCGCCCGCTCGGCCGTGCGGCCGCTGGCTTTTTCTGCATACACCTTAGCCACATAATAGCCACGTTGCTCTGCCCACTCGCGCAATGCCATCTGTCTGGTCAGGTCTTGTTGTACCGTCGAAACCCGGCAATAAATACGGGCAATTTTAGTTTGCTTGTTCATTATTTCTACAAAATATCTGAGGATGGATTGCTAAACAGGGATGAGGAATCACAAAAGGTATAACTAGAACACTCATGACGCCTTACTGTTTTTTCTTAGATATTCCAAAGCCTCACCACAGCCTATCAATACTAAAAGCCCTGCTACCAATAAATAGATCGCATTACGCCTAATCCATTCATCTTGCTTTTTCTCGCGATACTCTTGCTCGATATCCATTCTAACTAATTCTGCTTGCTTCAAAACAGCTGGATCAGAGGAATTCTTTGCCTGCTCCAAAACCGTCATCCTCTCCTGATAGACTTTCGACTTGGAAGAATCATAACTATATGGAGAACAGGCAGTACAGAACAAACAAAATATAACGAGCAACAATTTATATCTAATTATCATCAGTATTTTTCTTCTGATCAATCTTATATTCTAATGCAATGATAACAGCCATTGTTCTTTTTAATAACCTTAAACCACTTACAAGCATATATCCAAAAGTTAGACTGCATCCAAAAAGCACTAAAATAAGTGGCCAGATCCATATATTATTATCCAACTTAATGATTCCTATAATAAGTGATATTATCGATATAATCTCCATTATTAATACAAGTCTACAATCTTTCTGCAAATCTTCCTTCATTTCATAGGCTTTAGATAATAATTCCTTCAGATTTTCTTTTTCTTCCATGATACCTCCAGTCTATGATAAATCCTGATTACCGTTAATGTAATCCACAATAATTTTTGTATTATCTATATCCAATGCCGAAATAAATTCTATCCAAGCGTATACATTATCTCCATCTCCTTTTAGTAAGCAGTATGCCGCCTTCCTCGCTAACCAATCCTGCATATCAGCATCAACCTTACCTGAGTATATTTTCAATACTTCACTGTCTATCGAGCGGTTATACTGCAACCGGAGTAGCTTTCTTATATCTACAAACATCGGCGGCGGATTCATCTCTGTAAGCACCTTATTAAGGTCAACAACCATTTAACAACCCTTCCATTGATTCTTTACAATTTTCATCATTTCTATAGTTTACCTTCATAAAACCACCTTAGCTAAATTAAGTATAGGTTGTTGGCCATCCCTTCCGTTTGGTCAACAATTTGTATTGTACATAGGTAAATTAACCAGGTCAATAATTGATAGGTAAATTGACCACCAATTTACAATGCCAATAAAAATCAAGCCGTACACTGAATTTCAAGCTCATATAAATAAATATATCTACAAGCTTGAAATTCACTCGGCTTTTTCATACGATATTGAGAAACAAAGGATTAACGAGATGAGAAATCGAATAATCAAAGAAATTGGGCAGTTCCCGTTACTGAATGGACCCCATAAACAGACGTTTCCTCCTGGCATAATTGTATTGAGACACGGAAAACACACAGGAGCGAACAAGGGCTTTGGAGCAGAACACATCTTGGCCGAACATAAAGCTGACTTAAAAAAGCACAACCTATCTTGCGATGAACAAGGTGTCATCCAATATGTAGAAATGATTTTGCAATTTAGCGCAGGGATTTATTGCGAATTTAGCAATACGCGCGGTTTTCACCGGCCTATGGTTGTACGCTCTAAATTAGGCACGGTTGTTTTGGAACGGCAGGAAAGAGACGGTCTGACTATCTATTCCGTCGTAACCGCTTTCGGTGGAACAATGGCTCGCGGCACAAAAATAGGCACGATGCCCAGGCAAAACAAAAGCACCTAATGTCTAGGTGCTTGAAGTAGTAGCCGCAGCCTCTCCTTAGCTCTCATGGGGTCGGATACCAATCTTGCGATTGAGCTACTGAACTGGCTAGCGACAGCCAGACTGCCCACATTAAGACACCCGTTCGCTGGTTAATGTGTCTTAAAAAAGCTCTTGCAGTACGTTCATTATAGCTCAATTTTGTGGCAAAAGTGACTTCTTTACATAACAGGCTACCTGAAGATTTTCAGGTAGCCTGTTTATCAACCGCGCCACTCGCGGTAGCGGCCAATGTCGTTGTGTACGAAAGTGCTGTATGTCCCGATACCGCCGACCCGAAAACGCCTGGCCAGAGCCAGCACTTCCTCCAACGTCGCCTGTCGGAAATGGAAATCGGCCGCATCCCCGACCAAGTGGCGTGAATTTTTTGCTGCCCCTTCCAAAGTATTGTTGTGCCGGCGGGTACGATAGCCGCTGTGCAAGACCAACAGCGGATTGCTGCGGCCAATATCACGCAGATACTGCTGCTGGGCGAACAGCAGGTTAAACAGGCTGATATTCATAGCAATGACGGCATTGCCATCCACTACGTCACGAAACAGCCAGCACAACCGCCGATAACCATCTTGTGAATAGCGGCCGTCCTTAAAAAATGTAACATTTTGCCTTTCGCCTGAAGCCGGCCGATATATCGATAATTTGCGGTCACGCAGCCAAAAACGATTGTCGTCAGCCAGGGCAATGGTCGGCAAACCAAGCATACCGGCACCCAGCGTACCCACCGCACCCTGTAAAAATTTCCTACGATCCAAGCTATTCTCCTAACGACGCGGACCACTGCGTTTTTTAACCGCTACGGCTTGTTCCCGCTCTGGCTGAGGCGGCTTCCGGTCCTGCCGAGCCGTTTGGGTAACAGCCTGAGCACGGATTTTTTCACCGATTTGTTTGGCCACGCCTTCACGGCCAAACGCCGATTTCTGTGCCAAATCGTTGAAATCGGTGAACGCTTTTTGATCAGCCGATTGTTCGCCGGGGGCGAAAACCGGCAACACCGCCGGGCAGTTCAACACGGCCGCTGCTTCCATGGCTTTTTCCCGTCCGGGGTTGCGCCCTTGTTTGGCCTGCACCGCCAAATCATCATCCCCGGCAACCAAAAATTGTTTTTCCGGATAGCGGCGGTTTAATTCGGCGGCCACCAATGGCAGGTTGCCGGAATTAAACGCGGCAACACAGGCCACGGTCTCATCCGTGGCTTCATTAATAGTGGCGGCGGTGGCGTAGCCCTCGGCCAACACAATGGTACTGGCGGTTTGTAGGTCGCGGCCGCCCACGACGTGCAAACAGCCCTCCTGCTGGCTATCCTTGGCAAAGCGTTTGGTGCCGTCCGGTTGGATATACTGCATCGAACGCAATTCGCCCTCGATGTTATAAACCGGGATATAGGTTTTCTGGCCGGTACGGTCGGTAAAGATACCCGGTTGCGGTTGGATGCCTTTCGCCTGTAAATAAGGGGTTGGCTCCGACACTGGTTGATAACCGCGCATATAGTGTTTGATGCGCCCAACCGCCGCCTCTTGCGCCTGCCGCTTTTGTTCTTCGCGCTGTTGAAGTTTGCTGGCACTTTCGGCAGCCAGTTTGGCCTTTTCTGCCGGCGATAAACTGTGGCCTTTGGCTTTCCAACGCTCTTCTTGACCGGTCCGGTTATTCTTCACATAACCGGCCGGATGCCCATCCAGATAAGCGATATAGAAGCCGGACTTCTCCCCGGCTTTATCGCCAACCGTGGTAATGCGGTGCTTTTGCCCGTCCATGAACGGATGCCCCTTCTCCACCACGCAGCCCAATTCACGCAACTTATCGGCAAACTCTTCTTGCGGCGACATCGCCGGTTCGCTCTGAAGCGCTTGGTTTTCCGGCAGCCATTTGGCAACGGCCGATAAATTGGGATGGTCGCTAGCGATATACCAAGACTTGTTGGCCTTGTCCCAGCGGGCACCTTGTTCCTTGGCTGCACCGCGTTCGGCATATGGCACCGCCAAATACACCCGTTCAAGCGTTTGGTCACCCTGTTGCTGTCGGATTGCCTGCCGTTCTTGCTGCACCGCAGCTGCTTGCTGCTCGACCGCCGCATCTTGCGGCATCGAATCGGGAGCCGCTTCTTCTGCAACAACCTCCGGTTTCGCTTGCATCCAACGGGCAAACAAGGCGGCATTAGTGCCGGCCGGAATGTACCAGGATTTTTGCTCCTTATCCCAACGGGCACCCAGGGCGCGGGCATCATTTTTCTCACCGTATGGGACATCAATCAGAATTTTGTCAGCGGCCGGCTCTGTGGTATTAACCGCTTGTGCCTGATTGACCGGACTATTCAACCACTTTTCAAATGGTGCCTGATTAACGCCAGGGGGGATGTACCAGGATTTCTTCTCCTTATCCCAACGGGCACCCAGGGCTTTGGCTTCATTTTTGTCGGCATACGGGATTTGTACATAGCGTTTTTCATCAGATACGATTTTGACTGCCTCGTCATCTGATTGCGGCGGCAAGAACGGTTGCAGCTGTTCGGCCACCGACTCGACCTCGGCTGCCATCTGGTGCGCAGCATCATCCAAGACCGTTCTGGCTTCAACCAACTTAACCAAAAAAGCTGCTTCGTCTGCCGGCGGCTGATGCCGCTGCCAAAAAGCACCTTGCCGACCACCCTCTTCTATCATGGCCACGATGGCGTCTAATTGTTTGAGATCTGATACGCGATGCTCTTTGACCAATGAGCCGACCAATTCAGCGATGGATTCATCTTGAACGGCTTGGAGAGCCTGCCGTTCCGCATCCAGGCTGGCTTCATCTATGTTCTGCTGGGTTTGCCCCATACTCTCCTCCTGCTGCTGTTCAACTGTCTGCATCTGGGCCAGTTCCATAACATAAGCATGTATTTTTTCCGCATCGGCTGCGGCCCGCATGATTTCCATCGGGTCATCTTGCAATGCCTTAATCCAACTCTCTACATAACTGGCATGTTGTTCCGGATGGAATGAAACGCCCAAGTCCTGGCTCAGCATCAACGATGCGATTTCTGCCCGCAATTCTTCCCGGGCATACCCTTCGCTGCCGAACGGATGGGCCATATCACGATTTAGCCGGGTCTCATGTCCGGTCCAATGGCCTAATTCATGCAGGGCAACGGCATAGTAATGCCCTGCATCAGCGAATTGCTCACGCAGGGGCAGGGTGATGCTGTCGGTTCTGAGCGAATAAAATGCTCGGTCACCGGCACGATGCTGGATCAAAGCGCCGGAATTGCGCAGGATGGTTTCTGCCTGTTCGGCCGGATCCCAAGCCAGCGGTGGTATTTCCAACGGCGGCAAATTGTCGATTTGCTCGGCATTGAACACCACGGCATGAAATACTTTGGGCCGCTCCAGTTGCACCGTTTCTTTTTCCGGCTTACCGTCTGCACCAATGATTTCGCGGCCTTGCTCATCGGTCTTGTTGATTTCTTCAGTAAACTTCCAATACTCAATGACCGTGCCCTTTTCGCCTTTACGCACCTGGGCACCGATTGCGGCAGCCTGTTTGTATGTCATCCAACGTGGATCTTGCCGTTGTTGTGCCAGCAACCACAGATTATTGATGCCGCGATAACGGCGACCGGTAATCGTATTGTGGGGCATGTGGTCTGGCATACCTTCACCGTCCCACGGCTTTTGCCAGGGAGCAGTTCCTTGTTGCAACTGTTCGATCAGTTTATCGGCTACTTGTTGGTAGAACGGTTTTTTGGCCGTCATGTTATACCTCCTCAGCCGATATTTCGGCCAAATCGATGACGGAGGCGCGCGCATCGGCTTCTTCCAATGCCGTTTCCACAAACGCACCCAATGCCTCGGCCTCTTCGGGATCGAATGCCACTTCCACGCCCGGCACGTCCAAATCCAATACTTTCTGGGCAATTACATCGTTTGTTGTATCCATTGCTCATCCTTTCGTCTGTGAGTAGTCCGGTTTCCCATTGAGATCGGGGTAATATTGTTTGCAGTCGGGATAACTGCTGCACCCCCAAAAATGCGTTCCTTTACGTTTACCGGCCCGCCTGATCAATTTGCTGCCACAGGCCGTGCATTCATATTTGCTGCTGGGTTCCGGCTTTTTCGGCACCAGAACCGGCCGCCCCGCCTTGTCGGAAAAAGAAGTCTTACACCCGTCTTTGTAACCGGTACACCCCCAAAAGAAGCCTTTGCCGCCTTTCATCCGACGCAGCGGTTTGCCGCAATTGGGACAGGGGTATTTTTTGATTTCAAGCTGAATGCCGTCCTGCTGCACTCGAGCCACTTCGCCACCTATGTATTCCATTAAGTTGCGGACAAAACGTTCGGCATCCAATTCTCCTTTAACGATGTACTGCTGTTGTTGGTGCCACAACGCGGTCATATCCGGATATTTGGCCTGATCCGGCAAGGCATCGTATAGCTGACGACCGATCTCACTGCTGACAATATGTTTCCCTTTTTCGACCAAATAACCACGGTCGAACAAGTTGCGTAAAATCTCGTCCCGGGTCGCCGGTGTACCGATGCCGCCATGTTCGCCTTCTTTTTCCTTATCTTTTTCAATCAAAATTTTCCGGAGTTGGTCGTTCTGGATGTACTTAGCCACCCGGGTCAGGTCGTTTAACAAGGTATCGACCGTATACAGCGGTTTGGGCTTGGTCTCCAGCCCCACGGCTTCGGCAGTCCGGCAACAGCCGGTATCGCCTTGATGGAGGTTGCGCAAATCGATTTCCGATATGGCTTCCGCCCCCTCCTCTACCTGCTGGGTTTCTGTATTGCCTTGGTCGTTCTTGTACAGAACCTGCCAACCGGCAGCCGTGGTGCTATGGCTGCGGCAACCGAACTGCCGCCGGCCGACTTGGATGGTTAAGTCGGTTTGGTCGAACTCATGCACCGGGTAAAACTGGGCGATATAAGAACGGGCAATCAGCAGATAAATCCGCTGCTCGTCTTCGGTCAGACGGCTGAAATCGGCCGTTGCCCGGGTCGGGATAATGCCATGGTGGGCAGAAACCTTTTCATTATTGAATGCCCGGCTTTTGATGGCCGGGTCGGCTTTCGCCAAAACCCGGGCAAACAGCGGCGCATTCTGCCCGATGGCCGCCAAAATCACCGGCGCCTCCGCATGATGCTCATCATTCAGATATTGGCAATCACTGCGGTTATAGGTAATCAGTTTGTATTTTTCACGTAACGCTTGGGTAATGTCTTTGACTTGGTCCGGCTTTAGGCCGAACTTACGGGCGCAATCAGCTTGCAGCTTCAGCAGATTGTATGGCAGCGGCGGTGCCTGGGTTTTGTGGGAAATTTTAGCGGCTAAAATTTTTGCCGACTGCCCGCTGCATTCCCGGGCAATGGCTTCTGCCTCGTCCTGCCGCGCCAAACGGCCTTTGTCATCTAACGCATCCGTATCCGGTTGCGGTTGATAGCGGGCGGAAAAGACTTGGCCGGATACCTCAAAATTTCCCTGTACCTGGTAGTAATACTGTTTGACATGGTTTTGATTTTCCCGGTCACGCCGCACCACCAAACCCAGCATCGGCGTTTGCACCCGTCCTACCGACAACACGCCGTTAAATCCCTGCTCACGCGCTTTTAAGGTGTAGGCCCGGGTCAGGTTGTAGCCGTACAACTGATCACTGACCGAACGGGCTTCCGCCGACTGGGACAAACCGCGGTACTCGGTATTGTCACGCATCCGCGCCAAGGCTTTGCGCACCACGCTGGCATTATTGTCATTAATCAGCACCCGTTTGACCGGCAAGCGGCAAGAAAAATATTCCAGCACCTCGTCCACCAATAACTGCCCTTCGTCGTCCGGGTCGCCGGCATGCACAACTTCCGTTGCCTGTTGCAACAGCTTGCCGATTAACTGCAACTGGGCGGCACTGTCGGGTAACGGTTTTTTACGCCAAGGGATATGGACAATCGGCAAGTGCTCAAATGACCATTGCTGATACTTTGGATCGTAATCTTCCGGATCCATCAGTTGCAGCATATGACCGTAGCACCAAGTAATCATGTCGCCGTTACTGCACTTGAAATAGCCGTCCAGCCGTTCGGCCGGCAGTTCCAATGCCTCGCGCAAAGCACGCGCCACGTCTGGTTTCTCGGCAATATACAGTCTGCTCATGATTTAACCTTATCAATTAGTCCAGCAACCATACCGGTTCCAAAACCGCGGTCACATCCTGCTCGTTGATGATGCCGTAATAACGGGCATCGTAGGAGTTGGGTACGTTGTTCCCCATCAGGATATATTGCCCTGCCTGCAACATGCCGCTACTGCGATTCACCGGCAAAGACCGACCGGCACCATCCTCAAGCAACGGACGGGTATTGGTCTGCAAATGACCGTTCAATATCAAACCGGCATCACTGAACCGGTAATGATCGCCCGGCATCCCCACCACCGTTTTAATCAGTCCACGGGCACCACTGGGGCAGGAACCGGCTTCAATGTAGCCGCGTGTCCGGGCCAACCTGAACGGTACGGTATCCGGCGGACAAAAGCGCACATAAGCCTGCCGGGCAATCGGTTTGTCCACTATGCGGTAAAAACCGTGGGGGACGCTGCGGGAAGTATTGAAACGAATGCCCAACAGATACGCTGTCGCCAACAGGACAAAGATGACCGTTAAAGCAACGGCCGCCCACTTGGCAGCCGCAACAAGCAGCGGCCAGATACGCCGCGCCATCATGTCATCAAATCGAATGCGCTGGGCGCATCGGCAATACGAATACAGGTACGGGTACGGTCAGTATGACGCGGAGCCGGTACCTTGGCACGAGCCGAAAAAGCCGGATCCATAAAATACAAGATTTGGCGGCCGTAAATCGCCGGATAACCCGCCACATAAATCACCATATCACCACCTTCGGTAATCATGCCGTTGGCATCTTTAACCGGCCCCTTCATGCGCATGCACTCGTCAGCTGTCAGCAAGGGGCGCTGTACTTCTTGCGTCGTACGCGACACCTGACTCAACATGGCGCTGGCACGTTTACCGCTGGTGGTGATTTGCTCTTTGACCACCGTTGTCACACCGGTCAGCTTGGACAGATGTTCGGCCGTTTCAATCCGGTTGGGCGGATAAGCGTTTTGGACATGGCAGTTTGAGGTAATGGTTTCATCCGGACCATAGCCGGTTTCCCGACTCTTCAACTGATTCAAGTCCTGAGTAATCAGGTAGCACTTGATTCCGTAACCGGCAACAAACGCCAGCGACTCTTGCAGAATATCCAACTTACCCAAACTGGGAAATTCATCCGCCATAAACAACAGACGATGCTTGTAATTGGCCTTCGGCCGCCCGTTCTCAAATTCCATCTTGTCCGCCAACAACCGGAAAATCATATTCACCAAAATACGCACCAACGGGCGCAACCGCAATTTATCGTTCGGCTGGGTAATGATGTACAGGCTGACCGGGCTTTCGTCATTCATCAGGTCTTTGATCCGAAAATCCGAACGGCTGACATTGGCGGCCACCACTGTATCGCGATACAGAGCCAAATAGGATTTGGCCGTAGAAAGGACGGAACCGGCCTCTTCGTCCGGCCTGTCCAACATATCCTGTCCGGCGGAGGACACCACCAACAACTCACGGCCATCATCGGTATAGTCCTGGGAATGGGTGGCCATTTCGACCCATAAATCCTGCACCGGCTGCTCCGGATTAGATAGCATCCGGTCAATCCCCGGCAAAGTGGCCACCCGCCCGTTTTTCCGCTCCTTGTACAAGGCAAACAAAATAACGCCCGTCAGCAGGGCAAACGCGGTTTTTTCCCAATGGCTGTTCAGCCCTTTCCCGTCAGGATCCACAATCATGGTAGCCAAATTCTGTACGTCGCCGATTTCATACTCGGTACCGATACGGATCTCCTCCAACGGATTCCAGGCAGCGCTACCGGTGGCAGTGGCCGGCTCGAAACGGATAACCTTGTTATAGGCGTATTGGCGGCGCCAACCGGCGGTCAACGCCCACAATTCGCCTTTCAAATCGGTAATGACCGTACTGTGCGGCCACGACAACAGGGTCGGAACAACCAAACCTACACCTTTACCGGAACGGGTCGGTGCATAAGTCAGCACATGCTCCGGACCGGAATGGCGCAAATAATGCAATTTACCCTGTTTGTCGAGCCAGCCACCAACGTACACACCGTCGTTATCCTGTCCTTTTTTCGGTAGCAAACCAGCGGTCTCAATGTCCTTACGGTCAGCCCATCGAGCCGAACCATGCAAGGATTCATGTGCTTTATTGGTGTTTGCTCTGACAATGCGCCATATCAATATGCCCATCATGCCCAAAGTGACCAGCACCAACATGATGCTGAATGCCGTCATTAACGGCCTGGGATACACCGACCGCCACTTACCGTACCAAATCAAAATACTCCACGGCATGTAAAACTTGCCGATATGGAAACCCAAAGCAGGATCATACCCGGCAGCGGCAGCAAAATACTGTGTTGCTGCCGACAGGCCAAGTAATACGCTGCCCAGCAGCAGACCCGCTGCCATCCAGCGTTCTTTGTTTTTGGAAGTCGGCTCTTCCCGATGACCGACTGCATTGTTTCGTTGTTGCTTGCTGAAAATACCCATATTACCTATTTCTACCTTTGCTAATCCGCACCTGACCCGATTTGCTGATGGTCACCTCGGATCCCAACTTGAGTTTGGCCAGCCGCCGCCGGGCGTAATCGCTCAAGCCCAGCACCACCACCTCGTCGCAGTGCGCCGGCTTGAATAGCCCGACTGGATGGCCGCCAACCTCCCGTATCCCGTTGAAAATCAGTCGGCCGGCATCAGTGGCATTATACCGCCTATGATGCACTATATCGAAGCCTTTTTGCCGTTTTTCTTCCCGCTCATTAATGTACTGTTGCACCGGATCAGCCACTTGTTGGGCCGGAACGAAAGTTACTGCCGGCCGGGGCGAAAATAAACTGCGCAAGGCGGACAAACCCTGCAAATAACCGCGCCGGAACGCCGGCGGTTTGCTCCCAGGCTTGGCCACCAGACCCACGACCGCCTGAAAAACATCGGCGGCCGTCAGCCGACTTCCTGCCCGATGTATTGCCCGTCGCACAGCTGGATGGTCTGCGGCTCGCGATTGCTCCAAGTGACCAGATACATGACCCGACAATAGCATTTGAGTTCGTCCTGGGTCGCGAACCAAACGGCGTTCGGACACTCCTCGCAAGCCGTCGCCTCCTTCGGCAGACGATGGGGCCGCTCCAACGCCAACCCTTCCAGGGTCGTCGAGCTGCGTGTGCGCTCCTGCGCGTACTGCTCCATCGACTCGGCCATTTCGGCTTCGGACATCGTTGCGCTCGCCAAAGACGATTCGATCTCCTTTGACTCCGGCGGCGCCGTCGACTGATCCGATACCATCTCGGCCCCCAACGCCATCAATTGCTCCAAGTCCGCTGCGTGTTCTTGATCTGACATCGATATACCTCCGTTTGTATTGTTGGAAACTTTGCTCGAGAAGCGGATCGGTAAATTCGACATCCAAATCGGCCGCCGCCGCAATACGGGCAACCTTCTGACGAAAATCCTGCGTTCCCTCTACTTTCAGACGACGGCCGTATTTAGCCATTGCCAAACGCAACGCTTTTTCTACCGCCGGATCAGCCGGAACATCCGCCAAATGCAGCGTTTGACCTGCATCTCTGATGGTATAGCCGTCTTGCTCGTAAACCACCGTGCCTTTTTTGGTCACGGTATCTACCCGCATTGCTGCCAAACCGCTGCCCTCTTCCCGACCTTGAAACTGGTTACCGCGATACACCGCTTGTTTTCCCCGGTCGCGCAATGCCTGCAAAGCCTCGGCATTCCCGGCCGCCGCCTGCTGTTGCAACCAGTCGGCCCAAGTTTGCTGTTTGTGCTGCTGATAAACCGACCGACACTGCCAACGGTACTGGCTGCGCCGGCTTTGCAACTCCAGCCGCCGTTGACTGGATAAAATACGGAGTACCGTTCGATTACGCCGCCCACCCAATTTGGCCAAGCGGATTCTGAACTCGTATTTAGCCTGAATCGACCGTATGTCCCGGTCGCGTTCATACAGCAAATCTTCCAGCTGTTCGCGACGACGGCGTTCGGTTTTGTTGCGCTCGGCCTGATAGGTGGCATACAGACGGCTGGTATCGGTTCGGGAATAGGGTTTCTTTTCATACTGTGCCTTAACTGGCGGCACCGCCAGATCGACCGGCGGCGGGCGGTATGCACCCAGTTTTTGCTCCAGTTTGGCTTTGGAAAATTCCCGACTAACACTACTGGCCTTAACCCAGACCTCGCCGGCACCCAAAACCAAACCGTTGCCGCGTTGTTTTAGCTCCAAACCATTTTCCAAAACCATCTGATGCAACTGCTCCCACGACTGCGCCTCGCGCAAGCCATCGGCAACATTACGCCTGATCCAACCCAACAAGCTTTCCAGGCCCGACATCTCCTCCATATCGATACCGGTACGATTGCCGCGGCCGCGCTCTACCCGCTGCAAACCCAATGCAATTTCAAACTTACGGCACTGCTCGCCCAACACCTTAAAATCCCGATAAGGCTCGTGAACAGTTTTTTTCTGCGGGTGGATTTTATTGATGGCCACATGGAAATGCAGATTATCGGTATCACGGTGCACCACCGAAATCCGTTGATGCTCACCATAACCCAGTGCCTCCACCATACTTTGCTCAATCTGTGCCAACTGTTCGTCCGACAGGTTTTCCCCATTAGCAAACGAAACCAGCAAGTGATAGGTTTTATCCGCCTTGGTGCTTTTATTGTAGTCTTGCACCCGCAGCACATCCTGCACGGCAAAATCTACATTTTCCACTTGGAAATTATGTAGGGCGATTTTGCCGACCCGGTTATGAATGCCTTGGCTGGATGACAGATACGTAACCAAATCAGCAAAACTGCTCAATCTAACATTGCGCATCGGGATTTTTTTGGCAATCATGCTCAGAACCTTTTTTTAGCGGCTAAAATTCGGCGCATCTTAACCACCTCTAATAACTCCCCCTGAAGCTCTTCGATCTGTTTCAGCACACCGAAAATAGCCTTGCTTAACGACTCACGTTCAAACATCATCAAGCGTTCATCATTACTCAACCACATCTTGATGAGGCCACCCAGGCGACCTTGGTCCGCATTCAACTTCATCATCTGTTCGACAGCTTCCAAATCGTAAACCGGTGCCGGTGCATAGCCCAAACCCAGTTCACGCAAATAAGCCGAATGGCTGAGTCCTACCGACTCGGCCGCTTCGGCTATTTTTATAAATTCCTCGTCACTGACGACCACCTGAATCCGCTTGGAATACTTCCGCTTATTAGTTCCCATCATCTTTCCTGGCGTTTGAACCATGAGGCAACGGTAGTTGCCCAGCCTCGCAGAGCAAGATACCCGTTGAGCAAGGCGAATAAGGATGTAATGGGACGTTGATACGTCACATTACCTATCTTGCCCAGTATTTATAGTTACGATTCTAATACAAAATATAAGTAATTTAAAACCAAATTTAGTCAAACTAAATTTGCCGACTTTTTTACGCCAGGAAAAAAGTGCAAACTATTGTTAGATGATGTAGAATTACCGCTAATAGATATTTGTTTGATATTGTTTTTAACTTGTTTTGTATTTATTAGCACCGACAATATGGCTTCCACTCCATCGAAAATTGTCAGCCTAGTATTGGCTGAGGCTGTTAAGCGGGATAGCCGGGAATCAAAACGCTCCAAATCTGCACACAAGGCAAAATTCCTCAGCATCCGGGACGATGTGGCCGCACTGGTTATCGAAGCCAAGTTGCCGATTCAGTTTGTATGGCAAGTCTTACTGGATCACGGCATCATCCGGTGCAGCTACCGAACATTTTTGCAATATTGCCGGGAATATTTGGACCACCCGGCGACGGCCAAAATGCCCCGCTCTGCGCAAGCTAATAAGCAATCTTCACCTTCTCTGCCGCTTGCCAAACGGACAAAACCGGCCGGGCCGGGTAAACAACCGATTATTGCGACCGCTGAGCAATCAAAACCTTTTGTATTTAACTCATCCCCTAACGAAGAGGATTTACTCTGATGGCAACCATACATTTCAGTCTGCAAGGTAAAGGCGGGGTCGGGAAAAGCTTTCTCGCCCTGATGTTGGCCATGTACTACCAAAGACAACAACAGCCTTTGACCATATTCGATACCGACCCGATCAACGCCACCTTGTTCGGCTTCAAATGCTTGGGGGCGGAAAAATTCGAGATCATGCGCAAGGACGACATCGACAAACGGCGATTCGACCAACTGTTTGAACAAGTCATTGCAACTGAACAAGACGTGTTACTGGATGTCGGCGCCAACGGTTTCGTACCGCTCTGTTCTTATATTCTGGCCAACCAATTGATCGAGATGCTGCATCAAGCCGGCCACCGTATCGTTATTCATACCTCGATCGTCGGGGGCCAAAATCTAAAACACACCATCAACGGTTTTGATGCCTTGGCCGAACAATTCCCGGAACAGGCCGAATTTGTTATTTGGCTTAATCCGTTTTGGGGGGAAGTCAGTTATCAAGGCAAAGCGTTTGAAGAGTTGAAAGCTTATAAAACCCACCGTGACAGAATCTCGGCCATCATCCGTATTCCGGAATTAGACCCGTCCTTGCAAGGACAGGATTTGGCCGATATGTTGGAAAAACAGCTGACTTTTGATGAAGCCATTGCCGACGAATCATTTTCAATTTTTGAGCGTCAACGCTTAAAAGTCATTGCTGAAACCCTGTTCGCGGCCATTGGCCAGGCTAACCTGGTTTGACTGGGTAGTGAGATAGCTTATGGAAGACAAGCTTAAAACGATACGGGCAACCATATTGGAGAAAAACGGGATACCGATCAGCCCGAAAGACCCCATTATGGTGGTATACACCATGATGGAAATCTTGGAAGAGCAACTTAAGACTGGCCAAACTGAATTACTGAACGAGTTCCGCTCACAAATAGAGGAGACGACCCACAATTGGAAGGTCTCGATTCAACAGCAATCCGAACCGGACATTGAAACTTTCCTCAGCCAAAACCAGGATAAGCTTCGTGCCATCGTCAGTAAAATACTCCACGAAACCGAAAACCAAGCCAACCGGCAGATTGAACAGGCTTGTGCCCAGCTAAGCAGCAAGCTAAACGATTTAAGTAACGTTATCGATACCGCCGTGAATCAGAAAATAAAAGAAACCAGAAACGCCGCCTGGCTGAATCTGGTTGCTTCGGCATTGGTCATGCTCGCTGTGCTGATTTTGGTTTTAAAATTTACTTTCTAACGCTCAATAGTCAAAGACTGACCCAGGCCCATGCTCTGGGTCTGTTTTTTCTTGGCCAACTGTTGCTGATGCAAGCGGTGCACTCGTACCGCAATTTGGGCCTCATCCAATTCCTGTGCCAGCTCTTGGTGATTCATCCTGGTTTTTTGTACTACCAACACCTGTAACCGGGAATTTTTGCTACCCATACCATGCTTGAGCTCTTGAACATCTTCTAGCCGGTCGGCCAACATCAACAATCGCGACTGTGCCTGTTGGCATTGTTCAGCCCAAACCCCTCTTGCCTTGGGTAGCTTAAATAATCCTGGTTTGTGATTTTGCAGGCTTTGAATTTTATCGCGCTGGCGGGCAATCATGGCTTCCAAACGTTCCTCGATACGTTCCACCTGTGCTACTTTTTCCAGCAGGCAGGCATCGGCCAGACTATTAAATTCATGTTCCAGCTGTGCCCGCTTTTCCAACAAACTATCGAATGCGGCCACATCATCCCTTGCCTCATGGAGTAGGGCATCTGCTTTAACCAATCCACTGTCACTGCTCATGATGTCCTCCAAGATTTTAGCGGCTAAAATTTAGATACGGCGACCTGATTTCCGCCCCCGGCTTTCCGACACCACAACCTTATCCCCTTGGCGTTTTATCGAAACCGTGGCGCCCAATTCCGGCGGCTGGGCAAATGCTTTAGCCGGATGTTTGATTATTCCAGATGCGGTTTTTTGAAATACATGATTTTTATCCTTGTGCACAATCTGGCCGTCATATTCCTGGCCTTCTGCCGCCTCTTTGGCCGTATGCAGCAAATAAACCCCTGGCTTCATCCCTTTGGGTGCTGGGTTTACATTCACAACCTGCCACTTGCCATTTTGCTCGACTTCCAACAAATGGCTTTTATTCATTACCACTACCCGTTGTTTCTCCATGTTCTGGTTCTCCTGCCGTTCTTGATTCAAAGTTTGCATGGGAGAGGCCATATTGCGGAAAATAGCTTTAATCGGTTCCTTGTTTGAAGGCAGGAGATTCACGTATTTCTCTCCATTGTCCTCCCAAAATACCCCATATAGCCCGCTTATGGCGCTGGCATGATTCCACTCGTCTTTATTGTTTTTACTGTAATCCAAACGGATACCCTGCTCGGCTGCCAACTGGCGCATGAATACTTGTAAGCTGCGGCCATTCCCTTCTGGAAACGGGTGGGCATGGTTGGCTTGGATAAATATATCGGTCAACTCTTCTAATTTTTGCTCAAAACTCAGATTTTCGGCGCGGGCAAAACGGGCGGTTTTCTGCTCCAATAAACCCCAAACCTGGCGGATTTCATCCGGATTGGCGAATATAGACACTAAACCACCACCCATCCCTTTACTGGAAGGTACAGTCCGCACCTTGCCCGCCCACTCGTAGATACCTTCAAATAAGTGTTGGTGAATAGCCTGCTGCCGTTCCAAGCCGTAACCTTGAATACCAGCTAACGCCTTTCCTGACAGAATCTCATTACTTTTTCGTTTAGTTATCAAATACTCTACTCTGCGCAGTTCTTCTCTATCAGTAATCCCTAACTGATTTGTTAAGACTCCGTTATCGTCCCGATACAGGCTAGCCACAATACCCCCTTATTCTATGCCGATACTTTCAATGAAACCGTCAACAGTTTTATGCTGCTTGACATATGCCAACAACAAATCAACCAATTGCTTATCAGTAAACCGACCATCTAAAACTGCTTTGTCCATGGCCATCGCTTCTTCGGTTTTCTCAAACCCTTCCAACGCCAAAATGGCATCGGTCTGCTCCATAGCTTCTATAAGTTCCTGTCTTTGTTCATTATTCAGTTGCATTATTTATCCTTTCTCATCCTTCAATAACGGCCACAATACTGGAAATCTCAGCACACGGTACCGATTCCTGTTCGCCGGATTCCTCAAATTGCAACCAGACTTCATCCGTATTATGCGCCCGCTTATTCAAAATCAAGCGCGCCAGCTGTCCTTGATACATCACTTGCACAATCGCTTTTTTCAGTTTTTTCGGGTTGGCTGGCTTATCTTTCTTGGCGTTAATTTCCGGTGCAGACACTGCCTCACTCTCTTTTTCGGCAGATGGGTCCCCTTTTAAAAACTCCTTGAAATGCCGGATGGTGGACCGAGTAATATCATCTTCATTCTGTAGCAATTCCTCTACTGCCTCCGGATACCGCCCATATAGAGTATTTAACTCGTTGACTACCGTCACGTCACTAACCTTTCCCGCGTTAAAGACGGCGGCCACCGGTTCTGGCAACGACAACAAAGCAACATGTTGGCTAACGAAAGCGGCAGATTTACCCAGCCTTTTGGCTACTTCGCCTTTTTTCATTCCTGAGTTAAGCATCAATGCTATGCCATCCGCTGTTTCCCTTGGCGTCAAATTATCCCGTTGGATATTCTCAACCAGTTGATCCAAAAATGTGTAGTCTCCATCGATATATGCCGGGATCGTCTCTTTTCCAGCCATCATGGATGCCCGGTAACGCCGTGCTCCGTGGTTGATGATATAGAAACCGGGATTTGATTCGTCCTCATGTACGGAAATGGGAGTCTTTACACCACGTACTTTGATGCTATCCGCCAACTCTCGCAGTTTCTCTTCATCAAAAATTTTCCGGGGTTGATTAGGGTCTTCCTGTATTTGGCTCAATTTAAGCAATAAAGGAACCCCAGTAACCGGAGCAGGAGCGTTCAACAAAGAACTTAAGTCTTCCAGGCTGTCTAAATTCATCATCATTCACCTCGCATTCTTGTAAAAATATATTCGGCAACTGCATTCACTTCTTTGGCTGCTTTTCGGGCCGCAGTCCTTTTGATGTGCCACACCGGGACACTGGAAGCAACCGCATCAGCAATACTGCTGCGTAAACCAATAGATACCGGAATCAAATAATCACTGTATTGGCTCTTAATCTGTGCCAAATGTTTGATATGCCGTGGATTACGCATGTCTACTTTGCTTGGCAACAATCCCAAAAAGGTCAGGTTCTTGTTGATTTTTTTGATGTTATTAATGGTTAATGCCATTTGACCAATACCTTGGATACTATAAGTTTCCAGTTCAATCGGGCACACCACAAAATCAGCAGCCATCAATGCGGCGGCCAAAGCATTGCCTAAGCTCGGCGGGGTATCAATGACACAGTAATCAAAATAGCCCATTCCCTTAATAGCATTGAAATTACTCAAAAAGGCAGATGCGGCTTCCTGCAAAGACAGGTTTTGGATATTGGCCAGCATACTGCCGGCCGGAAGCAACACCAGGGGAGAATCAGAGAAATCATAGGTAACCGTCAAACCAGCCGAAAATAAGTTACCGCTACCCATACCGACAATTTGTTTTACTCCAGACAAGGAATAAGTCGCATTGCCTTGGGTATCTAAATCAATAAATAACACTTTGCTGCTCTTCCGCTCGGTTAAAAACCAAGCCAAATGTAGCGCAAGTGCTGTTTTGCCGACCCCACCCTTTTGCTGGGCTACCACGATGGTTTTCATCGCTACCTCCATATCAAATATGGCTATATTATAGGTTAAAATAACCTATAATGCAATAATTTTAGCCGCTAAAATCTAAATATTTTTGTAATTATTTGATAAACCTGCATATTGGCATAAGATAAACCAGTAAGCATAGGCTATCGGGGTCTCCCCCATGGTGAACCGCCTAAAAGTACGCCCATTGTTATCTTTCAACCCCACTAAGGTTGCTGCTTGCTTTTGGGTCAGACCGGACATATCCAATAAAGCGGTGACTTCTTCCTTGGTAGGCACCGACCACTCTGGGAAAGGTAAAAAACACTCTGGCCGGATTTTCTCAGTCAGGCCAGCTGCCGTTTCTGCTCTAGGGGGCAAGCCTGCCTTTTGTCGGTTTTCTTTATCCCAAATCCGGACGGAATAAGCTTGATACGGTGTGAGTAATGCAGAAAGTTCGATGAGCGCCATATTTTCCCTTGGGGTAAAACACTCTAAATCAGCCGGTAGGCTGACAGGCAAATGATGAATTTGTCCAAATCGGCGAAGCCGACAGGCTAGGTGAAGTTGCGAAGCAACACAGGTTATATATAGGTTAGAAATAGGTTAGGGCGAAAAAATGGGTATTTTTTATAAATCATATCATGGTGTTACAAATGAGTAGGCAGGTAAAATTACGCGGTTTGGCAGCTAAGATTACGCAAATTGGCAGCTAAGATTACGCGCGTGGGCAGCTAGAATTACGCAGATGGCAGCTAAGATTACGCACTTTTTGCCTAAATTTTAGGCAATTTTGTTAGTTTTCCACAGGTTATCCACATAACTTTAGCCAAAATTAACGGCTTTTTTTGTTTTCATTTAGTTCGCCTATATGACGTAAGGCTGAAACAGCCTATTTGGGCAGCTAAGATTACGCAAATACCGTGTTTTAGGATGCTAGGCAGCTAAGATTACGCAGTTTCTCGGTTTTTCCTGTTTTTTGGCAGCTAAGATTACGCAGCACCCTATTTTTTGGCAGCTAAGATTACGCACCATGCGTAGTTTTCCACAATGCCAACGCCTCACTAAGAAACGAACTTGGGGACAGAATATGGCTGATAGCCATAGAAACCCGGCCTTTAGACCGAGAGAGGTTAACGTTCTACAATAATCCGGCCATCGTGAACGAACGCCGCCTTGACCAATTGTTTATCAACCAATTCGGCACAGACTTTTTTGGCACTATGATTTTGGGTTTTGGAGGGGGAGTCGATTTGGTCACTACCGCACATGGCCAAAAAGGTGGTGATTGGGATGGGGTTGGGTTGCCGATGGCTAAAGACATAATCGGTCAATCGTCTGGCCATGGGCGACAGCTGTTTGTATTGACTCCAAGGAATATTGGTAAAGGTCTCTCCTGCAAATAGCAGAATCAAGTTTTTATCGATACTGATTTGATAACGAGTAGGCTGTCCGTCTTGGTTGGCGTATCCAACATAATCGCCGATAAGGGACAGTCCTCCGCTGATACCGAAGGCATTGCTGTTTTTGATATAAATTTCTGTCGCCTTCATCCGGCTGATGGACTCCCTGACTTTTTTATAATAAGTCCCGGCAGTTCCCCAGCCGATGTCTTTAATCAACTGCCTAATATCAAACTCGATATAATCGCCCAATGGGGCGGAACGGCAATATTCCACCAGCTGCATCCAGATGAGCTCGTCGTCAATAGACCGTAATTCGATACCGGTATAAAGGATTTCGATTTTTTCTGAAACATGAAATAGCTTTGCCCGGCTAAATGTCTTCCTCGGGATTTTGGGATGCCGGGCAGTAAAAAGACAAGACCTGGCAAAATCATTGGGCAGCTGTCGATGGGACGAACCAAATAAGGTACGACCAAACAGGTCCTGGATTACCATTTCCCCATCTGGATTAATGCCTTTTTCCTGCAAATAGCTGCGCCGGCGATGCTCTTCTTGCCTCGCCTGTACCAAGTCGGTTGTGGATTTATTCTCTGTTTTCATCAGTTTTCCTTTTGTTGGATAGGGCAGGGGGAGATAGCCTGCCCTGGCACAGCTTTTCCCTGGGGTAAACAAACCCTGTATTATTTCACTTCCTGTTCGGGATCATAGGTAAAAGCTGGCGGATTTTCTGCTGCGCTGCTGCCGGCCGGGGCTTTCAAGGCCGCGTATTCGATACGTCTGGCAATCATGGCATCTTTATAGATCTTATGCCCATCTTTTTCGTAGTTATCATTTTCAATTCGAGCCTCGATCAGCAGGTAGGAACCCTTGCCGCAGAATTTAACCGCATTCTTCGCCTGTTCGCCATAAGCTAAAATTCTGAAATAATTAACAGATTCAACTTTTTGACCATCTTTTATATAGCCATAATTTTCAGCTATGGTCAGGACGGTAAACGGTTTACCGTGGGCAGTCGTTTCCAATACCAAGTCTTTGGTAGTTCGGCCAGAAATAAGGAACTTGTTCATACACCCTCCGTTGTTTGTTATACTACTGAAATTAAATTTTAGCCGCTAAAATTTCCCATGAGTTACCACCACATCTTTTTCACCAACGTACTCAATACGGCTGCGGAAAAAAAGATGACCCACCAAGAATTAGCTGCCAAAGCTAAGCTATCAGCCAGCCTGTTGTCCTCAATTACCCGGGGGCAAGGCAACCCTACTTTAGAAACCATGACCTCCATTGCTGCCGCATTGGAAACTCCGTTGCCTTATTTACTGACTCATCATGACTTGGATGCCGATTACCTGGCCATATTGTCCAAAGATAGGCAATATATGCCTATTTTGCCGGACAACTATGAGTGTGTAACCGTTATCCTACCCAAATATCGGGCATTTACCGTCAAAAAATGGGGGACCGAGGCAATTAAAGAGCTAAAACGCAAAAAATAGCCCCTGCGCAACTGCTGAATGCAAGAATAATAACCTATTTTACAACAAAATGGGTATTTTTTTGCCTATTCGTTAAGACTGGATCTAAATTCTTTTACACTTCATTATATCGTATTGTATAATGCGCCAAGGGAAAATGCTTTATGAACGATCATCAAGAAGACAGCGTCGCCAGCCGAAAGGGTAGGGCGCTTGAAAAATTGAAACGGGATCTGGGTCAGGAATTTTTACAGAAATTCCTGAATCCCAACCTGTTGGAAGTGATGTGTAATCCCAATGAAGATGGCTCATCATCGATCTTCTGGGAAGAACAGGGTCAGGACATGGTCTATGACCCGGAAATGAGCAAACGCTTCAATTCCAGTCGCGCGGAAAGCGTCATCAAAACCATTGCCGGCTATTACAACAAAACTGTCAATGAAGCCGATCCCATCTTAGAAAGTCAGTTCCCGATTGACGGCAGCCGTTTTACCGGCATCATGCCGCCGGTCACCACTACCCCGTCCTTCACCATCCGTAAACGACCCAATCGGGTATTTACATTGGACGAGTATGTGGCCAACGACATCATGACCGAACAGCAAAAGTCGATAATCCAACAGGCGATAACCGATAAAAGCAATATTTTGGTTATCGGCGGTACCGGTTCCGGTAAAACTACCTTAGTCAACGGCATCATCCGGGAAATGACCGATCAACACCCAAACGAACGTATTTATATTTCGGAAGATACCGGTGAAATCCGTTGTGACTCGCCCAACAAGGTGCATGTCTATACCACGATGTCGGCAGATTTGACCAAACTGGTGCGAACCGCCCTGCGTTTTCGTCCAGATCGCATTGTCGTGGGTGAGGTCCGTGGTGCTGAAGCATTGGACCTGCTGGATACTTGGAACACCGGCCACCCAGGCGGGGTGGCCACAGTACACGCCAACTCGGCGGTACTGGGTCTGGAGAGGTTGGAAGGGTTGATCACTCGCAACCCATTCCACCCCACCGAAATCCGGCAACTGATTGCCCAAGTCGTGAACATCATCGTTTTTATTTCAAAAGACCGAAAAACCGGAAGGAAAATCCGGGAAATCATCAAAATTAGCGGCTATAATCATCATGATAAGTCGTTTAATTTTGAGTATTTATAACCCCAAGGAGGATCTTAAACACACCACTAACCAAATGATTAAGCATCACCACACTTTTTAGCTTCATTTTCCCTATTTATGAATGTAAAGGTTTTATCATGAAATTGACCCTTTCCCGCCAACATTTGTTCATGTTGCTCGTTTTTACCGTTCTGCTTCTGTTGTTTACCCAATCGGCTTTCGCTTCGGCTGCACAAGGGGGCGGTCTACCGTATGAAGGTTGGCTGACCAAACTGCGTCAATCGGTGACTGGCCCTGTCGCTTTTTCCGTTTCCATTATCGGCATTGTGGTAGCCGGTGCAGTGTTGATTTTCGGCGGTGAGTTGAATGCGTTCTTCCGGTCATTGATTTTTATCGTCTTGGTGATGTCCCTGCTGGTCGGTGCCCAAAACTTGATGTCCGAACTGTTTGGCCAAGGTGCTGAAATAACCACCTCCGCTCAAACCTTACCGACTACGGTATCCCCGGGATATACCTATTCCCCTCATTCTTAATTCGATACAGGAGGCATCGGCATGAGACCGATCCGAACCATTCCAATCCGCCGCGTGGCAAACCGACCCAACCTTTTCCTAGGTGGCGACCGGGAAATGGTGCAAATGTCGATGCTGCTGACCTTTGTGTTGGTAGTAGCCTCGCAAAATTTATATGCCGCCATCCTCGGTCTGGTTTTCTGGGTACTGGCACTGTACCTACTGCGCCGTTTGGCCAAATACGACCCATTGTTGCGTTTCGTTGGCTTGCGGGCTATTACCAAATACAAAAGCTACTACCCACCAAGAGCCACACCCTTCCGCAATAACACCACAACCCAAGGGGCTAGATATAAATGATTTACCTATTGCTGCTGAGTATCTGCGCGGTCGGGCTGATTTTATTGGTCAGTCTATTTATACGGGTACGTGCCGTTACCTCCGCCATGCAACTGAAACAGCACCGGTCGACCGAAGAAGGCTTGGCCGACCTGCTGAACTATGCTGCGGTGATTGATGATGGCGTTATCTTGGGTAAAAACGGCTCACTGATGGCCGCCTGGATATATCGGGGCAAAGACTTGGGCAGCAGTACGCCGGCCGAGCGTGAAGACGTATCCAAACGTATCAATAAAGCCATCGCGGGTCTGGGCAACGGCTGGATGCTGCATATTGATGCCGCCAGACGGCCAGCACCCGGATACACCGAAGCCGGTGCCAACTTCTTCCCCAATACCGTGGCAAAAGCCATCGATGAAGAACGCCGACAACTGTTCCAATCCATCGGTACCCTGTATGAAGGCTATTTTGTCATTGTCGCCACCTATTTCCCGCCGTTACTGGCCGAGAAAAAAGTGGCGGAACTGATGTTTGATGACGATTCGATAGAATCCAGCAAACGTGCCCAACAGGACCGCACCCTGGCTCATTTCAAACAAGCCTGCGAAACCATCGAATCCAACCTCAGTATTCCCCTGGAGTTAATCCGTCTGAAATCGCATCGTGTGGTGCAGGAAGATGGTTCGGAAATCACGCAAGATGATTTCCTGCGCTGGATACAGTTCTGTGTTACCGGCCGCAACCACCCGATCAATCTGCCGGCGGCACCGATGTATATCGATTCCTTGGTGGGTGGCCAAGAACTATATGGCGGCGTGGTGCCGATGATCGGCGGCAAATATATCCAAACCGTAGCCATCGACGGTTTCGCCATGGAATCCTATCCCGGCATCTTGGCACGACTGGCCGAACTGCCGATCGAATATCGCTGGTCCAACCGCTTTATCTTCTTGGATCAACACCAAGCCATCGCCCATTTAGAGAAATTCCGCAAAAAATGGCGGCAAAAAGTCCGCGGTTTTTTCGATCAAGTATTCAATACCCACAGCGGCGCCATCGACCAAGATGCGCTGATGATGGTGGATGATGCAGAAGATGCGCTGGCCGAAACCAAATCCGGCTTGGTCGGCCAAGGTTACTACACCAGTGTCATCGTGCTGATGCACGAAGACCGTAAACACCTAGAGGAAATGGCGCGGCAAACGGAAAAAGAAATCAACACCCTCGGCTTTTCAGCCCGCATCGAAACCATCAACACCATGGAAGCTTGGCTGGGCAGCCTGCCCGGCCACGGGGTGGAAAACGTCAGACGGCCGCTGTTGAATACCCTGAATCTGGCCGACATGATTCCCACCAGCACCATTTGGACCGGCCAAGAATACAACCCCTGTCCGTTTTATCCGCCCAAATCCCCACCTTTGATGCAAGTGGTAACCGCCGGCTCCAGCCCGTTCCGGTTAAACCTGCACGTCGGCGACGTGGGGCATACCCTGATTTTCGGCCCGACTGGTGCCGGTAAATCAACCCTGTTGGCCACCTTGGCCGCACAGGCACAGCGTTACCGCGGTATGCGGGTGTACAGCTTCGACAAGGGCCGTTCATTGGAAGCCCTGACCAAAGCCTGCGGCGGGGCGCATTTCAGCATCGGCGACCGTGATATTTCCACTTTGCAGTTTGCCCCGTTGCAATTAATCCGCGACCCGCAAAACCATGCCTGGGCGGCCGATTGGATCGAATCCATCATGATTCTCAACGACGTGCAGGTTACCCCGCAGCGGCGCAACGAGATCGAGGCAGCCATCCGCAACAATGCCGCCGAACAGTCTTATTCCCTATCCGATTTTTCCAATACGATTCAGGACGCCCAAGTGCGCGAAGCACTCAAAAGCTATACCGTAGACGGCTCGATGGGTTATTTGTTGGATGCGGAAAACGACAACCTGGAACTGTCTTCCTTCAGCTGTTTTGAAATTGAAGAATTGATGTCGCTGAATGACAAGTTCCGCCTACCCATCATGTTCTACCTGTTCCGCCGCATCGAACTGTCACTGACCGGTGCGCCGGCATTCATGTTCCTTGACGAAGCTTGGATCATGTTGGGACATGATTTGTTCAAAGAAAAAATCCGCGAATGGCTCAAAGTATTCCGTAAAAAGAACTGCGCCGTCGTGCTGGCCACCCAAAGTCTGAGTGATGCCTCCAAATCCGGAATTTTGGATGTATTGAACGAATCCTGTCTGACCAAGATCTACCTGCCCAATCCGTTCGCCCGGGATGAAGACGCCACTATTCTGTACAAACGTATGGGGCTGAACGAGCGGCAGATCGAAATCATCGCCACCGCCATTCCCAAACGTCAGTATTACTACACCTCGCCACAAGGCCGCCGCTTGTTTGAACTGGCGCTTGGCCCGTTATCACTGGCCTTCGTCGGGGTATCGGACGGCGACACCTTGGCCCTGATGTACAAATTCATCGACCAATTCGGTGACGACTGGGTGAACCAGTGGCTGATCAGCCGCGGCATCGACATCAATCAGTATGCAACTCCTTATTAAAAGAGCAGAACCATGTCATTGAAAAACCTCTTCCGTGGCTCGGAAAAAAGCCAGCACGAATTGACTGACAACCCCTTTTTAAACGCCAGGAAACAATGGAACTTCATCATGGGGGACATGGTGTCCTCAAGGCAGATGTGGCAGTTTGCCGGTCTGTTCGGGCTATTGATCGGTCTGGCCGGTATCGCCGGCATGACCTATATCGGCAGCCAGTCCAAATTTGTACCGTATCTGGTCGAAGTGGATAAGCTGGGCAGCACCGTATCGGTCGGTCGTGCCGACCGCGCCGCTCCGGCCGATGAACGCATTACCCGCGCCATGCTGGCCAGCTGGCTGACCCATACCCGCACCGTGACCACCGACGTCTCTTTACAGCGCCGATACATCCAAGATGCTTACGGCATGCTTAATCCCAAAGATGCCGCCACCGCCAAAACCAACGAGTGGTTCAACGGTTCGCCGGAAGCCTCACCGTTCAAACGGGCGGAAACGGTTTTGGTCAATGTCGAAATCCAATCCGTGCTGCGTCAATCGGAATCATCATGGCAAATTGATTGGGTGGAAACCACCCGTTCCCATGACGGCAATTTAACCAAACCGCCACAGAATATGCGCGGCCTGTTTACCATTTACTTTATTCCACCCACCAATGAAGAGCAGATTCTGCGCAACCCGGTCGGCCTATACATCAAAGACTACTCCTGGTCACCGGCCACTTAACCAATTAACCTGAACCGAAAGGGAAACCCAGCATGAAACACCTCATCCTCGGACTATTGATGAGTGCCGTTGCCGGCAGCGCCTTCGCCGACAAAATGGCAGACGACTATTTCAAAGATGTCCCGAACCCGCCGCTGAACCGCCAAGAAAACACCGGTTTGCGCTACTCGCACGACTTTTCCTACGACGGCCGCATGGCTACCCCGCCCGGGCTGGGCGAACAGGGTCGCCTCATGTTTCCCTTGGGGTCCAATCCCTCCATCGTGTGTGCGGTTTTACAGGTATGCGACATCGCCCTGCAACCCGGCGAACAACTGAACAGCCTCAATGCGGGCGATACCGCCCGCTGGGACATCCAGCCGGCCATTTCCGGTAAAGACGGCGTACCGCAAATGCACATTCTGATTAAACCATTTGATGTCGGCCTACAGACCACCCTGTTTATCGCCACCGACCGCCGAACCTACCATTTGCGGTTGAAATCGCACCGTAGCCGTTTCATGCCGGCAGTCGGCTTTATCTATCCCGAAGACCAACAGGCCGCCCTGCAACGTGCCCGTCAGGAAGCAGCTTGGAAAACCGCGTCCAACGTACTGCCTTCCGGCCAGCAAATCGACAAATTGGACTTCGAATACAACATCAGCGGCGACTCGCCATCATGGAAACCGTTGCGTGTGTATAACGACGGCACCCGTACCTACATCCAAATGCCGGCCAGCATGGCCCAAGGCGAAGCGCCCACCTTGCTGATCGTGCGCGACGGCGAGGACACCCTGGTCAATTACCGACTCGACGGTGACCGTTTCGTCGTCGACACCATCTTTGATAAAGCCGTGTTACTAACCGGGGTGGGCCGCCACCAATCCAAAGTCGTTATTACTAGGAAACAGCCATGAAAACACTGTATGCCCTTATTGCGACCACCATGCTGGCCGCCTGCGGCAGCATGAGTTCCTACGTCCAATCCGCCGCATTGGAACGCTACGTCGCCCAGGACGTTACCGCCCGACTGAGTGCCGACTACCCGGCGGCGAATACCCTGTTTGTATTCGACGGTAGCGACCCGTTCAGCAAAGACCTCAGCCAAGCATTGCGTGAAAAAGGCTTTGCGGTGGCCGACAGCGTGCCCGCCAACACCGCCGCCAACCGACTGTCCGTGGTACTGGATAAAGTCGATCAGGTGGCCGGCGAACTGTACCGGGTCAGCTACACCGTAGACGGCCGCACCACCTATACCCGTGGTTACCTAGTCAACAGCAATAACAACATTGCCCCCGCCGGCAGCTGGTCCCGTAAATAGGAGTCTGTTATGGCCAACGACAACGATCTGCTCAATGTCCAGTCCTCCCCTTCCGCCGCCCCCAACACCGCCGGACGGCAACCGTCCGTACGCCGGCTCAACCGCCTGCCGGTGTACATTGTCGGCGGCATCCTGGTCGGTTTTGCGCTGATTATCGCCTTAATCGCGATTAATAAAGGCCAAGCCTCCCGGCAGATGGCCGAACAAGTTAAGAACGAAGGCGACTCCAGCAAACTGGCGCAGAACATTCTGGCCGATGCCCCGACCAATGGGGTAATCGGCGCCGCCCCGCCGACATTGCCGGCATTAGCCAGTGAGCCGATTGATTTGGACAGCCTGCCAGCCAACCCAACCTTGCCGGACGATGCCCCGCTGACCCTGCCGCCACCGCAGACATCAATGGCACCCGGTCTGCCCGACGAAGCACAGCAGAATCGGCAACAGATGCTGGCCGCCGCCATCAAATCGCCTACCCAGATCCAAGCTACCGCCGCCCCTGGCAGTAACTTTGCCGGCGCGACGCGGACGGAACCCACCAACCGCGACGAAATGCTGGAACAAATCCGACAGGTACAGCAGGAGGCAGACAACGCCCTCAACAACAGTAATGATCAAGCCGCCGCCCTAAACGCCTACAACCAGCTGAATCAAGCACTGGGTGGTGGCGGTGGCGGAGTCGGCGGGATCGGCGGCAATGCGCCGGCCAATCTGAACACCCCGCCGCAACCGGCCGTGGCCAACAACAATACTGCCGGCAGTGATAACCGTTGGCAGCTGGCCAACCGACCGGAACGGGCTTATGCCAACGCCTTGATGGCCGGATCGGTCATTCCGGCCATCGCCATCAGCG
>NZ_LXSQ01000014.1 GCF_001648475.1 Eikenella halliae
TTCTGGTCTGCTTCAAAGAAACCGACAGAACAATGTCAAACATCGTCTTGTCTTCTTCTCAACAGTGCAGGTGTAAAACACCCACACTTATCGGTAATCTGATTGTTAAAGAGCTGCTGAACCGAACCGGCGACAAACAAATTGCGCCATGCGAAACAGCGAAGACGAGAACTATACGCCACCAAAATGACTTTGTCAAATGCCTAAAAACAAAAATACCACTCAAAAATACTAAACATCTAAGCTGAAATGAAATTTATCCAGCACAAACGCAACCAACCATAGGCTACCTGAAAAAGTAGTCAGTACAAAAAATAGCCGGGCAACTACCCGGCTACAACCTCTTTCACACTAAAACCATTCAGAACAATCCGCTAATCACACCATCTTCATCCACGTCAATCCGCTCTGCAGCCGGCACTTTAGGCAAACCTGGCATTTTCATCATATTGCCACACAACACCACCACGAACCCCGCCCCAGCAGATAAGGTTAGCCCGCGCACAGTGATACGAAAGCCTTGTGGTGCACCCAACAGTTTAGCGTTATCACTGAATGAATATTGTGTTTTTGCCATGCAAACCGGCAACTCATCCCAGCCCAATTTTTCCAAGTTGGCAATATCAACCAAAGCCTCCGAACTAAAATCCACATTTTCCGCACCATAAATCCGTTGCGCAATGGTAAGAATTTTTTCCGGAATGCTTTTCTCCACGTCATAACAGAAACTAAATTGTGCAGATGATTGTTCGGCAGCGGCAACCACTTTATGCGCCAAATCCTCACCTCCGGCTCCACCCTTACTCCACACTTCAGTAAACGAGATTTCCGCACCGCGTTTACGGCAGGCATCAGCCACCAAATCTAATTCATCCTGCGTATCGGCACTGAAGCGGTTGAGCGCAACCACCACCGGCAAGCCAAATACATTTTTCAGATTATCGATATGCCGCAACAAGTTGGGCAAACCTTTTTCCAATGCAACCAGATTTTCACCAGCTAACTCCTCCTTGGGCAAACCGCCGTTATATTTCAATGCCCGTATAGTAGCCACCACCACCGCAGCATCCGGCCGCAAACCAGACAACCGGCACTTGATATCGCAGAATTTCTCTGCGCCCAAATCCGCACCAAACCCGGCTTCGGTAACAGCATAATCGGCCAGATGACAAGCCAAACGCGTGGCGACAACTGAATTGCAACCGTGGGCAATATTGGCGAACGGACCGCCATGCACAAAAGCAGGTGTACCTTCAATGGTTTGAACAAGATTAGGTTTAATGGCATCTTTTAATAACGCCGCCATTGCGCCCTGTGCTTTCAAATCGCGTGCATACACCGGGCCACCATCTTTTGTATACGCCACCAACATATTACCCAGCCTCTGCTTGAGGTCGGTAATATCCTTGGCTAAACAGAATACAGCCATCACTTCGGAAGCAACAGTTATATCAAAACCATCATCGCGCATCACACCATCGGCAGTTTTACCTAACCCGCCGATAATATTACGCAAATGACGGTCATTCATATCCACTGCACGCCGCCACAGAATCCGTTTTGGATCGATATTGAGCGCATTACCATGGTGGATATGATTGTCGATAAGGGCAGCCAAAAGATTGTTTGCTGCACCAATAGCATGGAAATCGCCAGTAAAGTGTAGGTTGATGTCTTCCATTGGCAGCACTTGAGCATAGCCGCCACCGGCTGCCCCGCCCTTGATGCCGAACACCGGGCCGAGTGAGGGCTCACGCAAGGCAATAACGGCATTTTTACCGATCCGGTTGAGCGCATCGGCCAAACCAATGGTGACTGTCGTTTTCCCTTCCCCGGCCGGCGTAGGGCTGATAGCGGTTACCAAAATAAGCTTGCCCCGTTTTTCAGGTAGCCTGAATGCATCATCCGGATTGATCTTGGCTTTATATTTGCCGTAATGCTCCAGTTGTTCCGGCTTCAAGCCGAGCTTGGCGGCGATTTCATCGATGTGCCTGATGGAAGCGGCTTGAGCAATTTGTACGTCGGACAATTGAGGCATAACAGTCTCCAAACTTAAAGAGTCAGAAAATGAAGAGTACAGCGCTCGGAATTGTACCCTAAATCAGCTGATAGGAAGCGAACACCCATCATCAGACACCACTTATCGTAATATGGCTAAATTTGCCTTATTGCCATCATCAAGCTTAACTCATCATTTTCAAGGCCGGGAACAAACCACGCAAACCGGCCAAAACGATCTCCACAGCGATAGCAGCCAGCAGCAAGCCGGATACACGGTTGATGATCTTAATACCGGCATTACCAAGCCACTTGCTCAACCGAACAGAACCAAACAACAGCAAATAGCAGGCAACCCCCACCATAAAGCCGGCAATCAACAATTCCAATGCGCCCTGCCAATTTTCCACGCGACTGCTGTAAATAATCACAATGGAAAACCCACCCGGGCCGACGATAATCGGTGTAGCCATCGGCACCACGGCAAAAGTGAACTGTTTTTCCGGCGGCAGGCTCGAATTTTCCTGATTTAATTTTGGCTTTACCGGGTCATCATCACCGCCCATTAGATTCATAGCAATAACAAACACCAAAATACCACCCGCAATTTGGAAGGCCGGAATACTGATACCCAAGATTTTCAACAACGGGGTACCAATCACTCCAGCCACCACCATACAAATAAATGCACTAACTGACACCAGGCGTGCAGTTTTGCGCTGCTCCTTCGGCGTAAAGTCCGCTGTCTTATCTACAAAATATCCCAGTGCAATTAATGGGTTATTCAATACAATTAAACCGGTAAACAAATATAAGATATGAGTAATCATCTTTTCTCTCGTTAAACATCAAATCAGTCAGACAACAGCGCCACAGTTTCATCTACGCTCGGCATGGCGGCGAAACGACCGCGCATAATATCGAAATTATGGTGTTCATACAGCTCTTTAGCCGACCAGCGGCCATTATCCAGCGTGCTGTTGGCCCCTTCCGGCAAAATCACTTCAAAGCCCAAATCGCTGGCAGCCCGTACCGTAGCTTCCACGCAATATTCAGTCATCATGCCAACCACCACTAAGCGCTCAACTCCGTTGCCACGCAGGTAATCCAGCAAATCCGTACCGCGAAAAGCGCTGTTATACCATTTATCCACTACTTTCTCACCGGCCTGCGGTGCAACGGCGGCAGCAATCTGCCAACCGGGCGAGTTCGGTGCAAAGGGCGAATCCGCCTCATTGTGCCGAACATAGATGACTTCGCGCCCGTGCGTGCGGGCAGCAAGCAACATTCGACCGATAGCATCCAACATTTCTGCCCCGCGATAAGCACCCATATCCAGCAATGCCTGCTGGGTATCAATAACCAATAAAACCGTTTTCTTCATTATGCCCTTTCCGTGGCTAAGGCTACCTGAAAACGCTTGTTTCCATGAAGCCGAAATACTCGTTCCCAAACAGCCCAAAAGAATAACCCCGGCATTCGGCCGGAGAACTGCCGCCATTCTATACGGGCGGCACAAGCTTTGCTACGACCAGATGCCGTATCAGGTCAAATATATTGCAAATTCAACACACATATCGCCATCCTTCTCGGCAACCACCCCATCCATAACAAAGGCTACCTGAAATTTCAGGTAGCCTTTTTCAGGTAGCCTCCACCGCCCTACATCTTACTCTGCTGGTTACTGATGCCCATCAGCATGGCCACAATGATCATGATAGAAAGCGTGGCCGTGCCGCCGTAGCTCACCAGCGGCAACGGCACACCCACTACCGGCAGAATGCCGCTCACCATGCCCATATTCACAAACACATAGCAAAACAGCGTCATGGTCAGTGCGCCAGCCAGGGTTCGGCTGTAGAGCGTGGGGGCTTTGGCGGCAATATAGAGGCCGCGCCCCAGCATGATGGTGTACACCGTCAGCAGCAGGATATTGCCGATGAGGCCGAATTCTTCGCCATACACGGCAAAGATGAAATCAGTGGTGGATTCGGGAATGTAGTCGAGATGCGTCTGCGTACCGTTGAGCCAGCCCTTGCCCCACACGCCGCCGGAGCCAATAGCAGTCATTGACTGCAAGATATGGTAGCCCGCGCCGAGCGGGTCTTTAGTCGGATCGAGCAGGGTCAGCACACGGGTACGCTGGTAGTCGTGCATACCGTATTGCCACAGCAGCGGCAGTGAAGCAAAAAAGCCGACCATGGCCACCGCAATTACCCGCCACGGCAACCCGGCAAAAAATATCACAAACAGACCAGATGCCATAATCAGCACGGCTGTACCCAAATCAGGCTGCTTCAAAATCAGGAAGCCCGGCACAGCTATCAGCACCAATGCAGCCAAGTAATGCTGCCAGCCCAGCTCCGTTTCGTGTTTCTGCAGATACCACGCCACCGTCATCGGCAGCGCGATTTTCATCAATTCAGAGGGCTGCAAACGGATGATGCCCAAATTCAGCCAGCGCTGCGAGCCGTTCACAATCACGCCGAAAAAGTGCACCCCCACCAGCATCAGCAGACTCACTCCATACAGCACAATGGCGAAGTTACTCAGCACCTGCGGCCGTGTACGGGCAATACACCACAGCAGCACAAAGCCTACTATCGTGTGCAGAGTTTTATTTTCCAGCTGGCCGATGCTCTGACCGTCGGCCGAATACAGCAAAAACAGGCTCATCACATAGATAGCCAGCATGCTGTAGAACAGCCACATATCCATCGGATCCCAGATTTTCCGCCAGTAGCGGCGGATAGCGTGTTCAGACGGGTGTTGCATATTATCGAACCTCAGATGCGGCAGCCGGCTGGCTACCTGAAACCGCCCGATAGACAGACAAGGTACGCGCCGCTTGAGCGTGAATCAGCGGATACTCAGCCTGACTCATCGCGCCATCTCCCGGCACAGAGGGCTTGGGCAACGGCAGGTTTTTGCCGTTTTCACCCTGCAGTTGCAGCAGATAAAAATCGGCCAACTGGCGGGCAATCGGCGCGGCATTCGCGCCCCAGCCGCCGTTTTCCAACAGCACGGCGATGGCTATTTTCGGATTATCTGCCGGCGCAAAAGCAATAAACCAGGCATGGTCGCGGTGGCGTTCGGCCAGCGCGGCCGCGTTATACGATGCACCCTGCCGAATCTGCACCACCTGCGCCGTACCTGTTTTGCCGCCCATGCTGTATTTCAACCCCACACCCACGCGCCAGGCCGTGCCGCCCGGGCGCAACACGCGCTCCATACTCTGCTTCACAAAAGCGAAATACTCCGGCTTGAACGGCAGGGTGGCGCTGGGCTGGGTACCCACCAAAATACGGGTTTGCTTTTGGTGGTCGATGAGTTCGCGCACCAAGTGCGGCCGGTACATCACGCCGTTATTGGCCAGCGTGGCGGTGGCGTGTGCCATCTGCAGCGGCGTGTAGGCGTTAAAGCCCTGGCCGATGCTGATGGTTACCATATCAGCAGGCTTCCACTGGCGGGCGGTTTCGTTTTTGGCATGGGCAAAGCGCCGCGCCTTCCATTCCGGACTGGGCAGGATGCCTTTGTATTCGTTGGGCAAGTCGATGCCTGTCGGCTGACCGAAACCAAAGTGCGCCAGATAGGGATAAGCCTTTTCTATGCCCATTTCGTAGCCCAAGCGGTAGAAAAAGGTGTCGGATGATACTTGGATGGCCTTACCCAAATTGGCCGAACCGTGCCCGCTGCGCACCGAATCACGGAACTGGTGGCGGCTGCCGGGAATACTCCATGCGCCGGGCGCAGGCAGCACGGTATTGGGCGTAATCTGCCCGCTTTGCAGCGCGGCCATGCCCATAAACGGCTTGAAAGTAGAACCGGGCGGATACAGCCCTTGGGTAACGCGGTTGATGAGCGGTTTTTGCCAATCGTTATTCAGGCTTTTCCAGGTATCGCTGTCGATGCCGTCGATAAACAGGTTGGCATCGTAAGTCGGCTTCGACACCAGCGCCAGTACGCCGCCGGTTTGCGGATCGATGGCCACCACCGCGCCGCGCCGGTTGCCCAACAATTCGCTGGCTTTCTGCTGCATGCGGATATCCAGCGACAGGCGAAGGGTTTGCCCGCTCACGGCCGTGGCGGTTTTCAGGGTGCGCACAATATTGCCCTGCGCGTCTTTTTCCACTTCCTGATAGCCGGGCATACCGTGCAGCTGCTGTTCGTAGAAGTTTTCCAGGCCCATTTTGCCGATATGGGTGGTGCCGCGATAGAGTTCGTAGCGGTCTTCGCTTTCCAGCTGGTCGCGGTCTTTGTCGCTGATGCGGCCGATATAACCGACAATATGGGTGGTGAGCCCGCCGTAGGGGTATTCGCGGAAGGTACGGGCGTTCACTTCCACGCCTTTGAAGCGGAACAACACCGCCGCCAGCCTTGCCGCTTCTTCGGTGCTCAGTTTCAATTTCAACGGAATGCGTTCGTAGGAACGGGATTCGGCACGGAAGCGCTGGAAACGCTTCACATCGGCCTCGCTGATTTCCACATACGGGCTCAAGGCCGGTATCAAATCCTCCACTTTCATTTCCATCTCGTTGGGAATGACTTCCAGCGAATAGGCCGGATAATTGTGCGCCAGCACCACGCCGTTCACATCAGTGATTTCGCCGCGAATCGGCGGGGTGGGGATAAGAGAGATGCGGTTGGCGGCGGCTTTATCCACAAATTCCTCGTGCCGGGCTACCTGAAGCCGCACAAACTGCCACACCAGCACACTGAAAAACACCAAAATCATGACAAACGCCACCACCAGCCTCAGCAGGTAATCCTTCTGTCGGCTACGGTGCGGCGCTTTAATAGGCCTGTAATGATGACTCGGCTTCATTTGCGGGAACGACGGTAGTGAGCGATGGCGAGCATCATATTGTTCAACTGCGGCCACAGCAGGCCGGTAACGACTGGAGGCAGCCACAGCCGCCACAAAGAAAACGGCTGCTGTTGAAACAGGCTGACCAAGAAAATCACCAACTGGCTTACCAACACCGCGCCGGCCACGGCAACAGCCTGCCAGCCAAAGGAATTGAGCGCAACCTGCCGCCGGTTGCGTTCAATCAGAAATGCAGCCACGGTATAAGCCAAGCCGTGCTGGCCCAATAGCGAATTAGTGCCGATATCCACCAACAGGCCGAGGCAGAACGCCACGCCGATACCAATAAGCTGTGGCCGGTGCAACAGCCAATAAGCCAGCATAATCAGCGTGAAATCAGGCAGGGGGTACACCCAAGGCGGGGAAATCGGAATGAAATCGAAGAGCAACACCAGCAAAAAGCTGAATGCCACCCAGCGTTTGGGCGTGGATTCTTGGAGCGGGGAAATCGGAGACATACTGCTTATTCCTGCGTCTCTTGTTCGGCAGCCGGTTCGGAAGCGGTTTCAGGTAGCCTTACTGCTGCCTGCGGTTTTTGCGGAATCACCAGCACATAATTGCTACTGCTCAAATTGGCTGCCGGCGTCAGCACGGTGCGGTAATACGGCGTGCCGGAATTGCGGTCGGCACTCACCACCTTGGCAATCGGGATACCGGCCGGATAGATGCTGTCGATGCCGGAAGTAACCAGCAAATCGCCCTCTTTCAATTCCGCCGACACCGGAAAATAACGCAAATCCAGCGTTTCGCCACGCCCGTACACCAACGTACGCACACCGCTTTCAGCCACCATCGCCGGAATCACCGACTGGCGGTTGTTAATCAACGTAACCTCCGCCGTGGCCGGCTGTACGGCGGTTATCTGACCGATGAGGCCTTTTTCGTCGCTCACCGGGTCGCCGATGTGGATACCGCTGCTGCTGCCTTTGGTAACCAATAGGCGGTTGGTCTGCGGAATACGGCCGTTAGACACCACCTCCGCCAGCACAGCCTTAGGTGCGAGCAGCGGCTGCAGGCGGTTTAACGTTTTCAATGCAGCTAATTCGCGAGCTGCCGGAGTTTGCAGCTGCAACTGCATATTCAAACGGGCATTTTCCTCTTTCAATCGGCTGTTTTCGGCGAGCAAATCCTGCTTGTCGCGCAGAAACGCCGTGCCGCCGCTCACCCATTGGGCAGGCTGGCGCGCCGCCCATTGCAAGGGGTAGAGCCCGGCGGAAACATAAGACTTGCCTTGCTGCAATGCCGCATAACGGTTGTCCAGCACCATCAACGCTATCGACAGCATGCCCAACAGCACCAGCTTACCGGCTGGCGTGATAATCGGGCTGACAAAATTAATTTCTTGCGACATAAAGGGAATAACAGGCTACCTGAAAAACTGAAAGCGCCATACCTTGCGGGCATCTCCGGCGGCATAGAAACCGGCATCCCGCAAATGGCTGGCCATGCGGAATGCCGGAAAAGAGAAATTATACGGTAGTGAACACCGAGTTCATCTTGCCGATTAAATCCAGCGCCTTGCCCGAGCCGCGCACCACGCAGGTAAGCGGGTCTTCGGCAATGCTCACCGGCAGGCCGGTTTCCTCGGAAAGCAAGCGATCCAGGCCATTGAGCAGCGCGCCGCCGCCGGTCAGCACCAAGCCGCGGTCGGCAATATCCGCACCCAATTCCGGCGGGGTTTCCTCCAATGCGGTTTTCACCGCCTGCACAATCTGATTCAACGGCTCGGTCAGCGCCTCCAAAACCTCGTTGGAACTGATGGTAAACGCACGCGGCACACCTTCGGCCAAATTGCGGCCTTTGGCCTCGATTTCCCGAACCGCATTGCCCGGGAAAGCCGTGCCGATGGCCTTTTTGATTTCCTCAGCGGTGGCCTCGCCAATCAGCATGCCGTAGTTGCGGCGCACATAATTGATGATGGCTTCGTCAAACGCGTCGCCCGCTACCCGCACGGAGTGGGAATACACTACGCCCGACAAAGAAATAATGCCCACCTCGGTGGTACCACCGCCGATGTCCACCACCATGGAGCCGGTCGGCTCTTCAATCGGCAAACCCGCACCGATGGCTGCTGCCATCGGCTCTTCAATCAAGTTTACCGAAGCCGCACCGGCAGCCTGTGCCGAATCGTGAATCGCCTTGCGTTCCACCTGAGTAGAGCCGCAGGGGACGCAGATAACAATACGCGGCGTGGCGGCGAAGCGGCTGTTGTTTACCTTGCGGATGAAATGCTTGAGCATTTTCTCGGTAACATTGAAATTGGCAATCACCCCGTCCTTCATCGGGCGCACCGTCTGGATACTGCCGGGTGTACGCCCCAGCATGCGCTTGGCTTCCGCGCCCACCGCCACTGTGGCGTTTTTATTGTTGCTCATGTCGTTGGGCAGCGCCACCACCGAAGGTTCGTCCAAAACGATACCGCGGCCTTTGATGTAAATCAGGGTGTTGGCCGTACCTAAATCGATGGCCAGATCATTAGAGAAATATCGGGTGAGAAAGCGGAACATTGCTTTAAATCCTAGCGTTTGAATACTGATGAATACTGTAAAGAAACCAAGCCTGTGGAGAGATTGGCACTACTTCGCACAGCCTTATTCTTATGCTGTGCCGAGAGACAGGCTTTTAGGCTATAATCCGAACTTTGCAAGCCAGCCTCAAAAGAAACGCGTAATCATACCTGAGATTGGGCTGTTTGCTAAACATAATTTAAGGAATTTTTATGTCGCTTACACTTTCCGACGTTGAAAAAATCGCCCGCCTCTCACGTTTGAGCCTGACCGAAGCCGAAAAAGCTGCCACTCTAGACGAACTCAACGGCATTTTCGCCATGGTAGCGCAAATGCAGAGCGTGAATACCGACGGCATCGAACCGATGACCCACCCGCACGAACTCGCCCTGCGCCTGCGTGCCGACCAAGTAACGGAAACCGACCACGCCGCCGAATATCAGGCCTGCGCCCCCGAAGTGCGCGACCGTTTGTATATCGTGCCGCAGGTGATTGAGGAATAATTTTCAGGTAGCCTCAATCCCTGAAGGCTACCTGAAAACATAAACCGAATATCCCGCGCGGCAACGGCAAATACCCATCCATAATAAGCATACCCTCCTGCAAACTCAACTCCACAGGTAATCTGAGTAATGCTTCATAAAATTGCTGCAAGCCGTGTGCGGCCACGTTAGCACAGCCAAATAAATCTGCCCGCAAGATTTTCAGGTAGCCTCAAAGCGGCAAAGGCTACCTGAAAACCGTATCCCATAATTTAGCTTAACCATTTTCATCAAAAAGATATGTCCGCCAACACCAACACCGTCATTCTTACCGTTGTCAGCACTGCCGCGCTGCTGGCCGCCTATCATTTCGGTTTCAGCCGCCCTGCCATCAGCAGGGAAACGCAACAGGCCGTGGCCCAAGCGGCTTCCGATATCGAGCAACGGCAAGCCGAACGCAGCCGCCGCGAAATTGCCGTTGCCGCATCAGAAATCATCCATGATGAAATCAAGCAGGCCAACGAGCAGGCTGTCAAAAATGCGGTGCGCAACAAGATTCTGTTCGACGGCGTATCGTCTGCCAGCGGGCTGCGTACCGATATTGCCCTATTTCTCGCCGACCATGGCCGAATGCCCAATAGCTTGAATGAAATCGGCTGGGCAGGCGGCGTAACCAGCGTTAACCTGTCTGCCATCGAAATGCGGCAGGGCGGCATATTGGTCTTGCGCTTCAATCCGGAAAAACTGCGCGGCACCATTATCCTCACGCCGCAAACCAATATGGAAGCCCTGATGATTATCGGCTGGAGCTGCACCAGCCCCGATATCGATTTCATTGCCGAAGCCCTGCCCGAATGCCGATATCAACGCTGAGCATAAATTTTACTTTCAGGTAGCCTAAAAAACAGCCTGCACCCAACTAACCCAATAAAATCTATCTATTTTTCAATTCCAACCGAAAGACCCGAAAATGACCCGATACACCCTCAAACAAGCCAGTCAACTGCTCCAATCCAAACAAATCTCCGCCGTCGAACTGGCCACCGAATACCTCGCCGCCATTGCTGCGCAGAACCCGGCAATCAACGGCTACATTACTCTCGACCAAGACAAAACCCTCGCCGAAGCCCGTGCCTCCGATGCTCGTATCGCTCAAGGCAACGCCACCGCGCTTACCGGCGTACCCATCGCCTACAAAGACATTTTCTGCCAAACAGGCTGGCGCAGCGCGTGCAGCTCCAAAATGTTGGACAACTTTGTCTCCCCCTACACGGCTACCGTCGTACAAAACCTGCTTAATGAAGGTATGGTAACGCTCGGTCGTACCAATATGGACGAGTTTGCCATGGGCTCGACCAACGAAACCTCGTTCTACGGCGCGACTAAAAACCCGTGGAATCCCGAACACGTTCCCGGCGGTTCGTCCGGCGGTTCCGCAGCAGTCGTTGCCGCACGCCTTGCCCCTGCCGCGCTCGGTTCAGACACCGGCGGATCCATCCGCCAGCCTGCTTCACACTGCGGCATCACCGGCATCAAACCCACCTACGGCACGGTTTCCCGCTTCGGCATGGTTGCCTACGCTTCCAGTTTCGACCAAGCCGGCCCGATGGCGCAAACCGCCGAAGACTGCGCGATTTTGCTCAATGCGATGGCAAGCTTCGACGAGCGTGATTCCACCAGCTTGGAACGCAGCAAAGAAGACTACACCCGCGATTTGAACAAACCGCTCAAAAGCATGAAAATCGGCCTACCTAAAGAATATTTCGGCGAAGGCGCGGATGCCGATGTGCAGGCTGCCTTGCAAAACGTCATCGACCTTTTAAAAGCACAAGGCGCGGAAACCATTGAAGTTTCCCTGCCGCAAACCGCCCTATCCATCCCCGCTTACTATGTCCTCGCTTCTGCCGAAGCCAGCACCAATCTTTCACGGTACGACGGCGTGCGCTACGGCCACCGCGCCGCCCAATTCGGCGACCTTGAAGAAATGTACAGCAACACCCGCGTAGAAGGCTTCGGCAGCGAAGTCAAACGCCGCATCATGATTGGCACCTATGTGTTGTCGCACGGCTACTACGACGCCTATTACCTGAAAGCCCAAAAACTGCGCCGCCTTGTTGCCAACGATTTTCAGACGGCCTTCGCACAATGTGATTTCATCCTCGCCCCGACTGCGCCCACTGCCGCCCCGAAACTCGGTAGCGACATCCACGATCCCGTACAGATGTACCTTTCCGACATCTACACCATCGCCGTGAATCTGGCCGGTTTGCCCGCCCTGACCTTGCCCGCAGGTTTCAGCAGCAGCGGACTGCCCATCGGCGTGCAATTTATCGGCAACCACTTCTCCGAAGCCAAAATCCTTGGCGCAGCGCATCAAGTACAGTTGGCAAGTGATTGGCATACGAAAGCGCCGGAGTGAAGTTTTCAGGCAGCCTTTGCTTTGAGGCTACCTGAAAAATAGAGAATATAATTATGCAAACCAAATCCTTTCTAAAATGGGCTGGCGGCAAATCCAAGCTCGTCCCTTTTATCGAAAATAGCCTGCCCAAACGTCCGCGCAAACGCCTGATTGAACCGTTTGCAGGTTCAGCCGCCTTGTCGCTTGCTTTAGAGTTTGACAGCTACCTGCTCAATGACAGCAATCACGACCTCATCGGACTGTTTCAAACATTAAAGCAGGAAAAGCAGCAGTTTATCGATTATGCCCGCTCCTTTTTCCTTCCCGAAAATAATCTTGAAGACCGCTTCTACGAACTGCGTGCCCAATTCAACCGTAGCACGGACAGGCACGAACGATCGGCATTGTTTGTCTACTTAAACCGCCATGCCTTCAACGGCTTGTGCCGCTACAACAGTAAAGGCGAATTCAACGTACCATTCGGCCGCTATAAATCCCCTTACTTCCCCGAAAAGGAAATGCAGAGATTTATCGCAAAATCCGAGAGGATAGAATTGGTGTGTGGCGATTTTCAGGTAGCCTTAATGCAGGCGGAAACGCACGATATGGTTTATTGCGATCCGCCTTATGTGCCGTTAAGCGATACTGCTTCATTCACAGCCTACGCGCAAAACAGTTTTAATTGGGAAGATCAAAAACGCTTAGCGCACACGGCAAAGCAGACGGCAGATACCGTGCAAGGTGTGTTGATTTCCAACCACGATACCGAATTTACCCGTGAAATCTATAAAGATGCCCGCTTGGAAACTATCTCAGTGCAGCGCAATATCGCGGCAAAAAGTAGCAGTAGGCAGAAAGTGGGAGAACTATTAGCGATTTATGCCTAACTCAGATTTATTGAAAGAAGCCACTGCAGACTATCAAAGCAGCCTACAAAAATACTGTACGGAAAATATGGTGGTTTACCACGCAAACGCTCTACTGCTGATGCGGAAAATATTGGACAAACATCCCAACGGCTGCTTCGATATGATTTTTGCCGACCCTCCTTATTTTCTTTCCAATGGCGGCTTTACCTGCCAAAACGGGCAAATGGTTTCCGTAAACAAAGGTAACTGGGATAAATCAAACGGCATGGCTGCCGATATGGAGTTTTACGAAGAATGGTTGCGTTTGTGTTATGCGCTGCTCAAGCCGAACGGTACAATTTGGGTATGTGGCACCTACCATAATATTTACCTAATCGGCTACCTGATGCAAACCATAGGCTTCCATACATTGAACAACATCACTTGGGAGAAACCCAACCCGCCGCCGAATTTATCCTGCAGATTTTTTACCCACTCCACCGAAACCTTGTTGTGGGCAAAGAAAAGCAAAACTGCCAAGCACATATTTCATTACGATTTTATGAAAGCCCAAAACAATGGCAAGCAAATGAAATGTGTGTGGCAGTTTACCCCGCCGAACAAAGCAGAAAAAGCATTTGGCAAACACCCGACGCAAAAACCACTTGCCCTATTGGAACGCTGCATTCTGGCGGCGTCCAATGTCGGAGACTTGATTTTCGATCCCTTTATGGGTAGTGGTACAACCGGTGTGGCAGCCTTAAAACATGGCCGATATTTCTGCGGCTGCGAGATAGAAACGGAATATTTTGAATTGGCTAAAAAAAGGTTGCAAAAAGGTTATGTCTAAAAATTTTGAAACGTTTTTTTCACAATTGATAGAAACCAATATGACTTTGGATATTATTGCTGATTTTGCCAAGGCCAGAAAAAATGTAGGCAAGATATCCATCAAGCTACACCAATTAAACTATCTAATTGGTAAAGAAGATCTGCGGCAGGCTGTTTATGATCTGTTTAACGAGAATTCGGCAGTTTTTGATATATTAAGTATATTGACTGCCGTGCGCGACAATAAAAAAGTTTTAACTTCCGATGGTGAAACTGTTTTGTTGGACAGTTATTTTACCTCTCCCGAAAAGGTCTTTGCCTATATTACAGAAACAGGATTAGCTGAAATCTTTCAAAATAAAGAAATCACTAACTTGGTTGATTATGTTTTCGGTGTTGAAATCGGTATGGACAGCCATTCACGGAAAAATCGTACCGGCAAAAACATGGCTGCCACAGTCGCACGGATGTTTGATGCTGCCGGCGTAACCTATCGAACCGAAGTTCGGAGTACAGAATTCCTAGACATCATCAGTTTGGGAGTAGATGTAAAACGTTTTGATTTTGTGATTAAAACTGCAGTTAAAACTTATCTAATAGAAACTAACTTTTACAATAGCAGCGGGTCAAAGTTGAATGAAACTGCCCGTTCTTATTCGGATATCGCACCTAAAATCAACCAATATCCCGCCTTTGAATTTGTTTGGATTACCGATGGTAAGATTTGGCACACAGCAAAAAACAAGTTGGAAGAAGCCTTTAGCATTATTCCCAGCTTATATAATCTAACAACGCTACCAGATTTTATCCGTCAAATTAAAACCGAAGGCATACTTGAATAACCAATTTTCGCTTCCACCATGACTACCACCGACTTCATCCAAATCATCGGCACCGCCGCCTTTGCCGTATCCGGCTACCTCGTCGGCTACAGCAAGCGGCTCGACGTGCTCGGCGTGGTCATCACCGCCTTGCTCACCGCCGTGGGCGGCGGCATGATGCGCGATGCGCTGGTGGGACATGTGCCGCAGGTATTCCGGCACACCGATGCGCTGATTGTGGTATTCGCCACCCTCGTTATCGCCTGGCTGCTGCACGTGCAACGCTACCGCCGCACCCAGCTTGCCGCCGCCTTCCTGATTGCCGACGCCATCGGCCTGGCCGCTTTCAGCATCACCGGTGCGCAAATCGGCATTAGCCTGCAGCTCAACCTGTTCGGCGTGATCGTGCTCGCCTTCGTCACCGCCGTGGGCGGCGGCATCGCCCGCGATATTCTGGTGAACGACGTGCCCATCATATTACGCGCCGACCTCTACGGCAGCGTTGCCATCTTTATCGGCGGGCTGATGTATTTCCTCGCGCAGCTCGGCTGGATAAACGCCTTCACCCTGCACCTGCTGTTTGCCGCCGGCCTCGTCCTACGGCTGGCCGCCTACCGCTTCCACTGGCAGCTGCCCGGCTTCCAGCCGCGCAGAAAATAGCGGCAAAACAAGGAGAATCAAAATGTACCCCCACCGGAAAATATGGCGCGGCTTCACGCTGACCGCACTCGCCATGCCGATTGCCTTGTTTGCATTTTTGTTTTTGGTCGAACTGTTTGACCGCGACTCGTTTGACGGCATGGCAGGCCTGCTCAACACGGGCTTGGCGTTGATACTGGTATTCACACCACCCATTGTGCTGCTTGCCGCATGGTGCTGCCGAACCCGATGCGTGCGCTGGCAAAAACGCTTTGCCGCCGCCGCGTTTTTCATCAGCCTGCCGTATTCCGTTGCGCTGTTTTTCATCTTGACCTCGAGCCTGTTTAATCCGGAATATTACCGCCCCATAAGCTTTGCGCTTTGGATACAGGGGGACGGATGGCTGTTCCATCTGATATACGCCGTATTCATGACGGTGTACGCCGTGCTGATACCGCAATGGCTGCTGCCCGGCTCACAGCCGCACAAAAAATAGCGGCAAAAGGCCGTCTGAAAGCTACAATACGGTTTTTCAGGTAGCCTCTAGCCAAACCGATTAACCCTTCTTCAACAGAAAGACCCCTTATGACCTGGGAAACCGTAATCGGACTGGAAATCCACGTCCAACTCAACACCAAATCCAAAATCTTCAGCGGTGCATCGACTGCATTCGGTGCAGAACCCAATGCGCACGCCAGCGTGGTGGAATGCGCGCTGCCGGGCGTGCTGCCGGTAATGAACCGCGAAGTCGTTGAAAAAGCCATCAAATTGGGCTTGGCGTTGGATGCGAAAATCAATCAGAAAAACGTGTTCGACCGCAAAAACTACTTCTACCCCGACTTACCAAAAGGCTATCAAATCAGCCAGTTGGATTTACCGATTGTGGAACACGGCAAACTGGAAATCGTGGTCGGCGACGCGGTGAAAACCATCAACGTAACCCGCGCGCACATGGAAGAAGACGCAGGCAAATCTGTGCATGAAGGCTTGAACGGTGCAACCGGCATCGACCTGAACCGCGCCGGCACGCCGTTGTTAGAAGTGGTATCCGAACCTGAAATGCGTTCCGCCGCCGAAGCCGTTGCCTACGCGAAAGCCTTACACAGCTTGGTCACATGGCTGGACATTTGCGACGGCAATATGGCGGAAGGCTCGTTCCGCGTCGATGCCAACGTATCCGTGCGCCCGAAAGGCCAAGCGGAATTCGGCACGCGCCGCGAGATTAAAAACCTCAATTCCTTCCGTTTCTTAGAGCAGGCGATTAATTACGAAGTGGAAGCGCAAATCGAGATTTTGGAAGACGGCGGCAAAGTACAGCAGGCAACCATGCTGTTCGACCCTGAAAAAGGCGAAACCCGCGTGATGCGTTTGAAAGAAGACGCGCATGACTACCGCTACTTCCCCGACCCCGATTTACTGCCCGTCATCATTTCAGACGACCTGTTGCAAAAAGCCAAAGCAGAAATGCCCGAGCTGCCGAAAGAAATGGCGGCGCGTTTCGTGGCGGATTATGGCGTGAGCGACTACGACGCGCGCCTGCTCACTGCGAGCCGCGTGCAGGCTGCCTATTTTGAAGAAGCCGCCAAAGCCAGCAGACAAGGCAAGCTGACTGCCAACTGGATGAACGGCGAACTCGCCGCCACGCTGAACAAAGAAGGCATGGAACTTGCCGACAACCCGATTACCGCCCCGCGCCTCGCCGCGTTGGTAGGCAAAATCGCCGACGGTACTTTAAGCAGCAAATTGGCGAAAAAAGCCTTTGAAGCCATGTGGGCGGAACCCGAAGCTTCCATTACCGAAATCATTGAAAAACACGGCTTGCAGCAAATGACCGATACCGGCGCGATTGAAGCCATGGTGGACGAAGTGCTGGCAAACAACGCCAAAGCCGTGGAACAATTTAAATCCGGCAACGAAAAAGCCCTGAATGCGATTGTGGGACAAGTGATGAAGGCCAGCAAAGGCAAGGCGAATCCCGCGCAGGTGCAGGAACTGATTAAAGCGAAGTTGGGGTAAATAAAGTGCAGGCTGCCTGAAAACAGATTTTCGGATTTCAGGCAGCCTGTCGATTAAAAAAAGGGCTGTCCTAGATAGTTAGGAAAAGTGTAAACAGCGCAACGATTTCCTACAGGAAACCGCGCGGGTATCAATATTTGCTCCACAGCCGGTCAAGCCATTGTTCGGTAAGCCTTTATTTCGGCAGCAATATTGACACACTATATAACTGGCTGTATAATAATAGTTTTTGAGAAAGGATACTTATTCATGATAAGCAAGAAAAAATTCAATACTTTTATCGGAAGCATAGGCGCGGCAATCGGGATTTTTGTATTCATCGCCTATATTCCCCAAATTATCGCCAATTTGGATGGAGCAAAGGCGCAACCATGGCAACCTCTGTTTGCGGCAGTATCCTGTTTGATTTGGGTTTTATATGGTTGGAGTAAAGAACCCAAAAAAGACTGGATTTTGATTGTGCCCAATGCGGTTGGCGTGATATTGAGTTCTTTGACTTTTCTGACTGCACTTTAAAAACAACCGACGCGGTAGCGTAATCGTCATCGTAAAGGCTACCTGAAAACGATAAAAGGTTTTTCAGGTAGCCTGAAACCGTTTTTAAACCGGAAAAGGAAAATGCAATGAAAACTGTCGCCGTTATTATCTTGGAACAGTTTGCCGACTGGGAATCCACTTTGCTGACTCCGGTTTTACAACAATTTGCCGGCGAAACGGTATTGCAGCCGCGTAAGATATTTAATGAAGAAGGGGTATAGGCACCCCCGACCGAACGCCGGGCGGTTTTTTAGGCCGTCTGAAAACCCCGCCCGATTTGTCCTTTTGCCCGAAAGAAAGCCCGAACCATGCTGATTTAAAGAGGAGTCCTCTATTCTTCCCGATGAAATCGAAAAGGGAGCCAGTCTTTTGACAATGAAGACGATGCCTGGCCGATACCGAGAAACCGCCTGTCAATATTAAAGAATATCCGGTATGTATTTCAGATTTACAATATTCGCATTCGGCAACACCTTTAAACCAAGCCGGTTGATTAATCGGTTAAATACCAGCTTGGATATCAGCAGTTGTTTTGACACCGGCTGCCCGGGCGAGCTGGGCATCATTCAAGATTACGGCGGCCTCACGCTCAATCACAAAAATATATTTTCCAAACAATATCCCGACATTGAATATGAAAATGAATTTATTGATTTCTTCAAGCAAAATCACAGCCTGCTAATAGAATCTGGGGCAGACGACTTTAGGCTGATGATGGATGTGTATTGCTCGGGGCAATGCAATTTTGAAATATTCGACAAACTGTGGCTTGCCGAATTATCCCGCTACCATGTGAGTTTGCCCATTTCCGTGTATTTGACCAGGCAAGAATAACGCACTTGTATGGGTTGCGCGAAACGCACGCAGGTTGGCTTCATTGAAAAAGCGCTTTTAGGAAACCCCGTTTCCCTTTCAAGGCTACCTGAAAAGTAGCCCGATACCCCACCATATAGGAGAACCTCAACATGACCGAACAAGAATACTGCCAAACCTTCGACGAAGACCAATCCGTCGGCTGGGACGCCATCGATGCCGAACTCAAAAAACTCTACGGCGACACCGAACCGCGCCATTACGGCAGCATCATCAAATACTGGATGGGCGGCGAAGACCCACTGGACGGAACCAGCATCTACGACTGCAACGAACAGGCATTCCACCGCCACATCATCTCCTACGGCATGAGCGAACTCTATTTCAGCCCCGAAAGCGCCGATGCCGAATTCAGCAAATGGGGCTTCGAATTCACCTTCCGCATCGCCCCCTGCGAACTCGACCCCGATTCCGACTATGGCACGCCGCACGAGCCCTTTTGGGCCATCAACGTAATGAACAACCTCGGCCGTTATGTGTTCGAAAGCGGCAAATGGTTCGAACCCTACCACTTCATCCCCGCCAACGGCCCGATTCGGAACGACACTGATACCGCCCTGGTCGGCATTGCCTTCGCCCCCGACCCCAAACTGCCCGCCATCGGCACACCCAACGGTCAAGTCCAGTTCCTACAAATGGTCGGCCTCACCCAGGCCGAACTCGATTGGCTGTGGCAAGATCCTTCAACCGCCCGCTGCCAAGAGCTTATCGACAAAATGCGTGCCGACAACCCCCTGCTGATTACGGATTTGGCGCGCACGGAAAGCTATGTGTAGCCTTAAGCCTGATGGAAAGGCTACCTGAAAACGAGAACAAGGATTTTCAGGTAGCCTGTTTAATATAGCGGGTTAAAAATAAAAATGATGCAAGGCGTACAAACGATACGTCCATGCAGGCCGACACCGTATCATGGCAATTTTAACCCACTGCCAAAGGAATCCCATGTCTTACTATCTCATACTCCGCAACCATACCGACCACCCCAACCAATGGCTGGAAGACGCCGACAAAGTGCGCCGCCTGCTCACCGAAGAATTCTTCCTGCAATGCGAAGACTGTAGGGGAAACCTCTGTTTCTATGGAATGGGCGACGAAGACGATGAAGAAAGCTACGTTGAGCTGTCATACGAATTCAACGCGGACACAGGCCGCCACGAAATTTGGTCGGACAACCCCACATCCTCCTCAGCACACATCATGTATCAAATCGAACAGCAGCTGAGCGACGGCACCACTTTGGATGCCGAATAAATACCGTGCCCAGTATTTTCAGGTAGCCTTATAATGCCGCCTGAGCATCTGTCTGAATTACCAAACCAAGGCGCAGGCTGCTTTTGCCTGCTAGAGAGCACACTGCGCCGTTTACTCAATCAACCCGCGCTTTAGCAGGGCTAAGCAAGGGTGTTTCATCTTAGGAGATTATTATGAAATTTGCCAAAATCATGGCCTTATGGCTGGCTTTGTCCGGCAGCGCGTTCGCAGCAGGCTTGGACGCATCCGATGCCGGCGACTATGTGCAGCTGGACAAAGACCAAAAGCCCACACAAATGCAGATGCGTTATTACCAGCGTGGCACGCAATGGGTGATGGACGGAAAATTCGGCGATGGCGAGTGGATGCCGGTGTGCCAAGGTACGGGTGAATGCCGCCTGCAAACTTCCCCTGCACGGAAAGTGCGCGAATGGAAAGCCATGCTGCCCGCCGAACTCCAAGCCATGCCAATGGCGTGCATCCACAATAAGGCTTTTGCCTTCTGCCGCATGAGCAAGCCCGACAATCCGAATATGCGCCTGTATTGGTGGTTCGCCTGGAAAGACGGGCAAAACTATGTGTTTGGCTTAAACCGCCTCCGCTAATGCAGGAGCAAATCAAGTTTGCCGCCCGGATAGGTATGCCCAACAGTATGAATGCCGGATAAAACAGATTGGCGCTGCCGATTCTGCGCGAGCGGAAAAATAATGTGCAGCCTTAAGCCATCCCGAAAGGCTACCTGAAAATGCCCGGCCGTTTTCAGGTAGCCTCCTTATCTTCCGGAAACAAGATGACCAACCCATCAACAGATGAAGCATTGGGCGCCGCCGCCATAGCCGCGCACCCATTTTCATTCAAGAATAAAGCCTATCTGCTGCCACCCCAGCGTTGCGGCTGCTTCTCCTGCCTCGCCATCTTCCGCTCCACCGAGTTGGAGGAAAACGACTTTGTGCCGGAAGACAACGGGCAATACACGGCATGCTGCCCTTATTGCGGCATCGACAGCGTTATCGGCGAAAATTGCGGATACACAATCACCCCGGAGTTATTGGCAACCATGAAGGACTATTGGTTTTAAAGGATGGGCATGCTGCAGAATGTTCAGGTAGCCTCTCCCGTCCACAATCCGCTAGAATACGCCCCTAACCGCCGCCTCTTGCGGCGCAAGCCAAGGAAACACCATGAAAAAATATCTGATGCTGCCCCTTTTGCTGTTGTTGGCCGCCTGCGGCTTCCGCCTGGCCGGCAGCGACCCCGCGCTCAACCCGCCCCTGCCCTACCAAACCTGGGCCGTACAAGAAGGGCGCGAACTGCAGCAAAACATCGAAACCGAACTGCTGCGCCGACACGCCAAACTCGACAGCGCCTTTGCCGATGCCATCGTCAAAGTAACCGATATCCAAACCAATAAAAACATCCAAACCCTCAACCTCTCCGGCACGGTAACCGAATACCGGCTGGAGCTCAAAGTAGCCGCCCAAGCCTGGCGCGGTGAAAAAGCCCTGGGCGAGCCGATGATGATTACCGTATACCGCACGCTGGACTACAGCGACAGCGAAATCCTCGGTAAACAAGAAGAAGAAGCCCAACTCTGGGCAGACATGCGCGTGGACGCCGCCCGCCAGCTCGTGCGCCGACTGGGCTACCTGAAAGCCGAATAATGGCCGCCATCAGCACCGAACGCCTGCTGCCGCAGCTCAAACAGCCCCTGCAAGCGCTGTATGTGCTGCACGGCGAAGAAGCCCTGCTGCGGATAGAAGCCTTAGACGCCATCCGCGCCGCCGCCAAAGAGCAGGGCTACCTGAACCGCGAAACCCACACTCCCGACACCGCCGCCGACTGGCAAGACCTCCTTGCCTCCGCCAACAGCATCGGCCTGTTTGCCGAACTCAAACTGCTCGAAATCCACCTGCCCGGCGGCAAACCCGGCAAAGCCGGCGGCGAAGCCCTCGAACAACTGGCCGCCAACCTCCCGCCCGACACCGTAACCGTCATCCTCCTGCCCAAACTCGAGCGCACCCAAACCCAGGCCAAATGGTTTGCCGCCCTCAGCCGCAGCGGCACCGTGGTTGAAGCCAAAGCCGTTGATGCCCAGGCCCTGCCCGGCTGGATACGCGGCCGCCTCGCGCAGCATCATTTATCTATCGACAACGAGGCGCTTGCTCTGTTTGCCGAACGCGTAGAAGGCAACCTCTTGGCCGCCAAGCAGGAAATCGACAAACTCTCCCTGCTCTACCCCGCCGGTCACGAATTGGGCATTGCCGAAACCGAAGCCGCCGTGGCCGACGTAGCCCGTTTCGACGTATTCCAGCTTGCCGCCGCCTGGATGAGCGGCGAGCCCGCCCGCGTGGTGCGCCTGCTCGAAGGCCTAGAAGCCGACGGCGAAGAACCCGTGATGCTGCTGTGGATGCTGGCCGACGACATCCGCACCCTCATCCGCCTCACTGCCGCCCTCAAACAAGGGCAAACCGTAGCCCAAGTGCGCAACAGCCTGCGCCTGTGGGGCAGCAAACAACAGCTAGCCCCCCTGGCCGTGCGCCGCATCCCCACCCCGCGCCTCATCGCCGCCCTGCAAGAATGCGCCCGCATCGACCGCATCATCAAAGGCGCGGAAACCGGCGAAGCCTGGCCCGCCATCCGACAGCTGCTGGTGAGTCTGGCCGGATAATTAGGTATCGGAATAACCGCAACCGGAAAGATGTCCTAACAAAAAATGGGGCAGGCGCGCACCGAAAATAGTACAAACAGTACCGCAAACCAAAGCCTTATCGCCCCTTTTAGGACAGTAACTATATTTTCAGGTAGCCTCCCGCACACCGCAGAGGCTACCTGAAAATATCCGCCAGCAATATAGCAAGCTCATCACAACTTTTCACACAAAACCAAGGAAAAACCATGTCCCCTAAAGCCAAAAAAATCCTCATCAGCGGCACCCTGGCCCTCGCCCTTTTGGGCTGGCGCGGCTACGATGCTGTCAAGACCGTGAAACTGAAAGAGTTTGTCGAGCACTACAATGTGTTCATCAACAACGAAAACCGTTTCCTCACCCACCTAAACGAGCGCACCGATTTCGGCAGCGTGCCCGAAGCCGTGATGATGCCGGTGCGGCATAGTGCTGGGTTTATGGCCAATTCCAACCGAGGCGGCTGCCACTCGATTCCCGATGATGCCCTGCTGGCCGAATGCACCAGTGCCTTTAGCGAATACCACAGCGTGCTGCAAGAAGTGGAAAAACAAGGGTTGGATGAGGCGCGGCTGAAACAGGTGCTTGAACGCGGTGCCCGTACGCACAGTATCATTACCCAAGTGGCCGCGAAGTTTCCGAGCCGGGTTCAGGTGCAGAATAATTAATTACGCACCCAGACACCATAAAGGCTACCTGAAAACTTTTCAGGTAGCCTTTGCTATTTGCTGCACATCAATATTCGCTCAAGGGCTTGTTCGGGTCGTATTGCGCCACTTCTTTCACAATCGCCTGCCCCACGCGCACGCCGTTATCGGTGTGCGCCATGGTCGGGCTGCCGTGCAGTTCCCAACCTTGTTGCAAGGCTTCGGTTACGCGGCGGCAGAACACGGAATCGTCTGTGCCGGTGAGCAAACGGTAAACTTTCATTATCTCTCTCCTCTTCAATACCGGCCATGAAGCATTGCCGCACACATGGCCATAAACAGGCTACCTGAAACTTTGCTTTGCTGCCCGGCGATTTAACGGCGTTGCAGTTTGGCCTTCAGGCAGCCTCCGTTTTAAAACAGGCTATCCACCGGATTGCCGCCACCCTCTCCGCCATCACCCCCGGGCTGGCGCGGCTGGGGCTGGGGCGCAGGTTTCACCGGCACCTCAACCGGTCGGATTTCGGTTTCCTGCGGAGCAATCGGCTGAATCGGCACTTCCTCGACGGGAGTAGTCGGCGCAGCGCGGCGCGGATTCGGGCGCTCTTCCGGCTCGGATGCCTGGGAGGCAGCATTCATATCGGCAGCAGACGGCGGGCTGTAGGTTTGCCCGCTTACAGCCGATGCGCCGTTAGGCTGCCAAATTTCCACGCCCTGCTGCGGCGCGGAAGCATCGCCGATTCCCATGCGGGCGCTATCCGGCCTGCTCAGCATCAGCCACACCATCGCCAGCAATACAATCACCACGATAAACGCCACAATAAATAAAATCTGCACTGCTCGGCTGAATATACTGCGCGGCGGTTTTTTGTAAGAAGAAGGCATTTCTTTGCCGGACATGGGTTTTCCTTATGATTCCGAAACAGGGGGATTAGCGCACATTACCGGGCACAAAGGTTTCATACAGCGTAACCACCTGCTGCACACCGGCAGTGGTGCTCACGGTATTGCTAACCAGCGCCTGCTCTTCAGGCGTGAGGATGCCCATCACATAAGTAACGCCGTTATACGTTACCACTTTCACATGGTTGGCCGACACCCCCTTGGTGCCGATAAGCGTGGTGCGCACTTTGGAAGTAATCCATGAATCGCTGCTCACATCGCCGAAGCCGCGCTGGGCTGCGGAGGCTACCTGAATATAGTTGTAAACTTTCTGAGCGTTGGGCTGGGCGCGCGCCACGCGCTCCACAAACGCTTTGTCGGCCTCGCTGGCCACCAGGCCCATCAGCAGCACCTGGCGGTTGAAGCTCACTACAGAAAGCTTCGGCTCAAAGCCCTGCATGGTGTTGTTGTTGCGCAGATGAGTGAGTGCCGTGTTTTGGATGCGCACTTCCATCACTTGGTCATCAGCCTGCGCGCCGGTGCTGCGGCGGTCGGTGGCCGACATCACGCCGAATGCGCCAGCACCCACCAGCGCGGTAACACAGCCGGAGAGCGACAACGGCAGCAGGCACAACAGCAGGAGGCGGAAACTTTTTTTCATGATTTATTGTCCTTTTGAGCGGAAATAGGTGAAGCGTTTATTCTTCAAACAAAGCGGTATCGATATGATCGCACAGGGCGTGAATCAACAGGATATGGATTTCCTGAATCCGTGCCGTGCGTTGATGCGGCACATTGAGCAGCACATCGCCCTCAGCCAGCACACCGGCGATTTTGCCGCCGTCGCGCCCGGTGAGCGCCACCACGCTCATGCCCTGCTCGCGGGCGGCTTCGATGGCGGCAAGCACATTGCCGGAATTGCCGGACGTGGAAATCGCCACCAGCACATCGCCCGGGCGGCCGAGGGCAGACACTTGGCGGGCAAAAATCTGATCAAAGGCATAATCATTGCCGATGGCGGTGAGCGCGGAAGTATCGGTGGTGAGCGCGATGGCGCCCAGCGGCATGCGTTCTTTTTCAAAACGGCCGGTGAGCTCGGCGGCAAAATGCTGCGCATCGGCTGCCGAACCGCCGTTGCCGCACACCAAAATCTTGCCGTCGGCCATCAGCGAATCCAACAGCAACGCCGCGGCCCGCGCCGTCGGCTCGGCCAATTGTTCGGCACACTGCTGTTTGGCGGCAATGCTTTCCTGGAAATGCTGTAATACGCGTTGGGCGGCTGGGTTCACAACAGGCTACCTGAAAATAGTAAATGAGAACGCCGGCTATTGTAGCGGCATATGCTGGTTTGAACAATTACCGATAACAGGTAAGCGGGAAGAGATTTGCTGAAAGCATTGGCTGCAATACGGCCAAAACAAGCAGCGCTAGTTCGGCGAAGCGCAACACACAATCACAAGTTTCAGCCAAGCCAAAAACCTCATCCTTTTTCAGCTAGCCTGTCTGCTCCACAACCGCCAGCTTCAATACCCGCCGATATTCTGCAACCACTGCGGCGGTTGATCACTTTCAATCAAGATGGCATCGATACGGCAAGGTTGATTCGGCGCATTTTGCTGGAGCCAGGTTTCGGCGCTGCGGCTGAGTTTGGCCAGTTTGGCCGGAGTGATGCTCGCTGCCGCGCCGCCGAAGCTTTGGCTGCGCCGCTGCCGCACTTCCACAAACAAATACACCCCGCCCTGCTCGGCGATGATGTCGATTTCGCCATAGCGGCAATGCCAGTTGCGCGCCAGGATGCGGCACCCCTGTTTTTTCAGGTAGCCTGCGGCGGTATCTTCGGCAGCTTGGCCGGTGGCGTGGTTGAGGCGCATGGTTTTCCTTTCGTGCGATACCGCAAATCAGCTCCGCTTCCGCCACGGCCTACCCCGCCTTGTATCGGAAGCTGGTTTAATTTGCTATAGTTTGCGGCGTTTCAAACGCAATCATACCCGAAGAGAATGTGGCAAAAAATATTGGATAAGGCGGCTGCGCAGATTGAGCCGCAAACGCTGTATGTGGTGGCAACGCCCATCGGCAACCTGGCCGACATCACGCTGCGCGCGCTGGCGGTATTGCAACGGGCAGACTTGGTGTGCGCGGAAGACACGCGCGTGAGCCAGCAGCTGCTCTCGGCCTACGGCATCCGTGCCAAGCTCGTGAGCGTGCGCGAACACAACGAACGGCAAATGACCGACACCATCACCGCCGCGCTCGCCGCCGGGCAGGTGGTGGCGCAGATATCGGATGCGGGCACGCCGGCAGTGTGCGACCCTGGTGCGCGGCTGGCCGCGGGCGTGCGGGCAGCGGGCTTCAAGGTAGTGCCGGTGGCCGGGGCCAGCGCGGTGATGGCGGCTTTGAGCGTGGCCGGGGTAACGCAGTCGGATTTTTATTTTGCCGGCTTCCTGCCGCCCAAAGCGGGCGAACGGGCGCAATGGTTTGAGCGTTGGCGCGAAGTGCCCTATGCCGTGGCCATGTTTGAAACGCCGCACCGCATCGAGGCGGCACTCGCCCAAATGGCCGAAATCCTGCCCAACCGGCATTTGGTGCTGGCACGCGAAATCAGTAAAACGTTTGAAACCTTTATCAGCGGCAGCGTGGCCGACGTGCTGGCTGCCGTGCGCGCCGATGCCAACCAGACGCGCGGCGAAATGGTGCTGGTGCTGCACCCGCCCGAAACTGCCGCCGCCAACGAACTGAACGACCAGGCGCGGCACATCATGAGCCTGCTCGCCGCCGAACTACCGCCGAAAAAAGCCGCCGCGCTGGCTGCGGAAATCAGCGGGGCAAACAAGAAGGCGCTGTATGAATGGGCGGTGGCGCAGAAGCAAGAGGGAGCATAAGAGCAGCCTGCTTAAACGGGTATGGAAATCAACGGAAGCCGTCTGCAGAAGAAGGCTGCTGCGCTGCACCGAATTGCCATACTGCCTATACCGTTCTACAGTCTGCCTTGTTTCATCTCGATTCTAACCAGCGTTAATCGGCCAAATCCAAAACCAAAATCTTCTCCAGCAACTGCCGCAGAGCCTGGGCACGGTGACTGAGCCGGTTTTTGGTGTCGGGATCAAGCTGGGCGGCGGTTTGCTGCCATTCGGGCAGGTAGAAATGCGGGTCGTAACCGAAGCCGTTGCTTCCGGCCGCCTGCTCCTGCCATTGCCCGTGCCACACGCCTTCGGCAATCAGCGGCTGCGGGTCGTCGGCATGGCGCACCAAAACCAGCACGCAAACGTAATACACGGCACGGTCGGCCTGCGTAGCCAAATCAGCGCTCAGTTTGGCGTTGTTGGCCGCATCGGAGCGCGGTTCTGCTCCGGCATAGCGTGCGGAGAGCACGCCCGGCGCGCCGTTTAGGGCGGGGGCGCAAATGCCGCTGTCGTCGGCCAGAGCAGGTAGGCCGCTGTGCCGACTGGCGTGCCGTGCCTTGGCCAACGCATTTTCCACAAAACTCACATACGGCTCCGGGCATTCGGGCACGGCAAAATCCGACTGCGGCCGAACCCGCCAGCCGAGCTCGGCAAACAGGGCGTTGAATTCACGCAATTTCCCGGCGTTGCCGCTGGCCAATACCAATTCTTTCACGATGCCTCCTTGTCTGCCGTCTGATCTTCGCTTTCCGGCTGCTGCAAAGCAGCCTGTTGCATCTGTTGGGCGGCAATCAGCTGCTTTTCGCGCAGGAACTTGGCCAACGAAGCCATCTGCCCGGCCACACACAAGAAGGCAGCCAAAAAGCAGGCGATGGCGGCGGCGGTGTGTTTTAGAATAAACAACACATTGCCTGCCAGCAGCAGCAGGATAAATAAAATGGTAAACAGCGCGGTAAGTTTCAGGTAGCGTCTGGTTTTATTCATGGCGATATGCGGTGGAACAAGTAAAGATTTAATTGGAATAATTGAATTTCAAAAATTTTATGACCAAAGCAATTATCGCCTATATTGAAAGGCAGCAAGCTGCAGACAATACGGCAATAGTACGTTGAGCCAACGTATCAGGATAGCAAAGCGCCTTGGCTATAAAGAAAACAGGACAAAACTACTAATCCAATTTTAACTCCGTTGAACATGGTGCTTTCAGGTAGCCTGAATCATTAATCGTTTCAATAAATAAAAATTAGCCGAATGATATAGTGAATGAAATTTAAATCAGGACAAGGCGACGCGCCGCAGACAGTACAGATAGTACGGCAAGACGAGGCAACGCTATACTGGTTTTTGTTAATTCACTATAACTGCCCTACCCTGGTTGCATGACAGCCCTATGTTTTCAGGTAGCCTGAAGGCTACCTGAAAACATAACTACCAATCTTTTATTTATTGCAGCGGATCGTTTGGCTGTTCGGTATCCTGCGAGGCCTCATGTTGTTCTGCCACATCCTGCTGGATATCCGTCATATCGGGCTTATCGCCATATTGCTGTTTTAGCTGCGACACACCCTCTTTAGCTACTCGTGCCGCGTGTTCGGACGCCGATTTAACCGCCTGTGCGCTACTACCAATGATTTTTTGCAGGCCTTCGGTATCATCGCGGGCAAAACTCTGTGCTTGTGCATCGAATTTTTCATCATCACTGTTGAAATATTCCACCGTACCAAACGACAACTTCTGCGCCACCAACACGGCGGGGAAGGAGTTGCGGTAGCTGTTGAAACGGCGCACGCGGTTATTGTAGCCTTCGCGACGCTCGAGAATTTCATTTTCCAAACGCTCCAGCTGCCCCATCAGCTTTTGATAGGTGGCATCGGCTTTCAGTTGCGGAAACGATTGTGCCATGGCCATCATCTGTTGGGTATTGTTAGCCTGAGCCACTTTAAGTTGCGTGATCTGCTCGTGCTCCAAATAGCCGGATGCAATTTCGATAATCTGCCCGCTGAGCTGCTGGCGTTTTTTCAAACCGGCCTGCAAATTGGAAAACCCTTCACGAATGCTCTGCATACTGCTTTGCAAGGTGTTGTAAACCTTAACCAGCCAACCGATGGCAACGGCAACAATAATTAGCAAGAACAAAAGCATGTGTGCAACTCCTGAATAATGGTCGAAAATAAGGAAACAAACGCGGCGTATTGTAACAGTTCTCCATTTGTTTTTGTTTGCCTCACGTCTTGCTAGACAACCGGCCGCAAGGTAAGGCTACCTAAAAACCATCGAGTTGTGCTAAGGAGAAACAGCCCTGTGGATACAATCAACTTGCAGGTATAGTGGATTAAAATAAGAATGGAATAAGGCGGCGAGCCACAGACAGTATGAGCAATACGGCAAGGCGAGCCAACGCTGTAGCATTCCTATTTTAATTCACTATAATTTGAAGACAACACAAAAGCAGCCTTAATCTGCATTAAAGGCTGCTTTCTCATTGCGTGATCAGCGCAGTTCGTTATACAGGCGGCTTAACCAGGTTTGCGCATCTGCGCCTTGGTAGGGGCTGCCGTCTTTGTTTGCCAACACCAATTGGCTGGCATTGTTGCCCTGCGGCTGCACCGCCACCACAAATTCGGGCCGTGCCTGCGGCTCGGCGGGTTTGCTGCTGCGGCCGAACAGGCGGCCGAAGAAGCCGGGTTTTTCTGTGCGTACGGCTTCGCCCTCTGCGGGGGCTACCTGAACCAGATAGGCTTGGCGCTGGGTGTCTTGGCCGGTAACGCTCAGGCCGATGCGGTCGAGCGCGAGGCCGACGCGGCGCCAGTTGCGGGCTTGGTCGCCACGCAAAATCAGGCGGCCGTTTTCCAGGCTGGCCAAATCGCCGCTACGCGGGGCGGTAGATTGCTGCTGCTTCAGCGCCTGCTCAATCTGCTGTTCGTCCGCACCCAAATACTGCATGAAGCGGCCGAGTAAGGCGGCTTCCAAAGCGGTATCGCGTGGCGAGGGCTGCCACATGGTGGTGTCTTTGTTGCGGTCGGCGTAGGTTTCCTTCATGCCGCGATGGGTGAAGAATACATCGGTACCACCCTTACTGTTGCGCTCCAAGCGGATGGTGAATTTGTCGCGCTCGCCGGTGGAATACACCCCGCCCAGGCCGACGCGTTCAAACAGGCGGCGCAGGCCGTCTTGCGGCAGTTTGGCACGGTTTTCCGCCCAATCGGTTTCCATCAGGCCGATGCCCGGCTCTTCGCGGGCAATCACGAAACCCTGCTCCTGCCAGAAGGCATGCAAGAGCGGCCATACTTCGGCCGGGGTTTTGTTGGCGATGTTCAGCCAACGCTCGCCACCTTCCCGATGCATGGTGATGTTTTTCACTTCGGCCAACACAGGCGAGCCGGCTTTGTTGGCCGTGGCCTGACGGTTGCGCGCCACATCGCTGGCACGCACCGAACCGCCTGCGGGCAGGTTGTACACATTACCTTGCGAAGGGTTGTCCAAATCAGGCGGCACTTCCAAGCTCACCACTTTGCGGTTTTCGGTTTGGTAGTCCAGCTTGGGGGTTTCGTTTTTGGTGGAGCAACCGGCCACCAGGCTGGCCATCAACAAGGCGGCGGGCAGTTTGAATGCGTTCATACAGCTATGTCCTTCAGGGTTGAAACTTGGGATGAAATCCAATTAAATCAGTTGCAATTTCTGCAGTGCGGCGTTCACGCGCGCTTGGCCAACTTCGCTCAGGCTGACCATCGGCAAGCGTACGGCGCGGCCGCACAAGCCCAGTTTTTCCAGCGCCCATTTCGGCGCGGCCGGGCTGGGCTCGCAAAACATTTCTTGGTACAGCGGCACCAATTTGGCGTTCAGCGCACGGGCTTCGGCCAGATTGCCGGTCAGCGCGGCGCGGCACATATCGGCAAACAGCTTGGGTGCCACGTTACCCGCCACGGTAATCACGCCGTGTGCGCCGCACAGCATGGCGGCCATGCCGGTGGGGTCGTCGCCGGAATACACGGCAAAATCTTCGGGTACGCGGTTGAGCAGTTCAACCATGCGCCCGATGTCGCCGCTGGCTTCTTTGATGCCGATGATGTTGGGGATTTTGGCCAGGCGCAGCACGGTGTCGTTATTCATATTGACCACGGTGCGGCCGGGCACGTTGTACACAATCATCGGAATATCCGCCGCTTCGGCAATAGCGGCGAAGTGGCGGTAGATACCTTCCTGCGGCGGTTTGTTGTAGTACGGTACCACGGAGAGCGTAGCATACGCGCCGGAGCCGACTGCCGCGCGGGACAGCTCGATGGCTTCGCTGGTGCTGTTCACGCCGGTACCGGCGATTACTGGGATGCGGCCGTCGGCAAAACGAATGGCCGCCTCGATTACTTCAATCTTTTCCGGCACGCTGAGCGTAGTGCTCTCGCCGGTGGTGCCGACAGCGACAATGGCATCGGTGCCGTTGGCAACATGCCAATCAATCAGGCGTTGGAATTGTTCGTAGTGGACACTGCCATCTTCACGCATCGGGGTGATGATGGCGACAAGACTACCGGTTAGCATGGCTCAACCTTATATTTGGTGGGTGGTCGAAAACGGGGCGATTGTAGCCTATTTTGCCGGCTTGTGCGAAATATTGCATAGATTAAAACTTGCTTGCCGGAATGATCTACCAAGCGTGGGCAATGCGGGTTAGCAAGCCGTATTTATCATTAAAAATAAATATATTAGGTAGTTCAGGTAGCCTTTTGAGCATACAAGCCAGGCTACCTGAAAACATAGCAAAACAGGGTTTACGGCAGCCTATTCCGCTGCTTCCGGCAGCAATTTGACGCTGTTTACTCGCCCCCAACCGCCGGTTTGCCAGCCATCCGATTGATGATTTTCTCGCCGCGCAGCTGGTGCAGCACCGCCATGGCGATGTGCCCGAAAGCCAGCATAAACAGCAAATACGCCAGCTTGCCGTGTGCCGCGTTGCCCAGTTGCGTCATCCACTCGATAGGCTGCTCGATTTTATGCATCACCGTGATGCCGAACACTTCCAAATCACCGCGTGCAGAACCGTACTGGCGAATCATCGCCACCACCGGCACCGCAGCCATCAACACATACAGCGCGGCATGCCCCAGCTTCACCACCAAGCTGCCGTGCGGGCGGTTGTGCCAGTTGGCCAGCACCCAAACTAGGCGCAAGGCCACCAAAACCAGCAGCAGGAAGCCCACCGATTTGTGGTAGCCCATCAGGCTGTAATATTTTTCGTTGATATTCCACATGGCCGCTGTGCACAGCATAAAGGCAAACATGGCCGCCATCAGCCAATGGAAAAAACGGCTGAGGGTGCCGTAGTATTGTGGTGTGTCTTTCATTGTTATTTCCTTTTTTAAAACCGAAAAGCGGCGAATTATAACGGATTAGATTAACTTTCGATACCAAGCGGTAAGCCGCAGGCAATACACGGCAATCGAACGCTCTCCGGGCTCTGTCGGCAATATAGTGAATTAACAAAAATCAGGACAAGGCGGCGAGCCGCAAACAGTACAGATAGTATGGCTGTACTGGTTTTTGTTAATTCACTATAAAAAGGCTACCTGAAACATTTCAGGTAGCCTTTTGATGATTAAAACACCACGCAGCTTACTTGCCAAACAACGCCGCCACCATCTCAGCCTGCTCTTCGGTAAACGCGGGTTCGCCGAGGCGGGCGGCCACGGTGTATTCGTTGGCAAACTGCCGCTGGGCAGATACCGCCTGCCATTCTTTGAGCTTGGCGGTTTTGCCCTGTTTGAGCTTGGCGGCGGTTTGCAGAGCGGTTTGTTTGCGGGTAGGCATGGCAGAAAATACGGTTTAAATAGCAGGATAGGTTTTCAGGTAGCCTTGATTGTGTTTGAGGCTACCTGAAAAACGGATTACTGGGTGAGCAGTGCCAAAGCCTCGCGGTATTTGGCCAAGGTTTTTTCGATAATCTCGGCGGGTACGGCGGGGGCGGGGGGCTGTTTGTTCCAGCCGCTTTGTTCGAGCCAATCACGGATGAATTGTTTGTCGAACGAGGGCGGGTTGCTGCCGGGCCGGTATTGGTCGGCAGGCCAGAAGCGGCTGGAATCGGGGGTGAGCACTTCGTCCATCAGGGTGAGCGTGCCGTTTTCGTCTAGGCCGAATTCGAATTTGGTGTCGCAGATGATGATGCCGCGGGTGCGGGCGTAGTCGGCGGCTTCGCTGTAGAGGGCGATGGCTTTGCGGCGCACTTCTTCGGCCAGCTCGCGGCCGATGATGCGGGCGCATTCGTCAAAGCCGATGTTTTCATCGTGGTTGCCCACTGCGGCTTTGGTGGACGGGGTGAAGATGATTTCGGGCAGCTGCTCGGCTTCGCGCAGGTTTTCAGGTAGCCTGATGCCGCACACGGCGCCGGTTTGGCGGTATTCTTTCCATCCGCTGCCGGCCAAATAACCGCGCACGATGGCTTCGATTTTTAAGGGTTCGAGCCGTTTGGCCACCACGGCGCGCTTTTCCAGCGCGGCAGCTACGTCGTGCGGCAACACGTCGTATACGGTTTGGCCGGTGAAGTGGTTGGGCATGATGTGCGAGAGTTTGCCAAACCAGAAATTGGAAATCTGGGTGAGGATTTCGCCTTTGCCGGGAATGGGTTCGGTCAAGATCACATCGAAGGCGGAGAGACGGTCGGAGGCAACGATGAGCATGCTGCGGCTGTCGATTTCATACAGGTCGCGCACTTTGCCGGAATAGATTTTTTTCAACGGAATAGTGGTCATGATGGATTATCGGGCGGGTGGTCGGAAAGTCGGTATTCTAGTCCAATTACCGCACGGAAAAAACGGCGGCATGGAAATATCCTGCCCGAAGGCGGCAAAACAGTTGCCGAACTGCATTTTATGTTTGAGAATGCTGCCCGCATCAGCAGGCTACCTGAAAGCCTAAGCCTCAACGCGGTTTCAAATGAAACCGAAGCGCTTATTTTTCAGGTAGCCTCCCGTTCCATCCCTCACGTAAGGAAACATCATGAGCAATCTGATTATTGAAGACATCGAAACCGGCAGCGGCAAAACCGCCGAAAAAGGCAAGCGGATTTCTGTGCACTACAGCGGCTACCTCGCCGACGGCAGCAAATTCGACTCCAGCCTCGACCGCGGCCAACCGCTCACCATCATCCTGGGCGTGGGTCAGGTTATCCGCGGCTGGGACGAAGGCTTCGGCGGCATGCGCGAAGGCGGCAAACGCAAGCTCACCATCCCGCCGGAAATGGGCTACGGCGCACGCGGCGCCGGCGGCGTGATTCCGCCGAACGCCACTTTGATTTTTGAAGTGGAATTGCTGAAAGTGCACGATTAATCGGCGTCTTGCTGCATAAGGAAAGGCTACCTGAAAACCGTCATCCAAGTTTTCAGGTAGCCTTTCCCTTTTCTTTGCCGATGGATTTTCAGGCAGCCTCTTGCACACGAAAGGCTACCTGAACATTTTGCTCCCGCGCCAGCGTTACAACAAATGCGCCACCGCCGCGCGTTCGTCTTCCAACTCTTTGAGCGTGATGCCGATGCGTTCGCGGCTGAAGTCGTCGATCGGCAAGTCTTTAATCACGCGGTATGCGCCGTTTTCGCACACCACGGGCAAGCCGAAAACAAGGCCTTCGGGGATGCCGTAGGCGCCGTCTGAAGGCACGCCCATGGTTACCCAGCGGCCGTTGCTGCCGAGCACCCAGTCGCGGATGTGTTCGATGGCGGCGTTGGCGGCGGAGGCGGCGGAAGAAAGGCCGCGCGCTTCGATGATGGCGGCGCCGCGTTTGGCCACGGTGGGCAGGAAATATCCGGTATTCCACGCATCATCGTTGATCAGCTCTTTTGCGCTTCGGCCGTTTACGGTGGCGAAGCGGTAGTCGGCATACATGCTGGGGCTGTGGTTGCCCCACACGCACAGGCGATCGATGCCGCTCACGGAGCAGCCGGTTTTGAGGGCGATTTGGCTCAGGGCGCGGTTGTGGTCGAGGCGCAGCATGGCGGTGAAATTGCGCGCGGGCAGGTCGGGCGCGGATTTCATGGCGATATAGGCGTTGGTGTTGGCGGGGTTGCCCACCACGAGCACTTTCACGTTGCGGCTGGCCACTTTGTTCAACGCGGCGCCCTGCGCGGTGAAGATGTTGGCATTGGCATGCAGCAGGTCGGCCCGCTCCATGCCTTTGCTGCGCGGGCGTGCGCCGACCAAAATAGCGATTTCCGCATCTTGAAACGCGGCTTCGGGGTCGCTGGCGGCAAACACATCGGCCAGCAGCGGGAAGGCGCAGTCTTGCAGTTCCATAATCACGCCCTGCACGGCCTGCTGCGCCTGCGGCAAATCGAGCAGTTGCAGGATAACGGGCTGGTCTGCGCCGAGCATGTCGCCGGCGGCAATGCGGAATAATAAGGAATAGGCAATCTGGCCGGCTGCGCCGGTTACGGCGATGCGGACGGGGGCTTTTTGGGGGCTGGTGTGGGTCATGGCTTGAGGAATTGGAGTGAAGAAGGATATTTAAAGTGTGCAATGCTGCCACAGATTTTCAGGTAGCCTGAGGCAGCGTGTAAAGCTGCGTTATGATACATAAAGTTGGCATATTTGTGGTGCTTTTCCGTTATTTTATATTAAGAACAAGAACAAACGCGATGCCGAATAACCTGATTATTTATCTGACAATTAGCCAAAATCCTCTTGGCAAACAATTACTCACTTTGATGCGTGTTATGTTAAGTTGATTTAAAACAAAGGCTGCTATATGATTTATAGCTGGGTAAACGTGGCCATTTTCGGTTGCCGCGCCCTGCCCGATAAAGGCTACCTGAAAATGTTTTCAAGCATCCGCAGGCGGCTTTTGGTTTTGAGTGTCGGCTACGGCCGGCTTGGGATATTGCCAATCTGAGGAAGTTTCGCCATGCGAACGACTAACAGACCGATATTCCTGGACATCATCAGCATCCGGCTGCCGATTCCGGGGATTGTTTCCATTCTGCACCGCATCAGCGGCGTGCTGCTGTTTATCAGCCTGCCGCTTCTGTTATGGCTGCTCGCCGGCACGCTGGACAATGCCGCTGCCTTTGAATCTTACCGCGCCTTCGTGGCCCATCCGCTGGTGAGAATCGGCCTGCTCGGGCTGCTGTGGGCCTATCTGCACCACTTTTTTGCCGGTATCCGCTTCCTGTTTCTGGATGCGCACAAAGGCCTGGATTTGAACACTGCCCGCACCACCGCCAAAACCGTGATGGCGCTGGCTTTGATCTGCACCGCGATTTTGGGGGTATGGCTATGGTAGACCGCAAACTGACCGGCGCGCACTACGGCCTGCGCGATTGGGCGATGCAGCGCGCCACCGCCGTGCTGATGCTGATTTACACCGCCGCGCTGATTGTATTCCTGCTCGCGCTGCCGGGCGATTACGCCGCATGGCAGGCGTTTTTTGGCCAAACTTGGGTGAAAGTGTTTACCCAAATCAGCTTCATCGCGCTGTTTCTGCATGCCTGGGTGGGCATCCGCGATTTGTGGATGGACTACATCAAGCCGTTCGGCCTGCGCCTGTTCCTTCAGGTAGCCACCATCGTTTGGCTGGCAGGCTGCATGGTTTACTCGGTTAAAGTGATTTGGGGTTGAACAAGATGACTTATCCTATCCGAAAATTCGATGCCGTTATCGTTGGCGGCGGCGGTGCCGGCCTGCGTGCGGCGCTGCAACTCTCCAAAGCCGGCCTCAACACCGCCGTGCTCTCCAAAGTATTCCCCACCCGCTCCCACACCGTGGCCGCGCAGGGCGGCATTTCCGCCTCGCTGGGCAACGTGCAGGAAGACCGCTGGGATTGGCACATGTACGACACCGTAAAAGGTTCCGACTGGCTCGGCGACCAAGACGCCATCGAATTCATGTGCCGCCGCGCGCCCGAAGCCGTGATTGAACTGGAACACATGGGCATGCCATTCGACCGTGTGGAGAGCGGCAAAATCTACCAGCGCCCCTTCGGCGGCCATACTGCCGAGTTCGGCAAACGCGCCGTAGAACGCGCCTGCGCCGTGGCCGACCGCACCGGTCATGCCATGCTGCATACGCTCTACCAGCAAAACGTGCGCGCCAACACCCAATTCTTCGTGGAATGGACCGCGCTCGACCTCATCCGCAACGAAGAAGGCGATGCCGTGGGCATCACCGCCATGGAAATGGAAAGCGGCGACGTGTATATCTTCCACGCCAAAGCCATCCTGTTCGCCACCGGCGGCGCCGGCCGCATCTATGCCTCTTCCACCAACGCTTTCATGAACACCGGCGACGGCCTGGGCATCTGCGCCCGTGCCGGCATCCCTTTGGAAGACATGGAATTTTGGCAGTTCCACCCCACCGGCGTGGCCGGTGCGGGCGTGCTGATTACCGAAGGCGTGCGCGGCGAAGGCGGCATCCTGCTCAACGCCGACGGCGAACGCTTCATGGAGCGCTACGCCCCCACCGTGAAAGACCTCGCTTCGCGCGACGTCGTTTCCCGCGCCATGTCGCTGGAAATTCTGGAAGGTCGCGGCTGTGGCAAAAACAAAGACCACGTTTTGCTGAAAATCGACCACATCGGCGCAGAAAAAATCATGTCCAAGCTGCCCGGTATCCGCGAGATTTCCATCAACTTCGCCGGGGTCGATCCGATTAAAGACCCGATTCCCGTCGTGCCCACCGTGCACTACATGATGGGCGGCATCCCCACCAACTACTTAGGCGAAGTGGTTGCGCCGAAAAACGGCAACCCCGAAGCCGTCGTGCCCGGCCTGTATGCCGCCGGCGAATGCGCCTGCGCCTCGGTGCACGGTGCCAACCGCCTCGGCACCAACTCCCTGCTCGACTTGGTGGTGTTCGGCAAATCCGCCGGAGACAGCATGATTGAGTTCATCAAGCAGCACCCCGACATCAAACCGCTGCCCGAAAACGCCGGTGCGCTCACCGAACAACGCCTGGCACGGCTGAACAGCCAAACTGGCGGTGAAAACGTGGACGTGCTGCGCGGCGAACTGCAACGCACGCTGCAACGCCACGCCGGCGTATTCCGCACCGACGCCATTCTGAAAGAAGGCGTGGACAAAGTACTTGCCTTGGTGGAACGCAACAAACACACCGAAATCGGCGACAAGAGCATGGTGTGGAACACCGCCCGCATCGAAGCGCTGGAGCTCGACAACATGATGGAAGTGGCCAAAGCCACCATGATTGCTGCCGAAGCCCGCAAAGAATCGCGCGGCGCCCACGCCTCCGACGACCACCCCGAGCGCGACGACGAAAACTGGATGAAGCACAGCCTGTTCTACTCCGCCGACAATAGCCTGGCCTACAAACCCGTGCACACCCAGCCGCTCAGCGTGGAATACATTAAGCCTGCCAAGCGCGTTTACTAGAATAAAAACAACTATCTGGAATTTTCAGGTAGCCCTTCCATGCCGCATTGAGGCTACCTGAAAATACTGCCGCACCAAACCGAAGGAACACCCATGGAAACTATCCGCCTCAAAGTGTACCGCTACAACCCCGATACCGATGCCAAACCCTATATGCAGGACTACGAGCTCGAAATCGAGCCCACCGACGTGAAGCTGCTCGACGCCATCATGAAGCTCAAAGCCAAAGACGACAGCCTCTCCTTCCGCCGCTCCTGCCGCGAAGGCATCTGCGGCTCGGACGGCATGAACATCAACGGCAAAAACGGCCTCGCCTGCCTCACCGATATCCGCAGCCTCAAGCAGCCCATCGTATTGCGCCCCCTGCCCGGCCTGCCCGTCATCCGCGACCTCATCGTGGACATGACCCAATTCTTCAAGCAATACCATTCCATCAAACCCTATGTGGTCAACGACAACCCTGTCGACCCGCGGCAGGAACGCCTGCAAAGCCAGGCCGAGCGCGCCGAGCTGGACGGCTTGTATGAATGCATCCTCTGTGCCTGCTGCTCCACTGCCTGCCCCTCCTTCTGGTGGAATCCCGATAAATTCGTCGGCCCCTCCGGCCTCCTAAATGCCTACCGCTTCATCGCCGACACCCGCGACACCATCACCAACGAACGTTTGGACAACCTCAACGACCCCTACCGCCTGTTCCGCTGCCACACCATCATGAACTGCGTAGACGTTTGCCCCAAACACCTCAACCCCACCCGCGCCATCGGCAAGATCAAAGAAATCATGCTCAAACGCGTGGTATAGCGGATAATCTTCAGCCAGTACGGTTTTGCCCCACCTAGCCGTACTGGCTGTACTGTCTGCAGCCAGCCTCCTTATCCCCAGTTAAATAATCCCATAGCTAAGCCATGCCCACCTTTGACGACACCGCCAAACGCCGCCTGCGCTTCCAAACCCGGCGCGGCCTGCTGGAGCTGGATATCCTGCTCAAGCAGTTCATGGCCGCCGAATTCGACCGCCTGAGCGATGCCGAGCTAACCGTATTCACCGAACTGCTCGCCCTACCCGACCCTGAATTATTCGCCCAACTCAACGGCCAAAACCCTGCCGCTAATGCCGAAAGTGCAGCCTTATTGGATAAAATCCGCAGTAGCCGACGTACTGCTTGAACCGCATTCCTTTAAGGCTACCTGAAAGCATAACTTCGAAGTTCGCACATATAAAATTCAGACACATAAGGCTACCTGAAAACACTGCAGAGTTTCTGCCAAGCCAAAGTTTCAGGTAGCCTTTTTCTTTACCGACCACAGCCGGCACTCAAGTACGTCGCAAGTAACTTTAACATTCCGGTTTTCAGGTAGCCTATTGCCTCCATCTTTCCTGTTTAATCAACAATTCACTATCCCTCCAGCACCCACCCTCTGCCGCCAGCCCACACCCATCCCGCCGTGCCTACCGTAAAAGGGATTTTTCTTATTGACGTTCCCCATATCGGGTCGTATTATTCAGCCGTTATACCGGCGTTTGGCAAACTTCCAGCAACATTTCTGCCGCTGCCTGGTAAACCCTTGAAACTCAAAGAAAGGCCGGGCTGATTCCAGAATCTTAGCGACAGAAAGAGCAACCTTTTCAGGTAGCCGGTTTCGAGTTTTTATCATATTCCCCTCCCCGGCCATTCCACCGCGCCAGATTCTCCATTCTCCCCCTTTCCAAGCAAACTATTTTCTGCGCCAAGCGCAATCAGGATGCCAGCAAAAGGCTACCTGAAAATGCTTATTCCGAATCGCCATACTCATTTTTAGCCGCCTGCCGTGTGGCGATTCGGAATCGGCATTCGCTGCAGATAGGATAAAGGCTGCCCGCTTAGGCAGCCCGATAAGCAAGCGTGCTGCTCTTCAAACCTTCACCTTAAATAAGGATCTTGCCATGATGAAAGAACAAAGTAGTTTGTCCTACCTATACGGTACCAACGTCCCGTATATTGAAGATTTGTACGAAGCCTATCTGAGCTCCCCTGACTCCGTGGACAGCCAATGGCGGCAGTATTTCGACCAAGTGGCCGCCATGCCCGGCAACACTCCGAAAGATGTGGCGCACCGCCCGATTCAGGAAGCCTTTGCCAACTTGGCACAGCAGCGCGGCGGCGCAGCCGCGGGCGGCGTGGATTTTGCCGCCATGCAGAAGCAAGTGGCCGTGTTGAGCCTGATTTCCGCCTACCGCTCCTTGGGCAACCGCGCCGCCGACCTCAACCCGCTCGACCGCACCCATATCAGACAACTGCCCGAGCTCGATCCCAAAACCTACGGCCTCACTGATGCCGACATGAACACCCCTTTCCATGTCGGCACTGATCTTTCAGGTAGCCCCAAGCTGCCCTTGGCCGAAATCATCCGCCATCTGAAACAAATCTACTGCGGCCCCCTGGCGCTGGAATACATGCACATTCCCGACACCGCCGAGCGCGAATGGCTGCAGGAACGTCTGGAAGCCAACGGTGCCCGCCCGCAGTTTGACGCCGAAACCAAACGCCGCATCCTCAAAGAAATCACCGCCGCCGAAACCATGGAGCGCTATCTGCACACCCGCTATGTGGGTCAGAAGCGCTTCTCGCTCGAAGGCGGCGAAAGCACCGTGCCCGCGCTGAACCACCTGATCCGCGCCTCCACCGAAAAAGGCGTGCAGGAAATCGTAATCGGCATGGCGCACCGCGGCCGCTTGAATGTGTTGGTCAACACCATGGGCAAAGCCCCGCAAGCCATTTTCGACGAGTTCGAAGGCAAAGTGGACGCCAAATTCCCCAGCGGCGACGTGAAATACCATATGGGCTTCAGCTCCGACGTGCCTACCCCGCACGGCCCGGTGCACCTCTCTTTGGCCTACAACCCCTCGCACCTGGAAATCACCAACCCCGTGATTGAAGGCTCCGTGCGCGCCCGCCAAGACCACCGAGGTGACGAAGGCCGCAAACAAGTGCTGCCCATCCTGACCCACGGCGACTCCGCCTTCATCGGTTTGGGCGTGAACCAAGCCACCTTCAATATGTCGCAAACCCGCGGCTACAGCACCGGCGGCACCATCCACTTCGTGATCAACAACCAAGTGGGCTTCACCACTTCCGACCCTCGCGACACCCGCTCCACCCTGTATTGCACCGACATCGCCAAGATGGTGAGCGCGCCGATTCTGCACGTGAACGGCGACGACCCGGAAGCCGTGTGCCACGCCGCCCAAATCGCGCTGGACTACCGCACCACCTTCCACAAAGACATCGTGATCGATTTGGTGTGCTACCGCAAGCTCGGCCACAACGAAGGCGACGACCCCACCCTAACCCAGCCCTTGATGTACAAAAAAGTGGCCGCGCACCCCGGCTCCCGCGCCGTGTATGCCGAGCAGCTGATTAAAGAAGGCGTGGTAACCAAGGAAGAAGCCGAAAAACTCATCAACGACTACCGCGCCGCGATGGACAAAGGCGACCGCATCCAGGAAATTCTGCCCGAGCAGAAACGCGAACACGCCGTGGATTGGAGCAAATACCAGCCCATCAGCTGGCGCACTCCGGTGAAAACCGCCCTGCCCGCCGCCGAAATCAAACGCCTGGCCGACCGCTTCACCGACATTCCCGCCGATGTAAAACTGCACAACACTGTGAGCAAAATCATCGACAACCGCAAAGCCATGGCTGTTGGCGAGCAAGCTATTGACTGGGGTATGGCCGAAACCATAGCCTATGCCAGCCTGCTCGAAGCCGGCCACGATATCCGCATTTCCGGCGAAGACTCCGGCCGCGGCACCTTCTCGCACCGCCACGCCGTACTGCACGACCAAAACCGTGCCGAACGCACCGGCGGCGTGTATATCCCGCTGCAACACATCGGCGAAAAACAAGGCCGCTTCAACGTAATCGATTCCATCCTGAACGAAGAAGCCGTGATGGCCTACGAATACGGCTATGCCTCCTCCGCACCGGAAGACCTGGTGATTTGGGAAGCCCAGTTCGGCGACTTCGCCAACGGCGCGCAAATCGCCATCGACCAGTTCATCACCTCCGGCGAAACCAAATGGGGACGCTGGTGCGGCCTCACCGTCATCCTGCCGCACGGCTACGACGGCCAAGGCCCGGAACACTCTTCCGCCCGCGTAGAACGCTGGCTGCAACTGTGTGCCGAAGAAAACATCCAAGTGCTGATGATGTCTGAAGCATCGCAGATGTTCCACGCCCTGCGCCGCCAGATTCTGCGGCCCTACCGCAAACCGCTGGTGATTTTCATGTCCAAACGCCTGCTGCGCCTCAAAGACGCCTGCAGCCCGCTGGCCAACTTCACCGACGGCGAATTCCGCCTCGTTATCGGCGACACCGTACATGGCCGCGACCAAGACGTGAAACGCGTGATTCTGTGTGCCGGCCAGGTGTACTACGATTTGGCCAAAGCCCGCGCCGACAAAGGCTTGGAAAAAGACATCGCTATCGTTCGCGTCGAGCAGCTCTACCCCTTCCCCTACGAAGAAGTGGCCGCCGAGCTCAAACGCTTCCCGAACGCCACCGAAATCATGTGGGCGCAGGAAGAGCCGAAAAACCAAGGCGCTTGGTACCAAATCCGCCACCGCTTGGAAAAAGTGCTCGGCGCCAACCAGCGCCTCACCACCGCTAGCCGCCCAGCCAGCGCCTCGCCCGCCGTCGGCTATGCCGTGAAACACAAAGCCGGTTTGGACGGCCTGCTTGAAGACGCGATGAAGCTCTAAAGCGCCAACAGGCTACCTGAAACATGCCGAACCGTTTTCAGGTAGCCTCCTAGAACACGATTTACCTATTTTTCAATTCACTAAAGGATAAAACCATGATTATCGAAATTACCGTACCCCCGCTGCCGGAAAGCGTTACCGAAGCCACCCTGATGAGCTGGCACAAGAAGGTGGGCGACTATGTGAACCGCGACGAAAACCTGATCGACCTCGAAACCGACAAAGTTGTGCTCGAACTGCCCGCCCAGCAGGCCGGTGTGATTGTGGAAATCATCGAACAAGACGGCGCCACCGTTACCGCCGGTCAGCTGTTGGCTAAAATCGACACCGAAGCCAAAGCAGCAGAAGCCGCCCCGGCTGCCGCCCAAGCCCCCGCTGCCGAATCCGCAGGCCACGTGGCCGCCGCAGGCGCGCAAGCCGGCGTGGCCATGCCCGCCGCCGCCAAACTGGCTGCCGAAAAAGGCGTGGACGTATCCGGCGTACAAGGTTCCGGCCGCGATGGCCGCGTGCTGAAAGAAGACGTGGCCGCTATGCCTGCCGCCGCACCCAAAGCCGCTGCCGCCCCGGCCGTGCCGCTGGGCGACCGCGTAGAACAGCGCGTACCGATGAGCCGCCTGCGCCAGCGCGTGGCCGAACGCCTGCTGCAATCCCAGTCGCAAAACGCCATCCTCACCACGTTCAACGAGGTGAACATGAAGCCGATTATGGATTTGCGCGCCAAATACAAAGAGAAGTTCGAGAAGCAGTATGGCGTGAAACTGGGCTTCATGTCCTTCTTCGTGAAAGCCGCCGTGGCCGCGCTGAAGAAATTCCCCGCCGTAAACGCTTCGATTGACGGCAACGACATCGTTTACCACGGCTACTTCGACATCGGCATCGCTGTGGGCAGCCCGCGCGGCCTGGTAGTGCCGATCCTGCGCAATGTGGATCAGATGAGCATTGCCGACATCGAACTGGCCATCGTGGACTACGCCAATAAAGCCAAGAGCGGCAAAATCGCTATTGAAGACCTCACCGGCGGCACGTTCTCCATCACCAACGGCGGCACCTTCGGCTCGATGATGTCCACCCCCATCATCAACCCGCCGCAATCCGCCATCTTGGGCATGCACGCCACCAAAGAACGCGCCGTGGTGGAAAACGGCCAAGTCGTGGTGCGCCCGATGATGTATCTGGCCCTCTCCTACGACCACCGCATCATCGACGGCCGCGAAGCCGTGCTCACTTTGGTTACCATCAAAGAAGCCCTCGAAGACCCGGCTCGCCTGATTTTGGAAATCTAACGGTTTCTAAAATCTAAGCGCTTAGCCACATCAGGCTACCTGAAAACCCTTTTTTCAGGTAGCCTTACTCTTTTGCCACATCAAACACAGCAAAGGCTACCTGAAACTTTCAGGTAGCCCAACCAAACACCATGACCGACACCACCGTCCACCTCTACACCGACGGCGCCTGCAAAGGCAATCCCGGCCCAGGCGGCTGGGGCGTGCTGCTGCGCTACGGCCGTCATGAAAAAGAACTCTGCGGCGGCGAAGCCGACACCACCAACAACCGCATGGAGCTCACCGCCGTTATCCGCGGCCTCGAAGCCCTCAACCGCCCCTGCCAAGTAACCATCCACACCGACTCCCAATACGTGAAAAACGGCATGGAAAGCTGGATACACGGCTGGAAGAAAAACGGCTGGAAAACTTCCGCCAAACAATCCGTGAAAAACGCCGAACTGTGGCAGCAGCTCGACCAACAAGTCGCCCGCCACCAAGTATCCTGGCAATGGGTGAAAGGCCACGCCGGCCACCCCGAAAACGAACGCGCCGACCAACTGGCCAACCAAGGCGCCGCCAACATAGCCGGAAAGCAACAATAAATGCCAATAATCAAATTATTGGCACAAAATTCCTCACTGCCAACTATCCCTTCCCGCAGTTGGCGTTCCGCCCGCCATCTGATAGAATGGTAACCCATACAGTCAATCAAAACGCAGCTTCCGATTCTGCGTTTGATTGGCTAAAAATTTGAGTTCACAAGCCGCCGGCACCGGGCGGCTTGCATTTTTATGCAAAAACGGCTGCCCCGCAGCCCTTGTGGAGAAAATCATGCAAAAGATTCCATTAACCGTACGCGGCGCCGAAATGCTCAAGCAAGAATTGCAGCATCTTAAAAGCGTCGAGCGCCCCGCCATTATCGAAGCCATCGCCGAAGCCCGCACCCACGGCGATTTGTCTGAAAATGCCGAATACGAAGCCGCCAAAGAAAAACAAGGCTTCATCGAAGGCCGCATTTCCGAGCTGGAAAACAAGCTCTCCGTAGCCCACATCATCGACCCCACAGAAATCCACGCCGAAGGCAAAATCGTATTCGGCTGCACCGTCGTGCTGGAAGACTTGGAAAACGAAACCCAAGTGCGCTACCAAATCGTTGGCGACGACGAGGCCGACATTAAAGACAACAAAATCTCCATCAGCTCGCCCATTTCCCGCGCCCTTATCGGCAAAGAAGAAGGCGACGTGGCCGAAGTGCAGGCGCCCGGCGGCGTGCGCGAATACGAAGTTATCGAAGTGCTGTATATCTAGCGGGCGGGGGCGAAATGAACCAAAATTTCAATCCCTACCAGGCCCCGCAAAGCCAAGAATATCTGCCGCAAAGTACAAGTGAATGCTGGCGCGAAGGCAAACGCGTCTTTCTGCCTGCCGGTACCGACCTGCCTTGCCGCTGCATCCATTGTGGCGAAGAGGCTGCACCGCCACGCCGACAACGTAAACTCTATTGGCATCATCCCGCACTATATTTGTTGATATTCACTGCATTTATCGGCCTGCCAGGGCTATTGGTTTATCTGATTGTGGCCTTGATTGTACGAAAAAAAATTACGGTTACGGCCGCACGTTGCCCCACACACCGCAAACAGATGCGCCAAATTTATATTGGTATATTCATTCTGTTGTTGATCACGCTGTTCCTGCCGTATTTTGCCTCCACCGAAAACGGCATGGTTGATAGTAGCCTGATGTCGCTGTTGTATATCGGTTTAGTTTTAATTTGGCTGGTGCTGATAATTCTCGCTTCCGTCTTCCGCCTACGCGCTGTGCGAATCAATGAAGAATACAGCATCCTCAAAGGCTTCGGTCGTGGCTTTCTCAACACCCTGCCGGAAGAATACAAACTCGACAGCCGACGCTAACGCCGACCTCTGTTTGAATAGGGGCGGTAATCAATTTTCAGGTAGCCTATTCATAAGCGGAAGGCTACCTGAAAACATAATATGCCCAAGTTTCTGCACAGCCGAAGCCATCGTTTTCAAGCCGCCTTATTTTTTCAGCCGCCCCGCAAGCGCTCCGGAAGCACGGTAAGGCTGAGCAAAGCGTTGGCTTTCTGATTTTAATCCGCTATACAATGCCGCTTTCCACGCCTGCCGGTTTTCCCGCCAATGGAACAACTCGAATTTTTCAGCATTCCCAGCCCCTGTATCGGCGTTTGCCAGGCCAATAGCAAGGGCTATTGCAAAGGCTGTTTGCGCAGCCGTGAGGAGCGGCTGTATTGGCTGAAGCTGACGGATACGCAGAAGCAGAACGTGCTGCGCCTGTGCCGTTTGCGCAAGCGCAAGCTGTTGCAGTTGGCGGCTGAGCAGCAGACCGTTTCCATTGAGCTGCCGGAACAGATGGATTTCGATTTTTTCTAAGCATCCCGTTGCCCATTCTTCTTTCTCTTTTATCGTTAAACATCAATCATGCTGGTTTTATCTGCTTTATCTTTTCTTCCCACCTCTTGGACATGGCAGTTTCTCGCCTTGGCGGTTTTGTGCAGCGTGGCGGTTTCGGTGCTGCTGAAAATCGCGCGCAAACAAGGGGTTCACATTGAGCATGCGATTGCGGTGAACTATATTGTGGCCACGGCCTGCTGCTGGTTTTTGCTTGAGCCGCCGCTGGATGGTCTGCGCGGGGCGGATATTGGCAGCCTGTGGCCGTTTTTGGCTTTGGGCGTGCTGTTGCCGAGCATCTTTGTGGTGATGGCGCGGGCGGTGGAACAGGCGGGGATTGTGCGCTCGGATGCGGCGCAGCGGCTGTCGCTGGTGTTGCCGGTGTTGGCGGCTTTTCTGCTGTTTGGCGAACAGCTGAGCCGCAACAAAATCGTGAGCATCGTGCTGGCCTTCAGCGCGCTGGCGGCTTTGCTCTATAAGCCGGGCAAGGGCAAACAGGGCGGCGGGATGTTTTGGCTGGTGGGAGTGTGGCTGGGCTTCGGAGTGATTGATATTCTGTTTAAGCAGTTATCCAAAACCGGGCAGGCGCTGTCGCTGAATTTGTTTGTGGCCTTCGCGCTGGCTTGCGTGCTGATGTGGGGTTATGTTTGGCGGCAGGGCAAACCGCTCAAGGCGGCGGATTTTGCCGGCGGGCTGCTGCTTGGATTGTTGAATTTCGGCAATATCCTGTTTTATATCAAGGCACACCATGCATTTTCCGGCGACCCAACCTTGGTATTTGCCGGTATGAACTTGGGTGTGATTGTGTTGGGTACGCTCACCGGCGCGCTGGCGTTCAAGGAGAAGATTTCGGCAGTGAACCAAGCCGGCATTGTGCTGGCACTCGCAGCGATTTACAGCTTGTTTTATTTGGATTGGCTGCTGGCGAAGCTGGGCGTGGCAGTGTGATCAGCCTCACAGAAACTGTGCCGCACTACGTTTGAACTGCATTGCAGCTTCGCTTTCAGGTAGCCTCTATGGCGCGGATAAAGGCTACCTGAAAACTATAGTGGATTAAGGCAAGGCGTATAGGCAGTACGTCAAGGCGAGCCAACACCATATCATTGCAATTTTAATCCACTATATCCGACTGTTTTGCCATACCAATACAAAGGCTACCTGAAAACAATTTTTCAGGTAGCCTTTTCTTATTGGTTCGTTAATTCTTATTGGTTCATCCAATGGTTGCCATCAGAACTGCCACGACAGGCTGCCTTTGATGTTTCTGCCCACGCCGCTCACGGCCTCACCCAAGTAGGGGGCGTAGCGGCGGTTGAACAGATTGTCCACGGTCAGACGCAGGGTGAACTGTTTTTGGCGTGGCGGCTGCCAGGTGGCGAAGAGGCCGTGTAGGGCGTAGCCTTTGGATTTGGGTAGCGCCCAGTAGGCGGCCATCGGGTCGCCGTCGGTGGGCGAGCGGTCTTGGCGGCGGATGAATTCGGCTTTCCAGCCGAAGGTTAGGCCTTGCGCGGAGAAGCGTGCGCCGAGGGTGGCGGTAGCTTTACGCGGCGGAATATCGGCAAGCCAGGTGTCTTGGTCGTGCCAGGGGTTGCGCGGCGATCCTTGGCGTTTGCCGCGCATGAAGGAATAAGTGAGACCGGCAAACCAGCGGTCGGATTCATAGTAGCCCTCGATTTCGCCGCCGCGTATGGTGTAGCCGGGCAGGTTGCGGTAGTTGCCGATGGGTTGGGCGCACACACTGCTGGGGCGGTTGGGCAGCTGTTCGCGGCAGAAAATGCCCCTGCTTTTGAAGATTTCGTCTTTGCCGCGTATGTGGAACAGGGTGGTACGCAGTTGCAGGCTGTCTTCTGCACGCAGCAGGTTCTGCCAGCGCAGGATGCCGCCGAGGCGGAAGGAGGTAAGGCGCTCGGGTTCGAGGTAGCGGCTGGTGGCGGAAGCGCTGCTAGCGGCGGATTGCACTTCGTATTGTTCGTCGATTACGGGGGCGCGCCAGGTGCGGCTGGCGTTGGCAAACAGCAAGATATTTTCGCTCGGCTGCCAGGCGATGCCCAAAAACGGCGACCAGCCTCTGTAGGTTTTGCTGCGGTAGTCGTGGCCGGCGGATGGGGTGTTGTAGCCGCGTGCCAAATTGGGCTCGCCTTGGTTGTGGATATGGTCGTAGCGCAGGGCAGGGGTAAGAGTCCATGTGCCGATGCGGATTTCGTCTTGTACGTAAAAACTGTTTTGCTGCTGCTTGCCGGCAGGCATGTAGTAGGGTTGGAAGCGGCCGTAGTTGAAATTGGCGTTGTTTTGCCGACTCTTGTCGTACATCATCACTTCGCGTACGTGGCGGTTGGTTTGTAGGCCGAGGGTGAGGCGGTGTTGCAGGCTGCCGGTGGAGAAACGGCTCACGTTGCTAATGTCTAGGCCGGTGTCCTGATAGGCGGTGTGGCTTTGGTTGCCCATGCTGCCGAGGAAGCCGGAGCCGGCGTTTTCCGGGCGGGTATCGTCTTGCACGGTTTTAGCGTGGTTGAGCTGCACGGTGAGGTCGAACCACGGGTTTTCCGGCATGTAGCGGTATTTGAGCGAATAGCTTTGGTCGTCTTGGCGGCGGTACACCAGTTTGCGCTTCCAGGCGGCATCCAGACCGTAGCGGCGAATTTCGGCTTGTGAAGGGCCGCGCAATTCGCCGCGTTTGGCGGCAAAAGGCTCCCAGGCATGATGCCGACCGTACATGGCCGATAGGGTGAAGCGGTGGGAGGAAGCCGGACTGTAGTTGCTTTTGATGAGGAAGCTCTGCTGGTTGTTGGCGGAATACGCCAGCCGCTCGCCATCGGGCTGTTCAATATCGTGACCGCGCCGCACCGAGGTGTAGAGCAGGCCGTCCCAGCTTTGGTTGTTGTTTTGCAGGAAGAGGGCTGCGCTGGTTTGCCATTGCTCGTCGTTGGTATGATGGCTGATTTTCAGCAGCCCGCCCACGTTTTGCCCTTCACGCAAAAACTCTTTTGCATCACGGCTTTCCAGCTTGACTGCGCCGCCGAAACCGCCGTTGCCGCGCGATACGTCAAACGAACCTTTGTCCACCGTAACTTGGCGCAGCAGTTCCGGCTCGATAAACACCGATCCTTGCCGATAGCGCTCGAAGTTTTTGGCTGCGCCGTCGATGGAAATTTTGATATCTTCGTTATCGCCGAAGCCCCAGATATTCAGGGTTTGCCCGCCGGGGCGCGGCGAACCGGAGCTGCTGGTGCCGGGCAGCAGGTCGAGCAGGGAGGCCACGTTGTCGGCCTGCTGCTGGTCGATGTTTTCGCGGGTAAGGCGGGATTGCCCGGCCTGAGTGGAAAGCGCGCGCTGCCCTTTGATTTCAATCACGGGCAATACGGCGCTATCGCCGATTTCACCGGCTGCCCGGGCAGGCAAAACAGCGAAACCGAATACGGCTGGCAGGCATAAGGCAGATAACAGGCGGCTCTGCAGGCAGGAAAATGGATGGGGCGGTGTGTGCATTTGGGTTCTCGAAACGGAATGACTGTATGAAAAAACAGCCTGGACGGTATTCATTAGGCTGCCACCATAATATAAGTGATAACAATTCTATATTTCGTTTTAAAAGAGGTAAAGGAACTTTAGCATTAGCAAGTGAATTGTTGCGACACTGTAAACCTAAGGGTGAATTTATTGCTTTCTAACTGCCCGCCACAGAAAAGGGCTACCTGAAAACCGGTTTTCAGGTAGCCTCTTGCTTTACCCGCACCGCAAATATTCCGCCAGCGGCTTGGGCAAACCGTATTCCGCCGCATTGGCCCACAGGCTGCCGTGTGCCGCGGCCGCCGCCACGCCGTTTGCCTGCAAAGGCGTAATCTGCAACAGGCGGTGCGTGAGGCGGTGGCTCACCAAATCTCCTTCGGCCAAATCTTCCGCCGCCACGCCGAAAGCGGCTGCACGTTCATACAAGTCATCCAGCCGCTCAAAGCAGGGCACGCAGTAGAGCCCGCCCCAAATGCCGCCGGACGGGCGTTTTTCCAGCAGCACCCTGCCCTGTTTGTCGCGCAACACCAGCCAATACAGCGCCACTTCCTTCACCTCCACCGCGGTTTTCTTGCGCGGCAGTTCGGCAATCCGCCCTTGCTGTTTGGCCAGGCAGATTTCCGCCATCGGGCAGGCATCACAATGCGGTTTGCTGCGTTTGCACACCATCGCGCCCAAGTCCATCAGCCCTTGCGTGTAGGGGGTCATGTCCTCGGCTGCGGGCAGCAGGCTTTCGGCCAAATCCCACAAAACGGTTTCAAATTTTTTATCGCCGATTGCCCCGTCTTGCGCAAACACGCGGCACAAAACTCGCTTCACGTTGCCGTCTAAAATCGCCTCGCGCCGGCCGAAGGCAAAGGCGGCAATCGCCGCTGCCGTACTGCGCCCCACGCCCTTGAGCGTTTCCAAGCCTTGGCGCGTATCGGGAAAGCGGCCGCCGAAATCGCGCACCACCTGTTTGGCCGCCGCATGCAGATTGCGGGCGCGGCTGTAGTAGCCCAGCCCGGCCCATAGCGCGAGCACTTCGTCTTCATCCGCCGCAGCCAGCGCAGCCACGTTTGGAAACGCCGCCAGAAAGCGCGGATAGTATTCCAACACAGTGGCCACCTGCGTTTGCTGCAGCATAATCTCCGAAAGCCACACCGCATAAGGATCGCGCACCTGCCAAGGCAGGCCGTGCCGCCCGTGTTGCTTTTGCCAGCGCACCAGCCGGGCAGAGAAATCTGTGTTCATATATAAGGCTACCTGAAACCGAAAATCCCGTATTGTATAGCGGATTAAAATGGCAATGATACTGCGCAAGCTGCCGCCGGATGGTTTTCAGATAGCCTTCCGCCGCAATCCGTCCGTTTCCCGCTATAATCGCAGCCCAAACCAACCCCGATTGCCGTTCATGACCAACCACACCCTCTTCGCCACCTGCCCGCGCGGCCTCGAAACCATCCTCGCCCAAGAGCTGGCCGACCAAGGCTGCACCCACATCGCCCCCACCGACGGCGGCGTATCCTGCCAAGGCAGCCTCGAAGCCGCCTACCGCGCCAACCTCCACTCCCGCACCGCCAGCCGCATCCTGCTGCAACTGGCCAAACAGCCCTACCGCAGCGAAGACGACATTTACCGCGCCGCCAAAAGCATTCGTTGGGAAGACTGGTTTCATGCCGGGCAAACCTTCAAAATCAAAGTGGAAGGCAAACGCGCCCGCGTGAAAAGTCTCGACTTTACCGCCCTCAAAATCAAAGACGGCCTGTGCGACCGCTTCCGCAGCAGCCAAGGCCAACGCCCCAGCGTAGACAAAGCCAATCCGCACATCCGCATCCACGCCTTCATCAGCGAGCAGCACGCCACCGTCTTTATCGACACCAGCGGCGAAGCCCTGTTCAAACGCGGCTACCGCCAAGACACCGGTGCCGCCCCCCTGCGCGAAAATCTTGCCGCCGGCCTGCTCCTGCTCGCTGGCTACAACGGCAGCCAGTCCTTCCAAGACCCCTTCTGCGGCAGCGGCACCCTCCCCATCGAAGCAGCCCTCATCGCCACCCGGCGCGCCCCCGGCCTCAACCGCCGCTTCGGTTTCGAGCAGCTGGCCAACTTCGATGCCGGCCTCTGGCAGCGCCTGCGTCAAGAAGCCCAAGCCACCGTATTGCCGCAAGCCCCCGCCCCCATCACCGGCAGCGACACCGACCGCCGCCTTATCCAAACCGCCGCCATCAACGCCAGCGAAGCCCAAGTGGCCGGGCACATCGTTTTTCAGGTAGCCGACGTGCGCGACACCCGACCCAACGGCGAAAACGGCATCCTCCTCGCCAACCCGCCCTACGGCGTACGCCTCGAAGAAATCCAAACCCTGCACGCCCTCTACCCCCAGCTCGGCTCCTGGCTCAAACAGCACTACCCCGGCTGGCTCTGCGGCCTGCTCACCGCCGACCGCGACCTGCCCAAACTCATGCGCCTGTCCCCAAAACGCAAAATCCCCCTCTACAACGGCAACCTCGACTGCCGCCTGTTCCTGCTCGACATGGTGCGCGGCTCCCACCGCACGCCCAAGGCAGAATAGCCGCGTTAAACAAAAAGGCTACCTGAAAACCGTTTGCCTGTTTCAGGTAGCCTCTAACCCAAACGTAGCCCGCTCCCGCCCTACCCCATCTTTATATAGTGATTAAATTTAAACCAGTACAGCGTTGGCTCGCCTTGCCGTAACGTGTGTACTGTCTGTGGCTCGCCGCCTTGTCCTGATTTTTGTTAATCCACTATATTTAGGCAGCCGCAGCCCACACACCATCGCCAACCCCACCGGCCTTTGCCACCAAAAAGGCTACCTGAAAACCCATTCCGCTATATAATCGCCCGGTTTTGACTCCAAGGCTACCTGAAACCATGAAAGCCATGATACTGGCCGCCGGACGCGGCGAGCGGATGCGCCCGCTCACCGACACCCTGCCCAAACCCATGCTCCCCTGCGGCCGCGAGCCGCTCATCGGCTGGCATTTGCGCCGCCTGGCCGCCGCCGGCATCAGCGAAATCGTTATTAACCACGCCTGGCTCGGCGAAAAAATCGAACAAGGCCTTGGCAACGGCAGCCGTTACGGCGTGTCTATCCGATATTCGCCCGAAGCACCCGGCGGGCTGGAAACCGCAGGCGGCATCGCCACCGCCCTGCCGCTCTTGGGCAGCGACCCCTTCCTGGTGATTAACGGCGACATCCTCACCGATTTCGATTGCCGCACCGCCATCGAACGTGCCGCCCAAATGAGTACGCACACCCTAGCCCACCTCTGGCTCGTGCCCAACCCCCCGCACCACCCGCAAGGCGATTTCCGCCTGCAACCCGGCGGCCAAGTTACCGACGCCGAATCCCCGGAGCCCGCCCGCACCTTCAGCGGCATCGGCCTCTACCGCCCCGAGCTTTTCGCCCACACCGCCGCCCACCAACGCGCCAAACTCGCCCCCCTGCTGCGCCAAGCCATGCGGCAAGGCCAAGTGAGCGGCGAAATACACACCGGCCTGTGGCTCGACGTGGGCACGCCCGAACGTTTGCAGGAAGCCGCCCGCATCAGCGGGCAATGGGCAGGCTGATACTGATTGATCCAAAATCCGTTTTAGTTTTATAGAAATTCCGCCTCTTTTTAACTTCGTTGAAGCTGACGCTTTCAGGTAGCCTTCTCCTTTGCTTAAAGGCTACCTGAAACCCAAACCCCTTCATCGGCCAATCCATTTATGAACGCCAAACACACCCTCGAACGCTACAACCAAGAGCAGTACACCGCCCAAGAAGCCCAGCGCCTTGCCCAACAAATCATCTTCGGCCCCATCGCCTTCCAAGCCTCCCGCCTGATGGTGAAATTCGGCATCCTCAATCGGCTCAACCGCGCCGCCAAAGGCCAAACCCTCGAAGAAATCGCCCAAGAAGCCAAGCTCAGCCGCTACGCCGCCCAAGTGCTGCTCGAAGCCTCCCTCTCCATCGGCACCGTCCTCTGCGAAAACGAACGCTACCGCATCAGCAAAGTCGGCTGGTTTTTAATCAAAGACCCCATATCCCCCATCAACATGGATTTCGTGCACGACGTCTGCTACCAAGGCACATTCGACCTCGAAGCCGCCCTGCTCGAAGGCCGACCCGCCGGGCTCAAAGTATTCGGCAGCTGGCCCACCGTATATGAAGGTCTCTCCAGCCTCCCCCCGCGTGCCCTCGAAAAATGGCTCGCCTTCGACCACTTCTATTCCGACCTCTCCTTCCCCGCCGCGCTGGAAATCGTCTTTTCCCAACCCGTCCGCCGCCTGCTCGACGTAGGCGGCAACACCGGCCGCTGGGCACTGCAATGCGTGGCATACAACCCGGAAGTACAGGTCACCATCATGGATTTGCCCCAACAAATCCAACTGATGAAAGAGCACACCGCCAGCCTGCCCGGTGCCGAACGCATCCACGGCCACCCCGCCAACCTGCTCGACCCCGATGCCCCATTTCCCGAAGGCTTCGACGCCATCTGGATGAGCCAATTCCTCGACTGCTTTACCGAACAGCAAGTTACCTCCATTCTCAGCCGTGCCGCCGCCAGCATGAGCGAAAACAGCACCCTCTACATCCTCGAGCCCCTGTGGGACAGGCAAAAATATGAAACCGCCGCCTACTGCCTCACCCAAACCAGCCTCTACTTCACCGCCCTGGCCAACGGCAACAGCAAAATCTTCCACAGCGCCGACCTCGCCCGCTGTATCGAAGCCGCCGGCCTGCAAATAGCAAAAATCCACGACAACCTCGGCCTCGGCCACAGCCTCTTGTGCTGCAAGAAAGCGTAAAATAGAAAAAGGCTACCTGAAAAACCAAACCGCAGTTTTCAGGTAGCCTCTAATCCGAACAAAAGGGAAACATCATGCCGATTAACAAACCCGCCGCCATCTCTGCCGCCCTGCTACTGGCTATTTCCTCCGCCGTACAGGCACAGACCGACTTCGACTTTAACCGAATTCCCGCCGCCGAACGGCAACGGATGCTTCAAGAGGCTGTCGCCGAGATCAACGGAAAACTGCCATATCCCAGCTACGACGGCTCAAACCAATTAAATCGCGTATTTATTGAAAACAATCGGCTGGTATTCGACGGCAACATCAATTTAGACAAACTCAACACCCCGCCAGAAGCCCGCCGACCTGAAATTTTGCAAGCACTTTTTCAAGTTTCCGGCTCAAAGCAGCTTTGCGAAATATCAGAAACCGCAACATTAAACAAACAGCTTTCCATTACCGTTCGTTATCAAGTTCACGGTAGCCAGCAAATTATTCCCATCAATGTGCCTAAAGGCTACTGCACCCGCTACCTCCGCAAACCAATCTTGCAACGGGTTGAAGAATTCGTCATCGACAATACCAATATCATGACCCCTGTTGTCAATCAAAAACTACCAATACAGAACGGCAACATCACGCTTATGCGCCTAACTTTCGATGCCCAATCCCGTACCCAACACCGGTATATCAGCAAAGCCGATTCCAGCTTAGCCATGCAACCCAGCCATGTCATCCGCACTCGGCTGCAACAAGAAGCAGAACAAGAGGTATGCGACCCATTTATAGCCCCCCAAAACCGCTACTACGCCACTACCTTCCACACCACCCTCCCCGGCCACGCCACCCCCTTCGAAATCACCATCCCCAAAGGCCACTGTGACCGCCAACGCTAACTCAAAAGGCTACCTGAAAACGCAAGCATCAACACAGCTTCTGCAAAGCTAAAGCCAAACCGCAGTTTTCAGGTAGCCCCTAAGCCGCATAAAAAGGAAACCGCCATGCAAGCCATTAAACTAGCCCTCATCCTATCCGCTGCCGCCCTGCCCCTTGCCGCCCAAGCCAAGCCGCCCGCCCGCCAAACCGCCGGCCTGCCCCAATTCATCCGCAGCATCAACCGGGACGCGCCCATCAAATCCGGCCCCATCACCATCCGCCACGCCACCGCACAAGGCAGCAACATCCTGATTGATGCCGCCATCGACAGCCAACTGCTCCCCCTGCCGCCCAACGCCGAACGCGCGCCCACCGTCCAAGCCCTGCAAACCCTGGCCGAAGCCGCCTGGTGCCGCCATCCCCAATTCCCCGCCCTCAACCCAACCCGCAGCCTCACCATCCGCTACACCGTCAGCGGCGAACCCACCCTCATCAACATCAACATCCCCGCCGGCCGCTGCGCCCAAATCAAAAGCAGCCAAAGCCCCGCAGAGCAGGAAGAGGAAGGCCAAATCGCCGCCCTCATCCTCCTCATCCCCGGCATGAACCAACGCCTCCCCCTCACCGAAGACAACCTCACCCTGCAACGCGTCCGCTTCGATCTCCCCACGCGCACCATGCACAAATACCTCACCCTCAACGACCCCGAGCTCGCCAAACAGCCCGCTGCACAAATCCGCGCCAAACTGCAAACCGAAGCCAACACCCTCGTGTGCGACGACCCCCTGCTCGCCCAAAGCAACCGCTACTACCCCACCACCCACCACTTCACCCTCCCCGGCCAAGCCGAAACCTTCGAAGCCACCGTTGCCAAAAACAGCTGTGCCGGAAACGCAAAATAAACCGCCGAGCCACACAAAGGCTACCTGAAAACCGGGCTCATGCCATGAAACCACCCGCAAGCCAAGTCCCGCAAAAACCCCGTTTCAGGTAGCCCAACCCGGAAAGCAACAGGAAACCTCATGTCGGCACGCCTTCAAACCCTCCTCCTAACCGCCTTGCTGGCCGCCGTCCCAAGCATCCAAGCCCAGCCCACCCGGCAAGAGCTGCAAACTGCGATTGATGCCATCAACCGCGATCTGCCCGCCAATCGAGGCGGGCCGACGACCATCTACAAAGCGTCTTTGGAAAACGACCAGATCGTGTTCGACAGTACAATCGACCTGGCAAAATTGCGCCCCCGCCCCCCAACAGCCAGCCTACGGCAAGTCCTGCAAGACAATTTCTCCAACGATAACATCATACCGCTTTTCGCCTGTAACAGCCCGGAAAGCAGGCAACTCAACGATTCCGTAGCCTTCACGATGCGAATCCGCCTATCCGACACCCCTTCCGACATCATAACCTTTACCATACCCAAAGGCTATTGCGCCGCCCATCCCGCCCGGTCTGGCAGTCCGGAAGACAATTACCTGACCATGGTATCCAATTTGGCAAACAGCCTCCAATCCCAACTGCCGATTAAGGTTAGCGACGCAATAACCATAACCCAAATCCATTTCGATGCCGCCAAACGAACCCTGCACCGCCACATCATCGTGACCGATCCCGAATTTCCCGGACAAAGCCTATCTGCCATCCGTACAAAGCTCCGGCAGCATACGGAGAACACCTTCTGCACTTCCCCGCCCTTCGCCAGAGGCAACAGCCATTACGCCTTCCACGAGCACTTTACTTTCGCCAACCGCCCGGGTTCGGTCGATGTCGTCATCCCCAAAGGCTTTTGCGCCAACCGCCGATAGGCAGCAGCCAAAAAAGGCTACCTGAAAACCCCGTTCCGAGTTTTCAGGTAGCCTTTATCGCATCAATCAAACTGTATCAAGACCCGCTAAACAGGCTCTTAAACCACAGCACGATGCTGTCCCACAGGCGGCCGAAAAAGCCGGCTTCGGCCACGTCGTTGAGCGCCACCACGTCTTTCTGCGCCACCACGCGGTTTTGCGCGTCCATAAATTTCACGGTGCCGAGCACTTGGCCTTTGCTAATCGGCGCGAGTACGGGCTGCACGGTTTCCAGCACGGGCTGCAGCTGCGCGGCCTGGCCGTGCGGCACGGTGATGTAGGTGGCGTCGATAAAGCCCACGTTCACGGCGTTATCCGCGCCTTTGTACACTTTCACCTGCGAAATGGCGGTCTCGGCCTCATACAGCTTGGGCGTGTCGTAGGATTGCAGCGCCCAGTTGAGCAGTTTGCTGCTCTCGGCGGCGCGCGCCTGCATGCTTTCGGTACCCACCACCACGGAAATCACGCGGCGGCCGTTGCGTTTGCTGGAGGCAACCAGGTTGTAGCCGGCGCTGTCGGTGTGGCCGGTTTTCATGCCGTCCACGTCGGGGTCGCGGTAGAGCAGCAGGTTGCGGTTGGGCTGGGTGATGTTGTTGTAGCTGTAAGACTGGATGGAATAGAGCGGATAATATTGCGGATAGTCGTGGATGATGGCGGCGGAAAGGGTGATGAGGTCTTGCACCGAGGTGTAGTGCTGCGCGCCGGGCAGGCCGGTGCTGTTTTCAAAATTAGTGTCTTTCATGCCGAGTCGCTTGGCTTCGGCGTTCATCAGCTGCACAAACTGCGCCTCGCTGCCGGCCACGGCTTCGGCCAGGGTGATGGAGGCATCGTTGCCGGACTGCACAATCAGACCTTTGAGTAAATCGTCCACGCGGGCGGGGGTTTTCGGATCGAGGAACATGCGCGAGCCTTCCACTTTCCAGCCCTGCTCGGACACGGTAAAGGTTTGGTCGGGCTTGAGTTTGCCTTCTTCCAGCGCTTTAAACACCAAATAGGCGGTCATCAGCTTGGTGAGCGAGGCGGGCTCGATGTGTTCGTTTAATTTGTGCGAGGCGAGCATCTGGCCGCTTTGCGCGTCATACACGGCATAGGCCGAGGCTTTGATTTCGGGCAGCCCCACGGCGGTTACGGGCTGGGTGGCGGCGGGATTGGCCGCGGCCGGGGCGGAAGCGGCGGGCGCAGAGGCTTGGCGGGGGGCGGAAGCGGCTTGCGGCGCGGCCTGCACCTGCCAGCCGGCCATCAAAAGGGATAGGGTGAGAAGGGTGAGCTTTTTTTTCATTGTGTTGTCTGATTGGTTTGATTGAGTGGTTTGCCGAAGCGGGACTTGCGTTGGGGCTACCTGAAAACGGGAAGCCGCACCTTTTCAGGTAGCCTGCCGCAAGTGCCGACCATGCGGCAAAATCGCGCCGATTATAGCCGCTCAAGCCCGTATTGCTAAGCGTTTAACCTGATTTTTCTTGCCAGCGGCGGCGCAAACGGGGTATCTTGCCGCCTTTCAAAACGATTTCAAACCATCATCATGCCCCTGCCCCACACCGACTACCTCACCCGCATCCTCACCGCCGCCGTTTACGACGTAGCCGCCGAAACGCCGCTCGATTTCGCCCGCAACCTTTCCGCGCGCAGCGGCAACCGCATCCTGCTCAAACGCGAAGACCTCCAGCCCGTTTTCTCCTTCAAAATCAGGGGCGCATACAACAAAATGGCCAAGCTGCCGCCCGAGTTCTTGCAAAAAGGCGTGATTACCGCCAGCGCTGGCAACCACGCCCAGGGCGTGGCGCTTTCCGCGCAGAAACTCGGCTGCGAAGCCACCATCGTAATGCCCGAAACCACACCGCAGATTAAAGTGGACGCCGTGCGCTCGCGCGGTGGCAAAGTGGTGCTCAAAGGCGTGTCGTTCAACGATGCCTACGACCACGCCGTAGAACTGGCCAAAAGCAGCGGCCAAACCTATATCCCGCCGTTTGACGACCCCGACGTGATTGCCGGCCAAGGCACCATCGGGCTGGAAATCGTGCGCCAGCATTCCAAGCCGATTGATGCCGTGTTCGTGCCCATCGGCGGCGGCGGTCTGGCGGCCGGCGTGGCCGTGTTCATCAAACAGGTGCGCCCCGAAATCAAAGTAATCGGCGTGCAAACCCATGACTCCTGCGCCATGAAAACCTCCATCGAACACGGCCGCCTGGTTGAGCTCAAAGATGTCGGCCTGTTTTCAGACGGCACGGCGGTGAAGCTGGTGGGCGAAGAAACCTTCCGCCTGTGCCGCGAATTTTTGGACGAAATCATCACGGTGGACACCGACGCCATCTGCGGCGCGCTCAAAGATATTTTCGACGACACCCGCAGCATCTGCGAGCCCGCCGGCGCGCTGGCCTTGGCCGGCCTCAAAGCCTACATCGCCCGCGAGCAGGCGCAAGGCCAAACCCTGATTGCCGTCACCAGCGGCGCCAACATCAATTTCCACCGCCTGCGCCACGTTTCCGAGCGCAGTGAGCTGGCCGAAGGCAACGAAGGCATTTTTGCCGTGTCGATTCCCGAACAGCCCGGCAGCTTCCTCAAGTTCATCAACATCTTGGGCAGCCGCAACATCACCGAATTCAACTACCGCTACGGCGACGACGCCACCGCCCACATTTTCGTGGGTATCCAAAGCAAAGGCGCGTCCGACCTAGCCGCCATCAGCGCCGAACTCACCGCCGCCGGCCTGCCCAACACCGACCTCACCGACGACGAAACCGCCAAAATCCACATCCGCTACATGGTGGGCGGCCGCACCGGCAAAGTGGCGCACGAACGCCTGTTCAGCTTTGAATTCCCCGAACGCCCCGGCGCACTGGCCTACTTCCTCAACCGCATGCAGATCGGCTGGAACATCACCCTGTTCCACTACCGCAACCACGGCTCGGATTACGGCCGCATACTGGTGGGCATCGACGTGCCACCGGCCGACAACCAAGCCTTCGCCACCTTCCTGCAAGAACTGGGCTATGTGCACACCGAACAAACCGGCAACGCCGCCTACCGCCTGTTCCTCGGCCAGGCTTAAGATCAATACTGCTCATTTTCAGGTAGCCTCATCAGCCCGTTCAGGCTACCTGAAAACATCCGCCTTAGCAGTTAAAATCAAAATCCATTTACAAACAAAGAGAACCCAAATGCTCGCCTCCCAACACCTCCTCTGGATAGACGGCCCCGCCGGCCGCCTGCACACCATCTACCTGCCGCCCGAAGCCCCCGAGCGCGGCGTGGCCGTCATCAACCACCCCAATCCCCTGCACGGCGGCACGTTCACCAACAAAGTGATCCAAACCGCCGCCAAAGTTTATGCCCGCCTAGGCTTCCACTGCTACCTGCCCAACCTGCGCGGCGTGGGCGAAAGCGAAGGCGAGCACGACTACGGGCACGGCGAAACTGACGACTGCCTCGCCGTAATCGACTACGCCAAAAGCCAACACCCCCATGCCGCCCAACTCATCATTTCCGGCTTCTCCTTCGGCGGCTACGTGAGCCTGTTTGCCGCCCAACAGCGCCGCCCCGATGCCCTCGTGCTGCTCGGCCCCGCCGTGGGCATGTATGAAGTGCCCGCCGCCCAAGCCGCCGACCCGGCGCACACTTTGGTGATCCACGGCGAAATTGATGAAGTCGTCCCGCTGGCCAACGCCCTCAGCTGGGTCGCCCCACAAGACATCCCCGTGGTTGTACTGCCCCAATCCTCCCACTTCTTCCACGGCAAACTCATCCCCCTGCGCGACACCCTGCTGCGCTTCGTACCCAGTGTGTTAGAAAAATAAGCTAATCAGTTTCAGGTAGCCTTTGGATTGGAAAGGCTACCTGAAAAACTATCCGCCACACTTTCCCCCTATTGAAATCAAAATGCCAGCCTGCAGCGCCCAACCAGGCTACTTGAAACCCTATCTTCTCCTTACCACCATGCCCACCTGTCAACCCGCCATCGTCCTCACCACCTGCCCCAGCCAAGCCGAAGCCGAACGCATCGGCAAACTCCTATTGCAACAGCACCTCGCCGTCTGCGTGCAATATGAAGCCATTCAAAGCCAATACCTCTGGCAGGACAAGCTCTGTTGCGACAGCGAAATCCACCTCACCATCAAAACCGCCGAGCGGCACTACCCCGCCGTTGAACGCCTGATTCTCGAACAGCACAGCTACGATTGCCCGCAAATCCTGCTGCTGCCCGTATCCGGCGGCGCAGAAGGCTACCTGAAATGGCTGAACGACAACCTCGCGCCATGACCAGGCGAACTTGAACCAGCCACTCATCCACTATTGCCGCAGATCAAAGGCTACCTGAAATATTAGCTCCGCAGAACCTGCTTTCAGACTCATGAGCGAAAGGGATGGTAAAAATTGCCAAAAGCCGCGTATAACAAGGCTTTTGGCAATTTTTACCATCCCTTTCGCTTATTACAGCTAATATACAAACAGATATCATGAGTAGGATAGCTTCGATCCGCCATTGCAAAGCATATGAAGGATTGATGGGTCAACGCCTATCCTACAATACGTCTACGTTTGCTATCGTGTTCAGGCTGCTTTTTATCCCAGCCGCCGCATCATATACCACACACCCCAAACCAATGAAACCAAGAGGCCTATCCCAATGATTTTATACGCCTGCAACGCTTTTTTCTGCCATGTATCAGGCAGCGGATAGCGGCGGGCATATTTTTCGCCAGCTGCCAGCAGAAGCAGCAGTATCAACATGCTGATTTGCGGCCAAACCCACAGCGAAAGCAGGAACAAGGCGGCAGTAAAGTATAAAAAATATTTCATTTTTATGATGGCAAACCGTGTGTTGCAGAATACAGGCTGCTTTCCCAACCTCCCAAAAGCAGCCTGTATCTTTGACTATTACGATTTAATCACCCGCGCAATCAGCGCCTTATCCTTGCCCGCCATATTCGGAATCTGCACTTGAATGCCGTTGCCGGGGGCAACTTCCGCCGCTTCGCCCCTGCGTTTCATGGCTTGCAGCACGATGGTTTGGTTGCCCTTCGGGTGGATGATTTCCAGCGTGTCGCCCACGGCGAAGCGGTTTTTCACTTCCACGGTGGCCCAGCCTTCGGCGTCGATTTCGGTAACATGGCCGACGTATTGGCTCTGTTTGGCCACGGAATGGCCGGTGAGGTAGTTTTGGTAGTCTTGTGTTTGGTGGCGCTCGAGGAAGCCGGAGGTGTAGCCGCGGTTGGCGAGGCCTTCGAGTTCGGCCAACAGGCTGTAGTCGAAGGGGCGGTCGGCCACGGCGTCGTCGATGGCTTTGCGGTAGGCCTGAGCCACGCGGGCGACGTAATATACGGATTTGGTGCGGCCTTCTACTTTGAGGCTGTCCACGCCGATGCGGGCGAGCTCGGCCACTTGCTCTACGGCGCGCAAGTCTTTGGAATTCATGATGTAGGTGCCGTGTTCGTCTTCCATAATCGGCATCATTTCGCCGGGGCGGTTGCTCTCTTCGATGAGGAAGATTTTATTGGCGGCAGGGTGGCGCACTTGGCCGTTGATGCCTTCGAAGGCGGCGTTGGCTTCTTCTTGGGCTTTGTTGAAATCAAAGCCTTGCAGCAGGCGGGCGTCGCCCATTTCGTCGATTTCGGCGGGGTGGACTTTATAGTCCCAGCGGCAGGAGTTGGTGCAGGTGCCTTGGTTGGGGTCGCGGTGGTTGAAGTAGCCGGAAAGCAGGCAGCGGCCAGAGTAGGCGATGCAGAGTGCGCCGTGCACGAACACTTCGAGCTCGACATCGGGGCATTCTTGGCGGATTTCAGCGATTTCTTCCATGCTCAATTCGCGCGACAAAATAATGCGTTCCACGCCGATTTTCTGCCAGAATTTCACGCCCCAGTAGTTGGTGGTGTTGGCCTGCACGGAGAGGTGGACAGGCATATCGGGCCAGCGTTCGCGGGTAACCATAATCAAGCCGGGGTCGGCCATAATCAGCGCGTCGGGCTTCATGGCAACCAGCGGATCCATATCGGCCACAAAGGTTTTGAGCTTGCTGTTGTGCGGCAGGGTGTTGACGGTGAGATAGAACTTTTTACCGCGTGCGTGGGCTTCGGTAATGCCGGCCTGCAATACGTCGAGCTTGGCGAATTCGTTGTTGCGGGCACGCAGGGAATAGCGCGGGCTGCCGGCATACACGGCATCGGCGCCGTAATCGAAGGCGGTACGCATACGCTCGGGGCCGCCGGCGGGGAGAAGGAGTTCGGGAGATTTCATGGCGTGATTCAAATGGGATAAGGGGGTAATCGGAATAGAAGCGGTTTGCTTTCAGCTAGCCTTTAAGTTATTCGGAGATGCTTTAAACGATTTTCAGGTAGCCCCTTAAGCAGGCTACCTGAAACGAAGTTTCTGCGAAGCTAAAACGAAGTTTCTGTGAATTCAACTAGACGCTTGCCCTCAAGGAGTAAGCTGAGAGGAATTTTGAGAATACCGTAATAAAAAAATACACGGTAATCAAAGACTACCCCAATATATGAATATTGGCAAGTGATTACAGATATTTTTTAAGATATTTCGCTTGAAGGTACAGCATCCCTGCGCCGCCGCATACCGGTATCAGCAGCCACAATGGTGATACGGAGAACGGTGTGGACAAGTAGAGTACCGAGCTGGTGGAAACAATGCCGGTACGCCAGTATTTCGCTCGGTGGTAGATGCCCGCACTCTCACGGGAGGCATTTTCTTGGCGGATACGACGTTGTACTAAACCGTCGATAACAGCCAACAGCGACAGGTATAGGGCAAAAATGCTGAGAAAGGCGATATTGCCCAACCGTAATGAAATGATGCGGATAACTTGGTCGAAGCGTTCGAGGTAGCCGCGGTTGGGCTCAAGAAACTGCTCCTTGAAACTGTAGCCGATGTCGCCGGGATTGCTTTCCAGCAGATAGTTAAGCGGTATCCATTCGTACAACACGGTACTCAACGCGGTATAGGTATAACGGGTCAGGGTCAGGTTGATGCCGGTATCCGGGCTACCGTTTTCAGACGACATCCTATTATGTTCAGGTAGCCTTTCGTCGCTTGCCGTCCATTGTTGCCACAGGCTTTGGTTGCCCAGTTGCAGGGTATTTTCTATTTCCCTCTGTAATAGGTCTGGCCGGTAGAAATAGCTTTGTAGAATGATGGAACTGCCAAATAGGATAGCAATAACCAACAGGATGATTTTCAATAGCTTGACTGGAGCAGTTAAAAAACGAAGCACCAGTGATTCGGCAACCAAGTCTTGACGGTTGTTTTTAGCCATAACTGTGTCCTTCTACAAACACACTTTCTTCTTCCTCAGGTTTATGACTCAGACGCACGGTTTCGCGCATCCGCTCCGCCATATCGGTCAGACTTTGCGGGATATCAGCATCGGGATCGGGTAGCGGCAGAGGTAACCGCAACTTGTACAAGTTGCCGCCTTCCAGCAAGGCGAAGGCCTGCCCTTTAGGCAGGTTGGTCAGATCGGACGGCATCAACATAGGAACGGTTTCACTGCTGAGGCGGTCTTCATTGTGGCTGGTAAAGTCTTCGTAACCTTCGGGAAAGGCGACATCGCCCGCGCCTGATACCAGCGTGCCGGTTACCACCCGCACATCCGGCAGTTGGGAAGTGAGCATTTTGGCGGTCGATTCCAGTTTGACCCTCAACATAATCATGGTATTGAAGTTGCCGCCCATTTGCTCGGCCTTGGCTTTGGAACCGATTTTGGCTTCCACATCCGACCAAGTTTGGGTGTAGGCGGTAACCTGGTAGCCTGCGCCGCCGGCCTTGTTGAGCATGGGGATGAATTCGTTGCCGATCAGTTCGTTGAACTCGTCGGCATGGATGGCGACCATGCGCTTCTTGGTCGGGCCGGACTGGCCGTAGCCGTGGCCGTGTTTGTAAATCTGACCGGCCAGCGAAGTCAGATCGGCGAACATGGCGTTGCCAACGGCAGCGGCCACTTCGGCATCGGTCAGTGCGTCCAGCCCGACGTAAACCACTGCGTTCTGCTCCATCACTTTGCGCCAGTCCATAATCGGACGCGTATCGGCCAAATCTTCGAAATTCGGGCTGATCAGCTCGGCCACGCGACCGCTGGTCAGTTTTTCCAGCAAGGGGTAGAGCGAGCTGACCAGCTTTTCGAAATAACTGCGCTCGTTGCCCAAGATACCGGTTACCGCATCACTTACCGCATCGTTCAGGTTTTTCTGCTTCAGGAAGGCGGACAAGCGTACCGCATCAATGCTGCGCCCGGTTTTGCTGACCTGTTTCTTTTCGGCATCGGACAAATCGAAATCATCAAAATCTTTTTGCCAGCCCGGGCATTCCCGGTTCAGGATAGATGCAAAATATTGCGCGGCCAAATCGTCTACATTGACGGCGCAGCGGTAAATCAGTAGATAGCTCGGTTTGATCGATAGTGCCTCCATCATTTTTCCCAACACATTGACGAAGCGCCAAACGAAATCGCGGAATGCCGCCGACTGCCCCTCATCCGGCAGTTGATTGGCGATACGGGTGGCCACTTCGGTAATGCGGGTAAAGTCACCGACCGGGTTGTAGCGGCAGGACAGGTCGGGAAAACCGAGGTGGAACATATAGAACGGCCGTCCCGCCTTCTTGGCGGCCAGATAATGCGTCAGCATCAGTTCGGCATCGCCTTTCGGATCGAAGGTAATCACTGTGTCGCCGCGCGCGATGTCTTGGTTGATCAGGATTTCCGCCAACCGAGTTTTGCCGACGCGGGTGGTACCCAGCACGATGGTGTGGCCGACCCGTTCCGACAGGGCGGAATAGATGTCGCGCTCATCCGGCTCGACACCGTGCAATTCGGGTGCGCCGCCTACCGGCGGTAAGGGAGCGATGGGGTTCCACCAGGCGGGTTTCGAAGTCAGGCGCGTTAATACGGATTGGCCAGCGGTACGGATTTCCCGCTCACGCGCCCAACGGTACAGCCGGCCCGGCTCGCGCAGGGATTCGTTTTCAGGTAGCCTGGCCATCAGCAGCCGTTGGGTGTGCGTCTGTGTCCATTTGAAACCGCGCCCGAGGAACAGCGCCTTGTCGGATACTGGAATCTGCGGCGGGGTCAGTGCGTAAAAGCTCAGGCGGCGCAGATTGCGCCGGTAGCGGCGGATGCGCAGCCCCTGTTTGCAGCGGTAGCCGGCCAAGGCCGTCAGCAGGGGAATGCCGACATAGGCCATCAGGGAGGGCAGCGGCAGGAATACCAGGCTCAGTGCCCCGCCCAGGTAGGCACCGCCGCTGACGAATTCGTAGGGTTTACGGTAAACGTTTTCCGGCGGTTGGATGGTTACGCCCATTTAGGTTTCCTCTCGGGTTTCAGGTGGCAGTCCAGCCGCCAGCAAATCGTATTCGGCAATGCTGATGTCGGTATTGTTAGGTGGTCTGCTGTCGGCACGAATGATATGGCGGAGATTTTCCTCCGGTACCAGATAGCAGCAAAACAGTCGCCGCCGGACGCCTTTGTTGGTTTCCACATTGAACAGGGCGGTTTTTTTGGCACGCTGATGCAGTTTCAGGCTGATAAAACCGCGCTGAGCCCGCAGCCCCAGGCAATTTTCGTTGTTCTTGTCGAACACGCCGCCGGCATAATCGCGGAAGATGGCAGGGGAGACCAGTAACATGCCCTGCGCTACGAAATGCACCGGTGCGCCACGCTGGTTGACGGCAATGCTGCCGTCGGTCAAACCGTCGGCCAGCCAGCGCCAAAAATGCCGGCCGTCCTGCTGCTGCCGTTGGCGGATATCGGACAAAGCGTTGTCGGCTGCTTCGGCAGCGGTTGCCGTTTCGGCATCCGATGCGATGGGTTCTGGCACCCCGGTGTCTGCCGCTAAGGCGGCTTCTGCCACCAGCGCCTCCGGATTGGCGGTACCGGCCATGCGGTGCACGGTCACGGGACGCGGGGATTCCGCCTTGCCCGCCTGCCGCTGCCTTTGGATTTCCGCCAAACCGGCAGCTGCCGCTTCCTGCTGTGGCAGCTCCTCGCCGGCAGGGTTGGCTGCCGTACCACCGTCGGCAAACAACTCTTTCAGGATGTTCAGTCCGGCTGGGTTGCCGCCGGTCGGTTTTTTGCCGGTTTTTTTGTTTTTCGGGGGAGAAGCGGGGACTTCTCGGGTTCGGACAGGGTTCGGCTGATCAGGTACGGGATTACTGTCTACTGCGTCATGATTGCCATGCTGCTGTTGCAGTGTTTCAGTAGGCACGGTTTCTGCTGCTGCCTCAGTTTCCCCTGTTTCGTCGTCAGTGATGTCCAACAACCCGTATTTGCCCAGCAGTGCGTCGATATCCCCTGCCTCAGCAGACTGGCCTTGTGTCGGCAAGCCGGTCAGTTCGGTTGCCGGGGTGGCGGCTGCAGGAAGGGTTGCTGCCTCAGTTTCCTGCCTGCGCGGAGGCGGCGGAATGGCGGCGGCCACTTCCGGTGCGATTATTTCCCGGGTGGTTTCCGTACTGCCGACGGCCGCATCGTCGGCCATGCTGCCGACGGGGTGTTCTTCGTCCTCCGGCGGTTTGTGCGGACGGCTGCTCTGATCGGGGGAAATATTCAGGCTACCTGAAAACTCTGCTGGGTAGGTTCCGTCCGGATACAGGGTATCCAGCTTGAAGGCCAGCATGGTAAAGCGTTGCGCCTTTGCCTCGCCGTCCTGCCGCATAAAGCAGACATCGACGGCGGTAACGGCTCGGTGCTCGTCCTGCGGATTGGGCAACACGGCACCGTATTCCAGTAGGGTGTCGAAAATGCGTTGGTTGTCGTTGGGGAAAGAGGGCGCGGCCGGATGATTGCTGCTGCGCAGGAATTCGCGGATGGCATCGGGAACGTTTTTGGACACCATGTAAACCGTATCGCCCTGGCGGAACAAATCCCCGCCGGCGCGGGTGGCGATGCTGAACCAGCGGCCACGGTCGGCCAGCATGTCGCGCAGAGTTTCCATCACGGTTTCAATCAGAGGGGTGCGTTTGGCGGCGGCAAAGCGCTGGCGCGTACCGGATTTCAGGTCGCGCGCGGTGGAGGCCATGTCGGCGTCGCGGATGATTTTGCCAAACGGGCTGTCTTCGGCGTGTCCGCTCAGATACTGCCTCAGTGCCACAACCAATTTCGGATCGCTATCGCTCATCCAGCGGCGTACATGGGCAGGGACGATGGTCTGGAAAAATGCCCAGGCGATTTCGGTATGCGCGGTATAGGGTGCCTTTTTGTCGGGAAAGGAAAGGCGGTAATAATGCCGGCCGCTGTTCGCCATATTGCCGGCATCCGGCAGCCATGGGTTGCCCGAATCCTGATCGGGGCGCTCGAACAATTCCACCTCGAACCCGGTCAGGGTTTTTCCGATGTCGTGCAGCAGGGCGGCCACCATGATACCGAAACGCCAAACCATGCCGAGCCTAGCGATGTCTTCAGTTTTGGCATCCGGTGGCCAGCTGTACGCGGCGGCAGCAGTCAGCGCCAAGGCGGCCACATCCAAAGTATGCCGCACTAACCCCCCGTCCCCAGCATGGTGGTGCGATTCAGATGCAGGCAGCCGCTGCACGAATGCGATGTATTCGTGCAGCATAGGCAGCACGTCTTTATGCCAGTTTTCATCGGATAAACCGAGATTGGATCGAATATTAGCCAGCTGGGGAGATAAATCGAGAATGCGGATGAGCTCTTCGGCGGTAAGAACCCGAAGTTTGTCGCCGACAATATTCGGAGACGAGGCAGTCTCAAGTATGGCCGATACGGAGGTGCTGGAAGATTTTGAAGAAGATTGGGGACGATAAAATAAAAACAGCAGAATAAGCGCTGCCGCCATTGTGATTGCCGCATACCAAATTAGTGACATGTGCTCATACCTAGTGCTGCTGCAAACCAAGATTCTGCATCAGCCGACGGCGTATGTGCCTGCTCCCCGATAAAGAGATCTGCTTCAGGATGCCGGCTGATAAAGGTGTTAAAGGGCTCGTACAGGCTATTCCAGTATTCTCCCCTAGTATCCTCAGCGCAGAGTAGGGGCTTATAAACAGTTGCGTGACAATGGAATCCTTCAAACTCGACAGACAGCAATCGAATGGTTGCGGTATCGTCCAAATCATCAGGCAGCGTTTCAAATAATGCGATTGTTTTATCGCACAACCAATAGGCGGTACACTCTTCGGACAGAGTAAGCTGCTCCAAGAACCCATTGCACTGTACGATACGGTGTGCCAAGACTGCCGGCCAACGGTTAGAAAGGCTTCCGAAGCGTGTCAGGCACTGTTGTAGTTGCCGGAAACAAAAAGGGAACATCGGCATACGGAATCCTAGTTGAAATGCTGGCAGTATTCGTAAAGCTCCTCTTCGTAGCAAGTAATAATTTGAAAAAGCGGATTTCTTTTAATTCTTGCCTTATCGGATTGCTTATGATAAGCGTGAAAGCAAAGCCTTTTGGCTTTTTAAGTATTTGTTATTGCGAAACAATAACAAATACTTCCTTCCCATTAAGCGTTTACCCCTTACCCGTTTTCCCTTCCTTTTCCCTTAAAGCTGTTGCCATTATCCGTTTGGGCTGTTGGTAAAAAAAGCGATATGCGTGTCTTCAGCATATCGCTTTTTTGGCTTTTCTGATAAGTGCCATTACCTTTATTTTACATAAAAACATTCGGCTATCTAGGAGAGAGCTTGTAATGACGAAATTTTTTATTTTTCTACATTACCCCAACAAATGTCAAGTAAGAATTAAATTTAATATTTTTCAAATTGTTGCGTGATTTGACAACATTTTTGCCCAATAATAGCGCGCGGGTCGGAATAGCCGCCAAGCTGTTTCGGCATGATTAAATGAACAGCCGGATTGTGGGCAGATGGGGGCATCCGCCATACACGGCTTCAACAACAGGAGCCGCGTATTTTCCGGCTCGGGTAGTCGCCGCTTCGCCACCAACCAAGCACGGCGCACATCGCACCGCGTCGAGACTATCCGAACCGGAGAGTATGCGGTATGTCTTTAACCGTTTTTTAGGCAGCACCATGGAACACTCCACGTCAGAATCCTCCTTGCCGTCTGATATCGAACGTTTGTTACAAGACAAAGGTAAATCTTATGATTTAGGAGTGGCTGCCCGCTTTATTTCTACTTCGATGGGGGATGAGGCGGCAGTGGCTTTTTTGAATTGGGTCTTTCCATACGCTGCTTCTATCAAAGCTTCCGATATCCATTTCCGTGACCAAAAAAATGGCTGTCAGGTCAGGTTGCGCAACCGCAAAATGCAGATGGAAGACAGTTGGCTGTTCAGCCGAATGGCGGCACAAACCATCGATGAAAAAATCCGTGCCAAGTGCAACATCAGCAGTAGCGACCGCGAATCGCCGCAGGACGGTTCGTTTTGGCTATTGGATCAGGAACGCGACAGCATGGTCGATGTCCGGGTCAGCATCCTGCCGACCCGTTACGGACAGAGCATAGTATGCCGCATCCTGAACCAAGAAAACGCCGGATTTGGGTTGGACGCGGTGTATATGCCCGATTATGTGCGTTACGCCCTGGAACAAGCCTTGGCCAACGACGAAGGCATGATTCTAGTCTGCGGTCCGACCGGATCGGGCAAGTCGTTTACCCTGAATGCCTGCCTCAACCACATCAACCGGAAAGGCATCCACCTGTGCACGGCGGAAGATCCGGTCGAGTATCCGGTGGAAGGGGCGAACCAGGTCAGCATCCATCCGGTACACCGTCCGTTTGCGCGCGTGCTGCGCAGCTTCCTGCGCCACGACCCCGATGTGATCCTGGTCGGAGAAATCCGCGATTTGGAAACGGCGCAAACCGCTGTGACCGCCGCCAATACCGGTCACCTGATTTTATCCACTCTGCACGCCAACAATGCCGCGCTTGCCTTATCCCGGCTGGTGGGCTTGGGTGTGGAGGCATACCTGTTGGCCGACGTGATGCTGGCCTTTTTCTCTCAGCGGTTGATGAACCGTTTGTGTCCACATTGCCGGATAGAGGTTATGTCTAGCACTCATCAGAATTTGCCTACCCGCTTCCCGGCAGAAAAATATTTCCGCCGCAACAGCGCAGGCTGCGACGAATGCAACCACGAAGGTAGCATCTCCCGCATCCCGGTGATGGAGTTTGCCCTGAACGCACCCGATGTCCGGCTGGCCTTGATTAACGGCGACAGCCGAGCCATGGAAGCGGCATTGTTGCGGCAGCCTTCCTACCGGACATTGAGCGAAGCCGCGCTGGAGATGTCGGCGGCCGGCTTGGTAGATTTCGACGAGGCCTGCCATATCGGCAGCCTGGCCATCGACCGCTTGAGTTCCACGGGAGCCGAATAATGCAGAACTTTGACCGCCGCCGTTTCCTACTGGCCTGTGCGGCTGCAGGTTTATCCCTTCGTGCAGCGGCAGACATACAGGATTTCAGCCTGCCTGGGCAGGATCGGCAGCAAAATAATCTTGCCGACACGGTTAAACCATACCTTTCTGTTGGTCCGTATCGTGAAGACCTGAACCGTGTTTATATGTTCCTAAGCTACGAGTGCCCGTATTGCGAGCAGACGTGGTATGGCATGGGCGAATGGGGGCGCACGCTACCTGACCCGTTCCGCTTTGTTTATGTCCCCATTTACACCGGCAACAAACGTCTCGATGCCGCCGCCACAGGGTTTTATATCGTACGTGACCTAGCTCCAACTAGGATTGCCGACTATCAACGCCTAACTTTTGAGGCCGCCCGGACGGCAAAGAATGAACGGGATTTTGTAGCCGTGCTTTACCGCATGGGATTCAGTCGCGAGGCAATCAATACCTCTGTCAGGAAACGGCTGACGCAGGAACGTATGGCACGGGCTATGATGCTGGTACGCCGCTACCGAGTAACGGCTACACCGTTTTTTGCCGTCGGCGGACGCTATACCACCCATGCCGGCTTTACCGGCGGCAATTACCAGATGCTGACCCAACTGCTCAACGGTTTGGTATCCAATGTCCTTCAAAACCGGTAAACCGGCAGCAGCCATGTGCCTGTACGCACTGCTGTTGTTGAACATGCCCCTGCCGCCGAAATGCTCGATACCAAACAATACCGAAACGATGCGTTATACCGGCAAAGAAATCCGGCAACCGACTATGGCTACGTTACAGTTTGCCGTTTCTGCCGGATGGCAGCCTGCCTGTTTTGGTCGGCTTGAAACAGCATCTGGTTTTGGTTGGACGCACAGTACGGCAGCAACCTTACAGGCGCATGCTTACCGTATTTTTGACAGGCAACGTTTTGCTGTCGGTACGCTGTTGCTGATCGGCGGTACGCTGCCACTACTGTTGCGTCTGTTCCGACATTACTGCAACCGCCGGCGCGGCATTGCTGGCACCAAACAGGATGGCGCATGAAAAAGACAAGTTTATCTGTATTGCTTTCAGGTAGCCTACTGGCTGCCTGTACCTCTCAGCAGGAACCACCCGAACCGCCGTTGGCGCAGCGAACCGAATTAGTCGTGTTGCGAAAAAGTACTTACAGTGATGCTGCTTGGATTGATGAGGAAGAAGGAACGTATATCTGGCTGCCTCAGGCTGTCAGCCCCTTTGGTATAAATCTGAGCTTTAACGATGCTGACGGGCAGCACAAACTGTTGCACACAGTGTACTTTAAAACTGACTCAGCCGCATTGAGTGTTTCGGAGAAGCGACGGTTGTCACAGCTGGTACCGGTGTTACGTACACAGGGCATAACCTTGTCAGGGTATGCCGATCCACGTGCCAGCACGGCCTACAACAACCGGCTGGCCAAACGCCGCATAGACAGTGTGGCGGCCTATTTAGGGCAGTTGGGTGTCACAGTCAATCGGGAGTGCATATTTGGTGAAACCCGCCTGCCAAATAGCGAATTATGCGAATGGAGGACTGAATGAGCAAAGCGGTAATTTTTCCTGAATATGTTGATACGTTGCCCCAATTCCTATTTTTGGAATCGGACGATATTGCCATCTTTATTTTCGGCATGATTATTGGGGTTATCCTGCAATATGCTTCCCGCAGCCCGGTCGGCATGATGGCCGGTATCGTATTAGGGGTATGGTTGTCTTATCAGTATGTCAAATTTAAACGCAATACCTTGCCGGGTACGCTGGTACACATGATATATGCGCTGACCGGTCTGTTTTCGCTCAATGACCGTTATCCGAACGGTTTAACCAAAAGGATAGATAACTGATGCAGTGGCCGACATTTAAAACCAAACTGCGTAAGGCTTTGGAAAGCAATACCATTCTAGGCCTTGTATGCTTAGGTCTGCTGTTTATAGCGGTATTGCAGCAGATTAAAATTAACAGCCAACACGAGCGTATCACCCTAAAGCCGCCGAGTAGCTTGTCTGAAGAAGTTATCATTGGCTGGGATCACGCTTCGCAGGAGTACCTCAATTCATTTGCCCTCTATATTGTCGGCTCCATGTCTTCCGCCACCCCAAATACGGTTGATTACACCGCCAAAGTAATGGAGCCCCTGTTCGACCCACAGCTTTGGCAGGTAATCAAGCCGCAGTTGTTGGCAGTCAAAAACAATCCCAACTATATCGGCATTAACCCGGTCAGCAACTTCACACCGACGGCCAATCTAATTTACGAACCCAAGACGGGAAAGATTTTTATTCCCGGCAAGATTGTTTCTTCGGCATACAGCAAGGGCGCCATGACCCAATTAGGTGCGGTGGACGTGACTTACGAAGTTGTTATGCACATGGTAAACGGCACCCCGAGGGTTAAGTCTTGGTATGTCTATCCCGGCGAACCGCACACGCTCAAATGGGCCGACCGCTATCCCGACAAAGCCGAACAGGAGGCCAAAGACCGACAGGCGCAAATACAAATATTGCCCACCGTTCCGGAAAGCGAAATCAGCTTCCCACAAGATGCGCAGCCTGTACCGCAACCGAATACTGCTTCTGCAGCCGCCGTACCGGCTTCAGGCGTACCTGTCGCCACCGGGCAGGAAAAGATCCCGGGTGTCGTGATGCCGCCGTCAAACGAAACCGCTCCGCCTGCGGAAACCGAAACTGCACCGCCACCGGCCGACCAAAGCCAGAGTGATTTGCTGTAAAGGATGAAACCGAACATGAACAAAACAGCGTTAACCTCTTTATCTCTGCTGTTGGTTACGATGATGTGGCCGGCAGCAGCTGAAAATATCCCAGACAGGAGTGATTATCCTCGTCGGCGCGTAGTACAGGTCACCACCCCCATCGGGTTGGAACGGATCAACAGCAATATCCAGGAGGGTCGGATACGCGGCGTGCAAACCGTTGTGTCCTCCTACGGCGAAAACCATCGGATTCGGGTTTCCCGCCACCATCCCAACATCATTAACACTCCGTTTACCCGGGCTCACGCGGTCGGGTTAAAGGCCAACTACGACCTAGGTTCAAACGGTTCCGCCCTATTAGTTACCCCGAAAACCAACAAACCGTTTTTTGTGTCTATTACCGATGCGGATAACCCTACCGGCATCCCCATCTCGCTGACGCTGGTTCCATCTGCAAGTTTAGATTCGCAGACCATTACCGTATCGCTTGGCGGCAGACAGGGGACGGCAGCAAGCGACACTGGCGGCGGTTTCTCGCAACAATTGGCGGCAGTTATACGGGATATCGTCATGTTGAAAATCCCGGCTGGGTACAGTGTACGGCCACTACAGAATACCTTTGCCATGGGCAACGGTATGCAAGTGATCCCGGTTGAACGCTATAGCGGCAACGAGTTCGATATTTACCGTTACCGTCTGAAAAACAACAGCCGGCAACGGCAAATCCTTTCCGAAGAGATGTTCGGTGCTAACCCGCGTGTGGTAGCTGTAGCCTTCTATCCGAAAATCCAAGTCAGTCCTGGGGAAAGTACCGATGTGCTGATTATGGTCGGACGGGAGCAGTGAAATGGGCATCCGTGAAAACTGGAATCAGAAAACCGGTAAACAGAAACGCAATACCGTACTGATTGGCGTGGGCGGTGGGCTCATCATGTTGGTTATTGCAGCCATGATTACCGATAGCATCAGGGGTACCAAGTTCGGACGTACCAAAACCGAGGTTACTCAGGTGGTAACTCCAAACCAGCGTAACCTGACGGTAGAAAGTCTGGCTGCTGAAGTTTACGCATTGCGCCAGCAGATGCAGCAACAACAAGCTAATCAGGCTGCCAACCAGACTGGCCTAACTGCTGATCAAGTGCGACAAATCATTGCGGAGCATGATGCCTCCCGAATAGGTTCGGGCACCGGGGCTTTGTCTGCATCAGAACCAGGGTTCACTCCTCCGGGAACCTTGCCGGGTGACAGCGGTGCACCTCCGTTGGGAGGCGGAGGCAATTTTGGTAGCAGCAACAACACTTCTGCAGAAGAGGTCGACAGTAACCCCTACCAGTCACATACCAGCAATAGTGGTAATACCCCCTCAATCCGTGCCGCTTCCGAAGCCGCTCCAGCCGACGGTAAGCCAATTGGTGCCGATCGCGTCACCAACAATCGGAAAAGTGGTGCTCACGACACCAAAACCTACCTGCCGGCAGGCTCGCAATTGTCGATTATCTCGGTCTCCGGCATCAATGCACCTACTGGAGAAGCAGCCGGTGGTGGTGCTGAAAACGCCATGCCTATCCTACTGCGTGTTAAAGGATTGGCAACGATGGCCAATGGTTTCCGTTCTGACTTATCAGACTGCGTCATCATTGCCAACGCCTATGGGCAGCTAGCCGATGAACGTGCCTATGTACGTACAAAGTCGATTACTTGTATCCGCTCTGATGGCGTGGCGGTCGAGGCAACGATGAAGGGAACGGTCATTGGTGAGGATGGCAAACCCGGTTGGCGTGGTCGCTTAGTATCGCGCGACGGCAGAGCCATTTCACAAATGATTAAAATCGGTATGCTCAACACCTTCGGGCAAGGATCAGTGGCACTGGCTGGCACGACCCGTATCGGTCATCGGGACGGTGGAGGAAACAGCATCAACATCGGTACCGGCACGCCTGGCCAGGTAGCCTTGAACAGTGCTGCCCACGGCATCAACGATATTTTCGGGCGGGTAGCCAGTATTTATGAAAAATATGCCCAGCAATCTTTCCCGGTAGTGGAAATCCAGCCAATGCGTACCGGCGACATTCTGTTGCAGGAGGGCATTTCATTGGAATATGTAAAGGATAGAAGATGAGATCGACAACCCGTTTGTTACCACTCCTGTTGTTGCTGGGCGGCTGTTCCTCCATGATGAATACCGGTTCTACCGAATTATCCTGCGGAACGGCTAATAGGGGGCGCTGCATGAGCATGAGCCAAGCCTGGGAAGCCAGTAGCGATTATCGGCCACAGGATCATGCTGCACCATCTGGCAGCAAAAGCGGCGGGATTACCCCATTTTTACCCGATCCCGTACCTAATATGGCAGCTATCGATGAGCCAAAGCCGCTACTGATGCCAGCCCAAGTGCTCCGAGTGTGGGTTAATGCCTATGAGGACAGTAACGGCAATTTGGTTTACCCAACCCGGGTGTTCTCTGAAGTCACCCCGCGTCGCTGGAATGTTGGTTATTCCGCTGCACAGATGATTCAGTCGTCTCGTACTGTTACTCCGTTGGTTGCTGCCAACCCGGTCACTGCGCCGACGGAGGAGGCAACACCTGCTACTGCAACCGGAGTGGAAGGCAGCGATGCGCGAGCAACCGCAGCGGAAGGAGAAGGGGCAGAACCTGTTACCGCTCCCGCTCCGACTACCCAGCCGGATACGCTTCCACCTGGCACTCTACCACCCCCTTTGCAATAACTCTTCCTCTCAGTGCAATTGAGGCCACACTTTCATAAAGGAAACATCATGCAAAATCTCAAACTATTTCGCAATTTGTGCAACTTCGTTGGCCATTGGCAGAACAAAGCCCGGCAGGTATTTCTATTCTTGCTGACCGGTCTGATGGCCGCTCCAGCTTTTGCTGGTTCGGATACCACTTTTTCTACGATGGTCGATTGGGTAAATGACAAATTGACCGGTTCTATGGGTGCATTGATCGCCATCATCGCCTTAGTTATCGCCATTATTTCATCCATGATGGGCAAATTCTCGGCCTTTTTGACGGTATTGGTTGTAGTGGTAGGCGCAACTTTGGGTGGTGCCATTGTTATCGGTTTCTTCACGGCAACCTTTTGATTCAGATGGATACAGTGTTCAGGTAGCCTAACCTGCATTGTGCAAACGGCATAATGATGAAGCTGTTTTTGTGTGAAAAACCTTCTCAGGCTAAAGACATCGGCAAAGTACTCGGTGTATTGGGCGGTCGGGATAACGGTTTCTTCCGCAAAGGGAACACGGCTGTTACCTGGTGTTTCGGCCACATGTTGGCCAATGCCATGCCTGCCGCCTATGGGGAGATTTATGCCGATTTCGGCAACACAGATGCTCTACCATTACTGCCTGACAAATGGCTGATGGAGGTCTCCGATTCTGCAGCCAAACAATTTAAGGTCATTCGTACCCTACTGGCCGAAGCGGATGAAGTTGTTATTGCTACCGATGCTGATCGCGAAGGTGAGGTCATCGGGCGCGAGATTCTGGAGTATTGTGGCTATCGCGGTAAAGTGTCCCGCTTCTGGACCAGTGGGTTGGATGCGGCTTCGGTAAAAAAGGCATTGGGCAAAATCATGCCCGGCGGCAAAACCGAAACCCTGTATCAGGCAGGCCTGGCACGCTCGCGTGCCGACTGGCTGGTGGGCATGAACCTCTCCCGCGCCTATACCGCTGCCTATGCCGAAGGCCGGGGCAAAGCACATACCTTGTCGGTCGGACGCATTCAAACGCCGACCTTAGCTTTAGTGGTACGCCGTGATGCGGCCATCGATACCTTCAAACCTTATCCCTACTACACCCTGCGTGCGGTTTTTCAGGTAGCCTCCGGCAGCTTTGAGGCGCTGTGGCAGATACCTGATGCCCTGAAAAACCAAGACGGCCTGTGTACCGACCAGCAGGCTGTGGACAAGTTGGCGGCCACACTGCCGGACAGCAGCGGCCGCATCGCCGCCGCCAAAACCGAACGCAAACACAGCCCGCCACCACTGCCCTACAGCCTGTCTGCCCTGCAAAAGGCCGCCGGCAACCGTTTCGGTCTCAGCCCCGATAAGGTGTTGGACATCGCCCAGGCACTGTACGAAAAGCACAAAATCACTTCCTATCCGCGTTCTCCCTGCCGCTACCTGCCCAAATCGCAGCAGGCCGAAGTGCCGGCCGTATTTGCCGCCATGCTGTCATTGGATCCTTCTTTGGGCAATGTGCTGAAGCAGGCCGATCCGGCTCGGGCTTCTCGGGTCTGGAACGACGGCCAGGTCAACAAACACTCGCACCATGCCATCATTCCGACCACCCAGGCCGGGATCGATTTATCTAAACTCAGCAAAGCGGAGCGCGATATCTACCTGATGATCCGCAACCGCTATATCGCCCAGTTCTATCCGGATTGCGAATACGACTCCAGCACGATAGAAGTCGAATGTTGCGGCCACCGCTTCCGTACCGTCGGCCGGCAACCGGTCAAACCGGGCTGGAAAAGCCTGCTGGGGGAAGAGGCGGAAAACGAAGTGGCGGGAGGGGATGAAGAAGGAGACAGTGCTGCCCTGCCGCCGGTCGACGAAAACGAAGCCGTCCGCTGCCGTTCCGCCGATGCCGCCCACAAAAAGACCGTCCCGCCGCCACGCTTTACTGAACCCTCGCTGCTGGACGAAATGCAGACCTTGTCCGATTTTTTGAAAACGGTGGACAACGCACAAATCAAAAAAGTGCTGCGCGCCACGGAAGGATTGGGCACGGAAGCCACCCGGGCCAATATTTTGAAGCGGTTGTATGAAATGGGATATTTGGAGAAAAAGGGGCGCAAGGTTTCGGCCACTGACAAAGGGAAACGGCTGATTTCCCTCATACCCGAAGCATTGGCCGATCCGGTTACCACCGCCAAATGGGAACTGGCTCTCGGCGGCATTGAGTCCGGGAAGCTCGGTTTGGCGGAATTTATGCACCATCAGTCTGCCTGGATCAGCCGCCTAGTGGCTCAAGCCAAAGCCGATCTGGCAGATAAGAAGAAGGCTGCCCCGACCGGTATGCCGGCTACCGACAGGAAGAAACAACCATGAACGCCATCAACCGCCGGCAGTTTCTCGGCACCGTTATTCGAACCGCCCCCGCTTTAGCGCTCTGCTCAGGTGCCATCCTGTTTCCCGACGAGGCATTGGCCGTCGATAACAGTGATTTTTGGCGGCGCGACCGCCTGATCGACATCCGGCGTACCGACACCGGCGAGCGTAGAAGCGTACGCTTCTACGCGGCTGGCCAAGGCTACCTGCAAAACGGCTACATGGCCGCCCGTTGGCTGCTACGTGATGCCAAAGACGGCAATGCTATAACCAATATCGATATTGGTTTACTTAACCTGCTATATGGCTTGCAGGAATGGGCTCGAATTGCGGGCAAGTCCAATCCATTACTGCAGATCAACAGCGCATACCGCACCCGACGGCGCAATGCCACCATTGAAGGGGCTGCACAAAATTCTATGCATATTTATGGCAGAGCCGTTGATTTGACCATGCGTGGTATTAGCTTGAATCAACTAACTTCCATGGCAGCGCACTTCAATGCTGGAGGTATTGGCATTTACAGCAGCTTTATCCACCTGGATACAGGCAGGGTACGCAATTGGCGAGGGTAATGAAGATAGGAACATAAAACATCATGATAGTGCTTGACAAAACCAGCGAGCAGTAGCATGATTAAACCGTATTTCAATGTTTTGTTGCTTTCATTCAAAAAGCAAAGGTGTGCAGCCGCTCAAGCACACAAACCGATTCGTCGGTTTTGCGGTTTTTTCAATCTGCCTCAAGCAGGCATTCTTTTCTTAACCCTTTGGGGATACTCATTCCCCAAACGGGCGTGGTGTATCCCCTGTTTATTTGGAGATTACATCATGTCTAACCAAGTTCAGAACGTACCCGCCTACTTCGATTTGACCGCCGACGGTGTCGGTTTTATGAACCGCCCTCGCGTGGTTCAAGGCAAACGAGGTTCCGAGTACTTTTCCTGTACCATCCAAGCCCTTCACGGAGATGCTGACGAAAAATCACGTTTTGACGTGCGTATCGTCGGCGGGAAAGCTAAAGAGTTGTTTGCCAAGCTGCTGGAAGAATTTCCGGATTTGCTCAGTAGCGACTACAAACGCCGCCCCACCGTATTTGTTGGGTTCCGTGTTGGTGACCTTCGCCCTGTTGTTTTTGAGACCAACTCGAAAAATGACAAAAACGAGCCTGTAAAAGTAAACACCCCGTCTATTGACGCCCGGTTGTTGAAATTCAAGTTCATCAAGGTCAATCGCCAAGTTTGGTACACTGAAAAAAACGATACCCAAGCCCCAGTATCTGAAAATGCTGCCGCCTAAGTAACGTTTCAACCTGCAGTCCGTCTGCCTGAGGGGAAGTGAAAACTTCCTCTCCTTCACCCCGCCGGGGCAAACATCCCCGGTTTTCGGGTTCGTTTGCTCCGGCTTTTATCTTGTATTTTTGGAGCGTAGTATTATGAACCTGAACCTTTTCCGTGAATCCTATCGGAAATCCAAAGATCGCATTTTTCTGTTTCTGGAAAGAAATCAGTGGACTGGGAAACAAACCGATGCAGTTGCAGCAAAACTCGATATTCTCGGTGTTTTTCTTGTTACACAAGCTTGGTTTGGTTTAACCAAATACGATTGGCATTTTGGCTTGGCAATAATAGTTCTTTTACTCAGCCTAGTTCTTTGTGCTATATTGTGGACGACTGCTTTTATCCTGAAAGGATGGAAATGATGATTCAGCTATTTCTGACCCTGATGGTGGCTTGCATAGGCTTGTCTTTTGTAGCTTATATGCTTATTGAGGGTAAAAAAATCTCTGATAGCATGAGCGAAGAAGAAAAGGCAGCTTTTCGTGCCAGACATCATTTAGACAAACTGGATTAACCGATAACCCTTTTCAAACCCACTCCGGTGGGTTTGCCAAGCCGTATTGATACAGTAACGCTTGGCAAACCTATCGCACCGTACGGCTGCCTGAATCCGTACCGCTGCCCCGGCGGCGCAGGCTTTCCTCAAACCAAATTCTTTAAATTCCCCTTTTTATCCGGCCCCGCCGGAAAAATCCCTCCTCCTCTCTAGCTGCCTGATGATGCTGACCACAGTACGGTCGGCGACGGTACTGTGGTCAGCATCATCGGCATTCAGCCATTTTTCCGAAACAGGGTGGCGGCTCCCTTCACAACCGCAGGCTTACAACCATAAATTTGACTGTTTATTCGTGCCCGTCTTCTCGGGCGGGTACTGCTAAGCAGTTAAATAGCAGTTGCCTAAATTTTAGGCTTGATGCTTTTGTTCTTTAACAATCGGTACTTCAATACATTTTACCTGTACTTTTCCACAGGAACTGTGGATTGGTACAACTTGATATTTTGGCTTAAACGCCTTTGTTCACAAGGGTTGCCCGTTTTACGGGCAACTTACCATGCGGTTTTGCACGCAAGAGCCGCATGGTAAGTTGTTCGACAGTCGGCAGACTGCCTTCTGCCTTGATACGGCCGTTAAACAGTATCAGCCGCATCCGTGCGGTCACGGTTTTTTATATCTGGAAAACAAATTCCCTTAACGGTATCGTGCCGAGCATTTCTCAAAGATGATGGGCATCTACCTAATTTAACCTGAGCCCGTCCGTTTGGCAGTGCTTCTTTTCCCACCCCACGGGGATGTCCTCCCCGTATGGGCAGGCATCCCCTTTTTTAAAGGAGATTGGCTATGTCCACCTTTTCTACCCGCCTACTGGCGGCTATCCACCGCCTCCTTGGCGTTTCCACACACTTCTCCCATGATTGGGATGAGGTTCGTGAGGAAAACAACTTCCTCTACTTGTTCCAAGGGAACAATGTTTGGGCGTTGGCAGTCTATCAGGCTGTTATGCTCCGCCGAGGTTGGCGTTGCGAGCTTGTGTCCCTTGGGCACAATCGCTTCTCCCTACACTGCTCACGCTGTGTACCGTAAACCTTTTCCCACCCTCTTCTGAGGGTGGGCTTCCTCATCGCCCAACGGTGTTCAAGCAGGTTTTTCAGGTAGCCTTTTCCCAATTAAGGTTACCTGAAAAACCTGTTCCAATAGCCGGCAGACTGCCTTCTGCCCCGATACAGCCGTTAAACAGTATCAGCCGCATCCGTGCGGCCACGGTTTTTTCTTAACCCTATGGGGATTACGTCCCCATGCGGGGCACATCCCCTTTTTTTTCAAGGAGACGGATATGTTCCGCAAATCTGTACTGACCGCCGCCATCGTGCGGTATTGCCCCATGCTGATCGGCCTGTCTATGGGCTTATCGCTGTTTTTCGGTATGTCGTTTGCCCTGTGGGGGCCTGAATCCGACCGTACCGCCTCTCTCTCGATGATGGTTTTGTCTGCCGTGTTGCTGCTGGCTTTTGCCACCTGCGACACTAACGAAGCCTAATCGTCTTTTTCCAACCCGCCGGGGATACGCCGTCCCCGCGAGGGTGCCGGTGTCTCCCTGTTTTCATACCGGAGGTGCACCATGGGTGCCGGAAACTACTCTTACTCTTCCCCTATTTTGCGCGACGACCATTCCGACCAATACAACCTGATGGTTTATGTGGACGAGTGGGGATATGCACGCGATGAAGACTTGTCGGATTTCGATCCGGATTTTCAGGACAGCATCCGCGAGGATATCCGCAGCCTGCTACTGGAATACCTGAACGGTTTTACCGGACCATGCTACCGCTATCAACACGATGTCTGCAGGAGCAGCTTCAACAGCCATGAGGAATTGCTGGGCGAATGCGGCCGTATGGCCGTAATTGCTGCACCGACTTATTACGGCGACCGCATTGCATTGGTAGTCACCCCCAATGCCGAATGGCAGGAGAAAATCCATGTTGTGTTGTCCGACAACCCGCTATTTCCGGAACGGAAATACGGCTTAATCGACTGGCAGGCCTGTACGGCTGCCGAGCGTGCACGTTGGGCTTCGGCCATCCGTTCGATTGAGGGTGGTGGGCTGCACCGCGAAATGCAGGCGGTATTCCGCAGGCTGAAAAGCATCTTGGCCGATACCGCCGGTTTTGCCGCGCGGATGTCGTTCCGCAGTTCCGCCTGGACTTCCTGCTATTACCAACCCGCTGCCCGGGCAGCCTGAAAACCGACAAGGAGAAATCCCCGATGAGCCCTTATACACGAGGTTTCGAGCTGGTGCGCAAACATCCCGGAACCAGCGGTCAGATCGCCTTGGCCAAGTGCATCTTGTCCCTGTACGACCCCTGCCACGCTTTTTCCGCCGGCGAAGTGCTATGGAGCCTGGATCGCGAATACACCGATACGGTGCTGGCGATGCTGGCCGAATATGCCGAACGCGGCGAAACTGAGGAGTTGCGTCAGGCGGGAAGGTGGGTGTACCAAAACTTCCCTGGTCTGGTCGAGCTTTCCGATGCCATGCGTCAGGCGCGAACCGAGTTAGCCTTACGCAAAGAGGCTGGATACCACGCTTAACTGGACGGTTTCTGTTCCAACCAACCTGCTTTCGAGCAGGTTTTTTCAGACGGCCTTATCTGATTGCAGGCTACCTGAAAAAACCTGTTCCAACAGCCGGCAGACTGCCTTCTGCCCCGATACAGCCGTTAAACAGTATCAGCCGCATTCGTGCGGCCACGGTTTTCTTTCAACCCTTTGGGGATGCACATCCCAAAAGGGAGGGTGTACCCCTGTTCTTTTGGAGATTGCATCATGAATACCCATCTTTTCCCCGCCTCGGATTTCGTTTTCGACAACAACGGCCAAGTCTATATTGCCCGTCGGCCGTGCGTGCTGCATTCTACCGCCGGTTTCTATATCGGCCGCGAATGTTTCGACCTCGAAATGCCCGATTGGCCACAACCCTACTCCCGCGAGAGTATATACTGGGAAACCCATCAGGAGGCGCAGGCCTGGCTGGATGCCGGAAACTGGCCGCAGCCCTGATTTTTCGAACCTGCTTCCGAGCAGGTTTTTTCAGGTAGCCTTTTCCCAAATAAGGCTACCTGAAAAAACCTGTTCCAACAGCCGGCAGACTGCCTTCTGCCCCGATACAGCCGTTAACCAGTATCAGCCGCATCCGTGCGGCCACGGTTTTCTTCCAACCCCGTGGGAAACATACCTGCGGGTATGCGTCCCGTTTTTATCTTGCCTAGGAGGCGCATATGTCTTTTTCTTTACCCGGAACCCTCAACGTCATCGAGCGCAACGGCCGCAACGGACCGTTTACCGTGGCCGAACTGAATACCGATGTCGGCGTGTTCAAAATCAAGCACCGCGTGCTGGAACAGTTCGACCAGGGTGCGTATTCGGGGGTGTTTATCGTTACCCGCATCTACAACCAGTCTAACTTTTCCAAAGGACAGATTTGGGTCAGCCTGTGTGCCGATTTGGACTGGGATGCTTTGCAGATTATGGCGCAGAGTGAGCAGGTGCAGGTCAGCACCTCGATGGCGGTGGCCGAAATCGTTGGCGAAGACGAAGAAACCCACCCGCCGGCCGCAGCGGCTGCCACTCCGGCAGAGCCTGCTGCCAAAGCCGCACCGCCGATGGACGACGATGAGTCGGTGGCCGATATGGCTACGCTGCAACGCTTGTTGGCCGACCATGCTGCCTACATCAAGCTCGACGCATCGATTGAGGACAGAACCCTGTTCCGTCAGCTGCGTGACGCTTTAAAGGAGGCGGGCTACCGTTTCGACGGTAACAACCAATCCTGGTTTCTGCCTCAGGTGGCGTAAGGAGGAATGATGCAGCTGTACCAAACTTCCGGTGGCGACCTGTTTGCCGATGCCTTCTTTATTTTGCACGAACGACTGATGTTTGCTTCACTGTACGGCCGTGATGCCAATATGCTATCGCTGTTGGCGCGGCTCAATAAGGGTAGTCAGGAACCGATCGGTTTCAGGCTACCTGAAGACCGACCATACTATCCGGTGTCCCGTACCGCCCGTCATTTCTCCAACTTACACAAGCGAACCACCAAGCTGCACACCCGGCAGTACGGCGTGCTGCTGCACACCTTTCTGTATTGTGGCGAGCTGGTCGAACCTGACCGCGACAGCCGCAGCGCATGGGTGGTGGCAGACGATGTGTCGGCTGATATGCAGCCATTGGTCTGGACCTGTCTCAGCCGCCTCTCTGACATCCCGTTGGATGATGCCTGGGCAGGTTTTGTAGCCACACGGCTGGAGGAGGCCGGCAGCCTGCAATACTTCCGGCCCGGTATGGACAGCGAAGCTTCCCTGGTCGGCATCAAAGCCTGCCGCATCAGCTTGCCTCCCGACTTCGATGCGATGCTCGGCGGTTGGCTAAAAAGCGGGCAATTGCCGCCTGTTTGAACCTGCCGCCCTGCGGTTTTTTCCGAACCTGCTTCCAAGCAGGTTTTTTCAGGTAGCCTTTTCCCAAATAAGGCTACCTGAAAAAACCTGTTCCAACAGCCGGCAGACTGCCTTCTGCCCCGATACAACCGTTAAACAGTATCAGCCGCATTTGTGCGGTTACGGTTTTCTTTTAACCCGGTGGGGATTGCGTGCTCTCCCATAAGGGGGCATTCCCCCTATCTTTGGAGGTCATTTCTCATGTGTATGTATGATGAGCCGAACATTGCCCAACAACGATTGGATAATGCGTGTGATTTAAGGATCGAATTTTCAATACCGGAATTATCCCTGTTCAAGCCGGCAAACGTCCTCCTACCTCGGCAGGATGTACTCCACTATGCGGATCTGTTGGGCAAAGATGTTGCCGATACGGGTATCCGTACCAAGCTGACTGCCGAACTGCGTTTTACCGAGCAAGAAGGACAGTTAGACTATTTTTCTTTCAGCAAAACGGCCACGCGCAAAGCAATCGATTGGCTGAAAGAACAGATTGCCCTGCTGGAGAGGGATACCATTCTAGATGCCCCTGAATCTCGGGCGGCAATTTTCGGTATCGGAGCTGGCGCCAGGCTGCTACGGTTGGCGGTGCTTTCCTTATCCGATGGCAACCGTTACCTATTCCCATTGTCGGATATTGCTTCACTGAGCGGCAGGCATAATGTGGTATTCCTTGCTTTAATCAGCCATTACCGACGCTTCGGTTTATCAGCCCAACTGAGCGGGCTGGTGGATGAGATCCGCAATCCGCCACAGCCCACCGAAGACCTGTTGTAAATCGATCCCAACCACCGCCCTGCGGTTTTTCCAGAACCTGCTTCCGAGCAGGTTTTTTCAGGCAGCCTTTCCATTCTCGTAGGCTGCCTGAAAAAACCTGTTCCAACAGCCGGCAGACTGCCTTCTGCCCCGATACAACCGTTAAACAGTATCAGCCGCATTCGTGCGGTTACGGTTTTCTTTCAACCCTGCGGGGCATCGCGCCCCGTCGGGCACGGTGTTGCCGCTTTTTTCAGGAGTACACCATGTATGCCCGATTTATTTACGACGAAACCAGCCCTGCGCTGGATCAGTGGCAGCGAATCCTCTACAGGCTCCAGCCGGAAGCGGAAGACTCGCTGCTGCACGATGTGTGGGAACGAGCCCGTCTTTGCGACGAAATTCCCCATTTCGGTAATCTCTGCCAACACACAGTATTAGGTCGTCTGAAAGAGGCCGTTAATCAGCGTTGGCCGGATTGGCAGGTGGATTATTTCGTCAATGCCGCCGATAGCCATTTTTCTGTAAATGGTATCGACATCCGCGACTATTGGCAGTTCTTTCAACTGACTGACAATGAAAGAGGAGGATGAGTCATGAACCAACTTGGTTTGAACTGGGAATTTGTCGAGCAGCATTATCCCGACTACCACCGCAGCGATGTCATCTGCCTATCTAATGATATGGCCGCTTGCTTCGAATTTGCCGATCTTGATGCCGATGCTTTGGTTACGGAAGACACCGTGGCCACCCTGAAGGCACAGGTCGGCGACACCGAGCCTTCTGCTTATCAGGTTTGCGCGTTCGACGATTATATCGGCAGTGGGATGACATTCGGTCAGGCAGCACAGGAAACTGATGACTACTGTCTGGCCGTGGCTATCCGCCATTGCACCGAACCTCTACCCGAGCAATACCGCCTGTGGGCGGATAATGTGCTGGGTTGATCCGTTTTTTTTCATCCGATCCTCCGGGATCATCCACCCCGACGGGGCGCAACGCCCCGTTCGTGGGGTTTTGCGCCCGTTTTTTACGGAGAACCACCATGCAAAACCCCAAAATCTCTTCTTACGACGAAACGCTGTCTCAAGATACGGCTGTTCTTTCAGACAGCCTTCCTGCGGAAACACCCGCCAACGAACTGTCCTTATCCGACTTTTTGGCCGACTTCGGCGGCAGCCTGTTTGCCGCCGTAACCGAGCAGAACCGTCCGGTGTACCACGGCCAGCAGTACCCGTTGCACGAGCATGTGCTGGATGGCCTGTCGCGCAAACTGTTTGCAGCGCAACGCGAAGTGGTGCGTGCCGTCAATCAGCAGCTGTTGGTCGAAGACAAGCCCGCCGCCGTCATCAATGCGGAAATGGGCACCGGCAAGACCATGATGGCCATCGCGGCCGCAGCGGTCGCCCATGCCGAAGGCCTGTGCCGCACGCTGGTACTGAGTCCGCCGCACCTGGTGTACAAATGGCGCCGGGAAATCCTGCAAACCGTACCCGGTGCACGGGTCTGGATACTGAACGGTACCGACACGCTGGCCAAGCTGCTGCGCATCCGCGCCATGCGGCAAAAACCGGATGTGCCGGAATTCTTCATCCTCGGCCGCGTGCGGATGCGGATGGGCTTCCATTGGCGGCCGGCCTACCGCACCGGCAAACGCCTGGAGGCTGGTTACGGCACCGTGCCGGTGTTCTGTTGCCCAAAATGCGGCGGTGAAATCTTGGATGATGAAGGCGAACCTTACGGCTTCGATGCTTCAATCCAATCGGATTTGGCCAAAGAGCGCCGTTACTGCCGCAATAAGTTGCACGGCAAACCGTGCGGCGAGCCGCTGTGGACCTTGTGCCGGCCCGATACCGCTACCGCATCGACCGTGTATGACAAGGTGCTGAAAACCGTCTCCGGCCTGCCGGGTATCGGCCGCAAAGGTGCGCAGAAGCTGCTCGAGCAGTTCGGGGAAGAAATGTTGGCCGGTATTTTGGAAAACAACGTGCAGGCCTTTGCCAACCTGATGGACGGCGAAGGCGAGCTCGTCTTCGACGACCGCCATGCCGCCCGGTTGGAACGTGCCTTGGGCAAAACCGAGTTCTCGCTCGGCCAAGGCGGCTACCAGCCGACCGAGTTCATCAAACGCTACCTGCCGAAAAACTATTTCGGCCTGATGGTGGTGGACGAAGGGCACGAGTATAAAAACTACGGCACCGCGCAAGGGCAGGCCATGGGCGTGCTGGCACGCTGCACCCGCAAAGTGCTGTGCCTGACCGGTACCCTAATGGGCGGCTACGCGGAAGACCTGTTCTACCTGCTGTGGCGGCTCTATCCGCAGGCTATGTTGGAAGACGGCTTCGGCTATAACAAGTCCGGCTCGTTGGCCGCCGCCTCGATGGCGTTTATGCGCCAGCACGGCGTGTTGAAAGACATCGTCAAAACCCACGGCTCGGGCGGCGAATACGGGCAAGGCTCGTTTGCCAGCGCACGCGCCAAACGCAGCCAGGTACGCACGGCCAAAGCGCCGGGTTTCTCGCCGCTGGGCATCATGCGTTATGTGCTGCCGATCACGGTGTTCTTGAAACTGCGGGACATCGATGCCGGTGTACTGCCTACCTACACCGAAACCTTCCGCCCGGTGGCGATGAGCGACGAGCAGGAGGCGGTATACCGGCAAATGTCGTTCACGCTGCGGGGCTACCTGAAAGAGGCTTTGGCCAAAGGCAACAACACGCTGACCGGGGTCGTGACCAACGCACTCCTGGCCTGGCCGGACTGCTGCTTTCAAGCCGAACGGGTGTACTGGCGTAACAAAGGCCAAGTGCTGTTTGAAACCGGAGCGGTATTCGGTGAAGACGAACTATCCCCAAAAGAGGCGGATATGCTGGAACTGGTACAGGAGCAGCTGGCCAAAGGCCGCCGCTGCCTGGTCTATTCCACTTATACCGACAGTCGCGATACCACATCCCGCCTACAGGCCATCCTGAAACGGCACGGTATCCGCGCCGCCGTGATGCGTTCCTCAGTCAAGGCTGATGCACGCGAAGACTGGGTCAGCGACCGGCTGGATGAAGGCTGCCAAGTCGTCATCTGCAACCCCGAGCTGGTTAAAACCGGCCTCGACCTGCTGGCTTTCCCGACCATCTACTTCATGCAGACGGGCTACAACGTCTATTCGCTGATGCAGGCATCCAGACGCTCCTGGCGTATCGGCCAGCGAGAACCGGTGGAGGTGTATTTTGCCGGTTACATGGACACCGCCCAGCAAATCTGCCTGGAACTGATGGGGCAGAAAATCGCCGTGGCGCAATCCACTTCCGGCGACATGCCGGATACCGGATTGGACATTTTGAACCAAGCCGAAGATTCGGTCGAGGTACAGCTGGCCAAACGGCTGGTGGAACGCCCGAACTGATACAACACACCGATCCTTTTACCCGCGCAAGCGGGCTTTTTCAGGCAGTTTTTTGTATAAGGCTGCCTGAAAAAGCCTGTTTCCACAGCCGGCAGTCTGCTACTGCCTCGATACAGCCGTTAAACAGTATCGCCCGCATTCGTGCGGTTACGGTTTTCTTCCCCCAACCACGGGAGCCCGCTCCCGTGCGGCTCCCGTTTTTTACAGGAGCCTTTCCCATGTCTCAAAACCATCTGATGCACCCGCGCGTTGCCAACAACCATGCCGACAACGGATATTTCCCGACCGATGACGCAACCTTGGCCGGCATTGCCGCACGGCTCGACATCGGCGGCGGCGATATCCGCATTTTCGATCCCTGCTGCGGTACCGGTGCGGCTTTGGCCAAGCTGTCCGAGCATCTGTCGGCCTGCGGTTCGTTGTGCCGCAGTTTCGGCGTGGAACTGGATGCGGAACGTGCGGCCGATGCTTCGGCCGTGCTCGGCCACGTTGTCCGTGCCGACATCGAAGACTGCCTGTTGCAGCCCAAGACCGTCGGCCTATTGTTCCTCAATCCTCCTTACGGTTATGCCAACCGCGACCAATTGTCGTCCGACAGCGGGCGACGGCTGGAACAGCTGTTTCTCGACCGGACCATGCACGTGTTGCAGGAGGGCGGCATCTTGGTGCTGATCGTGCCGGTGCAGTCGCTGAGCGAATCCTTTACCCGGGAAATCGCTTCACGCTTTACGGAACTGCGGATGTACCGAGCTGCCGTGGACACCTACAAACAGGTGGTCATCTTCGGCATCAAACCGCGCCTGCGCGCTGAGATCGGCCGGGCTTTAGCCAAGCGGCAGCAAGCAGTGCTGATGCAGCCTGAAAACGCCTTGCCGATACACGAGTCTGCAGCCGACTGCTGCTACGAAGTGCCGCCTTCGCCGGAAAAGCCGTTCCGCCCCATCAGCTTCAAGGTGGAAGCGGCAGGACTGGCCGGAGAACTGGCCACCTTGGGTTCGCAGACCTTGTGGCCGCATTTCGGGCAATGGTTTGCCGAAGCCCTGTCGCCGGACAAACGCCGGCCGCTGTGCGCGCTCGGCCAATGGCACGCCGCCCTGGCGCTGGCCGCCGGCCAGGTCAGCGGTATCGTGACCGCCGCCGACGGCCGCCGCCTGTTGGTCAAAGGCAGCACCTACAAGACCAAGGTAATGACCACAGAGGAGCAGTATGGCGACGACGGCAACATTACCGTGACCACCACCGCGCTCGATCGTTTCGTCCCCAGTATCCGCGCTATCGACCTGACCGTCGGCAGCGACGGTTTCGGCGATGTGCTGACCATCAAATAGGCCTGGACAGGTCTGATATTTCCAACCCGTATTTTCAGGTAGCCTCTGTTGAGGCTACCTGAAAATTTCATCAACCCTGCGAGGGACTTCATGCAGGCGGCTTGCCTGACACCCAGGCCGTCTGCATGAATTGCTTCGGCAATCCGGCCGGCAGTCCGCAACTGCTTCGGTACAACCGTTAAACAGTACCGCCCGCATCCGTGCGGCCACGGTTTTTTTATCAACCCTGCGGGGCACAGCCTGCCCCGCAACGGGCAGGTTTCCCGCTTTTATTCCATCGGAGACCTGCCATGCAACCGTCTGCAACCTACGAACCCGGCAGCTATATCGTCTGGTTCGACAGTCAGTATGAAACCGCCGAAGCTGCCGCCGAGGCTTTAAACGGTACATCCCTGCCGCCCTTACAGCCCGGACAATCCCCTGAGGACCTTGTCCGCCAAAGGCTGCGTACGCTCGGCTATGCCGAAAACCTGCTGTCCGTACTCGAGCCCGTGGCCGAGTACGTGGCCAATGAAAACCGTCACGGCTCCGGGCCGAGCCGCTGCTATAACAGCCATACCGCAGCGGTGTTCATCCCGCCGCAGGCGGATACCCGGGCCTGGCTGGATGCTTTCTGCCGGCCGGACTTCACCCGGCAATTGTCGGACGAAGAGGCGGCGAAAGTGTTCGTCGGTGTGATGGAAGGCCGGACGCTCGGCTACTGCCTGGCCGTCTGCGCCGTCGAATCCGCCATGCCCGACGAAAACGATCCCTTCCTGCTGGTTCCGGCAGCCGCTTTGCCCGGCTACGACGATTTGGCCTACCTGCTCAAAGACGTGGAATACGCCGAGGGCAACTATGCCACCGTGCTGGCGCAGACCCTGTCGGCAGCGGATGCGCAATGGCTGTACGCGCGCAACCGCGAAACCGTATTCAACTGGATGATGAACCGGGGACTGGCCCTGCACGACTTCGGCTACAACGCCGACGTGGTGCTGGAACAGCCTGAAAAAGTCCGTTGGGAACTGGTTTACCGCTGGGCCTGCGATACCGTCAAAACCTACTTGGACAAACTGAAATAGGCCGTCTGGATTTTTCTGAAAGCACTTGTTACCTGAAATGTGCGCCGGTTGTCCGGCGGTAACTTTTTTCCACCCCGAGGGGCCGTTTCCGCCCTTCGGGGCGGACCGGCTCCGTTTTTATAGGAGCTTTATCATGCCTAACCATGTTACCAACCAAATCACCGTCACCGGTCCGGCCGAATCACTGGCCGCCTTACGGGCAGCCCTACTGGTCCCCGGCGAAGCCGACAGTTACGGCCGAGATGATCTGCCTCAGGTAATCGTTGATTTCAACGGCATCCTCCCAATGCCGGCATCCCTGCATCTCGAATTCGGTTCTGCCACCTACCGGGCAGAAATATGGAATGCCTTGGCCGACGATCTGCCGATTACCGGCGAGGAGGCGGCCAAGCTGCATTGCATCGACCGTATCCGGGAGTTGACGACCGGTTATTTGGACTGGGAAACCGCCACCGTAGGCCGCCTGAAAGAAGTGTTCGGGCAGTATCCGGGATTGGCGGAACAATGCGGGCTCGATCTGCACTACGCCGAACAGATCAAACGCAACATCGAACTGTACGGCAGCCCGACTTGGTATGAATGGTGCAACCGCAACTGGGGTACCAAGTGGAATGCCTACCACCAGCATATCGGCTATTTGGACGAGGGAGAACTGTATCTTGAGTTCGATACTGCCTGGTCACCACCAGAGCCGGTATACGAAGCCATTGCTGACCGCTTTCCTGATCTACACCTGGAAATCCGTTACATTGATGAAGGAGGAGGTTTTGCTGGTACATATGAAATCAAGGATGGCGTGCTACAAGACTATCCCTGCTCTGATAAGGAGTTCCGCATGTTCGCCGAAGAACATTTCGGCTGGGATTATTCGGAAGACGACGATGAGGAATGAGGCCGTCCGGACAGGCTGCCTGAAAGCAGACGGCGCGAGCTTCTGCAACGCAGAAACTCAGTGTAGCTGATGGCAATTCCTTTCTTTTTTTCAACCCTTGGCGGGAAAACCCCGCCGGGGTTTCTCCTGCCTGTTTTAGGAGAAACCCTATGACAACCGACAAGCAACCCCGCTTTACGGCGGAAACCGATTCGTACGACGGCCGAAAAAAGTTGGTCCTGCACCTGCCTCCGGGCAGCCCGCAATTGGACGACTTTTGGCGCAGCGACGAGCACGACTTCGAGTTACCCGATGCCTGTATCGAAATCGATATGGAAAAACTGCATCAGGCTTTGGCCGTTGTCCGCGCACACCCGTGGCTGTTCGAGCACGTCGCCATCGGCATCGCCGTCTATTCGGACGGTTATGAAGGAAAACTGCGTCAGAGCCGTTTGGAAATTACCTCGTACGGTCAAAACGGCTGCCTGATTTTCTATGTGCGGTTCGTCAATGATTGGACGGGAACGGACTATACCTTCGATGCCGGCGCATACTGGCCGGTAGAGGACGGTCGCGACCTGTACCAGTATTTGAAGGAACGACTGGGATTGCAGCCTGAAAACCGGCCGCAATCCGGGCAATAAAACAGACGGCTGCCTTTGAGGCAGCCGTTTTTATTTGGCATTCCAAAACAGATTCGGCAGCCGTTTTCAGGCTGCCGAATATACTCACCGAGACCTTTGCAAAAATAGTCTGTTAACGAAATTTGACGCATAAAAATGCGCCAAAAAATTTTAAATTGCCTAAAACCTTCCTAATATTGAGCAAAAAGTAGGAAAAATCAGAAAAGTTTTGCATTTTGAAAATGAGATTAAGCATAAAATTTTAGTAACCTATGTTATTGCAAAGGTCTCTGCCTGTTTGTTTCTTAAGGCGAATCCACAGGTAAAGCGTGTTTCTTGACAAGTTAAACGTTGCTGCGGTTTGGCTGATGTTTTTGCATTGTTCGTAATAGTTTAAAGCTTTGCTTCTTAAGTCCGCAGAATATGCCATGGTTAGACCTTCACTGTTGAGTGTTGTACTATTTTGTTTTTAATTGATTATAATGTCCAAAGCCCGATAGTGTTTTCCGACAAGAAGCGTCTTTATTACGGCCTAGATTTTTCTGTTAGCCAAGTCTGAAATACCTGTATAGGCAAGTAAAACCCGCCGCCAACAAATGCAACAATTGGTTACACATTTTTTGCTCTTAATACCTAATCTATTGTTTTGAAATGATTACTTCTATACGGTCGACAAATTGGTTTTTTCAACGTAGAATGCCGTGTAAGAAATACAAATGGTCGAAACGATGAATACAAAACCTGTTTTAGTAGATTTATTTTGCGGATGCGGCGGCTTCGGTTTAGGAGCCGAACTTGCGGGATTTTACACCATTGCGGCTATCGATATAGATCCCACTCTCCAATCCGCCTATAAAAATAATTTTCCTCATACAAAAGTACTGAATAAAGATTTGTCCTTGTTGGACGAAAATGGCTGGCGCCATATTTTAGGGCGGCAAAAAATCGACGGTGTGATAGGAGGACCGCCTTGCCAAGGATATTCGAGAATGGGGATTGGTGATGTTAATGATCCGAGAAGAAAACTGCTGGAAGATTTTTTCAGGCACGTCAATATACTAGACCCGAAATTTTTCGTAATGGAGAATGTTGAGGGTCTGATCGACAAACGCAATTTACCACAACTGAATAAAGCACTTTCCATCGTAAATAAAAAGTACACATTAATTGGCCCCCTCATTGTCGATGCTTCTGACTGCGGCGTTCCTACAAAACGTCGGCGGGTGATTATTGTGGGTTATGATAAAGCACACTTTGATTCCTTATCTGAAAGCCATTTCAGATTTACTTTGCCTAAAGTCAATGTTGCCGATGCCATTAAAGACCTTCCGGCACCTATTCCCCATTCTGATTCGGGGCACGATTGGGGGTTTTCTGCCTACCCTGAAGCTTCCGAACTATCTGAATATGCGCGGCAAATGAGAAACCCCGCTCCAAAAGGATTAGGGTTGTCAGATGCAATAAAAAAACACGCGGCAGGAGAGGTATCGGGATTGTTTGCCACCGTCCATTCTCCGACGGTTGCCGAACGCTATAAAAAGATCAATCCCGGGGAAACAGATCCCGTCAGCCGTTCCAAAAAACTATCATGGAACGGCTTATGCCCGACATTAAGGGCGGGGACCGGATCGGATAAAGGAAGTTTCCAATCCGTCCGGCCACTTCATCCGGAAGAAGGCCGCGTTATTACGGTCAGAGAAGCAGCACGGCTACAAGGATTCCCGGATTGGTTTACATTCCATCCGACAAAATGGCATAGTTTCAGAATGATTGGGAATAGTGTTTCTCCTATTGTGTCGAAACAGATTTTAAGTGTCATCCATCAAAAACTGAATAAGAAATAATCGCTATGAAAAACAGCAATATGATTGAAATCAGTACAGGTCTTGAACCTAATTTCCTGCAGGATATTTTAACCAAAGATATTTCCACATTAGACGCACTCTATGATTTGGTTGACAATTCTATCGATGCGGCAAGAAATAGCATTATCAAAAATGGAAACTATGAAAAAGATGTGATGGGCCTGCCGAAGTCATATGAAGGGTATAAAGTGCACATAGATATCTCACCGGAATCTATCTGCATAGAAGACAACTGTTTTGGTATGCAAAAAGAAACATTGACCAATGATGCTTTCTATATAGCAAGGCAATCCCAACATCAATACGGTATCGGCCAATACGGTATTGGTTTGAAACGGTCACTATTGAAAATGGGAGAACAATACCATTTTTTTATTGACAATGGTCGACAATGTTGAGACCTTTGCAAAATTCCCCCCAATCCCCTAAATTTCCACCCAAGACATTTAGGGGATTTCTCATGAGCACCTTCTTCCGGCAAACCGCCCAAGCCATGATCGCCAAACACATTGACCGCTTCCCACTATTGAAGTTGGATCAGGTGATTGATTGGCAACCGATCGAGCAATACCTGAATCGTCAAAGAACCCGTTACCTCCGAGACCGCCGGGGCCGTCCCGCCTATCCCCTGTTGTCCATGTTCAAAGCCGTCCTGCCCGGACAATGGCACAGCCTCTCCGATCCCGAGCTCGAACACAGCCTCATCACCCGCATCGACTTCAACCTGTTTTGCCGTTTCGACGAACTGAGCATCCCCGATTACGGCACCTTATGCCGCTACCGCAACCGGCGGCGCAAGACGACACCCTGTCCGAATTGCTAAAACTGATTAACCGCCAACTGACCGGAAAAGGCCTAAAAATAGAGAAAGCATCCGCCGCCGTCATTGACGCCGCCATTATTCAGACCGCCGGCGGCAAACAGCGTCAGGCCATAGAGGCCGATGACGAAGGACAAGCCAGCGGCCAAACCACACCGGGCAAAGACAAAGATGCCCGCCGGACAAAGAAAAACGGCCTCTACAAACCCGGTTACAAACAACATACCCGTACCGATGGGGAAGGCTATATCGAGAAACTGCACATCACTCCCGCCAATACCCATGAGTGCAACCACCTGTCACCTTTGCCGGAAGGGATAGCCGAAGGTATGACCGTCTATGCCGACAAAGGCTGCGACAGTAAGGAAAACCGGCAACATCCGGAAGAGCATCGGTTGCCGGACGGCATTATGCGCAAAGCCTGCCGCAACCGTCCGCTGACGGAAGTGCAAACCAAACGTAATCGCTATTTGTCGAAAACCCGTTATGTGGTCGAACAGGGTTTTGGAACGTTGCACCGTAAATTCCGCTATGCCCGGGCAGCCTATTTCGGGCTGATTAAAGTGAGTGCGCAAAGCCATCTGAAGGCGGTGTGTTTGAACCTGTTGAAAGCGTCTAACAGGCTAAGTGTGCCTGTTGCCGCCTAAAAGGCGGCTCGGATGCCTGATTATCAGGTATCCGGGGAGAAAAAAAGGGAGATTGGGAACAAAAAACAGCCGGAAGCCTGGGTTTGGGCTTCGGCTGTTGGGTGGAGGGGGATTTTTGCAAAGGTCTCTCACCGACAAAGAAGCCTGCCAGTGTTCGATTTCTGCTACTTTTTGGGTATACTCAAAAAGAATATTGAAAAAAACAGTTCTTTTTGTATTGCATACGCACTTAAAAAGTAGTAGCATAAACTATGGACTTAAAAAATACAGGTATTAGCAAGACGGCCCGAATCTATTTCCGGGTTTCAACCGACGAACAAAATTTAGAACGTCAGCATCAATTGATCGAGCGAGCAAAGGCACAAGGATTTTATATTGCCGGTATTTACTCAGAAAAAGCATCTGGCGTTAATCCTGATCGCTCAGAATTACGCCGCTTGATTAACGATCTGCAAACCGGTGACTGGGTAATCGCTGAAAGTATCGACCGCATTACCAGATTGCCACCTGCAGAGGCAGAACGACTGATTGATGAGATCACTGCTAAGGGAGCAAAAATCCAAGTTCCAGAAATTTTCGATTTTGAAGAACTGGGTGTTTTCTTTGAACAAGATGGCTCATTACCTGGCTATTTGTTACAACCCCTATTGGCCGCTCTGCAAAAGATGTTCCTACGTATTGCATTAAATATGTCGCACCAGGACTGGGCTGTGCGCAAACGGCGGCAGAAAGAGGGAATAGCCCTAGCTAAACGGCGCGGTGGTTATCAGGGACGACAACCTGACAAGTCGCTACATGAGAAAATCATTAAACTGCGCCTACAAGGATTCAGTATTACTCAAACAGCGCAGACACTTGGCTGCAGCGTATCCACAGTAAACCGGGTTAGTCGACAACACAAGAAAAGAACAGGTACGCTTGATGAAAATCAGCCTAGTATTTTCAGGCAGCCTGTCACAAAGATAGATAAAGGGCAGACAGAATAAAGTCTCTGCCTGCCTTGTTTGAACGTAGAGTTGATTATGGTCGCTCCGCGATATCCTTGCTCGGGCGGAAGCACAGCGTCTGCCGTGTCCGGTCACAGTTCTTCGATGTGAAGACGTAACGCTGGTTGGAGAGCCTCGGGTAGTCCGGATTGCGGCGGATATAGCCCCACTCCAACATTTGCTGATGGGTTACACCGTGAGGGTCGCAAGTATTGCAATGCGGTTTAGCATTGGGCAGAACCCGGTCTGTTTGGCGATTTAGATTCTGCACTCCCTTATCTACCTGAGTGGCTACGGCATTGAGCGGATTATCCGACCAGTTAATGCTGCCGTCCGGATTGGTGGAACAGGCGGTCAACAGAACCAAGGCAAGGATTGATGCGGAATATTTCAGTTTCATAGTTGCAACTCCTTTATGATGGTTTGGATATGCGGCTACCTGTCAGATGTTGATAAAAGGTCGCCTTAACGAAATCATTATCCAAATGCGTGTACATCTGTGTGGTGGCCACACTGCTATGTCCAAGTAGGATCTGTACAAAACGCAAGTCATGTGTCTGCCGGATAAAATGTGTAGCACAGGAATGCCTGAGCATATGCGGGGTCAGCCGGAACTTATCCTTTAATAACTCGTGTGCCAAGTTATGCAAATGCTGTCGGACGGTACATGTCGTCAGTTTGTCACCATACCGGCTGGTAAACAAATAATCTACTTTGATTTTAACTAACGATGTGTTGCGGGCCTGCAGGTACTCCCTGATGCGCTCAATAACGCACTCCGTAACTGGGACTAATCTTGTTTTATTACCTTTACCTGTCACTCTGACTTGTTTTTGACTAAAGTAAAGATCGGACAAAGTCAGAGAGGTTACTTCGGAAACCCGCAATCCAGAATAGATCATCAGTTCGAACATGCAGATATTACGCAAGTACATCCACTGAGGTTGTCGACGGATAGGCGGAGTATCAAGGATTTTATCCAGTATCGGCATGTCGACTGCTTTGGGAAGCGTTTCCGGCAGTTTTGGCAAATCAAACTTGAACCGGTCATAAGCAATGTCCAAGACATCGATTTTGACTAGATAACGAACCCAGCTGCGCCAAGCACTGATATAGCGTCGGATGGTATGTGCGCTTAAGTCCGGATTACTGCCCTGCCTAACCACGACTGTCTCCAGTAAGATAGACTCCGTACAAGCTTCTTTAAAATCAGTAAGGGTTTTACTGCCGGGTAGAGCTCCCAACAACTCGGCAAACTGCCTCAAGTTGTTTCCATATCCTTCGATCGTCCCGTCTGCCATACACCTAGTTCGGCAATAATCCAAAAACGACTGGATGTGTTGATGTAATTGCGTAGCTATTTCAGACTTTAACATATTGGCCTCTTTATGAAAATTGGAAAGCGGCAGATTTTGCCAATATGTAGTCTAAGCAAGTTTAATACAGGTTGCTGGTATGGGACTGATATGCGTCGCCGTCCGCATTGGGTTTGATCCGTCTAGGTCGCTGGCTCTCAGCTTGTACGATACTAAGGCCGTCTGTTATATGGGAGGTCGTATGGTTTGAAGAAGGAGTTTTCCGTTTGAACTCTATGTACAATGCTGTAACATTACGGACATAATGCTGCGTTTCAGCAATATTCGGTACACGATTTCCAGCCTGCCTTACTCTCCGGGGGCCAGCATTGTAGGCTGCAAGAGCCAAATCCAATCGACCAAATTGGTTGTACATTTGGCGCAGGTAACGTGCCCCTGTACGAATAGAAACCTCCGGAATAAACAATTGGGAAGGATGCACGCGCATCCCCAAGGCGGTTGTCGGCATAATCTGGGTTAGTCCACTAGCTTTAACAGGGGATACGGCCTGATGGTTATATCTGCTTTCGTAAGCGATCATGGCTTTTAATAACTCCGGTTCTACGCCTTCCTGCCTGGCAATATGCTCGATGGCTGGGGCATGCTGCCAATAATTTGTAATCATACGGCGGCATGCAGGTGTATTAGAACGACCTTTTAGGCAATCTGAAACACCATCCGATAAGGTGGTGGGGCTAATAAAAAGTAATAGCAGAGTAAGCCAAAAATAATTCAGTCTCATGAATAAAAAAGGAATATGTAATGTTTGACCAACATAATTCTTCATCTTTTAATGACAGATCGTTAGATATGAATCGGCATACTAGTCAGATTTTTTCTCATGAATCTCATAATATTTGGCATTATACAAATGCCAACCCATTTAGAAATATCGACATCTCTGACTCTAATTATTCATCCCTCTCTCATCAGAGAGTAATGAAATCTTTCGTTAGTCAGACAAAAAAAATAGGTATAGAAGAGATTATAGACACTCTAGGTAATAATAAATGGTTGCGATATGCACTACTATTCGCACTTGCATTAGTGATAATATCATTGTATTTTTGAATAAATACAAATATGTCAAATATTTATTTAAAAAGGAATGTTAAATGTTAAAACAGGGACTTAAATATTTATCTAGCACCATTTTACTTACATTATGTACTATTTCTTTATGCTCAGCAGCTAGAGGGATTTCGAATAGTACGGAACAATCTGAGCGTGGGGACTTAATTATCGATCATGTTGCCTGCACCTTGGCTGACGGCAGGCACTTATTGGTGCATCCTACCCCTAAAGATTATTCAACTCATCCTTGGCAGGCCGATATTGGACAAGATGCATCCATGATCAGACTGCGCAGGGGATTTTATAACTACGTGGAGGATGGCAATACTAAAATGGACTATCGATTCACACAAGGCAGGCTAAAATACCATATCCATTTTGATTATGATAGTTTTCGTGAAGATCGTAGTAAAGGATATATTATTATCAGAAATGGAAATAGAATAATCTCCCATATCCCCTGCAAAACAGTTCCAAAATTTTGGGCGGAATAGTTTTCAAGATATAATATGAATATTTTACAATGTTATTTAGATTGTTTCATTGATAGTTACGTAAAATTTCCTGCATCTCTTTAATCCTTGTTACGTTCATATTCTCAAGGCACTCTATTTGCCCAGTTGCACTTCTCCCGTAATAGCGGCAATTGGCATTCCTATAATCAATCCACTTTCTCTGAACAGTACTAAACCATTGAAACTCATTGGCTGGCATACCGCGTTGCATTCTATGATATATACGATTCATTTGTAATTTTGTTTGATTATATCTAGCCTCTAACTGCTGTAACTGCTCATCATTACTTATGCCTGGACCAGCAAAGGAGTTAACTGAAATAAACAATAGTAAAAAGTATATTTTTTTTTGCATTATTATCCCTTAGAGAAAATATTTTCTACGATGCTGTTTAAATTCAGGAGCCTCAACCATCTCGCCTTTTTCAATTATACCATTATGGTTCGTATCCCATACTGAATTCAATCTGTATGCTGGTGATCCTTTCCTATATCCATACCCTGAAACAGTAGTATAAAGATTGGCAATATTAGTTGCCTTATCTGCTCTAAACCCACGATCTTTAAAATATTTCTCTACAAATTCCATTTGTTTTTCAAATGGTAGGTTACCAAGCTGATCCCTAGTCATACCCCAATACAAATTATCTTCTCTTCCGTCTGCAATATCTGTAAATTGGATTAATCCTGTTCCTGAAGAGTATGGATTTCGTATATTTGTGCTGAATGTTCCAGCCGTCTCGAAAGAAATAACAGCAGCCAAATCATTAGGGTTTGCCCCTATATTCCTAGCCACTCGTTCAATTATTGAAGCCTTTTCAGGTGTAAACCCACTGATATTAGTTGCATATGAATGCTGGGAGTGTGTATTCGATTCTACTGATTGCCCTAACGTCCCAGTCGTATTAGAGAAACCTTTAAACCGAACTACTACAGGTGTAATTCTTCCCGACTCTATAGCATCTTGGTATGTTTTTCCTGGTGCCCCCCACTTACGCTCCTGTTCAAAATCAGAAACCCATTTTCCAGTATGCGCATTATAGATGGCTACGTGACCAGGGGCATTAGGTTTATTTGGATTAACAAGGGAAACCACATCACCATGTTGGAATTGCATATTCTTATCAAAAGGAATGCGTTCATATTGACCGCTAGAAAGTAATCTAGCTGCAACATCTTTCCCATCTCCCAGTCCTGTACCCTTACCAAATGGATTCATACCACTATCATCCAGTATCAGGCGTACATTCAAGGCACAGTCGCCATCACCATACTGTTTATGCCCTCTCCACTCTCTTGCTACATGACCGTTTGCATAATCCCTATAAGTAAACCCGTGTTCATGTCGATTTTGGAATGCAGCATCGAGTTTTGTATAATTAGAGTTAGATAAACTATTATGTTTTTCCGTATCTATCCTATTATCGGATGATGGCATACTCTCATGTCCACGATGCGGTAGGCCATGTTGGCCTGTTGAGGAGCTTCCTGTTGTAACCGAATCATGTGACCGTGATGTTGCTGTTTGTAAAGTAGCTGTATGATGTGCTGGTTTATGCCCTATCACTTCCTCAATTGGCTTGCCATCAATTGTCTTTGTTGCATCAGACATATTAAACCCTTCCATCAATTTTCTATTAGCAACCACTTGGTTGATTTTTTCATTTAATTCAGGATCAAGGGTTGCTGCTGGCATTCCATCTTTACTATCGCTTGTGCTACCGAACATATCTCGCAAAACCCTACCACCACCAAATGATGCCGCATCTAATGCACTGGTTATGTAACCAAATGTAGCCCCAGCATAGTCTCCTTGATCCAATTGCTCTCCTGCACTATGCCATGCACTCCATGCACCCGTTTGGGAGTAATCTAAGAATTTTCGCATAGCACCTCTCTCATTAAGCTCCTTCGTAACATTGTTATTAAATTCAGTCATCTCTGCCATTTTGGCACGGTTATAGGCCAAAATTTTCTGCCTATCCTCCAATGACAGATTATTTTGCTCCTTGCCATCACTATTATGGTGTGTCGCAAATGCCGATTCCGTACGACCATGCGGATTGGCCTCCTCCAACGCTTCCTTGTTACCCAGCGGCGCAGCAAACTTACCAATACCTTCTGCCCGATCAGCAGATATCTGAGCATCAAAGGCCTCTTGGTTACTACTATGTAACTTATTTGCATTTGTATGTACGGCCAATGCTCCTGCGGATAGATTATGATAGGCTTGGGCATGGGCTGATGGATTAGCAGACGTCATACCGTGGATGGCAGCAAGAGCAGCTGCTTGTTCGTTGCTTGATCCAGTGTACAGACGGGTTAATGTGTTGAAGTATTCGCTATTATTACCAATAGCATTTTGCAATGCTGCCCCAGCAGCTCTATCGTATTTAGCTGCTTCAGTCGCACCTGCGGACAAGCGATTTTGTGTAACAGCTGCACTGGTAGGCTCAAGCAACGAGTCAAATGCAGTGCGATTGATACTACTGCTGAACCCATGACTAGTGGTGCTACTGGTTGCGTGTTCGATACTGCGCATTTCTTCCCTAGCATCAGACAAACCTTGCTGGACAGAGTGACTAATCTGATGAGAGTCGAGCTTACCGAATGCAGTCTGAATACCCTCAGTATCATCTAATCGAGTGCCAACTTTCATATCATGGCTTTGACCATTGCTGTCGGTATAGGTAACTGTATCTTTAACCTCCCCACCAACACCGGCAGTAATAATTTTCCCGCCTGAGGCACCCACTACAAACGACTCTCCCGACTGAACAGCATGATCACCCTGACGGGCAATACGTGCAATATCTTCACCACTCTCAGTTTTTGCATACACCATGCCGGTAGTTTTTACTATGCCATCACTATCAATTTCTGCCAATGTACGGCTTTCTGTTGCGCCTTCCATCATCTGTATCTTAGACGAGACCGCATGGCGAGCACTTTCGATAGAGTCCTGGCTGGTCTGTAAGTTAATAGAGCCAGGATTAGATGCATCCGCATTATGAACAAGGTTCTGGTTGAAATTATCCGTAGTCAACACTCCACCCGCTGAACTATTAGCAATCATTCGAGCAGTACCGATAACTTCCGATTGATCCAGCTTCGGTGCGGCTTTATCCTCATCGACAAAGTCTTTGCCAACCATATTGGCGCGCTGTGCCAATTGCACCAAACCATAGATAGATGCACTCATCAATGACAACATGACCAGTGGTACGGATGACATCATAGTGGATGCTGAGGCCAACATATCTTGGGTTCCATCAAAGATGCTGCTGATTACTGTTGGCGAATAAACTCTGGACGGTTCACCGGAAGCGGCAATCGTCAAAACCAAATCACGCATTCGGTTGTTATAGCTCTGCAGCATATAGTAAGCGATAGCACTATTCAGCGGCAGCCAGGAATTTATCCAAGCGGCGAACATCAGGTAGCCGCCCATAATGCGGATACCGTTCCAACCCATAACCAAAATGATGAAAATCATGATCGGGGACATCACAATATAAATGAACATCAAGACATTCATACTATGCCCCATAAAATTCTGAAACAAAGATGCCTCGCCGGCCGCATCAATAGCGGAACGGTTGCGTGCTTCGGTCAGCATAAAGGCTTGTCGTGCACAATTGGCGTCATTGCTGCCGATACAGCTTTGCACGATATGTGAAAAAATCATATTGGCTTCGATTTCAGCCACGCTGACTGAATTGCCGGCAGTAAATACCTGAGCCAAGGCAGCAGGCTGTACCTGACCTTGTTGAATCTGGCTGCGTACGGTATTAAGGATGGCGGTCGGATCGTTTATCCCCATCGCTGCGCCGCTACGGCTGGTATCGCCACTGGCGGCTGCGGCCATGGCTGCCGGTAGTTGATCCAATTCGGATTGTGCGTGCTCATAACGTTTCGCGTCGCTGACACTCCCCCCTTTTACGGTAGCCAGATTTCGATTGTCAGTAGCACTGACAGCTGTTTGTGAATAGTTTTTCCCAGGTAGATTGACTACGTTCTGCACCATCATCAGGGAAATAATCTTGCCGGCATCGGCACAACCAACTAATCCGATAACAGGAGGATCCCCTGCTTTTTCTGCAGGGAGGGCTATTCGTACCATGCCGGTCTGTTTCCCGCGTGCCAACACATTGAAGATCCCCCCTTTATCTGCCTCACCCCAGCGGTTTGACCAATTGCAGGTTTGTGAGGCATTAGCTAAGTTGGCCAACAGTAGGGTGTTTTCCGGGCCTGAAAACTGATTTCGGAGTCTCAGTACGGTTTTCAGAGGGCTAAAGTAACCTTCTGCCCCATGGGTAAGGATACCGCCTTCTGGAGCAGTAGTGCCGCCGGTCATGGCACTGTCCGGCATGACCTGCATCCCCGTGTCATACTGTTCGGTCAGCCGTTTGGAGACGTAGGAAAACATCCCCAAGGGGTAGGCCACCCCGATCGGCACGTTATCCACTTTGCGAAAACCAACTGCTCCGCCGGTGGATCCGCCGGTGGCATCATAGTAGGATGCTACCCACACCGAAGTTTTGGGGATAAACAACGCAGATACGATGATAATCATCAGGAAGTTATTGACCGGCTGCATAGTACGTTTGGTAATAAACTGTACCAGCATCGAGGTCAGTGCCATCATTGCTCCTAGCTGCAACAGGCTGATTAAGGGAGAACCCGTACCTGCGCCGTTGAAAAACATGGCAACTGCATCCAGTCCTTTGGCTAATACATCAATGTCGCCCACCACCCATAATGTCGTAATGTCTTGATCCGCGCCTGCATCGATGGATGCCGGCAGCGCATCCGCCCAAGCCGGCAATTGAATCAGTAACATCCCAATCAGGATTATGATTTTCCCGATACGGGTTCTGCTATGCAAAAATCGACCTAATTTGAACGTGGCTGCGTTGAAATTGAAATGGACGAAGTGGAGAGGGCTGGGCATGATATTTCCCTTTATCAGCGTATTTGGTGTATTTATTATTGAGATAATCCAGAGCTATTACCGGCCAGTAATACCGCCCCTCGCACCATGGTTACGAAATTCCGGTGGGCGGCGGCACGGTTACTACTGTCAGCATAGCGTTCGGCTTGAGCCGTCAATTCAGCCAGTTGTTTTTGTTGGTTGGGCGACAGGCCAACCACACGTTTACCATCAGTGGTAATGTTGGCCGAGTAAGCGATGGAAATGGTCTTATTCATAGCCAATATCATTTCGGCCGCCATCTGCTCGCCGTACAGGTGAGCAGCGGCATCGGCCGCCTGAATGGCAGTCTGGGTACCGCTGCGCGCCGCCTGGCTGAGCACATCAAGGTCCTCTTTAGGCAGGCGTTTGAGGAAGGCGATTTGCTGTTCGGTCAGCTGTTGGCTGTTATCGACAAAATAAGCCATGATCGAACCTTCCTGGATTTGGGATGGTATCGAATCTCCCAGCTTGTTGCCGTCGCCGAAGGCGGTCTGTTTACCAATCAGCAGATTGAGAATATAGCGGTGGGTACCAGGATATTGGGAGTCGGCTGTATTCACTTCCTGGCAGCTGTCGGCTTTGTTGATGTCGAAATCCTTGCATTGATATTCGCTGAGCGCTGCACCGGTCGGCGCGCCGTTAACCAAATCTTTAAACGACCAGATCGGAGCTAGATCTTTATCCACACGCTCGCTGGAACCTTGGACAAATTTTCCACCGGACGAAGAGGAGGCTGCCTTATCACCGGTTAAAACGATTTGCGTACCATACAAGCTCATAGCCATTTGCAGGAAAGCCTTGTCGCCACCGTACGGTCGGGTGTCGATGGCACCATCGCCGGAAGATTTGAATACGCCGGCGGAAACCAAGGTATTCATCATATTGTTGCCATATTCGGTAGATTGATCTGCCGCATCCGTCGGCCGATTGGCATTGCGACCATCGTAGGTACGGCTGTCGTTAGCGGCAGCATAGTCTTTGGCCTTGCCGGAAGAGGCGGCCATTGCGGCTTCGGCCTGCCCCTTACTGTCATCGCCGAAGGCAGACGGGTTGCGGTTGCCACGCAAGTAGTCGATTCCCATGGTGCCGAGTTGGCAGGTATTTTTGGCCTGGCTGTTGATTTTGGTGGTCCAATCCTGCAGGCCAGACATGATGTTCTGACAAGGTGGGCAGAGGTTATCCAGGGCAATCTTGATGGCATAACCTGTACCATTGGCAATGATGGCGCGAACCAAGTTCTGCATGTTTTTTTCCGAAATCATGGAAAAACTGCCAAAATAAGCATCAATGCCGCCACAACCTGCTCCGAGACGTGGTGGATCGAAGGCCATTACATTAAAACTGCGTACCGGTGTACGAACCGATAGACCGCCCAAAGTGCCACCGTAATTATCGTTGACAGCACCAACAGAGGGAGCGGTTTGATTCCACATGGCATCCATGCCACTAGAAACGTCGGCTTGTGCTGTAACGATTGTACCGAGCCATAGTAATAAAGCCAGCATGGTCGGTATGACATATTTCCTAATACCTAAATAATTTTTCATAATTGCCTCCCATTACATTCTGCGCTGTATCATTTCATTCAGCATTTTGACCAGTTCATCGGTGTTATTCGGGTTACGTATCCGCCGCCGTACATCAGCCATGTCGCCCGGTGTCAGGATACCCCTGTCTTGCAGTTTGGCGATGTTACTCAACTCGGGATTGGCAATCTGCATATCGATGGCCGCCAATACAATTTTTTCTTCCAACTCGGCTTGAGACATCGCGCCGTGCGCCACAATCGCCATTTTGTCCGGAGGAGCAACCAAGACTACGGCTGGGGTCAGTTTGATACCCAAAGAACGGGCGCGTGCCGCACCACGGTCATAAAGCATTTGCGCAGCAGGCATACCCTGGATTACGCCGCCATCGGTACTGATGTAGCGTACTGGCAGACCATATTTCTGCGACAGCATCCGAGTAACTGCAAACTGGCTGTGGCAGAAGTGGCATTGCGAATCGAAGAACAGCCATAGGCCGGCTTTACTTCTCAGATCGCGGATAATGCCCTCACGGGCACGGCTGATCTGCGACAAGGCCTGCGCTCTGGCCATTGATGAAATCGGAAACCTTACCGACTCGTCCAACATCGGATCGGTGCGCACCACCTGTTCGCTCATATTGGCGTAGTTGGTGGACATATCCAATGCCACTCGCTCCATATATTTATAGGCACGCACATTTTCTTCGGTCAGGTTGGTCATGGCGCGATCCAGCAAAATTGGTAGTTGCTGTCGCACCCAAGCGGCCGAAAATAGCTCAGGACCAGTAGATTCCGGCTGTGCGGCTCTGACCGGCACGGCTGGCTGCGGAGCAGGAGGCCGTCGAGGTACCGGTTTAGGCTGCGCCGGTGTTTCTTCATACCACAGCCAGCCGCGTGGCGCGGCGCGCCGATAAGCATTGTCAGCATAAACGCTCGGCACAGTCACCAAGGTGACCACCGTAACAGCAATCAGGATATTTTTAAGTCGGTATCGCATTGCCTTCCCTATTTAACGTTGCGGAATGGTGTCATTAATCGGCTGTCTCCAATCAAAAACCTTAGGAACAGTACCGTGCGTACCAAGCCAACTGCGCACTTGTGAACGTACCTGTTGCTGCTTTGGCGACGGCAGTGCTGCCAATGCCCGTTCTGCTCGACGGTTATGCCGGCGGTCGGCTACGGCAGCAATCATCAGCCATTTGGCGGCATCCACCGGGTTAGCCTCACGCAGCCGATCGCCCCTGCCCTGGTAGTCGGCCAGCGCCAACATGGCACCGACATGCCAGCGGTCGGCGGCCTGTACCAGCAACGGATAAGCGCGGTAGGGGTTTTGAACACCGCCACGACCATTCAAGATAGCCATACCGTAGCCGTACAGTCCCTCAGCTTCGTTGGCTCGTGCTGAACGTTCCCAATACTCCAATGCCTCACGTTCATTTTTTGCTACGCCGTAGCCCCGCTCCAAGATCTGCGCAATATAGACAGTAGCTGGCCAAAAAGCCTTGTGTTGACCACCAGTTTTATAGGCACTTTCAGCTGCTCGAAACCAGCGCAATGCTTCCGCACCGTTGGCAGGTACGCCCTGACCGTAGTAGTACATCAACCCCATGTTATAGGCGGCTGCATAATTACCGTTAATATCTGCCAGCCGTCCGCCATCCATACGCTTGGAGGCCAGATTGTAGGCACGAGCGGCAGTGGCATAGTCAGGACGGCCACCCAGTCCAGGCAGTTTGCCGGTGTGAGCTAGGTAGCCGTACTGCAATGCTGCCCAACGGTTACCTTGGTTAGCAGCATTTTTCAGATCGGTTGCAGCCGCACTGTCGCCGCCGATGACCCGACGGTACATGCTAAGAGCGAACTCCTGATCACGCTGCCACATCCGCTGCCGGCTTTCCGGCCGGGCCGCTTGGGTACGGGGGGCAGTATTGGTATTGGCCTGTCCAGCCAAGCCCCTGTTACCGAATACTTGGTTGGAGTTGGTTGCCGGCGTACCGGACGATAGGGAGGGTAGGCAGCACAATATCACCGCCGTAACTGCCACCCTGTACTTTGTGGACATCTGTTTGCTCCTAATTGAACTCACAGCAGTCCACCCAGCGCCACAGCAGGTAAACCGCATCGGAGTCGTTATCGTTCAAAGCCTGATCGCTGCGTCCAATGGCCCAGGAAAAATCACTGGCACCGAGTCGGTGCGCACCTTTACTATTCAGATTGAAGAAATTGGCCACTTCTCCGCTCAGCTGGCCAAACAGCGTACCGTTGTCAATGCCACTGCCTGCGGCACTGCTGTTGGCTGACTGTGCTTCAGGATAAGGGAACAGCATGGTAGCTTTGAATTCGGATTTGGATGGAAACGGCACGGGCACCGGAGTGCACAATGCTTTATCCCCTACGGTGGATACCGAGGCGAAGCCTCCAGTTCGGTTGGACAACAGGATTGAGCGATTGAGGATGGTGGACGTGCCAATGATGCTGTTTTTCTCGGCTGACATCGAGCCGGCTGCCGGCAAATTGTTGCCCATACAACCACCCAGCCAGTAGGCAGCATCATCAGCCGGCCCCCAGCCGATACCGGTGGTATTGGCTACGCAGGAAGCAGTATGTGCCGGTATATCGAATAATGGGTTATTGACCACGTTGCCGATAGCCATCCATTCTGGATACAGCAGGTTCATAAATACTGGATCCTTGGCCGACCAAGTGGGTTGTGTAATTGAGGTTTCCAAATTGCCGCCTTTATGGAAGCAGCGCGGACTCCAGTTATAGGGGTTAAATGGGAACTCCCAACTGTGGAAATGGCGGAATGAGGTGTCGTAACGGCCTGCCGATCCTTCGCCGGCCGTTTGTAACGTAACCGGTTTTAGCGTGCCGGATAATCGTGCCATTTGGCTCAGCATAGGTTTGACTGATGCGCCGTACACCGGCGAGCAGTCGGCGCGGCGTACCACCTCAACAAAACGGGTTGGCAGCCACATACCGCGTGTGTAGCCGTACACCGCATAAGGTTCCTGTCCGCATTTGCAGGTAGACTGGTTGGTTGCGCCCGGGGGGTGTGGCACATCGCTGCCAGCCACGGTGGTATTACCCATAATCCGCAAAGGGAAACCTGAGTCATAGTTGAAATTCATCAGGGCGTTATAACCGGCATTCGAACAGCTGCCGCTATCTGAATCGTCGCTTTGGGTACTGCCACTGTTTTGGGTGGTGCCTCCACTTGATCCGGTTATTCCGGTGGCGTTCAGACTACCTGAAAATCCCAACAGTGCGGCAGCCAGGCTTATAACAAAGTATCTGATCTGCATGATGTGGCCTCAATTAATCAAACGGCGGAACAGAAACCATCCGCCAAGCGGTTCCTTGTTGCTGCATGTAGGTCGGCACAGTACGAAGGTTAAGTCGACCAGCTAGAGGGGGAGTCAACGGCGAAGCTGGCAGGCCGACATCGGCCAAGCCACCCAAGCGGGTATAAAACAGGATGGTTTGCGGCCGCTCACGCATAATCCGTTGTGCATAACGTACTTGGCGAGCATCACGGCCATCTATAACCAAGATGGAGCGGTGCCCGGCCGGGTCTAGTGCCAGTACGTTGAACCGTGTGCCTTTCGGATAGACTACTGCCCCAGTAGATGGATGGCGGATATCATGGTCCGCAGCTATATAGGGGGTAAACAGACGATTACTGATGGTAGCCGCCGTTGGTAAATCCATAGAGCCTTCCATTTGCCGGTTGAGTGCCTTCACCGTCTGGCGGGCGTGTGCTCGCCAATCAAAGCGAGCGGCAGCCGCGCGCATCACTTCGGCCTGATCCGGCTCGGATACTCGCCATTGGCGACCGAGCCGGCGGTTGAATGTTTTTCGTTCCACTGCCCGCAGGGCAGTGGCCAAATCCGGTACGCCCTGCACCAGGTACCATTTGCCACCGTCCAAGTGCAGCATGGCAGGAACGTAGCCGATGCGGTATTGTCGGAATGCCTGTGGCATGACCATAATGTTGGGCGGGTTGCGTCGGGCCGCTTCAGGCAGCCTGCGCACTAAGTGTTCTGCATAATCGAAGGCTTTGTCTGCCCCGCCGTTACCCCAACCCCGGTATAGAAAAACCGTATCTTTACGACCTGCCCCTTGCGTCAGTAGCTTCAACAATTCCGTTTCCGGCATAGCTCGGGATACGAATACTACAGTCTTGATTTCCGCCAGCTGCCGTACGGCAGGATTCTGTCCGGACGGCATCAGCATCTCATTGGGGCGCAGCGGCAGGCCGTTCAGGCTGCCTGAAAACTGTGCCGCACGCCGGTGCTGTGCCTCTAACAGATTTTGCAGACTGCCGTCTCCAGCTGCGGCATGGCTAGAACACAGGCACCAGACGGCCGCGTACCATAGAGAGCGGATAAGGCCCCCAATAGCGCGAGTCCCAAGAGTGTTGTTCGGAGCCAAATACGAAAACTTCATCTCGATCCAATCTGTAGGTCTTGTCCCAAAAGGTCGGCGGTTTGCCCAATTTGGCCGCGCCGTAGCGTACATCGGCAATCAGCCCGCCATTGATATAAACGTTACCTTCAGTGATACGTACTTCGTCACCAGGCAAGCCGACTACCATCTTGCCGATCGGTTGACCGTCAGCAATGACTGGGGCCATGCCGCGTGCCGGAAACAGTATGATGTCGCCACGCTGTAAAGGCCGCTTTTCCTGTTGTTTATCGTACCAATACAGTTGCCAAGGCAGGCAACCCTGCACTTTGGCTTCAAATAACAAAGCACCACGTTGTTGCAACAATGGACGTGCTGCCCAGGCGGCAGCAAAGACGGCAATACCGACGGCGGAAACCAGCAGGCGGGTTTTCAGTGACGGCAGAACCTTCCCCGACATCTCCGCTACCTCTAATCCAGTTCACTGCCCGACTGCCCTCCAGAAGTCGCACCGGGCAGTTCACTCTGCTCCACAGGGGTGGCGGTCGGCGCGGGTGCAGGCAGGGTATTGACGGCGGCAGGTGCGGTTACGGGCAGCAGCTTGATACCCAGCTCGGCCGCCACTTGTTCGGTCATGTCGGCTTCCGGCGGATAGGTCAGCACGGCCGATTTGCGTACCACAATTCGACCGCTAGCTGATAATTCGTCCAATTTGTTTTGGATACCGGCCAGCTGTGCCGCCAATTTCTGCTGTGACTGTTCCGGACTGTCAGATTGGATATTGGCCAATGCCTCCTGCAGGTAGGCGGCAGCCAGGCGGTCTGAGTCGACTACAGCGATGCCACCGACAATGTGACTGGGGAAAATGGTGCGGTAAAAACTGTAGCCGCCCAGCAGTACTGCGAGCACCACCAACACGGTCAGCAGTGTGTTGCCGTTGCCGCCAGTTTGGTGTGCCGGGGCAGTTGCCGTATCCGGTGCCGGAATGGAGACTGGATTGTGGGCAGTCGGATTTTCAGCCTGTGATTGCTTGTCGGTCATGATTCATCCTTTTCAGGTAGCCTTTAAGAAGTGCCGTCGCCGTACAGCCTACGGGCTTCGGCTTCGACCAGGTGGGTAATCTGTTCGCCGTTGCGTACGCGGCGCTGCAGTTCTTTGAACAGGTCGCCCTCTGTGTTGAACAGCACGCGGTTGAACGGGGTCTCAATCAGGCGGGCAATTCCGGCACTACTGCCGCTGCGCACCAGGATTTCGCTGTATTGTCCTTTGGCGGTGCGCACCTGCTCCATGAGATTTTCGGTGTACTTGTCTACTTGGATCCATTTTTTCGCCACCGCCTCGGCGACCGCTTCTTTTGTCTGCTGCATATGGAATTTGGTATGCGCCGAGGCCATGATGGCCGAACCGTACGGCGTGGTGTAAATCTGGGCGAAGGTCTGTACCACCACGCCGACCGAACCGTCTTCCTTACGCACTTTCGAGTTCAGTTGGGCGATGAACTTGGCAAACGGCTCGTCAGTGACCCTATCGCCGCCTTCTTCCACCACCAGCATCCGGCGGCGCCCATCGCGACTGGTAAACATTTCTTGGGCGATGGTGGTAGACAACATCATTAACACCACATCGCACAGGTGTTTGTTGGTAGTCAGGCCGGACAGTTCGATAATGGTCCAATCGGCTTCGGCACGGAAGTTGTTTTCGCCACGGAACCAGCGCCCCATTGACCCAGTCGAGCCAAATGGCGATAGCAGCGTCGCCAGTTCGTGCTGCTGATCGGCCATGCGGCCGGTCTGGTTGTTCAGGAATTGGATGACATCGGTAATTTCGGCCTGGTTGCCTTTATTGGCATACACCGATTTAACCGCTTCTTCGGCCAAGGCACGCAGAGTATCGTCTAGACCCTCTTTCGGTTTGGCCATCTTGCCGATGATCGGCAAGATCAACTCGATTTCACGGTCGATATTGGAAATCTTGGTAAACGGATTTAGGCTGACTTCCGAATAGAAATCAAAGTCGATGATTTGTGCACCCGCCGCCCGGGCAGCGGCCAGATAGGACGAACCGGTATCCAGCGTCCAGATTTTGGTCCCCATTGACAGCTGGTCTTGGATCAAGCGCTGTACGGCAAAGGTTTTACCGGTACCGGAACCGCCGGTCCAAACCCAGTTGTAGTTGAGGTTGCGCGGGTCGAACAGGGCATAGCGAAACGGGCGGCCGATACGGGTGGTCAGCAGCATTTCGTTACCGAAGCCCTGCCATTCGTCGGTAACCGGCAGCAAGTGGGCCGCATGGCTGCCACCCATGGTTTTAAATCGGTGGGTATTCTTGATCGACTCGGGAGAAGCATTCAGCGGCAGCTGGTTAAAGAAAGAAACTTCCGGCATGTAACGCTCTGGCCGCATCACGAAGCCAAGCCGTTTGTAATAGGAGGATAAGGAGGATTGAGCACTACGGATGGCGTTGGCCGAAACATTAAACAGGCACAGACTGGTGCTGGCTTCCACCAGGTTACCACCCTCAACCATCAGCTGGGCCAGTTGTTGGAAGCCCTCGCGTTTTTTCTTGAGCCTAGGTGACCATTTCAGCATCAGCGGGTTGGCCGACTTTTCTACCTGCCCCTGCATGGCACGCACTTTGGCCGCCTTGGTCTGCTGTTCCGGGAAATGGATGGTGGTGCACAGCGCATAGGGCATACCGATCTGAGGGCCATCACCTGGCGGATTGCCTAACAATTCGATCATACGCGAGAAATGAAAGGGGTGATCCGATCCGGGATAACGGTCGATAGCCAGCAAGCCGATGTATTGCCGCTCCTTCGAATGGGAGAAGCCGGAACAGTGCAGCAAATCGTGGCGGCGGCTATCCCAATTCATGCGCGAACCAACTGGAAACAGCTGCTCATTCAGAGGCGTTTCTTCTTCCACGCCTGTATCCCATTCTTCATACACCGAGAAATAGCGACGCAGCACGCCCATCAGGTCGGGGGTGGGCAAAACATTCGCCTGGATACCCATCACTGTCAGCTGTGACAGTGCACGGCTGCGCAGTTTTAGAAACTCATCGCACTCCTTGCGAAAGGCTTCCATTTCTTTTGGACTGCCTGAAAACGGGTTGGATGTTTTCAGCGGGATTTTGAAGGTCCACAGGCAATAGCTGCCCAAAATGCGCGTTTCCGTGGTTGGCACCAGCCGATGACGGCTACCGCGCTCGATAAAGGCTGCGCGCTCGCGCACCCCGTATTGGGCGGTCTGTACCGCCGCATCGCCGAGTACGCCGAAACGCGCCTGAGCATAGCTGTCAGTAATCGGGCGGATATAGGGCGAACCGAAATGGATGAACTGCATGATGGTGCCGCCGGGATAGGGCTCGTTCAGTAGCACCGAGGCTGCATCCGGAGTTTTGTCATCCCATCCGGCCAGCGGCGGGAACAGGCAAGCTGAACCGATGGCATTGTCCGCTTCAAAATAGAAAATGCCATCCTCATCGTTGCCGGCGGTCAGGGATACGTATTGCCAGCCGACATCGCGCTGTTCGTTTTGTTGAAAAATATTCATACCGCTATGCGTCTCGTCAAGCGGCAGAGCCCGTCCTGCGGTCTGCCGCAGAAGGATTAGAAGGGAGTGTCGTCGGATTCTGTTTCGGTCTGCTCCAGTGTACGTGGCGGTTTCAGGGTCACGGCGGCGATGCGTTCGGAACTGAGGTTGAGGTAGAGGTTCTCCACGCGGATTTTGCGGGTCTTGATTGTTTGTCCGTCTTTTTCATAGGTTTCGGACAGCTCCTCGCCTTCCACCACCACTGGCATACCTTTAACCAATAAGCTGTGCAGATGTGTAGCACGACGATTCCAATACTCGCACTCCAGCCACTCAGTCGGCCCGGCCGGTACATAACGGTCCTGCCCGTCGACCCTTTGGCGTTTGAAACGGTTGGAAGCAATAGAAAAGTTCAGGACGGTACTGGCTTCGCCGTCGCTGCGGTTGATTTCTTTGAGTTCGAAAGACTGCCCGAGATTACCCCGGACAACGATAGAAATAGACATACGGCCTGTCTCCAAGTTGGAAACGGCCGGATTGTGGATAACGGGTCGGCAAGCAACCCGTTTTATTGCAGATGGGGGCGGAGAGAAGTGTAGTCGGACACAGCCTGCCTGTCAAGCCGGGCACTCACCCGGCATCAAACAGCCAGGGATTGACTACCGCCAAACCGACCGCCTCGAACGGAGAGGTGTCCCGGGTCGCCACCATCAAACCGGCGGCATGGGCGGTGGCGGCAATATAGCCGTCGGCTGCCGACACCCCCCGGCCCCGACGGCGGGCGGCAGCCATCAATTCGGCATACGATTCCGCCGCCGCGCCATCAAAAGGCAGGATACGCCCCTCGAACAGGGGTAGTACCGACTGCTCCAGCCCGCTATGCAACACTTGCCGCCTCCTGCCTTCCGGCAGCACGGCAATGCCGTAGCGCAGTTCGGCCACCGTCACGGCCGACAGGTAAAGCGTTTCGATCGACTGGGCATCCATCCAGCGCACAACAGCAGGATCGGGCTGCTGCCGAAGAGTCTCGGAAATGACGTTGGTATCGACTAAAATCATTCGAATGACACCGGCTGTGTGACGGAAGGATCACGGACGGTTTCCAAATCCACCCCGCCGGCCTGCCGGCCCAAACCGGTCAGCAGCGATCCCAATTTAACCCGCCGCTCGGGACGGGCGGCCTGCTCCAGAATCAGACGGATTTCCGCTTCGGTGCTGCGCCCGGCGGAGGTCGCCCGGGCTTTCAGGGCACGGTGGGTTTCGTCGGACAGGTTACGGATGGTAATGGCGGCCATGGCAGGCTCCTTTGCAGAAATATGGAACACGGGAGATGAAATGCTATCATTTTTTTAAATTGATAGCAATCTATTAGGTGATAAACGGCAACAAGCTTGGGCGGTCCGACCATCTGTCAAACCGTATCCGGCCAGTTCAATCGGTTTTTGGTTTGGAGGAAAAACGCAGGCTGACCGTATCCCAGGATTGCCGGTCAAACCCATATTGGGTCAGCATATTTCGTATCAATTCGAGTTTGAAGATACTGTCTTTCCAATCATGGTGGAAACCCCGGACCACCCACAGATAAACTGCTACCGACAGGTTCAACGATAAGCACCACTGAAATGCTTTCTGAAACAGGATGCCTGCCGATTCCGGGTCAGCAATCCTCTGTGCCAAACCCTGGTAATCGGCTGCATTGTCCGATACCAACCAAAACAAGGCGAAGATCAGTAAAGGGGTCATGACAAAGGATCTAGCCAACAAAACCATGGCCTTGATTAGTAACTTCCCCGTCAATTTCAGATAGACTGCCCGATTGCGCAGTACCCGGTTTTCCAGCTCGTCCAACTGCGCCCCGGAGAATTCCAACGGATGCCCGCGATCATGATCGACCACCACTTCGCAATACATCGCATGACCGTTCTGCTCCAGCCATGCCGAATCAAAATCCGGCCGGTAATGGCCGAACAAAACCGCCTTCAGTTTGCGGGAAATACGGTTGAATAGCTTTTGCATTTTGATTTTTTCCTTCAGTTATCCTGTCCGTATAGGCTACCTGCCTGCCGATACGGAATCCATTAGGGTCAATTTGAAAACTGTTTGACCGCGTAATCAGCAAATGCGATAAACGCCAAGACGATCGCTAGTATGTTGAATTTATTCAACTGTTTACTTTTTCATAAAGAGTAAACAGCACAGAAGAAACAGAAAGCACCGAATACCACGGCAAATTTCGTCATTTTGTTATCCTCATTTGACTGTTATTGATTTTGACCGGTCAAGCAGGTCATCTCATTTACGGCAAGCCGCCGGTTCGGACTGCATCTGCCCCGCCCAACCCCGGCCCATCCCTTCCGCCCATTGCGAGCGTACCGAGCACAAGTAGGCAACCCTCCCGGGATCCGCTTCCGCCTCCCAAATCTGCATATCGATACCCCGGACGACGGTCGGGCGGTCAAAGTTATCCGGCGGTTTGGGCAATACCGAGACGGCCGCCTTCCACAGGAACAGCAAGATGCCGCCGCTGTCGGCCAGGTTTTGTGCAAACACGGAACCGGTCAACAGGCTGTAGATCAACAGGCCGATGCCGGCGACCACCCCTGTTATCAAGGCAAGCGCACCGGCTGCCTGAATCCTATTGAGCCAACAGACCAGGCGATAATGGGGATGTGCTTATCATTCATCGGGTTCTCCCCCATTCGGGGCATCTGTTGCCGGATGCTGCATAACTGATCCAGTATCGTCCAGTTGAGTATCCAGCAGCGAGCGAACAGCCCGCACCACATCGTCAATTTCAAATTCAGGTTCGTCCCGCATCACGCCGGCACGCATCAATACCGTATGGATGCGATGAATACCGGTTTCCCACCGGTCTTTACGGACAATCTTGCCATCCCCGCGAAACTCGTAATCATCGGGGTTTTGACCGCGAAATTCGGGCATGATGAAATCATCTAGGGTTACTTTGCGCATATCCAAATCCTCTTTTTCACATTCCGACCACCACCGGCACCGGAATATTCTGCGAGACCGACATAAACTCGAGTTCCCCCAGCAGCGCGTAGTCCGATTTCAGCTGCTCCAGCATCCGTTTCCCTTCGTCGTGGTACTGCCGCATGGCCAGGTGTACGCGCATATGCAGCAGCCTTTCGTCGTACGAGGCATTAGCGGCATCCAGCTGTACGGCAATCGTCCCCCAGTCGGTAATGTCTTTGCGCTGTTTGCCGATGTATTCCGCCCAGCAGATATTGGGAACGTGGAAGTCTTTGCCCGGGTATGCGGGCAGGACGGCATGGCTGACCGGGGTGGAGCGGTAGGCCACCCGGCGTACCAGCCCCATCTGCCGGGCCGACCGTACGAACTGTTTGGCTTCCCGTACCAGGCGGTAGATGCCGGCTTCCAGCTCGGCGACTTCCGCCGCCACCGCCGCCGGCTGCCTGATCTTGGCTAGGCTGCGGCAGCATAAGTCCTGTTTGCCGTCGGGGAACAAGTCGCCCATCCGCTGCTCCGGGATCATGGCTCTTCGGCAACCGGAGCGGCGGCTGTCTCAGTCAGCCCCAACCCGACCGCGGTTTCTTTCATCTGAGCCAGTACCGCTTCGTCACTGACCGCTTGTTCGATAAAGGCATAGGCCGGCAATACGCGGTACAGCAATACCGCTTCCGGCAAGGGCGGCAGTGCCCCAGCGGCCACCGCTGCCGCCAGTTTGGCCGACATGGCCGGATCGTCCAACAGGGTCTGCCGCGTAATCCCCTGGATCTGCCGCATCTTCATGGCAGAGGTATACAGGTTTTGCAGCAGGGAGCGTAAGCGGCGGCCGCCCTCGTAGATGATCCGGTTGCTTTCCGTATTGCTGGTCAGGCCTTTGCTGCCCATCGTCAGGGCCAAACGCACCAACATGTCGTAGGCCATCAGCAGCTGCAGCAGCCGGAAACCGTAGCCCCGCATCGATTCCACTTTGATCAGCAGCGGATTCCGGTTGGCCATGACGGCGATGTGGATGCCGGAGGCGGCGTATTGCCCGATTTGTTGCCGCATCCTGCCGACTTCCGCCTCCAGATAGGCCGCAGCCTCCTCCAAAGCCTGCTCGAAAGCCAGCAGTTCGGCATGGGCGAACGGGTTGTCCTGTTTGGCCGCCCGCACCAGCTCGCCCGACAGGGCCATGCCGTAGCGGATACCCGGCCAGCGGTGGCTCTTGCGGTCGTTCTGCCCTTCCCACATGCGTACCGCGTGTTTGGTCTGCAGCTCGAAGGTATCGCCGCTGCCGCTCAGCTTGCCGATATCGTCAAACGCCTGGTCTTCGGACAGGTAGATGTCGTAATCGTCCAAATCGATTGCAGCCGCAGAACGGGAACGTGCCCGGCCCGAATGAATCCTCATACGCAGGATATGCTGCTTCAGCAACAACTCGTGCTCCGCCAATACCGCCAAAGCGGCCAGATCGGCAGGATCGTCCGACACCGCCGCCAGGCGGGCGCGTTCCCGCTGCCAGTCGTAACCGTCGGAAAACACCGACTGCTCGGATGTCGGAAAAGGCGTGTCGAAGGTTTGTCCGACTTTGACGGACTTCGCTTGGATGACCAGTTTCTGTTTGCTGCGGATCATGCCGTATGCTCCTGTCTGTTGTGCGGCCGGCGGCCGCAGGGTGGAATTACAATTAAAGCGGTTGGATGAATAATCAGGGTTTGCGAATGGAGGGTCACAAGCGATTGCGCCATTCCCGCCCTAGGGTTTTGTGACCGGGGGTCACAAGCGATTGCGCCATTCCCGCCCTAGGGTTTTGTGACCGGGGGTCACAAGCGATTGCGCCATTCCCGCCCCTTACCCTTAAAAGGCTTTTGTCGCACAAAATATTTTTACGGCGGCCCCTATCCGCCCTAATTACTGCTTTCGGCAGGCCGTATCCCCACCGCATGCAGCACGGAACGGCGCAAATCTTCCGAATTGGCACGGGCTGCATCATTGCCTGCTGCCGCAGCCGCCTGCTTTTGCAAGCGTTGTTCCTGCTCCAGCCGCTGCTTCTCCCAAGCCTGCTGCCGTTCGCGTTTCTCCCGTACCAGCGGTGCCAGGATGCACAGCAGTTCGCCGGCGGCGGCTTTGCGGCACAACACGGTCAGGAGGCCGAGCGGGCTGGTTACGGGTTTGGTCTGGCCGGCAATCTCGTCCAGTATCTCCTGCAGGGTTTCGCTATCGGCGGTGGGCAGCAGCTTGTCGAACAGCCTGCGGCTTTGGGCTTTCAGGCTGCTGCCGAAGTGCTGCGGATAAACCAGGCCGTCGAAGCGCTTGCCCTCAGTATCGGCGGGGTTTCCCTCCTGCGCAGCAGGCACACCCCCCACATCTGCCGCCACGGCTGATTGTCCGGTGCGGCTGGGTGCTTTGTTGTAGTCGTTCCCGATAGGGAACTGGGGGTAATCTGAATCTTTAATAATTCGCCCTTTTGCGCTTTCTGTATTTTCCCGATGGTCGCTTCCTAATTTTCCCGTTTGTCGTTTCTTGCTTTCCGGATTGGTGACGGCTGTATTGTCCCCTTTGTCATTTCTTGCCTCCGGCTTGGTTTCAACGGGGGCAAATCCGGTATCGGCGGCATTTTCCTGAAAGCGTATACCTGTATTCGCCCTTTTGTCATTTCTTAATTCCGATTCGGTAACAGCTGTATTATCCCTTTTGTCATTTCTGCGATAATCAAGGGGATAGGGCTCGGTTTGCGTTTCGGGTGCGGCCCGGCGTTCGTCGCGGACGCTCTGCTCCAGTGCCGACCAGATGGCGCGGCCGTTGAGCAGGGTAAAGATGCGGCGTGAGGCGAAGAAGTGTTTTTCGATGATGAATTGCAGGTTCTTCAGTTTGTTGCGGGCGGTCAGCTGGGTTTTGTAGGGCAGCGACAGATGGCGCTGCCAGGCCGGGATGTCGAAGCTGACGAACCAGCGTTCTTCCGACCCGGCACCCTTGGCCACGCACTGCTGCATGATGAAGGACAGCATGATGGCCGAGTGGATGCAGCCGGTCAGGGTCGCCAAATCCCGGTGGTAGGCGATACGCTCTTGGAAATAACGCAGGAAGAACAGGTCGGACGGTTGGCGGAAGGCGGCCAGATCGATATTTTCAGGTAGCCTGCCGTCAGACGGCCTGCCGTTGGCGGCGCAGACGGCAGCGGCCAGGGCCGGCAGGTTGAGCCGCATTTCCAAGCGTGCGCCGAAGCCGAAACGGCGGGTTTCAATCAGGTTGCGCTCCAGCAGTTTCTGTTTGCAAGTACCCTGTTCGCGTTTGCTCAAGCCGGTTTCGTCTTCCATCTCGGCAATCGATTTAAAGATCCAGCCGTCCCGCTCCGCCACCGCCGTTCCATGCCGCGTCCAATAGACCAGCTGCGACAGGAACACCGCCGCTTTGATCGAACCAGCGACATCGACCAGGCATTTGTAAACGGCGATGGTGCGCCCGCCCTGCAGAGCCTGTTTGCAGCGCATGATGTCGCGGTTGAATTGGTCGGGGGCGGGCAGTTTCACGGCATCACCCTTGGTCGCGCCGCATGGCATCATCGATGGCTTCGCGTTCGTTGCCGCCTTCGCCGGCCGGTTCGTAGCCGGAAATCCAATAGGTCTCGTTCAATACGCAGCGTTTCTCCGGCAGAGGTTCGCCGTCGTCGTCTGTTTCTTTATCGGTAAACGCCACGCTGCCGGCATGGATCAGCCAGTCCAGGCGGTGGCTGTCCTGCACAGCCTGTTCCCAACGCGGGTGGACTTGCAAAATGTCGCTGCCCTCGTCAATGATTCCCCGGCCGGGGGAAATCAGCACGGATAAAGCCGCCAGCAGCCATTCCAAATTGCAGCCCTGATACAGGCGGCATAATTCATCCAGCACGCCGGGTTTGTCAGCGTCGTCCAGCCATGCCGGTTCGCCGTACTGGTCGAGCTTGCCGGGATGGTAGCCCAAAGCCGTCAGGCTGAGTGCCCGAGTCAGCTGCAAGGCGGCAGTAATATCTTCTTGTTCGGGGCGCATGATGTTCATACCCATTCACCTTTCACACTGTCAGCGACTGCATATAGCCGTCGCCCAATTCCGCCAGCCGCTGCAGGCTGTAGCGGCAGTGGCGCATCCTCGGGAAACCCCCGTACTTGGTTTCCAGTACGCCGATGTCGCGCAGTGCTTCGGCTGCCAGCCGCTGTTCGCGGCGGCTCAGTCGGGTACGTTCGGTAACAGCTTGTTCCGGCAGCGCCACCCACGGACTGCAATCCTGCCGTTCGGCCAGGGCAATATGCGGCGTATCGGCCTGCACCGCCGCCAACAGCAGGCAGGCCTTGACCGACAGGCCGTAATGCAGCAGGCTTTTCAGGTGCAGGCGGTTGAGCGAGACCGGCGGGGCAGCCACGGCGCACAGCGACACATCGGCACGGCAGCGTAGCAGCCCTTCCAACTTTTCCCCGTCCAAACGGTACAGCGACACGTTCAGGCGGCGTTCGTTGGCCAGGATGCCCGCCTCCAGCAACAGATGGCGCACGCGGTACCAGCTGCCGCCGCCCAAACCGGTTTCCTGGCGCACGATGTCTTCGTTGAGGGCGACCCATTCGCCAGGCCGGTAGCGCGCAACATAGCAGCTGAGGAAATAGCCTGCCGTCACCGAATCCAAAGCTTGGGCGAACTGCACCACATAGGTCACGGGTTCCTCCCACAGTGCGGCCAGATAAGCGGTGTCGCGGTTGTTCCAATACGGAATCGGATCGCTGCCGAACAGCTCGGGCGACAGGGTCGGGACAGGATGGGCGGCAACAGGTTTCACAGGCAGCCCCCTTCGACGGCGGCCACCGTGCTGTACAGCTGGCCGAGGGTGCAGCCGGGATGGCGTTCGGCCAACGCCCGGTAGCGCAGGAAGGTGTCGGTTTCACCCGCCGTCGCCTGCCAGTCGGCCGCCACCGACAAACGGGCTTCCAAGGGCAGGGCGGGCAGCCGGCCCTTATTGACGGGGATGCCCAGCCGCCGGCGCAGCTGCCGCACATCATCGGCGCACAGCGCCGGGCACAGCAGCAGAATCATACGGTTGCTGCCGCCGTGCCGGATCAGCCATTCGCAGCGTTGCAGGCAGAGTTGCCGCCGCTCTTGGCTGCCGGCGACCTCGTGCACCGCCGCCGCCAGCGCGGCCGGCGGCAGGCGGATTTCCACCATGCCGTCCAACAGGCGGGCCACCGCGTGCAACTGTTCTGGTGGTAGTTTGGCCAGCATCTCGAAAGCATCGGCGCAGCCCGGCGGGAGGCCGGCGTCGGCTGCCTCCTGGCCGCCTTCGGGCAGCACCAGGGAAGAAACCAGCAGGGCCAGTATTTGGCCGTGCAGCGGGTGACGCTGCTCCAAACGCAGGCGGTAACACGCTTCGTGACGGGTTTTAGCCTTAGTCATGGCCGCCTCCCGCATCGAAAGTACGCACGGCGCGCATGGCATCTAAAATGGCTGACACCGGCGTAGTATACGGCGTATCGGTGGTCTGCCATTCCAATACCCGGTCCAATAGGTAGACCCGCTCGCCGATGCCCATGGTGCTGTATTCGTCCAGGATGTCCGCATCCTGCCAGGCCACCCGCACGGTAGAGTTTTCAGGTAGTTTGAGGATGGGGTTATCCGCCTCCATAAAGGCGCTGCCCATCAGCTTGTCTTGTCCGGAAACACGGCATAGGAAGGCAAATACGTTGCCAGCCTCTTCGTGCAGGTGGTCGATGGCGAACACCGCCTGCAGGTTGGTCTGAGAGATATTTTGGAAATCAGGGTATTCGAGATAGAACCCGTAGGGGAAGGCCGGATGGACACGGAAACAGTCGACCAGCCCCACCATCGAGAGCAGGCCGTGCACGGCCTGATGCAGGGCCTGCAGTGCCGCGTCGTGGTCGGCATAGGCGGGAGTAACGCCTGCAGCTGACCGGGCATCGTGCCGTTTCGCAGCCGCATCGAGCGGCAGCGCAACGGTGTTGGGCACATTGGCCGGGCTTGGCATGTCGGAAACGATTTCAGGTAGCCTATCTATATCGGCAGCTGTGGCAGGAGATTGGCCGGTATGACCGCCTGTTTCAGATAGCCTCGTGTTAAGGGAATCTGTCGCAGCGTGTTGTTTTTGAACCCGTTGCGGCAATACATCACCAAATACCTCGACAAAACGCTGTTGCAGGTGACGACTCAGGGCGATCATATCCAGTTCCTGTGTTTCAGCTTCCGTTTGTCCCGCTGCCCACCCGCTCAGGCTGTTGCTCCAGAAACCGTCCAGTTGGTCAACGGCACTGGTGCTTTTTAGATCGTCTTGGAACTGGTAATAGAGTTTACGGATATCGAAGGTTTTTTGATTGGACAGAGACTGTGCCAGCATCCCCAAATCGTTGAGGTGGTCGGCTGCAAAGAACATCAATCCTAGTGTTTTGTAAGATAAAGATAATCCATGTGTCAGAAATAATTGTTCCAACTCGCGCAGGCTTAGCTTCTTCGCACTCTCCGCCTGAAACATCCCGCGTATCGCGGCATAGGCCTGCGCCTTGTCCCAAAAGCACATCTCCGCACGCTGTTCGTTCTCGATCAGGTGGGCGATTTGAATGTCCGCCTCCGAGGTGTATTCGGCAAAGATTGCCGGGATGACGGCGAAACGCTCGTCGCCGGTTTCGGCAAATAGTTCCTGTACGATTTTAAGACGGGTGTTGCCGCCCTGAGCCAGCACGAAGCGGCTGTCGCCGGGGCGGCGGGTAATGTGTACCGGCTGCTGCACGCCGGTCTCACGGATGGATTGTTTAATGTGGCCGTATTGCTCTGGGTCGTGGCGTGTGCGGGGGTTTTTGTCGAAGAAGTCGATTTCATGAACCGATACGTTCATAAACAAACCAGGAAACACATCGTCCTTGGGCGCAATGTCCATTCCAGTTTGCGCTGGAGGAGCGACTAGCAGGCTGGCGAATGCAGTTTCGGCATTCAGCTGCAATTTCGGCCCAGTACGTTTTATTGTGCCAGAACGGTTGTTGCTACTCATGACCGCACCTCTGCTGACATATTATCCGTACCGGTATCGGCTGCTGTTTCTTCAGGCAACAGATTTTCCAGATGTTCGCCGAACAGATGACATTCCACCTGCTGTTCTTGAATTGGCGGAAACAGTTCGTATACCAACCGAATCATCTGTTGGCGGGCAGATTCCGATTTGCCCGAATGCTTCCATTCGTGGCAATGCACTGGAATTCGCAGCGTGGCTGCTTCCTTGTAGGCTTTGGCATAGGGGATTTCTAAAGGCAGTAGCTGTTTTTTACCGTCCAAGCTCTGGTTGAAATAGGCTTTGATGCCCTCGGTAATGATGCGCGCATCTTTAGTGCGGTCGCGGGCATAAATCAACGCCCGCAGCGGTGGAATCGGCAAGTTCATCACCGCGCCATGTGCCAACCGATCTAAAGCTTCTTGTGTGCCTGAAACGAATTCCCGCGCACTCAGTGTTTCCGGCATGATCGGCGAGAGCAGCAGGTTGGCGGCAAAGCAAGCCGCATCCTGAATTACGCCGACCGATCCTTTGGTGTCGATCAGCACCGCATCGTAGCTCTCGGCGATACAGGGGTGCACCAACTTGCTGCGCAGCAGGAAAGCCCGGTCGGGGCGGTTCTGCACCTTGTTTTGCACGTCGTCGCGGATATTGTTGGACAGGACGATGTCCAGATTGGGATAAACCGTATTGGAAATGGTGGATTGGATGACGGATTCGTCGTTTTTGCCCAACAAAAGTTCCACCACGCCGTTGGGCGCGCGGTAATGTATTGGGTAGAATTTGCTGAGTGAGGCTTGGGTGTCGGTGTCGATCATCAGCACCCGGAAGCCCATATCGGCCAGTATGGCGGACAGGTTGGCGGTTACGGTCGTCTTACCAATGCCACCCTTGGTAGAGACCACGGTCAAGATTACCATCGTAAATATCCTTTTCTATCAAAAGCATATTCACTTGAAGGCAATCAAACCTATCGCACCGCACCAAGCTGAACTCACAGAAAACGAAGTTTCTGCGAAGCTAAAACATCGGCTTCCACAGAAGCGGCAGTGAAACGGATTATAGCGCAAAACGGCGGCTAACCGGCTTCGGCGGTGTCGTGTTTGGGCGCGGGCTCCCAAATCTGCGAGGTGAAGAGTTGCGCATCGTGCACATAGGGGTTGTTTTGATCCCACACATAGCCGGCAAACACGGCGCTGAGCATGCGGTCGGTTTCCGGCGTGCGCTGGCCGCTGAAAATCATGTCTTGCAGCGTGCCAGAATACCAGGCCTCCACATAGTGCCGGAACACGTTGACGCCGGACATCAGCGGGCGGGCGAATTCGTTTTGCCAGTTCACCTGATGGCCGTTCAGGTGTCTGGCCACCAAATCGGCGGCGAGCTTGGCCGAGTGGGTGGCGATGGTGACGCCGGAGGAGAATACCGGGTCGAGGAATTCGGCGGCATTACCCAACAGGGCGAAGTGGCGGCCGTAGAGCGATTTCACGCTGGCGGAATAGCCGGGCAGGTAGATGAAGGGGAAGTCGTTATCCCATTGTGCGTTTTTCAAAATGCGGCGTAGGAAAGGCACTTCCAAGGCAAATTTTTTCAGGATGACGGCAGAGCTTTCCTGCCCGAGTTTTTCAGGTAGCCCCACCACGCCGATGGAAGCGCGGCCGTTGGAGAAAGGAATCAGCCACAGCCAAATATCGCGGTGTTCGGGGTGGATGCACACCAAGTTTTTGTTGCGATCGAAGGCCGGGTCGGTGATGTGGTCTTCGATGTGGGTGAAGTGCACGTGGCGCAGAGGCAGGTCGGAAGGAATATCCCAGCTGAGCATGCGCGGCAGCACGCGGTGGTAGCCGCTGGCATCCAGCACGAAACGCGCGCCCAGCACATAAGGGTCGCCGCCTTCCTGCTGCACCACCAGTTTGGCAAAGTCGCCGTGGTTGTCGAAGGCCTTCACCGTGGCGCCGAACTGTACGGTTACGCCCTGTTTGATGGCTTCGTCGATCAGGATTTTATCGAAACGGGCACGCTCCACATTGAATGCGGTAGAGGGACCGGGGGAGATTTTGTCGGTGAATTTGAAGCTGGTATTGCGCTCGCCCCAAGAGAAGGCGAAGCCGTTTTTATATTGAAAACCGAAGCCGGCCTGCACGGCGGGCAGGAAGCCGGCCTCATGCAGCAGCTCCATGCAGTGCGGCAGCAGGCTCTCGCCGATAACAAAACGCGGGAAATGCTGCTTTTCCACCACACAAACATTGAATCCCCGCTTGTTCAACAGAGCAGCCGCCACTGCCCCCGAGGGGCCGGCGCCGATGATAACGACGTCGTAATGCTGAATCATGTTTTCCCTTTATTTTTTGCTTCCGCCCGGCTCTGCGGGCAGTGGCAAGATTATTCGTTTGCGGCTGCTTTGCCGCTGCCACCCCATTCCGCAGCAGCAAAGCTTGAATGAATTAAGAATTGGTTTGATTATAAATGAATTAGACAAGATTTGTCTAAAACCAACCGCCGTGGGCAGCAGGCACGGGCTTTTCCAGCCCATACTGCGCGGCCGGGAAAGCAACAGACCGATAGGCTACCTGAAAGCAATCAGCCTGCCAAGCCGCATTGGTTTGCAAATTAGCGGATTATCTTCACCCTTGCCGGGCGCTGGCCGGCCTTGCCGAGCTTTAGCCATGTTGGCAACCGCAGCCCGGCATCGGCAGCAAATTTGTCCGCTAGCGCCCGCAGACAGTTTCCCGGCCAGGCCGTACAATACCGCCCGTTACCTAGGCTACTTGAAAATCAAGGACCCCGCCATGCAGGATTTCCACGTTGCACAACTGCCGCTGCCGCCGCAGGGCACCCACCTTGTCGAGGCTTCCGCCGGCACGGGCAAAACCTACAGCATTGCCGCGCTGTTCACCCGCCTGGTGGTGCTCGAAGGCTGGGCGCCGGAAAACATACTGGTGGTTACCTTCACCGAAGCCGCCACCGCCGAGCTGAAAAACCGCCTGCGTGCCCGGCTGGGCGAAGTTTTGGCCGCCCTGCAGGGCGGGGAAACGCCGGACGATGAGTTTCTGCAACACCTGCTGACCGAAGCCTTGGCCAGACAAGAGCGCGGCAAACTCATCCTGCAGCTGCAGGCCGCCCTGTCCGGCTTCGACACCGCCGCCATCTACACCATCCACGGCTTCTGCCTGCGCGTGCTGGGCGACTACGCCTTTTTGTGCGGCGTGCCCTTCGAGCTGGAAACCGGCCCCGCCGACACCGCCGCCCGCCTGGTGGCCGCACAGGATTTCTGGCGCGAACACGTGGCCGACCACCCGCAAAACGCGCGCATCACCGCCCGCTTCGGCATCACCCCCGCCTCCGTGCTGGCCGAATTTTCAGGTAGCCTCAAACGCGCTTTTTTGGACTACAGGCTACCTGAAAACCGCCTGCCGCAAATACAGAAAGGCCTCCACGCCGCTTGGCAGAAGCTGCGACGGAATGCGGAGGAAATCGAAGCCGTGTACCGCCGCATCAAGCCGCAGCTTCACGGCGGCACATTCAACGCCTCCGTCGACACTCTGTTTGCCGAGCTCCGGCAAGCCGCACAAGAAGGATTGGCGCAACCCGTGCTTTCCAAGCCGGACAAGCTGCTGTGTTTTGAAGACAACGCCTTGCGCGGCAAAATCAAGAAAAACCAGCATATTGAAGAAGCCGACATCGCCGCCCTGCAGCCCTTGGCCGTTCTCGGCCGCCGCCTGGCCGAAATCAGCGGTGCCGAGCAGGAAGCCGCCATCCGCCTCAAGCTCGAATGTTTGGGCTACCTGAAAACCCGTTTGGCCGAAGACAAACGCCGCAGCCCGCGCCGCGACTACGACGATTTGCTGCTCGACGTTCACGCCGCCCTGTCCAACCCCGACCACCACGAGCAAGCCGAAGCGCTCGCCCAAGCCCTGGCGGCCAAATGGCGCGTGGCACTCATCGACGAATTCCAAGACACCGACCCGCTGCAATACGCCATTTTCCACACCGCCTTTATCCGCCAAGGCGTGCCCGTATTTTTGGTGGGCGACCCCAAACAGGCCATCTACGGCTTTCGCGGCGCCGACATCCACGCCTACCTTGCCGCCGCAGCCGAAACCGCCCCCGAGCAAAGCTATACCCTGCGCACCAACTACCGCAGCCACCGCAATCTGGTCAACGGCATCGGCCATCTGTTTGCCGCCCGCAGCCACCCCTTCGTGCTGCCGCAGATTGCCTACCCCGACGTGCAGGCCGCCCGCGCCGAGAGCCTGCTCAGCCCGGCACCCGAAGCAGCCGTGGCCGTGCGCTGGATCAATCCGGCGGGCGAAGGCGAAGGAAAACTGCCGAATAAAGATGCCTTGCGCGAGCTCTGCGCCGATTATTGTGCCCGCGAAATTGCCGCACGGCTCAATCAGGCGCTTTCAGGTAGCCTTTCCATCGGCGGCAAACACGGCGGCGGAAACGTGCCGCTGCATCCTGGGCAGGTGGCCGTATTGGTCCGCACCCACAGCGAAGCCGCCCTGGTTGCGCGCACGCTCAAACGCCGGGGCGTGCGCAGCGTATTGCTGCAACAGCAATCGGTGTTCGATACGCCCGAAGCCGAAGCCCTGCACGCCCTGCTGCTGTTTTGGCTGGCACCGCAGCAAACCGAATACCTGCGCTTCGTGCTCGGCGGCATTTTCTATGGCTACACCGCGCAAGACCTGGCCGAATTGAACGGCAACGAAAACCGCCTGGCCGAGTGGATCGCCCTGGCCGAAACCGCCGCCGAAGCCTGGCGGCAGCACGGCATCTACACCGCGCTCACCTGCTTTGCCCGCCAAAGCGGCCTCGAGCAGCACCTTCTGCACACCCGCAACGAACGCAGTTTCACCAACTTCTGGCAGCTGGCTGAAATCCTGGCACTGGCCTCCGACGAATGCGTTACGCCCTCCGCATTGGCGCAATGGCTGGAAGCACAGTTGCAAAACGTTGGAAAAGACAAAAAAAACACGGAATATCAGCTGCGGCTGGAAAGCGATGAAGACTTGGTAAAAATCGTTACCATGCACGCCGCCAAAGGGCTGGAATACCCGCTGGTGTTTTGCCCTTTCGTGTGGGACGCCAGCCGCGATTTGGTAAAAGACTGGAACATCATCAGCCAAAGCAACGGCCGCAACCTATTGTTGGCCAAAGCCCAGCTGGGCGAAGAAGACGAGCGGCAACTGTTTGCCGAAGACCTCGGCGAACGCCTGCGCCTTTTGTATGTCGCCCTCACCCGCGCCCGCGAGCAGCTCGTGCTCTACGCCGCCCCCTGCAGCAACACCCCGGAAAACACCTTCGCCTATCTCTTGGCCGAAGCGGCCGGAGACGACTGCCAAGCCATCCGCGACTATTGGCGCGGCCTGAAAGGCCAAGCCCTGGCCGAAGCCCTGCGCCGGGCCTGGCGCAACCGCATCCAAAGCGCCGCGCCCGGCCAGCTGCAATGGCTGGAAGACGAGCCGCCCGAAGCCCGCTACCACGCCCGCGACGAACAACAGGGCAGCTACCGCGCCCTCGTGCTGCCCGAGCGGCCGCTGCAATTTATCCGCCACACCAGCTTTACCGGCCTGAGCCGCCAAACCCTGCCCGCCGAAGAGTGGCTACCTGAAAACCCGTTGGCCGATGAAAACCCTATTGCCGAAGCCGAAAGGCTACCTGAAAACGAGCGCAGCAAGTTTCTGCGAAGCCAAAATGCAAGCGACGAGTTGCGGGCCAACGGCCAAAATGTAGTTGAGCCAAACGGGCAGGCCGATTTGTGGTCAAATGAAGCCGAAACTGCCTTGTTAGCCTTCCCTGCTGGTATCCAGCCCGGCATCTGCCTGCACAGCATTTTGGAGAAAACCGACTTCGCCCGCCCCGCCGCCGAACAAGCGGCATCCTATGCCGATATTTTGACCAAACACGGCTTCGAGGCCGAAGCATGGCTGCCGGCGGCGCTGGAAATGGTGGAAGCCGTGCGCCGTGCGCCGTTGGCAGAGAATATGCAGTTGGCCGATATTCCCGCCGATAGCCGCGTGGCGGAAATGGGCTTCGTGCTGCATCTGCACGATTTCGGTTTGAAACGCCTGCGCCGCTGGTTTGCCCGCCCCGACATCGGGCTACCTGAAAACGCTGCCGCCCACCTGCCGCAGCTGGATTTCCACGCCGTAACCGGTTTCCTCAACGGCTTCATCGACCTGATTGCCGCAGGAAAAGACGGCGGGGTATGCGTTATCGACTACAAATCCAACCACTTAGGCAGTCGTTTGGCCGATTACGGCCAAGCCGCCATGAGCGCGGCGGTGAGCGAACACCATTATTACCTGCAGGCGCTGATTTACGCCGTGGCCACCGCACGCTACCTGAAACAACGCCGCGCCCTGCCCGAATCCATCCATGTGCGCTACCTGTTTGTGCGCGGCCTGAATCCGCACGGCCAGGAGGGCTTGTGGTGCTGGGACATCCCCGTTTCCGCCCTGCAGGAATGGCTCGAATAGCCGCCGCCGCGCAGGCAAGGCAAAATAAAGCGAGAAAATCAGCATAAATAACAAGCCTTAGCCAAGTTTTCCCAAACGGATATTGACTATTTGGCAAATCTGCCTATAATATGCCGCTTTCGTAAGTACGGCTCAGCCGGAAAATGCCCAAGCGGGAATAGCTCAGTTGGTAGAGCGCAACCTTGCCAAGGTTGAGGTCGCGAGTTCGAGACTCGTTTCCCGCTCCAAGTTTCAATCATCCGAATCCCAAGCGGGAATAGCTCAGTTGGTAGAGCGCAACCTTGCCAAGGTTGAGGTCGCGAGTTCGAGACTCGTTTCCCGCTCCACTATCCACTTACCGGTTCGGGTGCTACGCGGGAATAGCTCAGTTGGTAGAGCGCAACCTTGCCAAGGTTGAGGTCGCGAGTTCGAGACTCGTTTCCCGCTCCAAGTTTCAGCGATTTGGCCGATACAGTCGGCCAAAAGCCAATTTGGCGGGATAGCAAAGTGGTTATGCAGCGGCCTGCAAAGCCGTGTACGCCGGTTCGATTCCGACTCCCGCCTCCAAAATACCAAAGTGAATGTAAACCGCAGGCAGCAAATAGCCGTTGCGGTATCGGTTTAAACAAACCATACATCAATCAGCACGGCGGGGTGGCAGAGTGTTTATGCTGCGCGGGGTGCAACCCGCGCATAGGCCGGTTAAAATCCGCGCCCCCGCCTCCAATCATCCAGGCTGACAAACCACAGCCCGGCCCGAGTGGTGGAATTGGTAGACACAACGGACTTAAAATCCGTCGCTCCTTAATACGAGCGTACCGGTTCGATTCCGGTCTCGGGCACCACAAACCGCTTTATAGCGGTTCTTTTTTTGTCCCCAGACATCCTCAAAATACACAAAACAGTTTAAAATCAATTAACTAATTTATTTTATTCTTATTTACCCTATCTTCGAAAATATTCCACCGTCCTCCTCAATCCACATAAGTTTGATGGTGCTTTTACAAATACTTGCTACAACTCTCAATCAAAGCACTAACACTGTCTGGCAACAGGTCGGAATATACATGGTTTTAAACGGGCTATTGTCCTACCGCAATACGGTGGACAAGCCGTGCGGGCTGCATCAAGCCTATCTCACGGTGGCTACCAGCGGCGAAGTAGTCAAGGCGGCACTATACGAATCACGCAGCTGGCAACGGTTATCGGCCAAAAAATGCAGGCATTGAAACCGATGTGACCATACACCTATTCCGCACAAAAACAAACCGCATTCTTAATTTCGTGAAACCCACAGGAAAAGAACGTGAAATACTAATCAAACCATGGCAAGCATAGTCCATATTATGCAATTGCCTCAACCGCAAAAGGCTACCTGAAAACTTTAGCTTCGCAGAAACTCACTGCGTTCGTTTTAGCTTCGCAGAAACTCACTGCGTTCGTTTTAGCTTCGCAGAAACTCACTGCGTTCGTTTTCAGGTAGCCTTTCTTTATTTATACCGTCAACTCTTATTCAGCCCCGCCCTCCCCTTGTGGCTGTGTCTGATTGGCAGGAGCAGCGGGATTGAGGCTTTGTGTGAGGCCGTTGATGTCGCCGCCGCTCAAGCCCAGCTCTTTGAGCAAACCGTCCACCAGCGGGGCTTGGGCGCGGTAGCGCAGGGCACTGTTCACCACTTGGTCGGACAAAGCCGCGTTGCCTTGGGCGTTTGGGCTACCTGAAACGCCGTCCGCGGCAGCGCCACTGAAACCGCCCAAGCCGTTGACTTGCAGAATCTTGATGTCGTCGATGTTTTCCATCGGGCGCACGGATTCGCGGATGATGTCGGGCAGGTGTTTCAACAGGGCGAGGCGCACTTGCATTTCAACTTGCTCGACGCTCAACACGTTGGCGGCTTCATTCACGGCGCGGGTACCTTCGGCATCGACTTTGTATTGCTGCTCTTGCGCTTGCGCCAGCAGGATTTTGGCATCGGCTTCGCCTTTGGCTTGCAGGCGTTGTTTCTCAGCTTCGGCTTCGGCGGCGATGCGCACGGCTTCGGCGCGGTCTTGCGCGGCCTGTTTCTCGGCTTCGGCGGCGACGGTGAGCGAAATCGCGTCTTTTTGCGCGGCTTCTTCGGCGGCAATCAGCTCGACCGCTTTGGCACGTTCGGCGCGTTCGGTTTCGCGTACGGTAATCACGCTCTCTTCTTCGCGCACGGCGGCGGCGCGGGCTTTGTCGGCCTCGGCTTTGGCTTCGGATTCGGCACGCGATTTTTCGGCCACGGCGATGGCGCGGTCTTGTTCGGCCAGCTCGATGGCTTTGCGGCGCTCGACTTCCGCCTGCTCGACGGCTTGGGACTTGCGGATGTCTTCGTTTTTAATATCGCGTTCGGCGGCGATGCGTTTCAAATCCACTTCGCGTTCGGCGGCGATTTTGGCTTCTTCCGCCTCACGTTTTTTCTGCGCCTCCTGCTCGGCGATGCTGGCTTCCTGTTCGGCACGGCGCACGGCGATTTCGCGTTCTTGTTCGAGTTTGGCGTATTCTTCTTCGCGCGAGATTTTCAGGCGTTGCTGCTCGGCTTCGAGGTTTTTGGTTTTAATCGCCAAATCGGTGTCTTGTTCGATTTCGTTGCGTTTTTTGCGGCGGCCTTCGATGGTTTCGGTCAGTTTGGTCAGACCTTCCGCGTCAAAGGCGTTTTGCGGGTTGAAAAATTCGAAGCTGGTTTGGTCGAGGCCGGTCAGGGAAACGGTTTCGAGCTCGAGGCCGTTTTTAAACAAGTCTTCGCTCACGACTTGTTGCACTTTCTGAACGAAATCAACACGTTTTTCGTGCAGCTCTTCCATCGCCATTTCGGCGGCGACGGCGCGCAGGGCATCGACGAATTTACCTTCAACGAGGTCTTTCAATTCGTCGGGCGACATGGTTTTCATACCCAGCGTTTGCGCGGCGGTGGCGATGCTCTCGGCGCTGGGTTTGACGCGGACGTAAAATTCTGCCATTACATCCACGCGCATCCGGTCGCGGGTAATCAACGCCTGCTGCGCCGCGCGGCGCACTTCGAGACGCAATGTGTTCATGTTCACCGGAATAATTTCGTGCAGCACGGGCAGCACCATCGCGCCGCCGTTCATGATGACTTTTTCGCCGCCGAAGCCGGTGCGCACGAAGGAGACTTCTTTGCTGGCGCGGCGGTACAGGCGGGTGAGGATGAGGCCGAGTACGAACAGCGCGGCCAGAATCACGCCGGCGATGATGGCAATGGAAATAAGGTTCATGGTTTTCCTTTCTGATGCTTGGATTGATAAATGCCTATACAGGCCTCGTGTGTTTTTAGCTTTGCAAGACATCGTTTTCAGGTAGCCTTTATTCTGTGAGGCTACCTGAAAATCTTAGCTTGCACGAAGCTAAAATCCTTTGCTACATAGCGTTTGCCTTAAAGCAAACCATTTCTTAAATTTAAAACGATTACGGGCGCATGAAAGCAGGTTTTGTTTTCAGGCAGCCTCAAGCAGCCAAGAGGCTACCTGAAAAATCTCAGTTAATAATCTTCCCCCACCGCCCAATAAGCCAACGCGCCCAACAGCGAGAACGGCAAAGTCATCAGCAGCAGGCCGTTGTAAAACCTCTGCCACATCGCCGCTTCATCGGCCACATACTCTTGATGAGCCGTTGCATAATCCAGTAGCACGCCGTCAGGCGCCACGATTTCAAACACCCGGTAACGCCCGCCCGGCACACTCTGGTAATACGACACATCCAAAGCCTGCCCCACATAGCGCAGCGCCTCGCTGCACACCGCCCGATTAACCCGGGAAGAATCCTGCCTATCGGGGAAACACGCCAGCTCTACCCCGTCTAAATCCAGCCAATAAATTTTAGAACTCCCTCCCCGGTAATGGGAGAAGGAACGGCTGTCCAGCTCCGATGGCGCAATCCCGCTTACCCGATGCAGCGCAGAATACGGTACGGTATGCAGCTGATGAGTGTGCCACACCATCAGCGGCAATCCCAATAAAACCAGCGCAGGCAGCACCACCTGCATCCACCTCCGCATCCACATCCCCACCACCGCCCAGAACAGCAACCACAGCGGCGACACACAAGCCCACAGCCACCACCTCCACCCGCCCACTTCGTGCATAGGATTGAGCAAACCCCACCACGGCGCCGTTGCTGCCAGCAAAAACAGATTGGGATCGCCCCGCCATTTACGTTCTGGGCAAAGCGAATAGGCATCCTGCCAATTCAGCATCACCACCAAACCCGTCAGGACGACCGCACACCAAAAAAAGCCCGCACCAATTAGGTCGCGATACCACCAAGCCACCCCCCAGCACACGAAAAACAGCACCTTGATCCATTTTCTCAGCAGCATCATTCGGAACTCATTCCCAATCATCCGTTTCCCTTTTCAGGTAGCCTCAAGCAGCCAAAAGGCTACCTGAAAACCATAAAACTCCATCAAACCACCATGCCCGCCATTGTCCCCCAAAATGCTTCTCGGTCAGCCCCGGTTTCTGCAAACAGCAGGCATTTTCAATTTTTCGCCATGATGTATGTAACTAGATTGCAACAAAACATTTCTTTACACGAGAAATTGTATCTTAAAAACAAAAATATAAAGCAAACATCATTTTACGCAGATTGCCAAATTTCCATCAGCCACTAAAATGCCAATCGTTCTCAATACCTTGTTTATTAACCGATATGGCAGCAGGTTCAACCTAACTGCCTGTTTTTTGTTTGTCTTTTTATCTTTAAGGGAACTGCCTCATGAAACAACCGCGCACACACCTCAAAGCCCTCATCCTTGCCCTTGCCGCCATCGGCAGCCCCGGCCTGCTTTATGCCGAAGGCACGAATGAGGCACAGCCTGCCCAAGGGCAGGAGCAACAGGCCGACAGCACCGACAGCGCCGAGCTCGAAGCCATCGAAGTTACCGCCCGCCGCCGCTATGCCAGCGGCTACCAGCCCATTTCCGCCGATGTCATCGGCGGCGGCAACACCCCGCTGCTCGAAGTGCCCCGTAGCGTAAACATCGTTACCCCCGCCGTGCTGGAAGACCGCCGCCCCGGCTCGCTGGATGAAGCCCTGCTTACTGTGAGCGGCATCCGCCAGGCCAACACCCTGGCCGGCACGCTTGAGGCCGTGGTGAAACGCGGCTTCGGCGACAACCGCGACAACTCCGTGCTGCGCAACGGCATGCAGATGACCCAAACCCACGTATTCAGCCCCACCGCCGAGCGCGTGGAAGTGCTCAAAGGCCCGGCCTCCACACTCTACGGCGTGCAAGACCCCGGCGGCGTGGTGAATGTGGTAACCAAACAGCCGCAGCTCAAACCTGCCCGCTCCGTGAGCACCAGCTTCGGCAGCCACAGCGCCCGCCAAGTAGGCGTGGATTTCACCGGCCCCATCGGCTCCAGCCAAAGCTGGGCCTACCGCTTCATCGCCGATTACCGCCAAAGCGACTACTGGCGCAACTTCGGCGAAATCAAGCAAACCACCATCGCCCCCTCGATCAAATGGATTGGTGAGCACACCACCATCACCGCCGCCTACGAATACTTGGACTACACCGTGCCCTTCGACCGCGGCACCTTCCTCGACTCCACCCGTGGCGCAAACTACGGCAAGCCCCTCGCTATTCCCGCCGAACGCCGACTGGACGAGCCTTTCAGCGAGCAAAGCGGCAAAAACCATATGTTCCAGTTCACGCTCGACCAATATTTGAGTGAACAGTGGAAAATGCGCCTGAACTACGGCTTCACCTACCATACCTACGACGACTGGAAAGCCCGCATTGCCAACACCGCCGCCGGTATCAACACCACCACCGGCACGGTGCGCCGCCGCATCGACGGCACGCAGGATGCCCGCCTGCGCGTGCACAACCTGGCCTTAAGCTTCAAAGGCGACGTGCATACCGGCAGCGTACGGCATAAACTCGGCTTCGGCCTCGAAGCCATGCACAACGACCGCCTGCTGGGCAAAATCTATCAAAGCCCCGCCAACAACTACACCATCAATATGTACAACCCGGTGTATGGCCGCATTAGCCCGCAGCCCGGCGTGAACACCATCGACGGCCAAGGCAACAACACCCAGCAAACCGAAATCCTCAAAACCTTCGCCCTGTATGCCAACGACGATATTCATTTCGGCGAAAAATGGATTGTGTCCGCCGGCCTGCGCGCCGAGTATTTCGACCAATACGCCGGCCGCGCCAACCGCAATTTCGTATTCAAAGCCAACACCGACAACCACGGCTGGAACTTCTCGCCCTCGCTCGGCGTAACCTACCGCCTCACCCCGCAGTGGTCGCTCTATGGCAGCTACGCCACTTCCTTCCGCCCGCAGGTGTCTATTTCCAGCGAAATCCCCGGTGATGCCAAGCCGGAGAAAGGCCGTTCGTTTGAAATCGGCGCCAAATTCGCCGGTGAGCGCCTCTCTGCCGCCCTAGCCGCATTCCATATCGAAAAAGAAAACGTGCGCTACAGCGTTACCTCCGGCGGCCAAACCGAAACCCGCTATGCCGGTCGCGCCCGCTCCATGGGCTTCGAAGCCGAAATGGGCGGCCAAATTACCGAACGCCTCGGTGTGAATGCCAACTATGCCTACACCGAAACCAAGGTGCTGGAAGCCGAAGCCGCCGCCCAAGGCCTGCCGCTGAACAACACCCCGCGCAACCAGTTCGGCCTGTACCTGACTTACGATTTCGGTAACGCGCTGGGCGGCAACTGGCGCGCCGGCATCGGCGCCAAATACAACGGCGCATGGTACATCGGCAAAAACGCCGCCAGCGGCGACCGCCTGTGGAAAATCCCATCCGCCACCGTGGCCGACGCCTTCGTTTCGTATGAAGCCAAGTTCGGCGGCAACAAGCTCAACGTGCGGCTCAACGGCAAAAACCTGACCAACCGCCTGTATTACACCTCCACCGTGGGCTCTTCTGCGCAATACCCGATGATTGCCATCGGCAACCCGCGCGAAATCAGCGTTTCCGCCAAGTTTGAGTTTTAAGCATTTGGCCGCGGCATAACGCCCCATGAGGCTACCTGAAAAATGCCATCCCGTTTTTCAGGTAGCCTTCCGCGCTGTTTGGCCCGCCTGTCTCAACCCCGTTTTACTGCCGTTTTATTTTTCAGGTAGCCTTTCAATCCCAAAGGGCTAGGCAAACCAAATTGGCTTTCGATACCAGGCGGTGAGCCGCAGACAGTACAGAAGTACGGCAAGGCAAACCAACGCGGTAGCGGTAGCGAAAGTTAAGCTGGTTTGCCATACCTGAAAAATAAAGTTATCCAACCCAACACCACATATGAAACAAGAACAATGGAAAATCGAGCTCCTGAACAGCCCGCTGTGGCTGGTGCAGAGCTTTTTCGGCGTATTGCTGTTTTGCCTGATCACCGCCTTCCTGTTGCGCCGCACTGCTTTCGGGCAGCGCTTCGAGCGCATCCTGCACCCCTGCTTGGCACGCAGCAACCGTATCCGGGTGTGCCTGCTTTTGGCCGCGCTGCTCTTGATGGTGCTGCTCGAAGTGCGCATCAGCGTGCTCAATTCCTTTTTCTACAAAGGCCTCTACGATTCCCTTCAAGACCGCGCCGCCGCCGCCTTCTGGTTTTTCGCCGGCATCAACAGCGCCTTGGTGGTGTGTAAAATCATCCATGCCCTGGCCGACGAGCTGCTCGAGCAAGTCTTTATGATCCGCTGGCTGGAAAAACTCAACGCCGCGCTCACCCAAAGCTGGCTCGCCCATAAAAACTACTACCGCCTGCACATGCGCCGCCACGCGCCCGACAACATCGACCAACGTATCCAGCAAGACGCGCAAGACTTCATCGCCTCCACCGCCGAGCTCGTGCGCGGCCTGATCAACGCCATCGTTTCCACCATCGAATTCACCGTCATCCTCTGGAATCTCTCCGGCGTGCTCAGCGTATTGGGGCTGGAAATCCCGCGCGGCATGGTGATGTTTATCTACCTCTTTATCCTCTTTGCCACCGCCACTTCCGTGTGGATCGGCCGCCCCCTGGTGAAGCTCAACTTCCAAAACGAACACTTCAACGGCAACTACCGCTACGCCCTTGTGCGCGTGCGCGACCACGCCGAGAGCATCGCCTTCTACAACGGCGAGGCCGCCGAAGGGCGCAACCTGCGCCGCCACTTTGCCCACATCATCCGCAACCGCTGGCAGATTGTGTTCCGCAGCCTCGGCCTCAACGGCTTCAACACCGGCATCACCCAAATTTCCAACCTGCTGCCCCTCATGCTGCAAGCCCCGCGCTTTTTCGCCGGCCAAGTGAAAATCGGCGATATGCACCAAACCGTGCAAGCCTTCAACCGCCTGCAACGCGCCCTATCCTTCTTCCGCAATTCCTACAAAGACTTCACCGCCTATCAAGCCCGGCTCGAACGTCTCGACGGCTTCTTCCAAAGCATGCAAAACCACCTGCCCTACCGCCAGCCGCAGCACGAAGCCGAAAACTGCATCCTGCAGGCCGACAAGCTCACCTTGTACCGTAACAACGGCAACATCCTGCTCTCCGACGTCTCCTTCCGCGCCCAAAGCGGCGATTCCCTACTCATCCGCGGCCCATCCGGCTGCGGCAAAACCTCATTGCTGCGCGCCCTGGCCGGCCTCTGGCCCTTCGGCAGCAGCGGCCACATCATCGGCCCCGCCCGTGAACACATCCTCTTCGTGCCCCAGCGCCCCTACACCCCGCAAGGCAGCCTGCGCCGCGCCATCTGCTACCCCAACATCCGCCCCGACGAACACCAGCTTACCGCCGCCCTCGAAGCCTGCCGCCTGGGCTACCTGAAAGAACTGCTCGACACCGAAGACGACTGGCAGCACAAGCTTTCCCCCGGCGAGCTGCAGCGCATCGCCTTCGTGCGCATCCTCATCACCCGCCCCCGCCTCGTGCTGCTCGATGAGGCCACCGCCGCGCTCGATGAAAATACCGAAGCCGCCCTCTACCGCCTGATTCGCCACGAGCTGCCCGACAGCATCATCGTGAGCATCGGCCACCGCAGCACCCTCAACGCCTTCCACAACCAAATCATCTGCGTGGGCGAAACCCTGATCGACTGCGGCACCAGCCGGATTTAACATACCGAATTGTTAAAGAACACATATTTGCCAACCAAGCAGCCGCCAAAGGCTACCTGAAACTCAAACCGTGTCATCGGGCGGCATGGCTGCGCCGATACCCACCCATTTGAAGTTTCTACCCTTTCAAACTTTCAGGTAGCCCCTTCCCTGTCTTCACTCACATACTCCAGCAACGGCAGCCCCGTGGCGCGGCTGATTTGTTTGGCCGTTATCTCTGCCGTCTGCCGGTTGTCGCGCAGCAGCAAATCTGCCTCCAGCAGCCGCACGTTTTTGCCGCCCGCCTTGCCCGCCAGCCAGATTTCGCTCAAGTCCACGCTCACGCCGTTGCACCGCACGCGGCTGTAAATGCCGCAAAATTCCGATAGCGCATAGCGTTTTTCAGGTAGCCACTTGAAACTGTGCAGGCGGTACACAATCAATTCGTCTCCCAGCACGCTGTAGCGTACTTTGCGCAAGGTATGCCAACGGTGCGCCAGCCGCCCGGCGATAGACAGCAGCGCCACCAGCCAAAACAACCGCCAGCCGACCCCTCCTCCGATCCACACCATCCCAAATGCAAACAGCAGGAACATTAGGCGCGAGAGCAAAGTGCCAACCGAATACACAGCAAATTCCGCCCCATCCGCAAGCTTCGGCACGGCACGTTCCGGCAGCTTCGGCTGCGGCTCGTGTTCCGCCTGCCTGGCCGCCGCCAGCGCGGCTTTGATTTCGGAGGGCTGCCGCCAAGCCGTTTGTGTTTGCGCCGTTTTCCGGCCGCGCCGCGCACGAAACACCCCGCGCACTTCCGATACCGCCACCGCCAACAGCCCGAGCGCCAGCAGCCCCGCGCCGAAATACAGCGGCTTCGGCAGGCTGCCGCTGTGCCAATCCGCCGCCAAACGCAGCAGCCGAACCGCCAGCCAAGTCCACAACCCGGCCGCCGCTAGATTCACCGCCTGCCGCCACGCAGGCAGCGTTTTCACCTGCAAGGGCTGCAACTGTGCCGGATTGGCCGCCGTCTCCTCTTGTGCGCGGATTTCCGTGTTGATAACCGGCCGTTTGGCCAAACCCGTGGTGCGGGCGATATGGCTTTGGATATCGTCCAAGCCTTGCAGCGAATCTTTGTGCGACTGGAAATTTTCCTCCAGCACCAAATCGTTTTGCCCATTTGCCGATTCCAGCCACAAACGCCCGTAATAACCGCGGTAGTCGTCCCGCACCTTCTCCGCCGCCACCGCCGCAAACATCGAAAGCGGATATTCCCGCTGCGCCTGCCAGCCCCAACGCCAGCGCCCGTGCAGCAGCACGCCGCGCTCCGTGTCCAGCCGCAGAAATTCCCGCGCCGCGAATACGCGCCAGTACAGAATACCGGCCAGTGCCGCCCCGCCGAAAAACAGCAGCACCATGGCCAAACGAAGCGCCGTATCCACCCCGTTGCTGGAAATGTCCGACAACGTATCCAGCCCGATAATCAGCGGCAGCAATACCCCTACGCAGACCACGCCGATTTCCAGCGTCAAATCCTTAGATGTAGCCGGATACAGCATCACGATTTTGCGTTTGTCTTGATTCATCATCATGTGTCTTTCATTTTTCAGGTAGCCTCAAAACTGCCCGGCAAACTTATACCACCAAGGCCAGCAGGCAAAACACTGTCCAGGCCGCCCACACCAGCAGCGCCCACATGTGGATTTGCTCCGTATCCCAATCCCCCGCCTGCCAGCCGATGAGCCAGCCTGTCTTCCAGACTTCGATTTTTCCGCCACATCCCACGAGATAATCCACTTAAAAAACAGGCTGAACACAATATAAAGCGGAAAGATTGACAATTTCCCCATCCAATCCATATCAATTACCTCCATCAGGATGTCCGCACCCAGTCCCTCGTTTTCAGGCGGCAAGCGTAGCGTGGGCAGGACAGCTGCAGGGCAGGCATTGATGCCCGCGCGGGGTTTTAACTTCGTTGAAGCTGCGCTTTCAGGTAGCCTGAGAGGGGGGATGGGCTGCCTGATAAAGTGTCGGGTTTGCAACCCGGCCTTCCCGCCGGATTCATGCCTGCGCAGGAATAGCGGAGCGGGCATTTTTTTTGAATTGGTTATACCGTCCGCCGCCATCTCCGGCGGAACTCACGCCACGAAATCCAAACCTATGTCCAGCGAGCGGCTGCTGTGGGTGAGGTAGCCGAGGGCGATACCGTCCACGCCGGTTTGCGCCACGCGCTTCAGGCGCTCGAAGCCGATGCCGCCCGATGCTTCGCAATAAACAGCGTGGGGGTGGGCGGTTTGCGTGTGGCAGCGGTTTGCCGCTTCTTTCAAGGTTTCGTCGTCCATGTTGTCCAGCAAAATCCGTTCCGCACCCGCCGCGAGGGCTTCGTCCAGTTGTGCCAATGTGTCCACTTCGATTTCCACGCAGGTCAGCGCCCCGGCGGCCTGCTTTGCCTGCCGCACGGCTTGGGCGATGCTGCCGCAATAGGCGAGGTGGTTGTCTTTGATGAGCACGGCGTCGTCCAAGCCCATGCGGTGGTTTGTGCCGCCGCCCGCCCTGACGGCGTATTTTTGCAGGACGCGCAGCAGGGGGATGGTTTTGCGGCTGCACACGATGTCTGTGCCGTATTCGGCGACTTCGGCAACGGCAAGCGCGGTGGCGGTGGCGATGCCGCTCAGGTGGGTGAGGTAGTTGAGTGCGGTGCGTTCGGCGGCGAGCAGGGCGCGGGCATTGCCTTCGACGGCGGCCAACGTCTGGCCTGCGCGGACGGCTTGCCCGTCTTGGATTTCGGCTTGGAAGCGGACGGACGGGTCCATTACCTGAAAGGCGAGGCGCGCCAAGTCCATGCCGGCGATGACGCCGTTCTCGCGGCTGACGAGGAAGAGTTTGGCGGTTTTATCGGGGGCGATAACGGCGGCGGACGTAATGTCGCCGCGCCTGCCCAAGTCTTCGCTTAAGGCTTGCTCCACCATGGGGTGCAGCAGGGTGTCGGGCAGGGGGAAGAGGGTGTTTTCTAGCGGCATGGGGTTTCCTTTGTTGGGGGTTTCCTTTGTTGAAAGAAGGGGGGCGGCAGTTCCGAGACCGTCTGGAAGCGGGTTAACGGCTGCCCAGCGGCAGGCCTATGTCTGAAATCAGCCTGTCGGGCAGGACGCCGTCGCGGAAGCGGTACAGCTGCGCGGGGCGGCCTTTTCCGCCCGATACGCCGGTATCCGACGGCTCGATGAGGTTTTGCTGCTGAATCTGGCGGCGGAAATTTTGCTTGTGCAGCAGGCGGCCGCTGATGGCTTCGACGCTGCTTTGCAGTTGCAGCAGCGTGAATTCGGGCGGCATCAGTTCGAAAATCACCGGGCGGTATTTGATTTTGGCGCGCAGGCGGGACAGGGCGGTTGCCAGCACGCGGCGGTGGTCGTGGCGCATGGGCTGCCCCGTGGGCGCGAAGTCGAAGTTTGCCTGCGGCTCGGCGGCTTCCGCTATCAGGCCGCTTTCATACAGCATTTCATAGCGTTGCAAAACGTATTCTTCCGACCAGTTTTCCGGTACGACCCCCCAGCACAAATGAATGCGCTTGAGCCGCTTTTGGCGCACTTCCTCCGTGTCCGCCGAGTTTGCCCAAATGCGCAGGCGGCCGACAAGGGCATCGCGCTGCCCGCCGTCGGTGCGCAAATCTTCCCACGGGAAATAGCCGTAGCAGTCCTGCCATTTCGCATCCGGGTGCAGGATGCTGTCGGCGGCCTCGCGCACTAGCCCCAAATAGCTGACGTATAAGACCGGCAGACCTTGCCCGTTTTGACGGCGCGTATCCACAAAGGTGTAAAGCTGTTCCACATAGCCCATGGGCTGCGAAGTCTGTTTGGCGACCCACAGTTTCACGCCCGCCTGCAGGGAGTTGCGCAGGGGGGAGAGCGGGCCGTTGGGCAGGAGTTCGCCCCGGGCGACGGTCAATACCCGCAGGCCGCCGTTTGTTACGGCAATCAATACGGGAACCAGTTCGACGATGCTCTGCGGCGGGGCTTCGGCTTCGGGGTAGGCGTCCATGCTTGGCTTTCGGCAGGGGTGGAAGGCTTTATTGTAAATCAAAGCGGTTTGTCAAAGCGGGGCGGGCCGCAGGTTTGCGCTTCGTCCGGGTACGCTTTCAGACGGCCTTGCATATTATACTCAAAATGAGCATAATCTAGGAAAGTTTGAAAATATAGTGGATTAAAATAAAAATGAGACAAGGCGGCGAGCCACAAGGCGTACAGGTAGTACGTCAAGGCGGGTCAACGCCGTATCATTGCGATTTTAATCCACTATACACGACAAACCCTCATGCCGCCTGAAAACCCAGCCATAAGGAAACATCATGCAGACCGCCGCCCGCCGTTCGTTCGATTACGATATGCCCCTCATCCAAACGCCGACTTCCGCCTGCCAAATCCGACAGGCTTGGGCGAAGGTTGCCGACACGCCTGACCGCGAGACGGCAGGCTACCTGAAAAACGAAATCAAGGCCTTGCTGAAGGAGAAAAACGCAGTTTTGGTAGCGCATTATTATGTTGATCCGCTGATTCAGGATTTGGCTTTGGAAACGGGCGGGTGCGTGGGCGATTCGCTGGAGATGGCGCGCTTCGGCGCGGAACACGAAGCCGGCACACTGGTGGTGGCGGGCGTGCGCTTCATGGGCGAGAGCGCGAAAATCCTCTGCCCTGAAAAAACGGTGCTGATGCCCGACTTGGAAGCGGAATGTTCTTTGGATTTGGGTTGTCCCGAAGAAGCGTTTTCAGCGTTTTGCGACCAACACCCCGACCGCACGGTGGTGGTGTACGCCAACACTTCCGCCGCCGTGAAAGCGCGTGCCGATTGGGTGGTAACGTCTTCGGTGGCGTTGGAAATCGTGTCGTATTTGAAATCGCGCGGCGAGAAGCTGATTTGGGGGCCCGACCGCCACCTCGGCGACTACATCCGCCGCGAAACGGGCGCGGATATGCTGCTGTGGCAGGGTTCGTGCATCGTCCACAACGAATTCAAAGGGCAGGAGCTGGCGGCCTTGAAGGCGAAGCACCCCGACGCGGCGGTGCTGGTTCACCCCGAATCGCCGCAAAGCGTCATCGAATTAGGCGACGTGGTCGGCTCGACCAGCAAACTGCTGAAGGCCGCCGTATCGCGTCCCGAAAAAAAATTCATCGTGGCGACCGATTTGGGCATCCTGCACGAAATGCAAAAGCAGGCGCCCGACAAAGAATTTATCGCCGCGCCGACGGCGGGCAACGGCGGAAGCTGCAAAAGCTGCGCGTTCTGCCCGTGGATGGCGATGAATTCGCTGGGCGGCATCAAACACGCCCTGACAAGCGGACGCAACGAAATCCTGTTGGACAGAAAGCTGGGCGAAGCCGCCAAACTGCCTTTGCAGCGTATGCTCGACTTCGCGGCAGGGCTGAAGAAAAAAGATGTGTTCAACGGCATGGGCCCCGCCTGATTTGCCGTCCATATTGCCGTTTCAGACGACCTCTCAAACAAGGACAACACCATGCAAACCGATTGCGACGTATTGATTGCCGGAAACGGGCTGGCGGCACTGACGCTCGCCCTGTCGCTGCCTGAATCGTTCCGCACCGTCATCCTGTGCAAAAACCGGCTGGACGACACCGCCAGCCGTCATGCGCAAGGCGGGATTGCGGCAGCGTGGTCGGGAGAGGACGACATCGAAAAACACGTTGCCGATACCTTGGAAGCGGGCGCGGGTTTGTGCGACGAAGCCGCCGTCCGCGCCATCCTGTCGCAGGGCAAACCGGCAATCGAATGGCTGTTGGCGCAGGGCGTGGCGTTCGACCGGAATCATAACGACCTGCACCTGACGCGCGAAGGCGGGCATACCTGCCGCCGAATCGCCCACGTCGCCGACTACACGGGCGAAGCCGTCATGCAGAGCCTGATTGCCCAAATACGCCGCCGCCCGAACATCCGCGTTTACGAGCAGCAGATGGCGTTGGATATCCAAACCGAATCAGGCGCGGCGTGCGGACTGACTGTCCTCGACCGCCAAACGCAAGGAACCTACCGCATCCGCGCCCGCCATACCGTACTTGCAGGCGGCGGCTTGGGACAGATTTACGCCGCCACCACCACGCCGCCCGAATGCACGGGCGACGCCATCGCCATGGCGATACGCGCAGGCTGCGCAGTCGAAAACCTCGAATTTATCCAATTCCACCCCACAGGCTTGGCAAGGTCGTCTGAAAACGGCCGCACCTTCCTGATTTCCGAAGCCGTGCGCGGCGAAGGCGGCATTCTGACCAACCAAGCGGGTGAACGGTTTATGCCGCATTACGACCGCCGCGCCGAACTCGCGCCGCGCGACATCGTTGCCCGCGCCATCGCCGCCGAAATCGCCAAACAAACGCAAGATTTCGTCTCGCTCGACATCAGCCATCAACCCGCAGCGTTCGTCCGTCAGCATTTCCCGTCCATCCATCGGCACTGCCTGTCCCAATGCGGTTTGGACATCACGCGCCAAGCCATCCCCGTTCGCCCCGTGCAACACTACACCTGCGGCGGTATCCAAACCGACCCCAGCGGCAGAACCTCCCTGCCGCAGCTCTACGCCTTAGGCGAAACCGCCTGCACCGGCTTGCACGGAGCCAACCGCCTCGCCAGCAACTCCCTGCTCGAATGCGTCGTTACCGCCAGGCTTGCCGCCCAAACCATCGCGGACGGACAAGCATTCCAAACCGCACCACCCCAAAGGTCGTCTGAAAACCCCACCGCCGAAGCAGGCATCTTTTCAGACGACCTCCAAAACACATTCAGCCGCCCCGTCCTGCAAGTGTTCAACCAACGCCATCTCGGCATCCTCCGCAACGATACCGGCGTGAGCCGCGCCATCGCCCAACTGCGGCTTTGGAAGCAAAACCAAGCCGAACCGCACACCGCGTCCGAATACGAAAACCGCAACCTGCTCGAATGCAGCCTCGCCGTCGCCCAAGCCGCATACGCCAGGCGGCAGAACGTCGGCGCGCATTTCAACACCGATTTGACGGTGTGCCCCGATTGTCGGACGACAGGCTGACGGCGGAATGGTTTTGATACGGCATCCTCCTGCCCGACCAGATGCAAATTATCCAACCTGCCCGCCTTATCCAAATATAGTGGATCAAAATTGCAATGATACAGCGTTGGTCCGCCTTAACCTACTCCTGTACGCCTTGCGGCTCGCAGCCTTATCTCATTTTTATTTTAATCTACTATATTTTCAGGTAGCCTCTATCGCTCCAATATCGGCAAACCCGTTGCTTTGCCAAACTCATCCATCATTTGCAAAAGCTGCTGTTTCAGCATATACACCGCCATCCGCTGTTTCTCCTCGCTATAGCGAACCTTGCGCAAACCGCACCAGCCGCTCCACAAACGGTGCAGTCCACACACGGTGGGAATCATCCATAGCAACCCATCTCTCAATGAACCATATTCCGAAAACAAATTCATTACTGCCAGCCCGCTAAACGGCAACCAAATCGCACTCAACAACAGCCACTCCCCGGGTTTCTCCAACACAAATTCCCATCCTTCCAAGCCATCTGCTTCCGCCTGTAAGCGCAATCGGCTTCCTGCATCTATCCCTTTCATCTCTATTCCCGCTTTCAGGTAGCCTCAATCCACCAAGCTCCCGCTCGGATTCAAAATCGCCTTAAACGTATTCCCCTCCAGCGACACCAAAAGCACCGCCTCGCCCTGCTTCAGCACGCCTTCGCCGTCGGGCTCGGCCATCACATAATGCTGCTGGCCGTAGCCATCTTTCACCCGCACCTGCGCCGGGCTGCCAGGCCGCGCCTCGCCCAGCACCACCGTACCCACGCGCCCGATCAGGCTGTCTTGAGAAACGGCGGTGGTTTCGTCTTTGGGCATGATTTTGTAGAGCTCGCCCGCCGTAAGGCGCACCAGGGGCAGCGCGAGAAACAGTGCCGCCGCTGCCGCCAGCCAAGCGTTCAGGTAGCCGCCAAACAGCCCGGCACACACGGATTGCAGCACATAGCCCGCAAGCCCGAACACGGCGAGAAACACCACCAGCAGCATCATCAGCGGCACGCGCCCCACATACAGCCAATCCAAAAAGCGCACCAATGCGCCCGCCCCTTCGATGCCGCCGTGCAAATCGCCGTCCAAATCCGCCTCCACCAGGCTGTCGGGCAACAGGTTATCGAGCCAGTCAGTGAGGCCGCCTGCCAAGAGCGAAAGCAGCTCTAAGAGGCCGAGCATCAGCATCAGGGCGATGGCGATGCCGAAAATTTCGGTTTCGGGGGCGTTGATTAAATTCCACATGGCGGGGTCTTTCACGGGTTGTCGGTTAATCGGATTTCGTTTTCAGGTAGCCTTAAGGCGGAGGGAAAAGGCTACCTGAAACCATATTTCTATTTCATTCCATCTCTCGCAATGGCACGCGCTGCCGCCCCTGTTCGTCAAAATTCTCTTCGGCCAGCCAGCGCTGCATCCGCTGCTTCACCTGCGGCCAGTCCGCATCCAGCATGGCAAACCAGGCGGTATCGCGGTTGCGCCCTTTATACACCACCGCCTGCCGGAAAATGCCTTCGAAACGGAAGCCCAATCGCTCGGCGGCGCAGCACGAGGCTTGGTTCAGCGCGTCGCACTTCCATTCGTAGCGGCGGTAGCGCAGGGTTTCAAACACATATTGCGCCAGCAAAAACTGCGCTTCGGTGGCAATGCGGCTGCGCTTGAGCCGCTCGGAATAAATCACCCAGCCCACCTCGATCACGCGGTTGGCGGTATCCGTGCGTTGCAGCGCCATGGTACCGACCGCCCGGCCGTCGGCCTGGTCGATGATGACGAAGTAATACGGGTCGGCCGATTGCTCCAGCCTTTGCAGCAACGCGTCCAGTTCGGCAACGCCCGCCACGGGGTTGAGCGAAAGATAGGTCCAATTTTGCAATGGCGAAGTCGGGCCGTACACGGCATACAGATCCGCGCCGTGCCGCGCGGCGGAAAGTTTTTCCAAACGGCAATAGCGGCCGGAGAGCAGTGCGGCAGACGGGCGCTCGCCGGGCGTGTGGCCAGGCAGGCTTTCGCCGATGGGTTGGTTGAATTCGTTGACGGGCATGGATTTTACCTTAGCTGTTTGTGGGCAGTAGGCTACCTGAAAATATAGGTTTTCACTTAACAAAAGTTTTCAGGAAGCCTTTCCTATTTAAGGCCGGGTTTGCGGCGCTTGGTAGGGGATGGCGCTGTCTATGCCCTCCAGCAGCCCTTTGGTGCCGTCCCGGCGGATAGCGGCTTCCAAGCCGGGCAGCTTGGCGCGCATTTGCGGCGGCATAATCTGCTCGAAGGCGCGGATTCTCTCGTCTATGCCCAATCCGGCCAGAGCTTGGGCATCTTCCGGTTTTTGATACATCTTGATGCTCTTGAGCAGCAGGTAGGCGCTCACGGCATTGGCTGGCTCTCGCTTGGGCACGCCTTGGTATTGCGCGTATTTGGAGGCCAGCAGATACATGGCCTGCGCATCGTTTCTCAGCACAGCCTGGCGATACCAATACACCGCCCATTCGTAGCTCTGCGCCGTGCCCTCGCCGGAATCGTACATCTGCCCCACCAGCCGCATGGCGCTGGGGCTGCCCTGCTCGGCGGCGGAAAGGTAGCTCTCGAAAGCGTTTTGCGGTTTGCCGGTTTCATCGTTGCAAAGCGCCACGTTTTCGAGGCTGTCGCGGCTGTTGAGCTGTTTGTGCGCCTGCTCGAACAGCCGGCAGGCCTTCTCCTTATCCACCGCCACGCCGCGCCCCTCGGAATAGGCCACGCCGAGGTTGTTTTGCGCTTTGGCATGGCCCTGCGCGGCGGCTTTTTCATACCACGGCACGGCTTCTTTCCAGCGGTTGCCGCGCATATAGAGGCGGCCGGCTTCGTATTGCGCGTCCACGCTGCCCATACGGGCTTTGAGCAGCAGCATGGGCGACGGCTTGCCCACTTCGTCTTGCCAGCCCGGCACGGGCATCCCGGCATTCCCCGCCGCCGCCCACAATACCGCGCCGAGCACCAGCACGCCCAACACCACCGGCACGGTGCCGATGCTTTTCTCTTCTTTCACACGCCTGTTGTTTCTCATGTTTTCATTTCCGATACTGTTGATTATTGAAGGTTTGTTTTTTTCAGGTAGCTCATACGGCCTGGGAAAGGGCTACCTGAAAACGAACGAAGTGGGTTTCTGCGAAGCCAATGCGCAGCTCAAAGATAGGCATAAGCGCACAGGAACAGCCACAAGCCGAGCGCGGGCAGCAGGATTTTCGGCCACGATGGGCTGGGCTTGCCGAATAGGGTTTGCACAAACGACACCAGCGAATACACGGCGGCGAGCATCGTCCAGAAGATGGTGAACATGGCCACGCGGGCGATGCCGTAAGACATGGTGCCGCCGGCGTTGGCCATGGCCGTCCACAGCGCGGGAATCAGCAGCCAGGCGGCGGCGAGGATGCCGATGTGTTTGAGTTTGGCTGGTGTATCCAATTTATCGTCTGCCTGCTTCATTTTGTTTCCTTTATGGTTTCGGGCTACCTGAAAACCGTGTTCGCCCCTTAGCTGAAATTAACGTAAACCAGCATGCCGACCAGGGCGCTGATGCCCAACCACAGCGCGAGTTTGGTTTCCGCCCAGTAGTCTTCCCAAAATTTGCCCCGAAACAGGCTGATGATGTCGGGGGTTAGATAGAATTTCACGCATTCGGTAAACTCTTCCCAGTCTTCAAACAGCAGGGTGTAAAGCAGCGCGGCGGTAACGAGCGCGGCGGCGATGGCGTATATCATGGGCTCTCCTTGGATGGAATAAGCGGGGTTTTTCCAACGGCCTGCTTAGCAGGAAATTTCTCTTTCAGGTAGCCTTACCGAGGCATAGGAAGGCTACCTGAAATATACGCTCACTCTTTGCTGTTGGCTTTCAACGCGGCCAGCCTTTCAGCAATGCGGTTGTTGCGGCTCAAATCTTCCAATTCTTTCAATTTGGCCAACTGCGCCGCATCGGTGCTGCTGTGGACGGCATTTTGCCTGCCCATCACGCGGTCGAAGGCGTTGCCGCTTTTTTCGGCATCACGGGCGATGCGGCCCATGTCGCTGCCGCCTGCCGCTTTGCCTGCGCCCATGCTTTGCTGTGCAGCGCGCCACTCTTGCAACTGCTGCTGCATCTCGCGTTTTTTCGCCTGCAGGGCGGCGATGAAGCCTTCCAGTTCTTTTTCCTGCGCGGCGCAGTCGGCGATGGTGTTTTCCAAAACAGGTAGACGCGCTTCGATGTCCATCTGCTCGGCGATGCCGCTTTCGGCCAAATCGTCGCGCCCAGCGGCTACGGCGGCGCGGATGTGGTCGGACAGGGTTTCGTGGCGGTTGCTCTCGTCGGCCATTTTCTTGGCGGCCAGATGCTTTTGCGCCAACACTTTGCCCAACTCGGCGCGCACTTCGTCAACCGCGCGCTCGATTTCGCGGATGCTCTCGTTCATTACCGCCTCGGGCGCAAGGTTTTCCGCTGCGTCAATCAGGGCATGAAAACCGCCGCTCACCAAACGGCCGACTCTGCGGGACAGGGTTTCGCTCATTTTTGTTTCCTTTCCATAAAATGTGTTTGATTCAAATTGGTGTGAGGCAGAGGTCAAACCTCGCCCGCCTGTTGCACAATCTTCGCCAGTTTTAAAGTGTTCTCAAGCTGTTGCAGCACGGTATCATCATAGGCCGCACCTTTGCCGGTAACGGCCAGTTGCAGGATGCTGTCGGTGAGGCGGACGATGCGCCACATCAGCTCGCGCTCGTATTGCTTCAAATCGGCTTCCTGCGCGTTTTCCGGCAGGTCGGCGGCCAGCGTGGCGGCCAGGTCGGGCAGCTGCTCGAACAGCCGCGCCACAATGTGCGAATGGATGCCGAATTCTTTCTCGGCGTGCAGCACGTCGCGCCGGGCTACCTGAAAAAACTGCTCCTGCGCAGCCAGCGCGGTGCCGTAATCGTGGGTTTGGCTGTGGGCAAGCCGCGCCTGCGTGAGCAGCTCGCGGATTTTTTCAGACGGCGTATTCGCGCCTTCTATTTTTAGTTCCGCAATAAAATCTGCATCTTCCTGCGATATTCGCACGCTAATCGGAATTCGGTTGGCTGCTGCCATATGCAATCACCTTTCTTTGTATTCATTTGTATTCAAATATATCCAAATCAAATTCTTTGCGCAATATTTTTCTCATCAAATTCAATAAAATTTTTTCAACACAATGATAATAAATATAAAAAATCAATGCACACATTTGCATACAAATCACACGCAAACCAAAACATCAGCCGTTAGCCGCATTCTCGGCCTTTGGTATAAAATAGCCGCCTGAATACGGAGGCAACCATGGCAGGCAAAAATTCACACGACGAACACCACATGCGGCTCGACAAATGGCTGTGGGCGGCACGTTTCTTCAAAACGCGCGGCATGGCGCAGAAGCATATCGAGCTCGGGCGCGTGCTGGTGAACGGCGCGAAAGTGAAAAACAGCAAAAACATCGAGCCGGGCGACACCATCGACCTCACGCTCAACTCCCTGCCCTACAAAATCACCGTGCTCGCGCTCAACCACCAGCGTCGCCCCGCCCCCGAAGCACGCGCCCTCTACGCCGAAGACAGCGCCACCGCCGCCAAACGCGAAGAGCAAAAAGCGCTCGACCAGGCCAGCCGCATCAGCGCCGCCTACCCCGACGGCCGCCCCACCAAACGCGACCGCCGCGAGCTGGACAAACTCAAACGCGGCTGGCAATAGCATTTGCAGCAGCGCAACCCGCCCGCCGTAGAGCAAAAGGCTACCTGAAACCGACACTGCGTTTTCAGGTAGCCTTTAGCGCATAAACAGCCCCTGCTCCCCGATTACCCGACGGCGCAAAAACCATTTATAGTGAATTAAATTTAAATCAGGACAAGGCGACGAGCCGCAGACAGTACAGATAGTACGGCAAGGCGAGCCAACGCTGTACTGGTTTAAATTTAATTCACTATAAAACAGCAAACAAAATTTTGGGCAGCCTGTATAATCCGCCCCCAAACCACACCAACCCAAGGAATGCCAATATGAAACTCGACAATCAACGCAGCAGCAGCAACATCGAAGACCGCCGCAGCCTTGGCGGCGGAGGTGGTGGCGGGGGCGGCGGCAAAATGGGCCTCGCCGGCCTGATTATCGTGCTTATCGGCGCCTATTACGGCGTGGATTTGAGCGGCCTCACCGGCGGCGGCATGCAGATGCCACAAATGCAACAGCAGCAACGCGCCGTCAGCCCAGAAGAAGAGCAGCTGGCGCAGTTCTCCTCGCAAATCCTCGCCACCACCGAAGACGCCTGGGGCGAATATTTCCGCAGCCAGGGCCGGCAATATGTGCAGCCGAAAATGGTGCTCTACCGCGGCAGCACCCCCACCGCCTGCGGCACCGGCCAATCCGCGATGGGCCCGTTCTACTGCCCGGCCGACCAGAAGGTTTACCTCGACCTCTCGTTTTATGACGACATGAAAAACCAGCTCGGCGCAGCGGGCGATGCAGCCTTTGCCTATGTGATTGCCCACGAAGTCGGCCACCACGTGCAAAACCTCGACGGCACCATGGAGCGCGTAAACCGTGCCCGTGCCCGCATGAGCGAGCGCGACGCCAACCGCCTCTCCGTGATGGTGGAGCTGCAGGCCGACTGCCTGGCCGGGGTGTGGGCCAACCGTGCGCAAGCACGCCAGCTGTTTGAACAGGGCGATTTGGAAGAAGCCTTCAACGCCGCCGAAGCCGTGGGCGACGACCGCCTGCAACAGCGCAGTCGCGGCTACGCCGTACCCGACAGCTTCACCCACGGCACCTCCGCCCAACGCCTGCAATGGTTCCGCCGCGGCCTGCAAAGCGGCGACCCGGCGCAATGCGACACCTTCTCCTCTCTGTAAACTCCAATCCAATATCAAAAGGCTACCTGAAACGGTGTATTCCGATTTTCAGGTAGCCTTTTGCCTCAAGGGTGATGCGCTGAATACCGAAGCTTCTGGCGCTGCTTTCCATTGAGTGCTTATCCCTTACCAAGCCTTCTCCTAAGCATTCATCAGAGCAATCCACCCCGCTTAACGCAATTTGCTATTTAATTCCAAACCTACGCCCCAATCCGGCAAGCAGGCTACCTGAAAACCCGTCTGCGGGGCGTAAGCGCCTTGATGGCGGGTTTGCTTTTCGCAGAAACCGTTTTTCAGGTAGCCTGATTGGATGCAAGTTTTGACACAAAAGGCTTGTCAAATGCTTTGCTTCAAGAGTATCTTTGACGCCTTAGCACAAATCACAAGGAAATATCATGGCAAAAGCAGTTCCTGCCGTTTTCGGCAGCGTTTTCCACCGCGAGATGCCGGTGTTGGCTTACACAGATGGCGCATGGCAGCCGGTGCGCTGGCAGCCTTCCGATTCGCTCTCCCTGCCGCCGGGCGCGCACAGCCTGCATTACGGCAGCGAGTGTTTTGAAGGGCTGAAGGCCTTCCGCCAGCAAAACGGCCGTATCGTCATCTTCCGCCCCCAGGCAAACATCGCCCGTATGCAGCAGAGCGCGAAACTGTTGGAGCTGCCCGTGCCGGATGCGCAGGTTTTCCTTTCCGCCATGCTGGAATTGGTGGTACGCGCGGCCGACGAAGTGCCGGATGCGCCCGCCGCCATGTATCTGCGCCCCACGCTTATCGGCACCGACCCGGTAATCGGCAAGGCCGGCGTGGGTTCGTCTTCGGCCATGCTGTATATTTTGGCTTCGCCGGTGGGCGACTATTTCAAAGTGGGTTCGCCGATGAAGCTGCTGGTGGAAACCGAGCGCATCCGCTGCGCGCCGCACATGGGCCGGGTGAAATGCGGCGGCAACTACGCCTCCGCCCTGCAAACCGTGGTGCGCGCCCGCGAGCAATACGGCGCCAACCAGGTACTGTTCTGCCCGAACGGCGACGTGCAGGAAACCGGTGCGTCCAACTTCGTGCTGATTAACGGCAACGAAATCATCACCAAACCGCTCACCGAAGAATTCCTGCACGGCGTAACCCGCGATTCCGTGTTGCGCGTGGCTGCCGATTTGGGCTACCAAGTGAGCGAGCGCAATTTCACCGTGGCCGAATTGCAGGCCGCAGCGGAAAACGGCGCGGAAGCCATCCTCACCGGCACGGCAGCCGTGGTATCGCCGGTAACTTCCTTGGTGATCGACGGCAAGGAAATCGTGTTGCAAAGCCAAGAGCGCGGCACAGCCATCCGCAAGGCGATTACCGACATCCAATACGGCCTGGCCGAAGACCGCTACGGCTGGCTAGTGCCCGTGCCCGAGCGCTGATTGGCTGTTTGTCCCACCCGCTGCCGCATAGTTAAGCGGCGCGAAAACATGTTTTCAGGTAGCCTTATCCTTTTTATCGTCAAAGAGTTTGAGGCTACCTGAAAATTTTTCAGAGTGATAGTGGATTAACAAAAATCAGGACAAGGCGGCGAGCCGAAGACAGTACAGATAGTACGGCAAGGCGAGACAACGCTGTACTGGTTTTTGTTCATTCACTATAGCCGCGGCCGGGATAATGATTGCTTCATACCAGGCAGCAAGCCGCAGGCAGTACGGATAAGTACGGCAAGGCAGGCCGACGCAGTAGGAAGGCAGTATTCCAGCCACCGAGCCATTACCCCGCATCGCGCCGGTAATGGTTCCGGCTATCGGGGCGGACGTTTCAGGTAGCCTGCCGCCCCTTTTGAGCCGCAGCCGCTTTGCCGGCTGCTTCCCACCAACCCGTCCTTTGTTTTTCCCGCAGTTTCGCGGCGTTTGCGCCAGATGGCCGGCAAACGCGCAGGCTGCCAGTTTCCAACCCCCTTTCTCTTGCGAGGTGCCAACTATGGAAAAAATATTGTCCGACCTGGTAAGCACGATTAATTTCGTGCTGTGGGACTACCTGCTGATCTACGCCCTGCTCGGCATCGGCCTCTTTTTCAGCATCTACTTGGGCGTGCCGCAGCTCACCAAGTTCGGCGCGGCGTTCAAATCGGTGTTCGGCGGGCTCTTTGCCAAGAAAGATGCCGCCGACAAAGACCACAAATCGCTGTCGCAATTTCAGGCGCTGGCGGTGGCCGTGTCCGCCCAAATCGGCACGGGCAACGTGGCCGGCGTGGCCACGGCAATTACTGCCGGCGGGCCGGGCGCGGTGTTTTGGATGTGGTTTTCCGCCGTTTTGGGCATGTCCACCATCTTCGCCGAAGCGCTCTTGGCGCAGAAATACCGCGTGGTCAGCCACGGCAAATACATCGGCGGCCCGGCGTTTTACATCACGCACGGGCTCACGCCGAAAATCGGCCGCAGCGCGGCGCGTTTCCTCTCCGCCGGCTTTTCGATTGCGCTGATTATCGCGCTGGGCTTCATCGGCAACGCCACCCAATCCAACTCCATCTCTTCGGCAGTAACCGTGGCCTTCAACATACCGCCTTTGGCGGTGGGCATCGGCTTGGCGGTATTGGCCGGGCTGATTATCGTGGGCGGGGTGGACCGCATTGCCAAAATCGCGCAGTTTGTGGTGCCGTTTATGGCCATCATCTACATCATCTGCGCGATTGTGATCCTGTTCAAATTCTCCAGCCACATCGCGCCGATGTTCAGCCACATCTTCACCGCGGCGTTTAACCCGCAGGCGGTGTTGGGCGGCGCGGCCGGCATCGGTATGCGCGAAGCGGTGCGTTTCGGCGTGGCGCGCGGCCTGTTTTCCAACGAGGCCGGCATGGGTTCCACCCCGCACGCCCACGCCACGGCAGACGTGCAGCACCCCGTGCAGCAAGGCATGGCGGCGTTTGTGGGCGTGTTTATCGACACGCTGCTGGTGTGCACCGCCACCGCGCTGATCATCCTGCTCACCGATGCCGACCAATTGGGTTTGCAGGGCGCGGCGGTAACGCAGCAGGCCTTCGTGATTGCCTTCGGCAGCGGCGGCGCACAGCTCTTGGCGGTGTGCCTCACCTTCTTCGCCTTCACCACTATCATCGGCTGGTACTACTTCGGCGAATCCAACATCCGCTTCCTGTTCCACGGCCGCCATTTGGCCGTCTACCGCACACTGGTGCTGCTGGCCATCATGCTGGGCACGCTGGGCAAGGTGGACGTGGTGTGGAGCTTGTCGGACATGTTCAACGGCTTTATGGTGATTCCCAACTTAATCGCCCTCTTCCTGCTGCGCAAGGAAATCCGCGCGGTGTACGACGATTACCTGGCGCAGAAAAAAGCCGGCGGCGCGCTGTCGTATCACTACGAATTTCATGAGTATCACGAGCAGCAGTAAGCGCGGCAAACAGGCTACCTGAAAACAGAAAGGCTACCTGAAACGATTTTTCAGGTAGCCTTTTTATGGCCAAACCACTTCTCTTCCTAAGGCACCGCTCCGTCTTACCCATACTCCTACAATCCTCTGCGGAACAACGCCTGATGCGGAGAAGATAGCAATACAGTAAGGCAAACCAACGCAGTAGCAAAAGTTATGTTGGTTTGCCTAGTGGAAAACTTAAACCGCAGTCTCCACCTGCCCTGCCACTTCTCTATGCCGATACACCGGATCGGCAGCGGCGGTAAACACCACGTCGGTGGAAGAATTGAGCAGCGTACCGCATGGGTCTTGCACCACGCTGATAATCAGCCCGATGGTAACCATCTGCATCGCCACATCGTTGCTGATATTAAACAAGCTGCATGCCATCGGCACCAACGGCAGCGCCCCGCCGGGAATGCCGGAAGCACCGCATGCGCCGATAACGGCGATAATCACCAGTAAAAAAGCTGTGATGAAATCCACATGGATGCCCAATGTATGCACTGCGGCCAGCGTCAGGATAGTGATGGTAATCGATGCGCCTTCCATATTCATGGTGGCACCCAGCGGGATGGTTACCGCATAGGTTTCCTCATTCAGCCCCAGCTTTTTGCACAAATTCAGATTAACCGGGATATTGGCCACCGAGCTGCGGATAACGAAAGCAATCAGCCCGCTCTCTTTCAGGCAAGTCCACACCAGCGGATACGGATTTTTGCGGATTGCAAAAAACACAATCAGCGGATTCAGCACCAGCGCCATAAACGCCATCGCGCCCACAATCGCCAGCAGCACATGCAGATAGGCCGCCAGGTTTTCCAAACCGGTGCTCACAAACGCGTGCAGCGTCAGCCCGAAAATGCCGATGGGGGCGAGGCGGATAATCCAATACATCACCTTGTTTACCGCATCGGAAATGTTTTGCAGAAAATTGCGCGTAGGCTCGTCGGCAGCGCGCAAAGCCAAGCCCAACACCAAGGCCCAAGCCAAAATGCCGATGTAGTTGGCGTCTGCCAAGGCCTGTACCGGATTGGTCACGATTTTGAGCAGCAGGTTTTGCAGCACCTCGCCAAACCCGTTCGGAATCGGCTTATCCGCCACATCCACCCCGTTGAGCGGCACAAAAGACGGGAATGCAAAGCTTACTGCCACCGCCAGCAATGCCGCCACCGCCATGCCCACCACATACAGCACAATCACCGGCCGGATATTCGAATTCATGCCCTTGCGGTGTTGCGCCACAGCCGACACCACCAGCGTGAACACCAACAACGGCGCAATCGCCTTGAGCGCACCCACAAACAGCGAGCCCAACAGATTGCCTGCCGACGCCACCACACTGCTGCCACCGGCAAAACGCACCAGCAAACCCAGCGCAACGGCGCCGAAAAAAGCAAAGGTAATTTGCGAAGCCAAGCCCCATTTGGGCAAAAGCCGTTTCCATTCTAAAGACATTTCCTTCTCCTTCAATCTATAGTGAATTAAATTTAAACCAGTACAGCGTTGGCTCGCCTTGCCGTACTATTTGTACTGTCTGCGGCTCGCCGCCTTGTCCTGATTTAAATTTAATCCACTATAATTCTAGGGCGATGAAACCCAAACGTCTTTTTCATGATAGAAGAAGAGGAAGGCCGCTAGAAATACTTTTTGTTACTGTTTATATAATCAAAAATTCTATGGGCGGAAACAAAGAGGCTACCTGAAATCTTTCAGGTAGCCTCTTCCTCAGCCGAGCAGCTTACTCCTGCCCGCCGCCCTTGTCTTCCGGCAGCCGCAGGACGGACACGATCAAGCCGCCCCAGATCACCACCAGCGCCACCACCATCATCACAATCGCAATCGTGCTCATTGTTCATCTCCTTCGGTTTCAACAGGGGGTTCTTGCAGTTTGTCTTCGTGTTTCCACGGCAGAAGGGAGAGCAGGAAGGCAAGCACCAGCACGCCGATGGCCGTGCCCCAGCCGTAGATATTCACAAACCAGGCCGGGTAGTCTTCATAGCCTTCGGTGAGCAGCGAGCGCGTGTCGGTGAAGAGCATGGTGCCCAACACCAGGGGCGTTACCGCGCCCACAAACAGCAGCCAGGTTTTGCCCACTTTCAGCGAAGAAGTCTTGTTGATGTGGCGGGAGAGCACGCCCAGATGGCGGCTCAGCACCACGCACAACACATACAGGAAACCAGCGGCCACGATGCCGTAGGTATTCACAAATTTATCCAGCACATCCAACACCGGCAGGCCGGTGGTGGTGCCGAACAGCAGCACGGAAGCCGTCATCATCGGCACGCCCACCGTCAAAGTGGCGGCCACGCGGCCGATTTTCAGTTTGTCCTGCACCGCCGCAATCACCACTTCCAGCACGGAAATCAGCGAAGTGAGCCCGGCGAACACCAGCGAGCCGAAAAACAGCAGGCCAATCAGCGCACCGGCCGGTGCCTGATTGATGATGGTGGGAAACGCGATAAAGGCCAGGCCGATGCCGCCGGCGGCCACATCGCCCACCTGCTGCCCGTTGGCCGTGGCAATAAAGCCCAGCGCGGCAAACACGCCGATACCGGCCAGCAATTCGAAGCTGCTGTTGGCAAACGCCACCACCATGCCGGTGCCGGTTAAGTCCGAATCACGTTTCATGTAGGAAGAATAAGTAATCATGATGCCGAAGCACACCGAGAGCGAGAAGAAAATCTGCCCATAGGCCGCCACCCACACTTCCGAGCTGGCCAGCTTGCTCCAATCCGGGGTAAACAATACGTCCAAACCCTTGGCCGCGCCCGGCAAAAACAGCGCAATCCCCACCAAGAGCACAAACATCACCACCAACAGCGGCATAAAGAAAGTGGACGCGCGCGCCACGCCTTTTTGCACGCCGAAGGCCAAAATCAGCAGCGTAGCCAGCCACACCAGCACCAGCGGCACGGTTACCTGCGCCACAAACTGCATTTGCGCCGACACATCCGAAGCCATCTGCAAATAGTCTTTAAAGAAGAAATCGGCGGGATTCGCGCCCCAGGCCGCATTGAGCGAATAATAGGTGTAGCTGGCCGCCCAGCCCAAAATCACCGCGTAGTAAAGCCCGATGAGCACGTTTACCAACACATTCCACCAGCCGATGGTTTCAAACCGGCGGTCGAGGCGGCGGAAAGCCAAAGGCGGCGAGCCGCGATAGCGGTGGCCCACTGCATAATCGAGAAACAAAAGCGGGATGCCCGCCGTGAGCAGCGCCACCAAATACGGCAGGATAAACGCCCCGCCGCCGTTTTTATACGCCACATAGGGAAAGCGCCAGATATTGCCCAAACCCACCGCCGAGCCGATGGCGGCAAACATAAACGCCCGCCGGCTGGAGAAGGTTTCGCGCTTGGAATTTTGCGGATTAGACACGTTCGAATACCTCTTAAAATGTGAATGGCGGCCATTTGCCAAAGCTCAGCGGCCGCCGCAACTTATATAGTGAATAAATTTAAACCAGTACAGCGTTGCCTCGCCTTGCCGTACTATCTGTACTGTCTGCGGCTCGCCGCCTTGTCCTGATTTAAATTTAATTCACTATACATCAACAACGATTTTGCAAGCAATCGTAAAGAATCGCCCCCGTTCGGTCAAGCACCGCACCACCAAATACTGGCAATTTTATTTATCCAAACTAAAAATACAAACAATAAAACACTGACCAGCCACAGCAAAACAAGGCTACCTGAAAACCAAATGCCACGCATTGGCAGGAATATGCTTTAATTGGCCAATCGGTTTTTGCTGCGCAGAAACGCGTCGTACTCGTTTTCAGGTAGCCTCAAGCCGCGTTTTTCTTCAGCGAGCCCAAATAAATCGCCGCCAAAGTCAGCGCCGCGCCAACCCACTGCCAGCCGTTAATCGGCTTATCCAGCAGAAAATAATCAATCAGCAGCGCCGCCACCGGCTCGGAAAGCAACAGCAGCCCGGTGAGCGAGAGCGACAGCAGCGGAATCGCATAGGCAATCAAGCCCCAGGCAAAGCATTGCATCACCACGCCATACACCAGCACCAGCCCCACATCGCGCCAGTTTGCCGGATACAGCGCCCCGCTGTCGAACAATAGCGACGGCGCCACCAATGCCAACGCCCCGCCCGCGCTGAGCACCATCATCATCGGAAACAGCGCCACCCGCTCCGCCTCATGCGTTTTGCGTACAAACACCATCGACAGCGCCAGCATCGCCCCCGAAGCCGTGCCGCTCGCAAACCCCCACACCGCCTTGCCGTTGTGCCCGAACTCCGGGCTGCCGATGAGCGCCACCCCGCCCACTGCCAACAGCAGGCTCGCCAGCTGCAACTTACCCAAGCGTTCACCGTAAAAAATCACGCCGATGGCCGACAAGAAAAAAATCTGCAAGCTGTTGAGTAGCGTGGAAATACCCGGCCCCACCGCATGGATGCTCTCGTGCCAAAGCGCCAAATCGAAGGCCAGGCACACCCCCGCCAACGCAGCAAAGCGCAACGCCCGGCGGCTCTGCGGCAGCTTCTGCCCGAAACGGCGCATCAGCAGCCAAAACACCAACGCCGCCACCGCCAGCCGCCAAAGCGCCACTGCATACGGGCCCACCTGCACGAATTTCACAATCAGGCTGCCCAGCCCGAACACCACGCAGCCCAACACCAACAGCGGCGCGGCATAAGAAATAGTTACTTGTTTCATCTCAATTCTTCCAAAGACAAAGGCTACCTGAAAACTTCGCTTCGGTTTTCAAGTAGCCTTTATAGCCGCACCCGGTGCGCCTACACAATCCGCGCTTTGAGCAAATCGTGCATATTCAGCGCGCCCAACAGCCTGCCTGCCTCATCGCACACCGGCAAGCCGTTCACGCGGTTTTGCTGCATGGTTTTCAGCGCCTCGGTGGCCAGGCGGTTCGGTGTGATGGTTTTCGGCTGCGCACCCATCACGGCTTGGGCGGTGAGGCCGGAGAAGTCGCGCTGCTGCTGGAACAGGCGGCGCAAATCGCCGTCGGTAAAAATGCCTTTCAGGTAGCCCGCCTCGTCGGCCACGGCCACCATGCCCAGGCCTTTTTCGCTCATGCACACAATCAGGTCGGCAAAAGGCGTATCCGGGCGCACCACGGGCAGTTCGTCGCCTGTGTGCATCACATCGGCCACTTGCAGCAGCAGGCGTTTACCCAGGCTGCCGGCGGGATGGCTCAGCGCAAAATCGTCTCTCGTGAAGGCGCGGGCACGCAGCAGCGCTACGGCCAGCGCGTCGCCCAAGGCCAGCGCGGCGGTGGTGCTGCTGGTGGGCGCGAGGCCGAGTGGGCAGGCTTCCTGCGGCACGGCCACGGTGAGGTGGATGTCGGCATGGCGCGCCAGCGTGGATTCGGGGCGGCCGGTCATGCCAATTAACGTGATGTTCTTGCGCTTGAGCGCGGGCAGGATCACGGCGATTTCGTCGCTCTCGCCGGAGTTGGAAATGGCCAGCACCACGTCGCCGTCCACAATCATGCCCAAATCGCCGTGCGCGGCTTCGGCCGGGTGCACGAAAAAGGCGGGCGTGCCGGTGGAGGCCAGCGTGGCGGCGATTTTGCGCCCGATGTGCCCGCTCTTGCCGATGCCGCTCACCACCACGCGGCCTTCACAGGCCAGCATGGCTTCGCAGGTGCGGGAAAAACTGCCGTCCAACGAGTCGGACAGGGCGCGCAGCGCATCGGCTTCTATCGCCAGCACTTCGCGGGCGTGGGCAAGATATTGTTGTTCACTCATCATTCTTCTTTCTTCATTCCGGCTTGCGGCGGCCGCCGGAATCAGGTAATTTCCAAAATTTACACATTCAGCAGAGGCTCAAGATATGGCTATTTTGCAGGAAGTCAAACAGCTCGGCCAGCAAATTTGGCTCGACAACCTTTCCCGTTCGCTCGTGCGCTCCGGCACGCTGGCTAAGTTGCAGCAAAGCGGCGTGAGCGGGGTTACCTCCAATCCGGCCATCTTCCGCCAAGCGCTGGCCGGCGATGCATTATACACAGCCGAAATCGCCCAATTAAAGCAGCAGCCGCTTTCTGCGAAGGCGCGCTACGAAACCCTGGCCGTGGCCGACGTTCAGGCCGCCTGCGATGTGTTTGCCGCACAGTTTGCGGCAGAAGGCAACAGCGGGCTGGTGAGCCTCGAATGCGACCCCGCGCTCTCGCACGACACCGAAGGCACCATTGCCGAAGCGTGCCGCCTGTGGAATTTGATCGGCCGCCCCAACGCCATGATTAAAATCCCCGCCACCGATGCCGGCCTCGCCGCCCTGCCCGCCTTGGTGGCCGACGGCATCAACATCAACCTGACCCTGCTGTTCTCCCGCGCCCAAACCCTATGCGCCTACCAAGCCTATCAGCAAGGCTTGGCGCAACGCGCAGGTCAGGCCGCGCCGCAGCTGGTGGCCAGCTTTTTCATCTCCCGCATCGACACCGCGCTCGACCCGCAGCTGCCGCCGCACCTGCAAGGCAAAACCGCGCTGGCCCTGGCGCAAGCCGCCTATCGGGATTGGCAGCAATTCTTCGGCCAGCCAAGCGATGCCGTGCCCACCGCCCGCCTGCTCTGGGCCAGCACCGGCGTGAAAAACCCCGCCTACCCCGATACCCTGTATGTGGACAACCTGATTGCCCCGCACACCGTCAATACCCTGCCCGATGCCGTGCTGCAAGCCTTTACCAACCACGGCCGCGCCGCCGACGCCCTTTCCCGCCCTGCCGCGCCCGCGCAGCCGGTTCTGGATGAAGTCGCCGCCCTCGGCATCGACCTCGAAGCCTTGGCCGCCAAGCTCCAGCAAGACGGCCTCGCCCAGTTTGAGCAGGCCTTTGCCCAAATGCTCGCCCCGATGGCCGATTAGGCGAAAGGCTACCTGAAACCGCCACTCCATTTTTCAGGTAGCCTTCATCCAATCATCAATACAACACACACATGAACAACCCCATCGAAATCTACCAAAGCGCAGACGGGCAGACCCAAGTGGAAGTCCGCTTCAACACCGACACCGTATGGCTGTCGCAAGCGCAGATGGCACATCTGTTTGACACCAGCACCGACAACATCGGTCTGCACCTGAAAAACATCTATGCCGAAGCCGAGCTGGAAGAAAAAGCAACTACCGAGGATTACTCGGTAGTTCGCGCCGAAGGCAAACGCCGGGTAACGCGGCAAATCAAACACTACAATCTGGATGCAGTGCTTTCCGTGGGTTACCGCGTAAAATCAAAAAATGCCACCCAGTTCCGCCGCTGGGCCACCGCCCGCCTGAAAGACTACCTGCTCAAAGGCTACGCGCTCAACCAACAACGCCTGCAGCAAAATGCCGACGAGCTCACACACGCCTTGCAGCTGATTCAAACCACCGCCGCCTCGCCCGCCCTCACACTGGAAGCCGGCCGCGGCTTGGTCGATATCGTCAGCCGCTACACCCAAACCTTCCTCTGGCTGCAACAATACGATGAAGGCCTGCTGCAAGAGCCGGCAGGCGAAAACGGCGGTAGCCTGCCCACGCCCGAAGCCGCACGCCGCGCCCTGAGCCAGCTCAAAACCGAACTCATCGCCCGCGGCGAAGCCAGCGACCTGTTTGCCCGCGAACGCGAAGACGGCTTAGCCGCCATTCTCGGCAACCTCGCGCAAAGCGTATTCGGTGCGCCCGCCTACCCCAGCATCGAAAGCAAAGCCGCCCATCTGCTCTACTTTATCGTGAAAAACCATCCCTTTGCCGACGGCAATAAGCGCAGCGGCGCTTTCCTGTTTGTTGATTTCCTACACCAAAACCGCCGCCTGTTCAACGCAGACGGACACGCCGTCATCAACGATACCGGCCTGGCCGCACTCACCCTGTTGGTGGCCGAATCCGCGCCCGCGCAAAAAGACACCCTTATCCGACTCATTATGCACATGTTGCAACACCACCCCAACCCGTAACCTTACCATTATCATTATGAACCGCCATCTCCTCCCCGACCCCCGCCCCTATCCCGCCGATCCGGTAAAAAACGAACTGCTGCTGCATGCCGAAGCCGTGGCCGCCAACCGCTCCCGCGCACAAAACAAACTCTCCGGCGACACGCTGCACAGCCTGATTTTCCAAATGCTGCAATCGCGCCACCTCACCCCCCTCTCCGTGGCGCTCACCATGGCGCCGAGCGATGCCGTTTACCGCGCCCTGTGGCAGGCCATGGAGCAAACCCTGCGCCCCGCCGCTGCCGAAGAAACCGGCTGGATCGCCCTGCCCGTGGTGCTCGTGGCCGGCTGCAACCAGGCCGTAGCCCTGCCCGCCGCCCTCAATGCCGCCGCGCTTCAGGCCAAACTGGCCGAATTCGAGCCCACCCGCCATCTGGCGCAAACCGTGTGGCTGCCCGCGCTGCTCACCGCCGAGCAAATCAGCCGCATCAAGCTGGAGCAATGGTTTGCCGCCAAACAAAGCCTTGCCGCCGCCGAACAGTTTGCCGCCGCGCAAACCGGCGCCGCAGAAATCGCCATCCCCTCCGGGCAGAGCGTGCACGTGGTGTACGCCTTGGGCTACAACGCGCCCAAAGCCCCCGGCAAACTCGGCCAGGCCGCCCTGCCCCTGATGCAATATTGGCAGGAACGCTTCGCCCGGCCCGGCCTCACCCTGTTTGCCAACCCGCTCGACCCCGCCGCCCCGCTCGAGGCCATCCGCAACGGCAGCCACACCCGCCAGCGCATGGCGCTGGACGTATTCTCCGCCAACGCCATCCGCGCCGTGCGCCTGCAAAGCCCGCGCGTCGGCGTGGCTGTGGCCGCCCAAGAAGGCGGGCAGATTGTGTTCAGCTTCAGCGCCACCGACAACAGCTACGGCTTGGTGCCGCAAACCTTCCGCTGGCAGCTCGCCCCCACCGACTCCGTAGACACCGTGGTGCAAAACTTCCTCGACCTGATGGCCGAATGCCAAGTGGAACACATCCGCCTGCTGCGCGACATCCTGCCCGAAAACGCCGCCATGCCCGATTATCCCCAAGCGCTGGAGTTAGACGGCTTCAACCCGCTGTTTAGCGAAGCGCCGCAGTAAACCCATCCGTTTTTCAGGTAGCCTCTATTCCCAATAAAGGCTACCTGAAAAACCATAGCGAATAAGCCGAACCCCCACGGCGGCAGCGGTCTGCCACCTTGCAGCAAAAGCGTGCTCATCCGCCAGCCGCGCTATCTGCCGTCCCGCTGTTCAACAGGCTACCTGAAAATGCTAAAATCGCGCTTTGTCATCCCAACCAGATAATAGTGGACTAAAATAAAAATGAGACAAGGCGGCAACGCCCGCCGTGTACGGGTAGTACATAAGGGCGTTGGCAACGCCGTATCATTGCAATTTCAATCCACTAAATAAGGAAAACAATATGGCCGGCCATAGCAAATGGGCAAATATCCAACACAAAAAAGCCCGCGTTGATGCCCAACGCGGCAAAATCTTCACCAAACTGATCAAAGAAATCACCGTAGCCGCCCGCCTCGGCGGTGGCGACCCCGCTTCCAACCCCCGCCTGCGCCTGGCCATGGACAAAGCCTGGGACGCCAACATGCCCAAAGACAACGTCCAACGCGCCATCGACAAAGGCACAGGCAACCTCGAAGGCGTGGAATACATCGAACTGCGCTACGAAGGCTACGGCATCGGCGGTGCCGCCCTGATGGTGGACTGCCTCACCGACAACAAAACCCGCACCGTGGCCGACGTGCGCCACGCCTTCAGCAAACACGGCGGCAACCTCGGCACTGACGGCTGCGTCGCCTTCAACTTCAAACACCAAGGCTACCTCCTGTTCGGCCCCGACACCGAAGAAGACGCCCTGATGGAAGCCGCCCTCGAAGCCGGCGCCGAAGACGTCGTTGCCCACGACGACGGCTCGTTCGAAGTCATCACCGCCCCCAACGACTGGGCCGGCATCAAAGCCGCGCTCGAAACCGCCGGCTTCAAAGCCGAAGACGGCGACGTGACCATGCGCGCCCAAAACGAAGCCGTGCTCACCGGCGAAGACGCCGCCAAAATGCAGCGCCTGATCGACGCCCTCGAAGCGCTGGACGACGTACAAGACGTGTACACCTCCGCCGTGCTGGAGCTCGAGTAAACAGGCAAAGGCTACCTGAAAGCGGGCAATCATCGCTTTCAGGTGGCCTTATCCCATGCCTTATCGGTTTTCAGGTAGCCTCTCAAGCACACACAGTCCGCGCACGAATGCCCGACACTGCCACACCAAACCACTACCCGAAATGATGTTTCGGCGCATTCGAAGCAGAGTTTCTGCAGAGCGAACCAATGTTCCCCTACACCGATTCGAGCAAACACCCATGACCTGGCTTCCCCTCTCCCAGCTCGACGAAACCGAACACAGCTGGCGCATCCAAGGCAACACCGTCCAATTCGGCGGCACCGGCACCTACCGCAAACTGCGCGGCTGCGACCCCGCCACCTTCGAAGTATTCGTCGAACCGGGCAGCCTGATTGCCCGCGACCGCAACCACGTCTACCACGGCGCCGAACTGCTTTCCGCCGTGCAGCGCGACAGCTTCACCCATCTCGGCGAGGGCTACTGGCGCGACGCCGATGCCATATATTGCGAATACGAAACCGCCCTGCGCCCGCTCAACGGCAGCGATGCCGCCACCTTCCGCCATCTCGGCGAAGGCTACGCCGCCGACCGCGCACAAGCCTACTATGGCGGCAGCAAAATCCAATCCGCCAATCCCCTGGCACTCCGCCTGCTTCACGGCCTCTACGCCGCCGACGGCGACACCGTCTTCTTTGACGGCAAACCCCTGAAAGGCAGCGACCCGCAAACCTGGCGCGAAGCAGCGGGCGAAGCAGGCAGACACGGCTTTTCCCACGACGGCAAACACGTCTATATACTGCGAACGCAAACTCCCCCGCGCCGATGCCGCCACTTGGCAGCACCTGCACGACACCCTTTCCAAAGACGGAAAACGCGTCTACAAAACCAACCGCATCCTGCCCGATGCAGACCCTGCCGAATGGGACGCCGCCAAAGCCGCCGCCCACGCCGCCGAAGAATCCGCCCGCCGCGCCGAAAACTCCGCCAAAATGAGCGAACTGCTGAAAAACCTTTGGCAAAACGGGTAAACCGACTAAGCCAAAGGCTACCTGAAAACACTCCCCCAACCGCCTTCAGGTAGCTCATACCTTACCCACAACGGAAAACCCATGAAACAAGCCTTCACCTACACCGACGGCAAATCCCGCAAATTCTGGATAATCGACCCCGCAGGCAGCGACATCATGGTCAATTTCGGCAAACTCGGCACCGCCGGCCGCTACCAAATCACCGAATACGGCAGCGAAGCCGAATGCCAAAAGGCCGCCGCCAAACTCATCACCCAAAAAACCAAAAAAGGCTACCGGCCTGCGCCCGATTTCGACTTTGCCGCCCGCCTGTATTTTGACGACGAAGAGTTCGGTCCGCACCCTAAAACCTCGCACCCCAACTTCGTCCGCCATTTTGCCGACAGCATTTATTACGACTGCGGCGACGAAGAAGCCCCGTTCGGCAGCGACGAAGGCAGCGACACCCTCTACGAACTTGCCCAAGCCTTCCGCAAAAACCCCGATTTGGACACCGCCGCCTTCCCGCAAAAACTCATCTGCCAATACTGGGGCATGGACTACCTGCCGCCCGCCGCAGGCCAAACCGCCGACAGCATTGCCGAACTGTGCCGCGACAACGAAACCGAAGCCTATCAAACCGACAAAGCCATCATCGCCACCGCCTTCGGCAGCATCAAAATTTCAGGTAGCCTGCACCCCGAACTGCACCGCCTCGCCCTGCTCGCCATACAGCGGCTCGACCTACTGGCGCAACTGCGCGGCTGGCACACCGCAGGCACGCCGTCTGAAACCGGCCGCCAAATGGCAGACGACCTGCAACGCTTCGCCGCCGACAACTTAAAATGCCCGGATATGCCGAAATAGGATTAACGAACCAACCCGCAAACCGGCACCCCGCCCTCCTACCCATATTTTCAGGTAGCCTCTAAAGAGCCCGCCCCATGACCCAGCTAAAAGACCCCGCCCTCCTACACACCCGGTGCTACATCAACGGCCAATGGCTTGATGCCGACAGCGGCCGCACCATCACCGTATCCAACCCCGCCACCGGCGAAACCATCGGCAGCGTGCCCGATATGGGCGCGGCGGAAGCCGAACGCGCGGTGGCTGCCGCCCAAGCCGCCCTGCCCGCCTGGCGCGCGCTCACGGCCAAACAGCGCAGCCAAGTCCTGCGCCGTTGGTTTGATTTGATGATGGAGTCGCAGGAGGAACTCGCCACCCTGCTCACACTGGAGCAAGGCAAGCCTCTGGCCGAGTCGCGCGGCGAAATTGCCTATGGCGCGTCCTACATCGAATGGTATGCCGAAGAAGCCAAGCGCGTGTACGGCGACACCATCCCCGGCCCCGCGCCTGACAAGCGTATTTTGGTGCTCAAGCAGCCCGTCGGCGTGTGCGCCGCGATTACGCCGTGGAACTTCCCCAACGCCATGATCACGCGCAAAGCCGCACCCGCGCTGGCCTCCGGCTGCACCTTCGTCATCCGTCCCGCCTCGCAAACGCCGTTTTCCGCACTGGCCATTGCCGCCTTGGCCGAACGTGCCGGCATTCCGGCGGGCGTGTTCAACGTAATCACCGGTTCGTCGCGCGAAATCGGCCGCGTGCTCACCGAAAGCGATACGGTGAAGAAATTCAGCTTCACTGGCTCCACCGCCGTCGGCCGACAACTACAGGCGCAATGCGCTTCCACCATCAAGAAAACCTCGATGGAGCTGGGCGGCAACGCGCCGTTTATCGTGTTCGACGATGCCGACCTCGATGCCGCCGTCTCCGGCGCGATTGCCTGCAAATTCCGCAACGCCGGCCAAACCTGCGTGTGCGCCAACCGCATCTATGTGCAAAGCGGTGTGTATGACGAATTTGTCCGCAAATTCGCTCAAGCGGCAGGCTACCTGAAAGTGGGCAACGGCTTGGAAAGCGGCACGGAATGCGGCCCGCTGATTGATGAGGCCGCGCTGTCCAAAGTGGAAGAACACCTGGCCGACGCGCTCGCCCACGGCGGCGAAGTAGTTGCCGGCGGCGCGCGCCACCCGGCAGGCAAACTCTTCTTCCAGCCCACCGTTATCCGCCACGCCCATGCCGGCATGAAAGTGGCACGCGAAGAAACCTTCGGCCCGCTCGCCCCCGTGTTCCGTTTCGAGAACGAGGCAGACGTGTTGCAACAGGCCAACGCCACCGAATACGGCCTGGCCGCCTATTGCTACACCCGCAGCCTAGGCACGGCCACGCGCATGATGGAAGGCTTGGTGTACGGCATGGTCGGCATCAACACCGGCGTGATTTCCAACGAAGCCGCCCCCTTCGGCGGCGTGAAGCAATCAGGCATCGGCCGCGAAGGCGGCAAATACGGGCTGGACGAATATTTGGCAACCAAATACGTGATGCTGGCGGTTTAAGCGGCAGGCTACCTGAAAAGCATCCGCCTCAACGCAGTGAAACGATGATTGGCGCAGCCAAGGCTCGGTTTCTGCAAAACGAAAGCACGGCACAAATTTTCAGGTAGCCTGTGCGCCAGTCCTTTATAATGTGCATATTCGCACGGCGGGCTAAAGCAAAATCCGGCACACAGCCATAGCAACTCCAGCCGCAATCATCATCTCAATAACGAATTAAGATTTTCAGGTAGCCCCAGAGGCTACCTGAAAACGGAAAGCGCAAATGAAATTTATCGACGAAGCCAAAATCGAAGTCGCCGCCGGGCGCGGCGGCAACGGCGCGGTCAGCTTCCGCCGCGAAAAATACGTGCCGCGCGGCGGGCCGGACGGCGGCGACGGCGGGCGCGGCGGCAGCGTGTTCGCCGTGGCCAACGAAAACGTAAACACGCTGGTGGAATACCGTTTCGTGAAACGCTATCAGGCCAAAAACGGCGAAAGAGGCCACGGCTCCGACCGCTACGGCGCCGGCGCCGACGATATCGAGCTGCAAATGCCGGTGGGCACGCTGATCCGCGATGCCGACACCGGCGAAATCGTGGCCGACCTCACGCGGCACGGCCAGCGCATTTGTCTGGCGCGCGGCGGCAAAGGCGGCTTGGGCAACATCCATTTCAAGTCCTCGGTAAACCGCGCACCCAAACAGGCCACGCCCGGCGAACCCGGCGAAGCGCGCCGATTGCTGTTGGAATTGAAAGTGTTGGCCGACGTCGGCCTGTTGGGCATGCCCAATGCCGGTAAATCCACCCTAATCCGCGCCGTGTCCGCCGCCCGCCCCAAAGTGGCCGACTATCCCTTCACCACGCTGCACCCCAACCTGGGCGTGGTGCGCGTGGACGAAAGCCAAAGCTTTGTGATGGCCGACATCCCCGGCCTGATTGAAGGCGCGGCCGAAGGCGCCGGGCTGGGGCACCGCTTTTTGAAACACCTTTCGCGTACCGGCCTCTTGCTGCACGTGGTAGACTTGGCCCCGTTCGACGAAGCCGTCAGCCCCGCCGCCGAAGCGCTGTCCATCATCAACGAGCTGAAAAAATACGACGACGAACTGTTCGGCAAACCGCGCTGGCTGGTGCTGAACAAATTGGATATGCTCACGCCGGAAGAGGCTGCCGAACGCAAAGCCGAATTCCTCGAAGCCGTCGGCTGGAACTACCCCGCCCCCGGCGAACCCAGCTTCGATTGGCAAACCCCGCGCCTATTTGAAATCAGCGCACTCGCCCAACAGGGCACGCAGGAATTGGTGCGGCAAATCGGGCAGTATTTGGCCGAGAAGAAACAACTGGCCGCCGCAGAGGCTAACCAACAGACCGATGCTGCACCGCAAATTTTAGAAACCAACGATTATTCGGTGTTGCAGCCGGAATAATTTTATGTAAAGGAAATATCATGATTGTAGGAAAACTTATCAACTGGGTTATCGTGATCGGTGTGGCATACGGCTCATATCAATACCTAAGCACCGGGGATGTTACCTTTGGTGGCCCATCTAAAGAAACTGTGCTCAAATTGGCCAATCAGGCCAACCGCAACTTAGGTCCTAAAGAACACCTAACCACAGGCCATGCTTGTGTGAGAAAAGGTGGCGGCATGATCAAACAAGGTATTTTTCACTGCGAAATCAGGCTATTCAATGGTTTAGCCTCCTACGATACCCCTCCAAAAGCAACCTATACAATCTCTCTCACCAAACGAAACCGCCAATGGCAAGTTATTCACCAATCGCCGTATAAACCCTTTACCAACACGCTGTAAGCATACGGCATCCTCGTGCTGGCTTCACTGCTTATCACAACAAAAGGACAGCCCATGAAACCTCTAGCCTACCTCCCCGCCCTATTGCTGCTAGCCGCCTGCGCCCCGCAAGAGCATACCGCGCCAGCCTCTACCCCGGCTGCCGCCCCCACAGTTGCTGCCTCCCAGCCTACCGCATCAGCTGCTTCCACCGCTGCACAACCCGACGCCCAATGGATCGGCCGCTACTACGGTGTGCTGCCCTGCGCCTCTTGCGAAGGCATCGAAACCACCTTGATATTGCAAGAAGACGGCAGTTACCGACTCACCGAAACCTATAAGCAGCGCCAGCCGTTTACTGAAAAAACCGATGGCCGCTTCACTTGGCGCAAGCCACAAGAAGTATTCCAGCTCGACAAAGCCGGCGGCGAGCGGCTCTACCAAATCGGCAACGGCCAGATTTGGGCGCTGGATGCCGATGGCAAACAAGTGGAAGGCGAACTGGCCAACCTCTACATCCTGAAGCAGACCGTCAGTCAGCTTTAACCCGAAAAGAAATCCGGCCTTGGATCGGCCAAATCATTTCAGGTAGCCTTTATGCCTGCCCGCGCATAAAAGAGGCTACCTGAAATTTTCACTGCACCAAACCAAACACCACACGCCATGCCCCAGATCACCACCCACAGCACCCGCTTCACCCTGCAGGAAGGCGAAACCCTGCTCGAAGCCTTGGAGCGCACCGGCCACGAAATCGAATACCAATGCCGCAGCGGCTATTGCGGCTCCTGCCGCGTCAAACTTCTATCCGGCAACGTTGCATACCGGGAAAGCCCGCTGGCCATGCTCCTGCCCAACGAAATCCTCACCTGCTGCTGCACAGTGAAAGAAGATATCCGCATCGACTGCCGACAACGGCAAGCCGAACCGGATTTATTCGACCGAGACCTGTTTGCCGAAAACAACAACTAACCGGCAACTCCTCTACGCCAAAGGCTACCTGAAAGTTTTTCAGGTAGCCTTTGCTGCAAATAGGCACAGGAAATACTTGAGGCACAAACGTTCATCGATAGCAGGCCAACACTGCAGCGAAAGTTAAGTGGGCCTGCAATGCAGCCCAATCACTTCGCACAGCCCCAACCATAGGCTACCTGAAAAACCCAAACCAAACCCGCCGCCTGTCCACTCGGAAACAGGCGGCGGGTTGAGGTATCGGGCTTGCCGTTTAGAAGGGTTGTTTCTATATAAGGAAAGAATGAAAAAATAAAACTCTTTGTTTCAACACGGCTTCGAAATCGCCCGCCAGTTTGTCGGGTGTGCCGACCACGCCGAGCGAGCAGGTGTTGTCGCCGAAAGGGATTGTCCAAAACCATACGTCGCGGTGCTGCGGGTGGGTGGTAATCAGGATTTTGTTGCGGTCAAAATCGGCTTCGGCGGCGATGTTGTCGGTGATGCGCGTGAAATGCGCCATGCGAACGCTGCGCCGTTTTTAAACTGAAAGCCTTTCTCGGCGCGCACGGCATCGGCAAAACCGGCTTCTTCCAGCATTTCCATGCAGTGCGGCAGCAGGCTCTCGCCAATCACAAAGCGCGGAAAATGCTGTTTTTCCAGCGCGCATACTTTGAAGCCCTGTTTGTTAAGCAGGGCGGAGGCAACCGAGCCTGACGGGCCTGCGCCGATAACGGCAACATCAAATTGGGTGTGGGACATAATGAAACTCCTTTCGCAGATAAATTGGTTTGGCATAAAGGCGTAATTATAGAATCTTGCAAGGCAGCCTGAAAATGGGGGAATGGGGTTTCAGGCTGCTTTTTGTTGAGTGGGTTGGGCAATTGATGCACGGATAATGCCCGATTTGCTTTACTTCAATAAAAAAAGCAGTCTGAAAGGCCGTCTGAAAACTTTTCAGACGGCCTTTTACCTTACTTCGTAGCAATGTTCACTTCCGCCGACATCCCCGGCGCGAGGCGTTCCAAATCCTGTTGCCCTGCGTCAAATACGATTTTTACGGCGATGCGTTGGACGATTTTGACGAAGTTGCCCGTGCCGCTGTCGGCTTTAATCAGGCTGAATTCGGAAGCGGTGGCGGGCGAGATTTCGGCGACTTTGCCGCTGAACGCCTTGCCGCCGAGTGCGTCGATACTCACGCTGGCACTCTGCCCGATTTTCACGTTGGCCATATCGGTTTCTTTGATGTTGGCGATGATCCAGCGTTCGGGCGGCACGACGGACATCAGCTGCGTGCCCGCGCTCACAAGCTGCCCTTGTTTGACGTTGACTTCGCCGAGTTTGCCGCTGGCGGGCGCGTAAATCACAGTATGCCCCAAATCCTGTTTTGCCAAGTCCAGCAGGGCTTGCGCGTTGGCGATGCCCGCCTGTGCGCCCTCGCGCCCTACGCCCGTGTTGATGATGTTCTGCTGCGCCACGGCGTATTGCTCCTGCGCCTGTTTCAGGCCCGCTTCGGCTTGTTTAACGGCGGTTTGCGCGGCATCGCGGCTGCTTTGCGACACGGCATCGGCACTCACCGCCTGTATGCGCTGCCATTCGCGGCGGGCGCGGTCAAGCTGGGCGCGGGCGTTGTCAATCGCGGCTTGGTTGGCTTTGGAGACGGCGAGGGCGGAGGCTTTGTCCTGCGCGGTTTTGTTCAACGCCGCCTGCGGCCCCGCCAGCCCAGCTTCGGCTTGGGCGACTTTGGCGCGGTAGGGCGCGGGGTCGATTTCCACCAGCGGCTGCCCTGCTTTTACGTTGTCAAAATCGTGCACCAGCACTTTCTGCACATAGCCGCCCACGCGCGGGCTGACGGCGGTTACGCTGCCGCGCACATAGGCGTTGTTGGTGTAAACCTCGCCCATGCCGAAGGGCGGCAGGCGGAAGGCATACAGGGCAAGCACCACGCCGATTGCGCTGGCGGCGAGTATGCCGATGCTGCCGAAACGGTGTTTTTCAGGCTGCCATTGGGCGGGCTCTTGCGGCTCGGACGGGGTTTCAGACGACGTTTCAGGCTGCATCTCGGGCTGCGGCACGGCGGTTTTTTGGGATTCGGTGTCGGGTTGTTCGGGGGTGTCGGGTTGGGACATTTTTTGCTTTCCGTTGATTTGGGGGTTGATTCGGTTAATGGGTTGGTGCGGTGGTTTTCAGGCTGCCTTTAATGCCGTCTGAAACCCTATTTCCCCAACACCGCAAACACTTTCGCCTTCTCCGCCGCCAGAATATCAATCTTGTAATAACGGCGGTACAGCCACAGGGCGACGGCGACGAGGGTCGATACCGCCGCCATCGCCGCCAGCAGCGCGAACAGGTCGCTGTATGCCGCCACCGACGCTTCTTTGCCCGCCTGCGCGGTGATTTGCGAGACGGCGCGGCCTTGCAGCAGCACCGGGTCGGAGAGGGTGGCGGAGAGGGCGGCGGCGTTGCGCTGGATGTCGGCGGCGAGCGCGGGGTTGGAGAGGGTCAGGTTTTGCGCGATGGCGGCGAGGTGGTCGCGGGTGCGGTAAGTTAAAAACGCGCTGAATGCCGCCGCACCCGCCAGCCCGCCGAGGGTTTGCGACAGGCCGAACACGGCGGAGAAGCTCATCATGTGGTCGGGGCTTTTCGCCAGCGCGCGCAGTGCGCCTTCAAGCATCATCGGCCCCATAAACAGCAGCGAGGCAAAGGCAACGATAAACTGGCTGAAATAAAGTTGCGCGGGGCGGGTCTGCATGCCCACGCCGATTTCCAGCCACGCACCGAGGGCGAAACAGGCGAGCGCAACCATCACGGGGCGGCGGATGTCGTTGATATCCAGCAAAATCAGGCTGCCGACCACACCCGCCAGCATTCCGCCCGCAACAATCAGGTAAAACGTGCTCATCTGCGCGCTGCCCACGCCCACCGCGCCCATCAGCCCCGCCGCGCCGACGGTCTGCTCCGAGGTCAAGAGCCGCGCCATCGTGCCCATCACGGCGAAGATGAGGATTTGCGGCACGGTCATCCAGTGCCAGTCCAGCATCGGCTTGTGCCGCGTCGATTCGATGTACAACGCCAGCCCCGTCAGCCCCACTCCGCCCGCGAGCAGCCAGCCGAGCCACTGCGTCGTCCACCACACCGTGCGCCCCTGCACGAGAAAGGCGCACAACAGCGCAATGCCCGAAGCAAACAGGGTAAAGCTGAGCGCGTCGGTCAGCGTGAACGATTTGCGCACGGTGATGCCGGGCGGCAGCGGCAGGGCGAACAGGCAGGCGGTGCAGGCGAGCGCGAGAGTAGCCTGAAAGGCGAACACGCCGTTGAGGTCGCCGTCGCCATACAGCAGCGGCACGAGGCTCTGCGCCAGCGGCGTGCCGACCTGCATCAGACCCAGCCCGAACACCAGCCCGACCAGCTTTTTCGTGCCGGTAAAGCCCTGCATCATGTAGTAAATCGACAGCACCAGCAGGCCGCTGGCGGCGATGGCGGCGGCAACACACGCGATGAGTTCCACTTCGTAATGGTGATAAACCAGTTGCAGTAGGCTGGCGGCAAGCTGGGCGAACAGGGTGATGCGGACGAAGCGTTGCAGGCCATACGCCTTGCGGACTTTGAAAAAGAGGACGCTCATGCAGGCGTAAGCCATGAAATACGCCGCCTGAATCCAGCCGCCCTGCTGCAAATCGAGCGACAAATCGCCGCGCAGCTGCGGCAGCGAGGCGGTGAGCAGCCCGTTTTGGAAGCCCGACGACAGCGCGAGTAATAAACCGATGGCAAGATACGCGAGCCGCCGCTTTTTCGGATGCTCGGGCGAGGCGGGCGAACCCGGCATAAAGGGCATTTCATGCGGCTTGAAGGTGTAGCCGCCGGATTGCAGGGGCATGGGGAGTCCTTATGGGTGGGTCGGGTAGGGATGCCCGACTAGCTTGCTGGTTTTCAGGTAGCCTTTGCGTTTCAGGCTGCCTCAAACTTTCGTCATTCCCGCGCAGGCGGGAATCTTGTTCGGGTTTCGGCGGCAGTGGTTTTTGCTGCCTTTTGATGCGGCTCAACCAAGATTCCCGCCTGCGCGGGAATGACAGCAAAATTTTGTTTCAGAAGACATTTAGGATTTTAGCTTCGCAGAAACTCGCGTTGCTCGTTTTCAGGCTGCCTTATTTGTCCGCCGCAAAACCTCCGCCAAAGGCGGTATTTAACGCCAGCCACGCGGTAAACAGCTTCGCCTGTGCCTGCGCCAGTTGCGCTTCGTTTTGCAGGGTTTCGTCCTGCGCGGCGAGCCAGTCAAGCTTGTTGTCCAGCCCCGCGCGGTAGCGGCTTTGCGCGGCGGCGGCGTTTTTGCGGGCCAGCGCGGTCATCTCGGTTTGGTCGCGCACGGCTGCGGCAGCGGTTTCGTATTGCGTCAGCGCGTCGGCCGCCTCGCGCAGGGCGGTGTAAACGTTTTTGTTGTAACGCGCCACCTGCTCGTCAAACTCGGCTTCCTTGCGCGACAGGTTCGCCCGCAACGTGCCGGAAGTAAAAATCGGCAGGCTCACGCTCGGCAGCAGTCCGGCGAGAAACGACGACGAATGCGGCAGGTTGCCGATTTCCACATTGGACAAGCCGGCCAGCGCCTTGATGGTAATGTTCGGATAAAACTCGGTTTTCGCGCTGGCAACTAAATGGCGGCGGGCGGTCAGTGCCTCGCGCTGCGCCGCCAAATCGGGGCGTTTGCCGAGCAAATCGGCGGTGAGCTGCGACACGGGCGGTGCGGGGGTGGTGGTGGCGGGATTGGGCGTGAAAGTGTCCAACGCCTGCGCCGGTTGTCCTGTCAGCGCGGCAAGCGCGTGGCGCACTTGGGCAATATTGCCGTCCAAATCTGACAAGGCAGCCTGAAAACGGCTGTTGCCCTGTTGCACGGCATAGAGTTTGCTCGGTGCAAGTTGTCCTGCGCGAATCAGCTCGCGCACCACCTGCTCGCGTTCGCGATTCAACTGCGCCCGCTGCGCCACGCGCTGCCGCGTTTCCAGCAGCAACTGCCATTGGCGGTAATACGTCGCCACGCCCTGCGCCAGCAGTAGCCGCGTCTGCGCGATTTCGTATTCCACGGCGCGTTGCTGCCCCAGCGCAGCTTCCAGCTGGTGCTTGTATTTGCCGAACACATCGGGCGACCATTGCCCTTGCAGTTGCAGCGATTCATAAGTGATATTGGTGCCGTGGTCGCCCAGCAGCCGCTTTTCCAAATCGCTGATGAGTTCGGGCTTCTCGCGCTCGTTTACGCCGTCGCGGTGCAGCAGTGCGCCGCTCAGCCCCAATCCAATCTTCACGCCGCGCTGCGAATCCGCCAAATCCGCCCCCGCCTGCGCCTGCCGCAAGCGCGCCTGTGCCGCCGCCAAATCGGGCGAACGCGCGAGGGCGGTGTCAATCAGGCCGTCGAGCTTGGCATCGTTGAGCGCACGCCACCATTGCGGCGCAATCGGCGGCTGCGAGCTGGCGGGCAGACCGAGCGTTTCGGCGGTTTCCACGGCGGCGGGGGTGTGCTTGGGATGAGTGGTGCAGCCCGAAAACAGCGCGGCACAGAGGAAAAATAAAGGGAAGCGTTTGAACATTTTGAAATATATATAAACAGGAATCGGGATGATTATAACGAAAAACGTATCGGGCGGGGGTTGGAAAACTTCAACGCAAAAGGCAGAGACCTTTGCAAAATTTCTTTTCCTCCAACAACCGAAACCCAAACACAGGTTTTCGGCTGTTTTCTCCCCCAATCACTTCTGATTCTACCCAAATACCCCCTTAATCCCCCTTGGATACCTGATAATCAGGCATCCGAGCCGCCTTTTAGGCGGCAACAGGCACACTTAGCCTGTTGGCCGCTTTCAACAGGTTTAAACACATCGCCTTCAGATGGCTTTGCGCACTCACTTTAATCAGCCCGAAATAGGCTGCCCGGGCGTAGCGGAATTTACGGTGCGGCGTCCCGAAACTTTGTTCGACCACATAACGGGTCTTCGACAAATAGCGGTTACGTTTGGTTTGCGCTTCCGTCAGCGGACGGTTGCGGTGGGCTTTGCGCATAATGCCGTCCGGTAACCGATGCTCTTCCAGATGTTGCCGGTTTTCCTTACTGTCATAGCCTTTGTCGGCATAGACGGTCGTATCTTCGGCTATCCCTTCCAGCAAAGGCAACAGGTGGTTGCACTCATGGGTATTGGCGGGGGTAATGTGCAGTTTCTCGATATAGCCTTCCTCATCGGTACGGGTATGTTGTTTGTAACCGAGTTTGTAGAGACCGTTTTTCTTTGTCCAACGGGCATCTTTATCTTTGCTCGGTGTGGTTTGGCCGCTGACTTGTCCTTCTTCATCGACTTCTATGGCCTGACGCTGTTTGCTGCCGGCGGTTTGAATAATGGTGGCGTCAATGACGGCGGCGGATGCTTTCTCTAATTTTAGGTTTTTTTCGGCCAGTTGTCGGTTAATCAGTTCCAGCAATTCGGACAGGGTGTCGTCTTGCGCCAGCCAGTTGCGGTAGCGGCATAAGGTGCTGTAATCGGGGATGCTCAACTCGTCGAAACGGCAAAACAGGTTGAAATCGATGCGGGTGATGAGGCTGTGTTCGAGTTCGGGATCGGAGAGGCTGTGCCATTGGCCGAGCAGGACGGCTTTAAACATGGACAACAGGGGATAGGCGGGACGGCCTCGGTGGTCTCGGACGTAACGGGTTCTTTGACGATTCAGGTACTGTTCGATCGGCTGCCAATCAATCACCTGATCCAACTTCAATAGTGGGAAGCGGTCGATGTGTTTGGCGATCATGGCTTGGGCGGTTTGCTGGAAGAAGGTGCTCATGAGAAATCCCATAAATGTCTTGGTGGGAATTTAGGGGATTTTGGGGAATTTTGCAAAGGTCTCAGGTTCATTAGGCAATAGTGCAAAGGGTAGATTACTAAACACAACAAAAAGGTCGTCTGAAAAATTTTCAGACGACCTTTTAGGCTAATTTTTCCGGATAGTCTGTCCAAGGCAGTACAACCACATTTCAATCTTTTCCTGCACAGAAAAAGGAATACAGCAGCTGTATCATCTCGTTGACTCGTGAATCGGCAATGTAATATTGCCGCTCTCGATGGTTCACTTCAAAAGACACCAATCCGGCCTCGCGCAACAGGGCTAATTGGCTGGACATCGCCGCTTGAGGCAGACCGGATGATTCAGCCAGTTCGGTTACATTGTGCGGTCTTTCGTGCAGCTTACATAGTACGGCGAGGCGATGGGGGTTTGCCAGAAGTTTAAGAAAGGCAGCGGCTTCTTCGTAGGGCGGTTGATTATCGGCAGTGGTCATGGTTTGCCCTTTTCGGCAAATGTGAAGGTCGCATTATCAGTCATAACTGCCGCAGCGGCAACTTTCAGACGACCTCTGTTTAGCGGTTCCATGGCATTTTGGCCAGTAGTCGTGCCATGCCGCAGAATCTGGTTAAACCGGCTGTCAACAGGCCTGCGCCGACTAGCGCATCTATCAGATAAAACCAAGGCGATACCAGCGAACCTGCCAACACGCCGAACAGAACCAACCCGCCCGCGATGGTTTGCACCTACCGCATGATGTCCGGCGCGGCGTGTTCGGCGATTATGGGGAGACCTGCGGCTTTCCATGCCTGCAAACCGCCTTCAAGAATGTAGCACTCGCGTCCCCGACCAAGTTCCGCCAATGCTGCTTCCGCCTGCGCCGTGCGCTTGCCGCCCGAGCAATAAAAAATCAGACAGGGCGCAGCGTTGTCGGGCAGTTTTTCACGATGTCGCTCCGGTGGCAGGGACAATGCGCCGCCGATATGCCCGCCCCGATATTCTGCTTGGCTGCGAATGTCCACTACCAACGCACCCTCACGAATTTTCGCTGCCGCTTCCTCAGGAGTAATCCGTGGAAGTTGTCCTTCTTTACTCATGTTTTGCTTTCTTTATTTTTTGTTGATGTGGCAGGTATTGATGCCCAATAAGCTGTACAACGCGCAGCTTCCTATCAAAGCGGTAGCCAGCGGGATGATGCCCAACCAACCCCACCAGCCGATTTGACCGGTCGCAGCGGCGGCAATTAAGGCTACTCCAATGACAATGCGGAGAGCGCGATCCAAAGTACCTAAGTTCCGTTTCATTTAATTGCTCCTTGTCTGAGAGTGATTCATCTAAAAATAAAAATATATAATAAAAATCATATATAATAAATATTATAGCTTTAAGGTAATTTTGTCAAACGGTTTGCAACCATGCGGCTCAAAAGGATGGGATGACCTTATTTTTAAACGGGTATGTGCAAGCTAAGTTATGCCTAATTTGCTACACGCAGCAAAAAGGTCGTCTGAAAACTGAAAAATCAGGTTTTCAGACGACCTTTTATACCTCTACTTAGCAAGCTAATTCACACAATCATTGAAGTTGTAATGAGATGCGGCAGTTGCCTTAGTCTATTCATTGATGGTCTAACTAATCCGCCAACTGCGCTGCAACGCTTCGAAAACTCATCAAAGCCGCTTCGATATTTTCAATGATTTCATCGGCCAAAATATCAGGGGCGGGCAGATTGTCCAGGTCGGTTAAAGAATGGTCTTTCAGCCAGAAAATATCCAAGCTGGTTTTTTCTCGCTGATTGATTTCATCGATACTAAATTTACGCCAGCGTCCGTCGGGATTGTTTTCGGCATGATAGGTTTCTGCCCGCTTTGAACGGTCTTCGGGGCAATAGCAGGTAATAAAATCCTGTAAATCTGCCAACTGCATCGGTTTTTTTCTTCAGTGTGTGATGCACGTTGGTGCGGTAGTCATACACCCAGACTTCTTGGGTAACGGCTTTTTCCTGTGCGGGGCGGTTATCAAAGAACAACACATTTGCTTTCACGCCTTGCAGGCGGAATTGCGGGCAGTATCGGGCGATGTTGGGATGGGAGAAGTGCCAGTCGGCGGTGAAATAGGTTTGAGGCATGGAATACTCGGTTTCTGGTCATCTGACAATGAAAAATAAGGTGCAGGCTGCTTTAGAGGCCGTCTGAAACAGGGTTGGGGCGATAAAAAGCAGCCTGCACTTTTTTGCCCACCTATCTGCCGGTCAATACCAACCGTTGGCAGAAGGCTTCCCAGTCGGCAAGGTGCACAACGTGCGTGCCGTCTGCCAACGGGTGTACATCGGAAGCGCAGGCAGTGCGCCAATAGATGTAAAACGGAAGTTTGGCGATGTCGGCTTCCAATACGGCAGCATTGTCTTGTTCTGGCGTATGCACAATCGGCAGTCCGAAATAGCTATATTGGCCGTCTGCAGCTTGTTTACTGGTATGGCCGGTTTGGCCGCGGTGTTTACCGGTACGAACAAACCGGCGGCAGAATGCGTTCCAATCGTGCAAGAAAATGGTGGCTTGCCCGTCTATCAGACTTTGGGCAGAACCGATGCTGCTGTCCCGCCAAAACGGGTAGAACGGTAATGCAGCGATGTGATGTTCCATGATGACCGGAAAATCTCTCTGCCCTACCGGCCGCATCACCGGAACGCCGAAACAGGAGGTTTCAGGCAAGGCATGTGCAGGCTGCATGAAGGTGTTTTGCAGGATAACGGCCGCTTCTGCAGGGTCAATACCCAAACTGTCTATGGCAGGCTGCAAAGTTGCGGGCAGGTCGCAAAAGCAGCCTGCACCGGCCGGAAGGCAATACACCGAGTTGTGCGTATGGGCCAGAGGTGCCGCCCATAGGGTAACGGGCGAGGTGCGGATTCGGCCGCCTGCGGCAAAGCGTCCCGAACCATCTTGGGCGACTGTGCCGTACACCACGGCATACTCGGATTTGCCGGGCGTGTGGTAGCGCGTGAAGGTCCAGTCGGTGAGCTTGCAGGGGGAGAGGGTGCCGTCGTGGGAATGTGCGGATGGGATGGGGGTGTCGGGGGTGTTGGGCATGGGGTACTCCTTGAATGTCGATATGGCGTGATTTTTAAATAACCGTGGGCATTGCGGACTATGCAGACTGCCTGAAATTGCAGCTACTACACCTCAATCAAGCACCCGTCCCGATAACCGTTGCGCCCAATTTCGTTGGGATAGCCCAAGGGGTTGATGACCACGCGGCAGCCTTGAATATTGGCATCCATCGCCGTATGCGTGTGTCCGGCAAACCAGT
>NZ_LXSQ01000015.1 GCF_001648475.1 Eikenella halliae
TGCGGTTTGGCTGATGTTTTTGCATTGTTCGTAATAGTTTAAAGCTTTGTTCCTTAAGTCCGCAGAGTATGCCATGGTTAGACCTTCAAAGTTGAATATTGTACTATTTTGTTTTTAATTTACTATACAAACAATACAGAGAAGGCTCAGACCGTAGGAAACAACGTGTTTTGGCTATAGAGAATTGAATGCGCAATAAGTACTGTCATCTTGCTTATGCGACCGATGCAGCATCGACTTGCTCTAAGGCAAATTTGATTACCACAGGCCAAACAAGCTTTGCCCGATCATCGGTTTCACTTTTTCAGGTAGCCTACAAACCTTTCTCTCTTAATGTCGCCAATGGGTTGGCACTTATCTAAAAAATACATAATCAGGCGCATAAATAGCATTTCAGTTTCTTTGGGCACTGGTGTTTAATGCCTCACAGCATCGTTGCGGAGTCATCTGCAATCTCCTTTAATTCTAGCTGAAGAGGTACCGACCATGAGCGATAAAGTTATTCTCACCGTAGCCACTACTGGCGCAGTAACGCCCAAAGAATTGAATCCGAATGTGCCGATTACACCAAAAGAAATTGCCGAAGATGCATACAAATGCTGGAAGGCAGGCGCATCTGTGGTGCACCTACATATGCGTGACGACCAAGGCTTGGGCACGATGGACAAGCATAAATTCAAAGAAACCATCGACCGCATCCGCGACACCTGCGACATCGTTATCAACGTAACCACTGCCGGCGACCACCGCGCCACCTACGAACAGCGCATGGAACACCTGGCCTATGTACAGCCTGAAATCGCCTCGTTTGATGCCGGCTCGTTCAACTGGCTTCCCGGCGGGGTGTTTGAAAACAGTCCCGAATTTTTGTCCAAACTCGGCCAAACCATGCAGGAGTTGGAGATCAAAACCGAAATCGAGATTTTCGACAGCGGCATGATCCACGCCTGTGTGAAATACTTCCAAACCAAAGGTTTCCTCGCTTCACCACTGCACTTCCAACTGGTGCTGGGCGTGCTGGGCGCGGCTTCCGCACGGGTGGAAGACTTGGTTTACCTGCGCAGCCTGCTGCCTAAAGACGCCACTTGGGGCGCATTCGGCATCGGCCGCGACCATTTGCCGGTTCTGCTGACCACCTTAGCCATGGGCGGCCATGTGCGTGTTGGTTTGGAAGACAATGTGTACTACTCCAAAGGTGTGCTCGCCACCAATCTCTCTCTCACCGAACGTGCCATCCGCATCATCAACGAAGCCGATAAAGCAGTGGCCACGCCAGATGAAGCCCGCGCCATTCTGGGCTTGAAAAAACGCTAATACCAAAGTTTCAGGTAGCCTCAAGCAGGCTACCTGAAAATAAAATCTGAGGAGCAGAACATGAATACGCAGTTCAAGCTTTCCCTATTGGCTGTGCTCTTACTGCCTTTCGGCACAGCACACGCCCAAGAAGGTGTCAGCCCCATGCAGCCCGGCGCGACCACCGGCTCGCACACAGGCGCGCTGCCGCCTCCCGGTCTGTATTTTGGCTACGACGTAGACTACGAATGGGGCAAGTTGCGTAACGGTAGTGGCGACAAAGCCGGCATCGACCTTGAAACCGGCAACACCAGCATGGTGGCCTCGCTGATTTGGTCAACACCATACAAAGTGTTAGGCGGGAATTACGCCATCCCCATTCTGGCTAAACGGTTAAAGCTCAGCTCTGCCTCACTGTTTGCCATTTCCGGTACCACCTGGTTTCTCGTGCCCACCGGATTCTACCTCGCTCCCGATTTATGGCTGCTGTGGGACGTGATGGGCGGCATCGGCTGCGGTGGTGCATATGTCGCGGTTTTCACGGCTATCCTGGCTCTAGCTGATACATTAAACGAAAATCGCCGCATTTCCTCCGTGGTGCAGTGCTCCGGCTATATCATCGCCTCTTTTGCACCGCTAGTAGTGGGCGGGCTATATGAATTTTCCGATACCTGGTTACCCTCCTTTACCCTAATGGGCGCAGCTACGGCAGTGTTTATGGGCAGCGGTATTGCAGCAGATTTGTTGTTTCGCAAGAGATAATGCTGCATAAGGCTGGTTAATTTCAGCTTCACAATATTTCCATATTTTCCAGCAGAGTTACGGCGCGGAGGAGATTGCCGATGTGCTGGACAAGCTGGCTTTTGCCTACCATTTTTACGGGCACACAGGCGAGGCATACCAGCAGAACTTGGCGGTATTGCTGAATGTGTTGCAGATAAAATTCTAGGCTGTCTGATGTGTTCAGACAGCCTAGAATAACATCCCTGCTATTGCTGACTTAGTACTGTGGCAGAGTTTCTAAGACTGGATCGCACCCAAGATTTGCTGGCGCATATTCCGACGCTGTTCGTCTCGCTCCACAATCATGGCGAACAAACACCGTCCTTCGCTCATCTGTGCTCAATGCTTGCTAATCAAGCATTTCTCTTTGCTATCGTCATTGGTCTTATAGGCCTCGCCTTTGTATTCTAGTACTAAAATCCGTCCATCTTGCAGCTCGCAGATGAAGTCAGGGAAAAAGCGGTTGGCGTGTGAAATGGTGTGATGAAGCAGGTTTGGCGATATTTAAGAAATGGCAGAACCGGTATCAGAAGAAAGGAATCAGCAGCCGTATTGCCTACGACAGTCGCGATATCTTTATGCGCACGGATTTTCCGAAATCTGTCGATTTATCCTTCGAGCTGCACCAAAATATTCGTCAAGCCGAGTTTACCCGAATGCTGGATAGGGCACGAAATATGTCAGGCGGTGAATTGAAAGGGGGCTGACGTAGATTAGCCCTAAATTCCACACCAATCCCGCAGGATTTTAAGCTGTTGAGACGGTGTGCCGAAGTTAAATCGAAACTCACATTCTTTCAAGAACAGTGGGAAAGATTTGCGGTCGATTCCGTTGTATTTGCGCAAGACGCGTTTTGCCTGATTCCAAAAATTCTCAATGCCGTTGATATGGTTCTGGCGGTCTGCAAATTCCTTGGAATGGTTGATGCGGTGATGGATAAAACCGCTCACGTCCAACTTGTCGTAGC